>NZ_FWZX01000001.1:0-570310 GCF_900177295.1 Tistlia consotensis USBA 355
CTTGTCCTTCGGCCGGAAGCTCTTCATCGAGGCCCAGCCCTCGATCAGCGTACCGTCGACAGAGAAGTGCTCGTCCGAGAGCAGCGCCCTGACCCGGCCCTGGCTCAGCACCGCCCGCAGGAACTCCTGCGCCACCTCGCCCGCCAGCAGCCGCTCTCGGTTCTTGGTGAACACCGTCGGGTCCCACACCGGCGCGTCCATCGCCAGCCCGACGAACCAGCGGAACAGCAGGTTGTAGTCCAGCTGCTCCATCAGCTGGCGCTCCGAGCGGATCGAGTAGAAGGCCTGCAGCAGCAGCGCCCGGTACTGCCCGACGCTCGGGAAGAACCAGGGCGAGGCGGCGCGGCCGTCGAGGCCGCGGCGGTCGAGGGCGGCGATCAGCGCCTCGTGGAGCCGGCGCACGTTGGCGCCGCCGCCGAACTCGCCGACGAAGCGGCCGCCGGGCTTCAGCGACCGGCGCACCCCGGCGATCACCGCCGCGGGATCCAGCATCCAGTGCAGGGCGGCGTTGCTGAAGACCGCGTCGAACTCGGCCTCGAAGGCGAGCCCGGCACCGTCGACGATCCGGGCGTCGAGCCCGCGCGCGCGGGCCGCCTCGATCTGCTCGGCGCTGGCGTCGACGCCGACGACGTCGCAGCCGAGAGCGGCCAGCTTCAGGGTCAGCGCGCCGTCGCCGCAACCGAGGTCGAGGATGCGCTCGCCGGGCTTCGGCGCCAGCCACTCGACGACCGGCAGGCCGAGCTCGGCGACGAAGCCGGCGTTGCGCTGGTAGCGCTCGGGATCCCAGGACTGGCCGCTCACGAGGCGATCACCGGGTCGGCAGCACGGGCGGTCACTGCAAGGTCGCCGGCTCGCCCGGGCTCTTGTCGCCGGAGGCGCCCTTGTCGCCACTGCCGCCGAAGATGAAGCGGCCGACCAGGTCGACGATGTTGATGGCGCCCTGGGTGCGGCCGATCGAGCCGCCGGGCTTGATGTCGTCGAGTGCGCCGCCCGGCTGCACGTCGATGAAATTGCCGCCGAGCAGGCCATCGGGGACGATCCGCGCCGAGCTGTCCGCCGGCAGCGGCACGCCGTCCTGGATGGTCATGGCGACGACCGCGTCGAAGGTCTTCGGGTCGAGGGTCTGGCTGGCCACCGTGCCGATCTTGACGCCGCTCATGCGGACGTCGGTGCCGGCGGTCACGCCGGTCGCGTCGTCGAAGCGGGCGGTCACGCTGTAGCCCGAGCCGATGCCGTCCAGGCCGCCGATCGAGAAGGCGAAGACGACGAATCCGGTCGCGACCAGCAGCACGACCGCGCCGATGATGGTCTCGATGATGTTGCGCTGCATCACGTCGGTCCTCAGCTTCCGGTCTGGGGGGAACGATCCGGAACCCGGGTCACTCGGGTGACCAGGCCTCGTAGTCGCCGGTTGCCCGGTCGCGCTTGCCGCCCTCCAGGGTGTGGCCCGGCGGGCGGTAGGCCAGCTCGGTACCGGTCAGGTTCGGCTGGTGCGGCTTCATCCAGGGGCGCCGCGCGATGCCGTCCTTGGGCGGCAGCTCGCTGCTCCAGTGGTGCAGCCAGGCGTGCCACTCCGGCGGCACGCGGCTCGCCTCGTCGCGGCCCTGGGTGTAGATCACCCAGCGCCGTTCCCGGCGCAGCGAGTCGCGATGCACGAATCCGCCGCCCTTCTGGCGGTAGTACTTGTTGCCTTCACCGTCCTGGCCGACGAGCTCGCCGTTCAGCCAGGTGAAAAGACGCGTTCCCAGCGTCGCCATCGTCGCCCCAAAGCAGGTTGCCGGCCGTTCGGCCGGAAAAAGCGGGCCGGACTATCGCACCGGGAGTCGCGATCGTCCAGAGGCCTGGGCGCCGCGCACGCGGCGGCCCCTGCGGACCGGCGAAAGCCGGACAAGCGCTGGACAAGCGCCCGGGGCCACGCTAAGGCCGGCCCCGGAGGGGACGCTGACATGCCCGACTTCTGGCGCGATTCCGGCTACCACCTGCTCGAGCCGCGGGCCGACGGCCGGCTCGGCGTTACCGAGGCCTACCTGCGCGCCTACTGGAACCGGCCCGAGGTCCGGCCGGTCGAGGAGTCGAACGCCGCCGAGCATGCCCTCCACCGGGCCCTGCTGGCCGAGCCGGCACGGCCGGTCGCCGAGGCCGAGATCGCCGCCCTGGAGGACCCCGACGCGATCGAGGCCTATCGCATCGTGCTCGCCTTCCGCCAGCGGCTGCTCGCCGCCGGCAGCGTCGAGGGCGCCTACCTCGACCTGGTGCTGAACCCGCCGGACCCGGCGGCCGGCGAGCCGCCGGTCCCGCCGCTCTTCTTCGACCAGATGGCCCATGTCGTGCTGCGCGCGATCCTGGAGGGCAGCGACCAGCCGCTGCGCGCCCGCGCCGCCGAGCTGCTGTTCCGCACCCAGAAGGTCACGGTCGCCGACGGCCACGTCATGGCCGCCGACGCCGAGACGGTCGAGATGTACGCGACCAGCGGCGGCTTCGGCTCGCTCGGCGAGCTGCTGGTCGAGGCGCAGACGCCGCTCCGCACCATCGAGCTCGACGTGCTGACCAGCGAGAACGCCGAGCTCTACTGGAGCCGCGATTCGCGCCACGACACGGTCCTCAACCTCAACTTCGCCGGCGACGGCCTGGATGCGCTCTGCCGCGTGCTCGAGGCCTGGGTGCGGCGCTTCCTGGCGGTCGAGGTCGCCCTCCATCCGGTCCAGCAGATCCGCGACGAGCGCTGGGTCTGGCATCTCGGCCTCGACGCCGAGGGCAACCGCCTGCTCAACGACCTCTACGAAGGCCGCGAGGTCGGCGAGGCGCGCCTCGCCCGCCTGCTCTCGCTGTTCCGCCTGGAGTTCCGCAATCCCAGCGAGATGCGCGCCGACATCGCCGGCCGGCCGGTCTACCTGGCCATGGCCATGGACGAGGCCGGCGAGCTGCGCCTCAAGCCGCAGAACCTGCTGGTCAACCTGCCGCTCGCCGAGCGCGCATGACCGGGACCGGTACCGCCCGGTCCGTCGAGCTGGCGCCCGCTCCCGCGGCGGACCCCGCCCTGGGCCAGCTGCTGGCGCTGATCTCGGCCTGCTGCTTCGGCACGATCACCGCCCTGGCGGCGCTGAGCTACCGCGAGGGCGCGACACCGCAGACGGTGCTGCTGCTGCGCTTCGGGCTCGGCGCCCTGGTCTTCGCCGGGCTCTGCCTGGCGCGCCGCCGGCCGCTGCTGCTGCCGCCGGCGGCGCGTCCGGCCGCCTGGCTGACCGGCGCCTGCTGGTTCGTCGCCTCGGCCGGCTATCTCGGCTCGGTCCGCTTCATCCCGGTCGGCCTGGCGGCGATCATCTTCTTCACCTTCCCGATCCTGACCGCGCTCGGCGAGGCCGCGCTGGAGCGGCGGGCGCCGAGGCCGCGCGAGCTGGCGCTGATGCTGCTCGCCTTCACCGGCCTCGCCCTGGCGATCGGGCCGAGCTTCGGCACGCTCTCGCCGCTCGGCCTCGCGCTGATCGCCGCCGGCGCCGGCGGTGCCGCCGGCCTCTTCCTGTCGATGCGCCGGATCGTCGTGGAGCACGAGCCGATGACCGTGCTGGTCCAGCTGAACCTCGCTGCCGGCCTGCTCTGCGGCCTGACCCTGCTCGCCCTCGGCGGCTGGTCGCTGCCGCCGGTCCCGGCCGGCGCCGCCCCGGGACCCTGGACCGGCTGGATCGCCCTGGCCGTCGCGACGGGCGGCTACCTCGTGGCGGTCTTCCTGCAGTCCGGCTCGGTGCGCCACGCCGGGCCGAGCCGCTCCGCCCTGTTCTTCAACCTCGAGCCGCTGGTCACGATCGGCGGCGCGGCGCTGCTGCTCGGCGAGCGGCTGAGCCTGCAGCAGGCCGCCGGCGGCCTGCTGGTGCTGACGGCCCTGGTCCTCGCCGGGCGACGCCGCAGCTAACCTAGCGTCAACCCCTATATGTGGCGTCCGCCCCAAAATAGCTTCTAGATCTGGTCGGGTCTCTGTGTTTTGATTCCCGTCCGCCATCGACGAGGGGGCGGTGGACAGCGGTCAGGCGCGCCTTGGCGGACAAGGGGCGACTCCGATTCCGCCGACCCCGGCCGCGACGGCAGTCCAACGACCAAGCGCGCTCGCAAGGGGGAGCAGTCAGGCCATGCGTATCGCCCGTCGTTTCACGACAGAGGACCGGGACGTCTACGAGGCGATCCCCTTCCGCCTGACCCAGAGCGAGATCCGCAACCCCGACGGCTCGGTCGTCTTCAAGGCCGACCAGGTCGAGGTGCCGGCCGACTGGAGCCAGGTCGCCTCCGACATCCTGGCGCAGAAGTACTTCCGCAAGCGCGGCGTGCCGAAGGCCCTGAAGCGCGTCGAGGAGGCCGACGTGCCGGCCTTCCTGTGGCGCGGCGAGCCCGACGAGGCGGCGCTGGCCGGGCTGCCCGAGGCCGAGCGCTCCGGCGGCGAGACCTCGGCCAAGCAGGTCTTCGACCGGCTCGCCGGCACCTGGGCCTACTGGGGCTGGAAGGGCGGCTACTTCGACACCGAGGAAGACGCCCGCGCCTACTACGACGAGATGCGCTTCATGCTGGCGGCGCAGATGGCCGCGCCGAACTCGCCGCAGTGGTTCAACACCGGCCTGCACTGGGCCTACGGCATCGACGGCCCGAGCCAGGGCCACCACTACGTCGACTACCGGACCGGCAAGCTGACCCGCGCGGCCAGCGCCTACGAGCACCCGCAGCCGCACGCCTGCTTCATCCAGTCGGTCGAGGACGACCTGGTCAACGACAACGGCATCATGGACCTCTGGGTCCGCGAGGCGCGGCTGTTCAAGTACGGCTCGGGCACCGGCTCGAACTTCTCGCGCCTGCGCGGCGAGAACGAGCCGCTCGCCGGCGGCGGCAAGTCGTCGGGCCTGATGTCCTTCCTGAAGATCGGCGACCGCGCCGCCGGCGCCATCAAGTCGGGCGGCACGACGCGCCGCGCCGCCAAGATGGTGACCGTCGACCTCGACCACCCGGACATCGTCGAGTACGTCAACTGGAAGGTCGTCGAGGAGCAGAAGGTCGCGGCCCTGGTCGCCGGCTCGAAGCTCTGCGGCAAGCACCTCAACGCCGTCATGGCCGCCTGCCGCGAGCCGGTCGTCGAGGGCGACGCGGATGCGGCGCTGGATCCCAAGCGCAACCCGGCGCTCAAGGCCGCGATCAAGGCGGCGCGCGCCGTCGCGATCCCCGAGAGCTACATCAAGCGGGTCATGCAGTTCGCGGCCCAGGGCTACGAGCGGGTCGAGTTCCCGACCTACGACACCGACTGGGATTCCGAGGCCTATCGCACGGTCTCCGGCCAGAACTCGAACAACTCGGTGCGCGTGCCCGACGCCTTCATCGAGGCGGTGCTGGCCGACGGCGACTGGCGGCTGATCCGGCGCACCGACGGCAAGGTCTCCAAGAGCCTGAAGGCGCGCGAGCTGTGGGACATGATCGCCCACGCCGCCTGGGCCTCGGCCGATCCCGGCGTGCAGTTCGACACGACGATCAACGACTGGCACACCTGCCCGGCCGGCGGTCGGATCAACGCCTCGAACCCCTGCTCGGAGTACATGTTCCTCGACGACACGGCCTGCAACTTGGCGTCGCTGAACCTGCTCGCCTTCATGGACGACGACGGCCGCTTCGCGATCGAGGACTACGAGCACGCCACGGTGCTGTGGACCGTGACGCTCGAGATCTCGGTGCTGATGGCGCAGTTCCCGAGCCCGCAGATCGCCAAGCTGTCCTACGACTACCGCACGCTCGGCCTCGGCTACGCCAACATCGGCGGCCTGCTGATGGCCATGGGCCTGGCCTACGACAGCGAGGCGGGGCGCGCGCTCTGCGGCGCGCTGACCGCGATCCTGACCGGTGCCGCCTACCGCACCTCGGCCGAGATGGCCCGCGAGCTCGGCGCCTTCCCGGGCTTCCAGGCGAACCGCGAGTCGATGCTGCGGGTCATCCGCAACCACCGCCGCGCCGCCCGCGGCATGCAGGGCGGCTACGAGGAGCTCTCGGTCAAGCCGGTGCCGCTCGACATCGCCAACTGCCGGGACCCGCGGCTCGCCGAGGCGGCGGCCAGGGTCTGGGACGAGGCGCTGAAGCTCGGCGAGGAGAACGGCTTCCGCAACGCCCAGGTCTCGGTGATCGCGCCGACCGGCACGATCGGCCTGGTGATGGACTGCGACACCACCGGCATCGAGCCGGACTTCGCCCTGGTCAAGTTCAAGAAGCTGGCCGGCGGCGGCTACTTCAAGATCATCAACCGGACCGTGCCGCGGGCGCTGGCCACCCTGGGCTACGACGAGGCCCAGGCCGAGGAGATGGTGCGCTACGCGGTCGGCCACGGCACGCTGCGCGGCGCGCCGGCCATCAACCACGCCAGCCTGAAGGCCAAGGGCTTCACCGCCGCCGCGCTTGACGCCCTGGAGAACGCGCTGGCCAGCGCCTTCGACATCAAGTTCGCCTTCAACAAGTGGACGCTCGGCGACGACTTCTGCCGCAAGGTCCTCAACTTCGAGGAGGCCGAGCTCAACGACCTCGGCTTCGACATGCTGTCCGCGCTCGGCTTCACCAGGGCGGAGGT
Organism: Tistlia consotensis USBA 355; assembly: GCF_900177295.1. Taxonomy (GTDB): domain Bacteria; phylum Pseudomonadota; class Alphaproteobacteria; order Kiloniellales; family DSM-21159; genus Tistlia; species Tistlia consotensis. The sequence continues at coordinate 6,581 of NZ_FWZX01000001.1, forward strand.
CGAGGCGGCGAACACCTACGCCTGCGGCGCCATGACCCTGGAGGGCGCGCCCTACCTGAAGGACGAGCACCTGGCGGTGTTCGACTGCGCCAATCCCTGCGGCCGGCTCGGCACCCGCTACCTCTCGGTCGAGAGCCACATCCGCATGATGGCGGCCGCCCAGCCCTTCATCTCGGGCGCCATCTCCAAGACCATCAACATGCCGAACACGGCGACGGTCGAGGACTGCAAGGACGCCTACCTGCTGTCCTGGAAGCTCGGCATCAAGGCCAACGCGCTCTACCGCGACGGCTCCAAGCTGTCGCAGCCGCTGGCCGCCTCGCTGATCGACGAGGCCGAGGACCAGGACGAGGTCGTCGAGGCCCTGGTCGCGGCGCCGGCCGCCGCAAAGGCCAGCCAGGTCGCGGAGCGGATCGTCGAGAAGGTCGTCGAGAAGGTCATCGAGAAGACCCAGTCGGACCGCCAGCGCCTGCCGCAGCGGCGCAAGGGCTACACCCAGAAGGCCGTGGTCGGCGGCCACAAGGTCTACATCCGCACCGGCGAGTACGAGGACGGCCGGCTCGGCGAGATCTTCGTCGACATGCACAAGGAAGGCGCGGCCTTCCGCAGCCTGATGAACAACTTCGCGATCGCGATCTCGATCGGCCTGCAGTACGGCGTGCCGCTCGAGGAGTTCGTCGAGGCCTACACCTTCACCCGCTTCGAGCCGTCCGGCATGGTCGAGGGCAACGACGCCATCAAGATGGCGACCTCGGTGCTCGACTACATCTTCCGCGAGCTGGCGATCTCCTACCTCAGCCGCCACGACTTGGCGCACGTCAACCCGGAGGACCTGTCGCCCGACACGACCGGCAAGGGCGAGACCCAGTCCGAGGTCGCCGATCCGCTGCCGGGATCGGCCGCGCGGGCGGTCCAGGAGACGGTGCGGCGCATCGCCTCCAAGGGCTACGTGCGCAGCCTGACGGTGTTCCCGGGGGGCCTGGGCGGCGGCGTCCAGGGCGCCAACGCCCTGGCCGTCGATCCGCAGGCCTTCGCCGGCAGCGTCGCTGTCTCCGAGCTGTCCTACGGCCAGGAGACGCTGATCGAGGAGGAGATGGCGGACGACACCTACGTCCGGCGGGTGCGCGAGGCCCGGCTCAAGGGCTACGAGGGCGACAGCTGCGGCGAATGCGGCAACTTCACCCTGGTGCGCAACGGCACCTGCCTGAAGTGCGACACCTGCGGCGGCACCAGCGGCTGCAGCTGACCGCTGCCTCCCCCGACTGAACGGCGCGGCCTCCGGACCGCGCCGTCTTCTTGGGCCCGGCACTGCCGGGCCCGAGGCATTTCCTGTCCCGGCGTTTCAGCGGGCCGGCGGCAGCCGGAACAGCCGGTCCTGGCCGGCCGGCGCGGCGCCGTGGCAGGCGGCGCAGGCCCGCAGGACCGGGTCGGCCGGCCGGCCGAGGCCGCTCATCCGGCCGTCGGTGTCGATCGTCATGAAGCGCCAGTCGCCGGCCGCGGGATCGTAGCCGGGGCGCATCTTCTCCATCAGCGCCAGCGGCGCGGCTCGGATCGTCCGCTCGGCGGTGACGACGAAGCTGTCCATGGCGATCAGCGCGCCTTCGGGCAGGGCTCCGGCGCCGGGCTCCAGCCCCGCCGCCAGGTCGTTGCCGTAGACGTTGACGAAGACCCCGCCGTGCCCGGCCGAGCGGAAGGGCGCCACGGCGTAGCGCCGCCAGGTCGCGTAGGACCAGGCGATCGGGTCGTCGGACAGCGCATAGGCCTTCTGCATGTCGCCGCGGATCGCCTGGTAGATCGCCTCGGCCTCGGCGTCGCCGAGCCGCGCCGGATTGATCACGCAGGGCAGGCCCGCCCCGGGGCAGCTGGCCAGGCGCTCGGGCGCCGGCCGGCCATGGGGCGCCTCGGGCGCCTCGGGCCGCTTGGCGGCCAGGAGGATGCCCGCCGCCAGCAGGAGGGCGAGCAGGACGAGAAGTTTCTCTGCGAAGGGGCGGACCCGCATGCTGTCTTTCCTGGGTGAAAAAAAGGGGACGGCGACCCGTCCGGAACAGGGATCCTCGAAGGCGGAGCGTCGTTTCGCTCCGCGCCTCGCCCCCCGTTCCGCGGCGCCGTCCCGCCCAGTCTTCAGCGGGTTGAGCAGGCGGCGTCCCCCGGGCAATCCGGGGACCGTCGCCGTCCGGCGGCACGGGGCGGGAGGCGGGGCCAGGCCCGCCTCCCGCCCGTCCCGTCGCTTGCTAGAACTTCAACTTGAGGCCGCTGATCACGGCCCAGGTCTGGGACTCGGAGCCGGTGTCGGCGCTGAGATCCTGGTAGGAGACCGAGCCGATCACCGTCACGCCCGGGCCCAGGGCGTAGCTGGCCGCGCCCTCGTAGGCCTTGTACTCGCTGTCGCCGGGAGCGGCGGTCGCCTCGGCCTGGCCGTTGAAGTAGGTGAAGGACACGCCCCAGGGACCGGTCTCGTACGACGCACCGATGTCGAACGAGCGGCCGGTGTTGGCGCCCATGTCGTCGGTGTGGGCATAGGAGCCGCCGAGCGTGAAGCCGGCGTAGCCCAGGTTGGCGCCGAACGAATAGAGGCTCGGGTCGGTGCCGGCGGCCGACTGGTCGTCGGCCCAGTCGTAGCGGCCCGACACGGCGACGTCGAAGCCGTCGAAGGAGTTGACGTAGTTGCCGCCGAGCGAGAAGCCGTTGCGGTAGGAGACGGTCGCCTCGTCGACCTGCGCATTCGAATCCTGCTGCGGATCCGGCAGGTAGGACGCGCCGAACTGGAAGCCCGAGAAGCGCGGCGTGAAGTAGGTGATCTTGGTCGAGTCGTTGTTGCGGTCGAGCTCGACGTAGGTCGAGCCCAGCGGCGCCCGGAAGAAGCCGGCACCGGCGAAGCCGCCCGACTGCGGGATGAAGCCGGTGATCACCGAGGTCGAGTTGACGCCGACGCCGACGTCGGGCGCGGCGAAGGTCATCAGGTAGCCGGCCGAGTTCTCGGAGCCGATGTTGAAGCGGCCGAACGAGCCCTCGACGAAGAGGAAGGACTCGTCAATCTGGTCGCCGGTGTTGGTGTTGCCCTCGAGCTGGATGTTCACGCCGAACTTGAGGCCGTTATCGAGGGTCGTCGAACCGACGAACCAGACTTCGGAGTTCGACTTGACGTCGAAGCCGTTGAAGGCGTCGCTGCCGGAGCCGACGTTGGTGTCGCTGTTGGCGTAGCCGAAGTACTGCTGCATGTAGCCGCCAAGGCCCAGCTGGATCTGGGCATGAGCCGGAGCGGCGAGAGCCAGGCCGGCGGCGGCCGTCGACAAGGCTGTCGCCCCGAGGACGTAGCTCTTCATCTCTTTCCCTTCCTTTCAGTCCTGGCGGCGAGCCGCCAGCAACCCATTTGATTGAATCGGTCTCTTTCGCTTGCCCGCCCGTCCCTCCGGACACGACGCGATGCGGCGCCTGGACAAGGCAGCGCGCCGACGCTATTGACGGCGGCAATAAATGAAAATCCGATATCTGTTGCATAGGGTCATGAGAGAGGCTCATCAATGCGCCGCAGCGAGTTCGCCGACCTGACGGCCTTCGTCGCCGTCGCCGATCACCTGAGCTTCCGGGCCGCGGCGAAACAGCTCGGCGTCACTCCCTCGGCGCTCAGCCACACCATGCGCCAGCTCGAGGAGCGGCTCGGCATGCGCCTGCTGAACCGCACCACGCGCAGCGTCGCCGTCACCGACGCCGGCCACCGGCTGCTCGAGCGGCTGCGCCCGGCGATCAAGCAGATCTCCGGCGCGCTCGCCGACCTGGACGAGGAGCGTGACCGGCCCTTCGGGCGGCTGCGCATCAAGGCGAGCCACCTGTCGGCGGCGGCGGTCGTGGCACCGGTCTGGGCGCGCTTCCTGTCGACCTATCCCGACGTCCAGCTCGATCTCCACGTCGAGGACGGGCCGACCGACATCGTCGCCAGGGGCTACGACGCCGGCATCGGCCGGCGCGACTGGGCCTCGGCGGACATGATCGCGGTCCGCGTCATGGGACCGATGAAGGTCGCGGTGGTCGGCGCGCCGAGCTACTTCGCCCGCCGGCGGGAGCCGCGCGCGCCGGAAGACCTGCAGCGCCACGTCTGCGTCCAGTACCGCTCGGTCGGCGACGGCGGCGCCTTCGAGTGGCCCTTCGAGCGCAACGGCGTCTCCCGTCACATCCCGGTCGAGGGCCGGGTCATGGTCAACTGCCCGGCCCTGGCGGTCCGCGCCGCGGTCGACGGCCTGGGCATCGCCTACACGCTGGAGAGCCTGGCCGAGCCGGCGCTGCGCTCCGGCCAGGTGGTGCGCGTGCTGGAGGACTGGTCGCCCTGCTTCGAGGGCCTGTTCCTCTACTACCCCGGCCAGCGCCGCGTGCCGGCGGCCCTGCGCGCCTTCATCGACATGGTCACCGGCCGCGACTCGGCGACCGAGGGCGACTCGCTCGGCAACCCCTTCGCGGCGTGACCGTCCCCGGCCGGACACGGGCCGGCCGGGGACGGGCCGCGCGGCGCCGGCTCAGCCGCCGGTGCCGCCGGGGGTCGCGACCCTGAGCGCGAGCTGGCTGAGCACCGTCTCGAGCTCGGCCGGATAGACCTCGCGATAGCTGGCGACGACGCGCTGGATCAGCCGGTTGGCGAAGGCCTGCTCGGCGTCCTCGGGAATCCGGTCGCCTTCGGCGACGCCGAGGTCCCGGGCCACCTGGATGCCCAGTCGGACCGCGCCGAACAGCTCGGGAGCGAGGCCGGTGCGGCCGTAGAGCCGGCGCAGGCCGGTCAGGCCGCCCCGGTACATCACCGTCCGCGCGTTGGCCGTCGGCACGCCGGCGAGACGGGCCATCGCCGCCTCGAACAGCTGCAGGTCGCCCTCCAGCAGGGCGCGCAGCACCAGGGTCGTGGTCAGGCGCCCCTCGGCGTGCAGCCGGCGGACCAGCTGCTCGACCTCCTCGATCCGGGGCTCGCGGCGGACCAGGCGGGTCAGGGCGCCCTCGCCACCCTGGCGCACGAAGCGCTCGATCAGCGAGCCGGGCAGGCCGTGTCGCTGGACCAGCAGGTCGCAGAGCTCCTGGGAGATCGTGCCGACCAGCCGCTGCTGCACGGCCAGCGGCAGGTACGGCCGCTCGACCAGGGCGCGGCCGAGCGTCTCGTCGGCGGCCGAAAGGTCGATGATCCGGTGCAGCGAGTCCTCACGGATCTCGGCCCCGGGGTTGGCCAGCAGGGTGGTGATCACCGGCGGCCGGCCGGTCTCGACCAGGGCGTGGGAGACGCCCGGCGAGACCCTGGGCCGGCCGGCGATGGCGAGCTGCTTGGCCAGCACGCCGTCGCGCACCAGCGCCAGCAGGTCGTCCTCGCCCAGCACCTCGGAGGCGCTGAGGATCGGCAGGGCGACCGCCTCGACGTCCTCGGCCAGGCGCCGCGCCATGCTCTGCGGCAGCAGCGGGCAGTCCTTGAGGCTGCGCGCGACCGCCTCGCGCACCGTCTGCTCCAGGTCCTGGGCCAGCACCTCGATGATGTCGTTCGCCAGCGCCCGCTCGGCCTCGGTCAGCGGCGCGGCGGCGATCAGCCGGCCGACGGCCTCCGCCGTGTCGCCGCGCGACTGCGGGCTGGGGTCGCGCAGCAGGCGCTCGACCTGCTCGCTGCTGAGCAGCGGCGTCGGCTTTGACTGGCTCATGCGCGCACTCGAGCCCCCACGCTCGGCCGGAACCACCGGCCGCGCCGGCCGGCGATCCTATACGGTGACGGGAAAATCTTACCGATGAGTTTAGCCTTTTCCGACAGGTACGCGCTTCCCGCAGCGAAGGGAAGGCGCGAGCCGGCCGGCCGCCGCCGGGCTTGCCGAAGCGGCCCCGCCCGCCCAGACTTTTCGGCCGGGTCGGCCGCCGGCGGCAGAACCATGCGACAGAACCATCCGGCGGCGGCCCGCGTTGCAGGGACGGACGCGAGCCAGAGGAGAAGCCGGACGATGGGAGCGCGCATGACCGAGACCCCCGAGCCGATGGGACGCCTGGCGAAGGGCCTGGCTGCCGCGGCCCTCTTCGCCCTCGCCGCCACGACCTCCGGCTGCACGCAGAACCAGGCGCTCGGCCGCGACCAGCTGATCCTGGTCTCGAACGACCAGCTGGCGACCCTGGCCGACGGCACCTGGCAGCGCACGCTGCAGCAGCAGGGCGTCGTCCACGACGCAGACTACGACGCGCAGCTGGACCGGGTCGCGGGACGGATCGTCACCGCCGCCGGGCGCGGCGGCGAGACCTGGAACTTCGCCGTCATCCACGACGACTCGCTGAACGCCTTCGCCCTGCCGGGCAACAAGATCGGCGTCAACAGCGGCATGATGAAGTTCGTCCAGAACGACGACCAGCTGGCCGCGGTGATCGGCCACGAGGTCGGCCACGTCATGGCCAGGCACTCGGCCGAGCGCTACTCCCAGCAGCTGCTCGGCCAGGTCGGGCTCGATCTGGCGAACGCCGCCCTGGCGGCGAACAACACGCCGATGGCCGACCAGATCGCCGCGGTGCTCGGCGCCGGCGTCAACTACGGCGTGATCCTGCCCTTCTCGCGCAAGCAGGAGCTGGAGGCCGACACCCTGGGCCTGCAGTACATGGCGCGCGCCGGCTACGACCCGCACCAGGCGGTCGACTTCTGGCGGCGCATGATGGCGCAGTCCAACGGCCAGCCGCCGGAGTTCATGTCGACCCACCCGAGCGACCAGGCGCGCATCGCCAACCTGCAGGCCCAGATCCGGCGGATGGGGCTGTAGAGCCGGCCGCCGGGTCCAACGCCTCAGAGCTTGTTCCTGCCGTCGAACTCGATGACCGGCAGGCCGGAGAGGTCGATGTCGTCGAGGCAGCGCGCGTTGATCGCCACGGTCCGGACGCCGTCGGGGCGGATGCCGCGGGCGAAGGACTCCTGGCCGCAGGTCCGGCAGAACAGGTGGTGGATGACCTTGCGGTTGAACAGGTAGTCGACCAGCGCGGCCTCGCCCTGCAGCAGCCGGAAGGCCTCCTCCGGTGCGAAGGCCATCAGCGTGCCGCGCTTGGCGCAGAACGAGCAGTTGCAGGAAACCAGCCGCTCGAGCTCCAGCTCGACCTCGTAGCGCACGGCGCCGCAATGGCAGCCGCCGGTGTAGGTGGTCATGGCGCTTCCTTCCGGCCTGACGGACAGCGAGACTTTGCCACCTTGCCGGGCGCGCGAGAAGCGGCCGGGCGCGCGGGTCGGACCGGACCTGTCGCAATCGGGCTGGTTCGGGCCGGACGGCTTCGCTATCGTCCGCGCCGCGTGGGCCGAGGGCCCGGGCATCCCGACAGAAGACGAACGCGACAGCGCAGGCGAGAAGGAGACCAGCCATGGCCGGCAAGATCGACGCGAAGCTCAAGGAACTCGGCATCGACCTCAAGGAGCCGGCCGCGCCGGTCGCCAACTACGTCGGCTACGTGATCTCCGGCAACCTGGTCTTCGTCTCGGGCCAGGTCACGCTCGAGGACGGCCAGCTGAAGTACCTCGGCAAGGTTGGCGCTGACCTGTCGGTCGAGGACGGCCAGAAGGCGGCGCGGCTCTGCGCCATCAACATCGTCGCCCAGCTCAAGGCGGCCTGCGGCGGCGACCTCGACCGGGTCAAGCGCATCGTGCGCCTGGGCGGCTTCGTCAACTCGACTCCCGACTTCACCCAGCAGCCCGAGGTCGTCAACGGCGCCAGCGACCTGATGGTCGAGGTCTTCGGCGACGCCGGCCGCCACTGCCGCGCCGCCGTCTCGGCCGGCGCCCTGCCGCGCAACGTCGCCGTCGAGGTCGACTGCATCGCCGAGATCGGCTGAGGGCGTGCCGGGTGGGCTTCACCCTTCGACAGGCTCAGGATGAAGCCCATCGTGGCCGACTGAACCGCCAGCGCCCTTCCGCTTCGTCCTGAGCTTGTCGAAGGGCGGAGCGGACCTGGGCCCGGGCGGCGCCATGCCGCCCCGCCCCCGGCTACCGTCCCCCTTGACCGTTTCGTGACGCCCGGCTCAACTGTCGGCCATCATGCCAGACAGCGAACCTGCTCCTGCCGCCGACCTGCTGCGCGAGGCCGAGGCCTTCGTCGCCAAGCATCCCGAGATCGAGGCCTTCGAGACGCTCTTCGCCGACCTCTCCGGGGTCGTGCGCGGCAAGCGCTATCCGATCGAGGACCTGAAGAAGGTGGCCAAGGGCGGCCTGACCTTCCCGGCCTCGGTGTTCCTGCTCGACACCCAGGGCATGAGCCACGACCCGGGCGGCAAGGGCTTCTCCGACGGCGATCCCGACGTCTTCGCCCGGATGATCCCGGAGACCCTGGACCCGGTGCCCTGGTCCTCGATGCCGCTCGCCCAGTGCCTGCTGCAGTTCGACCGCGGCCCCGGCCGGCCGCTCGAGCTGGACCCCCGCTACATCCTGAAGCGCTGCGTCGACCGCCTGCACGACCTCGGCCTCCGGCCGGTCGTCGCCTTCGAGCTGGAGTTCTACCTGGTCGACAAGGAGCGCACCGCCGAGCGCGGGCCGCAGCCGCCGATCAACCCGCTGACCCGCCAGCGCGAGGCGGCGACCCAGGTCTACGGCATGGACGTCATCGACGCCTACGGCACGATCCTGCAGGAGATCGTCGAGGCCTGCATGATCCAGGGCGTGCCGACCGGCGCGATCACCGCCGAGTACGCGCCCGGCCAGTTCGAGATCAACCTGCGCCACGTCGACGATCCCGTCGGCGCCGCCGACGACTGCATCCTGTTCAAGCGCGCGGTGCGCGGCGTCGCGCGCAAGCACGACCTGCAGGCGACCTTCATGGCCAAGCCCTATCCGGAGCGCGCCGGCTCGGGCCTGCATCTCCACGTCAGCCTGCTCGACAGGGACGGCCGCAACGTCTTCGACGGCACGCTGGACGGCGGCGAAGACCTCGCCAGCCCGACCCTGCGCCACGCCATCGGCGGCGTGCTCGCGACCCTGCCCGACGCGATGGCGATCCTGGCGCCCAACGTCAACTCGTTCCGCCGCTTCGAGCCGAACATCTTCGTGCCGATCAACCGCTCCTGGGGCTTCGAGAACCGCTCGGTGGCGCTGCGCGTGCCGATCGGCGACGGGCCTTCGCGGCGCATCGAGCACCGGGTCGCCGGCGCCGACGCCAATCCCTACCTGGCGCTCGCCAGCTTCCTCGCCGGCATCCACCACGGCATCGTCAACGAGATCGATCCGGGCCCGCCGACCGAGGGCAACGCCGGCACCGCCTTCGACCCGGCGCTGCCGATGCGCCCGCGCCGGGCGATCGAGACCCTGGCCCAGTCGAAGGTCATGGACGACTACCTGGGCGCCGGCTACCCGACGCTCTACGCCGCCTGCAAGGAGGCCGAGTACGACGAGTTCGACTGGCTGATCTCGCCCCAGGAGTACGAGTGGTACCTCTAGGGATCGCGCTCGCGGCGCTCTCCCGACGAGCCCGGCGATCGGGCATCGCTCCCGGTCGCGTCGCCGCCGACGCCTGAACCGCGCGCCTTTCCGGCCCGACTGTACTATCGGTGCACTTCCGCGACAGCGGCGGCCTCACCAGCTATCCTGGCCTGGCGGCACGCCTCGACGACCCCATTCGGGAGCGGAAGGACGCAATCGATGATCCGAAGACCCTTGCTGGCGGCGGGCCTGGCCCTGCTCGCCGCCCTCTTGATCGCGCCGCGCGCGACGCTCGCCGACGACCCGGCGCCGCCGACGGTGGCGACGGTCGCGGCCCTGGAAGGCCAGGCCTTCCTGCTGCGCCAGGGCCGCCAGATTCCGATGAAGCACGGCATGGCGGTCGCCGACGGCGACGAGGTGCTGACCTTCCCCGACGGCCGCGTGCGCCTGCGCTTCACCGACGGCGCGCTGGTCACCTTCGGCCCCGACAGCCGCTGCGAGGTGCGGTTCCATCGCCGCGACGCCGAGCACCCGGGCCAGTTCCTGCAGCTGGTCGAAGGCATCCTGCGCCTGCTGACCGACCAGAGCGGGCCGGACCGCCTGGAAGTGCGCACCCGCTCGGCCATCGCCGTGCCGCGCGGCACCGACTGGATCGTCGAGCGCAAGCCCGGCTCGACCGCGGTCTTCGTCGCCAGCGGCGAGGTCGCCGTCAGCGGCGCCGGCGAGACCGTCACGCTCGACGCCGGCGAGGGCACCGACGTGCCCGACGGCCAGCCGCCGAGCCCGGCGAAGCGCTGGGGCAAGGACCGCGTGGACGATGCCCTCGCGCGCACCCGCCTGCCCTGACCCGGCCGGCGCCGCGCCGCGCGGACCCGGCCCGAAGCAGCGTCCGGGAGAGCGGCCCGGGGACCGCCGCCGGCGGCGCCTGGCGGTGCTGGCCGGCGGCCTGCTGGTCGCGCTGGTCGCCACCGGCGGCACCTGGCTGGTCGGGCACAGCGGTCTTTCGGCCCTGGAGGCCCAGACCCTGGACTGGCGCTTCCGGCTGCGCGGCCCGATCCCGCCGGCGCCGCAGATCGCCGTGGTCACGCTGGACGAGCGGAGCCTGGGCGCGGCCGGCGGCTGGCCGCCGCGCCGCGGCGCGCTGGCCGAGGCGGTCGAGCGGCTGCACGCCGCCGGCGCCAAGGCGATCCTGCTCGACCTGCTGCTCGAGCAGCCCGAGACGACGCTGCCGGAGGGCATGAAGGCGCAGCTGTCGGCGCTGCGCCGCCTGCTGCCCGACGGCTCGCCGGGCGCCGCGGCACTCGACCGCCTGACGGCGACGAGCGAGGGCGACCAGCGGCTGCGCCGGGCGATCGCCGCGGCCGGCGACGTCGTGCTGCCCTTCGCGCTGTCCTTCGACCGGAGCGGCCGGTCCGCCGCGCCCGGCGGGGCGCTGCGCGACCGGGCGGTCGCCCGGCTGTCCGGCCTCTCGGGCGACCAGCCGGCCGCGCTGTCGCTGCACCCGGGCCGCCTCACCCTGCCCGAGCCGTCGCTGCTCGCCGCCGCCGCCGGCCTGGGCCACGCCCTGGTGCTGCTGAGCGGCGACGGCCGGCCGCGCCGCCAGCTCGCGGCGCTCGGCATCGACGGCGAGTTCTACCTTTCGGCGGCGCTGGAGGCGGTACGGCTGTTCGAGGGCGGCGGTCCCGCCGAGATCGACTTCGGCCGCGGCATCCTGCTCGACGGGCGCACGATCCCGACCGACCGCCAGCTCGGGGTCCTGGTCAACCACACCGGTGCCGACTACCCGGCCTGGTCCTTCGCCGACCTGCTGGCCGGCAAGGTCCCGGACGCCGCCTTCGCCGGCCGGCTGGTCGTGGTCGGCGCCTCGGCGGCGGTCGCCGGGCGCGGCTTCGCGACCCCCTACGCCGCCAACGAGCCCGGCCACCTGCTGCAGGCGGCGATCATCGACGACGCCCTGACCGGTCGCTTCCTGAAGCGCGGGCCGCTGGTCGTCGGGCTCGACCTCGTGCTCGCCCTGGCCGGCGGCCTGCTCGCCCTCGCCGCCGGCCTCGCCCTGCGCCCGACCCTGGCGCTGCCGGCCGTGCTGCTGCTGCTCCTGGCCGGCTTCGGCGCCGCCTACCTGCTGCTGGTCGAGGAGCGGCTGTGGCTCGGCGTCCTGGTGCCCTCGGCGGCGGTGCTGGCCGGCGGCGTCTGGGGCGCCACGGTCCAGGCCCTGGCCGAGCTGGCCCGGCGCCGGCGCGTCGAGCGCGAGCGTGCCAACCTGTCGCGCTACTTCTCGCCGTCGCTGGTCGAGACCCTGGCCGGGCGGCCCGACGGGCCGATCGCCCGGCAACAGGACGCGGCCGTGCTGTTCGTCGACCTGGTCGGCTTCACGGCGCGGGCCGAGGCCCTGCCGCCGGAACGCTCGCTGGCCGAGCTGCGCCGCTTCCACGGCCTGGTCGAGGAGGCGGTCTTCGCCGAGGACGGCACGCTCGACAAGTTCCTCGGCGACGGCGCGCTCGCGACCTTCGGCGTGCCCGACCCGCGCGACGACGACGCCGCCCACGCCCTGGCCGCCGCCCGGCGCATCGCCGAGGCCGCCGCCGCCTGGCGCGCCGAGGACCCGGAGGCGCCGGCCGTCGCGGTCGGCGTCCACCACGGCCGCCTGTTCCTCGGCGACGTCGGCGGCCGGCGGCGCTTCGAGTTCACGGTGATCGGCGACACGGTCAATGTCGCCAGCCGGCTGGAGGGCCTGTCCCGGAAGGTCGGCGCGGTGATCCTGGCCTCCGATGCCTGCGTCGCCCGGGCCCGCGCCGCCGGCCCCGCCGGGACGGCGGCGACCGAGGGTTTCGAGGCGCTGGCGCCGCAGCCGCTGCGCGGCCGTGCCGAGCCGGTCGCGCTCTGGGCCTGGGGACGAGTCCAGGGCGCCGCGGCCGGCGCAACAGCCTCGACATAACCTCGGCGGGTCGCCGATGCCGCGGCCGGCGCCGCTTTCCGGCTTTGCGCGACCCGCCCGAAAAGGCTAGCGTATCGTCAGCGACGGTGTCGGGAACGCGGTGAGACGCGCGGGCGGGCCTCGATGAGAGGGCTCCCCGGACGTCAAATCCACGGCTGCCCCCGCAACTGTAGGCGGCGAGCGCTCGAGGCCTCGGCGATGCCACTGGGTCCCCCGCAAGGGGCTCGGGAAGGCTGCCGAAAGCGCAACGACCCGCAAGCCAGGAGACCGGCCGTCGCGATCGGTTCGACTCAGCCGTCGGGTGTGACGGCGTCAGGAGGGATGACATGGCTTACCTGAACGACACGACCCAGGAGCAGACGCGGGCGCGCAGCGAGCGCAGCGTCGCGGTCCTCTCGGCGACCCTGGCGATCCTGTTCGGGCTGTTCCTGGTCTGGGGCGTCGGCTTCGCCAGCCCGATGACGATCCACAACGCGGCCCACGACAGCCGGCACTCCTTCGCCTTTCCCTGCCACTGAGGCAGCGTCATGCTGCGTCGACTTTTCCTGACCGCGCTGGCGGCCGGGGCGATCGCTGGCGTCCTCATCACGGCGGTTCAGAGCGTCACGACGGCGCCGATCATCCGTCACGCCGAGCTCTACGAGAGCGGCGAGCTGCCGGCCCATGCCGGGCTCGCCGAGCCGTCGAGCCGGAGCCTGCTCGCCGGCCTGGCCGAGGTGCTGCTGCCCGAAGCGCTGGCCCACGGCACCGAGGCCCATGACGGCTCGGCAGCCGACGACCACGGCGGCGCCTGGGCGCCCGCGGACGGCCTCGAGCGCACCGCCTACAGCCTGCTCGCCAACCTGCTGCTCGGCGTCGGCTTCGCGCTGCTGATCTCCGCCGGCTTCGTGCTGCACGGCCGCGAGGTGACGCCGCTCGGCGGCGTGCTGTGGGGTGCCGCCGGCTTCGTCGTCGTGACCCTGGCGCCCGGCCTCGGCCTGCCGCCCGAGGTCCCCGGATCCTTCGCCGCCGACCTGCAGGACCGCCAGCTCTGGTGGGCCGCCGCCGCCCTCTGCGCGGCCGCCGGCCTCGGCCTGCTGGCCTTCGGCCGCGGCTGGCCGGCCAAGGCGCTGGGCGTCGTCGTCGCGGCCCTGCCGCATGCGGTCGGCGCGCCGCAGCCCGAGACGCTCGGCGGCGCCGTGCCGCCCGAGCTGGCCGGCCATTTCGCCGCCGCCTCGATCGTGGTCAGCGCGATCTTCTGGTCGCTGCTCGGCTGGCTGTCGTCGGTCTTCTACCGCCGGTTCGACTAGGGCCAGGCTGCGTTCGCCGCAACGGAGAGGTCAGCCTGCGCGACCTTGCCAGGGGCCGGGGCAGGTTTAGACTTCCTTCCGGAGGCCGGGCCGCTGGCGCCCCGCCGCCTCCAGGGAGAAGCTCTTGCCCGACGGCGCCTCGCCGGTCCTGATCAAGGTCGCGGCCTCGCTGAAGGAGGTCGATCCCGCGCAGTGGGACGCCTGCGCCGGATCCGGCAACCCCTTCGTCAGCCATGCCTTCCTGAGCGCGCTCGAGGACGGCAAGGCGGCGACCGCCGAGACCGGCTGGCTCGGCCAGCACCTGCTGCTGGAGGGCGAGAACGGACGGCTGCTCGGCGCCGTGCCGCTCTATCTGAAGAACCACTCCTACGGCGAGTACGTCTTCGACTGGGGCTGGGCCGACGCCTACCAGCGGGCCGGCGGCCGCTACTATCCGAAGCTGCAGTGCGCCGTGCCCTTCACGCCGGTCACCGGCCCGCGCCTGCTGATCCGCCCGGACGCCGAGCGCGACGCCGTCGCCGACACCCTGATCGCCGGCCTGACCGAGATCGCACGCCGGCACGAGGTCTCGTCGCTGCACGTGACCTTCCCGACCCGCGACGAGTGGGAGCGCTTCGGCCGCTTCGGCTTCCTGCAGCGGATCGGCCGCCAGTACCACTGGACCAACGAGGGCTACGCCAGCTTCGACGACTTCCTCGACCGGCTGGTCTCGCGCAAGCGCAAGGCGATCCGCAAGGAGCGGCGGGCGGTCGTCGAGGCTGGCGTCGAGCTCAAGGCGCTGACCGGCAGTGAGATCGAGGAGCGCCACTGGGAGGCCTTCTATCGCTTCTACCTGAACACCGTCGACAAGAAGTGGGGCAGCGCCTACCTGACCCGCGAGTTCTTCCACCTGCTCGGCGAGCGGCTCGGCGACAAGGTCGTGCTGATCATCGCCGAGTCCGACGGCCGGCCGGTCGCCGGCGCGCTCAACCTGGTCGGCGGCGACGCGCTCTACGGCCGCAACTGGGGCTGCGTGCTGGACTACAAGTTCCTGCACTTCGAGGCCTGCTACTACCAGGCGATCGACTACGCCATCGCCCACGGCCTGCAGCGCGTCGAGGCTGGCGCACAGGGCGAGCACAAGGTCCAGCGCGGCTACCTGCCGGTCGAGACCTACAGCGCCCACCTGATCCAGGACCCGCGCCTGGAGAGCGCGGTCGAGGACTTCCTGGAGCGCGAGCGCCGCTCGGTGCGCCACGAGATCGAGGGGATGCGCGAGGAATGGACCCCGTTCCGCGGCGAGTCCTGAGCGCCGCCGTCCTGCTGGCGGCCGCGGCCGGCCCCGCCGCCGCCGCTCCCGGGCCGGGCGGCCTCGTCGCCCTCTGCCTCGAGGCGCCGCGCCTGCAGGCCGTCGAGCCCTGCAGCCGGGCGCTGGCAGCCGAGCCCGGCAACCTGGCGGTCGAGCGGCGGCTCGCCTGGGGCCTGCTCGCGACCTACCGCGAGACCGACGCCATCGAGCACTTCGCCGCGATCGCCGAGCGGCGGCCCGACGATCTCGGCGCCCAGGTCGACCTGGCCGCCGTGCTGGTCGGGCTGCGCGCCTACGATGCCGCCGAGGCGCCGCTGCGCCGCGCCCTGGCGCTCGCGCCCGAGAACCTGGAGACCAACCGCCTGGCGTCGATCTACTTCGCGATCCGCGAGGACTACGGCGCGGAGCACGAGGCGCACCGGCGCCTCGCCGCCCAGGGCGACCTGACCGCGATGTTCGACC
This sequence comes from Tistlia consotensis USBA 355, assembly GCF_900177295.1. Taxonomy (GTDB): domain Bacteria; phylum Pseudomonadota; class Alphaproteobacteria; order Kiloniellales; family DSM-21159; genus Tistlia; species Tistlia consotensis. The sequence goes on from NZ_FWZX01000001.1 coordinate 21,934, forward strand.
TTTCCGAGGACTTCGCCCAGGGTCGGGGCGTCGAGCCCGACCAGCCGCGGGCGCGGCGCTGGCTGGAGGCCGCGGCGGCCGGCGGCCACGTCCTGGCGATGCGCACCCTGTCGGAGAAGCTGCGCCACGGCGCCTTCGGCATGCCGCCAGATCCGGCCGGGGCCGACTACTGGCTGCAGCAGGCCGAGGCGCTCTCGGCCCGGTAGGCGGGGTCCGCTCAGACCGCGGCGGAACGGCGCCAGGCGGCCAGCGCGGCGGCCGGCTCCAGCTCCCGGAGCGGCGCGCGATCCGGTGGCGGCGAGCCGTCGATCCAGGCACCGAGCAGGCTCTCGACGCGCGGCCCCTCGCCCGGCTCCTGGCCGCGCCGGCGGATTTGGCCGCGGGCGGCGACCTGCGGGTGGTCCGGGACCTCGGCGAGCTCCGGCACCGGCTCGAAGCAGCAGTCGAGCGGGCCGAGCAGCGCGGTCCAGTGGGCCAGCGGCTGCCCGGCGAAGATCGCCTCGACCTCGGCGATCAGCGCCTTCTGCGGGAAGGGCTCCCACTGGCGCGCGACCAGCCCGGGCCGGCCGACCGCCTCGCAGAAGCACCGCCAGAACTTGGCCTCGATGGCGCCCAGGGTGACGAAACGGCCGTCGGCGGTGCCGTAGACCCGGTAGCAGGCGGCACCGCCGTTGAGCAGGGCGCGGCCGCGCGTCGGCTGCCAGCCGGGGCGCAGCGCCCCGGTCATCGGCAGCGCCTGCCAGGCCAGCACGGTCTCGGTCAGGCTGACGTCGAGGTAGGCGCCGCGCCCGGCCTCGGGACCGCCGCCGCGGCGCAGCAGGGCGGCCAGGATCACCACCACGGCCTGCAGCGCCGAGGCGTGGTCGGCGACCGGCGGATAGGTCATGACCGGCGCGGCCTCGGGGCCCGAGGCCGCGAGGCCGCCGCCGACCGCCATGTAGTTGATGTCGTGCCCGCCCTTGAGGGCGTAGGGGCCGGTCTGGCCATAGCCGGAGAGCGCGCAGTGCACGAGCCGCGGGTTCAGGGCGGCGAGGCTGTCGCGGCCGAGGCCGAGCTTGTCGAGGGTGCCGGGCCGGTAGCTCTCCAGCAGGATGTCGGCCTCGGCGACGAGGCGGCGGAAGGCGTCCCGGCCCTCGCCGCTCTTGAGGTCGAGGCGGACCACGGTCTTGCCGGCGTTGATCGCCTTGTACCAGGCCGAGACGCCATCGTCGTCGACCGGCCCCAGCGCGCGCATGGGATCGCCGCCCGGCGGCTCGACCTTGCAGACCGCGGCGCCGAGATCGGCGAGCAGCTGCCCGGCCATCGGGCCGGGCAGCCATTGCGAGAGGTCGAGGACCCGGGTCCCCGGCAGCAGGGTCATGGCGAGGGCGCCCCCCGTCTCCCCCGGTGCCCCGGGGCCGCCGCGGGCCGCTAGCCGACCAGCTCCGGCACCTTGTCGGTCTCGGCCGTGCCGTCGCCGTTGCCGCTCTTGCGGCCGCTCGGCGGCTTGCCGGAGCCGGCCGGCAGCTCCTCGAAGACGAAGGCCGGCTCGCCGTCGACGATGTCGACCTTGACGACACCGCCCTTGGTCAGCTTGCCGAACAGCAGCTCCTCGGCGAGCGGCCGCTTGATGCGGTCCTGGATGACCCGGCCGAGCGGACGCGCGCCGAAGTGCTGGTCGAAGCCCTTCTCGCCGAGCCAGCGGCGCGCCGCGGCGCTGAGCTCGATGGTGACGTTGCGGTCGGCGAGCTGCGCCTCGAGCTGGATGACGAACTTGTCGACGACCCGCTGGACGATCTCCGGCGTCAGGCTGGCGAAGGGGATGACCGAGTCCAGCCGGTTGCGGAACTCCGGGGTGAACATCCGGTTGATCGCGTCCTGGTCCTCGCCCTCGCGCTTCTCGCGGCCGAAGCCGATCGCGTGCTTAGCCATGTCGGCGGCACCGGCGTTGGTGGTCATGATCAGGATGACGTTGCGGAAATCGACGTTCTTGCCGTTGTGATCGGTCAGCTTCCCGTAGTCCATGATCTGCAGGAGGATGTTGAACAGGTCCGGATGGGCCTTCTCGATCTCGTCGAGCAGCAGCACGGAGTGCGGGTGCTGGTCGATCGCGTCGGTCAGCAGGCCGCCCTGGTCGAAGCCGACGTAGCCCGGCGGCGCGCCGATCAGGCGGCTGACCGAGTGGCGCTCCATGTACTCCGACATGTCGAAGCGGGTCAGCTCGATGCCCAGCGAATGGGCGAGCTGGCGGGCGACCTCGGTCTTGCCGACGCCGGTCGGGCCGGAGAAGAGGTAGCAGCCGATCGGCTTCTCGGGCTCGCGCAGGCCGGCGCGGGCCAGCTTGATCGCGCTCGACAGGGCCTCGATCGCCTTGTCCTGGCCGAACACCATGGTCTTGAGGTCGCGCTCCAGGTTGCGCAGCGCCTCCTTGTCGTCCTTCGAGACGGATTTGGGAGGAATGCGCGCGATCTTGGCGACCACCGCCTCGACCTCCTTGACGCCGATCTGCTTCTTGCGCCGCGATTCCGGCAGCAGCGTCTGGGCGGCGCCGACCTCGTCGATCACGTCGATCGCCTTGTCGGGCAGCTTGCGGTCGTTGATGTAGCGGTGCGCCAGCTCGACGGCGCTGCGCAGCGCCTCGTTGGTGTAGCGCACCCCGTGGTGCTTCTCGTAGTAGGGCTTGAGGCCGCGCAGGATCTTGACCGAGTCCTCGACCGACGGCTCGTTGACGTCGATCTTCTGGAAGCGCCGGACCAGGGCCCGGTCCTTCTCGAAGTAGTTGCGGTATTCCTTGTAGGTCGTCGAGCCGATGCAGCGCAGGCCGCCGGCCTGCAGGGCCGGCTTCAGCAGATTCGAGGCGTCCATCGCCCCGCCCGAGGTGGCGCCGGCGCCGATCACCGTGTGGATCTCGTCGATGAACAGCACCGCGTGCGGCTGCTGCTCCATCTCGTTCATCACCGCCTTGAGGCGCTCCTCGAAGTCGCCGCGGTAGCGGGTGCCGGCGAGCAGCGCGCCCATGTCGAGCGCGAAGATCGTCGCGTCCTTGAGCACGTCGGGCACCTCACCGTCGACGATGCGGCGCGCCAGGCCCTCGGCGATCGCCGTCTTGCCGACGCCGGGATCGCCGACGTAGAGCGGGTTGTTCTTGGTGCGGCGACAGAGCACCTGGATCGTGCGCTCGATCTCGTGGGCGCGGCCGATCAGCGGATCGATCTTGCCCTTGCGGGCCTTCTCGTTCAGGTCGATGCAGTAGGCGTCGAGCGCCTCGCGACCCTTCTTCGATTCCTTGTCCGTGGACGCCTCCGGCTGTTCCTCGGCGCCGCGCACAGTATGCGGCTTCTCGTGACCGGGCACCTTGGCAATACCGTGACTGATGTAGTTGACCGCGTCGAGACGGGTCATGTCCTGCTCCTGCAGGAAATAGACCGCGTGGCTCTCGCGCTCCGAGAACATGGCGACCAGGACATTGGCGCCCGTGACCTCCTCGCGGCCCGAGGACTGCACGTGGATCGCGGCGCGCTGCAGGACGCGCTGGAAGCCGGCGGTCGGCTTGGCCTCGCCGGCGTGGGCGTTGATCAGGTTCGAGAGCTCGTTGTCGATGTAGTCCCCGACCTCGCTCTTGAGCTTCTCGACGTCGACCCCGCAGGCCCGCATGACGGCGATCGCGTCACTGTCCTCGCCGAGCGCGAGCAGCAGGTGCTCGAGCGTGGCGTATTCGTGGCGGCGCTCGTTGGCGAAGGCCAGGGCACGATGCAGAGTCTTTTCGAGATTGGCCGAAAGCATCTAGCGCATCATTCCTTTTCCAAAGTGCACTGCAGAGGGTGCTGGTGCTTGCGGGCGTACTCCACGACCTGGGTCACCTTGGTTTCGGCGATCTCGTAGGTGTAGACGCCGCAGACTCCGACACCCCGCCGGTGCACGTGCAGCATGATCGCCGTGGCCTCCTCGCGGTTCTTGGCGAAGAAGCGCTCCAGAACGTGAACGACGAACTCCATGGGCGTGTAGTCGTCGTTCAGCATCAGGACCTTGTACATCGACGGCTTCTTCGTCTTGGTCCGGGTGCGCACGATCACGCCGGTCGAGTTGCCGCCGTCCCTCCGCTTGTTGTCGTCGTCGCTCATCGTCCTCTTTGTCCCGGCGGATCTCCGGGCGCCCCGCGCAACCTCCGGCGCTTCGGCTCCGCCCTGATGAATTAGGTTGCGGCGCGGAGCCGTCAGTCAAGGGGGCGCCCGGCCGCAAGGGCTGCGCCGCCATCGTTCAGGCCGCCAAATGCGAGAGATACTGTCCGACGAAGTCGAACTGCACGCTCTCCGAAAAAGCCCGTGTCAGCCGCTCGGTGACGGTCCCGGGCAGCTTGCCGCCGCCGAGCGGCCGGCCGTCGATCGAGCGGATCGGGCAGAGGCAGAGGCTGGTCGAGGTCAGGAAGCCTTCCTCCGCCGTCAGCGCATCGTAGGGGTCGAGGTCGGTCTCCTCGACGGCAATTCCCAGCTCGGCCGCCAGTTCCATCACCGTCTCGCGGGTGATGCCGGGCAGCACCTTCTGCGCCCGCGGCGTCTTCAGCCGGCCGTCGATCACCAGGAAGACGTTGCAGCCGATGCCCTCCGTGAGGTTGCCCTCGAGGTCGAGCAGCACCGCCCAGGCCTCGGGCGCCTGGGCGCTGGCCTCCAGCTGGCCCAGGGCCAGGTTGAGATAGTTCTGGGTCTTGGCGCGCGGCGACAGGCTCTCGGGCGGCGTGCGGCGCACCCAGGGGATCACGACGTCGATGCCGTCGCGGAACAGCGGCGCGCGCCTGGCCAGCGGCAGCGGCGTGCACTCGACGATGATCGTCGGCCGGTCGCTGCCCGCACGGTCGTCGGCGCCCTCGGCCGGCACGCCGCGGGTCACCCGCTGGGTCACCCACCAGTCGCCCTCGGCGCCGCGCAGCGGCTCGTTGCGGGCGACCAGCTCCCGGCTGATCGAGATCAGCTGCTCGGGGGCGAGGCCGCAGTCGAGCTTCAGGTAGGCCATCGAGCGGTAGAGCCGCGCGACGTGCTCCTCGAGCTTGTGGATCCGGCCCCGGAAGGTGCGCGCCGTATCGAAGACGCCGTCGCCGTGGATGAAGCCGCGGTCGCGGAACGGGATCCGCACCGCGCTTTCCGGCAGGAAGTCGCCGTTGAACCAGGCAGTGCGTTCCGGCGAACCAGACATCGACCAGGGGCTCCCTCTCGATGACAGCGTGGACGGCAGCTCCGCAAAGGTTAACACGGGAAAGGCGTCGCCGCAGCGGCGAACACGAAAAGGGCCCGGCAATCGCTCGCCGGGCCCAAAGCGTAGTCGGGAAGTGGTGAAGAGGGGCTTAAGCCGCCGGCTTCGTGATCTTCTCGACCGTGACCTGGACCCGCTCCTGGATCGGCGCGAAGGCCTCGTTCGCGGTCTTCATAGACATCTCGGCGACCTTGGCGCTCTCGGCGACGCAGCCGTCGAACAGCGAGCGGCTGTACTCGCTCTGCAGGTCCATCATCTCCTGCAGGTTCTTCGCGCCGAGCAGCTTCTTGGTCGTGGTCATGCCGGTCTCGACGTTGCCCTGGGCGAAGCCCATCAGCTCCTTGGCCAGGACCTCGAAGGCCTTGGCGAAGGTCGTCGTGGTGGCGACGACGGCATCGAGGTTCGCCTTGTTGAGCGAAACCATCTCGTCGTAGTTCTGGAACAGCATGGTCGAGGTCTTCTCGACATGGTCCTTGGTCAGGGAGACGGTCTGCTCGTAGTGCTTGGCATAGGCGTCGGTGCCGGCCTTCATGACGGCCTCGACGGTCTCCTTGCCGGCGTTGACGGCGGCTTCGACGGGCGCCAGCACGTCCTGCTGGACGGTGGCGGCGGACTTCTTGGCGGTGGACATGGGGGATCTCCTCGCTGGGGGCACTCGGGGGGAGCTGAGTGATTCTGGCTTTTACTGCCGGTGCGGGTTTGTGCACCGCAACATGCCCAGAAGATAGGCACCCGTGGTTGTAAGTCAAGCACTTTTTGCTGCACTGCAACATGGGGCAAACCGCCGCCCCGCACCGCCCGTCCCCGGCCCCTTTGGGAAGCGCCGCTGCGTTGCCTTGTCGCGGCGCGGCGAACCTGTCACGCTTGCCGATCGAGATGCCGCCGGCCGGCGGGGACGCTGCGGGTGACCTGCCGATGACCTACTGCCTGGGACTGCTGGTGAACGACGGGCTGGTGCTGCTGGCCGACGGCCGGATCACCTCCGGCAGCCAGGTCAGCAACGCCCGCAAGGCGACCCGCCACGGTCCCGAGGGCGCCCAGGTCGCGGTCATGACCTCGGGCCTGCGCTCGCTGCGCGACAAGACCCTGGCCTTCTTCGACCGCGCCCAGCGCAAGCGCTTCCCGCACGGCCACAGCTCGATGCTCGAGGCGGTCGACAGCTACTGCCAGTGCATCCGCGAGGTCGAGGAGCAGGACCGCGAGGCCCTGGAGAAGTCGGACCTGAAGTTCAACCTCCACGCCATCATCGCCGGCCAGCTGGAGGACGATCCCGAACCGACGCTGTTCCTGGTCTATCCGGAAGGCAACTGGATCGCCGTCGACCGGCGCACGCCCTACCTCTCGATCGGCGCGGTGGCCTACGGCAAGCCGATCCTGGACCGGGCCCTGCGCTTCGAGACGCCGATGGAGACGGCGCTGAAGCTCGCCTACCTGTCGTTCGATTCGACCCGCTTCTCCTCGGCCGACGTCGGCTATCCGATCGACCTGATGACCTTCGCCAGCCTCGACCGGCAATGGCGCGAGGTGCAGTACGACTACGAGGACCTGGTCGCCCAGCGCACCTGGTGGAACGAGCACATCACCAAGCTGGCCGCCGAGATGCCGGCCGGCCCCTGGATCGACAGCCTGCTGCCGGCCGCCGACGCCCGCCGGCTCTCGCTGGTCCGCGACGACTAGCCGGCGGCACCGGCTTCCCTAGATCAGGCCGCCCAGGCCGTTCTCGGTGACCTTCAGGCTGAAGGCCTTGTAGTCCTGCTCGCGCTCCGGCCCGGGCTGGGCGGTCGCCGTCTCGGCGGCGCTCAGCGGCCGCGGCGCGTTGAACGGCACGCCGGTGTGGTCGGCGCCGAGCAGCAGGGAGACGAAGGGCAGCCGGGTGACGTCGGTCTGCGGCGCCTGCCAGGCCTGGAACCAGACCTTGCCGCCGGCGCAGGCGATCGCGATCCAGTAGAAGCGCGTCGAGCGCAGCTCCGTGCCGACCGGCGGCTTCTGGCCGAGGCCGGCCTGCTCGAGCGTGCGCTCGAGCCGCTGGAACTCCTCCGCATCGAGGGAGGCCTGCGCCTTCTGCCACTGCCAGGCCGAGAGCGGCGTCGACAGGTCGACCGAGCCGAGCTTGCCGTAGCTCGCGGCGTCCTGCACCCGAGCGGTCAGCTCGGCACCGCCCGCGTTCGGCCCGGAGGGATCGCTGGCGACGAGGTCGTAGACCCTCAGCTGCTCCTGGTAGCGGCCGTTGTAGACGACCCGGATGCGGTCGGGCGCGCCCGCATGGCAGGCCGCGCGGATGTCGTCGCCGTTGAGCAGGCTGAACCAGGTCAGCTTCTGCGCGAAGGGCGTCTCCAGGTCGCCCCGGTAGCTGCAAGCGGCGAGCAGCAGCAGGCCGCCCAGCCCGAGGCCGCCGACGAGGCCGCGGCGGAGCCCCCGCAGGGCAAGCGGGACCGCTCGTCGCACCGTCCGGAGCATCGTAGGAAAGCCTTTACCTGTTAACCCTAAGCTCGTCATGCTGTCGGTCGCTGGCCGGGCTCGGGGGTTGAGCGGCGCCGCCCGGGCGCCTGTGCCCTGGACAGCGACGAGCCGATTCGCGTAAAAGAAGACGTGATTCGCGAGGCTTACGGACGAATCTTCGGAGGTGACCTGTGCTTCGTCGAGCAATTTCTCGATTCTCCTTGCGTTTAGCCGGTCTCACTCTGGCCTCGCTGGCGCTCGCCCTGATGGCTGCGCCGACCCCGAGTTCCGCCAGGTATGCTTCCATCGTCATCGACTACGACACCGGTACGGTGCTCCACGAAGACCATGCCGACGACCGGAACTACCCGGCCTCGCTCACCAAGATGATGACGCTCTACCTGCTATTCGAGGCGCTCGACCGCGGTACCGTCAAGCTCGACGACAAGCTGCCCGTCTCGAAGCGCGCTCAGGGGATGCCGCCCTCCAAGCTGTGGCTCAAGGCCGGCGACACGATCACCGTCGAGAACGCGATCCTGGCCCTGACCACGCAGTCGGCAAACGACGTCGCCGTGGTCATCGCCGAGGCGCTGGGCGGGACCGAGGTGCACTTCGCGCAGCTGATGACGGAGAAGGCCCACGAGCTGGGCATGAGCCGCACGTCCTACCGGAACGCCTCCGGCCTGCCGAACCGCCACCAGGTCTCGACCGCCCGCGACATAGCGACGCTGTCGAAGGCCCTGCTGCGCGACTTCCCGCAGTACTACGACGTGTTCTCGGCGAAGGCCTTCCGCTATCACGGCAACACCTACAAGAACCACAACCACCTGCTGACCAAGTACGACGGCACCGACGGCATCAAGACCGGGTACATCCGCGCCTCCGGCTTCAACCTCGCGGCCTCGGTGGTGCGCGACGGGCGACGGCTGATCGCCGTGGTGTTCGGCGGCCGCACCTCGCGCTCGCGCGACCGGCACATGATGAGCCTGCTCGATCGCGGCTTCATCAAGGCGGCGGGGCTGCCGCGCTTCTCGCCGGATCCCTCGCCGCCGAAGCCGCGCACCCTGCTCGCCGCCGCGCACGCCGCCGACGACGCGGTCGCCAACGACAACTCGTCCGACGACGAGGAGACCGCCGACGACGGCGCTTCCGACGACGGCTCGGTGCTCGGCGGGCTGATCCGCCCGGCCCAGGCGGCCAGCGTCAGCGGCCCCTACGGCGTGCAGGTCGGCGCCTTCTTCGACTACGATTCGGCGCTCGCGCTGGCCAAGAAGGCCAGCGCGCGGCTGCCCAAGCTGCTGCCCGCGGAGCAGGTCGTGGTGACCAGCCTGCCGGTCGGCGACAAGACGCTCTACCGGGCGCGCATCCTGGGGCTCGCCTCGGCTGAGGCGAAGAAGGCCTGCCGCGAGCTGCAGCGCCGCTCGATCGACTGCCTGATCATCGCGACCGACGGCTGAGCGCCCGCGGCGCTTCCGGAGAATCGAAAGGCCCGCGGCGCGCTCGCCGCGGGCCTTCGTCGTTCGGGCCGGCGGCCGCCGCGCGTCAGGCGGGCTTGTAGGCGAGGCGCACGGCGCCCCAGTGGCGGCCGCGCACCGTGATCGGCGCCGAGACGTCCTTCATCAGGACGAACTGGCCGCCGCCCATGTCGCGCCGGTAGGCCTGCAGCAGGAAGGGCGCCTGGTTGCGTCCGGCGGCGAGCCCGACCCGGTCGTCGAAGATCCGGCGGTTCCGGCAGTTGGCGTTGTTCCACACCGGGTCGTTGCCCTGGGGCTGGCAGAACTTGCGATTGTGCGTCGGCAGGTAGCCGCGCTGGTCGACCGACGCGCAGAACACGATCGTCGGGTCGCTGGCCAGGACCGGCTCCTGGATCGCCGGCAGCACGCGGTCGGTGAACTCGGTGAAGCGGGCCATGACCTGCTGCGGATTGCTGCCCGGAATCGGCCGGTAGTCGACGTCGAACAGCGCCGCCTCGGTGATCGCGCCCTCCTCGAGGCCGCGCTCGAAGGCCGCCGAGACCTGCCGGGCGGCGTCCTGGACCTTGACCACGAAGGGATGGTCGAGGGCATTGTCCTCGCTGCTCGCCATCAGGCCGACCAGGCGCTCGCCCATCTGCACCAGGCGGCCGATCCGGTCGCGCGCCTCGCCGAGCGTGCCGGAGGAGGTGCCGAGGTCCTCGGAGGCGGCCTCCAGCGTGCCGAGGAAGCTGTCGGACTGGCGGTCGATCTCCTCGGTCGACTGGGCGATGCCGGCAGCCTGCTGCTCGACCTGGCGGATCGTCTCCTCGAGCACGGTGACGACCTCGCCGATCGCGGTCGTGCCGCTGCGCACGGCCTGGGCGCGTTCGGTGCTCTCGCTGCCGCGCGCGATCAGCGCCTCGGCCTGCTCGGTCAGGCCGCGCAGGGTCTGCTCGATCTGCTTGGTCGCCTGGCTGGTCTGGGTCGCCAGTCCCTTGACCTCGCCGGCGACCACGGCGAAGCCCTTGCCGGCCTCGCCGGCCCGCGCCGCCTCGATCGTCGCGTTCAGGGCCAGCAGGTTGGTCTGGCGGGCGATCGCGTCGATGTCGCCGGAGACCTTGGCGACCTCGGCCAGGGCCGCCTGCAGGCCGCCGAGCCGCTCCTCGATGTGATGCACCGAGGCGACCAGCTGGTGGATCGCGGCCAGCGACTCGTCGATCGTGCCGCGCGAGCGGGCGATCTCGCCGGCCGCCCGGGCCGCGGCCTCGCGCGACAGCGAGGAGGCCTCGCGCACCGCGTGGTTGTTGCCGGCCAAGGAGTTCGCGGTCTCGACCATCGCCGAGAAGGCCTGGGCCTGGGTCTCCAGGACCCGGCTCAGCTGCTCGACGTTGCCCGCGACGTCGGCCGCCTCGATCGAGAGATCGCCGGCCTCCCGGGCCGCGCTCTCGATGAGGTTGCCCTGCCCTGCCTGCTCCGCTGCCATCGGCCCTTTCCGTTCGTAAGACTACTTACGGAGGAAGGTAGGCGCCCAGGGTTAACCGCCGGTAAAGTCGCTCAGGCGGCGAGCCGCAGCCAGGCCCCGGGCGGCAGGTCGCCGGCCTGGCGGGCGATCCCGGCGATGCGCCGCCGGGCGTGCCAGCTGAGATCGCCGGACCAGGGCCCGGCCGCGCCGAACTCGCTCATCCAGCGCTCGACCCGCGGCAGGAAGCGGCGCTTGTGCCGGCGCTGCCAGTCGTGGAGCGTCCAGTCGCCGGCCAGGCAGAGCCCGCGCCGCTCGGGCAGGAAGACATGGGCCTCGACCAGGCCGCCCCCGGCCGCGACCGCCTGGCGTCCGACCGTGTAGCCGTCGCCCTCGAAGTGGGCCATGCGATGGAGCCCGGCGAGGTCGATGCCCTCGGCCAGCAGGCCCCGGACGCGGCCGCCCGGATGCCGGCGCACGACCGGAAAGCTGCCGTGGCGCGCCGGGGTGCGGACCCAGCCGCTCAGCGTCGCCGGGGCCAGCTCGAGCCGCGCGTGGCTCTCGGAGAGCACGAGGCGCCGCACATCGGCGTCGAGCAGGGTGCCGTAGAAGAAGAAGCGCATCGCCGTCGCCCCCGGACCGTCGAGAGGCGCCGGGATAGAGCCTCGGCGCCGACGATTCAAGAGGCCAGGGGTCCGGCGAACGCCGTCCTAGCCGAGCGACAGCGGCGGCGCCTCCAGGCCGCTGGCGCCGAGCTGCGCGGCGAGCGCCGCGTAGAGCCGCTGCAGGCCGGCCTCGTCCTGCGCCTCGCAGCGCGCGACCAGCACGTCCTGGGTGTTCGAGGCGCGCAGCAGCCACCAGCCGTCGGCGGTCTTGACCCGCACGCCGTCGACATCGTTGACCTCGGCCCCGGCCTCCTTGAGCCGGGCCGCGACCGCCTCGATCACCCCGAACTTGCGGGTCTCGTCGCAGGGGAAGCGCAGCTCCGGCGTGTTGACCACCTTGGGCAGGGAATCGCGGAACTCGGCCAGGCTGCCGCCGAAGCGGCCGATGGCGTTGAGCAGCCGCACGGCGGCGTAGAGCGCGTCGTCGTGGCCGTAGAAGCGGTCGGCGAAGAACAGGTGGGCGCTCATCTCGCCGGCGAAGGGGGCACCGGTCTCGGCCATCTTCGCCTTGACCAGCGAGTGGCCGGTCTGGCCCATGATCGGCCTGCCGCCGAGGGCGGCGATGCCGTCGAACAGCACCTGGCTGGCCTTGACGTCGGCGATGATCGGGGCGCCCGGGCGCTCGGCCAGCACCTCGCGCGCCAGCAGCAGCATCAGCTGGTCGCCCCAGAGCACCCGGCCCTGGCCGTCGAGGGCGCCGATGCGGTCGCCGTCGCCGTCGAAGGCGATGCCGAGATCACAGCCCTGCTCCAGCACGGTCCGGCGCAGGACCTCGAGGTTCTCCGGCACGGTCGGGTCGGGATGGTGGTTCGGGAAGCGGCCGTCGACCTCCTCGAACAGCAGGATGTGCTCGCCGGGCAGGCCGGCGGTCAGGCGCACCATGGCCGGGCCGGCGGCGCCGTTGCCGGCGTCCCAGGCGATCTTGAGGTCGCGCGGCCCGTCGAAGTCGCGCAGCAGGCGGGCGACGTAGCGCTCCATCAGGTCGATCTGGCGGCTGCTGCCGGCGCCGCGCTCCCAGTCGCCGGCCGCGGCCAGGCGGCCGAGCTCCTGGATCGTCTCGCCGAACAGCGACTTCTTGCCGAGCATCAGCTTGAAGCCGTTGTATTCGGGCGGATTGTGGGAGCCGGTGATCATGATGCCGCCGCCGGCATCGAGCTCGTGGACGGCATAGTAGAGCATCGGCGTCGGCCCCAGGCCGATGCGCAGCGCCTCGACGCCGCTCGCCTCCAGGCCGCGCACCACGGCCGCCTCCAGCTCCGGCGAGGACAGCCGCCCGTCGTAGCCGACGGCGACGCTGGTCCCGCCCTGTCGGCGCACCAGGGTCGCGACGCCGCGCGCCAGCGCCTCGGCGTCGGCCGCGTGCAGCGTCTTGCCGACCACGCCGCGCACGTCGTAGGCGCGCAGCACCGTCTGGTCGAAGGTGTGACGTTCCATCGCTCAGGCTCCCGCGGGCGCGGCCGGACGGCCGACCGAAAGGTAGTCGAAGCCCTGCTCGGCCATGTCCTCCGGCTTGTAGATGTTGCGCAGGTCGACGATCCGCGGCCGCTTCATCAGGCCCCTGACCCGCTCCAGGTCGAGGTTCCGGAAGGCGTTCCACTCGGTGATGATGACCAGGCAGTCGGCGCCCTCGATCGCCTCGTAGGTATCCTGGCACCAGGTCACGCCGTCGAGCAGGCGCCGGGCCTCGGCCATGCCCTCGGGGTCGTAGGCGCGCAGCGTGGCGCCGCCCTGCTGCAGGGCCGGCACGATGGCCAGCGAGGGCGCGTCGCGCATGTCGTCGGTGTTCGGCTTGAAGGTCAGGCCGAGCACCCCGATCGTCAGGCCCTCGACCGAGCCGCCGCAGTGGGCCACGACCTTCTCGGCCATGCGCCGCTTGCGCGCCTCGTTGACCTCGACGACCGTCTCGACGATGCGGATCGGCGCCGCCGCCTCCTGGGCGGTACGCACCAGCGCCAGGGTGTCCTTGGGAAAGCAGGAGCCGCCGTAGCCCGGGCCGGCGTGCAGGAACTTGCCGCCGATGCGCCCGTCGAGGCCGATGCCGCGGGCGACCTGCTGGACGTCGGCGCCGACCTTCTCGCAGAGGTCGGCGACCTCGTTGATGAAGGTGATCTTCATCGCCAGGAAGGCGTTGGCCGCATACTTGATCAGCTCGGCCGTCTCGAGCGCGGTGAAGAGGATCGGCGTCTCGTTGAGGTAGAGCGGCCGGTAGAGCGCCCGCAGCGTCTCGCGCGCCTCGTCGGTGTCGGCGCCGATGACCACCCGGTCGGGCCGCATGAAGTCCTCGATCGCCGAGCCCTCGCGCAGGAACTCGGGGTTCGAGGCGACCTCGATGTCGCCGCCGCCGCGGACCCGGTCGACGATCTCCTTGACCTTGCGCCCGGTGCCGACCGGCACGGTCGACTTGGTGACCAGCACGGTCGGGCCGTCGACCGCCGTCGCGACCTCCTCGGCGGCGGCGAAGACGTAGCTGAGGTCGGCGTGGCCGTCGCCGCGGCGCGACGGCGTGCCGACGGCGATGAAGACGGCGTCGCAGCCGGCGACGCCCTCGGCGAGGTCGGTGGTGAAGGACAGCCGGCCGGCCTTGACGTTCTTGGCGACCAGCTGGTCGAGGCCGGGCTCGTAGATCGGGATCTCGCCGCGCTTCAGGCGGTCGATCTTGCCGGCGTCCTTGTCGACGCAGACGACGTCCGTACCGAACTCAGAGAAGCAGGCCCCGGAAACCAGTCCGACGTAGCCAGTACCGATCATGGCGATGCGCATCGCGAAGTCTCCGGGCGAAGCGTGGGGGAAGAATGGGCGGGATCAGGAAGCGATGCGGCGCGCTTCGGAGCTGTAGCGGCCGATGATGTCGGCCATCGCCTCGCCCAGGTCGCTGCGCTGCAGGGCGAAGGCGATCTGGGCCTCCAGGAAGCCCTCCTTGCTGCCGCAGTCGAAGCGCGTGCCGTCGAAGCGCAGGCCGTGGAACGGCACGCTGTCGATGGTCCGGGCCATGGCGTCGGTCAGCTGGATCTCGCCGCCGGCGCCGGCCTGCTGCCGGCCGAGCTCGTGCATGACCTCGGGCTGCAGGATGTAGCGGCCGATGATCGACAGGGTCGAGGGGGCGTCGGCCGGCTTCGGCTTCTCGACCAGGCCGCGGGCCTTGGCCAGGCGCCCCTGCTCCGAGACCACGTCGAGGATGCCGTAGCGGTCGGTCTGGCCCTTGGGCACGTCCATCACCGCGACGACGTTGCCGCCGGTCTCGTTGTAGACCTCGAACATCTGCGCGAGGCAGGGCTCGTCGGCCATCACCAGGTCGTCGGCGAGCAGCACCGCGAAGGGCTCGTCGCCGATGATGCGGCGCGCGCACCAGACCGCATGGCCCAGGCCGAGCGGATCCTGCTGGCGGGTGTAGGCGACCTGGCCGGGCTTCAGCAGCGAGGCCCGCGAGGCCTCCAGCAGCTCGGTCTTGCCGCGCTGGTAGAGCGCCGTCTCCAGCTCCCAGGAATGGTCGAAGTGGTCCTCGATCGCCGACTTGCCGCGCCCCGTGACGAAGATGAACTCCTCGATGCCGGCCGCCTTCGCCTCCTCGACCGCATACTCGATCAGGGGCTTGTCGACGATCGGCAGCATCTCTTTCGGCATCGCCTTGGTGGCCGGCAGGAAGCGCGTGCCGAGGCCGCCGACGGGGAAGACTGCCTTGCGGATCTTCTTCATGGGTGTCACGCCGATCTGCTGTGGATCCAGGGGGGTGTCGATGGACCCGGCGGGCGCAGTCTTGCCACAGCCTGCGATAGGCGACAACCGCACCGGCCGGACGGACGGCCGGCACCGGGTCGACGGCTCGTCAAACCTGTCGGGAAAGGTCAACGAGCGGTCACAAAGACATATTACGTTTACATAGAAACCATAAGGATTCTCCGGAGCCGAGTACTACGGGGTTGAGGCACAATGACCGCGCGATCAGGCCGTCGGGATTTTCTCGCGCGCATCGGCGCGGGCCTGCTCGCCGGAGCCTGCCTGCCGGTCAATGCGCGAGCGATGACCGCGGTTCCCATGACCGACGCCTCGGCCTGGCGGCTGTTCGGCCGCGATGCCGTCAGGGTGCCGAACGGCATCGGCCAGTACGCGATCTGGAGCGACGTCGTGCGGCGGGCGCGGGTCGGCGGCTCGCCGGCCTGGCAGCGCATCATCGAGCGGGTCCAGCGCCGGGGCGGAGGCAGTCTCTTTCATCTCGTCTGCGCAACCAATGCGATCCTCAACGACATCCCCTACCGGTCCGACGAAGCCCGCTTCCGCGTGCGCGATCGCTGGCTCGACCCGGACAGCTTCGTGACCTTCGGGGGCGATTGTGAGGATTTTGCGATTGCGAAATACTTCCTGCTGCGGCGCCTCGGGGTGACCGAGGACGGCCTGCGCCTGGTAACCGGCGTCGACGCCGACCGGGTCAGCGGCCACGCCCTGCTGGCGGTCAAGCTCGACGACGAGGTCCTGGTCCTCGACAACCGCTACCGCTGGCCTCAGCCGCAGGACCAGTTCCCGAGCTTCCGGCCGCAGCTCTCGTTCAACGAGACCGACCTCTGGCTCTATCGCTGAGCCGGCCGCCGGTCAGCCGGCGGCGCTCCCTCCGAAGGCCCGGGCGAGGCCGTGGATGTGGCCGACGCCGATGCCGCAGCAGCCGCCGATGATGCGCGCGCCGGCAGCCGTCCAGTCGCGCGCGAAGTCCAGGTAGAGCTCGGGGGTCAGTTCGCCGCGCGTCTCGCTCAGCCCCTCGTTGGCCCGGTGGCTGCGCGGCTTGGGCTCGAAGGCATTGGCATAGACCCCGAGCGGCAGCGCCCGGCCGGCGGCCGTGACGGTCCCGGCCGCCTGGCGGACCGCGGCGGCCATGAACTCGGGCTGGCTGCAGTTGAACAGCAATGCTCCGGCGCCGGCCTCGAGCGCCCAGCCCGCCGCCGCCGCCACGGTCTCGCCGGACCGCAGCCGCGCCGGGCCCGCGGGATCCGCCGCCTCGCCGTCGTCGAGCGTGAAGGAGATCCAGAAGGGCTTGCCGGTGGCGGCGGTCGCCGTCTTCACGGCCGCGCCCTCCGCGATCAGGCTCAGCGTCTCGCCGAGCCAGAGGTCGACGTAGGGCGCGAGGCCCTCGACCAGCACCGAGAGATAGTCCTGGACGCGCGACGGATCGAAGGCCCGGGGCTCGTAGGAGCCGAAGACCGGCGGCAGGCAGCCGGCGACCCGCGCCCCGCCGCCCGGCGCGGCGTCGGCCGCCTGGCGGGCCAGCTCGCCGGCACGCCGCGCCAAGGCCAGGCCCTCGGCGCGGAAGCGCGCCTCGCCGATGTGGAAGGGCACCAGCGCATAGCTGTTCGTTGTGATCACCCCGGCGCCGGCGGCGATGAACTCCTCATGCACGCGCCGGACGATCTCCGGCCGCTCGATCAGGGCCAGCGCCGACCATTCCGGCTGGCGCAGCTCGGCACCCAGCCGCACCAGCTCGCGGCTCATGCCGCCGTCGAGGATCGTCACGCCAGCCGTCATCGCTTCCCCCTGTGCAGGTCGTCAGCGGCCGAGCAGCCGCTCCTTCGCCTGATTGATCTTGGCGGCGAGGTAGTTCGAGCCGCCGCTGTCCGGATGGAACTGGCGCATCAGCCGGCGGTGCGCGGCGCGGATCGCCGCTTCGTCGGCGCCCTCCTCCAGGCCGAGCACCTGCAGCGCCTCGTCCCGGCTCATGCCGCCGCTCGCCTCGCGCCCCCCGGCGCCGCCAGGGCCGCCGCCAGGGCCGCCGCCCGGCGCCGATCCGGCACTCTGGCCGGCACCCTGCCCAGCCCCCTGGCGCCAGTCGTCGCCGTGCACGCGGTCGAGGTAGGCCTCGAGCACCGCCGTCGACTGCTCGTCCTCGGCCCGGCACTCGCGCCACAGCTCGAGCAGCTCGGCCTCGCTCAGCTCGTCGAGCCGCCGGCCGCGCCAGGGCCCCTCGCGCACCGTGCCACTCATCGCGCCGGTGTCGTGGTCCAGCACCATGCGCAGGAAGCGGGTCTCGACGGTCGAGGTCTGCCCGGGCTGCGGGCCGAGCGAGCTGCGCAGCCGGCGCAGCAGGCCCGGCAGGCGGAACAGCAGCGGCAGCAGGAAGGCGAAGGCGAAGGGCGCCAGCACCCGGGCGCCGCCCCACAGCAGGAACAGGATCAGGCCGACGCCGAGCGCCGCGCCGACCCAGGTCAGGGCGCGCAGCACCTGCTTCGGCTCGACCGTGGTGAACCACTTGAGCAGCAGCACGATGCCGCCGATCAGGATCAGGCCGAACAGGACGTAGGCGATCATCGGCCGTCCTCCCCGCGCAGGCCCTGCTCCCGTCGGCCCCGCCCCGGCCCGCCCCGCGCGGCCATGCGCTAGCGGACCTGGTGGGTGAGCTGGCGCACGATGCCGCCGCGCCGCTCGGAGAAGTCGGCCAGCGCCTTGCGGCCGCCGGCGGCATAGACCGCGACGGCGGCCAGCAGGTCGCGCAGCTGCTGCGGCGCCGAGGGATCGAAGCGGCAGCAGGCGCCGCCCGACAGCCGGGCGATCTGCTCGAAGGCATCGCGGGCGACCGGGTCGCGGCCCTCGTGGAACAGGAAGCAGGGCAGGCCGCGCAGGCCCAGCTCGCCGGCCAGGTGGCCGAGCTCGTCGAGCGCCTCCTCCATGGCGTCGCCGACGAAGATCAGGGCGTTGACCTTCTTCTTCGCGGTCTCGCCGAGGGCATGGCGCAGCACGCGGGCGATCTGGGTGCGGCCGGCCAGGCAGGTCACGGCGGTCATCGCGCGCAGCAGGCCCCTGGCCTCGCTCTGCCACTTGCTGGCCTTGCACTCGCCGAAGCCGCGGTAGAACACCAGCTGGACGTCGAGGCCGCCGAGCGCGCCGGCCTGCTCGAACATCTCGGCCTGGATCTGCATCGCGCCGTCCCAGGTCGGCTGCCGGCTGGCGGTCGCGTCGAGCGCGAAGATCAGCCGGCCGCGCCCGCCGCCGGCGGCCGTCGGGCGGATCGCCGCCACCTTGCGCAGGAAGGCGTCGACCTCGGCGCCGGTCCCGCCGGTCTCGCTCGGCAGCCTGCCCTCGGATTGCTTGGGTCGGTCGTTCATCGGCGACGGCGCTCCATCGCCTAAAGAGATAATGCGGGCGGCGGCTGCCCGCCAGCGTGGAAGACGCCGGTCGGGCAGGCGCCGGGCGCCGCTCAGTCCTCTCCCGGATCGGCCTCCAGGCCGAGGGCGGACAGCAGCGAGAAGACCTCCTGGCGCGCCGCCAGGTGCGACAGCGTCAGGTCGGTGCCGGCCTCGCGCAGGTCGAGCAGGGTCAGGCCCTTGGGGAACAGCTCGCGGAAGATCACGCGCTCGCCGAAACCCGGCGCCAGGCGGAAGCCGATGCGCTTGGCCAGCTGGTCGAGCAGGCCGCCGACCTTCTGCTTGTTGCGCGCGTCGAGGTGCGAGAGGCGGTTGCGCATGACGATCCAGTCGACCGGCCGGCCGCCGGCGCGGGCGCGCTGCTGGCGCTGCTCCCAGACCATCTGGCTGTAGACGCTGGGGCCGAGGATGCGCCGGCCCTCCGGATCGATGCGGGCCAGCAGGTCGAGGTCGATGAAGGAGTCGTTGAGCGGCGTGATCAGCACGTCGGCGGCCTGGTGGCCGAGCCGCGAGAGGTGCGAGTCGCTGCCGGGGGTGTCGATCACCAGGAAGTCGAGGCCGGCAAGCTCGGCCAGC
Source organism: Tistlia consotensis USBA 355 (assembly GCF_900177295.1). GTDB lineage: Bacteria > Pseudomonadota > Alphaproteobacteria > Kiloniellales > DSM-21159 > Tistlia > Tistlia consotensis. The sequence goes on from NZ_FWZX01000001.1 coordinate 40,871, forward strand.
GCGCCGTCGAAGCGCGTGCGCTCCTCGCTCTCGGCGACCTCGCGGCTCGGGCTCTCGGAGCGCGCGACCCGGCGCAGCTCGGGCAGCGGCAGCGGCAGGCCGGTCGACTGCACGAAGGCCGTGCGGTTCTCGACGTAGCGGCTGAGCGTGCCCTGGCGGGCGTCGAGGTCGACGACGCCGACCTTGTAGCCGAGGCGCAGCAGCGCGACGACCAGGTGCATGGCGGTCGTCGACTTGCCGCTGCCGCCCTTCTCGTTGCCCAGCACGACGACGCGCGGGCCGGCCACAGCCGGCGCGAAGGAGACGGACGGATTGGGTGCGAGCACGCTCACGGCGGGCTGTCCTCCTGACATCTTGTCGCCGCTTTCCTGGCTACCGGAGCGGGCGGATTCGAGGGAAGCCCCGAGTCGCCGGCCGCTCCGCCGGCGCCCCGCCTACCGCACCACCTCCGGCCCCATCAGGTGGTTCGGCAGCACCGTCGAGATCCAGGGCACGTAGGTGATCAGGATCAGGAAGACGAAGAGAATGCCGAGCCAGGGCAGCGCCGCGCGGACGACCTGGATGACCGACATGCCGGTGATGCCCGAGGTCACGAAGAGGTTGAGGCCCACGGGCGGCGTGATCATGCCGATCTCCATGTTCACGACCATGACGATGCCCAGGTGGATCGGGTCGATGCCGAGCTTGATCGCGATCGGGAAGACCACCGGCGCCACGATCAGCAGCAGGCCCGAGGGCTCCATGAACTGGCCGCCGAGCAGCAGCAGCAGGTTGACCACGACCAGGAACATCCAGGGCGAGAGGCCGGCCTGGATGAAGGTCTCGGTGATCACCTGCGGGATCCGCTCGCTGGTCAGCACGTGGGCGAAGAGCAGCGCGTTGGCGATGATGAACATCAGCATCAGCGTGACGCGCGCCGCCTCGACCAGCACCTTGCGGGTGTCGGCATGGAAGCAGCCGGGCAGGAAGGCGCGCAGCGTGGCGATGCCGTTGCGCAGCACCGCGCCGCCCAGCCCCTCGCCTTCCCTGCGCCAGGGCACGCCCTTCAGCGGGCCGAGGTCGCGGTAGACGTAGACCGCGATCAGGAAGGAGTAGACCGCGGCGACGGCGGCCGCCTCGGTCGGCGTGAAGATGCCGCCGTAGATGCCGCCCAGGATGATCACGATCAGGAACAGGCCCCAGGCCGCGTCGCCGGCCGCCGAGAGGATCTCGCCCAGGCCCTGCCAGGGCTGCGCCGGCAGGCCGCGGCGCACCGCGGCGACGTAGATGCCGACCATCAGCATGACGCCGGCCAGCGCGCCGGGGATCACGCCGGCCAGGAACATCCGCCCGACCGAGACGTCGGTGGCGGCGGCATAGACCACCATGACGATCGAGGGCGGGATGAGGATGCCGAGCGTGCCGGCGTTGCAGATGACCCCGGCGGCGAAGTCGCGGCTGTAGCCGACCTGGCGCATGCCGCCGATGACGATCGAGCCGATCGCCACCACCGTCGCCGGCGAGGAGCCGCAGAGCGCCGCGAACATCATGCAGGCGAAGACGCCGGCCATGGCGAGGCCGCCGCGGAACGAGCCGACGCAGGCGACCGAGAAGCGGATGATCCGCTGCGCCACCCCGCCGGTCGACAGGAAGGTCGAGGACAGGATGAAGAAGGGGATCGCGAGCAGCGTGTAGTGCTCCATCGCGTTGAACAGCTTGAGCGCCGTCGAGGCGAGGGAGTCGTTGCTGAACAGCAGGATGATGGTCAGGCTCGACAGGCCGAGCGAGACCGCGATCGGCACGCCGAGGACGAGCAGCAGCAGGACCAGGACGAAGAGCAGCAGCGATTCCATGGCCCGGCCCTCAGCGGCCCGCGTCGGCGAGGCCGCCGCGCTTCGCCTCCTCGGCCATCTCCTCGGCCTCGTGGCCGGCGATCAGCGTCGCGCGCCGGCCGGTCAGCAGCAGCCAGAAGGCCTGGACGAAGCGGAACAGCAGCAGGGTCAGGCCGATCGGCAGCGCCGAATAGGGGATCCAGCGCGGGATCGGGATCTCCTCGTAGCCCTGGCTGCCGTGGATCAGCTCGCCCAGGAACCGCGGGACGTAGAGGTCCTCGGTCGCGATGCCGATCCGGTAGATCTTGGAGATGTACTCCCAGGCGCCGATCAGCAGGATCGCCGCGTAGGCGATGCAGCAGAGGCAGCCGAACAGGATGAGCGCGCGCTGGACCCTGCCCGGGAAGAGCTTGACGAAGGCGTCGACGCCGAGGTGCGTGTTGACCTTGACGCCCCAGGAGATGCCGATCAGCACCATCCAGGCGAAGCAGTAGGTGGTCAGCTCCAGCGCCCAGACGAAGCCTTCGTTGAAGCAGTAGCGCAGCACCACCTGCAGGAAGGTGATCAGCACCATGGCCGCGAAGAAGAAGGAGATCAGGCCTTCCTCGATGCGGTTGACGACCTGGCCGACAGACTGCACCGCCGCCCCTCCCCCCCCGCAGGCCGGACAGGCGCCCCGGCCGGCGTCGCCGCCGGCCGGGGCCGCCGCCGGGCTCAGCCGTTGTTGGCCGCCTTGGCCGCCGCGATCATGTCGGCGCCGATGTCGCCCTCGAACTGCGTCCAGACCGGCTCGACGGCCTTGACCCAGTCCTCGCGCTGCGTCGGCGTCAGCTCGCGGATCGTGGTGCCGGCCGCGAGGATCTTCTTGCGGTTGTCCTCGTTGATCGCCGCCGAGGCCTCGTTGCTCTCCCTGGTCACCTCCAGGAGGATCTTCTTGAGCTTGTCGCGGACGTCGGGCTTCAGGCCGGTCCACCAGTCGGCCGAGACCACCACCAGGTAGTCGATGATGCCGTGGTCGGTGTGGGTGATGCCGTCCTGCACCTCGTAGAACTTCTTGGTGTAGATGTTCGACCAGGTGTTCTCCTGGCCATCGACGACGCCGGTCTGCAGCGCGCCGTAGACCTCGGAGAAGGCCATCTTCTGCGGGTTCGCGCCGAGCGCCTTGAACTGCGCCTCCAGCACGTCGGAGGTCTGGATGCGGAACTTCAGGCCGGCGGCGTCGGACGGCTCGATCAGCGGCTTGTTGGCCGAGAGCTGCTTCATGCCGTTGTGCCAGTAGGCGAGGCCGAGCAGGCCCTTGCTCTTCATCGAGCCGAGCAGCTCCTGGCCCTTGTCGCTCATCTGGAAGCGGTCGACCGCCTCGATGTCCTTGAACAGGAAGGGCAGGTCGAAGATGCGCAGCTTCTTGGTGTACTTCTCGAACTTCGACAGCGAGGGCGCGGCCATCTGGACGTCGCCCAGCTGCATCGCCTCCAGCACCTTGTCGTCGTTGTAGAGCTGGGAGTTCGGGTAGACCTCCATGCAGGCGACGCCGTTCATCTCGTCGTTGATGCGCTGCGCCAGCTTGGTGGCGGCCTCGCCCTTCGGATTGCCCTGGGGCGCCACGACGTGGCTGAACTTGATGACCATCTCGCCGCTGTCGCACTGGGCATAGGCCGGTGCCGCCGCGACGAGACCGGCCAGCGCCGCGCCGGTCAACAGTCCTGTCAGGCTTCGCATCATCGAGTGTTTCCCTCCCTCTGGTGGTTCTTGCGATCTTGCTCGGGGATCTTCCCAGACCGCGGAATCTACCAGACTGCAGGCGCCGACCTATAGTCGAATCGGCGGTCCGTCCGTCGGCCGGCAGGTGCCGTCCGGGCAGCGGCGGCGCCGGCGCTACCTCAGCGATTCGATGTAGGCGACCAGGTCCTCGATGTCCTGGCGGCTGAGCTCGAACCTGGGCATCGCCTGGCGGCTGTGCGGATTGGCGAGGAAGCCGCGGATGTAGTCCGGCGAGCGGTCGCGGGCGATCTCCTCGAAGCTGGGCGCCGCGTCGGCTGCCTTCGCGCCGACGCCGGTGGCGTGGCAGGCGGTGCACCAGCGCCCGGCGACCTCAGCGCCCTGCCGGGCCGAACCGGCGGTCTCGGCGAGGGCGGCGGTCGACGACAGGCCGCCCAGCAGGGCGACGGCGGCGAACAGCGGACGCTTGGCGATCATGGACGGGGTCCCTCCTGCCGGACGTCGGGGACTGCCTGGGCGAAACCGGAAGAACCGATCGCCCGCATGCGTTGCAGGAAGACTAGCACCGATTTCCGTCCGCCGCCGACTTCGCCAGACCGGATCGTGATCGATCGGAACCGCTCGGGTTCCGATCGATCACGTGAATCCGGTCTGGGATCATAGAGATAGAGCAGATTCACGTGACCTGCGGGATCGCGACGCGATTCCTTCAGGTCACGATCTGCTCTAGAGTGGCGGAATGCCGCTCGACGCCTCCCCCGCCTCGCCGTCCGCGCGCCCGAACATCTGGGCCCGCTCGACCTGTCCCCACGACTGCCCCTCGACCTGCGCCCTGCAGGTCGAGGTGCTGGAGCCGGGCGACGCCCACGCGCCGGGAGGCCCCGCCCCCGGCCGCATCGGCAAGGTTCGCGGCCACCCCGAGCACCCTTACACGGCGGGCGTGATCTGCGCCAAGGTCGCCCGCTACGCCGAGCGCATCCACCATCCCGACCGCCTGCTGAATCCGCTGAAGCGAGTCGGCGCCAAGGGCGTGGGCCGCGAGGCCTTCCGCGAGATCTCCTGGGACGAGGCGCTCGACGAGGTCGCGCACCGCCTGGCCGAGGCCGAGGCGCGCTACGGCAGCGAGACGGTCTGGCCCTACTTCTACGCCGGGACCATGGGCCACGTGCAGCGCGACGGCATCGAGCGGCTGCGCCACGCCAAGCGCTGGTCCCGCCAGTGGTCGACGATCTGCACGACGCTCGCCGAATCCGGCTGGCTGGCCGGGGTCGGCGCCAAGTCGGGGGTCGACGCCCGCGAGATCGAGAAGAGCGACCTCGTCGTGGTCTGGGGCGGCAACCCGGTCTCGACCCAGGTCAACGTCATGACCTGGATCGCCAAGGCCCGCAAGGCGCGCGGCGCCAAGCTGGTCGTCGTCGACCCCTACCGCACCGGCACGGCCGAGCAGGCCGACATCCACCTCTGCCTCAAGCCCGGCACCGACGCCGCGCTCGCCGCCGCGGTGATCCACGTGCTGCTGCGCGAGGGCCTGGCGGACCGCGACTACCTGGCCCGCATGACCGACTGGGACGCCGGGGCCGAGGCGCACTTCCTGGCCCGCCCGCCCGAGTGGGCGGCGCCGATCACCGGCCTGACGGTCGAGGCGATCGAGGGCTTCGCGCGGCTCTACGGCTCGACGAAGAAGTCCTTCATCCGGGTCGGCTACGGCTTCTCGCGCTCGCGCAACGGCGCCGCCTCGGTGCACGCCGTCTCCGGCCTGCCGGCGGTGACCGGCGCCTGGGCGGTCGAGGGCGGCGGCGCGCTCTGGGGCAACGGCGCGATCTACCACCTCGACAAGACCCTGATCGAGGGCCTGGACCTGCTCGACAGGTCGGTGCGCAAGCTCGACCAGTCGCGCTTCGGTCCGGTCATGACCGGCGATCCCGGGGACCTGGGCGACGGCCCGCCGGTGACCGCCCTCTTCGTCCAGAACACCAACCCGGCCAACGTCTGCCCGGAGACGAAGAAGTGCCTCGCCGGCCTCGCCCGCGACGACCTCTTCACCTGCGTCCACGAGCAGTTCCTCACCGAGACCGCGGCAATGGCCGACATCGTGCTGCCGGCGACCATGTTCCTGGAGCACGACGACTTCTACACGGCGAGCGGCCACACCTGGCTGCAGGTCACGCAGAAGGTCGTCGAGGCGCCGGGCGAGTGCCGCTCCAACCACGAGGTGATCTGCGCCCTGGCGAAGCGGCTGGGCGTCGCGCACCCCGGCTTCGAGATGACCGCCCTGGAGCTGATCGAGGCGACCTGGCAGGCCTCGGGTCACGGCTCGGCGCTCGACCTGCTGGAGGGCGACGGCTGGCTCGACTGCAGCGACAGCCCCGACCGCCAGCACTTCCGCGAGGGCTTCGCCCATCCCGGCGGCCGCTACCGCTTCACCGCCGATTGGGCGGCAATCGGCCAGGCGCACGCCGGCATGCCGCCGCGCGCCGACTACTGGACGGCGATCGACCTGCAGGACGAGAAGCATCCCTTCCGCCTGGTCGCCGCCCCGGCGCGCAGCTACCTCAACTCGACCTTCACCGAGACCCCGGGCTCCCGGAAGCGCGAGCAGCGGCCGACCCTGCTGATCCACCCGGGCGCGCTCGACGACCTCGGCGCCGCCGACGGCGATCTGATGAGGGTCGGCAACGCGCGCGGCTCGATCCGCCTGCACGCCAGGGCCTTCGACGGCGTCCAGCCCGACGTCGTGGTCATCGAGTCGATCTGGCCCAACAAGGCTTTCCCCGACGGCCTCGGCGTCAACACCCTGACCTCGGCCGACGCCGGTGCGCCGCGCGGCGGCGCCGTGTTCCACGACACGGCGGTCTGGATCGAGCGCGGCGCCTGACCGGATGCTTCCCGAGGCCGGCAGCTACGACGAGCTCGTCGCCCGCTTCCGCTGGGCGATTCCCGAGCGCTACAACATCGGCGTCGACGCCTGCGACCGCTGGGCCCACGGCTCGGGGCGCCTGGCGCTGATCCACCTGAAGGCCGACGGCAGCCGGCGCGACTACAGCTTCGACGAGCTGAAGCGCCTGTCGGACCGCCTGGCCAACGCCTTCGCGGCGCACGGCCTGGCCAGGGGCGAGCGGCTCGGCATCCTGCTGCCCCAGGCGCCGGAGACGGCGCTGGCGCACCTCGCCGCCTTCAAGCTCGGCGCGATCTCGGTGCCGCTCTTCACCCTGTTCGGCGAGGAGGCGCTGGAGTACCGCCTGGGCGACTGCGGCGCGCGGCTGCTGGTCACCGACCGGACCGGCCTCGCCAAGGTCGCCGGCCTGCGCGACCGTCTGCCGGACCTGAGGACCGTCTTCTGTATCGAGGGACCGGAGGAAGGCGCCCGCAGCTTCTGGCACGAGCTCGACAAGGCGAGCGAGGCCTTCCGGCCCGTCGACACGGCGGCCGAGGACCCGGCGGTGATCATCTACACCTCGGGCACGACCGGCCAGCCGAAGGGCGCGCTCCACGCCCAGCGCGTGCTGCTCGGCCACCTGCCGGGGGTCGAGCTGCCCCACGAGCTGTTTCCGAAGCCCGGCGACCGCTTCTGGACGCCGGCCGACTGGGCCTGGATCGGCGGCCTGTTCGACGTGCTGCTGCCGAGCCTGCACCACGGCGTGCCGGTCGTCGCCCACCGCATGGCCAAGTTCGACCCCGAGCACGCCTTCCGCCTGATGGCCGAGCTGGAGGTGCGCAACGCCTTCATGCCGCCGACCGCGCTCAAGCTGATGCGCGCCGTGAAGGAGCCGAGGGCTCGCTTCGACTATCGCCTGCGCTCGATCGGCTCGGGCGGCGAGACCCTGGGCGAGGAGCTGCTCGACTGGGGCCGCGAGACCTTCGATCTCACCTTCAACGAGTTCTACGGCCAGACCGAGTGCAACCTGATCGTCGCCAACTGCGCCGGCCTCTATCCCGTGAAGCCAGGCTCGATGGGCCGTGCCGTGCCCGGCCACGCGGTCGCCGTGGTCGACGAGGCGGGCGAGCCGGTCGCCGACGGCGAGGAGGGCAACATCGCGGTCCGCCGGCCCGATCCGGTCATGTTCCTGCGCTACTGGAACAAGCCCGAGGCGACCGAGGCCAAGTTCGTCCGGGATGCGAAGGGCGACGAGTGGTTGCTGACCGGCGACCGGGGCCTGCGGGACGAGGAAGGCTACTTCCGCTTCGTCGGCCGCGACGACGACGTCATCACCTCGGGCGGCTACCGCATCGGCCCGGGCGAGATCGAGGACTGCCTGCTCAGGCACCCGGCGGTCGCCCTGGCCGCGGCGGTCGGCATCCCCGATCCCCTGCGCACCGAGCGGGTCAAGGCCTTCGTCGTGCTGGCCGAGGGCCACGTGCCCTCGGAAGGCCTGGCGAAGGAGATCCAGGACTGGGTCAAGACCCGCCTCGCCGCCCACGAGTACCCGCGCGAGGTCGAGTTCCTCGAGGCCCTGCCGATGACCGCCACCGGCAAGATCATCCGCCGCGCGCTGCGCAGCCGGAGCTAGCCATCGACGCGATCGGCGCCAGCCTCGCCTTCGCCGAGGTGGCGTTCAGGTGGCACGGGTCGCCGGAGGCCGGATCGCCATCCGTTCAGACAATGTTAACGCTGCCCGTCAACTACTCTCGCAGTCGGGGACCGGGAAAACGGAGCGGTGGATGGACGGCATATGGGCCCCGAGGGTCGAGCTGGGGCTCGACCGCTTCCTGTCCGGCTTCGCGGATTCTCGATTCAAGAAGATCATCCGGCACTGGCTCGCGTTGCGCCAGGAGGATGCGGTTCCCCACCGCGGCGCCGTCGACCCGGTCCAGTTCAAGGACAGCCTGGACATGGTCTGGCTGCTGGAGCGCCACGAGGACGGCCACTACCGCTATCGCCTGGCCGGCCAGGCGATCGCCGACATCCATGGCGGCATCCGGCGCGGCACCGATACGGAGAGCCTGTTCACCCCGCAGGCCATCGACATGTTCCGCTCGCGCTGGGAGGCGGTGCTGGATCACGGCCAGCTCATCCGCGCCGAAGGCGTCGTGATGCTGTCGGACGGCAGGCAGGTCTCGCGCGTCGAGCGTCTCATGCTGCCGCTGCGCTCCGACAACGGGAAGGTATCGGTGATCCTGGGCGCGACGAGCTACGAACGGCCGCGGCTGCCGCGCCTGACCACGACGGATTTCCCGCCGACCGACATCCAGCGCTGCTCCTTGACCGACATCCCCCTGGGCGCCTGCCGCTAGACCGGCACGTCTCCCCGGCGGGCGCATCGCGGTCCGGGCAAGGCAGCCGGCGACCGTCGGCGCGGGCCGCCCTCACCCGGAGCGACTCCGCCGATCCGACCTGTCCCCCGCGGGGAATCGTGAAGGAAGGGAGCGGCCTCAGCCGCCCTCCCCGCCCGCGGGCCCCCAGAAGACGACCCAGGCGGCGAGGTCGTCGGTGAAGTCCTCGAAGCGGTGCTCGGCGCCGGCCGGCACGAAGAGCGCGTCGCCCGGCCCGAAGGGCTCGCGCCGGCCCTCGACGAAGAAGGTCCCGCTGCCGGACTCGACGACGTAGACCTCGTCCTGACCGTGGGGGCCCTGGGGGTCGCGGCCGCGCGGCGCGTACCACCAGAGGTTCATGGAGCCGTGGTCGAACAGGCGGGCGGCCAGCGGGTCCTCGGCATCGCGCGGCGCCGCCTCGGCGTCCGCGACGGTCCAGCGCCAGCGCCGCGGCCCGCCGCCGTCCGCCGTCTCGCCGCCGGGCGGCCCCCAGAAGACGACCCAGGTGCCGAAGTCCGCGGAGAAGTCCTCGAAGCGGTGCTCGACGCCGGCCGGCACGAAGAGCACGTCGCCCGGCCCGAAGGGCAGGCGGACCCGGTCGACCAGGAAGCTGCCGCGGCCGGAAGCGACGACATAGATCTCGTCCTGCTCGTGCGGCGTCTGGCTGTCGCGGCCGCGCGGCGCGTACCAGCGCAGGTTCAGCGTGCCGTGGCGGAAGAGATTCGGAGAGGCGCGGCCGGGCTCGAGCGGCCAGGCCTGCGCCTCCGCCAGGGTCCAGCGCCACTTCGGCGCCAGGATCGTATCGTCCGACATCGCAGGACCTCCCTCGCCGGCTTCGCAGCGAAGGCTAGCGCTCCCCCGGCCGGCCAGGCCAGCGCAGGCTTGTCACGGCGACAAAGAACCCGGCGCTGGGCCGCGCTCAGACGGCGCGCGAATGGCGCCCTTCGGCGGGTGCGAGGTAACGGTCGAAGGCGGCGGCGACCGAACGGACCAGGGGACGGCCGCGCTCGGTGACCGCGAGCCGGCCGCCGGCCAGCTCGACCAGGCCGTCCGCGGCATGGCCTTCCAGGCTCGCCAGCTCCGCCGCGTAGGCCGCGGGGTCGAGCTCGACGGCGAAGTCGCACATCAGCCGCTCGATCAGCGCGCGCCGCGTGCGGTCGTCCTCGCTCAGCTCGACGCCGCGCGCGACCGGCAGGCGGTCGGCCAGCACCGCCCTGCGGTAGCTCGGCAGATCGGCGGTGTTCTGGACGTAGCCCTGGGGCAGGCTGCCGATCGAGGAAGCGCCGAGCCCGAGCAGGACCGCCGCCTCGTCGGTCGTGTAGCCCTGGAAGTTGCGGCGCAGGCGCCCTTCGGCCTGGGCGACGGCGAGCGGATCCTCGGGCCGTGCGAAGTGGTCGAGGCCGATGCGCCGGTAGCCGGCCGCGACCAGACGCGCCGCGGCGGCCTCGGCCTGGTCCCAGCGCGACGGGCCGTCGGGCAGCGCCGCCTCGGGCAGCAGGCGCTGGTGCTTCTTCATCCAGGGCACGTGGGCATAGCCGAACAGGGCGACCCGGTCGGGACCGAGCGTCAGCGCCTGGCCCAGCGTCTCCACGACGCTGGCGGCGTCCTGGTAGGGCAGGCCGTAGAGCAGGTCGATGTTGACCGAGCCGATGCCGGCGGCGCGCAGCGCCTCGACGGCGGCCCGGGTGCAGTCGAAGGACTGGATCCGGTTGACCGCCTTCTGGACCCGCGGGTCGAAGTCCTGGACGCCGATGCTGGCGCGCGTGACGCCGCCGGCCGCGAAGGCCTCGACGACCTCGGCCTCGAGGTCGCGCGGATCGATCTCGACGGCGATCTCGGCCCCCTCGGCGCGGTCGAAGCGGCGCCAGACGGCGGCCATCAGCCGGCCGATCTCCGCGGGCCGCAGCAGGCTCGGCGAGCCGCCGCCGAAGTGCAGCCCGGACAGGGCGAAGCGTCCCGGCAGCCGCTCCGCCACCAGGTCGATCTCGCGCTCCAGCAGGTCGAGATAGGCGGCGACCGGCCCGTGCTCGCGCACGACCCGCATGTTGCAGCCGCAGAACCAGCAGAGCGTGTCGCAGAAGGGGATGTGCAGATAGAGCGACAGCGGCACCTCGGCCGGCAGCGCGCCCAGCCAGCGGGCGTAGCGCGCGGCGTCGACGCCGGCGTGGAAGTGCGGCGCCGTCGGATAGCTGGTGTAGCGCGGCACCGGGCGGTCGTAGCGGGCGAGCAGGGAGGCGTCCATGCGCCTCTTCTAGCGCCGACGCGCCGCCGCCGATTTGACTTGGCGCAAACCCCGCGCAGGCGCGGGGCCGCGGCTCAGATCTCGATCAGGACGTCGTCGCCCTCGGTCTTGACCGGGAAGGTCCTGAGCGGCTCGTCGACCGGGCCCTCGAGCGGCTCGCCGCTGCGGATGTCGAAGATGCCCTGGTGCAGCGGGCACTCGATGGTGTGGCCCTCGAGGTAGCCCTCGTGCAGGCAGGCGAAGGCGTGGGTGCAGATGTTGTCGGTGGCGAAGAGCTCGCCCGCGACGCGGTAGAGCGCGACCTGCTGATTGCCGACCTCGACCTCGATCACCGCGCCCTCGGCGACGTCTCCCGCGTTCGCGACCCTGTGCCAGCCCATGTCCCGCCGTTCCCCTTGCCGTCCCTTGGTGCCGCCCCGCCTCGCGGGACTCTGCGGCTAGAGGAAACGCGGCCGGCGCCGGGGCGCAAGGAAAAAGTCGGCCGGATCCGGCAAGCGCCGGCCCGGAGGGGCCGGGCTCCCGGGATCGGGTTCCGGGAGATGGCCGGCGGGCTCAGTGCCCCCGGGGCAGCTTCAGGTTCTCCGCGACCGAGTCGAGCAGCGTGTGGAGCTGGCCGACGTCGGCGCCGCTGAAGCCCTGCAGGGCCTGGCGGTCGAGCTCGCCGAGCAGCCCCAGCGCCTCGCCCTTGAGGCTGCGGCCGTGGTCGGTCAGGTAGACGCGCCGGCGCCGCTTGTCGTGCGGATCGCGCTCGCGGCGCACTAGGCCGAGCCGCTCCATGGCGTTGAGCGCGCTGACCGTGGTCGGCTCCATCGTGCCGATGCGCTGGGACAGCTCGCGCTGGCTCAGCCCGTCCTCCTCCCAGAGGGCACGCAGGAAGTACCAGGTGCCCAGCGTCAGGCCGAGCTCGCTGATGCGCTGCTGCAGCACCCGGCCGAACTGCCGGTGGACGTCGCGGATCCGGCCCGCCAGATCCTCCGGGCGGCTGCTCTCGGCCAGCCGCACCACGCGCTCGTCCTCCTGGGGAGTGTCCGTCGGAACCATCGATTGTCGCGCCACGGCCGGCCTCCCCCTTACCTCTGGTAGCAAGAAGCTTACGAGGAAGCCGCAAAGTTGCCAACCCGTGACAGTTGTCACTTGTTATACACTGTTCGATTTATAACGAATCGGTGAGGCGGCGCGCGCCGCCTCGACCCCGGCCCGGTCGGGCCATAAGGATGGGCCATGCTCGATGCCGCCCTGCGTCGCCTGATCGACCCGCCCCTGGAGCGGGCGGCCGCGCGCATCGCGGGTCTCGGGATCACCGCCAACCAGATCACCCTGGCCGGCTTCCTGGTCGGCCTGCTGGCCCTGCCGGCCCTCGCCGCCCAGCGCTACGACCTGGCGCTCGCCGCGATCCTGGCCAACCGCCTGGCCGACGGGCTGGACGGCGCGGTCGCCCGGCAGCGCGGCGGCGGCAGCGACCTCGGCGGCTTCCTCGACATCGCCTGCGACTTCGTCTTCTACTCGGCGGTGCCCTTCGGCTTCGCCCTGGCCGAGCCGGCGAACGCCCTGCCCGCCGCCTTCGTGATCTTCAGCTTCGTCGGCACCGGCAGCTCGTTCCTGGCCTATGCGGTCATCGCGGCCAAGCGCGGCCTCTCGACCAGCCTGCACGGCCGCAAGTCGCTCTACTACCTCGGCGGCCTGACCGAGGGCAGCGAGACCATCGCCTTCCTGGCCGCGATCTGCCTGTTCCCGGCCGCCTTCGGAACGCTGGCCTGGATCTTCGGCGGGCTCTGCTGGATCACCACCGCGAGCCGCCTGCTCGCCGGCCGGCAGAGCTTTCGCGACGGCTGAGAGCGAAGAGCCGGAACCGGCGACGCGCCCCGCCTCGGCAGGCGGTCACGCCCGCGGCCGGCCGCGCGAGCCGCTGGCCGGCAGGGCCGCGGGGTCCTGCAGCGCCGGACCCGGCCGCCGCAGCAGCACCAGCAGGCCGGGCACCGGCCGGCCGGCTTCCAGCCGGCAGCTGACCGGTGCCAGCTGCAGCGTCTCGAAGCCGGCCGCCGCGGCGAGCGCCGCGACGCTGGCCGGATGGTGCGCGTAGCGCTGACTCGGCTGCAGGCGGAAGGCCTCGGACTCGTCCCGCTCGAGGGTGAAGGCGAAGAGACCGCCCGGCCGGAGCGCGGACGCGGCCGCCCGGAACAGCGGCGCCAGGTCGCCGAGGTAGACCAGAACGTCGGCGGCGACGATCAGGTCGAAGGGCGTGCGGGCCGCCCCCTCGCCGCTTCCCGCCGCCTCCCCGGTGCGGACGACCGTCGCCAGGTAGCGCTCAGCCTCCTCGGCGACCAGGGCGTCGTAGACCTTGCGCGCACGCGCCAGGCCCAGCATGCCGGGCGAGAGATCGACCCCCTCCAGCCAGACCGCCCGCTCGCGGAACAGCGGGCCGCAGAGGCCGGTGCCGCAGCCGAGATCGAGGACCCGGCGCGGCGCGGCATCGGCGGGGGTCACCGCGGCGACCGCCTCGGCCAGCAGCTCCGGCGCGTCGTAGCCGAGGCGCTGGCGCAGCGCCCGCTCGAAGCGCGGCGCGTACTGGTCGAAGAGGCGCCGCAGGTAGGCCTCGGGCGGCCGCCCGGGCGCCGCCGCGGCGCCGAGCAGGGCGAGCCTGAGGCCGGCGCCCAGGGCGTCGTCCGGCTGCAGCGCCAGGTAGCGGCGATAGGCCGCAGCCGCGCGCCGCCGGTGGCCGGCCTTCGCGCGGGCCTCGGCCAGGGCGAACCAGGCCTCGGCATAGCCGTCGTCGATCTCGAGGGCCGCCTCGATCGCCTTGGCGGCGGCGGCCGGCCGACCGTCCGCCAGCAGCGTCAGACCGACCTCGAGGCGCCGGTCCGCACGCAGATCCCTGCTGCTCATTTCCTGGGGTTCCGGAACACGCCGCGAGCCGGCGCGGCAGCGGATATCGGGCGGCGCGCAGCCTCTGTCAATCCGCTCCGACGCCGCCTAAGCTGGCCGCCGATGCATGGCTCGGGCGACCGCTGGCGACGCTACTACCGACAGACGGCCGAGCGGCCGCCGCGCGAAACCCTGCTGGCCGCCCTCGCGGCCTGGGACGCGACCGGCCGGCCGCCGGCCCAGGCGCTCGATCTCGGCTGCGGCAGCGGACGCGACACGGTCGAGCTGCTGCGCCGCGGCTGGCGCGTGCTGGCCCTCGATTCCGAGAGCGCGGCGATCGAGGCCCTCAAGCATCAACCGGAAGTGGCGGGCAGTCCCCGCCTGTTCTGCCGGGTCGCCCGCATCGAGGCCCTCGACCCGCTGCCCGGGGCCGCGCTGATCAACGCCAGCTTCTCGCTGTTCCTGCTGGGCCCCGAGCCCTTCGCGCGGACCTGGGCGACGATCCGCGCCGCGCTGCCGCCCGGCGGGCTGTTCTGCGGCCAGCTGCTCGGGCCGCGCGACGACTGGAGCCGCGACGCCGGCCTGACGCTGCACGACACCGCGGCGGTCGACGCCCTGCTGGCCGGCTACCGCGTTGTCGAGCGGCGCGAAGAGCAGAGCGACACGACGACCCCGAAGGGCGACCGCAAGCACTGGCATCTGCACCACCTGGTGCTCGAGCGTGCGCCCGACCCGGCGCCCGCGCAGCCCGGGGCCCCGGCGGCATGACCGGAGACGCCGCGGTGGCGGGCAGCGCGGGGGTCGGCGCCCGGATCGGCCAGCTGCTGCCGATCCTGGTCTCGGCGGGCATCCTGCTGGCCGGCAACGGGGTGCTGCTGACCCTGGTCGCGGTGCGTGGCCGCGCCGAGGGCTTCTCCGAGGTCCAGCTCGGCATCATCGGCGCCGCCTACTACGTCGGCACCTTCGCCGCCTGCCTCCTGACCGCCAAGCTGATCCAGCGCTCCGGCCACATCCGCATCTTCGCGGTCATGGCGGCGGTCGCCGCGGTCGCCGTCCTGACCATGCTGCTGCTCATCGACCCCTGGGTCTGGACCGCGGCGCGCGGCCTGATGGGCCTGGCCTTCGCCGGCATCGCCACGGTCATCGAGAGCTGGCTCAACGCCCTGGCCGACCGCGGCAACCGCGGCCGCATCCTGTCGATCTACCGCATCGTCGACCTGAGCTCGGTGACCGGCGCGCAGTTCCTGATGCCGGTGGTCGGCGCCGGCGGCTTCGCGATCTTCGTGATCGTCGCGATCCTCTACTGCACGGCGCTGATCCCGGTCGCCGCCTCGCGGCTGCAGAGCCCGGCGCCGCCGGAGAGCGCGCTGCTGCGGCCGCGCGCGATCTGGCTGCTGTCGCCGGTCGCCTGCGCCGGCTGCATCACCATCGGCCTGACCAACGGCGCGTTCCGGACGCTGGGCCCGGTCTATGCCCAGGGCATGGGCTTCGACGTCAACCGCATCGCGCTCTTCATGAGCCTGGGCATCGCCGCCGGCGCCCTCTTCCAGTTCCCGCTCGGCTGGCTGTCCGACCGCTTCGAGCGGCGCACCATCCTGATCCTCTCGACCGCCGGCGCCGCGGCGGCCAGCCTGCTGCTCTCGCACGCCGAGGGCCGGCTGATCTTCGCCGGCGTGTTCCTGTTCGGCGGCTTCGCCTTCCCGCTCTATTCGCTGTCGGTCGCCCACGCCAGCGACCACGCCCGGCCGGGCCAGTACGTCGAGCTGTCGCTCGGCCTGACCTTCTTCTTCTCGCTCGGCGCCACCGTCGGCCCCTTCGCCGCCTCGCTGGTCATCAACCACTTCGGTCCGCCGGCCTTCTGGCTCTACACCTCGACCATGCACGGCAGCTTCGTCGTCTTCGTGCTCTACCGCATGACCCGCCGCCCGCCGGTGCCGGCGGCCCGGCGCTCGCGTTTCGTCGCGCTGATCCGCAGCTCGCCGCTGCTGCTGCGCCTGACCCGCAGCCGTGCGGAGGACCGGCCGTGACCCGGGCCGCACCATCGTGGCGACTGTATATTCTGTCGCTGCTGTTCGCCTTTTCGGCGATACTCGCACCGGCCTGCCACGCCGCCGACCTGGCCGGCGGCGGCAGCGCCGCGCCCGGCGCCGCCGGAAAGCTGGCCCAGGAGGAACGCACGCTGCTCGAGCTGATCAACGGCTACCGCCAGGCCCGCGGTCTGGGCAGGCTGGCCTGGAACGACCACCTCGCCGCCGCCGCCAGGGCACACAACGAGGACATGGCCCGGCACGACTACTTCGCGCACTGCAGCCCGAGCGGCGACTGCCTGCCGAACCGCCTGGCCGCGGCCGGCTACCGCTATCGGGCGGCGGCCGAGAACCTGGCCGCCGGCCAGCGCACGCCGCTCTCGGTGCTGCGCGCCTGGCAGAACAGCCCGGGCCACGACGAGAACCTGCTGGCCGGACCGATGACCGAGGCCGGCATCGATCTCGACCCGCGCACGGTCAAGGGCGCGCAGCGGCTCTGGACGCTCGTCCTCGGGCAGCCGGCACGCTAGGCCGCCGGCCGATGCCCTTCCTGCCCGATCCCGCAACCGTCGAGTCGCGCCGCATCGCCGCATTGCATCGGCATTGGAGCGACCTGAAGCGCGACCGTCCCGTGCCGCTGCGCGACGATCTCGACCCGGCCGACATCAAGGAGCTGCTGCCCAACGTCATGCTGGTCGACATCGAGCCGGAGCCGTTCCGCGTGCGCTACCGGCTGGTCGGCACCGAGATCGTGACCTGGGCGAAGTTCGACTTCACCGGGTTCTACCTGGACATGCTGACCTTCTCGGACCTCGACGACAGCGACGTCTTCGTCGACGGCTACCGGGCGGTGCACCGGACCGGCCAGCCCCACTTCGCCCGGATCCGCACCTTCGAGTTCCGCGACCGCGAGCTGTTCTACGAGTGCGGCCTGCTGCCGCTGTCGAGCGACGGCACGGCGATCGACAAGGCGCTCGCCATCGAGGACTACGCGCACCTCTCGCCCGACCTCCTGCGCGAGATGCCGGCGAGCGGCCCGCGCGGCTAGTTGCTCGGCAGGGGCGGCGGCGGGGCGCCGTTGCCGCCCGGCCCGGCCGTCGCCCGGCACATCGCCTCGGCGCGCTCCAGGAACAGCCGCTTCTGGCCGGCCATGCTCGGGTTCTCCTGGACCAGCGTCTCGATCTGCCTGCTGCGCTCGGCGATGCAGACGGCGACCGGGTCGTTCGGGTCGGGGGTCGTCGCGACCTGCCGCGGGAAGAGCTCGCGCCACTCGACCGCCAGCAGGCCGCCGAGCGCGGCCAGCAGCACCAGGCCGGCGACGAGGCGCGCCCCGAGGCCGTCGAGCGCGCTTCTGGGGGACCCGCCGGACATCGCTCATTGCTAGCCCGCGCCGGCCCGGCCGCCAAGAGGCGGAATCGCGGGGAGCGCGAAGGCCGGATGCAAAATGGGGGCGAAAACCCGCCGGCGCTGCGTTATGTTCGAATGGAAAGAACGCTCCGCAGCCGACCAAGGAGCGGCCCGCCCGGGACAACCGGCCGGGACCGCCGCGGAGCCGCTCGGCAAGTGAGGAGGATCCCGCATGACGGCTCAGACGGCCGAACTCTCGACCGCCGGTCGCCAAGCGAACAGCAACGGGACGAACGACAACGGAATGACGGACCGTCCCGCGCCGGCCGCGCCGCTGCTCGACCCCTTCCAGCGCGCGATCAGCTATCTGCGCGTCTCGGTGACCGACCGCTGCGACTTCCGCTGCGTCTACTGCATGTCCGAGGACATGAGCTTCCTGCCCAAGGCCGAGGTGCTGTCGCTGGAGGAGCTCGACCGGCTGTGCAGCGCCTTCGTCGGCCTGGGCGTGCGCAAGCTGCGCCTGACCGGCGGCGAGCCGCTGGTCCGCCGCAACATCCTCTGGCTGATCGAGCGCCTGGGCCGCCACCTCGGGACCGGCGCGCTCGACGAGCTGACCCTGACCACCAACGGCAGCCAGCTGGCCCGCTACGCCGAGCCGCTGGTCGCCGCCGGCGTGCGCCGCGTCAACGTCTCGCTCGACACGCTCGACCCGGACAAGTTCGCGGCGATCACCCGCTGGGGCCGGCTCGACAAGGTGCTGGACGGCCTCGCCGCCGCCAAGGCCGCCGGCCTGGAGATCAAGATCAACGCCGTGGCGCTCAAGGGCGTCAACGACGACGAGATCCACCGGCTGGTCGCCTGGTGCGGCGAGGAGGGCTTCGACCTCACCTTCATCGAGGTCATGCCGATGGGCGACATCGGCACCGAGCAGCGCCTCGGGCAGTACTGGCCGCTGTCGCTGGTACGCGGCGAGCTGGCGAAGCGCTGGACCCTGGAGGAGAGCGACCACCGCACCGGCGGCCCGGCGCGCTACAGCCTGTGCCGCGAGACCGGCCGGCGCATCGGCTTCATCACGCCCTTGACCCACAACTTCTGCGAATCCTGCAACCGGGTCCGCCTGACCTGCACCGGCACCCTCTTCCTCTGCCTCGGCCAGGAGGACGCCGCCGACCTGCGCGCGCCGCTGCGCGCCAGCCCGTCGGAGTCCGGCGATGACGCGGCCCTGACGGGCGCGATCCGCGAGGCGATCACCCGCAAGCCGAAGGGCCACGACTTCGTCATCGACCGGCGCCGCCGCAGCGCCACCGCCGTGCCGCGCCACATGTCGGTGACCGGCGGCTGAGGCGTTCCGTGCCGCGCGCTTCGTGGTGAGCCTGTCGAACCACGAAGGGTGACGGCGGCGCAGGAGGCGCCTCGCCCCCGGGACCTCCAGGCAGCCGCGGCGGCCACGAAAATCTTTCGTTAACCTAGATCGGCGAGCCTCCGCGGGTCTTTTCCCCTCCGGGAGTGTGCCCGCTTGAGCCTGATCGACCGCGACGACCTCTCGGCCGGCGAGCTGAACGCCCTGGCCGTCGCCCATCGGCGGGCCGGACGCCTGCAGGAGGCGCTGGTCGCCATCGACCAGGCGCTCAGCCAGTCGCCGCAGGACGACGCCGCGCTCAACACGCTCGGCAACTGCCTCAAGGACGCCGGCGAGATCGCCAGCGCGGCCGAGGCCTACAAGGCGGCGATCGCCCGCAATCCCGAGAACCACCAGGCGCTCTGCAACCTCGCCCTGCTGCTCGGTGAGTTCGGCTGCAACGCCGAGGCCGAGCTGCTCTACGGCGAGGCCCTGAAGATCGCCCCCGAGGAGGCCGAGGCCCGCTTCGGCCTGGCCGTGACGCTGCTGCTGCAGGGCCGCCTCGCCGAGGCCTGGCCGCTCTACGAGGCGCGCTGGCAGCGCGCCGGCCTGACGCCGCGCCGCTACGACAGCCCACGCTGGCAGGGCGAGCCTCTGGAGGGCCGCAAGCTGCTGCTGCACGGCGAGCAGGGCTACGGCGACGCGATCATGACGCTGCGCTGGCTGCCGCTGCTGCAGGCCCGCGGCATCCGTCCGCTGCTGCACCTGCCGGCCCCGCTGCTGCGCCTCGCAGCCCTGAGCTTTCCCGAGGTCGAGGCGCTCGACGACCGGCAGCCGGCACCGCCGCACGACGCCCATGCGCCGCTGCTCAGCCTGCCCGGCCTGTTCGGCACCGACGAGGCCTCGATCCCGGCGCGCGTGCCCTATCTCGCCGCCGATCCTGCGGAGGCCGGGGACTGGCGGGCGCGCCTGGCCGGCCTCGACCGGCCGGTCGGGCTGGTCTGGGCCGGCAGCCCGCGCCATCCGAACGACGCCAACCGGACCCTCGCCCTCGAGACGCTCGAGCCGCTGATCGCCGCGGCACCGGGGCGCTGGGTCTCGCTGCAGGTCGGCTGCGACGCCGCCCAGCAGGCCTGGCTGGCCCGCCACGGCATCCCGGACCTGGGCCTCGAGCTTCCCGATTTCGCCGCCACCGCGGCGCTGATGACCGCGCTGGAGCGCGTCGTCGCGGTCGACACCGCGAGCGCGCACCTGGCCGGCGCGCTCGGCCGCCCGCTCGACCTGCTGCTGCCCTTCGCGCCCGACTGGCGCTGGCAGTGCGGCCGCGCCGACAGCCCCTGGTACCCGACCGCGCGCCTGCACCGCCAGCCGACCCCCGGGGACTGGCAGGCGGTGGTGGCCGAGGTGGCGGACGCGCTGAGCGAGTGACTGCTTCGCGCCGAGACGCCCTCATTCGCTTCATCCTGAGCTTGTCGAAGGGTGAAGCGAAGGTGGCACCGACGGCGCCGAATGGCTTCACCCTTCGACAAGCTCAGGATGAAGCCATCTTGGGGCGTCGAAGAATGTGTAAGCCGGACGCCGACAGGGAAAGAGCGCCGGACCCCGGCAGGTCCGACGCTCTCGTCACCGTCGCTCGCCCGGGGCTCAGGCCCGGGGCTGCGGCTCCGGTGCCTCGGGGGCCGGCCCCTGCGGCCGGTCGCGGCGCTCGGCCATGAACTGCTCGAACTCGGCGCGGTCCTTGGCTTGGCGCAGGCGGTCGAGGAAGTCCATGAACTCCTTCTGCTCGTCCTCGAGCCGGCGCAGGGTCTCGGCGCGGTACTCGTCGAACGCGCTGTTGCCGCTCGAGTAACGGCCGCCGCCGCAGGGCCCGTACCAGCGCCCGCGCGCCTTGCGGAATTCGGACATGTGACCTCGCTTCCAGCACCCCATGCGTCCACTCCAGATGAGAAAGGCCAGGATCGCCAGGCCGATCGGCCAGAACAGGATGAAGCCGACGACCATCAGGCCGATCCAGGCCGGTTTGCCGATGTCGTCGAGTTTCGCTGCGATATCCATGCTGCGCCTCACGCCATGTGAATGTTATTGACATTAACATAGGTGGACGATGCCGGTCGCCTTTCAAGAACGGGCCGGCGAAAAATCGGCAGGGCCGGAGCCATGCCGCGGGCCGGTCGTCAGGGCCGGCCCAGGCCGAGGCCCTGGAGGTAGATCAGCACGGCCGCCTCGAGCAGGTCCTCGGGGCTCATCGGCAGCTTGCGCAGGCCGGCGTCGCCGCGCGCGAACAGCGAGGCGATGCCGTGCGACAGCGACCAGATGTGCAGGGCCATCATCAGCGCCGGCGGGCGCTCGTCCTTCGGCAGGGTCTCGGACAGCTGCTCGCAGGCCTTGCGCACGATGGCGAAGGAGCGGTCGCCGGCCTCGCGCAGCTCGGGATGCTCGTCGAGCGGCACGCCGGCCTCGAACATCGCCGAATAGTAGGCCGGCTCGGTGCGCGCGAAGGCGAGGTAGGCCCGTCCGACGTTGCCGAGCGCGGTGAAGCTGTCGGGCCGGCCGTCGGCCCAGGCGGTCTTCAGGAAGGCCTCGAAGCGCTCGAAGCCCTGGCGCGCGACGTCGGCCATCAGGGCGTCGCGGTCGCGGAAGTGGCGGTAGGGCGCGGCCGGGCTGACGCCGGCCGAGCGGGCCGCCTCGGCGACGGTGAAGCCGGCCGGGCCCTTGGCCGCGATCAGGTCCAGCGCCGCCTCGATCAGCGCCTCGCGCAGGTTGCCGTGGTGATAGCTGCGCCGCCCCTTGCCGCGCCCCTCGTCCCCGTCGCGACCGTGCCGTGACCAGCTCATGTGAACAGCTTTTACATAAGGCCGGGCGCCGACGCAGCCGCTTTGTCGGCCGGCCGGGCCGGCGGCGCTACTCGATGTTGACCCGGTGCGCGTAGGTCTTGCCGTCGGAGATGGTGACCTTCTTGAAGCCGAGCATCTTGGCGAGGTCGAAGAAGGTGAACCAGTCCTGCAGGCCGTTCTCCTGGAACACCGGCAGCTGGCGCGCCATCGCGGTCAGCACGGCGAGCAGGCCGCGCGCCCGGTAGAGCGTGTCGATCTTGCCCTCCTCCAGCGCCGTGATGATCATCTCGTCGGACTCGGCGCCCTTGGCGTAGATCGCGAACCAGATCGGCGTCGGCGAGTCGAGCTGGCCCTTGGTGAAGCCGGTGACGAAGCCCAGGCGCAGGCTGCGGTTGGCCTCCTTCAGGGTCTTGGCGCGGGCGACGTAGGTCTCCTCGGTCTGCGGTGCGGGATAGTAGTAGCCGGCCCGTTCGTCGCCGGCGTTGTCGGCCGGCGTGACCGCCTGCTCCGCCATCGCCGGCCCGCCGGCCAGCAGTCGCGCCGCGACCAGCAGCCCCGCCGCCATCGTCATCCACCGCATCGCCCGCTCTCCCTGTCGTGGTGAGGTGCCAAGGTAGGCGAGGCGGGCACGCCGGAAAAGGGTGAAGGCGGCCGCCTACCGCGTCTCGATCCGCCTCAGGAAGTCGCGCAGCACGATGGCGTAGAGCTCGTCCTTCAGGACCGCGTCCTCGACGCCCCGGTCGATGTTCGGGTTGTCGTTGATCTCGATGACGAAGACGCCCTTGTCGTTCTGCTTGAGATCGACGCCGTAGAGCCCGTCGCCGATCAGGTTCGCCGACTTGACCGCGATGTCGACGACCTGCTTCGGCGCCTCGTCGACGGCGAAGGTCTTGAAGCGGCCCTCGTCGTGCTTGCCGTCGGCCTCGTGCTTGACGATCTGCCAGTGCTTCTCGGCCATCATGTACTGGGAGACGAAGATCGGCTGGCGGTTGAGCACGCCGACCCGCCAGTCGAACTCGGTGTACATGAACTCCTGGGCCAGGATCACGTCGGAGCGCTTGAACAGGTCGCGGGCGATCTTCTGCAGCTCGTTGCGGTCGTTCGCCTTGAAGACGCCGCGCGAGAAGGAACCGTCGGGGATCTTGAGCACCAGGGGGAAGCCGAGCAGCTCCTCGGCCTGCTGGACCCGGGTGCGGTCGAGCACCAGGGTCTTGGGCGCCGGCAGCTTGTTGGCCTGCAGCAGCTCGGCCAGGTAGACCTTGTTGGTGCAGCGCACGATCGACATGGGATCGTCGAGCACCGGCATGCCCTCGACCTCGGCCTTCTTGGCGAAGCGGTAGGTGTGGTTGTCGATCGCCGTGGTCTCGCGGATGAACAGCGCGTCGTACTCGGCGAGGCGCAGGAAGTCCTTGCGCTCGATCGGCTCGACCTCGAGGCCGATCGAGGCGCCGACGCTCTGGAACTTCTTGATGGTGCGCGCGCTCGAGGGCGGCAGCGCCTCGTTGGGGTTCCACAGCACGGCCAGCGAGTAGCGCGGCGTCGTGGTCTTGCGCCGGCGCTCGCGCCACTCGGCGCGGGTGTAGCGCGACAGCGCCGCCAGGAAGGCCTCGAACTCCTCGGGGCTGAGCGCGCTCGGCGCCAGCGGCTTCAGGGTCTTGACCTGCCAGCGCTCGTCCTTGACGACCTCGGCGCGCAGCAGCGGGCAGCGGAAGCGGTCGAAGGCGACCCGGGCGAAGCTGGCGAAGCGGCCGTCCAGGGCCTGGCCGAACGACAGGATCAGCGTGAAGGCCGAGCGCGGCGCCGCCGGCAGCTTCTCGATGTCGCGCCGCAGCGCCGCGTTGATCTCCGGCAGCTCCAGGGCATAGACCGCCTTGCGCGACAGCGTCGCGATGGTCGCAACGTTGGGGATCGGCTTCTGGCGCCGCGCCTCGGCGAGCAGCGAGCAGTAGTAGCCGAAGTCGAGGTAGCTGTAGTCGCCGGACAGGTTGACGACGCGCTGGCCGCGGGCGTTGAAGCGCTCGGGGCTGCGCACGTACTGCTGGGCGGTGACCGCGGTGCCGGCGGCCTCCGCCCACTCGCGGTCGGCGTCGTCCTCGACGACGATGATCGGCCCGGCCATCAGGCGGCCTCCCCCGCCGTCCGGCGGCGCCCGGTCAGCACCACGGCGGCGCGCAGCCGGGCGCTGCCGTAGCGCGCCATGCGGTCGAACTCGGCGCGCGCGATCGGCACGTGGATGCAGTCGGTCGCGGTCTTGCCCTGGTCGACGTCGACGAAGGGATCGTGGATGTAGAGGAAGCGATGGTCGGCGCCGGTCACCGTCACCCAGTGCGGGTACTTCTCGCCGTAGATCCGGTAGGAGCTGATCAGCACCACCGGCACCGCGCCCGCCTCGACGAAGTCGGCGAGCTCGTTTGCCGAGAGGCCGCGCTCCTCGACCGGGATGCCCGCGAGCAGGGCCTCGGCGACGAAATCCTGATGCACCAGGCGCATGACCTCCTTCTTGTCCTCGCTGCGCACCGAGTCGAGGAACGGCGGGCCCTTGTCGGTGATGAAGACGCGCAGGTCGAAGCCGCGTTTCCAGGCCGCCAGGGACAGACCGTAGGCGCCGCAGCCGCCGTGGCCAGAGGTCATGAAGACCAGGGTCGATTCGCGCCACAGGCGCAGCTCGCTCGAGCGGTCGCGCGGGCTCTCCGGGTCGAGCGCCGCCATGGCCATCATCAGGCTCGCCGGGCCGCAGGTGAAGTCCAGGCTCTGCGGCACGTAGGGCACGTCGCGCGCCTTGCCGGCGCCGCGCGTCAGGATCTTCTCCATCCGCTCGGCCGGCTCGTGGTCCTCGTAGTAGTCCGGCACCACGGCGAAGCGGCGGTAGCCGGCGTCGCGGTAGAGCGCGATCGCCGGCGCGTTGTCGGCGCGCACCTCGAGGCGCAGCACGGCGCAGCCCTCGGCCAGGGCGTCGGCCTCGGCGACGGTCAGCAGGCGGCGCGCGACGCCCTGCCCGCGCGCCTCCTGCGCGACGGCCAGGGAATAGAGCCGGGCCAGCGCGGTCTGGCCGTGGAACAGCACCAGGGCATAGCCGAGCAGCCGGCCGTCCCGCTCGGCCAGCGACAGCGCGGCATGGCCCCTGGTCAGCAGGTGGTGGAAGCTGCGTCGCGACAGCCGGTCGCTGTCGAAGCAGCGGTTCTCCAGCGCGACCAGGGCGTCGACGTCGGCGAGCGTCGCCGGCCTGACGACCAGGGCGGCGGCGGACTCCGCGGCCGCCTCCGGGGCGGACGCTGGTGCGGGAACGGGCGACAGGCTGGTCAGGACGCTCTCGGAAATCACTGGGTGCCTCGCGGCGCAACGGCAGGCCCGACCTCGACTCCCGACTTCGGACCACGGGGACGGTCGCAAGGCTGTCGCTTCGACTCTGCAGCGCTATACTCGCTGCGTCGAGAGGGGAGCAGACGAAAAAGTGCAGGACGGTTCCGCCCCGCCATCATGCGGTGAACCCGAGGTCGAGGCCGCCGGTTCCGCCGTGCCCGCCCCCGACTATCGCCGCGTCGCCTTCGTCGCCGGCCCCGGCAGCGAGGCCCAGGAGGCGCTGCAGGCGCTGACCGCGCGCTACGGCTCGGCGTCGCTCGACGAGGCCGAGGCGCTGGTCGCGCTGGGCGGCGACGGCTTCATGCTGGAGGTGCTGCACGCCCACATCGGCCGCGGCCTGCCGATCTACGGCATGAACCGCGGCACCGTCGGCTTCCTGCTCAACGAGTACGGCGAGGACGACCTGCCCGAGCGCCTGGCGCGCGCCGTCACCGTCCGCCTGCATCCGCTGCGCATGGTCGCCGAGACGGTCGAGGACCAGCGGGTCGAGGCGATCGCCGTCAACGAGGTGGCGTTGTTCCGCGAGACCCGCCAGGCCGCCAAGGTCAGGATCCGCATCGACGGCGTGGCGCGCCTGGAGGAGCTGGTCTGCGACGGCATCATGGTCGCGACCCCGGCCGGCAGCACGGCCTACAACCTCTCGGCCCACGGCCCGATCATCCCGATCGGCACGCCGCTGCTGGCGCTGACACCGATCAGCGCGTTCCGGCCGCGGCGCTGGCGCGGCGCGCTGCTGCCGCACACCGCCCAGGTCGTTTTCGAGGTGCTGGAGCGCGACAAGCGCCCGGTCAGCGCCGTCGCCGACTTCACCGAGGTGCGCAACGTCGCCCGGGTGACGGTGCAGGAGGACCGCTCCACCGTCTTCACCCTGCTGTTCGACCCCGAGCACAATCTCGAGGAACGCATCCTCAAGGAGCAGTTCACGCCCTAGCGCGTGCCCTGCCGCCGCTCCCTCACTCAGAAGTGCCTTCCGACATGACCTTCGAAGACGAGCGACTGCTGCGCAGCCGCGGCCGCTACCTCGACGACCGCGCGCCCGCCGGCTGCCTGCAGATGGCGATCCTGCGCGCGCCGCTGGCCCATGCCGCGATCACGGGGCTCGACGTCGCGGCGGCGCGCGCCGCGCCGGGCGTGCGCCTGGTCCTGACCGGCGAGGACCTGGCCCGGCTCGGCATCGGGCCGCTGACCTGCCGCGGCGCGATCGAGAGCAGCGACGGCACGCCGATGATCGAGCCCGAGCGGCCGGTGCTGGCCCGCGGCGCGGTCAAGCACGTCGGCCAGCCGGTCGCCGCGGTCATCGCCGAGACCCTGGAGGCGGCGCTCGACGCCCTCGAGGCGATCGAGCTGGAGCTCGACGAGCGGCCGGTCGTCGTCGATCCCGAGGCGGCCGCCGCGCCGGACGCGCCGCCGGTCTGGGAGCAGGCGCCGGGCAACCGGGCCTTCGACTGGCAGATCGGCAACCGGGCCGAGACCGAGGCGGCCTTCGCCGGCGCCGCGCACCGGGTCGCCCTGACCGTCCGCCATCCGCGCATCGCCATCGCCCCGATCGAGACCCGCGGCGCGCTCGCCACGTTCGACGCCGACGCCGACGCCGCGGGCGGCCGCTGGACGCTCTGGACGCCGAGCCAGGGCGTCGTCTCGCTGCGCAGCGCGATGGCCGCCTGCCTGGGCGTCGCGACCGGCCGGGTCCGCGTGATCACCGAGGACGTCGGCGGCAGCTTCGCGGTCAAGATCTGGCCCTACCCCGAGCAGGTCCTGGCCCTGGTCGCGGCGCGCGAGACCGGCCGGCCGGTCAAGTGGGTCGCCAGCCGCATGGAGGCGATGCTGGCCGACGCCATGGGCCGCGGCCGGGTCGACCGCGCCGAGCTGGCGCTCGACGCCGAGGGCCGCTTCCTCGGCTTCCGCATCGATGCCCTGGCCGACATGGGCGCCTTCCTCAACACCGCGGCGCCCGGCATCGTGACCAAGGGCGCGGTGCGCGTGTTCGGCCACTGCTACCGGATCCCCGGCCTGCACTACCGGGTCCAGGGGCTGTTCACCAACGCCGTGCCGACCGACGCCTACCGCGGCGCCGCCAAGCCGGAGACCGTCTCGACCCTGGAGCGGCTGATCGACGTCGCGGCGGCCCGGCTCGGCCTCGACCGGGTCGAGCTCCGGCGCCGCAACCTGGTGCGGCCCGCCGACCTGCCCTACCCGACGGCGATGGGCGAGACCTACGACGGCGGCGACTTCCCGGCGATGCTGGAGCGCGTCCTCCTGGCCGCCGACTGGGGCGGCTTCGAGGGCCGGCGCGCCGGGAGCCGGGCGCGCGGCCGGCTGCGCGGCGCCGGCCTCGGCTTGCACCTGCACGCAACCGGCGGCTCGACCGCCGAGCGCAGCGAGGTCCGCGCCCTGCCCGACGGCACCGTGCGCGTGCGCAGCGGCAGCCAGGATTCCGGCCAGGGCCATCGCCGGGCGCTGGCCGTGGTCGCCGCCGACACGCTCGGCATCCCGGTCGAGCGGATCCGAGTCGAGCAGGGCGACAGCGACTGGCTGGAGATCGGCGGCGGCACCGGCGGCTCGAACCTGCTGGCGGTCGCCGGCAACACCGTGCACCGCGCCGCGCTGCAGATGGTCGATCGCATGAAGGCCTCGGCCGGGCTGCTGCTGGAGGCGGCAGCCCCGGACATCGAATACGGCGCCGGCAGCTTCCGCATCGTCGGCACCGACCGGGCCCTGAGCCTCGCCGAGGTCGCAGCCGGCTGGGAGGCGCTGGACGCGGCGCAGCGGGAGAGCGAGCCGGAGGCCGGCTGCCTGGGCCAGCTCGACTTCGCGGGCATCCACACGACCTTCCCGAACGGCGCC
Source organism: Tistlia consotensis USBA 355 (assembly GCF_900177295.1). Taxonomy (GTDB): domain Bacteria; phylum Pseudomonadota; class Alphaproteobacteria; order Kiloniellales; family DSM-21159; genus Tistlia; species Tistlia consotensis. Next base: position 68,506 of record NZ_FWZX01000001.1, read on the forward strand.
TACGTCGCCGAGGTCGAGGTCGATCCCGAGACCGGGCAGGTGCGGCTCGACCGCTTCACCGGCGTCGACGATCTCGGCCGGGTCTTCGACGAGGCCTCGGCCCAGGGCCAGGTCCAGGGCGGCATCGCCCAGGAGGCCGGCGAGGTGCTGACCGAGTCCCTGCGCTACGACCCGGAGAGCGGCCAGCTGCTGTCCGGGTCGCTGCTCGACTACGCCCTGCCGCGCGCCGACGACCTGCCGGCCTTCGACCTCGCCTTCGCGCCGACGCCGAGCCCGAACAGCCTGATCGGTGCCAAGGGCGTCGGCGAGCTGCCCTCGATCGGTGCGCCGGGGCCGATCCTCAACGCCGTGCTCCATGCCCTGAGCGAGCGCGGCATCGAGCACCTCGACCCGCCGCTGACCCCGGAGAAGGTCTGGCGGGCGCTGCAGGGCACGGAAGGCTGAGGCGCGGCGGCCGTTCCGGCTGCCGCGCCGACATCCCCGGTCCCGGAATCAAGAAGGGCGGAAGCACGCGGCTCCCGCCCTTCTCGTCGTGACGTTCGCCGCCGCCGCCGGCGGTCGGCGCTCAGGCACGCCAGAACGGCTTGTCGGCTTCGGCCTGCGCGTCGACGCGGCTCAGCCCCAGGTCGTGCAGCATGTGGTCGTCGAGCCCCTTCAGGCGCTCGCGCTGCGCCCAGCGCTCCTGCCAGGTGAAGAGCGTGCCGACGAGGCCGGCGATCAGGGAGGGACGAGCCCGCCGCTTCGGCGCCGCGACCTGCGGACGCCGCAATTCCATGGTCGTCATGATAGTTCTCCTTATCTCGTAAGGCCGATGGCCGCTCGCGGGCCGCACCGCCTTCCTGAAGGAGAAAATGGAGAATTCGCCCTGCCGCGACAAACGATGTTATCTCATCGTTCTCATTAGTCGGCCTAATGCGATAAGCTTTTCTTTACCCTTGGCCGCGATGCTTCGACCGAACCGACCGGGTGCCAACGAGGGGGAGCCCTGGCATGTCCCGCCGCCTGCCGCCGCTCAATGCCCTGCGCGCCTTCGAGGCCGCCGGCCGCCACCTGTCCTTCACCAAGGCGGCGGACGAGCTGAGCGTCACCCAGGCGGCGATCAGCCACCAGATCAAGGCGCTGGAGGACCATCTCGGGGTTCCACTGTTCCGCCGGCTCAACCGCTCGCTGGCGCTGACCGAGGCCGGCAAGGCCTACCTGCCCCTGCTCTCCGAGGCCTTCGACCTGATCGACGCCGGCACCCGCAGGGTCCATGCCCGCGACGTCGAGGGGCCGCTGCGCATCTCCGCCATGCCCTCCTTCGCCGGCGTCTGGCTGCTGCCGCGCCTGCGCCGCTTCCGCGAGCGCCATCCCGACATCGACGTGCTGGTCCAGGCCGACGACCGGCTGGTCGACTTCTCGCGCGACGACATCGACCTGGCGGTGCGCTACGGCTACGGCAACTACCCCGGCCTGCGCTGCGACTACCTGATGGGCGACGAGATCTTCCCGGTCTGCGCGCCGGCCCTGATGGCGGGCGAGCCGCCGCTGAAGCGGCCGGAGGACCTGCGCCGCCACACCCTGCTGCACGACGAGGTCAGCCGCACCGACGACAGCCCCGACTGGCGCATCTGGCTGCGCGCCGCCGGCCTGGAGGACTGCGGGATCGATCCGGACCGCGGGCCGGGCTACTCCGACATGTGGATGGTGCTGACCGCCGCGGCCAACGGCGAGGGCGTCGCGCTCGGCCGCCGCTCGCTGGTCGCCGGCTTCCTCGCCGACGGCCGCCTGGCCATCCCCTTCGGCCCGCGCCTCAAGACCCGCCTCGCCTACTGGATCGTCTCGCCGCGGCCGACCGACGAATGGCCGAAGGTCCGCCTGTTCCGCGAGTGGCTGATCGAGGAGGCCGAGGCCGAGGAGACGCGGGTCGAGCTGCTGCTGCCGCCGGAGGCCGAGGAGGCACAGATCGGCTGAGCCGACGGTCCGCCCCCGGTTCCCGCCGGGGCCGCAGGCCGGCCCTGCGCCCGCGGCACCTGACGGTGCCGCGCCGCCTGTGCTATTCGAGGCTTCCAGCCTTTCCTCTCGAGATCACGAGCGAGCCCAGCATGACCCGTCCGTCCGACGCCAGCGTCGAGATGATCCGTCGCCTGATCGGTTTCGATACGACCAGCCGCAACTCCAACCTCGAGCTGATCCACTGGATCCGCGACTACCTGAAGGACCTCGGGGTCGCCTCGGACGTGGTCTACAACGACGAGCGGACCAAGGCGAACCTCTACGCCACCCTCGGCCCGACCGACCGGCCGGGCATCGCGCTCTCGGGCCACACCGACGTCGTGCCGATCGACGGCCAGGACTGGACCAGGGATCCCTGGCAGGTCGCCGAGAGCGACGGCAAGCTGTTCGGCCGCGGCACCTGCGACATGAAGTCCTTCATCGCGATCTGCCTCGCCTGCGCGCCGAAGTTCGCTGCGGCGAAGCTCAGCGAGCCGGTGCATTTCGCCTTCTCCTACGACGAGGAAGTCGGCTGCCTGGGCGTCCGGCCGCTGCTCGCGCACCTGGCCACGAAGCCGGTCCGGCCGCGCATGGCGATCATCGGCGAGCCGACCGACATGAAGGTAATCAACGCCCACAAGGGCAAGCTCAGCCACACCTGCCGGGTCCATGGCTTCGAATGCCATTCCTCGCTGGCGCCGACCGGCGTCAACGCCATCGAGTACGCCGCGCGCCTGATCGGCAAGCTGATCGAGATGGCCGAGGACAAGCAGCGGAACGGCCCCTTCGACGAGAACTACGACGTGCCGCACACCACGGTGCACACCGGCGTCATCCAGGGCGGCACGGCGCTCAACATCGTGCCCAAGGACTGCTGGTTCGACTTCGAGTTCCGCAACCTGCCGGCCGACGACCCGCAGGCGCTGATGAAGCAGGTCACCGACTACGCCGAGCAGGTGCTGGTGCCGAGGATGCAGGCGATCCGGCCGAACACCGGCATCGAGTTCGAGCTCTACTCCTTCTTCTCCGGCCTCGACACGCCCGCCGACCACGAGGTGGTGCAGCTCACCAAGGCCCTGACCGGCGCCAACAGCACCTCGAAGGTCGCCTTCGGCACCGAGGCCGGCCTGATCTCCGAGGCCGGCATCCCCTCGGTGGTCTGCGGCCCCGGCTCGATCGAGCAGGCGCACAAGCCCGACGAGTTCGTCTCGCTGGAGCAGGTGGCGCTCTGCGAGCGCTTCATGGAGCGGCTGATCGAGCGCCTGGCCGCCTGACCCGGGCCGGCCGGCGGTGCCGCGGGACAGCCTGCGCCCGGGATCCCTGCGCCGGGCGACCGCGCGGGTCCTGCCCGAGATCCCGAGCTGGTCGCGGCTCGCGGCCGTCGCGCTGGCGCTCTCGCTCGGCGGCCTCGGCGGCTGGCTGGCCAGCAGCCTGCAGCTGCCGCTTGCCTGGATGATCGGCTCGATGGTCGCGACGGCGGCGGCGGCGATCGCCGGCGCGCCGATCGCCATGGCCGCCCCCCTGCGCACCGTGATGGTCGCGGTGCTCGGCGTCATGCTGGGCAGCGGCTTCACGCCGGAGATCCTGGCCGGGGCCGGGCGCTGGACCGTCACCCTGGCGGCGATCGTCTTCTACATCGCCGCCTGCGCCGGCCTGGGCACGCTCTACTTCCGCAAGCTCTGCGGCTACGACCCGGTCACCGCCTACTTCTCGGCGACCCCGGGCGGCCTGTCGATCATGACCATCGTCGGCATCGAGATGGGCGGCGACGGCCGGATCATCTCCCTGACCCACGCGATCCGCATCATGGTCGCGGTGCTGTCGATCCCGACCGCCTTCCAGCTGCTCGGCCTGCTCGACATGGCGAGCCGCCCGCCGGCCGGGCCCGACCTCGCCGGCCTCGGCCTGCCCGACTACCTGATCCTCGGCGCCGCCGGGCTCGCCGGCTACCTGGGCGCCCGGCTGCTGCGCATCCCGGCCGCCTCGATCGTCGGGCCGATGCTGGTCTCCATGGCCCTGCATCTCGCCGGCGTCACCCACGCCAAGCCGCCGGCCGACCTGATCGCCTGCGCCCAGGTCGCGATCGGCACGGCGATCGGCGCGCGCTTCGCCGGCACCTCCCTGAAGCTGATCGCCAGCACCCTGGCCCAGTCCTTCGGGGTCACGGTCATCGTGCTCGGCATGACCGTGCTCTTCGCCTTCTCCCTGCACGAGATCACCGGCCTGCCGGCGGCGCCGATCGTGCTGGCCTTCTCGCCGGGCGGCCTCGCCGAGATGGGGCTGACGGCGATCGCGCTCGGCGCCGACGCCGCCTTCGTCGCGATCCACCACATCGTGCGGATCCTGGTGATCGTCGTCTTCGCGCCGATCCTGTTCCGCCTGCTCAGCGGCCGCACGCCGCCGCCCGGCCGGGGCGGCTGGAGCTGAGGGCCAGGCGCCACCGGCCCGCGAAGGCCGCCCCTAGACGCACTTCGCCGTCATGCCGCCGTCGACGACCAGCTCGGTCGCGGTGACGTACTTCGCCTCGTCGGAGGCCAGGAACAGCGAGGCGTAGGCGACGTCCCAGGCGTCGCCCATCCTGCCGGTCGGGCACTGGGCGTCGCGGATCGCGATCATCTTCTCGATGTCGCCGCCGGCGTAGGCGTCCTTCAGCGGCTCGCGGATCATCGGCGTGTTCATCAGGCCGGGCAGCACGGCGTTGGCCCGGATGCCCTTCTTGGCGTACTGCAGCGCGACCGAGCGCACGAAGGGGATGACCGCGCCCTTGCTGGCGTTGTAGGCGACATAGGGCACGCCGATGTCGCGGATGCCGGCGATCGAGGAGATCGCGACGATCGCCCCGCCCTTCCCCGTCGCCTCGAACTGCCGCTCCATGACCGGCAGCACGTGCTTCGAGCAGAGGAACAGGCTGGTCAGGTTGACGTCGAGCACCCGGCGCCAGGTCTCCTCGCTGGCCTCGACCGGGCCGCCCAGGCCCAGGATGCCGACGTTGAACTGCAGTACGTCGATGCCGCCCCAGGCGGCGAGGCAGTCCTCGACCAGCGCCGCGACCTGCGCGCCGTCGGTGACGTCGGCGCGGAAGGCCCGCGCCGTGCCGCCCTCGCCCTCGATGATCCCCACGGTCTCGGCCGCCGCCGCCGCGTTGACATCGACGCAGAGCACCCTGGCGCCCTCGCGCGCGAACAGCACCGCCGCTGCCTTGCCGTTGCCCCAGCCGGGCCCCGAGGAACCCGCCCCGATCACGATCGCCCGCTTGCCCTCGAGCCGTCCCGCCATCTCCGCTTCCTCCCTTTCCGTCGTCGCCTCGACCTATAGCGAAGCGCCGGCCGGGGCGGAAGCGGACGGCAGCCCCGCGGCCCGGGGGGCTGGACAGACTCCGCTGCGCCGCACAACCTGCCGGCCATGAGCGAGTCACCGATCGACACTCACGGCCCGGAGGGCGGCTTCCGCGACCTGGTCGGCTACCGGCTGGTGCGCTGGGAGGAGGACTACGCCGAGGTCGAGCTGGCCATCGGCAAGATCCACATGAACCGCTCGGGCCTGCTGCACGGCGGCGCCCTGGTGACGCTGCTCGACGCCGCCTGCGGCTACGCCGGCACCTGGTGCTCGGTGCCCGGCAACGTGCGCCGGGCCGTCACCCTGTCGCTGACCAGCCAGTTCATCTCGGGCGGCCGTCTGGGCGAGCGCGTGATCGCCAAGGCGCGGCGCACCGGCGGCGGGCGCACGATCTACTTCTCGACCGGCGAGGTCTTCGCCGAGGACGGCCGCCTGGTCGGTCGCGGCGACGGCACCTTCCGCCTGAAGCGCGGCAGCGAGAGCCTCGAGGGCGAGCCGGCGTAGGCGGCGCCCCTACCTGCCCTCGAACACCGGCCGCCGCTTGGCCAGGAAGGCGCGCACGCCCTCGCGGTAGTCGTCGCTGTCGCAGGACTGGAAGGGCTGGGCCAGCTCGACCGGGCTGAGCGGGCGCGGGTCGAGGGCGCGGGTCGCGTTCTGCTTGTGCCAGCGCGCGGCCAGCGGCGCGCCGGCGGCGATGCGGGCGGCCGAGGCCGCCAGCTCCTCCTCGAAGTCGGCGTCGGCGACGACCCGGTTGACCAGACGCTTCTCGTAGGCCTCCTGCGCCCCGATCACGCGGCCCTCGAGCAGCAGCTCCAGGGCGACGGCCCGGCCGACCAGCCGGACCAGCGGCACCAAGCCCTCGTAGGGCAGCACGTGGCCGATCCGGTTGATCGGGATGCCGAAGCGGGCCGAGGCGTTGCACAGGCGCAGGTCGCAGCAGAGGGCCAGCTCCAGGCCGCCGCCAGTGCAGGCGCCCTCGATCGCCGCCAGGGTCGGATGGGGCGAGTCGGTCAGCGCGTCGAGCGCCGGATGCATGGTCTCGGCATAGGCTTCCGCCTGGGCCGCCGAGAAGCGCTTGACCTCGAACTCCGAGATGTCGGCCCCGGCGCCGAAGGCCTTGCCGCCACGGCCGCGCAACAGCAGGCAGCGCAGGTCCTCCTCGGCGTTGAGCGCCTGCAGGATCTCGCCGAGCCGACGCCAGGTGTCGAGGTTCAGCGCGTTCATCCGCTCCGGCCGGTTGAGCCAGACCGTCGCCACCGCGCCGTCGCGCGTCACCTGTACCGTGTCCGTCATGCCGCCCTTCCCCTCCGTTGCGCCGGGAGGCTAGCGCGGCAGGCGCGCCGCCGCCACCGCCTCGACCAGGGCGCGCGCGGCGGCCTCGGGGTCGGGTGCGCCGGCGATCGCCGAGACCACGGCCACGCCGCCGGCGCCGGCGACGATCGGCACCGCGGCGCGCGCCGCATCGAGGCCGCCGATGGCGACGATCGGCAGGGCGGTCGCGCCGCGGATCAGGGCGATGCCGCCGGCGCCGCTCGCCGGCCGCGCGTCGGCCTTGCTGGCGGTCGGGAAGACCGGGCCGACGCCGAGGTAGTCGACCGCGCCCTCGGCGAGGCCGGCCAGCTGCTCCGGCGCATGCACCGAGAGGCCGAGCAGGCGGTCGGGCCCGATCGCCGCGCGCGCCGCCTCGGCCGCCAGGTCCTCCTGGCCGACGTGCAGACCCTCGGCCTCCAGGGCCGCGACCGCCTCGACCCGGTCGTTGACGACGAAGGGCACGCGCGCCTCGGCGCAGAGCCCCCGGACCGCGCGGCCGAGCGCCAGGTAGTCGGCCTCGGAGGCCTCCTTGTCGCGCAGCTGCACCAGGGTGACGCCGCCCCGGAGCGCCGCCGCGACGACCTCGGGCACCGGCCGGCCGCGGCAGTCGGCCGGGCCGACGACGAGGTAGACCGAGAGGTCGAAGACCGGGCGGCTCATCGATGCGCCTCGGCGATGCGCGCGGCGCGGTCGAGCTCCTCCGGCGCGAGGCCGTAGAGCCGGTCCAGGTAGCCGACGCGCAGGGACCCCGGGCCGGCGGCGGCCTCGACCGCCTGCTCGCCGGCGACGCCGACCAGGGCCAGGGCATGGACGGCGGCGACGAAGGGATCGGCCTCGACCGCCAGGCAGGCGCCGGTCAGGGCGGTCAGCGAGCAGCCGAGCGCGGTCACCCGGGTCATCATGGCGTGGCCGTTGGCGACCGTGGCGATGCGCCGGCCGTCGGTCACCCGGTCGATCGCCCCGGTGACCGCGACGACGCAGCCCAGGCGCCGGGCCAGCTCGTCGGCGGCCTCGGCCGCGCTTTCGACCGTGTCCGCGGCGTCGACGCCCTTGCCGCCGCTGTCCGCCAGCCCGGCCAGCGCCCGGATCTCCGAGGCGTTGCCGCGCACTACCGTCGGGGCGAGCGCGACCAGCCGCCGGCCGTTGTCGCGCCGGAAGGCGGTCGCGCCGACGCCGACCGGATCGAGCACCCAGGGCTTGCCCAGGGTCCGCGCCGTGCCGGCCGCCAGCTCCGCCGCCTCGATCCAGGCCGGCGAGAAGGTGCCCATGTTGACGGTCAGCGCAGCGGCCAGGGCGACGACCTCGGCGACCTCCTCGCGGGCGTGCGCCATCAGCGGCGAGGCGCCGGCCGCGAGCAGCGCGTTGGCCGCCAGGTCCATGGCGACGAAGTTGGTGATGTTGTGGACCAGCGGCCCCTGATGGCGGATCGCGGCCAGGGTGGCGCCGGGGGTAAGCAGGGTGGACATGAAGGGTTCCTTGGACGGGATGTTCTCTACGCGGGCCACACTTCCTTCGTCATCCCGGAAGCCGCTTTGCCCGGCAGCTTCGCTGCCGCTGCCGAAGCGAGCTGTCCGGGATCCAGGGGCCGCGCGCCACGGCGGAGCGGCCCTGGATCCCGGGTCGCAGGGCTCGCAACCCGAAGGCCGGTCGGCTTTCGGGCTCGCCTGGCGCCCGGGATGACGGAATCGAAGGGCATGCGGCCGCTCACGACGCCAGCTGCGCATCGAGCAGGGCATGGCGGCTGACCCGGCCCCAGGCGATCGAGGCCGTGCGGGCGGCCCGCCAGGACTCGAGGATGCGGCCATAGAGCGGGTCCTTGGCGGCGACCGTGTCCATGACGCCCTCGGCCTCGCGCTTGGCGGCCTGCAGCACCGGCTCGGGGAAGCGCAGCAGCGTCGTGCCGCCGGCCTCCAGGCCCTGCAGGCTCTGGGCGTTGTACCAGTCGGCCTCGGCGAGGCCGCGGGCGTTCTCGGCCTCGCAGGCGGTCTCGACCAGGCTCCTGAGCTCGGCCGGCAGGGCCGCCAGGGCCTTGGCGTTGACCAGGGCCTCGGCGCTGCCGTTCGGCTTGTCGAAGCCCGGCCAGTAGTAGTAGGGCGCGGCCTTGTTCAGGCCCAGGGCCGTGTCGCTCCAGGGCCCGAGGAACTCGGCGGCGTCGATCGTCCCGGTCTTGAGCGCGGTGAAGATCTCGCCGGGCGGGATCACCACCGGCGCCGCGCCGAGCCGGCGCAGGATCTCGCCGCCCAGGCCGGCGGCGCGGATCTTCAGGCCCTTCAGGTCCTCCAGCCCCTCGATCTTGCGCCGGTACCAGCCGGCCATCTGGAAGCCGGAGTTGCCGGCGAGATACGGCTTGACGCCGAAGGGGCCGTAGAGCTCGTCCCACAGCGCCTGGCCGCCGCCGTAGGCGATCCAGGCGTTGTGGCCCTCGGGCAGCAGGCCGAAGGGCGCGGTCGTGAAGATCGGCGCGATCGCCATCTTGCCGGCCCAGAACAGCGAGGCCGTGTGGCCCAGCTCGGCGGTGCCCGAGGAGACGGCGTCGAAGACCTCGAAGGCCGGCACCAGCTCGCCGGCGCCGAACACCTTGACGGTCAGGCGCCCGCCGCTGCCCTCGGTGATGCGCCGGGCGAGGCGCGCGGCGGTGGTTCCCGGTCCCGGCGCGTCGACCGGCCAGGAGGTCACCATCTTCCACTCGAAGCGGCTCTCGGCCCGGACCGCCGGCGCGGCCAGACTCCCGGCCAGGCCCGTGGACAGGGTGGCAGCGCCGAGCGCTGTGATGGAGGTCCCTGCACCGCCGATCAGGCGGCGCCGGGAAAAGGTCGGCTTGCGTTTCATCCTCGGCTCCTCGCGTGTCGATGCGGGGCCGTCGGCGCGTAAGACTCCTCGAGCGGGAGCATAGAGGCGTCGGCGACTCCCTGCGCTGGCATGATCCAGATCAGGTTCGGTGGGTCTGTTCTCAGCCTTCGCGCGCGGGCGAGCCCATGCGGAAGACACCCCAGGCCTAACGAGTCCGAAGATGGCAAGCCGTCACGCCACTGTCAAAGGGGAGCGCCCCGCGCGTCGCCCCCGCGACCCGATCCCGGCGTCACCGATGGTTGACTCACCGGCATCGACAGCGAAGCATTCCGGTTGAGACCGCCGTCGGGCGGCCGGGCCGGTTCGGGCGGGCGCGCATGAGCTACATCCAGACCGTCGCCTGCGAGGCGCTGACCGCGGCGCGCAGCGATCTGCTGAAGGCGCGGCGGATCCTGCTGCTCGCCGCCGGCCTGCTGGCGCTGATCCACCTGCTGTCCGTCCATCCCTATCTGAAGACGGCGCGCGAGATCGCGGCGCTCGAGGCGGAGATGGCCGGCAACGCCGCCCTGCTCGCGCGGCTCGATCCCGAGATCGAGCGCCTGCGAACGGCCGAGCAGAGCGCCGGCCAGCGGGTCGACAGGCTGCTCGACGCGGTCACCGCGGAGATGATCGGCCGCTTCGCCGCCTTGAGGACGATGGTGGAGCGCACGCTGCGGGGCGAGCCGCCCGTCGCCGATCGTCCGCCGAGCCCGGTCCAGTGGCCGCAGGCGCAGAACGCACCGGCGATGCAGCAGCAGATGCAGCAACTGCCGATGCAGCAGCCGATGCTGCAGCAGCAGATCCAGCCGTTGCCGGGCAGCGAGGCGCCGGGCAGCGAGGCGCCGGGCCAGTCGATCGTCATCCTGCCCGGCCAGGGCCCGCCGCCTCCGGCCGTGCCGCCGGAGCTGAAGCCGATCCTGCAGGCGCTGGCCGCCGACGCGCAGGACGCCGGCGAGCGGCTGGTCGCCTATGCCCGGCAGCAGATCGTCGCCGCCGCCTATGCGCATGCCCAGGCCGACTGGAGCCGGGAGATCCGGCCCGCCTACCTGAGCGCCCTCGCGGCGACGGCGGCAACGGCCCGGCAGGCGGCGGACGAGGCGGCCCGGAGCGCGAGCGGCCCGGCCGCGCAGACCGCCGCCATGCAGACCGCCACCGCCCTGCGTGCCGCGGCCGACGAGCTGGACAGCCAGCGCGCCGCGGTCGAGGCGATCGAGATCCGCCACGACAAGGCCGTCGACGAGGCCCTCGGCGGCGACTGGTGGCGCACCGTCGGCGGCAAGATCGACTACGGCCAGGCGGTCAAGGACAGCATCACCGCGCAGATGCGCCAGATCGGCGAGGTCGCCACGGCGCCGGTCGCCGGCATCCGCAAGATCCTGGCGCTCCAGCAGGGGCTGCGCGACGCGCTGGGCAAGCGGCAGGAGCGGCTGGAGAAGCAGTTCGCCGAGCAGCGCAGCCAGCTCGCGGCGCTCTCCGGCACCTCGGGCGCGATCCCGGTCGACCTAGTCAGCTTCATCGGCCTCTTCCCGCTGGTGCTCGGCGTGGTCCTCGGCCTGCTGCTGCTGCGCGCCGGCCAGGCCCGGCGCGAGGCCGCCCTGGCCGCCGCGGACCTGGCCCTCGCGGCACCCGAGGAGCGGGAGACCCGCAGCTGGCTGGCCCGCCGGGCGCTCGGCGGCTCCGCGCCCGGCGCCCTCGCCGTCACCGCCGCCCTGGCGCTGGCCGCCCTGCTGTGGATCGCGCTCGCCGCCCGGCAGCTGGCCGACTGCCCGATGACGCCGCCGCTCGCGCCCTGGACCAGCGGCGCCCTCGCCGCGCTCCTGGTGCTCGCCGGCGCCTTCTGGGACGCCGCCGCGATCCGGCGCCTCGCCGCCGAGCTGCAGCGCCGAGGCCCGCCTTGACCGACTAGGACAATTGTCCTAGGAATGCGCGATAGGACAGTTGTCCCAATCCGCTTCGAGCCGCGAGGGCCGGTCATGTCTCCAGGGACGGGAAGGCGTCTTCCATGAGCGCCGGCGCGACCCGCCAGCAGATCGTCGAGGCAGCCGACGAGCTGTTCTACCGGCAGGGCTACGCGCACAGCTCCTTCGCCGACATCGCGGCGGCGGTGCGGATCTCGCGCGGCAACTTCTACTACCACTTCAAGACCAAGGACGAGATCCTCGAAGCGGTGATCGCCCTGCGTCTGGCCCGGACCCGCGAGATGCTCGACCGCTGGGAGGCCGAGGGCGACGGCCCCGCCGAGCGGATCCGCTGCTTCATCCGGATCCTCGTCGCGAACCGCGCGAAGATCCTGCTCTACGGCTGCCCGGTCGGGACGCTCTCGAGCGAGCTGGCCAAGCTCGACCACGGCGCGCAGGCGCAGGCCAACGGGATCTTCGCCCTGTTCCGCGACTGGCTGCGCCGGCAGTTCGAGCTGCTCGGGCTCGGCGCCGAGGCCGACCGGCTGGCGATGTCGCTGCTGGCCCGCAGCCAGGGCGTGGCGACCCTGGCCAACGCCTTCCGCGACGAGGCCTTCCTGCGCGAGGAGGTCGAGGCGCTGTGCGACTGGCTGGACGCCTGCGTGCGCCAGCCCGCCTGACCCGCCAACGTGACCCACTCACGTGACCCGCTACCCCCGCTCCGCAACCCGATCGAAGGAACCGGACCCGATGTTCATCGTCCTGCTGAAGTTCACCGAGAACCGGGCCCAGGCGCCGCGCTTCCTGGAGGGCCACAAGGCCTGGATCCAGCAAGGCCTCCAGGACGGCGTCTTCCTGCTCGTCGGCAGCCTGAAGCCCGAGGCCGGCGGGGCGATCCTGGCGCACGGCGCCTCGCTGCCGGAGCTGGAGGCCCGGCTCGCCGAGGACCCCTTCGTCGGCGAGAAGGTGGTCAGCGCCGAGATCCTGGAGATCGCGGCGGCCCGCACCGACGCGCGGCTGAGCTTCCTGCTGGAGGCGGCGACCCAGGGGAAGGTGGCACCATGAGCGACACGGTCGTCGGGTCGGACGGCCGGCCGCGCTGCCGCTGGTCCGCCGCCGCGCCCGAGTTCCTCGACTACCACGACCGGGAATGGGGCTTCCCGGTCGAGGACGACCGCCGGCTCTTCGAGAAGCTCTGCCTCGAAGGCTTCCAGTCCGGGCTGAGCTGGCGCACGATCCTGGCCAAGCGCGAGAACTTCCGAGCCGCCTTCCACGGCTTCGACTTCGAGCGGGTCGCGCGCTTCGGCCCGGCCGACCTCGAGCGGCTGTTCCGGGACCAGGGCATCGTCCGCCACCGCGGCAAGATCGAGGCGGCGATCAACAACGCGCAGCGGGCGCGGGAGCTGGTCCGGCAGGAAGGCTCGCTGGCCGCCTTCGTCTGGCGCTACGAGCCCGATCCGGCGAAGCGCGCGGGCCCTCAGACCGTCTCGACCTCCCCGGAGTCCGTCGCGCTCTCGAAGGAGCTCAAGAAGCGCGGCTGGAGGTTCGTCGGCCCGACCACGGTCTACGCCTTCATGCAGGCCATGGGCCTGGTCGACGACCATGTCGAGGGCTGCGCGATCCGGGACGAGGTCGAGCGGGCGCGCAGGGCCTTCGCGCGACCGGGCCGCTGAGCGGCCGACGGCGCGTCAGCTCGCGGCGAAGCCGAGGTGGGTGCGGAAGCGGTTCTTGATCTGGACGCCGTCGCGCGACGGCAGGGAGCGCGGCGGGTTGTCGGCCGCGATCTTGATCGCGAAGAGCCGCGGCCCCTCGGCCGCCTCGCGCAGCGTCGCGGCCAGCGCCTCGACCTCCTGCAGCGTGCGGGCGGTGCCGGTCGCCGCGAAGCCGCAGGCCGCGGCGACCGCCGCGAGGTCGATGCCGCGGCCGGTGTGGCTCGCCTGCATGCCGGTCTCGCCGTAGTGCTGGTTGTCGAGCACCACGATGTCGAGGTTGCGCGGCCCCGCCACCGCGATGGTCGCGAGGCCGCCCAGGGCCATCAGCTGCTCGCCGTCGCCGGTGACGACCAGGACCCGCCGGTCCGGCTGCGCCTGGGCGAGGCCGAGGCCGACCAGCGCGGCACCGCCCATGGCGCCCCAGAGGTAGTAGTTGTCGTCCCGGTCGCCGAGGGCGTGGACGTCGTAGGTCGGCGAGCCGAGGCCGGTGACGACGAGCCTGTTGCCGCGGTCCCGGAGCAGGGCCGCGACCGCCGCGCGGCGGCCGAGGCCCGGCAGGCTGTTCGAGTCGCTGTTCGAGTCGGGCATCGGCCTCACCACTTCTTGCGGCCGAGCAGGCGCTGGCCGATCAGCACGGCGATCTGCTGGTCCGCCTCGTAGGCGAGGGCGGCGCCTGCCTCGACGGCCTCGACCAGGTCCGCAGGGGTCTCCGCACGCAGGACCCGCACCCCGATCGCCTCCAGCGCCGGCTGCGTCGCCCGGCTCATCGGCACCTGCCAGGGATTGAACTCGGCCCACTCGCCGCGCATCGTCACCAGCATCAGCAGCGGGAAGCGGCCGATCGCCGAGAGCGACAGCATGTTGATGCAGTTGCCGACGCCGCTCGACTGCATCAGCAGCACGCTCCGCTGGCCGCCGAGCCAGGCGCCGGCCGCGATGGCCACCCCCTCCTCCTCCGTCGTCAGCACGTTGGCGACGACCTCGGGGTCCTCGTCGAAGAGCTCGATCAGCCGGCTGTGCCCGGCGTCGGGGACATAGGCCACCTGGCGGACCTCGGCGGCCTTCAGCACGCGATGGAGATCCAGGGGCCAGTCGGGCCCTTCTTCCGCGTTCGGCATGGCGCCCTCCGATCTTCCGTTCCGGCCGGAGCCTAGCCGTTCGAGATCACGAAGGCTGCTGTCGCTTCCCAAGATCAGCCATGACGATATGCCGTCTCTCGCCCGGTGACGCGCGCCGCGTGGTCAGACCCGGGCCCTCTCCCCGACGACCTCCTTGGCCGCCGCCAGGGCGACCGGGCTCAGCCCCTCGCCGCCGGCCGCGACCAGCGCCGCCAGCTTCTCCCGCATGCGCGGGTCCCAGAAGTCGCGGATGTGCCGGGCGACGGCGTCGACGGCCTCGTCGCGCGGGTAGGCGCCGTGGAAGGCGGCGATCTGGTTGACCTTGCGGGTCAGGTCCTCGGGGGTCACGGGACTCGGCCTCCCCTACTCGGCCGCCGGCGCGGCGACGCGGTAGTGGCGCCCCTTGCGCTCGCGATGCCGCTCCTGCCAGTCGGAGGGCAGGTTCGACAGCATGACCTGCACCGCGGTCACCTTGTACTCGGGGCACTCGGTCGCCCAGTCGGAGTAGTCGGTGGTGATCACGTTGGCGCCGGTCAGCGGGTGGTGGAAGGTCGTGTAGACCACGCCCTGGGGCACCCGCTCGGTGACGGTGGCGCGCAGGGTCGTGGCGCCGACCCGGCTGGCGACTGAGACCAGGTCGCCCTCGCCGACGCCGCGCTCCTCGGCGTCGAAGGGATGGATCTCCAGCCGGTCCTCGCCGTGCCAGCGCAGGTTCTCGGTGCGCCGGGTCTGGGCGCCGACGTTGTACTGGCTGAGGATCCGGCCGGTGGTCAGGATCAGCGGGAAGAAGCGGCTGGTCCGCTCGTCAGTCGGCACGAACTCGGTCAGCATGAAGCGGCCCTTGCCGCGCACGAAGCCGCCGACGTGCATGATCGGGCTGCCGTCGGGGTGGGCCTCGTTCACCGGCCACTGCAGCGAGCCCTCGCGGTCCAGGCGGCCGTGGCTGACGCCGGCGAAGGCCGGGGTCAGGCGCGCGATCTCGTCCATGATCTCGGCGGCCGAGCCGTAGCGCATCGGATAGCCCAGCGCCTCGGCGAGGCGGCAGACCGCCGCCCATTCCGACAGGCCGCAGGCCTCCCTCATCACCGGACGGACGCGGTTGATGCGCCGCTCGGCGTTGGTGAAGGTGCCGTCCTTCTCCAGGAACGAGGTGCCGGGCAGGAAGACGTGGGCGTAGGCCGCGGTCTCGTTGAGGAAGAGGTCCTGAACGACGACGCAGTCCATGGCCTCGAGCGCCGCCGTGACGTGGCGGGTGTTGGGATCGGACTGGGCGATGTCCTCGCCCTGGACGAAGAGGCCGCGGAACGAGCCGTCGACGGCGGCGGCCAGCATGTTGGGGATGCGCAGGCCCGGCTCGGGCGACAGCGTCACGCCCCAGTCGGCCTCGAAGCCGCCGCGCACGGCGGCGTCGGCGACGTGGCGATAGCCCGGCAGCTCGTGCGGGAAAGAGCCCATGTCGCAGGAGCCCTGCACGTTGTTCTGGCCGCGCAGCGGGTTCACGCCGACGCCCTCGCGCCCGATGTTGCCGGTCGCCATGGCGAGGTTGGCGAGCGCGATGACCATGGTCGAGCCCTGGCTGTGCTCGGTGACGCCGAGGCCGTAGTAGATCGCGCCGTTGCCGCCGGTCGCGTAGAGCCGGGCCGCGGCGCGCAGCCGCTCGGCCGGCACGCCGATGATCTCCTCCAGGGCCTCGGGGCTGTTGCGCTCCTCGGCGACGAAGGCGCGCCAGCGCTCGAACTCGGCGGTGTCGCAGCGCGCCGCGACGAAGGCGCCGTCGACCAGCTGCTCGGTGACGATGGTGTGGGCCAGCGCGTTCATCACCGCGACGTTGGTGCCGGGCCGGAGCTGGAGATGCTCGGCCGCCGCGACATGCGGGCTCCTCACCAGGTCGATGCGCCGCGGGTCGACGACGATCAGCTTCGCGCCCTGGCGCAGCCGCTTCTTCAGGCGCGAGGCGAAGACCGGGTGGCCGTCGGTCGGGTTGGCGCCGATCAGCAGGATCACGTCGGCGCGCTCGACCGAGCGGAAGTTCTGGGTGCCGGCCGAGGTGCCGAAGGTCGACTTCAGGCCGTAGCCGGTCGGCGAGTGGCAGACCCGCGCGCAGGTGTCGACGTTGTTGTTGCCGAAGGCCGCGCGGATCATCTTCTGGACGACGAAGACCTCCTCGTTGGTGCAGCGCGACGAGGTGACGCCGCCGATCGCGCCCTTGCCGTGCCCGGCTTGGATCGCCTTGAAGCGCCCGGCGGCGAAGCCGATCGCCTCGTCCCAGGAGACCGGGCGCCAGGGATCGGTGATGCGCTCGCGTACCATCGGCGTGGTGACGCGGTCGCGGTGCGTCGCGTAGCCCCAGGCGAAGCGGCCCTTGACGCAGGAATGGCCCTCGTTGGCGCCGCCGTCCTTCCAGGGCACCATGCGCACCACCTCGTCGCCCTTGAGCTCGGCCTTGAAGGAGCAGCCGACGCCGCAGTAGGCGCAGGTCGTCAGCACGCTGCGGCTCGGCAGCCCCGCCTCGACGACCTTCTTCTCCTCCAGGGTCGCGGTCGGGCAGGCCTGGACGCAGGCGCCGCAGGACACGCAGTCGGAGGCGAAGAAGTCCTCGGAGGCGAGCCCGGCCGAGACCTTGGAGGCGAAGCCGCGGCCCTCGATGGTCAGGGCGAAGGTGCCCTGGACCTCCTCGCAGGCGCGCACGCAGCGCGAGCAGACGATGCACTTGGCCGGATCGAACTGGAAATAGGGGTTCGAGGCGTCGACAGCCTCGCGGCTCGCCGCGTCGAAGTGGTTTTCGCCACAGAAGCCGTAGCGCACCTCGCGCAGGCCGACGACGCCGGCCATGTCCTGCAGCTCGCAGTCGCCGTTGGCCGAGCAGGTCAGGCAGTCGAGCGGGTGGTCGGAGATGTAGAGCTCCATGGTGCCGCGGCGCAGCCGCGCCAGGCGCTCCGACTGGGTCGTGACCTTCATGCCGGGCCGGACCGGCGTGGTGCAGGAGGCCGGCGTGCCCTTGACGCCCTCGATCTCGACCAGGCAGAGCCGGCAGGAGCCCCAGGCCTCCAGGCTGTCGGTGGCGCAGAGCTTCGGCAGCGGCCGCTCAACCACCTGGGCCGCGCGCATCACCGAGGTGCCCTCGGGCACGGTCACCGCGATGCCGTCGATCTCCAGCGTGACCGGCGCGCCCGCGCGCGCCGGCGTGCCGTGGTCGGTTTCCTTGATCAGGGTCATGGTGATGTTCCTCTGCGATCAGCGACCGGCCACACTGTCATCGTCATCCCGGAAGCCGCTTTGCCCGAAAGCTCTGCTTTCGTCGGCAAAGCGAGCTATCCGGGACCCAGGGGCCACAAGCCGTGGCGGAACGGCCCTGGGTCCCGGGTCGCAAGGCTCGCAGGCCGGACGCCTGTCGGCGTCCAGGCTCGCCTAGTGCCCGGGACGACGGGAAGAGAGAAGCGCTGATCATTCGCTACTCCGCCGCCGCGGCCGGCGCGCGGCCGAAGTCCTCCGGGAAGAGGCGCAGGGCGGAGAGCACCGGCATCGGGGTCAGGCCGCCCATGGCGCAGAGCGAGCCGTCGGCCATCAGCTCGCAGAGCTCCTCGACCAGGGCGAGGTTGCGGGCGAGGTCTCGGTCGCCGAGGATCCGCTCCAGGGCCTCCTTGCCGCGCACCGCGCCGATCCGGCAGGGCGTGCACTTGCCGCAGCTCTCGATCTCGCAGAACTCGAAGGCGAAGCGGGCCATGCGGGCCATGTCGACCGTGTCGTCGAAGACCACGATGCCGCCGTGGCCGAGCAGGCCGCCGGCCGCCGCGACACTCTCGTAGTCCATCGCCGTGTCGAGCTGGGCCGCGCCGACGTAGGCGCCGAGCGGGCCGCCGAGCTGGGCCGCACGGAACGGCCGGCCACTCGCCGTGCCGCCGCCGAAGTCCTCGATCAGCGCACGCAGGCTGACGCCGAAGGCCTTCTCGACCAGGCCGCCGCGCCGGACGTTGCCGGCCAGCTGGAAGGCCTGGGTGCCGCGCGAGCGGCCCTGGCCGAAGTCGCGGTAGAAGGCGGCGCCCCGCGCCAGGATGGTCGGCACGGCGGCCAGGGTCAGCACGTTGTTGACCAGGGTCGGCCTGCCGAACAGGCCGGCGACGGCCGGGATCGGTGGCTTGGCGCGCACCGTGCCGCGCCGCCCCTCCAGGCTCTCCAGCATGGCCGACTCCTCGCCACAGATGTAGGCGCCGGCGCCGCGGCGGACCTCCAGGCGGAAGGTCCGGCCCGAGCCGCCGAGGTCGTCGCCCAGCCAGCCGGCCTGCTCCATCACGCAGATCGCCCGCTTCAGGACCTCGATCGCCCGCGGGTACTCGGAGCGCAGGTAGACGAAGCCCTGCCCGGCGCCGGTCGCAAGGCCGGCGATGGCCAGGCCCTCGATCAGCAGGAAGGGGTCGCCCTCGATCAGCAGGCGGTCGGCGAAGGTGCCGGAATCGCCCTCGTCGGCGTTGCAGCAGACGTACTTGGACCCGCCGTCGGGGCCCGCCGGCTGCTCCAGCACGGTGCGCCACTTGATGCCGGCCGGGAAGCCGGCGCCGCCGCGGCCGCGCAGGCCGGAGTCGGTGACCGCGTCGACGATCTCCGCCGGGGTCAGCGCCAGGGCACGGCGCAGCCCGGCCAGGCCGCCCTGAGCCTCGTAGCCGGCGAGATCGAGGGGCTCGATGACGCCGACGCGCGCGAAGGTCAGGCGCTCCTGGTCCTTCAGGTAGGGAATCTCCTCGGTCGGGCCCTGGCAGAGCGGATGGCCGGCGCCCTCCAGCAGGCCGCGGTCGAGCAGGCCCGGCACGTCGTCCGCCGCGACCGGGCCGTAGGCGATCCGGCCGGCCGGGGTCTCGACCTCGAGCAGCGGCTCCAGCCAGAACAGGCCGCGCGAGCCGTTGCGCCGCAGCCGGAGCTCGAGGCCGCGCGACGCCGCCTCGTTGAGCAGCGCCGCCGCGACCGCGTCGGCACCGACCGAGGCCGCGGCGGAATCGCCGGGCAGCCAGAGCGTGACGGTCATCGCGCCTCCTCCTCGGCGAACGCCTCGGCGACCAGGCGCTCCAGCCGATCCGCGCCGAGCCGGCCGTGCAGGCGCCCGTTGACCGTGCCGGCCGGTCCCAGAGCGCAGTTGCCGAGGCAGTAGACCGCCTCGAGCGTGACGCCGTCGGCCGCGGTCTCGCCGAGCGCGGCGCCGCGCTGCTCCAGAGCCTCGTCGATCAGGGCGAGCGCGCCACGGGCCTGGCAGGCCTCGGCGCGGCACAGCCGCACGACGACGGGCCCGGCCGGCGCCCGCCGGAAGTCGTGATAGAAGCTGGCGACGCCGTGGACCTCGGCGCGACCCAGGTTGAGCGCTTCGGCGATCACCGGCAGCGCCGCCTCGGGGACGTGCCCGGCCAGCTCCTGCAGGTCGTGGAGGATCTCGATCAGCCGCTCCGGCGCGTCGCCGTGGCGGGCGCAGAGCGCCCGCAGCACCGCCGTGTCAAGGGAATCCGCTGGTGTCGCGCCGTCGGCCTGCATCGCCTCGCTCCGCCCCTGCCAAGCGGGCGCAGGGTCGGACAAAGCGGCAAGCCGCTGCCAATCGATTCTCCCTATGCGCCGATTGGGCCGCCTTATGCCTTGGGTCAACTCGTCGGGCTCCCTGAATGGCTACAGCCGCGCCGTCAGCTCGCCGGGCAGGCGGTAGGCGGTGGCGGCCTCGAGCAGCGCCTCGACGACCAGCGGCAGCGGATCGCGGTCGAGGGTGACCAGGCCGACGGTGTGCTCGACCGTCGGCTCGACCAGCGGGATCGCGCGGATGCCGTCGTCGCCGATCATGCCGACGAAGAGCTCCGGCAGCACGCTGGCCAAGCCGCCGACCCGGACGTAGGCGCAGAGGTTCATGATCGAGCTGCTCTCGACCTCGGGGGTCGGCCGGCAGTCGGCGCGCAGGAAGGCGGCGTCGACGATGCGCCGGTTCTGCATGTTCGGCGTCAGGGCGCAGAGCGGGTGCTCGGCGGCCTCCGACCAGGAGACCCGCCTGCGCTCGGCCAGCGGATGGTCGAGGCGCACGAACAGCCGGTAGCGCTCGCGGTAGAGCGGGCGGACGACCGCCCGGTCGATCGGCTCGTTGTCCAGATAGGTGACGCCGGCGTCGATCGAGAACTCCTCGAGCTGCTGGCGGATCTCCTCGGAGCTCATCGAGGCGACGGAGAAGCCGAGGCCGGGGAAGCGGCCGTGCACCACGCCGGTCAGCGGCGGCAGGGTCGGCAGCGCCGAGGGGATGACGCCGAGCGCGACCCGGCCGCTCGGCGCGCCGCGGGTCAGGGCCAGCTCGTCCTTCAGGTTGTCGCAGTTCTCCAGGATCTTGAGCGCCCAGCCGAGCACCCGCTTGCCCTCGGGCGTCAGGTCGTGGAAGCGCTGGCCGCGCTCGACCACCGGCACGCCGAGCTCCTGCTCGAGCTGGCGGATCCGCCCGGAGAGGGTCGGCTGGGTGACGTTGCAGGCCGCGGCCGCGCGCGTGAAGTGTCGCTCCCGCGCCAGGGCGGCGAGGTACTGCAACTGCCGGATATCCATCTGGGCGTGATTCGCTGCGTTGTCGAAAGGAACGCAGAAAAATGCACAAGAATGCAGGGTCGCGCCAGACGCCCAGGCGCCACTGGCTGTCCTCCAAGCGTCACTCGGCGCCGGACGCCCCGGAGATCGGCTCGGCGAGCCGGGGCCCGCGGCCGTGCAGCAGCAGCAGGTAGGCCGCGATCGCCAGCAGGATCGAGAGCGCCATGGTGCCGGTCATCGCGACCGCCGAGCTGAAGGGCCCGATCAGCGCGGTCAGCAGGGCGCTGGCAGCCGCGCCCATGAGCATCTGCAGGGAGCGGATCACGCCGGAGGCGGCGCCGGCCATGTGCGGCAGCGGGTGGATCGCGGCATGGTTCATGCTGGGCGCCGAGAGGCCGAAGGCGAAGATCATGCCGAACACGCAGGGGATGATCGTCGCGACCCTGACCCAGCCGGCCAGGGCGGCGGCGAAGGCGGCGCCGATGCAGAGCCCGGTGCCGGCCAGGCAGAACGCGACCAGGCGGCCGGCCGGCATCTCCAGGCGGCTGAGCCTGGCCGAGAGCAGCGAGCCCATGATCAGCCCCGCCGAGGTCAGGGCGAAGATCGCCGAGAACCAGAACTTCGAGATGCCCAGGTCCTCGAGCAGCAGGGTCGGCGAGCCGGAGACATAGGCGAAGAGCGCCGCAAAGCCGAAGGCGAAGCAAAGCGCGTAGCCGAGGAACTCCCGGGTGCCGAGCACCGTCGCGTAGTTGCGGACCAGCCTCGCCGCATGCAGCGGCTGGCGCCGCTCGCGCGGCAGGGTCTCGGCGAACAGCAGGCCGACGACCAGGGCCATCACGGCGCCCCAGGCGCCCTGGGCGAGATAGATCGCGCGCCAGTCGGCGACGCTCAGCACCAGGCTGCCGAGCGCCGGGGCGATCAGCGGCGCGACGCCGATCATGGCGGTGACCTGGGACAGCCGCTGGCGGGCGGTCGCCCCCTCGAAGACGTCGCGCACGATGGCCAGCGGCAGCACGACGCCCATGCCGGCCGCAGTGCCCTGCAGGAAGCGGCCGAGCAGCAGGGTCAGGAAGGAGGGCGCCGCGGCGCAGACCAGCGAGGCCAGCGCGAAGGCGCTCAGCGCGCCGAGCAGCGACGGCCGGCGGCCGAAGCGGTCGGCCAGCGGGCCACCGATCAGCGGCGAGATCAGGAAGCCGGCGACGAAGAGGCTGAGCGTCAGGGCGCCCTGGCCGGAGGGCTCGCCGAAGCTCGCCTCGATGCCCGGCACCGCCGGCAGGTTCATGTCGATCGAGATCGGCGGCAGCGCCGACAGCGAGGCCAGGAACGCGGTATAGCCGACGGAACTGGTTTTCAGCGCCAAACGAATCCCCCTGCCACGCGACTCTCCCTGGCCGGCTGCCTGCTGCACGACGCCGGAGCGCCGCCCCGGCGACCCGCGGCCGGCACTCATATTGCATCGCAACATGAGAGTAGCGCCGCGCCGGCCGATTGCGACCTGCGGAACGGACATGGCAGCCGACAGGCGGCCATCCCAGCAGGGAGTTCGGTCGGTCAGTGGATGACGAAGTACCAGATCAGCACGACGCCGACGCCGATGGTGCTGAGCGTCGTCGACCAGATCAGCGTGCGCCAGGCGGTCCTGCTGCGCTCGCCCTGGCGGGCCTCCTGGGTGTTCTTCTCGACCGTCATAGCCAAGCCTTCCGTCTGACAGCGGTGGGGGGCGCCGGCGGTCGCCCGGCGCCATCCCGTCGGCAAAGGCCCGCGCCCGGGAACGTTCCGCTGTCCCGGAGCCTCAGATGAACGAGAGGGTGCGCGCCAGACCCTGGCGCATGTGGCTCTCCAGGTGCGCCAGCATGGCCTCGAGGTCCTCGCCGCAGGCCAGCGCGACGTAGCGGTCGTGTGCCTCGCGCAGCGGCCCGGCGCGGCCGTGGGCGCGCTGGTGCAGCACGAAATAGAACTGCAGGTTCGGCCGGATGCGCTGCCAGGACTCGAGCAGCAGGCGGTGGCCGCTCAGCTCGTAGCACCAGGAATGCAGCTCCATCTCCAGGTCGATGGCCCGGTCGGGCTGGTCGCCGGCGGCGATCGCCGCGTCCAGGCGCGCGTTGCGGCGGCGCAGCTCGGCCAGCGCCTCCGGCGTGCGCTTCGGCCAGGCCTGGCGGAAGGCGAACTGCTCGAGCGCTGTGCGCAGGGAATAGAGCTCCTCCAGGTCGGCGCGGGTCACCGAGCGCACGAATAGGCCCTTGTAGGGCTCGCTGACCAGCAGGCCGCGCTCGACCAGCTCGCGGATCGCCTCGCGCAGCGGCGCGCGGCTGACGCCGAGCCTGCCGGCGAGCTCGGCCTCGGTCAGGCGGCTTCCGGGCGCGAGATCGCCGGACACGATCAGCTGGCGCAGGCGCTGGGCGATCTGGCCGCGCCGGGTGCGGTCCTCGATCGGCTTCAGGGCCGCGAGGTCGGTCATGCCGCCGGCCTTTCGATCAGCGCCTTGTAGAGCGCGCGGATGCGCCGGGTCACCGGCCCGGCCCCGCCCTCCCCGATCCGGCGGCCGTCGATCTCGACGACCGGCGTCTGGGCGCCGAAGGTGCCGGTGATGAAGGCCTCCTCGGCGCCGTAGGCGTCGACCAGCGAGAAGTTGCGCTCGAACACCGGGATCGCGTTCTCGCGGCACAGCCGGATGACCTTGCCGCGGGTGATGCCGTTGAGGCAGTAGTCGCCGGTCGAGGTCCAGACCTCGCCCTTGCGCACGACGAAGAAGTTGCAGGAGTTGGTCGTGTTGACGAAGCCGTGGGGGTCGAGCATCAGCGCCTCGTCGTAGCCCGCCTTCTGGGCATGGATGCCGGCCAGGATGCAGTTCAGCTTGGAGTGCGAGTTGAGCTTGGGGTCCTGGCTGATCGGCAGGCCGCGGACGATCGGCACGGTGAACAGGCGGATGCCGCGCCGGAAGGTCTCTTCCGAGGGCGTCGAGTGCTCCATGATGATGACCACCGTCGGCCCGCTCCGCGACAGGCGCGGGTCCTGGAAGGGCTTGGCCTTGACGCCGCGGGTCACCATCAGGCGGGCATGGACGTTGGTGGTCATGCCGTTGGCCGCCGCGGTCGCGTCGAGCGCCGCGACGACGCCGGCGCGGTCGAGGCCGATGTCGAGGTCGATCGCCTTGGCGGCCTCGAACAGCCGGTCCAGGTGCTCCTCCAGGAAGGCCCAGCGGCCGTCGTAGAGGCGCAGGCCCTCCCAGACGCCGTCGCCGAGCAGGAAGCCGGAATCGTAGACCGAGACCTTGGCCTCGGCCCGCGGCACGATCGCGCCGTCGAGGTAGATCCGGATGTCCTCGTTGCGCGGATCGGCCTCGGCGTCGTGGGTGGAGAGGTGGCTGGACGCGCTCTCGGCCATGGTCAGAACTCCGCCTCCGGCAGGCGGAAGCTGGCGTGGCCGCGCAGGAACTCGCGGGTCCGCGCCTCGCGGGGGCGCACCAGCAGCTCGTCGGGCGGGCCCTCTTCGTGGATCCGCCCGTCGTGCAGGAACAGCACCTTGTCGGCGACCGCGTAGGCGAAGCCGAGCTCGTGCGTGACGATCAGCATGGTCATCCCTTCGTCAGACAGGTCCTTCATGGTCTGCAGCACCTCGCCGACCAGCTCCGGGTCGAGCGCCGAGGTCGCCTCGTCGAACAGCATCAGGCGCGGCTCCATGGCCAGCGCCCGGGCGATCGCGACGCGCTGCTGCTGGCCGCCCGAGAGGTGCGAGGGGTAGGCATCCATCTTGTCGGCGAGGCCGACCTTGGCGAGGTAGCGCCCGGCGCGCTCGCGGCATTCGGCGCGCGGCAGGCGCAGCACGGTGCGCGGCCCCTCCATGACGTTCTCGCGCGCGGTCATGTGCGGGAAGAGGTTGAAGTGCTGGAAGACCATGCCGACGTGGGCGCGGATCGGGATCAGCTCGGCCTCGCGGTAGAGCACGGCGCCGTCGCGCTCCCGCCCGACCGCCGTGCCGTCGATGACGACGCGACCGGCGCTCGGGATCTCCAGGAAGTTGACGCAGCGCAGCAGCGTCGACTTGCCCGAGCCCGAGGCGCCGAGCAGCACCACCGCCTCGCCCTTGGCGACCGAGAGGTCGATGCCCTTCAGCACCTCGGTCGCACCGAAGGCCTTGCGCAGGCCCTCGATGCGCAGGACTTCGCCCCCCTGCTCGCTCACTCGCTCCTCCTCAGGCGGCGCTCGACCTGCTGCATGGCCAGGGCGAGCGGATAGATCAGCGCGAAGAAGATCAGCGCGACCACGGTGTAGGTCTCGATCGGATTGAAGTTGTAGGTCGAGATCGTCTTGGCCTGGTGCATCAGCTCGCCGTAGGCGATGACCGAGGCCAGCGAGGTCATCTTCATCAGCTCGACCGCGCGGTTCATGAAGGCCGGGACCATGCGCTTGACCGCCTGGGGCAGGATGATCCGGGTGAGCTGCTGGCCGTAGGTCATGCCCAGCGCCCTGGCCGCCTCCCACTGGCCGCGGCCGAGCGACTGGATGCCGCCGCGGTAGATCTCCGCGGCGAAGGCCGTGGTGTTGAGGCTGAGCCCCAGGGTCGCGGCGAGGAAGGGGTCGATGTCGATGGGCACCAGGATCGGGAAGGCGAAGTAGAACCAGATGATCTGGACCAGGGCCGGGGTGTTGCGGAAGACCTCGACGAAGGCGCTGGCCGGCCAGTTGACCCAGCGGTTGCGCGAATAGCGCGCCGCACCGACGAAGGCGCCGGCCGTGAGGCCGAGGACGAGGCAGAGCACGCCGAGCTCGACCGTGTGCAGCAGGCCGATCAGCAGCAGCTTGCGGCTCGCGATGACGCTGGTGAAGTCCCAGACGTGATCCATCCGGCCCCCCCTAGTGCGCCGTCGTCTCGCCGCTGCGGGCGAGCCGCCGCTCCAGGCCGCGCACCGAGAGCGACAGCGGGAACAGCACGACGAAGTAGAGGACCGCGGCGACGGTGAAGACCTCGAGCGGCCGGTAGGTCCGCTGGGCGATGTTGTTGGCCTGGTACAGCAGGTCGGCATAGGAGACCGTGGCGACCAGGGTCGTGGTCTTCATCAGCTCGATGACGCGTTCCAGGAAAGCCGGGATCATGCGCTTGACCGCCTGGGGCAGCACGACCCGGCGCAGCGCCTGGCCACGCGCCATGCCGATCGCCTTGGCGGCCTCCCACTGGCCCCTCTCGATCGAGACGATGCCGCCGCGGAAGACCTCGGCGAAGAAGGCCGAGGACTGGATCGAGAAGGTCAGCACCGAGGCCCGGAAGGGATCGATCTCGATGCCGGTGAGCAGCGGCAGGGCGAAGAAGAACCAGAACAGCTGGACGATCGGCGGCGTCGAGCGGAAGAACTCGACGACCAGGCCGACCGGCGCCCTGAGCCAGCGCCGCGGCGACAGCCGGCCGAGCGCCAGGGCGAGGCCGAGCGGCAGGCCGAAGGCCAGCGCCAGCCCGGTCACCTTGAGCGTGTTGGCCAGGCCGAGCAGCAGCAGGTCGGCGTTGCGCAGGACGATCCCGAAGTCCCACTCGTAGCCCATTCAGGTCCCTCCGAGGCTGCACTGCGCGGCCGGGGTCCGCGCCGCGGCTTTCTCCTCCCGCTCGTCATCCTCGCGAAAGCGAGGATCCAGAAGACGATGCCGTGGGCACGAACCACCGACGGCCCGAGCAGGCGACGCTTTCCTCTGGATCCTCGCTTTCGCGAGGATGACGAAGGAAGAGGAGGCCGGTAAGAGAAGGGCGGGCGACGCTTTCATCGCAGCAGAAGGGCGAAGCGGACGCAGCCGGCCCGCCGTCGGACGGCGGACCGGCCCGGCCGACGCCCCCTACCAGTCCTCGCGGCGGATCGCCGGCACGCTCTTCGGGTCGACGCCGAACTTCCTGAGGAACTCCTCGTACCAGGCCTGGGTCTGCCCGGTGTCGTAGTAGTAGGAGATCGCGGTGTTGACCCAGTCGCGCCAGCGCTTGTTCGGCTCCAGGCGCACCGCGACCTTGACGCCCTCCTTGTTGAGGTCGTCCCAGGTCGAGATCTTCATGTCGTCGCGGGCCAGCACCGCGAGGGCGTACCAGAGCATCGGGTGCGCCGGGAAGTCGACGGCGAGCGCGCGCTGCGGGGTCGCGTCGAGCACGAACATGATGTCGATCTTGTCGGCCTGCAGCGCGGCGATCGCGGTGCCCCAGGTCACCTCGACCGGCTCGAACTTGACGCCCAGCTCCTTGGCCATCTGCTTGCCCATGGCCGAGCCCAGGCCCTCCCACTCCCCGCTCGCCGGGTCCTTGGAGAACCAGGGCGGCGCCTCGGTGACGCCGACTCTCAGCGAACCGCGGTCGTGGATGGCGTCCCAGGTCGACGGCTCCTCGGCCGCCGCGGAGGGCGGCTGCAGGGCGGCGACGGCAAGGGCGAAGGCGGCGGCGAGGCACGCCAACGCGGTACGGCGAAGCATGGCTTGGTCCCCCTGTTCTCGCGTTCTCTCGACGCGTCCCCCACGGACGCGCGCTCTCCCGCAGCAAGCATCGTCAGATTGTCGACAATCTGTCAATCGACAGAAGCCGCCGAAGGCCGCGACGGCCGTTGCCCGCCGCGCGGCCAGCGGCTATCACCGGCGCGCGCAATCCGAGGAGTCTCCCGCCATGACCGAGCACCAGCTGACCGACACGGCGCGCCTGGCCGCCGCGACCCTGCTCGAGATCGACGCCGTGCTGATCCGGCCGGACGAGCCCTTCACCTTCACCTCGGGCCGCAAGAGCCCGGTCTACGTCGACTGCCGCCGCATCATCTCCTTCCCGCGCGCCCGCGCCACCTTGATGCGCCTGGGCCTGGAGCAGCTGGCCCGCAGCGCCGGGGTCGAGGCCTTCGACGCCGTCGCCGGCGGCGAGACGGCGGGCATCCCCTTCGCGGCTTGGCTGAGCGACGCCCTGCACCTGCCGATGGTCTACGTGCGCAAGAAGCCCAAGGGCTTCGGCCGCAACGCCCAGATCGAGGGCACCTTTCCCGAGGGCGCGCGCGTCCTGCTGGTCGAGGACCTGGCGACCGACGGCGGCTCCAAGCTGGTCTTCATCGAGGCGCTGCGCGCCGCCGGCGCCGAGGTGAAGCACTGCTTCGTCGTCTTCCACTACGGCATCTTCCCGCAGTCGACCGCCAGCCTCGCCGAGCAGGGCGTCGCCCTGCAGGGCCTGGCCACCTGGTGGGACGTGCTGGCCGTCGCCGAGGAGAGCGGGCGACTGACCGACGGCCAGGTCGCCGAGGTGCGCAGCTTCCTGACCGACCCCGACGGCTGGGCGGCGAGGCAGGCCGGCTGAGGCCCCTTCCCTTGTCCGGGATCGAGGCGCGCCTGGCGGCGCTCGGCCTCGCGGTGCCGGAACCGCCGCGGGCGATCGGCACCTTCGTGCCGGGCGTGGTGCACCGGGACATCCTCTACGTCTCCGGCACCTACGGCACGGTCAAGGACGCAAGCGGCACGGACGTGATCCCGAAGCCGGGCAAGCTCGGCGCCGAGCTGACCGTCGCGGACGGCTACGAATCGGCGCGGCTGATGCTGCTCAACCACCTGGCCCTGGCGCGCGCGGTGCTCGGCGACCTGGCGCGCATCGAGCGGCCGATCCGCCTGGTCGGCTACGTCAACGCCGCACCCGGCTTCCAGGACGCGCCCTCGGTGCTGAACGGCGCCTCGGACCTCCTGATCGAGATCTTCGGCCGGGAGCGCGGCGGCCACGCCCGCATGGCGCTCTACCAGCACGAGCTGGCGCGCAACGCCCCGATCGCCGGCGAGATCAGCTTCGCCCTCAAGGACTGAGGGCCCGGCGCCCGCCGGCACCGCCCAGCCCTGGGGCAGCTGGCCCGAGGTCTGCGGTCTCGGCGCCCTGCTGACCTTCGCCGCCCTGCTGGCGGGACGGATCGGGGCACCGCGGTGAGGGCGGCGATCCTGGGGCCCCCGGGACGAATTGACGCGGCCGGCCGGCCGGAACGTCGTCCTCGCGGGCCCCGTTGTCGCGATCAACGGCCGGTGACCGCCGGTTCAGCAACAAACTGGAGGATCTCCATGCGGAAGCTTCCGTACCTGACGACCACCGCCCTGCTCGCCGCCGGCCTGCTGGCGGCCCCGGCCTTCGCGGCCGGCAACGACGCCCACATGAACAGCGGCGCCGGCGCGACCGGCACGGCACCCGCGGCGACGAGCGACATGAGCGGCTCGGCCGGCATGAAGGCGACGACAGACATGAAGACCGGCGCGACGAAGACCGGCTCGGACTCCGTCGCCGATGCGAAGAGCCTGATCGAGCGCGCGACCGGCGTCGTCCACAAGATGAAGGCCGACCCGAAGATGGCCGCGCTGCTGCAGCGCGCCAAGGGCGTCTACGTCGTGCCCGACTACGCCAAGGGCGCGCTGATCGCCGGCGCCAAGGGCGGCGAGGGCGTGATGCTGGCCCACCGGGACGGCAAGTGGAGCAGCCCCGCCTTCTACGACATGGGCGCGATCACGATCGGCGCCCAGGCCGGCGTCTCCGCCGGTCCGATCGCGATGGTGCTGATGGACCAGAAGGCGGTCGACAGCTTCAAGCAGCAGAACAACTGGTCGCTCGATGCCGGCGCCGACCTGACGGTCGTCGACTACTCGAAGATGGCCGAGGCCGCGGGCGGCAAGGGCGACATCGTGATGTGGTCCGGTGCCGGCGGCGCCTTCGCCGGCGGTGACGTCGGGGTCAGCGACATCTCCTTCGACCAGGACGCGACCCAGGCCTACTACGGCAAGGCCGTGACCCCGAGCCAGCTGATCAGCGGCACGGCGGGGGTGCAGCAGGCCCAGCGCCTGCGTGCCGCCTTGTCGGGCTGATCCCGACCCTTCGCGACGTTTCCGGGCGCGCGGCGGCGGTCCGGCTCCGGCCGGGCCGCCGCCTCTATTATAATATTTATTTCACTTAACGACATCGTCGATAATCGTCATTTATCCGGCGGCGAGACTTGAGGGAGGATCGGCGCCGTGGACATCGAGACGCTGTTCGGGTTGTTCGACGCCAAGGGAGCGGAAAGCTATGGCGAGTCGGTGACCCAGATCGAGCATGCCCTGCAGTGCGCCCACCTGGCCGAAGCGGAGGGCGCCTCGGGCGCGCTGGTCACGGCGGCGCTGCTGCACGACGTCGGCCATCTCCTGCACCGGGACACCCGCGCCGCCTACGAGCGCGCCGTCGACGACCGCCACGAGGCGCTGGCGGCCAAGGCCCTGGCCGGCCTGTTCGGCCCCGAGGTCTGCGAGCCGATCCGCCTGCACGTCGACGCCAAGCGCTACCTCTGCCTGCGCGAGCCCGGCTACTTCGGCTCGCTCTCGCCGACCTCGGTCATGACCCTGCGCCTGCAGGGCGGCCCGATGGACGCGGCGGAAGCCGACGCCTTCGAGCGCGACCCGCACTTCGAGGACGCCGTCCGCCTGCGCCGCTGGGACGAGGGCGGCAAGGTGCCGGACAGGGCGACGCCGGCGCTCGCGCACTTCCGCGCGATTGCCGAGCGCTGTCTCGCCCCGACGGACCGCTGAGGCGAGCCATGGCCCACCGCCCGGGCCGCAAGGTTCTGCTGATCGTCGCCGACCAGTGGCGCGGCGACACGCTGGAGAGCCTCGGCCACCCCTGCGTCGCGACGCCGAACCTGAGCCGGCTGGCCGCGCGCGGCACGACCTTCGCCCGTCATTTCGTCCAGGGCACGCCCTGCGGCCCGAGCCGCGCCTCGCTGGCGACGGGCCAGTACCTGATGAATCACCGGGTCGCGACCAACTGGACGCCGACCTCGGCGGGCCTGCCGAGCCTGCCCCGGCTGCTGCGCGCCGCCGGCGTCGCGCCCTGCCTGATCGGCTACACCACGACGATCCCCGACCCGCGGGTCACGCCGCACGACGACCCGCGCTTCCGGCACTGGAGCATCGCCGAGGGCTGGGAGGTGCTGCGCCCCTTCGAGGCCGGGCGCGAGGCCTACCTGCGCTGGCTCGAGGGCCGCGGGCATCCGAGGCTGGAGAGCTACGAGGCCCATTTCGCGACGCTGCGGGGTGAGCTGGCCCGCGGACCCTTCGCGGCCGAGGAGCACGACAGCCGCTGGCTCGCCGAGGCCGCCGTCGAGTTCCTGCGCCGCCCGCCGGAGGGCGACTGGCTGCTGCACCTGGGCTTCTTCAGGCCGCACCCGCCGCTCGCGGCGCCGGAGGCCTACCTCGCGCCCTACCGCGGCATCGAGCCGCCGGCTCCGACGGCCTGCGACCCGGCCGGCACCCACCCCTACCTCGAGGCCCTGCGCCGCGGCACCCGGGCGACGGTCGCGCACCCGGCCCTGGAGGGGCTCGCCGCCGAGCTGTCGCCGGCCGAGGTCGCCGAGCTGCGCCGCGCCTACTACGCGCTCTGCAGCGAGGTCGACGCCGAGGTCGGCCGGGTCCTGGCGGTGCTGGAGGAGAGCGGGCAGCTCGACGAGACGCTGGTGCTCTTCACCAGCGACCACGGCGAACAGCTCGGCGACCAGGGCCTGGTCGGCAAGCGCGGCCTGACCGGCGCCTCCTTCCACGTGCCGCTGGTCGTCGCCGCGCCCGGCGCCACGGGGGCCGGGGGCGGCCGGGTGGTCGAGCGCTTCACCGAGGCGGTCGACCTGCTGCCGACGATCCTCGACTGGCTCGGCGCCGAGATCCCGCCGTCCTGCGACGGCCGCTCGCTGCTGCCCTTCCTCGCCGGCGAGACCCCGGAGGACTGGCGCGGCTTCGCCGTCTACGAGCAGGACTTCCGCGACGTCCTGGGCACGGAGGTCCCGCTGCCCCTCGGGCGCGAGGAGGCCTGCTTCATGGCACTGCGCGACGAGCGCTGGGCCTTCGTCCATTTCGCCGGCCTGCCGCCGGCGCTCTTCGACCTCGCAGAGGACCCCGGGGAGACCCGCAACCTCGCCGATGACCCGGCCCATGCCGGCGTCGTCGCCGACTGCACGCGGCGCCTGCTGACCCACCGGCTGCGCCACGCCGACCGCACCCTGACCAGCTGGCGGGTGACGCCGGCCGGCCTGGTCCGCGACGGGAGGGACAGCGCGCCGGAGCTCGCGACCCCGGCCTAGGCGCCCTCGAGCTGCTCGACGGCGAGGCGGACCAGGGCACCGACGGCGCCGAGCCCGGCCAGGTCCGTGCGGCAGGTCAGGTAGACGTCGGCGCCCAGGTCGGCGCCGAGACCGGGGGGGCAGTCGAGCCGGACCGTCGCCAGGCGCCGGTCCTCGCCGACCTCGCCGGAGAAGACCACCCCCAGGCCGAGGCCGGCCGCCGCCGCCTCCTTGACCATCTCCCGGCTGCCCAGGCTGGCCACGCTGCGCGGCTCGACGCCGGCCTTGCGCAGGGCGGCCAGGAAGACCGCGCGCGTCACCGAGCCCTCCTCGCGCAGCACCAGCGGCAGACCGGCGAGCTCGCGCGGCGTGACGCTGCCGCGCGCGGCCAGCGGATGGTCGCCCGGCGCGACCAGCACGATCTCCTGCCGGCCGAGCGCCAGGTTGAAGTACTGCGCGTCGCAGGTGATCTGCGAGGCGAAGATGACGTCGACCCGGCTGGCCGCCAGGTCGGCCGTCAGCTGGTCGGTGTTGCCGACCTGGAGCGCCAGCTCGATCCCCGGATAGAGCGCGGCATAGCGCGCGACCAGGCTGAGCACCGTGGCCGGGGTCGAGAGGCCGATGCGCAGCAGGCCGCGCCGCAGCTCGCGGGTCGCCGCCATCTCGTGCTGGATCTCCTCCAGCGTGCGCACGATGCGCTGCACGGGGCCGAGCAGCCGCTGGCCGTCGGCGGTCAGCTCGGCCCGCGCGCCGCCGCGCACGAAGAGCAGCGTGCCGAGCGACTCCTCCAGCGCCTTGACCTGCACGGTCACGGCCGGCTGCGTCACGCCGAGCCGCTGGGCGGCCAGCGAAAAGCTGCCGGTCTGGGCGACCGCGTGGAAGGCGCGCATCTGGCTGAAGTTCATCGAGCCTGCAACACGATTGTCATTAGGTAAATTCATATCACCGTCACAGCCATAAAGTATTTCTTATTCCGCTGCCGCTCACGGCGGCAGGGCGTCGCAGGGCGCCTGCGCTTTCCCGCGTTCCCCGTTCCCGAATGGAAGGAGCCTCCAATGTCGTTGCGCATCCTCGGCATGCTGGCCGCCGGAACGCTCGCCGCCCTGGCGTCGAGCGCTGCCCAGGCCGCCACCGAAGTCGACTTCTGGCACGCGTTCTCTCCCGACATCAAGCTGGGCAAGGTTCTGACCCGCTACGTCGAGGAGTTCAATGCCAGCCAGGACGACTACAAGGTCGTGCTGACCTACAAGGGCACCTACGACGACACGGTCAACGCGACCATCGCGGCCTACCGCGCCGGCAAGCAGCCGGCGATCGTGCAGGTCCAGGCCAACGCCGCGCCGACGCTGATCTTCTCCAGCGCCATCAAGCCGGTCGACGACGTCATGGCCGAGGCGGGCATCGAGGTCGACTGGTCGCGCTACCTCGAGCCGGTGATGGCCATGTACCGGTACAAGGGCAAGCAGATGGCCATGCCCTTCAACACCTCGACGCCGCTGATGTGGTACAACGCCGACGCCTTCCAGAAAGCCGGGATCGACAAGATCCCCGCGACCTGGACCGAGCTCGAGGCGGCCGCCCGCAGGCTCAAGGCCGCCGGCTACCCCTGCCCGGTCACCTCGGCCTGGCAGGAGTGGGTGCTGCTCAAGAACTACGCCTTCGTGCAGGACCTGCCGCTCGCCACCGAGGGCAACGGCATGGATGGCCCGGACGCCCGGCTGGTGTTCAACCACAACGGCGTGGTCGAGCAGCTCGCCCGCATCGGCCGCTGGTCCAAGGAGGGGCTCTTCGAGTACCAGGGTCGCCAGTGGACCGGCGCGCACCAGGCCTTCTACGCCGAGCGCTGCGCGGTGCTGCTGGAGAGCTCGGCCGGCTACGGCGGCATCTCGCAGAACGCCAAGTTCAAGTTCGGCGCGGCCGTGCTGCCGGTCGAGGAGGGCACGAAGACGCCGCGCAACACCTTCATCGGCGGTGCCGGGCTGTTCGTCATGAAGGGGCTCGACAAGGCCGTCTACGACGGCGCCGCGGCCTTCTTCAAGTTCCTGTCGGCGCCCGAGCTGCAGTTCGACTGGCACCGGAACTCGGGCTACGTGCCGATCACGGTCGACGCCTACGAGCTGGCCAGGAAGCAGGGCTACTACGAGAAGTTCCCGCACCAGGAGCTGGCGATCAAGGAGCTGCTGCGCCAGCCGAGCGAGAACACCCGCGGCATCCGCCTCGGCTACCTCGTGCAGATCGACGAGATCCTCAACGAGGAGATGGAGAAGATCTGGTCCCAGGAGAAGAGCGCACAGCAGGCCGCCGACGACATGGTCCGGCGCGCCGACCCGCTGCTCGCGCGCTTCGCCAAGACCGTCGCCGACTGAGGAAGCGGACGCGCCGGCCGGCCCTCTCCCCCGCCCCCGCGGCGGGAGGGGGTCGGCGGGCCGTTCCCGTCACCGTGGCAATCCGAGGCAAAGACGTCGTCTTCAAGGGCCGTGCCCTGCCCTGGCTGCTGCTCGCCCCGCAGCTGCTGGTCCTGGCGGTCTTCTTCTTCTGGCCGGCGGGCCGGGGCATCGTCGAGGCCTTCTTCCTCTCCGATCCCTTCCTCGACCGCTCGATCTACGTCGGGCTCGACAACTTCCGGGCGCTCTTCGCCTCGCCCGAATACTGGGACTCGGTCTGGCTGACCCTCCGGTTCTCGGCGGCGACGACGCTGCTGTCGATGAGCGTCGCGCTGGCGCTGGCGGTCGCCGCCGACCGGGTGCTGCGCCGCTCGCTGCTGCTGCGCTCCCTGGTCATCTGGCCCTATGCCGTGGCGCCGGCGATCGCCGGCATGCTGTGGCTGTTCCTGTTCCACCCGGCCTTCGGCGTGCTGGCCCTGGCGCTGCGCGACCTCGGCGTCGGCTGGAACCCGCTGCTCGACGGCGGCGACGCGATGCTGCTGATCGTCGCCGCCGCCGCCTGGAAGCAGGTCTCCTACAACTTCGTCTTCTTCCTCGCCGGCCTGCAGGCGATCCCGGCCAGCCTGATCGAGGCCGCGGCGATCGACGGCGCCGGCCCGGCCCGGCGGCTGCGCGACCTCGTGCTGCCGCTGCTCGGGCCGACCAGCTTCTTCCTGCTGGTCATGAACGTGATCTACGCCTTCTTCGAGACCTTCGGCATCGTCGACGCGATCACCGGCGGCGGGCCCGGCGGCGCCACCCGCCTGCTGGTCTACAAGGTCTATAAGGACGGCTTCCAGGCCCAGGACCTCGGCTCCTCGGCGGCCCAGTCGATCGTGCTGATGGTCATCGTCGTCGCCCTGACCATCCTGCAGTTCCGCTTCGTCGAGAAGCGCGTGAGCTACGCCTGAGATGGTCGAGCGCTCGCCCCGCTTCGACGCCTTCTGCTGGCTGCTGCTGTCGGCCGGCCTGCTGCTCGTCTTCCTGCCGCTCTACTACGCCCTGGTCATCGCCTCGCAGCCCGACGACACGGCGCGCCTGACCCTGGCGACGCTGCCCGGCAGCGCCCTCTGGCACAACCTCGCCGCGGCCTGGGCCAAGGACGACCTGCAGCGGCAGCTCGTCAACTCGACGGTGATGGCGCTCGGCATCGCGCTCGGCAAGCTGTCGATCTCGCTGCTCTCAGCCTTCGCCGTCACCTACTTCCGCTTCCGCTTCCGCACGGCCGCCTTCTGGCTGATCTTCATCACCCTGATGCTGCCGGTCGAGGTGCGCATCGTGCCGACCTTCGAGGTCGCGGCGAACGTGCTGAGTCCCGTGACCGCCCTGGCCGGCTGGCTCGGCTGGCGGCTGGAGCTGAACGTCTCGCTGCTCGACAGCTACGCCGGCCTGATCCTGCCGCTGATCGCCTCGGCGACCGCGACCTTCCTGTTCCGCCAGTTCTTCCTGGTCGTGCCCGACGAGCTCTGCGAGGCGGCCAAGGTCGACGGCGCCGGTCCGCTGCGCTTCTTCCGCGACATCCTGCTGCCAATGTCGCGGACCTCGATGGCCGCGCTCTTCGTGATCCTCTTCATCTACGGCTGGAACCAGTACCTCTGGCCGCTGCTGGCGACGACCCGGGCCGAGATGACCACCGTCGTGATCGGCGTCGCGCGCACCCTGCCGACCGACAACGCCGACACGCGGTGGAACCTGACCATGGCGACGACCCTGCTGGCCATGCTGCCGCCGGTGCTGGTCGTCGTGCTGCTGCAGCGCTGGTTCGTGCGCGGCCTGGTCGACCAGGAGAAGTAGCCCCGGCGGACCGCCCCTTGTCTCCTCGGCTCCTTCCGTTAAGCTCTCCCTCCGGCCGCCTTCGCTGCGGCCGGAGGGAGAGAGCCACAATGTCCCGTCGAGAGGGCGGGCGCCGCAGCGGACGCGGGGCCCAACGCCAGGCCGGGGGGCTGCAGCAGCTGCCCTGGCAGCAGGTCCGCAATCCCTACAAGCCGGTCGAGGTGCTGTCGGAGGATCAGGTCGAGGCGATCCACCAGGCGGCGCTGAGGATCCTCGAGGAGCTCGGCATCGAGTTCATGAGCGACCGGGCGCTCGACCGCCTGGCGGCGGGCGGCGCCGAGGTCGAGCGGGCGAGCGGCCTGGTCCGCTTCGACCGCGGCCTGGTCGAGCAGAGCCTGGCCACGGTGCCGGAGCGCTTCACCATGACGCCGCGCAACGACGCGAAGGCGCTCGAGATCGGCGGCGACGCCGCGATCTTCGGCCTGGTCAACGGCCCGCCCTTCGTCACCGACCTGGACCGCGGCCGGCGCGACGGCAACTTCGCCGACTACCTGAACCTGCTGCGCCTCGGCCAGTCGCTCAACATCGTGCAGTACGTGACCCACCAGGCGGTCGCGCCGATGGACCTGCCGGCCGACACCCGCTTCCTCGACTGCTACGAGGCGATCCTGACCCTGACCGACAAGGCCTTCTACGGCACGGCGGTCGGCGCCGAGCGGGTCGTCGACGCCCTGGAGATGGTGGCGATCGCGCGCGGCGAGCGCCGCGAGGACCTGCTCGACCGGCCGTCGATCTTCAGCGTCATCAACGTGAACTCGCCGCGGCGCATCGACGGGCCCCTGTCCGAGGGGCTGATCGCGCTCGCCGAGCACGGCCAGCCGGCGGTCGTCACGCCCTTCTGCCTGATGGGCGCGATGACGCCGGTGACCCTGGCGGCGGCGCTGGCCCAGCAGCACGCCGAGGCGCTGGCCGGCATCGTGCTGACTCAGCTGGCCCGGCCCGGCGCGCCGGTCGTCTACGGCGGCTTCACCTCGAACGTCGACCTCAGGTCCGGGGCACCGGCCTTCGGCACGCCGGAGTACGCCAAGGCCTCGATGGCCGCGGGCCAGCTGGCGCGCCGCTTCCGCCTGCCCTACCGCTCGTCGAACGCCAACGCCTCGACCTCGGTCGACGCCCAGGCCGCCTACGAGTCGATGATGTCGCTCTGGGGCGCCCTGATGGGCGGCGCCAACATGCTGCACCACGGCGCCGGATGGCTGGAGGGCGGCCTCGTCGCCTCCTTCGAGAAGGTCGTGCTCGACGCCGAGCTGCTGCAGAACATGACCGAGTTCATGAAGCCGATCGCGGTCGACCAGGACAGCCTGGCCTTCGAGGCGATGCAGGACGTCGGCCCGGGCGGCCACTTCTTCGGCACGGCGCACACCCTGGAGCGCTACGAGACCGCCTTCTACGCGCCGATCCTCTCGGACTGGCGCAACTTCGAATCCTGGCAGGAGGCCGGCTCGAAGACCGCGACCGAGCGCGCCAACGCGGTCTGGAAGCGGCTGCTCGCGGAGTACGAGCCGCCGCCGCTCGACCAGGGCCGCCGCGAGGCGCTGGCCGCCTACGTCGCCCGCCGCAAGGAGGAGTACGGCCGGCTGGCGGCGTGAGGGGGGTGGACCGACTGCGTGGCCCCTGTTCGGATGTGGTTTCCGGATGGCTTCGTCCTGAGCCTGTCGAAGGGCGGAGCCATTCATTCGCGGCACTTGCCCGACCGCGAGAGCTCAGGCAGGCGGCCCCAGTCGCGGGCGATCAGCACCTCCTTCTTCGCCCTCGACCAGCCCTTGATGCGCCGCTCCATCTCGATCGCCTGAATGGCGAGCGGAAACTCTTCGGCGAAGACCAACTCCACGGGCCGTCGAACCGAGGTGAAGCCCTTGTACACACCGTTGTTGTGCTCGGCGACACGTCGTTCCAGGTCGATCTGTGCGACGCCGGTGTGGTAGCTGCCATCACAACGGCGCAGGATGTAGACTCAGGCCATCAGCTTGCGCGTGCTTCGCCTCACCCTTCGACAAGCTCAGGATGAAGCGAATTGGGGGTACCAACAACAGGGAGCTCCTCTTCGACAGACGCAGGGCGAAGCCGAAGAGGTGGCCAGAAGGCTGTCGCTCCCGCCCACCTGTCCAAGCCTTAACTTCGAACCTGCCGCGCTCACCTGCTAAGCTGCCCCGAGAACAACGGGGAGCGGCGATGCGACTGATCCTTCTCGTCCTGGCCCTGCTGGTCGGCGCGCTGGCCAGTCCGCCCGCGGCGCGCGCCGGCGGCACCTTGACGATCGGCCTGACCCAGTACCCGGCGACGCTCAACCCGAACATCGAATCGATGCTGGCCAAGGTCTACGTCGAGGGCATGACCCTCAGGCCGCTGACCGCCTACGACCAGGACTGGAAGCCGGTCTGCATGGTCTGCACGGAGCTGCCCGACCTGGCCAAGGGCACGGCGCAGCTGGAGACGACGCCCGACGGCAGGAAGGGCATCGCGGTCACCTACAGCCTGCAGCCCGACGCGACCTGGGGCGACGGCACGCCGGTGACCACCGACGACGTGAAGTTCACCTGGGAGGTCGGCCGCAACCCCAATTCCGGCGTCTCGAACTTCGAGCTCTACAAGCGGATCTACAAGCTCGACGTGCTCGACGCGAAGCGCTTCACCTTCCACCTCGACCGGGTCGACTTCGACTACCAGAGCGCCGGCGACTTCCGCCTGCTGCCGGCGCACATCGAGCGGCCGATCTTCGAGGCCGATCCCGCGCAGTACCGCTTCCGCACCGCCTTCGACAGCGACCCGAC
This sequence comes from Tistlia consotensis USBA 355, assembly GCF_900177295.1. Taxonomy (GTDB): domain Bacteria; phylum Pseudomonadota; class Alphaproteobacteria; order Kiloniellales; family DSM-21159; genus Tistlia; species Tistlia consotensis. Next base: position 107,280 of record NZ_FWZX01000001.1, read on the forward strand.
CAACCCGGGGCTCGCCTTCGGCCCCTACAAGATCGTCTCGCTGACCCCGGGCTCCGAGATCGTGCTGGCGCGCAACCCGACCTGGTGGGGCGAGAAGCCCTTCTTCGACCGCGTCGTGCTGCGGACCATCGAGAACACGGCGGCCTTGGAGGCCAACCTGCTGTCCGGCTCGATCGACATGATCGCCGGCTCGCTCGGCCTGTCGCTCGACCAGGCCCTGGCCTTCGAGAAGCGCCACGGCGACGCCTACCGGGTGATCTACAAGCCGAGGCTGGTCTACGAGCACCTGGCGCCGAACCTGGACAACCCGATCCTGGCCGACCTCAAGGTCCGCCAGGCGCTGCTGCTCGGCGCCGACCGCGAGACCATCAGCAAGCAGCTCTTCGCCGGCAAGCAGCCGGTCGCCGACAGCTCGGTCAGCCCGCTCGACTGGATCTACGATCCCGACGTCGAGCACTACCCCTACGATCCCGCGCGCGCCGGCCGGCTGCTCGACGAGGCCGGCTGGCACCGCGGGCCGGGCGGCATCCGGCGCAACGACAAGGGCGAGCCGCTGCGCCTGAGCCTGATGACGACCGCCGGCAACCGCAGCCGCGAGCTGGTCGAGCAGGTCCTGCAGGCGCAGTGGAAGCAGCTCGGCATCGAGGTCACTATCAAGAACGAGCCGGCGCGCGTCTTCTTCGGCCAGACCGTGACCCAGCGCGCCTTCCCCGGCCTCGCCATGTTCGCCTGGCTGTCGTCGCCGGAGAACGTGCCGCGCACGACGCTCTACTGCGACCAGATCCCGACCGCCGAGAACCACTGGGCCGGCCAGAACGTCCAGGGCTACTGCAACAAGGACATGGACCGCCTGATCGACGCCATCGAGACGGAGCTCGACCGCGACAAGCGCAAGGCGCTCTGGGCCAGGCTGCAGGCCCGCTACGCCGAGACCCTGCCGGCCCTGCCGCTCTATTGGCGGGCCGATCCCTACGTCCTGCCGAAATGGCTGGAGGGCGTACGCCCGACCGGCCACCAGAACCCGACGACGCTGTGGATCGAGAACTGGCGGCGCAAGGATGGGTAGGGCCTGCGCGCGAGGCTTGAGCGGCCGCTTCCCTCGTCGCCGCCGGCTCTCCCTTCGTCATCCTCACGCCCTCTCCCGTCATCGCCTTCTCTCCCTTCGTCATCCCCGCGAAAGCGGGGATCCAGAGGACGACACCGTGGGCACGAACCGGCGGCGACCGTGCCGGCAACGCCTTTCTCTGGATCCCCGCTTTCGCGGGGATGACGAAGGAGGGGGCGGGGATGACGGGAGAGGGGACGGGTACGACGTGAAAGGAAGCCGGGAGGGCAGGACCCAGGCTGCCCAGAGCGCCGACCCATGACCGCCTTCCTCGGCCGCCGGCTCGTCGAGTCGCTGATCGTGCTGCTGGTCATGTCCTTCGTGGTCTATGGCCTGATCGGCCTGATGCCGGGCGATCCGATCGACCTGATGGTGACCGCCGATCCGCACCTGACGCCCGCCGACCTGGTCCGCCTCAAGGCGCTCTACGGCCTCGACCAGCCGCTGCTCGAGCGCTACTGGAACTGGCTGACCGCGGCGCTCGGCGGCGACCTCGGCTACTCGCGGCTCTTCGCCCTGCCGGTCGAGGCGATCCTGCTGCCGCGCCTGGCCAACACCCTGACCCTGATGGGCCTCGCCTTCGCCGCGGCCGCGCTGATCGCCCTGCCCGGCGCGATGCTGGCGGCCCGCCGGCCGGGCGGGCTCGCCGACGGCGCGGTCAACCTCGCCGCCTTCGCCGGCATCTCGCTGCCGCCCTTCTGGCTGGCGATCCTGCTGATCATGCTGTTCGCCGTGGCGCTCGGCTGGCTGCCGGCCGGCGGCATGGGCAGCGGCAGCCTGGCCTCGACGGCGCGCCACCTGGCGCTGCCGGTGCTGGCGCTGACCCTGGCCAGCGTCGGCGGCCACCTGCGCTACCTGCGCGCCTCGCTGATCGAGGCGCTGCGCGCCGACCACATCCGCACGGCGCGCGCCAAGGGCCTCAGCGAGCCGCAGGTGATCTGGCGCCATGCCTTGCGCAACGCGCTGATCCCCTACGTGACGATCCTGGCGCTCGACTTCGGCACCCTCTTCTCCGGCGCGCTGATCACCGAGACGATCTTCGGCTGGCTCGGCATGGGCAAGACGATCTACGACGCGATCATGGGCAACGACTACAACCTCGCCCTGGTCGGCCTGCTGCTGGCGACCACCACGGTGCTGCTGGCCAACCTGCTGGCCGATCTCGCCTACGCTTGGCTCGATCCCAGGGTCAGCTACCGGTGAGCGGCGGGCCGATCCAGGAGCGCGCGCCCCTGCTGGCCGCGGAGGCCGCCGGCGCCGCGGTGCCGGGCGGCAGCCCCGCGGCGGCCTTCCGGCGCCGCTTCCTGCGCCATCCCCTGGCGGTCGGCGCACTCGCCCTGCTGCTGCTGATCGCCGCCGCCAGCGCCGGCGAGCCGCTGGTCGAGCAGTGGCTCGGCTTCGGCGCCGAGCAGATCGACCTGCTGGCGCGCTCGGCGCCGCCCTCGGCCGCCCACCCGCTCGGCACCGACGAGCTCGGCCGCGACCTGCTGCTGCGCCTGCTGCGCGGCGGCCGGGTCTCGCTCGGCGTCGGCTTCGCCGCGGCCCTGGTCGCGGCGACGATCGGCACCGTGGTGGGGCTGGTCGCCGGCTACCTCGGCGGACGGGTCGACGCCCTGCTGATGCGCCTGGTCGACAGCGTCATCGCCCTGCCGCTGCTGCCGCTGCTGATCGTCATGGCGGCGGTCGACCTGACCAAGCTCGGCATCCCGCAGTCGGTCGCCGATTCCGGCAGCGCCAGCCTGTGGCGCATCGTGCTGCTGGTCGCCCTGGTCGGCTGGACGACGACGGCGCGCCTGGTGCGCGGCACGGTCTTGAGCCTCAAGGCGCGCGAGTACGTGCGCGCCGCCGAGGCGCTGGGCGCCGGCCCGCTGCGCATCCTGCGGCGCCACATCCTGCCCAACGCCCTCTCGCCGGTGATCGTCGCGACGACCCTCTCGGTCGGCAACGTCATCCTGATCGAATCGGTGCTGTCGTTCCTCGGCCTCGGCATCCAGCCGCCGCTGCCGAGCTGGGGCAACATGCTGACCGGCGCCCAGGAGACGATCTGGAGCGCGCCGATGCTGGCGGTCTGGCCGGGCCTCGCGATCTTCGTCACGGTGATCGCCGCCAACTTCCTCGGCGACGGCCTGCAGGACGCCCTCGATCCCCGCACCGACCGGCGGTAGCCCGGGCGGCGACGGCGCCGGAGGCAGCTGCCCGAAGTGCCGCTTGAACCCTCCCCACCGAGCAACGTACCCTCTTTTCTTCGGGGATCGCGGCCTTCTCCAAGAAACGGCCGGCATTCCAGGTCGCTCCGGCCGCGCCACGATCAGACGGCAGCGCGCTCATGGCCCTTTCAGAAAGAACAAGGAATGGCTGATGGCGCGCCGGACCTGACGCCAGAAGAAATAAAGGGTGCGCTGGCGCAGCTCGACCAGGCGCTCCACCACCACGACCTGTGGGTCGAGTCAATCTACTGCTGCCTGATCTGCCGCATCCAGCCCGACGAACGGGACCTGGCCGCGGACGCCCACCGCAGATGCCGGTTCGGCCAGTGGTACTACGGACCCGGCTCGGAGAGGCTCTCGGCCAATCCCTGCTTCCATGCTCTCGAGAACGAGCATCGGAAGGTGCACGAAGTCGCGACCCTGCTGCTGCGCCTGTCCGGCGAGAGCAGGACGGTCAGCGTGGCGGACTACGAACGCCTGACGAGCGCGCTGAAGCAGATGCGCCTCGAAATCCTGACTCTGGCGCGCGAGTTCGAGGAAACGCTCTTCAATACCGACCCGCTCACCGGAGCCAGAAGCCGCATCGGCATGCTGACCAAGTTGCGCGAGCAGCAGGTCCTGGTGAGACGCAAGATCGGACCGTGCAGCGTCGCCATGATGGACCTCGATCTCTTCAAGGACGTGAACGATTCCTACGGGCACGTCGTGGGCGACCAGGTCCTCGCCGCCATCGCGGCCTTCGTCAGAGCGAACATCCGGCCATACGACTCGATATTCCGGTACGGCGGCGAGGAATTCCTGATCTGCGTGCCGAACACGACCCTCGACACCTCCCGGAAGCTCTTCGAGCGGATCCGCGAAGGCCTGGCCGGGTTGCGGCACAAGGCGCACGGTCATGAGGACTTCCAGACCACCGTCTCGATCGGCCTCACCCTGCTCGATCCCGATGTTCCCGTGGAGCAGTCGATCGAGCGCGCTGACAAGGCGCTCTACCGGGCGAAGAGCGAGGGCCGGAATCGCGTTTCGGTCTGGGACGTATCCGAGAAGTGACCCGGCGGGCCGTCTCCACCGGAGACGGAGATTCGATCGGACCGCGCCCCGATCCGCGCCGACGGCGAGTGGCCGACGCTCCGGGAGGGGCTCAACGCGGTCGCCCCGGCGACGCGCGCGACCTATCGCAGCATCATCGGCAGCCTCGTGCTGCCGGCCGCCTGGAGGACTGGGCTGGAGGACTGGGCCCGCGGGCGGGGCGGCCGGGCCGCCTGCCTGCAGGTCGCCGCCGGCGACGACGGCGGCCGGGCCCCTCTGTCGCCCGCTCGGCTTCGGGCCCGGGCTCTGCCGCTATCACCACCGGCGGCGGGACCTCGGCCGAGGCCGGGTCCGGGCGCCGCCGGCCGCTCCCCGACCTTCCTCAGTGGCTCATCAGCGCGGGCATCGCCAGATGCTGCAGCACCGAGCGGGTGACGCCGCCCATGACCAGCTCGCGCAGCCGGCTGTGGCCGTAGGCGCCCATCACCAGCAGGTCGCTGCCCAGGTCGCTGGCGCTGGACAGGATCGTGTCGGCGATCGAGATCTCCTTGGAGATGACGTGGCGCGCCTCGGTCTTGACGCCGTGGCGGGCCAGCACCGTGGCGATGTCGGCGCCCGGCTCCTCGCCGTGGCCGCGGATGCCGTGGCGGGGGTTGACCGACAGGATGTCGACCTTCTTGGCGGCCTGCAGCAGCGGCAGCGCGTCGTCGACGGCGCTCGCCGCCTCCCGGCTGGCGTCCCAGAGCAGCAGCGGGCGCTGGCCGAAGCCGGCCGCGGCGCCGACGTAGGGCACCAGCAGCAGCGGCCGGCCGAGAGCGAGCACGGCCTGCTCGACGGCGCTCTCGCCCATCGAGAGGTCGTCGTCCGGATCGTGCTGGCCGAGCACCACCAGGTCGGCATAGCGGCCGTGCAGGCTCAGCACGTCCTCGACCTCGTCGGCATAGGCCCGCGCCGAGCGCGGCTCGGCATGGACGCCGGCCTTGCGCGCCGCCTCGTCGAAGGCGGCCAGCGCCTTGTCGGTCGCCTCCTTGCGCAGGGCCTCCTGGCGGTCGAGCAGGTCCTGCGGCATCTGCGCCATCAGGTAGGCCGGAGCGGCGAACTCGGCCGCGATATAGAGACCGACGACGTGGGCGTCCTGCCGAGCGGCCAGGTCGAGGGCGGCCTGCACGCGCTTCTTGCAGCTCTTGCTGTCGTCGAGGTGGACCAGAATCGTCTTGTAGGCCATCGCCGTCCCTTTCTCCCGCCTGCAGGGGTGTTTTTCCGCGGCTGAGAAGACCCCGGTACGCAGCCACCAGCATTGACGTGCGTCAAGCAGGCCTGCGCCGCCGCGCCGGGCCCGGATCGCCTAGTCGCGACCGAGCGCGTGCTGCACGACCTCCTCGGTCAGGCGGCCTTCCTCGATGGCGTGGCAGCGCACCTTGCCGCCCGCCGGGGTGGCGATCGCCTTCGGCTCCTCGGCCTTGCAGCGCTCGTTGGCGAAGGGACAGCGCGGGTGGAAGTGGCAGCCGCTCGGCGGATGGATCGGGCTCGGCACCTCGCCGGCGACCGGGATACGCTGGCGGCCGCTCATCTCCAGGTCCGGGATCGCGTCGAGCAGCATGCGCGTGTAGGGGTGCTGCGGCCGGCGGAAGATGTCGCGCGCCGTGCCCCACTCGACCAGCCGGCCCAGGTACATCACGCCGACGTAGTCGGAGATGTGGTAGACGACGGCCAGGTCGTGGCTGATGAAGAGATAGGTCAGCCCGAGCTCGCGCTGCAGGTCCTTCATCAGGTTCAGGATCTGCGCCTGCACCGAGACGTCGAGCGCCGAGGTCGGCTCGTCGCAGACCAGGAACTCCGGATTCGAGGCGAGCGCCCGGGCGATCGAGATGCGCTGGCGCTGGCCGCCGGAGAACTCGTGCGGGAACTTCTCGCCGTCGCGCGCCGAGAGGCGGACCAGCTCGAGCAGCTCGCCGACCCGCTTCTGGATCGCCCGCCGGTCCGTCATCAGGCCGTGGGCGCGCAGCGGCTCGGCGACGATGTCGGCGACCCGCCAGCGCGGATTGAGGCTGGCGTAAGGGTCCTGGAAGATCATCTGCAGCCGCTTGCGGATCGGCGCCATCTCGCGGCGGCTCTTCAGGTTCGCCATCGAGACGCCGTCGAACTCGACCTCGCCGGCGGTCGGGTTGTAGAGGCCGACGACGAGACGCGCGACCGTCGACTTGCCGCAGCCGGATTCGCCGACCAGGCTGAAGGTGCGGCCCGCCGGGATATCGAAGGAGACGCCGTCGACCGCGCGCACCAGGGTGCGGTCCTCATGGCGCAGCACGCGGGTCAGCCAGGGCGGAGAGACGTCGAAGTGCTTGGCCAAGCCCTCGACCCGGACCAGCGGCCGGACGTCGTCGGTGCCGCTGCGGGCGGCCTGGGCGACGGCGGCGTCAGCCATGGCTGCCGGTCCTCCTCTGCTCGCCTTCCTCGTAGAGCCAGCAGGCGACCCGCGTGTCCTCGACCGCGATCAGCTCGGGCCGCTCGTGGCGGCAGCGCTCGAAGACCTTCGGGCAGCGCGGGTTGAAGGGGCAGCCCGTCGGAATCTCGGTCAGGCGCGGCATCGAGCCCTCGATCTGGGTCAGCCGGTCGAGGTCGTGGCCGACCATCGGGATCGAGCCCATCAGGCCGTGGGTGTAGGGGTGCTTGGCGTTGCGGATCACCTCGCGCACCGGCCCGACCTCGGCGATGCGCCCGGAGTACATGACCGCGACCCGGTCGGCGGTCTCGGCGATCACGCCCATGTCGTGGGTGATCAGCATGACTGCGGCGCCGTGCTCGCTGCACAGCTTCTTCAGGAGCTTGATGATCTGCGCCTGGATCGAGACGTCGAGCGCGGTCGTCGGCTCGTCGGCGATGACTAGGCGGGGATTGACGCAGAGCGCGAGCGCGATGACCACGCGCTGGCGCATGCCGCCCGAGAACTGGTGCGGATACTGGTCGATGCGCCGCTCCGGCGCCGGGATGCCGACCTCGGCGAGCAGATCGATCGCCCGCCGCCGCGCCTGGCTCTCGCTCATGTCGGTGTGGGTCTGGATCGTCTCGATCAGCTGATGGCCGACGGTGTAGAGCGGATTGAGGCTGGTCAGCGGGTCCTGGAAGACCATGCCGATCTCGCGGCCGCGGATCCGCCGCAGCTTCTCGTAGGGCAGGTTGTCGATGCGCCGGCCGTCGAGCCGGATCTCGCCGCCGGCGATCCGCCCGGGCGGCTCGAGCAGGCCGATGATTGCCGTGCCGGTCATCGACTTGCCGGCGCCGGACTCGCCGACCACGCCGAGCACCTCGCCCTCGTCGATGTGGAAGGAGATGTCGTCGACCGCCGTCAGGGTGCCGCGGCGCGTCGGGAACTCGACGCGCAGGTTCTCGACCTCGAGCAGCGCCCCCTTGCGGGCCGGCTTCTCCCTTGTCGTGTTCTCGGCCATCGGGCTCACCGCAGTCTCGGGTTCAGGGCGTCGCGCAGCCAGTCGCCGAGCAGGTTCACGGCCAGCACCAGGATGACCAGCACGAGGCTGGGGTAGATCGTCAGCCACCACATGCCGGAGAACAGCACGTTCTGGCCGAGCCGGATCAGCGTGCCCAGGGACGGCTCGGTCGCCGGCACGCCGACGCCGAGGAACGACAGCGTCGCCTCGGTCAGGATCGCGATGGCCAGCGACAGCGTCGCGATGACCAGAACCGGTCCGAGCACGTTGGGCAACACGTGGCGGATCATGATCAGCGAGGGTCGGATGCCGATCACGCGGGCCGCCTGGACGTACTCCTTGTTCTTCTCGACCAGGGTCGAGCCGCGCACCGTGCGCGCGAAGTTGACCCACTGCGAGGCGGCGATCGCCAGTATCAGGATCGGCAGCTTGAAGGCCTGGTGCGTGTCGGGATCCATCATGGTCCGGGTCGCGCCGTCGATCAGCAGGGCGATCAGGATCGCCGGGAAGGTCAGCTGGACGTCGGCGACGCGCATGATGAAGGAGTCGACCCGGCCACCGGCATAGCCGCTGACCAGACCGAGCAGCGTGCCGAAGACCGCCGCCAGGATCACCGAGGCGAAGCCGACCTCGAGCGAGATCTGCAGGCCGAACATCATGGCCGACAGCAGGTCCCGGCCCTGCTCGTCGGTGCCGAGCAGGAAGCGCGGGTCGGGGTCGACCATCATGCCGCCGTCGTTGAACTGCCAGCCGATCGGCGGCAGGCGCGCGTCCATCAGGTTGAGCGACGAGAGGTTCATCGTGTCGAACGGCGCCAGCCAGTGCGCCGAGAGCGCGATGGCGAACATCAGCACGGTGACGACGAAGGCGGCGATGGTCAGCGGCGACTTCTTGAAGGCGTAGAAGATGTCGCCGTCGAAGAAGCGCCGACCGCCGTCGATGACGCGGCCGAACAGGCCCGGCGAGACCTGGATCTCTTCTGGTGCGATCGCCATGGCTCGCCCCCCTTCAGTGCGCCGCGCCGCCGAGCGTCTCGGCGCGCAGGCGCGGATCGACCGCGTAGTAGAGCAGGTCGACCGACAGGTTGATGATCACGAAGAAGAAGGCCATCAGCATCAGGTAGCAGGACATGATCGGGATATCGACGAAGCGGATCGAGTCCAGGAACAGCCGCCCCATGCCGGGCCAGGCGAAGACCGTCTCCGTGATGATCGAGAAGGCGAGCAGCGAGCCGACCTGCAGGCCCATGATGGTGATCACCGGGACCAGGGTGTTCTTCAGGGCGTGGCCGTAGTTGATCGCCCGGTTCCTGAGGCCGCGTGCCTTGGCGAACTTGATGTAGTCGGTGCGCAGCACCTCGAGCATCTCGGCGCGCACCAGCCGCATGATCAGGGTCAGCTGGAACAGCGCCAGCGTGAAGGCCGGCATGATCAGGAAGCTCCAGCCCTTGAGGGTCAGGAGGCCGGTCTCCCAGAAGCCGAGGTCGACGAGGCCCTGGCGCCCGAAGGTCGGCAGCCAGCCCAGCCAGACGCCGAACACCAGGATCATCAGGATGCCGATCACGAAGGTCGGCAGCGAGACGCCGACCAGCGAGACGGTGAGGAACATCCGACTGAGCGGAGCGTGGCGTTTCAAGCCCGTATAGACGCCCATCGGCACGCCGATCAGCAGCGCCATCAGGGCCGAGACGAAGACCAGCTCAAGGGTCGCCGGCAGCGCCGTGGCGATCAGCTCCTCGACCGGCTTGCCGACCCGGTAGCTGAGCCCGAACTCGCCCTGGCTGGCGTTGACCAGGAACTTGAAGAACTGCATCGGCACGGGATCGTTGAGGCCGAGCTTCTCGCGCAGCGCCTGGCGCTGCTCGATCGTCGCCTCCTGGCCGAGCATGTTGTTGACCGGGTCGCCGGTGAAGCGGAACAGCGCGAAGCTGATCAAGCCGACGACCAGCATGACGAGCACCGCCTGGAACAGACGCTGGACGATGAAGGCGAACATGGATGGGCGGCCCTGTCCTGCGCGAGAGCTTCGAGGATGCGATCCTGCCTGGATCGAAAAAGCCGACGGCCCGGGCGTTTGCGCACCCGGGCCGTCGTGCTGGCCCTGACGGGCGCTACTTCATCGTGACGTAGCGCAGGTCGACGTCGTTGAACGGGCGCTGGATGATCTTCGCCACCTTGTCGGAGCGGTAGCCCCAGGCCAGCGCCTGCTGATGCAGCGGGATGTGGCCCACGTCGTCCTTATGGATCTTGAAGGCCTCGTGGATCATCTCGTTGCGCTTCTTCTCGTCGACCGTGACCGCGATCTGGTCGGTCAGCTGCTCGACCTTCGGGTTGCTGTAGCGCCCGCAGTTCCAGGCGCCCTGGCCCGCACCGTCCATCGTCATGATGTTCTGCAGGACGTTGTAGGCGTCGTAGGAACCGGGGGTCCAGCCCAGCATGTAGAAGCTGGTGTTGTTGCCCGAGGCCGAGCCGATCTTGTTGAAGTGCAGCGACTTGGTCTGGGCGTTCAGGGTCACCTTGATGCCGATGCGCTCGAGCATCGGGACGATCGCCGTGCAGATCGCCTCGTCGTTGACGTAGCGGTCGTTCGGGCAGTCGAAGGTGACCGGGAAGCCCTTCTCGTAGCCGGCCTCCTTGAGCAGCTTCTTGGACAGCGCCGGGTCGTACTTGTAGGGCGTGTTCAGGTCCTCCTGGAAGCCGTTGATGCCCGGAGCGATCATCTCGCCGGTCGGCGTCGAGGCGCCGCGCATCACGACCCGGTGGATCGCCTTCAGGTCGATGGCGTGGGCGAAGGCCTCGCGCACCCGCACGTCCAGGAAGGGATTCTTGCCGGAGCCGGGCATGTCGAGCGACTCCTTGCGCCACTGGTCCATGCCCAGGAAGATCGTGCGCAGCTCGGGGCCCTGCTGGACCTTGACGTTCGGGTCCGACTCCAGGCGCTGCACGTCCTGCAGCGGCACCGGGTACATCATGTCGATCTCGCCCGAGAGCAGGGCGGCGACGCGGGTCGCGTCGTTCGGGATCGGCGTGAAGATCGCCTCGGTGACGTTGGTCTCGAGCTTGTCCTTGCCCCAGTAGTTGGGATTGCGCTCGAGCACCAGGCGGTTGTCCTGGACCCACTCCTTGACCATGAAGGGGCCGGTGCCGTTGGCGTGCAGGTTGGCCCAGTTGGTCTTGCCGGCGCCCTTGACGACCTCGACGGCGTTGTTCTCTTCCATGAACTTCTTATCGACGATGAAGAAGTTCGGCATGTTGAGCAGCAGGATCGGGTCCGGACCCTTGGTCTCGATCTCGATCTCGTAGTCGCTGATCTTCTTGATGTCCTTCACGGACGACAGCGCGAAGGCCATGTCGGAGGCCTCCTGCGTCTGGCGCTTGAAGGAGAAGATCACGTCGTCGGCGGTGAAGGGATCGCCGTTCGAGAACTTCACGCCCTGGCGCAGCTTGAAGCGCCAGTGGGTGTCGTCGACGGCCTTCCACTCGGTGGCGAGGTCCGGCTCGAGCGACAGGTCTGCCTTACGATGCAGCAGGGAACCGTAGATGTTTCCCTTCATCGTGTTGGTCGGACCCTCGTTGTTGATGTGGGGGTCCAGGCCGAGAATGTCGCCGGTGGTCGCGTAGCGGAAGGTCTTCGCCTCGCCGGTCGTGGCGAAGGCGACGGCGGCGGCCAGAGCCGCGGCCGCCATGAGACCTGTGCGGAATCGCATAATTGTCTCCCTGTTGCCTCAGTTCCAAGGCATCCGTTGATCCGGATGCCGTGCGTCACCCCGCTTTTCTGCGGTGCGCCGTTCGGATGTTCCGACGGGAACGACCGGGGTCAGCCGTTCGGAAGCCGTAACCTTGCCGCCGCGATAGTTCGGTTACAAGCGGAAATCGCCGCAGCGCACAAGACCTTGCAATCGCTGGATTCGACCTCTCGCCACGGCGCCGGCGAGCCGCATCGGCCCGCGCCTTCAGAAGAAGGTCATGTCTGCAAAGGAGACCAGCGCGCCGACCCCGAAGCCTGCGACCAATAGCCCGAGGCCGGCGTTGACGAGACCGACCGTGCGCGGCGGGATGTGGTGGCGCACGGCGGCGACGCCGCCGGTCAGCACGCTCCACCAGGCCATCGAGCCGGCGAAGACGCCGACCACCACCATGCCGTTGGCGAGCAGGCCCTGCGGCCGGTCGTGGAGCAGGCCGAGGCCGGCGAAGACGCCGACGAAGGCCAACAGCGTCGCCGGATTGATGATGGTCAGGCCGAAGCCGGCGACCAGTCCCCTGCCGGCCTTGTCGAGCTTGACCGAGGGCGCGGTCGCGGTCGGCGCGCCGTGGGTCACCCGGTCGATCAGCGTGCGGCTCTGGCCGATCATCCGGATGCCGAAGACCAGCAGGAACAGCCCGCCGAGCAGGCGCAGCCACTCCTGGTACTGCCACAGGAAGTCGGTGACCAGCGACAGGCCGAAGACCGCGCCGACCGCCAGGATGGTGTCGGCGACCGCCGCGCCGAAGCCGGTCACCAGGCCGACGACCCACAGGCCCTGCAGCGCCCGGCGCAGGCAGAGCGCGCCGATCGCGCCGACCGGCACGGCGACGACGAAGCCGCCGACCAGGGCCTTGACGAACAGGACGACGAGCGGCGACACCAATCCGGATTCCAGGGCTGCCCGTGACGAGCGGACCGGCTCGGAAGCCCGGCGGGACGCGCCGCCGGCCGGATCCCCGAACCGGTCCGCTCTATAACAGCGGCCCGGCGCGGCACGCTAGCCCGCGGTCACCCCTCGGCCAGGTCGAACAGGCCGCGATGCCCGGGCTGGGCCGCGATGCGCTGCAGCCAGGCGCCCAGGGCCGGATAGCCCGAGAGGTCGTAGCCCCCGTCGGCGGCGACGTGCGTGTAGGCGTAGAGCGCGATGTCGGCGATCGAGTAGCGGCCGCCGACGAAGAAGGCGTTGCCGGCGAGGTGGCCCTCCATGACCGCGAGGGCCTGATGGCCGCGCTCGCGCAGCTCGGGCAGCCGCGCCCGGCGCGGGTGGTCGGCCGGCAGGTGGCGCAGCAGGTAGCGCGCGACGGCGATGTAGGGCTCGTGGCTGTACTGCTCGAAGAACAGCCACTGCATGACCAGCGCCCGCTCGTAGGGATCGGCCGGCAGGAAGGGCGTGCCCTCGGCGAGATAGCAGAGGATGGCGTTCGATTCGGCGAGCGGCCGGCCGTCGTCGAGCACCAGGGCCGGGATGCGGCCGTTCGGATTGATCGCCAGGAAGTCGGGCGTGCGCGTCTCGCCGCGGTCGATGTCGAGCTCGATCCGCTCGCAGGGCCGGCCGAGCTGCGCCAGCAGCAGCCGCACCTTGTAGCCGTTGCCCGAGTCCAGGTAGTCGTAGAGCGTCAGCATCGCCCCTCCCGTCGTGCGCCCGCTGCCATTAGCGGATAGCGGCGCGGCGGCGATCAAGACAGTTATTCTCACCCGCCCCCTAGAAAAGCTGGGGCTGCGCCCGGACCGCCGAGCGGCCGGTCGGGCCCCAGCTGACGCCGGACCCACGCCATGACGACACGCGCCCCCTCCGACCCGCTCGCGCCGCTGCCCGCCGAGCCCGACTGCACGATCCGGGCGGCGACCAGGGCCGACGCCGGGACCATCGGCAGCCTGGTCCACCGCCTGCTCGCCGGCATCATGCCGCCGGACCAGCTGCTGCCGGTCGAGACGCTGAGCGAGGCCGCCGGGCGCCTGTTCGACGAGGGGCCGGGCTTCGCCGCCTATCTGGCCGAGGAGGCCGACGGCACGCCGGCCGGCCTGATCACCCTGACCGAGCTGGGCGCGGTCTTCGCGCGTGGCCGCTTCGGCGAGGTCGCCGAGCTCTACGTCGAGCCGGCCTGGCGCTCGCGCCAGCTCGGCGCCCGGCTGATCGCCCGCGCCGCCGAGCACGGCCGCGCCGCCGGCTGGACCCGCCTGGAGCTGACCGCGCCGCACGCCGACGACGCGCCGGATGCGAGCCGCGCCTGGGCCTTCTACCGCCGCCTCGGCTTCGTCGAGGCCGGCCCGCGCATGAAGGTCAAGCTGTAGGCGGCGAGGCGGCCGGTCCCGGCCGGAGCGGCGAATAGATCGTCAGCCGCAGCTCGGGACTGTCCGCGACCTGAAAGCTCCCGTAGACGTAGGACCTGGCATCCGCCTGCCGGTAGAGCGTCTTGGCGCCGCCTTCGCTCGCCCCGACCTGGTGTGCTCGCCACCAGGTCGCGAAGTCGGGGCTCTCTTTCGTCAGCTGCGCGGCGAGGCTCTTGAACGCGCCGTCGGTCGCCCAGTGGTCGTAGGTCTTGCGGAACTGGGCCACCATGCGCCGGGCCGTCGCCGGCCACCGGGCCCCGAAGAGCCGCCGCGCGGCGGGATCCAGGAACATGAAGAGCAGGATGTTCCGCCTGTCCTCCGCGATCCCGTCGAAGTCGACCAGCTGGCCCGACGCGGCCGCGTTCCAGAAAAGCACGTCCCAGCGCTGCCCGGTGACGTAGGCCGGCTCCTGCAGGCTCGACACGAGGATGCGGAGGACCTCGGGCACGGTCTCGCGCCGGAAGGCGCGCGCCGGCGCGTTCCGCGCCAGGGCCCGCAGGTGGTCGTGCTCGATCTCGTCGAGGCAGAGCGCGCGGGCGAGAGCATCGATCGTCGCCATCGGCGGCGAGGCGGAGCGCCCCTGCTCGAGCCGGACGTACCAGTCGACGCCGATGCCGGCGCGCTCGGCCACCTCCTCGCGGCGCAAGCCCGCCGTCCTGCGCCGGCGCAGGCTGGTCAGCGAGAGCTCCTCCGGGTCGAGCCGCTCGCGCCGCGCGCGCAGGAACTCGCCGAGTGCGACGTTCGGGTAGGCCGCCATGATCCTAGGATGATACCAGCTCTGGATGGGATCGGAAGGGCTGCTAGCTGTGGGCGACACAACGAGAGGAGCGCACATGAGAGCCGCCGTCCTGAGAGAGTTCGGTGCCGCCCTGAGCGTCGAGACCCTGCCCGACCCGGTCGCGGCTCCCGGCGAGGCCGCCGTGGAGGTGATCGCGGTGCCGGTGCTCTCCTATGCCGACGAGGTCTTCGCCAACGTCCGGCCCCATGGGCTGCGGCTGCCGGTCGTCCCGGGTTGCGGCGCGATCGGCCGCGTGATCGAGGCCGGGCCGGACGCGACGCGTCTCGAGCCCGGCGACTGGGTCTATTGCGACCCGACGATCCGCAGCCGCGACGCCGCCCAGGCCCCCGACATCCTGCTCCACGGATGGGCCGCGCCGAGCGCCGGGGCGCAGCGTCTGCACGGCCATTTCCACGACGGCGCCTTCGCCGAGCGGATGCGCGTGCCGCTGGAAAACGCCTTCGCCCTGGGTGCGATCGACGAGGAGCGGGCCGCGGCCTGGTGCGCCCTCGGCTCCTTTCTCGTGCCCTACGGCGGCCTGCTCGCCGGCGGCCTGCAGCCCGGCCAGACCGCCCTGGTCAGCGGCGCGACGGGACACTTCGGCAGCGCCGCCGTGGCCCTGGCCCTGGCGATGGGCGCCGCCCGCGTGATCGCGCCCGGGCGCAACGCGGAGCGACTGGCGGAGCTGCGCGACCGCTTCGGCCGGAGGGTCCGGACCGTGGCGCTCTCGGGAGACGAGGAAGCCGACCGCAGCCACCTGCAGGAGGCGGGCGACCGGGCGATCGACTGCGTGCTCGACATCCTGCCGCCGCTGCCCGACGCGGCGCCGGTGCGGGCGGCGGCGCTGTCCGTCCGTCCCGGTGGCACGATCGTGCTGATGGGCGGATCGGATGTCGGACTGGAGCTGCCCTACCGCCAGCTGATGCGCAACGACATCACCCTGCGCGGGCAATGGATGTATCCGCGCGCCGCCGTGCCCCGGCTGATCGCCCTGGTCAGGGCCGGCCTGGTCCCGCTCGAGGCGTTCAGCGTCACGCGCTTCAGCCTCGCCCAGGTCAACGATGCGGTCGCCGATGCCGCAGCCGAGGCCGGCCCCTTCCGTCTCAGCGTGATCGAGCCCCGGCGCCCGTGACCGAGCGGCCCCGGGGGGCGCCCCGGGGGTCGCAGAGGGCGGGCCCGCTCCCCCGCCCGAGGGGCCGGACGACCCGCTACTCGAACAGCAGCTGGTCGAGGCCGCGCTTCAGGCCGACGAAGCCGCCGACCCTGCGCGCCGCCAGCAGCGTGCCCTGGGCATAGACGCTCGCGTCGGTGCCGGCGTCGTGGGTCAGCTTGAGGCGGGCGCCGGGCACGGTGAAGAGCGCGTCGACCGAGGCGGTGTAGGTCGGCAGCCGGACCGAATGGACCTGCACGCCGTTGATCGAGCCGCCGCGCAGCTCCTTCGGGCCGATGGTCTGGTCGATCGGGTGGTCGATCCGCGGCTTGCGGACCTCGCCGAGCCGCTCGGCCAGCTCGCGCGCCGTGCCGCTCGGCGCGTCGGGCTTGGCCGCCTTGGCATAGTCGATGATCTCGAAGTGCTCGATGAAGCGCGCCGCGATCAGCGCGAAGTGGCTGACCAGGGCCGCGGTGATCGCGAAGTTGCCCGAGGCCAGCACGCCGCGCCCGGCCGCCCGCGCCGCCGCGTCGAGCTCGGCATAGTCCTCGGCGGTCAGCCCCGAGGTGCCGACGACCACCGACACGCCCCTCGCGAGGGCGGTCAGGGTGTGGGCCTTGACCGTGGTCGGATGGGTGTAGTCGACCAGCACCTCGGCCTCGGCCGCCTGCAGCGCCGCCTCGACCGAGGGGCTGATCGCGACCCCGGCGGACGGGCGGCCCAGGGCTTCGCCGATGTCCTGGCCGGCGGCGCGGCGCGCGACCGCGCCGACCAGCGTCACGTCCGCGGCGTCGAGCGCCGCCGCCGCGACCGCCCTGCCGGTCCAGCCGGTCGCTCCGGCCACGCAGATCCTCGTCATTTGCGCATGTCTCCCCTGCTGTCGGGCTTCCCGCCCTCGCTCCGCTTGCTGCCGCCCGGGTCGCGGACTAGGCTACGCGCCGACTTCCTCCACCACCGGATTTCGGAGCTTCCGCCATGGCCTCCCGCGCCAATTCCCCCGAGTTCCGCGACGTCGCGGTCCACCTGCATCCCTACACCAACGCCCGCAAGCACGAAGAGAAGGGCGCCATGGTGATCGAGCGCGGCGAGGGCATCTACGTCTACGACACCGCCGGCAAGCAGTACATCGAGGGTCTCGCGGGCCTGTGGAGCGTCGCCGTCGGCTTCGGCCAGCCGCGCCTGGTCAAGGCCGCGGCCGACCAGCTCGCCAAGCTGCCCTACTACCACTCCTTCGCGCACAAGAGCCACGAGCCCTCGATCGCGCTGTCGGAGAAGCTGCTGCAGCTGGCGCCCGGCAAGATGAGCAAGGTGTTCTACACCTCGTCCGGCTCCGAGGCGAACGACACCGCGGTCAAGCTGGTCTGGTACTACAACAACGCGCTCGGCCGGCCGCACAAGAAGAAGATCATCGCCCGCATCAAGGGCTATCACGGCATCACGATCGCGTCGGGCAGCCTGACCGGCCTGCCCTACAACCACCGCGACTTCGACCTGCCGATCGCGAACATCATGCACACCGCCTGCCCGCACCACTATCGCTACGCCTGGGAGGGCGAGAGCGAGGAGGAGTTCGCCAGCCGGCTCGCCGGGCAGCTCGACGAGATGATCCAGCGCGAGGGCCCGGACACGGTCGCTGCCTTCATCGGCGAGCCGGTGATGGGCGCGGGCGGCGTGATCGTGCCGCCGGCGACCTACTGGGAGAAGATCCAGAAGGTCTGCCGCAAGCACGACGTGCTGATCATCGCCGACGAGGTGATCAACGGCTTCGGGCGGACCGGCAAGCTGTTCGGCAGCAACCTCTACGGCATCGAGCCGGACATGGTGGTGATGTCGAAGGCGCTGACTTCGTCCTACCTGCCGCTCTCGGCCCTGCTGATGAACCAGAAGGTCTACGACGGCATCGCCGACAACACCGCCAAGATCGGCACCTTCGGCCACGGCTTCACCGCCTCGGGCCATCCGGCCGCGACCGCCGTCGCCCTCGAGAACATCAAGATCATCGAGGAGCAGGACCTGGTCGCCAACGCCGCGAAGCAGGGCGAGATCCTGCAGCGCCGGCTGCGCGCCCTGGCCGACCATCCGCTGGTCGGCGAGGTCCGCGGCGTCGGCATGATCGCCGCCGTCGAGTTCGTCGCCGACAAGAAGACCAAGGCGCCCTTCGACCCGGCCGGTGCGGTCGGCCAGTACTGCTTCGACCGCTGCCAGGAGCACGGCCTGATCCTGCGCAACCTCGGCGACACGGTGGCCTTCTGCCCGCCGCTGATCATCGACGAGGCGCAGATGAACGAGCTGCTCGACCGCTTCGAGACGGCGCTGGCCGAGACGCTCGACTGGGCCAACAGCAAGGGCATGGCCGCCGAGTAACGCTTCGGCGCCAGGGGGTTCCGGCGCCAGAGGGTTCCAGTGGGGGCCGGGCGGGTCAGTCCCGCCCGGCCTTCTGCTTCCTGTAGGCGTCGAACAGCTCGGCCAGCGGCACCCCGGCGACGGTCATGCCGGCGAAGTTGCAGTTGCGGCCGATCTCGGCGCCGCTGAAGTCGATGTCGTCGAAGCGCGCGCCGGCAAGCGAGACATCCTCGAAGCGTGCGCCCTTCAGCGAGACGTTGCGGAACTCGGCATCCGCGAGGTCGCGGTCGACGAAGCTGTTTCCTTCCGGCATCACCGGGTCTCCTCCGACAGGCTGTGGGTCGACGGATCGGGGGCCATTCCAGGCCCGGCCTCAGGCCGCGCTGTCGCTGGCCAGGCCGCGCGCCTCGGCAGCCAGGGCCTGCAGCGCCTCGGTCTCCAGCTCGCGCAGGTCGACCTTGAAGTCGCCGGCGCCGATCCGGTCGTAGAAGCCGATCGCCCGGATGTTGCTGCGGTGGACGCCCCACCAGATCGAGACGCGGCCCTGGTCGACGGCGAGGCGCGACAGCTCGGCGAGCAGCGCCCGCCCGGCGCCGCCGCTGCGCCCGCCCGGCTCGACGAAGAGGTCGCAGAGCCAGAAGCCCTGCGCCATGTAGTCGCTGTTGTAGAGGTCGCAGTAGGCGGCGTAGCCGACCAGCGCGCCGCCGCGCTCGGCGACCAGGCAGGCCAACGGCGGGTGCTCGGCGAACAGCTGCGCCTCGAGCAGCGCCGGCGTCGCCGGCGAGGGCGGCAGCTCCAGGTGCCGGTGCAGCTCGACCATCATCAGGGCCAGTTGATGCAGGTCACTGCGTCGAACCGGCCGAACCGTCAAAAGACCATCCATCGGCTGCCTCTGCTTGCTGTCCGACTCTGGCTACCCGACTGCGGCAGGGCGCCGCCTCGCGAGCATCCTTCATTGCCCCGGCAGGCGGCAATCTGCGAGACTTTTCGCTGATGCTCACGAGACTTTCACGATCCGGGGGGCAGGCTTAGGTACAGACAGGGCTTCCCGGAGCCCGACACGACACACAACGGTATCGAGCGCACGATGGATTACGACGCCTTCTTCGAACAGCGCCTGCGCGCCCTCAAGGCCGAAGGCCGCTACCGCGTCTTCGCCGAGCTGGAGCGCCGTGCCGGCAGCTTCCCCGGGGCGCTGAGCCACGACGGCGGGGACGCGCCGCGCCCGATCACGGTCTGGTGCTCGAACGACTATCTGGGCATGGGCCAGCATCCGGCGGTCATCGAGGCGATGCAGCAGGCGGTCGCGCGCTACGGCGCCGGCGCCGGCGGCACCCGCAACATCTCGGGCACCCACCACCTGCACGTCCTGCTGGAGCGCGAGCTCGCCGAGCTGCACGGCAAGGAGGGCGCGCTGCTGTTCACCTCCGGCTACGTCTCGAACTGGGCCAGCCTGGGCACCCTGGCCTCCCAGCTGCCGGACTGCGTCGTGCTGTCGGACGAGAAGAACCACGCCTCGATGATCGAGGGCATCCGCCACAGCCGGGCGGAGAAGCAGGTGTTCCGGCACAACGATCCCGAGGACCTGGACCGCCGCCTCGCCGCCCTCGCGCCGGAGCGGCCGAAGCTGGTCGCCTTCGAGAGCGTCTACTCGATGGACGGCGACGTCGCGCCGATCGGCGAGATCTGCGACGTCGCGGACCGGCACGGCGCCATGACCTACCTGGACGAGGTCCATGCGGTCGGCCTCTACGGCCCGCGCGGCGGCGGCATCGCCGAGCGCGAGGGCCTGATGGACCGCCTGACCGTGATCGAGGGCACGCTGGCCAAGGCCTTCGGCGTGATGGGCGGCTACATCGCCGGCTCGGCGGCGCTGGTCGACTTCGTGCGCTCCTATTCCAGCGGCTTCATCTTCACGACCTCGCTGGCGCCGGTGCTGGCCGCCGGGGCGCTGGCCAGCGTGCGGCACCTCAAGACGAGCGACGCCGAGCGGCGGCAGCACCAGGCCAACGCCGCGGAGCTGAAGCGCCGCTTCCGCGCCGCCGGCCTGCCGATGATCGAGAGCGAGAGCCACATCGTGCCGCTGCTGATCGGCGAGGCCCGGCTCTGCAAGGCGGTCAGCGACGCGCTGCTGGAGCGCTTCGCGATCTACGTCCAGCCGATCAACTATCCGACCGTGGCACGCGGCACCGAGCGGCTGCGCTTCACGCCCTCGCCGCTGCACGGCCCGCAGGAGATGGACGAGCTGCTGTTCGCGCTCGAGACCATCTGGTCGGAACTCGGGCTCCGCCGCGCCGCGTGACGCCCCCGGCAGTCGCCGGCTCGACAGGCACCTTCTCCTCCCGCTGCGGCGGCGGGGCGAGGGTTGGCGTGGTCTATCGTCGCTCGGCGGGCGGCTCGCGGCCCCGCTTTTGTGCACTGCCCAAAAACTGACTCGAAATCACGGCGCCGTTGAAATAGCATCCGAACCATCGGGCTGCAGCAAGACAGCCATACCGAAAAGACATAAGGGCATCAGACAAGAAACGGCTGTGCGGACGCGGGGGATCACGAGCGACGCGGGAGCCGGTGGCAGGGAATGGCAAGAAAGAACGACGTACTCGTACGATTCACGGACGTCCAGAAGAGCTACGACGGCGAAACGCTGGTCGTAAAGAACCTCAACATCGACATCAGCCGGGGGGAGTTTCTGACCCTCCTCGGGCCGTCGGGCTCTGGCAAGACGACCACGCTGATGATGCTGGCAGGCTTCGAGACGCCGACGCACGGCGACATCGAGCTGGGCGGCAAGCGGCTGAACAACGTGCCGCCGCACAAGCGCGACATCGGCATGGTGTTCCAGAACTACGCCCTGTTCCCGCACATGACGGTGAGCGAGAACCTGGCGTTCCCGCTGCAGGTCCGGCGCAAGGGCAGGAGCGAGGTCGCCGAGCGCGTCCAGCGGGCCCTGGACATGGTCCAGCTCGGCAGCTTCGGCAACCGGCGGCCGGCCCAGCTGTCCGGCGGCCAGCAGCAGCGCGTGGCGCTGGCCCGCGCCCTGGTCTTCGAGCCGACGCTGGTGCTGATGGACGAGCCGCTCGGCGCGCTCGACAAGCAGCTGCGCGAGCACATGCAGCTCGAGATCAAGCACCTGCACGAGCAGCTCGGCATCACCGTCGTCTACGTGACCCACGACCAGTCCGAGGCGCTGACCATGTCGGACCGCATCGCGGTCTTCCACGACGGCGTGATCCAGCAGCTGGCGACGCCGTCCGACCTCTACGAGCGGCCGAAGAACGCCTTCGTCGCCCAGTTCATCGGCGAGAACAACAGGCTGAACGGCAAGGTCGCCAAGCTGAACGGCTCGAATGCCTGCCTCGTCACGCTGGACAGCGGCAGCCAGGTCCAGGCGCTGCCGGTCAACGTCTCCGGCGAAGGCAGTCCGACGACGCTGTCGCTGCGCCCCGAGCGGGTGCAGATCAACCCGCCGGAAGGCGCGCTGCCGAACGTCTTCGACGCCAAGGTCGAGGAGTTGATCTATCTCGGCGACCACATCCGCACCCGCTGCAGCCTCGCGGGCAGCGACGACTTCGTCGTCAAGGTACCGAACGCCCAGGGCCACTCGTCGCTGCAGCGAGGCAGCCGGGTGAAGCTCGGCTGGGCGATCGAGGACTGCCGCGCGCTCGACGCCTGAGCCCAGGCACCCGAGCACGGGCGGTCGGAGAGGGAGGCCGCTCCCGCCAGGGGACGGATCCGAGAGGCCGGGCGACCCAACCGGCCGTTTCAACAGGGAGAGCTGAGGTAATGAGTAACCTGCTTAAGACGACCGTCCTGGCGGTCGGGCTCGCGGCCTTCGTCGCGGGCGCCGCCAAGGCCGCCGAGCCGCTGACCGTCGTGTCCTGGGGCGGCGCCTACACCAAGAGCCAGGTCGAGGCCTATCACAAGCCCTTCACCAAGAAGACGGGCATCCCGATCGTCTCGGCCGACTACAACGGCGGCCTCGCCGAGATCAAGGCGCAGGTCGAGGCCAACAACGTGACCTGGGACGTCGTCGACGTCGAGCTGTCGGACGCGGTGCGCGGCTGCGACGAGGGCCTGCTGGAGCCGATCGACTCCTCGATGCTGCCGCCGGCCCCGGACGGCACGCCGGCCCGGCAGGACTTCCTGCCCGGCACGCTGACCGACTGCTCGGTCGCGACGATCGTCTGGTCGACGATCTACGCCTACGACGCGACCAAGTTCCCGGGCGAGAAGCCGAAGACCATCGCCGACTTCTTCGACACCAAGAAGTTCCCCGGCAAGCGCGCCATGCGCAAGGGCCCGAAGGTCAACCTCGAGTTCGCCCTGATGGCCGATGGCGTGCCGGCCGACAAGGTCTACCAGGTGCTCTCGACCCCCGAGGGCGTCGACCGCGCCTTCAAGAAGCTCGACACGATCAAGAAGGACGTCATCTGGTGGGAGGCCGGCGCCCAGCCGCCGCAGATGCTGGCCGACGGCGAGGTCGCCATGACCACCGCCTACAACGGCCGCATCTTCAACGCCGTGGCCAGCGAGAAGAAGCCCTTCGTCATCGTCTGGGACGGCCAGGTCTGGGACCTCGACCTCTGGGTCATCCCGAAGGGCGCGCCGCACGCCAAGGAAGCCCTGGACTTCGTCAAGTTCTCGACCGACACGCAGCGTCTGGCCGACCAGGCTTCCTGGATCTCCTACGGTCCGGCCCGCAAGTCGTCGGTGCCGCTGATCGGCAACTTCCACGATTCGGACATGAAGATGGGGCCGAACATGCCGACCAGCCCGGACAACTTCAAGAATGCGCTGCAGAACGACTTCGAGTTCTGGGCCGACTACCAGGACCAGCTGAACGAGCGCTTCGCCGCCTGGCTGGCGCAGTAACCTGAGCCGCTGCCGGCGGGCGGGCTGTCCTGCCCGCCGGCAGCCCTCTTGCCCTTCCTCATTCCGTCAGGGACTTCCGAGATGGCGCAGGCGACGATCGACGAGCTGCAGGGGCTGACCACGGCGGACGGCACGCCGCTGCGTCGGGCGCTGCACCGCGCCGAGCGCCGCGCGAAGATCCGCGCCTTCCTGCTGGTGACGCCGCTGCTCGTCTTCCTGGCGGTCACCTTCATCTACCCGATCGCCCAGATGCTCTGGCGCAGCATCTACGACGACACCATCGTGACCCTGCTGCCGAACACCGTGACCGCCTTCAAGGACTGGACCGACCGCGACCAGCTGCCGCCCGAGTCGGTCTTCGCCGCCTTCGCGGTCGACATGAAGCAGACCCGCGAGGACCGCACGATCGGCCAGGTCGCGACCCGGGTGAATTTCGAGGAGGGCGGCCTGCGCAGCATCTTCACGCGCACCGCCCGGCACATCGACGACGCCAAGAACGTGACCAGCTGGCGCGACTGGTTCATCCAGGAGAACCCCGACTGGGGCAAGCTCAACACCTGGGCGACGATCGAGCGCCTCGGCCACGCCTATTCGATCCTGCAGTACCTGGCCGCCACGGACCGGCAGTACGACGACCACGGCAATATCGTGATGGCGCCGGAGGAGACGCAGATCTACGTGCCGATCTTCATCCGCACGCTCTGGATGTCGCTGCTGGTCACCCTGCTGACCCTGCTGCTCGGCTACCCGATCTCCTACTTCCTCGCGACCCTGCCGATCCGCACCAGCAACCTGCTGATGATCATGGTCCTGCTGCCCTTCTGGACCTCGCTGCTGGTGCGCACGACCTCCTGGATCGTGATCCTCGGCAAGGAGGGCGTGCTCAACGACATCCTGGTCTGGCTCGGCCTGATCTCCGACGACGGCCGGATCCAGATGATCTACAACCAGACCGGCACCCTGGTCGCGATGACGCAGATCCTGCTGCCCTTCATGGTGCTGCCGCTCTATTCGGTGATGAAGACCATCTCGCCGAGCTACATGCGTGCCGCGATGTCGCTGGGCGCGCCGCGCTTCCTGGCCTTCTGGAAGGTCTACGCGCCGAACACCCTGCCCGGGGTCGGCGCCGGCGCGCTGCTCGTCTTCATCCTGTCGATCGGCTACTACATCACGCCGGCCCTGGTCGGCGGCCGCACCGGCCAGATGATCTCCAACTTCATCGCCTTCCACATGCAGAAGTCGCTGAACTGGGGCCTGGCCGCGGCGCTCGGCGGCATCCTGCTGGCCGGCGTGCTGCTGCTCTACGCGCTCTACAACCGCCTGGTCGGCGTCGAGAAGCTTTCGCTCGGCTGAGGAGGAACCGCCATGTCCGTCCTGACCACCCTGCCGAGCTACGCCAGCCCGATCGAGAAGATCTGGTACGTCCTGTTCCGGGTGCTCTGCGGCTGCGTGTTCCTGTTCCTGATCGCGCCGATCCTGATCATCATCCCGCTGTCGTTCAACGCGGAGCCCTACTTCACCTTCACCCACGAGATGCTGACGCTGCACGCCTCGGCCTTCTCGACGCGCTGGTACCACCTGTTCCTGAACGACGCCCGCTGGATGCAGTCGGTCGAGAACTCGATCATCGTCGCCTTCTTCGCGACGCTGCTGGCGACCGTCCTCGGCACCCTGGCGGCGCTCGGCCTGTCGCGCAGCCACATGCCGGCGCGCACCTTCATCATGTCGGTGCTGATCTCGCCGATGGTCGTGCCGCTGATCATCACGGCGGCCGGCATCTACTTCTTCTACGCCAGCGTCGGCCTGACCGGCTCGCTGCTCGGCATCATCCTGGCGCACACGGCGCTCGGCACGCCCTTCGTGGTGATCACGGTGACGGCGACGCTGATCGGCTTCGACCAGTCGCTGATCCGCGCCTCGGCAATGCTCGGCGCCAACCCGGCGACGACCTTCCGCAAGGTCATCATGCCGCTGATCCTGCCCGGCGTGATCTCCGGCGCGCTCTTCGCCTTCGTGACCTCCTTCGACGAGGTCGTCGTCGTGCTGTTCATCGCCCCCAACCCCGAGCAGTACACGATCCCGCGCCAGATGTGGTCGGGCATCCGCGAGCAGATCAGCCCCGCGATCCTGGCCGTGGCGACCTGCCTGATCGTCGTCTCGATCGCCCTGATGACGGTGCTCGAACTGCTGCGCCGCCGCTCCGAGCGCCTGCGCGGCATGACCCCGCAATAGGCCGCGGCGGCCGCGGCCGCGAAAAAAGCCGTGGCCGTTCGGTACCCGACGGCCTCATGATCGCGTCCCATGACGACGCTGATGGCCGGCTTCGACGAGGAGGGCGCGCGCCTGGCCAGGGGCCGGGCGATGGTGCTGCTGGCGACGCTGTTCTGGTCGATCGGCGGCCCGCTGGTCCGCTTCATCCAGGCCGCCGACGCCTGGCAGATCCTGTTCTACCGCTCGGCCTCTCTGGTCGTCTTCCTCTGCCTCTATCTGGCGCTGACCGAGGGGCGCCGCGCGCTGCCGCTGCTGCGCTCGGCCGGCTGGCCGGCGGCCCTGGCCGGGCTCTGCATCGGCTTCACCTATTCGATCTACGTCCTGGCGATCACCACGACGACGGTCGCCAACGTGCTGTTCCTGCTGTCCTGCTCGCCGATCCTCGGCGCCGTGCTCGGCCAGTTCCTGCTCGGCGAGCGGGTGCGACGCACGACCTGGGTCGCGATGGCCGTCGCCCTGGTCGGCGTCGGCATCATGGTCTCGGACGGCCTCGCCGGCGGCGGCTCGCTGGGCGACATCCTGGGCCTGGCGGCGGCGCTCGGCTTCGCGCTCTACTCGGTGGTGCTGCGCTGGCGCAAGAACGCCGACATGCTGCCCTCGGTGTTCTACGGCGGGCTGTTCGGCACGGCCTTCGCGACGACCTTCTGCCTCGCCGGCGGCCTGTCCTTCCTGCTGACCCCCGCCGACACCGTCTTCGCCCTGCTGCTCGGCACGCTCAACCTCGGCGTCGGCCTGGTGCTCTACACCCGCGGGGCCCGCGTCCTGCCGGTCGCCGAGGGCACGCTGCTGTCGCTGCTCGAGGTCGTGCTCGGCCCGCTGCTGACCTGGCTGCTGGTCGGCGAGGTGCCGGCGGCCTCGACCCTGGCCGGCGGCCTGGTGCTGCTCGCCGCGGTGCTGATCTACGCCTCGACCGGCCTCAGCCGCCGCCGCCCGCCGACCGGCGTGGTCAGCTGAGGCAACGCCAGGGCCCGGGCGGCCGCGTCAGGCCGTCCGCACCTTGGCCAGGAAGGCGCGCATCTCGCTCTCCAGCTTGCCGGTCTGGGCGTTGAGCTCGCCGGCCGCCTCGGCGACCCGGCGCACGCCCTCGCTCGAGGCGCTGGCGTCCTGGCGCACCTCCTCGATGCCGCTCGACACCGCCCGCGTGCCGCCGGCGGTCTCCTGGGTGTTGCGGGCGATCTCCCGCGTCGCGGCGCTCTGCTCCTCGATGGCCGAGGCGATCGAGGTCGTGACCTCGCCGATCTGCTGGATCCGGCTGGCAATCGAGGCGACCGCCTCGACGGCGCCGCCGGTCGCGGCCTGCATCGCGGCGATCTGCTGAGCGATCTCGTCGGTCGCCTTGGCGGTCTGGGTCGCCAGGCTCTTGACCTCGGAAGCGACGACCGCGAAGCCCTTGCCGGCCTCGCCGGCGCGCGCCGCCTCGATCGTCGCGTTCAGCGCCAGCAGGTTGGTCTGCTCGGCGATCGCCTGGATCAGGTTGACGACCTCGCCGATCCGCTCGGCGGCCTCGGTCATGCCCTTGATCGTGCCGTCGGTCGCCGCCGCCTCCTCGACGGCGCGATGCGAGACCTCGTTGGCGCGCGCGACCTGCTGCGAGATCTCCGAGATCGAGGCGCTGAGCTGCTCGGCCGCCGTCGCGACGGTCTGCACCTTGCCGCTGGCGCCCGCGCAGGTGTCCTTGACCTCGGCGACGCGCCGGTCGGTGCGCTGCGCGATCTCGGCCATCTCCTGGGCCGTCTGCTCCATCTTGCCGGCGCTCGTCGAGACGCTGCCGGCGATGCTGCCGACCGAGGCCTCGAAGCCGTCGGCCAGGCCGTTCAGCGCGCGCTTCTTCTCCTCCTTGGCGCGCAGCTCGGCGGCGCGCTGCTCCTCCTCGAGGCGCAGCTTCTCGACGGCGTTGTCCTTGAAGACCTGGACCGCCTCGGCCATGGCGCCGAGCTCGTCGCGCCGCTCGCGCCCGGGGATCGCGACCGTGGTGTCGCCGGCGGCCAGCCGGCGCATGATCTCGGTGATCGCCGAGACGGGCCTGGCGATCTGCCGGTTCATCAGCCAGGCGATCAGCAGGGCAGCCAGCAGCGCGGCGAGCCCGATCGCGATCGACAGGCGGTGGCCCGAGGCCAGCGCGGCGTCGATGGCGCTGCGGTCGAAGCCGACCGCGGCAACGCCGATCACCCTGCCGCTGAAGTCCTCGATCGGCGTCAGCAGCACGGCGTGCGCGACGCCCTCGATGTCCATGCGCGGCAGGATCGTCGACCTGGCCGCGCCGGCCGCCTGGCGCAGCAGCTCGGGATCGAAGCTCACGCTCTTCGGAAAGGTCGTCGCGAAGGTCTCGATCTTGTCGTCGCGCAGCACGTAGAGCGCCGCGTCGGCATCGGTGTGCCTGGTGAACTCGTCGAAGAAGGCCTGGCCGAACGACAGGCCGAACTCGACCGAGCCGACCTGCTTGCCGTCGTGCGTCACCGGCACGACGCCGCGCATGCCGAGGCCGGCGACGCCGCGCTCCAGGCCCGAGATGGCCTTGCCCTTGGTGTTGACCTCGACGACGGTGAAGCGGAACGACGAGAGGTCGTCGCCGAACTTCTCCGGCTTGTGGACGCGCAGGAACGAGGTCGCCGGCGCCAGGTGGAACTGGAACTGCCGGACGCCGTGCTCCTGCTTCACCTTGTCGAACTGCGGCACGAACATCTTGGCGAGCCGCTCGCGGTCACGGGCCGCCAGGGCCTCCTGCACCGCGGTGTCCTCGGCGACGGTCGAGGCCATGGAGAGCGCGCGGCGCGCCTCGGCCGCGATGGCGTCTACCAGCTGGGCACGCAGGCCGGACAGCTTCTGCTCGAAAGCCTGGTTGCTGAGGTCCGCGGCAACCCAGAGGTTCGCGCTGGTGGTCACCGCGACGGCCAGCAGCGCCGTCGCGCCCAGAGCCACGGCCAGGCGCAACCCGATCTTTCCGACCCGCAGCTTGCGCAGCATGACTACTCTCCCGGCAGATGTGTCGGCGCGGGGCCCTACAGCCGAAAGCAGATACAGGCCCTGCCTTTCCCTTCCGTTAATTCGCGCTGCCGGGAGCGCCGGCCGAGGGGCGGATGCAAAGTTCGCACTTAGGCGGCGGCGCCCGCTACTTCGGGTCCGTGCAATAGCGGAAGCAGAGAGTCCTGGGCGCCCAAGCATCCCACAACCGCGGGAAACCGCGTCGCCCCCGGCCGCGCCGGGAAGGGCGGTCAGTCCCCGCGGCCGAGGGTCGCCATCAGCTCGCGCCACTCGCGGGGCGAAAGGCCGCTGTCGGGCTGGGTGACGGCCTCGCCGGCGAGCATCCGCCGGACGATGTCGAGGCCCTGGCGCGACAGCTGGGCGCCGCCGGAGACGTAGTCCTCGAAGGCCTCCGAGGTCGCCGGCACCCAGCGCCGCACGACCTCGAGCAGGACCTCGGCATAGGCCCGGATCTCGTACTGGGCGTGGGCGTCGGCGCGCAGCGACAGGAAGTGCAGCAGGTTGTGCAGATCCACCTTCCAGTACCACTGGGTATAGAAGTTGATCGGCAGGTTCATGCGCGCCAGCTCGCGCGCCAGGCCCTGGCGGCCCTCGTCAAGCACCGTGCCGTCCTCGCGGGCGTTGAGCAGCCGCTCGTAGTGGTCGTAGGCCGTCTCGGCGTCGCGCTTCAGGATCTCCAGGGCCTCGGCGGCCTCGGCGCCCTGCAGCACCTCGCCCCGGCCCTGGCGGTTGGCGGCCGACTGCGCCGCCAGGTGCCCGGGCGCCGGCACGTAGAACTCGCGGTCGAGGATCGAGTAGCGCCCGGAGTATTCGTTGACGTTGGCCGTGCGGTGCCGGATCCACTGGCGCGCCACGAAGATCGGCAGCTTCACGTGGACCTTGAGCTCGCACATCTCGAAGGGCGTGGTGTGGCGGTGCCGCAGCAGGTAGCGGATCAGGCCGCGGTCCTCGTGCACCTTCTTGGTGCCGGTGCCGTAGGAGACACGCGCCGCCTGCACGACCGCCGCGTCGTCGCCCATGTAGTCGACGACGCGCACGAAGCCGTGGTCAAGCACCGGCAGCGGCTCGTAGAGGATCTCCTCGAGCGCCTCGACGGTGGCTCGGCGGGTCGGGCGGCTGCTGCCGCGCTGCGCCGCGATCTCGGCGCGCTGGTCGTCGCTGACGGGCATGGTCCCAAGCTCCGCGCGCGGCAGAGTCGAGTCAAGCGAGAGGAAGGTCAGGAGGACGGACGGTCTTCGCCGGCCGAGAAGGCCGGGTCGAAGCCGACCGAGCCCGCCGGCAAGGCCTCGCCGAACCGCAGAGCCAGCAGGTTCCTCGCCGGCACGCCCGGGGCCGTCAGGTCCGGAAAGCCGCGAAAGCCGAAGCGTTCGTAGTAGGCCGGGTCCCCGACCAGCAGGCATCCCGCCGCGCCGGCGGCGCGCAGCCGCTCCAGGCCTTCGCGGATCAACGCGCTGCCGATGCCGAGCCGCTGGCGGTCGGGCCGGACCGCCAGCGGGCCGAGGCACTGCCAGCCCGTCGCGCGCCCGTCGAGCGTGACCGCCGAGAACGCGACCTGGCCGACGACGGCGCCGGCCTCCTCGGCGACCAGCGAAAGGGTCGCGCCACCGCCGTCGCGCAGAGCCGCCATGACCGCCGGCTCCTGGCCGCGGCTGTAGGGGTGGCCGCGGAAGGCCTCCGCGATCAGCGCGTCCACGACCGCCGCATCGCCACGCCGCTCCTCGCGCACCCGCACCCCCGCCGTCGGCGTGTGCTCCATCCTTTCATCTCCTCCTGCCGACGCTTCCCGGCGGCCGCCCCCGGTCGCCATCCCCGGTCGCCATCCCCGGTCGCCGCCATCAGCCCGCCCTCCCTTACGGCATATTGCGCCGGCGGCAAAAGTCCCTACATTCATCCCTGCCGGGCAACCGGATATGGCGCTAAACGGGCGTATGGAATAGGCAGAGTGGACCCGGGGGCAGTACCCGGCGCCTCCACCAGTTTCCGGGAGCGGTGCCAAGGGCTTCGATGGAGCCGGCGCCGCCCCGCCGACGGGGGCGAACCAGGATCGACACCTGCAGTAAAGATGCGATCGGCGCCCGGCATGGTACCGCCGTTATCGGGCCAAAATCATAGTTGCCAACGACAACTATGCTGAGGCTCGTCTCGCCGCGTAATGCGGTCGGATGAACCGACTCTAAAGTCCTAGGCGTTCAGCGCGTCTAGGCGGGGTTTGGGGCGCACCTGGCAACAGAAGCGCCCCGCCTTCCCCCCTTCCCAGGCCGCCGCCGGACCGCGCCCTCGCGGGCCCTTTATTATCGGCCGGATGTCGCTAGACTGCCGAGATGATGGACGATCTGTTCCGATACGACCGGATGGTCGAGAACGCGCTGCGCAACGTCGTGCGCGAGGCGCTGGAGGTGACCGCCGAGCACGGGCTGACCGGCGACCACCATTTCTACCTGACCTTCCGGACCGACTGGCCGGGGGTCGAGGTCTCGCCGGCGCTGAAGCAGCGCTATCCGCGCGAGATGACGATCGTGCTGCAGCACCGCTACTGGGACCTGACGGTCGAGCCCGAGCGCTTCAGCGTCACCCTGACCTTCAACGAGGTGCCGGAGACGCTGGTCGTGCCCTTCGCCGCGGTCGCCGCCTTCGCCGATCCCTCGGTGCGCTTCGGCCTGCAGTTCGCCTCGACCGCCGTCGAGGAGGAGGACGAGGAGAGCGAAGAGGAGGGCGCGGAGTCCGGGGAGCCGGAGGAGGCCGCCGACGACGAGGCCGAGCCCGAAGCCAAGCCCGGCGAGAACGTCGTCACGCTCGACCGCTTCCGCAACAAGACCTGACGGCCCTCCGCCCGCCGCAAGTCGCCGTCGGCTTCCGGAGGCCGCCCTGCTAGAGTCGGTCCCGCCCCTGCGCCGACCGGAGCCCCAATGACAGAGCGTTCCTCCCCCCCGACGAGCAGTCCGGGCTCCCCGCCGCAGGCCGAGGAGGAGCTCCGCTTCACCCTGCGCGGGTCGGTCTATCTCTTCTCGCTGATCGACGAGGCGCGCGCCCGGCGGCCCGGCAAGATCTCGCGCAATACCTGGATCCTCGAGGCGATCACCGAGAAGCTGATGCGCGAACAGAAGTCGTCCTGGTAGCGCCCGGGCCGGCGGCCGCCGGGCGCCGCCGCCTCAGCTGTGCAGGCCGTAGCGTGCGCCCAGCGCCTTGAGGCTGCGGTCGACCTGCGCGGCGACGCGCTGCGACTCGGCCGGCGCGAAACCCTCGATGTCGAGGTCGAAGCTGTCGCGCAGCACGCGCCTCGCGGCCTCGGTGAAGACGATGCGGCCGTCGCCGCCGATCGTCTCGACGCCCTCGGCCCGCTGCCCCTCCTCGTTGATCGCGATGGCCTCGTCGAGGCCAAGGCTCGCCGGCAGCATGAGCTGCGCGCCCCCGGCGCCGAGCACCGCCGGATAGCCGCCCGGCAGGCCGTTCGGGCCGGGGATGTGCGAGCGCTCCCCGCTGTCGGTCATGATCGCCAGCAGCACCTTGCAGAGCGAGCCGGCGGCCAGGGCGCTGGCGCCCGCCGCCTCGGGGATCGACGAGGTCTCCGCGACCTCGGCCATCAGGCGCTCCCGGTCGAAGCGGTCGGTGACGTCGGTGCCCGCGAGCACGATCTTCAGGAAGAAGTCGTGGCCGTCCGTCGTGCCGCGCGTCAGGACGCCGTAGGAATGGTGGTTGTGCGCGACGATGTAGGGAACGATGTGGCGCATCGGCACGCCGAGCCGGCGCGCCGCGACGTGCTGGATCGCCGGCACCAGAAGGTCGATGTTGCCGACGCCGACCGAGGGGCCGGGGCCGGCCTTGCAGAGCGCGACGTTGACCACGTCGGGGTAGGAGACGTTGAGGTAGAGCGGCGCGGTCCCGCTCTTCTCGATCGCGCGCAT
Source organism: Tistlia consotensis USBA 355 (assembly GCF_900177295.1). Classification (GTDB taxonomy): domain Bacteria; phylum Pseudomonadota; class Alphaproteobacteria; order Kiloniellales; family DSM-21159; genus Tistlia; species Tistlia consotensis. The sequence continues at coordinate 139,440 of NZ_FWZX01000001.1, forward strand.
CAGGCTGAAGGCCGGCGCCATGTGCGCCGCCGACCAGATGCCGGGGCCGAGCGAGACCAGATCTCGCCGGATCGCCGGCGGCAGCAGGTCGCGCAGCCACCAGGCCGCGGAGCTCGCCGCGTTGACCACGATATCCGGCCGCACGGCGCTCATCAGCGCCGCCGTCGCGGCGACGTCGGTCAGGTCCGCGCGCTGGAAGCCGATATCGGGGTAGAGCCCGAGGTAGCTGGCACCGAAGATCGCCGAGCGGGTCTTGCGCAGGCCCCGCTCGGCGTCGCGTCCCGCGGTGACGACGCGCCAGCCGAGGTTCGGCACCCGGGCCAGGAACTCCAGCACCTGGCCGCCGACGTTGCCCAGTCCGAAGATCATCAAGGTGGGTTTGGCCACGCCGTCCCTCGCCGCGTCGCTGTGTCGTCCGGAGCGGCGAGATTAGGCCCGGACCGGTCGCTCTGGCCAGCCCAGAATGTGCGTGACATCAGAGTGACGTCACTCTGATGTCGTTGATTTTATTTGATTTTTTGAAATAGGCCGGAGACTATGACCGGGCCGTGACGAGCCCCGCCGGGGAGCGGGATCGCGGGCGGCACGCCGGCTCGGCGGCAACCCTCTGGAGGAAGAGTCCATGCTCGAAGGATCGACCCGGCGCACGGTTCTGGCCGGCGCCGCGCTGCTCGCTTCCCTGTCCCTCTTCGGCCCGGCCCAGGCCGCCGACAAGCTGACCGTCGGCTCGAAGAACTACACCGAGAGCATCGTCGTCACCCACATGCTGGCCGACCTGCTGGAGGCCAAGGGCTACGAGGTCGACCGCAAGATCGGCCTGGGCGGCACCTCGGTGATCCACGAGGCGATCGTCAGCGGCGAGATCGACCTCTATCCGGAGTACACCGGCACCGCCCTGCTCGCGATCCTCAAGCACAAGGTGGTCAACGACCCGGACGAGGCCTACGGCATCGTCAAGGCGGCCTACGCGGAGCAGTTCGGCCTGACCTGGCTGAAGCCGCTCGGCTTCAACGACACCTACGCCCTGGCGATGCGCCGGGCCGACACGGAGAAGCTGGGCATCGCCTCGCTCAGCGACCTCGCGACCCACGCCGGCGACCTGACCCTCGGCTCGACGCAGGAGTTCCTCGTGCGGCCGGACGCCCTGCCCGGGCTCTCCAAGACCTACGGCATGGCGTTCAAGGGCACGCGCGGCATGGACCCGGGCCTGGTCTATCAGGCGATCGCCGGCGGCAACGTCGACGTCATCTCGGTCTTCACGACCGACGGCCGGATCAAGGCCAACGACCTGACCGTGCTGAAGGACGACAAGCGCTTCTTCCCGCCCTACTACCTGACGCCCGTCGTGCGCAGCCAGACCCTGGCCGCCCATCCCGACGTCGCCGATGCACTGAACGCCCTGGCCGGCAAGATCGACGAGGCGACGATGGTCGCCATCAACTCCGCGATCGACCAGGGCAAGCGGCCGGCCGAGGCCGTCGCCCGCGAGTTCCTCCAGAAGGCCGGCCTGCTGCACTAGGCGCCGGCCACCCGCCCCATCGACCGGACGGAGCTCCGGACGGCCCGGATCCCCGCGGTCCGGGCCGGCTCCGGCTGACTGCGCCCGCCCCACCCTCACGGAGAGCCTACAAGATCATGATCAAGCGGCATCGGAAGGTCGTCGTCTTCGGCGCCGGCGAGCTCGGCGGCATCGTCGTCGAGCTGCTCGCCCGCCACCCGAGCTTCCGCGGCGAGATCGTCCTCGCCGACCTCGATTCCGACCGCGCCTGGCGGCGCGCCAACTCGGCCCAGCAGGGCGCCCTCCAGTGGGGCTGCGAGACCCGGGTCCGCGTCGAGCGCGCCGACCTGCGCGACGTCGCTGGCACCGCCGAGCTGCTGGCACGGCTGGACCCGGACCTGGTGTTCAACGCGACGACGCTGGCGACCTGGTGGCTGCGCGACCTGCTGCCCGAGGCGGTCAAGCAGCGCCTGCACGTCGTCGGCGCCGGCTCCGGCGTCTGGTCGGCCTCGCATGCCGCCCTCGCCTACAACCTGATGCGCGCGGTCCGCGACAGCGGCATCCGCACGGTCGTCGTCAACAGCTCCTATCCCGACGGCGTCAACCCGGCGCTGGCCGCCGCGGGCCTGGCGCCTGACGTCGGCATCGGCAACGGCGACCTGCTGGTGCCGGCACTGCAGCAGGTCGTGGCGGCGCAGTTCGGCGTGCCCTGCCACCGGGTCGGCGTGACGCTGGTGGCGCATCACTTTCACGCCTACAACATCCTCATGCACGGCCATGCCCACGGGCTCGATTTCCCGGTCCGCATCTCGGTCGACGGTCGGGACGTGAGCGACCGGGTCGAGCGCGCGGCGCTTTTCGCGGCGGTGCCGGACGTCGCCCGCATTCCGGGTGCGGCGGCGGCGACCTGGATCGTCGCGGCCTCGGCGATCCGCATCCTGACGGCATTGCTCGAGCCGGTCGGCCGGCTGATCCACGCCCCCGGCCCGCTCGGCCTGGTCGGCGGCTATCCCCTGCAGGTCGACGAGAGCGGCGTCGCGCTCGCCCTGCCCGAGGGCCTCGGCCGCGACGAGGCCGTCGCGATCAACTGGGAGGCGCAGCGCGCAGAGGGCATCGAGGCGATCGAGGCGGACGGCACCATCGTGCTCACCGACGTCGCGGCGGGCACGCTGAAGGAGGTGTTCGGCTACGAGTGCCGGCGCTATCCGCTGGACGACTGCCTGGCCATCGCCCGCGAGCTGACGGCCGCGCTGCGGGCGCTCGGTGAGCGTCACGGCCTGGCCCTGCAGACCCACTGACGAGCCAGCGCGCGCCATGACCGAAGCCCTCCGTCTCGAGCAGGTGGCCAAGCGCTACGGCGCCTCGACGGCCGTACGCGACGCCACCTTCTCGGTGGCGGAGGGCGAGTTCTGCGCGATCGTCGGCCCGTCGGGCTGCGGCAAGACGACGACGCTCAAGATGATCAATCGCGTCATCGAGCCGACCGCCGGCCGGATCCTGGTCGAAGGCGTCGACGCCGCCGCCATCGACGCCGTGCAGCTGCGCCGGCGCATCGGCTACGTGATCCAGCAGATCGGCCTGTTCCCGCACATGACGGTCGAGGACAACGTCTCGGCGGTGCTGCGGATCACCGGCCGGCCGCGCGCCGAGTGCCGGCAGCGCGCCCACGAGATGCTGGAGCGGGTCGGCCTGCCGCCCGGCGAGTACGCCCGGCGGCGACCTGCGGCCCTCTCGGGCGGCCAGCAGCAGCGCGTCGGCGTGGCCCGCGCGCTCGCCGCCGACCCGGAGGTCATCCTGATGGACGAGCCCTTCGCGGCGGTCGACCCGCTGATCCGCAAGCAGCTCCAGGACGAGCTGGCGCGCATCCAGCGCGAGACGCGCAAGACCGTCGTCTTCGTCACCCACGACCTGCCGGAGGCCTTCCGCCTCGCCGACCGCATCGTCGTCTTCAAGGACGGCGCGGTGGTCCAGGCGGGCACGCCGGAGGAGCTGCTGTTCGCGCCGGCGACGCCCTTCGTCTCCGACTATCTCGCCGAGAGCCGCGAGCTGCTCGGCCTGCACTTCGTCAGGGCCCGCGACTTCGGCCGCCCGGCGACGGTCGAACGGCCCGACCTGCCGGCCGAGGCCTCCCTGCTCGAGGTGCTGCGCGCCCTGGCCGCCGGGCGCCGGGAGGCGCGCACCATCGCGCTCGGCGCCGCGCCGGGCGGCAACGGCTGGCTGCTCGAGCCGGCCGACCTGGTGCGCGGCATCGCCGCGGCCGTCGCACCGCCGGGCTGAGGGGCGCCCTTCGTGCACTACGTCCTGAGCAATCCGGAGGCGATCCTGCGTCTCGGCCTCGAACATCTGACGGTCGCCTTCGGCGCCGTGCTGATCGCGCTGCTCGTCGGCCTGCCGCTCGGCGTCGCAGCGGCCAAGCTGCGCTGGCTCGAGCTGCCGGCCCTGACCGTCGCGGGGCTGCTCTACCTGGTGCCCAGCCTGGCGCTCTTCGCCTTCCTGATTCCGCTGCTCGGGCTCGGCGTCCGCACCGCCATCGTCGGCCTCAGCATCTATTCGCTGCTGGTGATCATGCGCAACGTCGCGATCGGCGTCGCCAGCGTGCCGGCGCCGATCCTGGAGGCCGGCCGCGGCATCGGCATGACGCGGCGCCAGCTCTTCGGCCTCGTCGAGCTGCCGCTCGCGCTGCCGCTGATCGTCGCCGGCCTGCGCATCGCCGCGGTCATGACCATCGGCATCGCCAGCCTGGCCGCCTACATCGGCGCCGGCGGCTTCGGCACGCTGATCTTCCGCGGCATCGCGACCGCCGACAACGACCTGATCCTGGCCGGCACCCTGCCGACCGCGGCCCTCGCCCTGGCCTGCGACCAGCTGCTGCGGCTGCTCGAGCGGACGGTGCGGAGCTAGCCCGCCGATGGAAACGCTCGTCGCCTTCCTGCTCGACAACCGGGACCTCGTCGGCCGCCTGCTGGGCGAGCATCTCACCCTGACCCTCTCGGGGACCGGCCTCGGCTTCGCGATCGCCTTCCCGATGGCGGTCGCGGCCTCGCGCACGCCGCGGCTCGGCCGCATCCTCTCGGTGGTCGCGAACCTCGGGCAGACCGTTCCGAGCTTCGCCGTGCTCGGCCTCGCGATCCCCCTGCTCGGCATCGGCTTCGCGCCGGCGCTGCTGGCCCTGACCCTGCGCGCGCTGCTGCCGATCTACCTGAACGCCTACGTCGGCCTGCGCGACCTGCCGCCGGCCCTGCTGGAGGCGTCGCGCGGCATCGGCATGACGCCCTGGCAGAGCCTGGCATGGGTCGAGCTGCCCCTGGCCTTGCCGGCGACCCTGGGCGGGCTGCGGACCGCCGCGGTCGAGAGCGTCGGCATCGCGACGCTGGCCGCCTTCATCGGTGGCGGCGGCCTGGGGGACCTGATCCTGCAGGGCATCGCGCTGCGCGACACCACGCGGCTGCTCGCCGGCGCGGTGCCGGCAGCGGCCCTGGCGATCCTGATCGAGCTGCTGCTGGGCGCCGGACAGGCGGCGCTCACGCGCGCCGTCGGCGTCGCCCGCTCCTGAACCGCCTCGCGGCGGCCGGGGTCAGACCCGCTTCGCGCCCTGGGCGAGCGGGTTCCACTTGGTCACCTGCCTCGGACGGGCCGGGGTCTGCACGCGGACCTTGCGGGTCTTGACCAGCTCGACGAACTCGTCGAAGCGGCGCTTGATCTCCAGCTTCTCCTGCTCGTCCATCTCGCGGACGGTCTTGCCGCTGAGGTCGCGCTGGCGGATGTCGTCTTCCGTTTCCAAGGCGCGGCACTCCTTGCCCGAAATTCCGAAGCCTCTAACCTGCCGCCAGGAGGGTTAAGAGCCGGTGAACGAATCGTTCCTGCAGATCGACGGAGGCGCGGCGGCGCTGACCCTGGCGCTGGCGCACGGCGCCGGGGCCGGCATGGACACGCCCTTCATGACCGCCGTCGCCGAGGGCCTGGCGGCGCGCGGCCGCCGGGTCGCGCGCTTCGAGTTCCCCTACATGGCCAGGCGCCGGGCAGACGGCCGCAGGCGCCCGCCCGACCGCGAGCCGGTGCTGCTGGCCTGCTGGCGCGAGGTCGTCGAGGCGCTCGGCGGGCCCGGCGGGGTGGTGCTCGGCGGCAAGTCGATGGGCGGCCGCATGGCCAGCCTGCTGGCCGCCGAGCTGGAGGCCGAGGGCAGGCCGGCGCGCGGCCTGGTCTGCCTCGGCTATCCCTTCCACCCGCCGGGCAGGCCGGAGCGCACGCGCACCGCGCACCTGGCCGGCCTCGCCACGCCGGGCCTGATCCTGCAGGGCACGCGCGATCCCTTCGGCGGCCCGGAGGAGGTCGCCGGCTATGCCCTGTCGCCGGCCCTGCGGCTGCACTGGCTGGCCGACGGCGACCACGACCTCAAGCCGCGCAAGGCGAGCGGCCGCAGCGCCGCGCAGAACCGGGACGAGGCGATCGCGGCGATCGACGCGTTTCTCGGCAGCCTCTGAGCCGGCTCAGGAAGCGATGTCCGGCTGCGGCTCCGGCGCCGGCGCGCCGTTCCGGCGCTCCGAGGCGATGCGCTCGATCTGCTGGCGCAGGCCGGGATGGCGGCGCATCAGGCGGCGGAAGTCGCGCGCCTCGAGCTCCAGCAGGTGGCAGTAGCCGCTGGCCACGACGTCGGCGTTGCGCGGCTGCCGGGTCAGCAGGGCGAGCTCGCCGAAGAACTCGCCGGGACCGAGCAGGACAGAGCGGTCGTCGAGGTGCACCTCGACCGCCCCGGAGGCGATGAAGTACATCGATCGGCCGGTGGCGCCCCGGGCGACGATGCGCTCGCCGGGATAGGCCAGGCGGGCGCGCAGCATCTGCCCGAGCTCGGCGAGGCCGCGGGTGTCGGCCTGGCGGAACAGCGGCACGCGGCGGACCATCTCCATCAGCCGCAGGCCGAGGTCGAGCGAGGGCCGCCGGTCCAGGGCCCGGCGCCGCCGCTCGAGGTCCGCCATCAGGTCGGCGAAGACCTCCCGGCCGATCACCGATTCCTCGAGCTGGTGGCGGTAGGCACTCTCCTCCAGGCGCAGGGCGGCGCGCGCCAGGTACTGGCGGCGCAGGGCGCGGGCGAAGCCGGGGTACTGCAGGTCGACCGCGGCCAGGGCGTCGTCGACCGCGGTGCGGCGTGCCTCGATCAGGCCCGCCAGGGCGTCGCGCACCGCATTGCCGAGCAGCGGGCCGAGGGACTGGCGGTTGTAGCTCTCGAGCTCGCGCAGCACGAGCTGGACCGCGAGCAGCAGCTCGAAGCGGTCGGCCAGGGCCTCGGCGAGCGGCGTGCTCCAGCCGGTCAGCCGTTGCACCGCCGGAGCGAAGCGCAGCCTGCCGGTCAGCAGCACCGGCCGGGTGCCGGCGCGGCGGTAGCCCTCGGCGCCCTCGATCTTGACCGCGTCGAGCAGCCGGTCGGCCAGGGCGACCAGCCGGCCGACCAGGCCGCGCGACAGCGAGCGGTCCTGGAAGTGCTGGAGGTAGAGCTCCTTCTCGCGGTTCGCCAGGGTGCGCAGCCCGACCTCCAGGCGCTGCTCGGGCGAGACGCGCAGCGCGTCGCCAGGCGGCGGATCGGGCGGCCCCAGGCCGTCGGCCAGGGCCGAATCGAAGCCGTAGCTCTCGGCGGTCTCGGCGACCTGGCGCCGGATCGCCTGGCCGGACAGGGCCATGACCCGGTCGCGCAGCGCCCGCTCGGTCGGCGACAGGCGGTCGAGCTTCAGCCAGCCGATCAGCGGCCTCAGGGTCGTGCCGTTGACGAACAGCGTGAAGAACACGTAGCCGGTCGCCAGCACGCCGACGAAGCGCCGCACCTCGTCGGAGAGCGCCGGGCTGTCGACCACCGAGAGCGCCAGGACCAGGGTCGCCGCCCCGCGCAGGCCGCCCCAGAGCATGACGAAGCGCGTCTTGCGGCCGAGCGGCCGGGCGAGGCCGGTCAGGACGAGCAGCGGGAACAGCCCCTCCAGCACCAGCGCGCGCGCCGCCAGGGCCGCGACGACCAGCACGCCGAGCAGGCCGAGCTCGTTCCAGGTCATGTCCTTGAGCAGCTGCACGCCGAGCATCGAGGCCAGCACGAAGACCAGCGAGGTCGCCCAGAAGTCGAGCTGCTGCCAGGTCTGGGCGAGATGGCTCCAGGAGCCCGGCGAGATCCGCAGCGGCCCCTCGACCGAGATCACCAGGCCGGCGGTGACCACGGCGACGACGCCGGAGACGCCGAGATAGTTCTCGCCCAGGATGAAGGCGAGGTAGGCGAGCGCGACCGACAGGGTGATCGCGGCGATCGGCATGTCCCGCAGGTAGGCCAGCAGGAGGCAGGACAGCCGGGCGAGCAGGAAGCCGAGGCCGAGGCCGCCGACGAAGTCGATCAGGAAGGCCGTCGCCGCCGCCATCGGGTGCGGCTCGAGGCCGAGGGTCAGCATGGTCAGCAGCAGCGCGAAGAGCGCGATCGCCGCGGCGTCGTTGAACAGGCTCTCGCCGGCGACCAGCACGGTCAGGCGGCGCGGCGCGCCGAGGTCGCGGAAGATCGCGATGACGCCGGCCGGATCCGTCGTCGCGACGATGGCGCCGAGCAGCAGGCAGACGACCAGCCCGCGCTCGGAGGCCTCGTAGAGGGCGAAGCCGATCGCCCCGGCCGAGACCGCGACCGCGACGACGGCGAGCAGCAGCACCGCCGCGACCTCGTCGAGCAGCAGCCGCACGTCGACCTCGAGCGCGGCGGCGAACAGCAGTGGCGGCAGGAACAGGTAGAGATAGCCGTCCGCCCCCAGGCCGATGACGCGCAGGCCGTCGAACAGGTTGTCGATCACCGCGAAGCGGCCGCCGGCCGGCCAGCCCAGCCCGAGCAGGTGCAGCAGCACGTCGGCGAGGCCGAGCAGGATGCCGAGGCCCGCGAGCAGCGCCGCGAAGGGCAGCCGGACCCGTTCCGACAGCGGCGCCAGCAGGCTGACGCCGGTCAGGAGAGCGATCAGCGCCAGCAGGATCGGCACGAGCTCGGTCATCGGCCGCCACTCTGCCCGAAGGCCGGAACGGCTGCCAGTGGGCCCATGGTCAAGCGGAACCGCTGACAATGCGTCGCGGTTCCCGGACGGCAGTAGCCCGGATTTGGGGTAGCACGCGATGTCCGCGCTACCTAACTCAGAGGACAGGCAACGATCGGCCCGGGGAGAATGCCTTGACCAGCGAGACGCCGGAAACCCGGCTGGAGAGCGATTCGCTCGGCGAGATTGCGGTGCCGGCGGCGCGCTACTGGGGCGCCCAGACCCAGCGCTCGCTGCAGAACTTCCGGATCGGCGAGGAGCGCATGCCGCCCGCGCTGATCCATGCCCTCGGCCTGCAGAAGCTGGCCGCGGCGCGGGTCAACGAGCGGCTCGGCGCACTGCCGGGTGACTTGGCGGGAGCGATCCAGCAGGCTGCCCGGGAGGTCGCGGACGGCAGGCTCGATGCCGAGTTCCCGCTGGTCGTCTGGCAGACCGGCTCGGGCACCCAGACCAACATGAACGCCAACGAGGTCATCGCCGGGCGCGCCAACGAGATCCTGGCCGGCCGGCGCGGCGGCAAGAGCCCGGTGCATCCGAACGACCATGTCAACCGGGGGCAGTCGTCGAACGACTCCTTCCCCACGGCCATGGCCATCGCGGCGGCGACCGAGATGGCGCAGGGCACCCTGCCGAGGCTGCGCCATCTCGCCGAGGGCCTGGCCGCCAAGGCCCAGGCCTTCCGTGCGGTCGTCAAGATCGGCCGCACGCACCTGATGGACGCGACCCCCCTGACCCTCGGCAACGAGTTCTCCGGCTATGCCGAGCAGGCGGCCCGCGGCGTGCGCCGCCTGGAGGCCGCCCTGCCCGCCCTGCTGGAGCTGGCCCAGGGCGGCACTGCCGTCGGCACCGGCCTCAACGCCGAGCCGGGCTTCGCCGAGGCCTTCGCCACCGAGGTCGCCGGGCTGACCGGCCTGCCCTTCGTGACGGCGCCCAACAAGTTCGAGGCGCTGGCGGCGCACGACGCGATCGTCGAGGCCTCGGGCGCGCTCAACACCGTCGCCGCCTCGCTGATGAAGATCGCCAACGACCTCCGCCTGCTCGGCTCGGGCCCGCGCTGCGGCATCGGCGAGATCCGCCTGCCGGCCAACGAGCCGGGCTCCTCGATCATGCCGGGCAAGGTCAACCCGACCCAGTGCGAGGCCCTGACCATGGTCTGCGCCCAGGTCATGGGCAACCACACGACGATCACCGTCGCCGGCGCGAGCGGCCAGTTCGAGCTCAACGTCTTCAAGCCGGTACTGATCTACAGCCTGCTGCAGTCGGCGCGCCTGATCGGCGACGCCGCGCAGTCGTTCCAGGACAACTGCGTCGCCGGCATCGAGGCCGACGAGGCGCGCATCGCCGAGCTGCTGCACGGCTCGTTGATGCTGGTCACGGCGCTCAATCCGCACATCGGCTACGACAAAGCCGCCGAGGTCGCCAAGAAGGCTCACAAGGAGGGCACCACCCTGAAGGCGGCGGCGGTCGCGCTCGGCCACGTCAGCGCCGAGGACTTCGACCGCTGGGTGCGCCCCGAGGCGATGCTGGGGCCGCGCCGATGACCGAGGGAGCGTCCGCACCGCCGGACGCAGCGGCCGCCGAGGCCGGAAGCAGAATAGTTGGAGGAAGCATGAGCAGAAGCGGGATCCTGCGCAAACGATCGGTCACCATAGCCGGCCATCGGACCAGCCTGTCCCTGGAGGCGGTGTTCTGGAAGGCGCTCCAGGACGCGGCGAGCGAGGAAGGCGCCTCGGTCAACGCCCTCGTCGAGCGCATCGACCGCGAGCGTGCAGCCGACGGCAGCGACGGCAACCTGTCGAGCGCGGTCCGGGTCTGGCTGATGCAGCGCCTGCGCGAGCGCGTCGCCGCCTGACACGGGCCCCCTGATACCGGCCGCCTGATACCGGCCCCCTGATACCGGCCCCTGACACGCCCCCCCTGACACGGACGCCCTCTGACACGGGGCTCCGCGGGCGCGGCGCCTCGGGGCGCCGCGCCGGTCAGTTGCTCTTCTTGCCGAGCCCCTGGATCAGCCCGCGCAGGATGTCGGCCGGCTTCGGCGGGCTGCTCTGCTGCTGGCTCTGGCTGTCCGACTGGGAGTCGGTCTGGGAGTCGGGCGTGATCTGCAGCTGATCCGACGGCTGCTGCAGTTGCTGCTGGGCGCCGGGCAGCGCCTTCTGCAGCAGCTGCTCCAGCGGATTGGCGGCCGGCGGCGCGCTCTTGCCCGGGGTGATCTGCAGCCCGGTGCCCTTGAGCCGCACGTTCGGCTGGTCGAGCGCCCCCGTGAGGTCGATCTCGACCTGCGGGTCCGAGATGCCCTCCTTGTAGAGGGCGTTGTTCAGCGAGAGGGTCCAGGCCGGCAGGTTGGCCAGCGTGCCGCGCGACTCCAGGCGCGCGCCGTTGCCGGCGAGCTGCAGGTCCCTGGTCGTCGCGACGCCGCCCTCGACCTGGATCGTGCCCGAGAGCTTGCCCGGCTGCCCGGCGAAGGCGCCGAACAGCTCGTTCAGGGGATTGGTGACGCCGCGCAGCTCCTTGACCTGCTTTCCGAGGATGCCGAGCAGCACGTTGCCGGCCTCCTCCCGGGCCTTGACGTCGATGGTCAGCTCGCCGCCGACCTTGCCCTGGCCCCCGAGGGCCGTGACCAGCGCCGCCGGGCTGTTGCCGCGGCTGGCGAGCTCGGCGTCGAGGTCGACGCGGCCCTTGGCACGGTCGCTGCCCTGGTCGTGCAGGAAGGCGCCGACGTCGGCGCCGGCGAGCTTCGCCGCCAGGGTCGCGGCCGCGAGGTCGCCCGAGGCGTCGAGCTTGCCGCTGGCCTCCAGCCTGCCGTCGTAGAAGGTGCCGGCGAGCCGGTCGATCGTCAGCACGCCGCCGTCCAGCTTGCCGCGCAGCGCCGCCGGCGCCAGCACCAGCTTGCCCTGGCGCAGCGCCTTGGCGTCGAGGGCGAACTCGGCGTCGACCTGGCGCAGCGCGCCGAGCTCGATCGGCTGGCGCGACCAGCGCGGCGCCGGATCGGCGCCGCCGCCGCCGCCGTCGCCGAACAGCCGCCCGAGGTCGATCTCGCGGGTCTTGAGATCGGCCTTCACGAAGGGCCGGGCGCGGGCCAGGGCGACCTCGATCGTGCCGCTCTCGATCGTCGGGCCGACGTCGCCCTTGAGATCGGCGATCTTGATCTGCAGCGGGTTGCCCGAGATCTGCGCACGCAGGTCCAGCTTGCCGGCATTGGGCGCCAGCGGCGACTGGCCGAGCAGATGGCGCAGCAGCGCCGGGAAGTCGTCCTTGATCGCGGCGAAGCGGAAGTCGAAGGACGGCAGGCCGCTCGCGAAGTCGCCGGCCTTGCCCTGGGCGTCGAACTCGGCGCCGAGGGTCTTGAGCCGCGTGTCGTAGTGCGCCTCGGCGGCGCTGTAGTCGAACTGCGAGGTGAGATCGACGGTATCGAGCCTGGCCAGGGGCGAGTCGGCGGGCAGGCCGGCGACCTTGGCAAGCGCCGGGCCCTTGACGCCGCTGGCCTGCAGCCGCGCGTCGCTGATCTTGAGCTGGTCGGGCAGGCCCGCGACCTTGCCCGACGAGAAGATCGAGCCGCCGAGCGCGGTCACGTCGGCGTTGTAGCTGAAGCCCTTGGCGGAACCCGAGGCGCTGCCGCTGGCCCGGAAGCTGCCGAGCTGGGCGAGCACGCCGTCGGCCGGCTGGCCGAGCAGGCGGCTGAGCCGGCCGGTGTCGGTCACGCTGATGTCGAAGCTGCCGTCCTCGACCGAGGGCGCGTCCGGCAGGCCGCTGAATACCCCGGACAGGCTGAAGGCGCCGCCGGCCAGATCGCCGACGGTCAGGCGCCGCAGGGTCAGGCGGCCCTGCTGCAGGGTGCCGTCGAGCGTCACCTGGCGCGCCGACTGGCCGTTGTAGGTGACCTGGCCCAGCGTCAGGTCGATGTTGGCGTCGACCGCGCGGAGCAGGCCGGCGACCCCGCCCTTCGGGGCGGTCGCCGCTGCCGGCTGCTGCGGGCTCCCGGCCTGGCCCGCCGCCTGCCCCACCGCCTGCCCCGCCGCCTGCCCCTGGTCCTCGGCGGCCTTGCCGGCCCCGGCCTTCGCCTCGGGCTGGACCTGCGTCTGGGCTTGCGTCTGGGCCTGGGCCGCAGGCTTCGGCTTTCCGGCAGGCTGCGCGGCCTCGGCTTCCGGCCCGCCGCCGGGCAGGTAGGCGTCGAGGTTGATCCGGTCGACGGTGAGGCCGAGGCCGACGCCGAGCCGGTCGCGCAGCGCCAGCGCGACGCCGCCGGTGACCCGGCTGGCGTCGATCTCCAGGTCGATGCCGGTGATCGAGGCCTGCTGCGGCGTCCCGTCGACGTTGGCGAGCAGGCTGGCGCGCCGCAGCCGGTCGCTCGGCACCGCCCCGGCGTCGACGCCGAGCCAGCCCATGATGGCGCGCAGGTTGTCCGCCGTCGCCTCCAGGCGGCCGACGAAGTGCGGCTGGTGCTGCTCGGCGGTCAGGTTGCCCGACAGCACGACGTTGCCGCCGCCCGGCAGCAGCGCGAGCGCCTGGTTGAGCGCGACGCGGCCGTCCTGCAGGTCGGCATTGACCAGCACCTGGCGGACGATCTCGCGGCGCCAGACCAGGGTGTCGACCTGCAGGTCGACCGAGGCGCGCAGCCCCGCCGGCAGGCTGAAGCTCGGCACCGGGGCCGGATCCTGGCCGCCGCCGCCACCGTCGGCGAGCAGGCTGTCGAGGTCGAGCCGCGAGACCGTCAGCGCGACCTCGAGGTCGGTCGGCTTGCCGAAGGTCACGCTGGTCTTGCCGCCGACCGCACTGTCGGCCATCGACAGGTCGATCGCCGAGAGGCCGAGCTTGTCGTCGCCGTAGGCGAGCCGGCCCGACAGGGCGAAAGGCTGGGCGAGGCCGCCCGGCAGGTCGCTGCCCGGCGCCGCGAAGTCGAGCAGCACCAGCAGGTTCTTGCCCTTGACCGTCAGGTCGCCCGCGGCCTTCGGCGCCTCGCCGGCGGTCAGGTCGCCGGTGAAGCGCGCCTCGGTGGCGCCGAGCTCGGGCAGCGTCAGGGTCAGGGTCACCGGCGTCGCGCCGGCCAGCGCCAGCTGGCCGGTCGAGGCCGTGAAGCTCGCCGCCGTGCCGCGCGCCTGCGCCTTGCCCTCGATCTGGAAGGGGCCGCGCAGCGAATCGGCCTTCAGGGTCGCGTTCAGCGCCTCGACCTTCTCCTCCCGGCCGGCCACGGCATCGCGGTAGACCAGCGTGCCGTCCTCGATCCTGACCTGCTGCAGGCTGACCGACAGCGGCTCGCCGCCGCCTCCGCTCGCGGCCGGCGCCGCGGGCTGCTGGGCCGCAGGCTGCTGGGCCGGGGCCGTGGACCCCGCCTGTCCGGCCGGCGCCTGGGTGGCCGCGGGGGCAGCGGCCGGGGCGGCCTTCGGCGGCGCCAGGTCCCAGTTGACCCGGCCGTCGGCCAGGCGCTCGAGCAGGATCCGCGGCTGCACCAGCACCAGCGACTTGATCTTGAGGTCGCCGCCGACCAGCGGCCCGAGAGCGACCTGGACCTCCAGGGTCTTCAGCGAGACCATGGTCGGCTCCGAGCCGCCGGCGACGTTCGACAGGCTGGCGCCCTCGGCCGAGAGCGTCGGGGTCGGCAGGATCGAGAGGCTGAGGTCGCCGGTGATCTCGAGCTGCCGCCCGGTCGCCTGCTCGACCGCCGCCGCCAGGCGCGGCTTGAAGGCGTTCCAGTCGACCAGCATCGGGCCGGCCAGCACGGCCAGGACGAGCAGCGACAGGATCGCGCCGAGGACGATCAGCAGCGTGCGCAAGACAATTCCCGGTCCCTGGGCCGCGGTCGTTGGCGGTGCAGCATCGTTTTCGAAACTTACTGGCTGCTCAAGGCCTTGGCAAACGAGGCGTGCGGCCTGCGACGCTTTCGGGCGCCGCGCCCGCCGGGCTGCGCGAAGCTGCCGCTTCTGTCCCCGGCCGCGCCTGTGCTAAGCCCTCGGTCCGGGCAGCGATCGAGCGGACGATGGCGGAGATCATCAACCTACGGCAGCAGCGCAGGGCGAAGGCCCGCGCCGAGGCGGCCGCAACGGCCGAGGCCAACCGCGCCCGCCACGGCCGCACCAAGGCCGAGCGCCGGCGCCAGGAGGCCGAGGCCGAGCGCGAGCAGCGCCGGCTCGACGGCCTGCGCCTGGCCGGTCCCGGCGCGGACGATACCGAAGAACAAGAGAAGTAGGGACAGATCCCATGCGCTATGGACCGCTGGTCGAGCGGCTCGCCGCCGACGGCTCCGAAGGTTGGGCCGTGCATTTCCGGGCCTGGGAGCGCCAGGCCGCCGGCATCGACACCCTGGTCCTGACGGTCGGCGACAGCGACTTCGAGAGCCCGCCCGAGGCGGTCGCGGCCTGCAAGGCGGCGCTCGACGCCGGCAAGACGCGCTACACCGCGATCCTCGGCGACCCGCGGCTGCGCAAGGCGATCGCCGAGCGCCATGCCCGTCAGACCGGCCGCGCGACCTCGCCCGAGCAGGTGGTGGTCGCGGCCGGCGCGCAGAATGCCCTCTTCTCCGTCGTGCTGAGCCTGCTCGGGCCCGGCGACGAGGCGATCGTGCCGGAACCGATGTACCTGACCTACCCCGGCACCGTGGCGACGCCCGGCGGCGTCATGGTCGCGGTGCCGAGCCCGGCCGAGCGCGGCTTCCACGTCGACCCGGCCGAGATCGAGAAGGCGGTGACGCCGAACAGCCGGCTGATCCTGATCGCCTCGCCGAACAACCCGACCGGCGCCGTGCTCGGCCGCGCCGAGTGGCAGGCGATCGGCGAGATCGCGCGGGCCCACGACCTCTGGCTGGTCTCCGACGAGGTCTATGCCGACCTGGTCTATCTCGACGACCCGGTCTACCCGGCCTCGCTGCCCGAGCTGGCGGAGCGCACGATCGTCGTCTCGAGCCTGTCGAAGTCGCACGCCATGACCGGCTGGCGCGCCGGCTGGTCGGTCAGCCCGACCCCCGAGCTGCCGCAGCACCTGTTCCGCCTGGCCATCGCCAACACCTACGGCTCGCCGCAGTTCGTCCAGGACGCCGCCCTGGCCGCCCTGGAGGCCGCGCCCGGCGCGCTGCCGGCGCTGCGCGAGGCCTATGCCAAGCGCCGCCTGGCGGTCGCCGAGGCGGTCGACGCGATCCCGGGACTCTCCTGCCTGCGGCCGGAGGGCGGCATGTTCGTGCTGGTCGACGTGCGCCGGAGCGGCCTCAGCGCCCTCGACTTCGCCAACCGCCTGCTCGACGACACTGGCCTCGCCCTGCTGCCGGCCGACGGCTTCGGCGCCAGCGCGGCCGGCCACCTGCGCCTCAACCTCGGCACGCCCTACACGATGCTGAAGGACGCGATGGGCCGCCTGGCGGCCTTCGCGGCCAAGCTCTGACGCGCGGCGGGACACGGCCGCGGCCCCCGGCGTGCATCATTGGCACCGCCAATTCGCTTCATCCTGAGCGTGTCGAAGGATGGAGCGAACCCGGCACGGTCGGTGCCGAACGGCTTCACCCTTCGACAGGCTCAGGATGAAGCCGTTGACGCTGGTCGCGCGGCGGCACGGGCGCCGGCGGTACCGCCCCCCTCAGGCGGGCACCACTGCGCCGATCGCCTGGTCGAGCAGCGCGACGCCGAGGTCGATCTCGGCGTCGCTGACGGTCAGCGAGGGAGCGATGCGCATCGTGCCGCCCGACGAGCCGGCGCGCACGATGTTGGCCGAGAGGCCGAGCTCCAGGGCCCGATCGGTCACCGCGTCCGAGATCGCCGCCGCCGCGAGGCCGGCGGCGTCGGTGAACTCCAGGCCCATCAGCAGGCCGCGGCCGCGCACGTCGCCGACGCAGGGATGGCGCTCCTTGAGGCCGTTCAGGCCGGCGGCCAGGCGCCGGCCGGCCTCCGCGGCGCGGGCCGCCAGGCCGTCGCGCTCGACGACCTTCAGCACGGTCAGGCCGACCGCCGCCAGCAGCGGGTCGTTGACGTGGGTCGTGTAGAACAGGAAGTCGCGCGCCTCGGCCTCGTCGGCGATGGCGTCGCCGGTCATCACGGCCGACAGCGGCAGGCCGGCGCCGAGCGTCTTCGACAGGGTCAGGATGTCGGGCACCACGCCGTCCCGCTCGAAGGCGAACATCAGGCCCGTGCGGCCGACGCCGGTCTGCGCCTCGTCGAGGATCAGCAGCATGCCACGCGCCCGGCAGTGCGCCTTGAGCGCCGCGAGATAGCCCGGCGGCAGCTCGAGCACGCCGCCGCTCGACAGGATCGGCTCGGCGATGAAGGCGGCGAGGTTGCCGGTCGACTGGCGGTCGATCAGCTCGAAGGCGTCGTCCAGCTCCTGCTGCCAGGTCACGCCGGCGAAGCGCGGCCGGTAGGGGTTGGGCGCCGGAATCGCGAAGGAGCCGGCGGCCAGCGGCCCGATGCCGCGCCGCCCCGCCTTGTAGGTCGCGGCCGCCGCGCCACCGGTCATGCCGTGCCAGGACTGGGCGAAGCCGACGACCTCCCACTTGCCGGTGACCAGCTTGGCCAGGCGGATCGCCGCCTCGTTGGCCTCGCCGCCGGTCGACAGCAGGATCGCCCGCGGCAGCTCCGGGACCAGCCGGGCCAGCGCCTCGGCGAGGTCGACGACCGGCTCCGAGAGCATCGAGGAGAAGAGATGGTCGAGCCGGCCGACCTGCTCGCGCACCGTCGCGACGATCTCCGGGTGGCAGTGACCGAGGATTGCGCTCATCTGGCCGGAGGTGAAGTCGAGCACCCGCCGGCCCGCGGCGTCGTAGAGGAACGAGCCCTCGGCCCGGACCGGCACGAAGGGCACGAACTCGCCGCCGAAGGTCAGCAGATGGCGGCGGGCGCGGGTCCAGAAGGCGGCGTCGGCGGGCGGGGGCGTCTGGTCCATCGGCGGTCGTTCCCGAAGTGGTCGAGGGTCGTCTGAGCGGTCGGCACGGCCGCAGCCGCGCGGACTCCATCAGGCGGCCGTCGGCCTTCCGGGCACAAGCGCAAAGAACTCGCTGGACAGGTGAGGTGAGTTCACCATTCTTGACGGCTGTCGCCCGCCGGGAGTCGCCGAGAATGGCCGGATCCAGCCTGCCGCTGAGAGCGCTGGTCGTCTTCGAAGCCGCCGCCCGGCTCGGCAGCTTCCGCGCCGCGGCCGAGGAGCTGGCCCTGACGCCCTCGGCGGTCAGCCATCAGATCCGCCTGCTGGAGGCCGGGCTCGAGGTCCGGCTGTTCGAGCGGGCCGGCCGCGGCGTCCTGCTGTCGGCCGACGGCCGGGCCTTCTTCGACAGCGTCAGCGAAGGCTTCGAGATCCTGCGCCGGGCGACCGGCGAGCTGGCCGAGCGGCGCCGGGCCCGGCGGCCGGCCGAGGTCGTGCGGCTGCGCACCCCGCCGTCCTTCGCCGGCCGCTGGCTGCTGCCGCGCCTGCCGGCGCTGCTCGAGCGCCACCCGGCGCTCGACATCCGCGTCGCCGCCGAAGGCCACGGCGACTACGACCCGGCCGCGACGGACCTGGCGATCGTCTACGGCGAGGCGCGGCAGTGGCAGGCCCGGGCGCTGCCGCTGCTCGAGGAGCGCATCCAGCCGCTCTGCGCCCCGGCGCGGGCCGCGGCGATCGGCTCGGCGCGCGATCTGCTGTCGCAGCCGCTGATCGCGACGCGGGTCAACGTGCTGTCCTGGGCAGACTGGTTCCGGCGCCAGGGCCTGGCGCGGGACGCCGCCGCGGCACGGCTGATCGAGCTCGACCCGTCGGACGTCGCGATCGAGGCGGCGGCCAAGGGTCTAGGGGTGGTGCTGGAGAGCGATCTGCTGGCCGCGGAGGAGCTGGCCGAGGGCCGGCTGGTCGCGCCGCTGCCGGGGCTGGGACTGACCGCGCAGTCCTACTGGCTGGCACCGAGCGGTCCGGCGCCGCGGCCCGGCGTCGCGCTGCTGCGCGACTGGCTGCTCGAGACCGCCGCGGGCCAGGGGGCGTCGACCGGACCAGGCGCGTCGCTCGGCACCTAGAAAAGCCGCCCGGCACGCAGCGGCGCCGGGCGGTCGATAGCGCACCGGGACGCCCGGGCGGCCGTCAGGCCGCCTTGGCGAAAGCCTTGACCAGCCGGATCAGCTGGGTCTTGACCTGCTCGTCGTCGATCTGGTTGACGGCGCGGGCCAGTTCCAGCGTCTGCCGGTCGAAGCTCCGCTCCTCCTCGCCGCCGGCCGCGGCGGCGGCCGCATTGGCGCCGTCCAGCCCCTCGAAGAAGGTGCTGACCGGAGTCTGGAGCACGTTGGCGATATCCCAGATGCGGCTGCCGCTGATCCGGTTGGCGCCGCTTTCGTACTTCTGTACCTGCTGGAAGCTGATACCGAGACGGTCTGCAAGGTCGGACTGGCTCCAGCCCAGAGCGACGCGCCGTTCACGAACTTTGCGCCCGATGTGCACGTCGGTTTTATGGTACATCGTCCTTTGTTCCTTCCTGGTTGTTATTGCTTGCGTCGTCGCAGGCATCTGCCGAGGATCGTCACAGAACCGTGTCAACATAGCTGCAATAGCGTATGAACCCTTGATTCCTCGCAAGACGGGAAGCGTAATATTTTGTAAACCATTCAGTTTTCTGGGAAATTCCCCATGAACTCTGGGCATGCGAAGAACTAAAGCCGACTCAACAATGGGAATTCTGCCGGACACAATCAAGGGGCGAACAGGAGGCGTTATGAAATATCGACGTTTGGGCGAAAGCGGTCTTCGGGTCTCGCGGCTCTGCCTGGGCACGATGATGTTCGGGCTGCGCACCGAGGTCGCCGAGGCGGAGCGCATCGTCGCCGATGCGACGGAGGCCGGGGTCAACTTCATCGACACCGCCGACCAGTACGCCGACGGCGAGTCGGAGCGGATCACCGGCAGGGCGATCGCAGCGCGCCGCCACGACTGGGTCCTGGCGACCAAGGTCTGCAACCCGATGGGCCAGGATGTGAACCGCAGGGGCCTGGGACGCAAATGGATCCTTCAGGCCTGCGACGAATCGCTCACCCGGCTCGGCAGCGACTACATCGACGTCTACTACATGCACAAGGAGGACATCGGCACGCCGCTCGAGGAGAGCGTGCGCGCCATGGCCGACCTGATCGCCGCCGGCAAGGTGCGCTACTTCGCGCTGTCGAACTTCCGCGCCTGGCGGCTGGCCGAGATCTGCAACCTCTGCGATCAGGCCGGCATCGACCGCCCGGTCGCGCTGCAGCCCTACTACAACGCCTTCAACCGCATGCCCGAGGTCGAGCTGCTGCCGGCCTGCGACCACTACGGCCTGGGCGTCGTGCCCTACAGCCCGATGGCGCGCGGCGTGCTGTCCGGCAAGTACGATCCCGACTCGGCGCCGCCCAGCGGCAGCCGCGCCGGCGCCCAGGACACGCGCATGATGCAGACCGAATGGCGCCGGGAATCGCTGGTCCTGGCCAGGCAGGTCCTGGCGCATGCCGAGAAGCGCGGCGTGACCGCCGGCCAGTTCGCCACGGCCTGGGTGCTCAACAACCGCTTCGTCAGCTCGGTGATCGCCGGGCCGCGCACCTTCGAGCAGTGGCGCGACTATCTCGGCGCGCTCGACTTCGCCTTCACGGCCGAGGACGAGGCGCTGATCGACGGCATGGTCTCGCCGGGCCATCCCTCGACCCCCGGCTACAACGATCCCGCCTATCCGATCGAGGGGCGCCCGACCTACACCGCCGCGCCGGGCTGACCGGCCCGGCTCAGGGGTAGCGGCCGGTGTCGAGGTAGATCGCGGTGTACTCGCGGTAGGTCATGCCGAGCTCGCGGGCCCGGGCGACGCGCCGCCGAACGACCTCGATCGGCGGGTTGTCCCAGGCCTTCTCGATCGCCTTCTTCCAGGCATAGAGGCGCCCGCTGCGCTCGGGATCGAGCGGCGGGCCCTGGTTGTGGCCGATGGTGACGGGGCGGGACAAGGCGGGCGGGACGGCTCGGGAGGGGGACAGCCCATTCTAGCCGCCTGCTGCAGCGCAGCAAGCGGCAGGCTGTGCCGCGCTCAGGCGCCCGCCGCCTCGACGGCCTCCAGGCCGCACCACTCGGCGACGAACAGGGCGATGGTGCCGGTCACCCGCTTCAGGGACGCCAGGCTGACCCGCTCGTCGAAGCCGTGGATGTTGTCCGAATAGGGCCCGTAGACCAGGCAGGGCGTGTCGCCGTAGAGCACGAAGACGCGCGCGTCGAGATAGCTGGTCGTCACGAAGCTCTCCAGGGAGCTGGCGTAGCTCGCCAGATGCGCGCGCCCGAGCGTCGACTCGGCCTCGCTGCCCTCCTCCAGCACGTAGCCCTCGGCGAAGAAGCCGTTCCACGCGACCTCGGGCGGGTTGTTGGCCAGGAAGGAATCGGCGCGCGAGGCCTGCCTGAGGCAGGCCTCGATCTCGGCCGCCGCCTCGGCAGCGCGGACGCCGGGATAGAGCGCGATGCGCGCGTCGAAGCTGCACCAGGCCGGCACCGAGGAGGCCCAGTCGCCGCCGGCGATCTTGCCGACGTTGAAGTTGATCGGGTGGTCCAGCGCCTCGAAGTGGCGGTGCGCGCCCTTGCGGGCGTTCCATTCCTCCTCCAGGCCGCGCAGCGCCTGGATCAGGCGATAGGCCGCCTCGATCGCGTTGGCGCCCTTGCCGGCCTCGCGGACGTGGACCGGGACGCCGCGCACCGTGACCTTGAACCAGAGCACGCCGACGTTGGCGCGCACCAGCCTGTCGTCCTCTGGCTCCGGGATGATCGCCGCATCGGCCTCGTAGCCGCGGGCGAGACAGGCCAGCGCACCGTTGCCGGTGCACTCCTCCTCGACCACCGACTGCAGGTGCACGCGGCCCGCCGGCTGCCAGCCGAGCCGGCGCAGCGCGTCGAGGGCATAGAGGTTGGCCGAGAGGCCGGCCTTCATGTCGCCGGAGCCGCGGCCGTAGAGCCAGTCGCCCTCGCGCTTCGGCTCGAAGGGCGGGTTCTGCCACATCTCGTGCGGGCCGGTCGGCACCACGTCGACGTGGCCGTTGAGGATCAGCGAGCGCCCGGTCTCCTCGCGCGGCCGGTGCGTCGCGACGACGTTGAAGGCGCCGGCGTAGTCGATGGTGACCGGCGAGAAGCCAGGGTGGTAGCGAATCGAGTCCAGCTCGATCGCCCAGCGGTCGAGGGCGTAGCCGCGCGCCTTGTAGGCGTCGTGCAGGAAGTCCTGGGCGGTCTGCTCCTGGCCGCGCAGCGACGGCTTGCGGATCAGCTCCTGCAGGAAGCCGATCTGCTCCTCGAAGCCCTGGTCGACCGCCTCGAGGATCCGCTTCTCGGTCGCCGCGTCCAGTTTCGCCATCGGTCCTTCCCCCGTCGTGGAACGGGCGGCAGGCTATCGGCAGCGGCGGCTTGCCGCCAGCCCTTCCCTTTGGCGCGCGAAGCGTTAGGCTCTGCCCCTTCCGACCCCACCGGGCCGATCGGGGTGAGCCGACGGGCGCATGGCCGCCGGACGGCGTGCCGCCCTGCCGCCCCTCGCAGGAGACGCTCATGGATCTGTTGACGGCCGCCGGAACCTATTTCGCCAAGGACTATGCCGAGGCACGGCGCAAGTTCATGACCGCCTGCGACAAGGCCGGGGTCAAGCCGAAGAGCTACGTCAACCCGCATGCCGGCCCGAACGGCGAGGAACTCGCGACCGACGTCGCCTGGTTCGGCCCCGAGGACGCGAAGAAGGTGCTGGTCATGGTCTCCTCGACCCACGGCGTCGAGGGCTTCCCGGGCTCGGCCGGCCAGTGCGACTGGATCGAGAACGGCCGCTCCCGCCTGCCGGCGGGCGTCGGCGTGCTGATCGTCCACGCCGTCAATCCCTACGGCTTCGCCTGGCTGCGCCGCTGCACCGAGGAGGGCGTCGACCTCAACCGCAACTGGGTCGACTTCTCCCGGCCGCTGCCCGAGAACCCGGGCTACGAGGAGCTGCACGACGCGCTGGTGCCCCGGTCCCTGGACGAGGCGACGATCGAGGCCGCCGACCGCAAGGTGAAGGCCTATCGCGAGCAGCACGGCGAGACCCAGCTCAACCTCGCCCGCTCGGGCGGCCAGTACAGCCGTCCCGGCGGCGTCTTCTTCGGCGGCCGCGAGCCGACCTGGGCGCGCCGCACGCTGGAGCGGATCATCGCCGACTACCGCCTGGCCGAGCGCGACCTCGTCGCCGTCGTCGACTACCACACCGGCCTCGGGCCCTTCGGCTACGGCGAGCCGATCGCCGACCACACGCCGGGCTCGGTCAACGTCAAGCGCGCGCTCGCCTGGTACGGCGAATCGGTGACCCAGCCGCGGCTCGGCACCTCCTCGTCGGTGCCGAAGACCGGTCTCGCCGAGTACGGCTGGGAGCGGCTGCTCGGCGAGAAGGTCACCTTCGTCGCCCTGGAGTACGGCACCTACCAGCCGCCGCGCGGCATGCAGGTGCTGCGCCAGGACCACTGGCTGCACAACGAGACCAACGTCGACTGGAACGATCCGACGACGAAGCGCATCAAGGCCGAGATCCGGGCGCATTTCGCGCCGCAGATGCTCGACTGGCAGGAGATGGTGCTGTTCCGCAGCCGCCAGATCCAGCGCCAGGCCCTGGAGGGCCTCGCCGCCGCGTGACGCAGGGCCGGTTCCGGCCGGCGCCGACGACGACCCCGAGAGAAACACCGGAGGAGAGCCATGACGATGCACGCCAACCTGATCGCCGGCGAGTGGGTCGACGCCCCGAACGCCAGCGAGAACCGCAATCCCTCCGACCTGTCGGACGTCGTCGGGCTCTACGCCCAGGGCGACGCCGCGCAGGCCGGCCAGGCGATCGACGCCGCGGCCGCCGCCTTCCCGGCCTGGTCGCGGTCGACGCCGCAGCAGCGCTTCGACATCCTCGACGCCGCCGGCACCGAGATCCTGGCGCGCAAGGAGGAGCTCGGCCGCCTGCTCAGCCGCGAGGAGGGCAAGACCCTGCCCGAGGGCATCGGCGAGACGGTGCGCGCCGGCCAGATCTTCAAGTTCTTCGCCGGCGAGGCGCTGCGCATCGCCGGCGATCGGATCGACTCGACGCGGCCCGGCGTGATCGCCGAGGCGACGCGCGAGCCGCTCGGCGTGGTCGGCCTGATCACGCCCTGGAACTTCCCGATCGCGATCCCGGCCTGGAAGCTGGCGCCGGCGCTGGCCTTCGGCAACTGCGTGGTGATGAAGCCCGCGGACCTGGTGCCGGGCTGCGCCTGGGCGCTCGCCGACATCCTGCAGCGCGCCGGCCTGCCCAAGGGCGTGTTCAACCTGGTGATGGGCCGCGGCTCGGTGGTCGGCGAGGCGATCCTGGCCTCGCCCAAGGTCGCCGCGATCTCCTTCACCGGCTCGGTCGCGACCGGCCGCCACGTCGCCAGGCGCTGCATCGAGGGCGAGGCGATGAAGAAGTTCCAGCTCGAGATGGGCGGCAAGAACCCCTTCGTCGTGCTCGACGACGCCGACCTGGAGGTCGCCGCCAACAGCGCCCTCAACGGCGCCTTCTTCTCGACCGGCCAGCGCTGCACCGCCTCGTCGCGGCTGATCGTGACCGAGGGCATCCACGACCGCTTCGTCGAGGCGCTGACGAGCAAGCTGAAGGCCCTCAAGGTCGACAACGCCCTCAAGGAGGGTACGCAGATCGGTCCGGTGGTCGATCAGCGCCAGCTCGACCAGGACCTCGACTACATCAAGGTCGGCCAGGACGAGGGCGCGAAGCTGGCCTGGGGCGGCGAGCGGCTCAACCGCGAGACCGAGGGCTTCTACCTGCAGCCGGCGCTGTTCACCGAGACCGACAACGCCATGCGGATCAACCGCGAGGAGATCTTCGGGCCGGTCGCCTCGGTGATCCGGGTCAAGGACTACGACAGCGCGCTGGCGGTCGCCAACGACACGCAGTTCGGCCTGTCGGCCGGCATCGCCACCAGCAGCCTGAAGCATGCCGAGCACTTCAAGCGCAACAGCCAGGCCGGCATGGTCATGGTCAACCTGCCGACGGCCGGCGTCGACTACCACGTGCCCTTCGGCGGCCGGAAGAACTCGAGCTACGGCGCGCGCGAACAGGGCCGCTACGCCGTCGAGTTCTACACCACGGTCAAGACCGCCTACGCCATGCCCTGAGCGGCGAGCCGGCCGGCGCGGCGGGCCTCACGCCGCGCCGGTCAGGCGGAACAGCGCCTCGCGGGTGATCCGCTCCGGCGTGACCTGCCAGAGCGAGGCGTTGCGGTAGGACGGCCCGGACCACATCTGGCCGACCAGCATCATGGCCGGCTGGCCGTCGCGCTCCTCGATCGGCAGGAACAGGCGGCTGACCGCCGTCGGCGTGTGCGGCCCGAGCGGTCGCGTGCCATAGCCGAAGCGCGCGTAGAGGCCGTTCCGGCTGGCTGCGCCGAGGCAGTAGAGCTCGACGATGTGCTTGCGATAGCCACCTTCGGGAACCGCGTCGTTCAGGACCGTGCCGGTCGGGTCGACGCCGAAGGCGACGTCCGTGCCGACCAGGCGGTAGAAGAAGCGGGTCCCGCTTTCCAGCAACTCGACCAGCATGACGTAGGGCAGCAGCCGGCCGCCCATCTCGATCGGGTCGATCGCCGCACGGCGCGGCAGCCGGTCGCCGACCCGACGGGCCTGCCAATAGTCGAAGAGCTGGCGGAGTTCCGCCTCCGCGATGACGTCGGGGGCGGCCTCGGCCGCTTCGCTCGGGGGCGCTGCCATGACGCTCTATCGGTCCCGGACGCGTCTCGGAGCGGCGGACCATAGCAGAGCCACCACCGGGACGCGACGACCGGCCCGGAAGAATCCGCAGTGATTTCGTGAATGGCGCGTGACCTCCGGCTTCCCATATAAGGTGGGACGCGCCGGGCTTTCCGGTCTGCCGGAGGACAGCCCGATGAGCCAGGACGAATTGAGTGCCGCCCTAGTGACCGACGAGCGGCCGGCAGCGACGACCGTCCCGGAGGACACGCGGTCGGGCGGGGCTCTGCAGCGCGCCGTCGCGGCCTTCCAGACGCCGGAGCCGCGGACCAGCATCTTCCAGCTGGCCTGCTCGCTCGGCGGCTTCGTGGCGAGCTGCGCGACGATGTACGCGGCGCTCGGCGTCTCCTTCTGGCTCACCCTGGCGCTGGCGCCCATCGCCGCCGGCTTCATGGTCCGGCTCTTCATCCTGCAGCACGACTGCGGCCACGGCTCGTTCTTCCGCAGCCGCGCCGCGAACCGCTGGGTCGGCCGGCTGTGCAGCCTGCTCACCCTGACGCCCTTCGAGGCCTGGAGCCGCCAGCACGCCATCCATCACCTCGTCTGGAACGACCTGGACCGGCGCCAGAGCGGCGCCGACATCTACTCCTCCTGCCTGACCGTCGAGGAATACCGGGCGCTGCCGGCCTGGCGCCGGCTCGGCTACCGGGCCGTGCGCAATCCGCTGATCGCCAACCTGCTGATCCCGCCCTTCGTGTTCCTGCTGCTCTACCGCCTGCCCTTCGACATGCCGAGCGACTGGCGGCGCGAGCGGCGTGCGGTCTATGCCACCGACCTGGCGCTGCTGGCGTTCTACGGCGGCCTCGCCTGGGCGATCGGGCCCCTGGCGCTGGCGGCCGTCTGGCTGCCGACCGTGGTGGTCGCCGCCATCGCCGGCGTCTGGCTGTTCAGCGTCCAGCACCGCTTCGAGAGCACTGCCTGGCTGCGCCACGGCAGCTGGAGCTACGAGCGCGCCGCGCTGGCGGGCTCCCTGCACCTCAAGCTGCCGCGCCCGCTGCAGTGGTTCACGGCGAACATCGGGCTGCACCACATCCATCATCTCAATCCGCGGGTGCCGAACTACAGGCTGCAGGCCTGCCTGGAGGCGATCCCGGCGCTGCGGCGCGGCCCGTCCATGGGCCTGAGCCGCGCCCTGCTGCAGTGGCGCTACGCCCTCTGGGACGAGGCCCGGCAGCGCATGGTGCCCTTCTCGGCGGCCAGGGCCGCGGCCTGACGGACCGGCCGGCGCGCCCCGGGCGGGCGCTTTTTTCTTCGGACGACTCTCTCATAGGTGGCATCCTCGAATCCTCCAGCGGATCGAGGAGCCGTCATGCCCACGCCTTCGCCGGCCGGCCGCCCGCCGATCCTCAGTGACCGGCAGGGCTTCAATCGCCGCTGGTTCGCGCCGAATCTCGCCAAGGTCTTCACGCCGGCCAGCGCGGCCGAGGTCGCGGCGGCGCTCGACGCCTCGGTGGCGCTGCAGGGCCAGGTCAAGGTCGCCAGCGGCCGGCATTGCTACGAGAGCTTCGTCTACTCCGACCAGACCCGCGCGCTGATCGACCTCTCGGGCATGAAGCGGGTCGGCGTCGACGAGTCCCGCGGCTTCTACGTCGAGGCCGGCGCCAGCAACTGGGACGCCTATCTCGGCCTGCTGACCGGCTACGACCGGACGCTGCCAGCCGGCTCCTGCTATTCCGTCGGCGCCGGCGGGCACATCTGCGGCGGCGGCTACGGCCTGCTGTCGCGCCTGCACGGCCTGACGGTGGACCACCTGACGGCGGTCGAGCTGGCCGTCAAGCCCGATGCCGGGGCGCCGGCCCGGATCGTCACGGTCGATACCGGCTCGCGCGGCGACGAGGCCCTGCTCTACTGGGCCAGCAGAGGCGGCGGCGGCGGCAACTTCGGCATCATCACGCGCTACTACTTCGAGGACCCGCCGGCCGCCCCGTCCGAGGCGGCCCTGCGCATCTACAGCTACGACTGGGAGCAGTTCACGACGCCCGGAATGCTGCAGCAGCTGCTCGACGTCTACACCGAGCAACTCGCCTCGCAGCGCCCGGAGACCTGGAACGGCTTCGCCCTGCTGAAGCTCAATCACCGGGCGGTCGGGCAGATCAACGTGATCTTCCAGCAGGCGCTGCCGCGCGAGCTCGGCGAGGACGGGCGGGCCTGGTGCCACGAGCGCGCCGGCGCGGTCGAGAGCGCCCTGGCCGCCATCGCCCCGCTGCGGCCGCAGCGGGGACCGCTGGTCGGCCACGTCGGCTGGCTCGGCGGGCTGCATCCCTCGTCGGTCAGCCTGCAGTGGCTGACCTACTACGAGGCGCTGCAGACCCTGAACGGCTCGGGCCCGAACCAGCGCGGCAAGTACAAGTCGGCCTACATGCGCAAGGGCTTCCCGGCCGCGCAGACCGCGGCGCTGTTCGAGGGGCTGCAGGTCGTGCCGCCGGGCCTGTCGGCCGACGACATGAAGCAGACCCTGGTCCAGGTCGATACCTACGGGGGTGCCATCAACCGGCTCGGGACCGCGGCGACGCCGGTGCCGCAACGCGATTCGATCCTGAAGCTGCAGTACCAGACCTACTGGAACACCGCCCAGCCGATCGGCGCGCCGGACGACGCCAGGGGGCGGGCCCAGGTCGACTACCTGCGCGGCCTCTACCAGGCGGTCTACGCACCCTACGGCGGCACGCCCGATCCCGCCCGCGACCCCGCCGGCGTGGTCGACGGCTGCTACTACAACTACCCGGACGTCGACCTGGGCACGGGCCCGGAGGTCGAGCAGGCGCTCTGGCTCTACTTCAAGGACAACTACCGCAGCCACCCGATGAACCTGCGCGCCGCCAAGCGCGCCTGGGACCCGAACAACTTCTTCCGCCACGCCCAGTCGATCCCGGTCTGACGCCCCGACCGGGCTTGCCGCATCGGGACGGAGACGAGGGGTTCAGCCGCCGTGGCCGATCAGGCGCAGGAACTCCTGGCGGGTCCGGCGGTCGCTGCGGAAGCTGCCGAGCACGCAGGAGGTCACCATCGACACGCCCGACTTGCGCACGCCGCGGGTCGTCATGCACTGGTGCGTCGCCTCGATCACGACCCCGACGCCGAGCGGCTGGAGGGTCGTCTCGATCGCCTTGGCGATCTGGCTGGTCAGCCGCTCCTGGATCTGCAGGCGCCGGGCATAGCCCTCGACGACCCGGGCCAGCTTGGAGATGCCGACGACCCGGCGGTCCGGCAGATAGGCGACGTGCGCCTTGCCGATGATCGGCGCCAGATGGTGCTCGCAGTGGCTGATGAAGTCGATGTCGCGCAGCACGACGATCTCGTCGTAGCCGTCGACCTCCTCGAAGGTCCGGCTGAGGTAGTCCTGCGGGTCGACGCCGTAGCCGCCGAACCACTCCTCGAAGGCCTTGGCGACGCGCTTCGGCGTGTCGCGCAGCCCCTCGCGGCCCGGGTCGTCGCCGGCCCAGCGCAGCAGCGTGCGCACCGCCGCCTCCGCCTCCTCGCGGCTCGGCCGGGCGTCGCTGTCACTCTGGGCAATGCTGGTCACGTGCGGAACATCCATCCGGTGCGTTCTCCCGATACCTCGACCGTAAAGCAGTTAGGAGCGCAATGAAATCCGCGCATCGCCCTGGCCGGCGCGACCACAGGCGACGCGCCGGCACCCTGGAACGACGAACTAGGATGAATTGCGCCGGGTCAAGCCCGGCCGGCCGGATTCCGTCCGGATCAGCTCGCGGCTTTCAGCACGCCGCGCTTGATCTGGTCCTGCTCGATCGATTCGAAGAGGGCTCGGAAATTGCCCTCGCCGAAGCCCTCGTCGCCCTTGCGCTGGATGATCTCGAAGAAGATCGGGCCGATCACCGTGGCGGTGAAGATCTGCAGCAGGCGGCCGCCGTCCGGGGTCGGCGCGCCGTCGATCAGGATGCCGTTGCGCTTGAGGCGCGCCAGGTCCTCGCCGTGCTCCGGGACCCGCTCGTCGACCATCTCGTAGTAGGTCGCCGGCGGCGGATCCATGAAGACGACGCCGCGCTCGCGCAGGCCCTCGACGGTCGCGTAGATGTCATCGGTGCCGAGCGCGATGTGCTGGATGCCCTCGCCCTTGTAGGCCTTGAGGTACTCCTCGATCTGGCTCCTGTCGTCCGCCGACTCGTTGATCGGGATGCGGATCTTGCCATCCGGGCTGGTCATCGCCCGGCTGTGCAGGCCGGTCAGCTTGCCCTCGATGTCGAAGTAACGGATCTCCTTGAAATTGAAGAGCTTCTCGTAGAAGCCGGCCCACACGTCCATGCGCCCCCGGTGGACGTTGTGGGTCAGGTGGTCGACGTAGGTGAGACCCTTGCCGGCGCTCTCCGCCTCCGCCCCCTCGAGCGGCAGGAAGTCGACGTCGTAGATCGAGCCCTTGCTGCCGTAGCGGTCGACCAGGTAGATCAGCGAGCCGCCGATGCCCTCGATCGCCGGGATGTTGAGCTCCATCGGCCCGACCCGGTTCTCGACCGGCTTGGCGCCGCGCTCGATCGCCCGCCGGTAGGCCCTGGCCGCGTCGACGACGCGGAAGGCCATGGCGCAGGCCGAGGGACCGTGGACCCTGGCGAAGGCCTGGGCGAAGGAATCCGGCTCCGCGTTGACCACGAAGTTGACGTCGCCCTGGCGGTAGAGCGTCACGTCCTTGGAGCGGTGCCGGGCGACCGCCGCGAAGCCCATGGTCCGGAACAGCTCGCCCAGTGCCTTCGGATCGGGCGCGGTGTACTCGACGAACTCGAAGCCGTCGGTACCCATCGGATTGAGCGCGTCGATGACGGCCGGCTCGCCGTCCTTCGGGAAGGGACCCATGGTTCGTCTCCCTGCTGGGGTTTCGGTTCGGAGGCTCGGTCTCAGGCCGCCGGCCGTCGGCGGGCCGCATGGTAGCGGCCGCTGCCGCGGTGCAGCAGGCGGTCGCCCTCCAGCAGCGCGCCGGGCTCGATGTCCTCGAGCGCGGCGACGCGGTCGTAGAGCGGCGCGAAGTCGATCTCGGCGAGGCCGAGCAGCTCCTCGAAGTCGCGCACGACGAAGTAGCTCTCCTGGAAGTCGTCGATGCGGTAGCGGGTGCGCATGACGCGCTCCAGATCGAAGGCGATCCGGTTGGGCGAGGCGTCCTCCCGCGCGAAGATCGTCTCGCTGTGCGAGGAGACGATGCCGGCGCCGTAGATCTCCAGGCCCCGGTCGCCCTGCACCAGCCCGAACTCGACGGTGTACCAGTAGAGCCGCGCCAGGCGGTGCAGCACCTTGCGGCCGAGCGCGCGCAGGCCGCCCTGGCCGTAGGCCTGCAGGTAGTCGGCGAAGACCGGGTTCACCAGCATCGGCACGTGGCCGAAGATGTCGTGGAACAGGTCCGGCTCTTCCAGGTAGTCGAGCTCGTCGCGGCGGCGGATCCAGTGCGCCGCCGGAAAGCGCCGGTTCGCCAAGTGCTCGAAGAAGACCGCGTCGGGCACCAGGCCCGGCACGGCGACCACGCGCCAGCCGGTGGCGCGCTCGAGCCGCTCGGACAGCGCCTCGAAATCGGGAATCGCCTCGGCCCCGAACGGCAGGTGCTCCAGGCCCTCGACGAAGGCCGGGCAGGCGCGCCCCGGCAGCAGGCGGCTCTGGCGCTCGAAGAGCGTGCGCCAGACGGCGTGGTCCTCCGGGCCGTAGTCCTGCCAGCGCTGCGCGACCGTGTAGTCGGCGGCGACCGGGCGCGGCGCACCGCGGAACGACTTGTCCCACTGGATCGCGGGGGTCTCGGCCAGGCTGCCGGTCATCGAAGCCTCCTCGTCCGGGTGCGGCGTGCGACGGACTGTCAGCTTCGTAATGTAGTGCGCCTTCCCGGCCATTTCCTGCCGAAGATGCCCACTTTCATTATCAGATCGGCAGATTATTCCAATCCGAGCGGCAATTCCCCGCGCGACTTGACCGCATCGATGACGAAGGAGGTGTGCAGGTCCTTGACCCCGGGCAGGCGGATCAGGCGGTCGCGGGTGAAGCGGCCGTAGGCCTCCAGGTCGGTGACCACGACGTGCAGCAGGAAGTCCATGTCGCCGGCCATCATCCAGACGCCGACGATCTCCGGCAGGCGGCGGACCTCGCGCTCGAAGGCCTCGGTGTCGGCGTCCCGGTGGCGCTCGACGTTGACCCGCACGAAGGCCTCGATGCCGAGCCCGAGCTTGCCGCGGTCGAGCAGCGCCGCATAGCCCTCGATGACGCCTTCGCTCTCGAGCTGCTTCAGGCGGCGCAGGCAGGGCGAGGGCGACAGGCCGACCCGCTCCGCCAGCTCGGCGTTGGTCAGGCGTCCCTCGCGCTGCAGCACCCTGAGGATGCGCAGGTCGGCATCGGTCAGGCGGCGCGGCGACCCGGCCATCGGCGATCCCTCCAAGCTCGTGCCGAGCGGCCGCGAAGCCGCGCGGGAGCGCCGATCATAGCCTCCGACCGGCCGTCCCGCGCAACGGCGCGACGGGACGGCTCAGGCGGTAGCGGTCAGCTGTTCGCCTTCAGGTAGGCGATGATGTTGTCCATGTCCTTGTCGCTCTTGATCCCGGGGAAGATCATCTTGGTGCCCTTGACGAACTCGCGCGGGTTGGCGAGCCACTTGCGCAGGTTGTCCTCGGTCCAGGTCAGGCCCTTCTCGCCGGCCTCGTGCATCCCCTTGGAGAACTTGTAGTCGTTCCGGCCCTCGCCCGCGGGAGCGCCGACGATGCCGTGCAGGTTCGGGCCGACGCGGTTCGGGCCGCCCGCCTCGATCGTGTGACAGGCCTTGCAGCGGGCGAAGACCTTCTCGCCTGCCGCGGCGTCGCCGTCGGCAAAGGCCGGCTGGGCGGCGGCGAAAACGAGCAGAAGCCCGGCACTGAAGAGGGCGTTTCGCATCATTGTCTCCCTTTCGTTCGGTTTTTCGGAACGGCCGCCGGGCATCATAGGGCCCATACCGGCGATGGCTACCGTGCGGGAACGCCGCAACCCCCGGGAGGGCTCCGGCGCAGGGGGCTGGCGGGCGTTGTGCCACATCCGCTACAGTTCACAAAAAAGTTATGGAATAAAATCGACATCGACCGCGTAGGCATTGCGGTGCTCGCAGTACCGACCAAATTGGACAGGTCCGTGTCAGTCCGCCAGAGCAACGGCCCCTCCGGGGTCGCGGGAAGTCCCATGATCGATCCTATCCAGATGATGGCCAGCGCCGAGCAGGCCGCACGCTTCCTCAAGACCCTGGCAAATCCGAACAGGCTGCTGATCCTCTGCATCCTGTCCCAGGGCGAGCGCAGCGTCGGCGAGCTCGAGGAGCTGCTGAAGATCCGCCAGCCGACCCTGTCGCAGCAGCTCGCGATCCTGCGCGACGAGGAACTGGTCGAGACGCGGCGCGACGGCAAGCAGATCTTCTACAGCCTGGCCAGCGACGAGACCGAGCAGATCATCGGGCTGCTCTACGAGCTCTACTGCGAGAAGTCGGCGGAGCCGCGGGGCCTGCGGGAGGCCCGCACGGCGGTCGGCTAGGCCGCCGCCGCGCCGGCGCTCGCCCTGCCTCACTCCACGCCCGCGCCCGCCGGCTTGTCCGGGGTGACGTCGATGACCCGCGCGTGGCCGATCACCTTCACCTCCTTCTTGCAGTCCTTCATGCAGGGCTCGTAGGGCTGGAACTCCGGCGCGTCCATCGTGAAGAAGCCCTTGGCGTTGGGCATCACGATCTTCGGCAGGTTCTCCTTGGTCAGCACGAAGTCGTCGCCGACGATGTCGTTGATGTTCAGCAGATAGGCGACGACGGCATAGGTCTCGTCGGCGCTCAGCGACTCGGCGTCGCCGAACGGCATGGCCCGGTGCACGTAGTCCCAGACCGTGCTGGCGTAGGGCCAGTAGCTGCCGATGGTCTTGACCGGCGCGGCCTTGTCGAGCGTGCCCTGACCGCCCATCAGCACCGGGAAGCGCCCGGCGCCCTCGCCGAACTCGCCGTGGCAGGCGGCGCAGCGCTCGAGGAAGATCTGCTCGCCGTCGGCGACCGAGCCGGAGCCCTCGGGCAGGCCGAGGCCGTCGGGCCGCACGTCGATGTTCCAGCCGGCGATCTCTTCCGGCGTCGCCGGCGTGCCGAGGCCGTAGCGCTGCTCGGCTGCCCGGGCCGGATGCACGGACAGCCCGCCGAGCATGGCGAGAGACAGCGCCGTGGCGGTCAGGAGGGTCGCCCAGCGGGCCTTATCCCAGACGGACATTCTCGACGCTCCCGTTCTCGTTGATCTGCCAGGTCTGGATCGAGTTGTTGTGGTAGATCGAGTTGACGCCACGCTTCTCCTGGAGCGCCGCCATGGTCGGCTGGACGTAGCCGGTCTCGTCGATGCAGCGGCTCTGCAGCAGCGCCGGCTTGCCGTCCCAGACCCAGTCGAAGGTGAAGCGGGTCAGGCACTTCGGCAGCACCGGGCCGTGCAACTGCGCGGTCTGCCAGTTGATGCCGCCGTCGACCGTCACGTCGACCCGCTTGATCGCGCCGTGGCCGGACCAGGCCAGGCCCTTGATCACCACCGGGCCCTCCTGCTGCATCGGCAGCTCCGGCGCGGGGCTGGTGATCACCGACTTGGCGTCCATCACCCAGGTGAACATGCGCGCCTTGCCGTTCGGCAGCAGGTCCGTGTACTTCGAGGTCTCCTCGCGCTGGTACCAGGGCTGGTCGCCGAGCTCGAGCCGGCGCAGCCACTTGACCCAGGTGTTGCCCTCCCAGCCGGGCACCACCAGGCGGATCGGATAGCCCTGCTCGGGGCGCAGCCGCTCGCCGTTCATCGAGTAGGCGACGAGGCAGTCGTCGAGCGCCTTCTCGAGCGGGATCGAGCGGGTCATGGCCGCCGCGTCCGCGCCCTCGGCCAGCACCCAGGCCGCCTTGTCCTTGAGACCGACCTCCTTGAGGAGCGTGCGCAGCGAGACGCCGGTGTACTGCACGCAGTGCACCATGCCGTGGGTGTACTGCACGCCGTTGAGCTGGGCGCCGTGCCACTCCATGCCGCTGTTGGCGGCGCATTCCAGGAAGTAGAAGCGGTTTTCCTGCGGGAAGCGCTTCAGATCCTCGACGGTGAACAGCAGCGGCCGATCGACGAGGCCGTGGATCATCAGCCGGTGCTCGGCCGGATCGACCTCGGCGAGGCCGCCGTGATGGCGCTCGAAGCAGAGGCCGTTCGGCGTCACGAAGCCGTCGAGCGCATAGAGCGGCGTGAAGTTGACCGAGGACTCGCGGGTCGCGGTCAGCCACTCGACGCTGCGCCGCACCACCTTGGCCTCGTGCTCCGAGGGCATGCCGTAGGGGTGCGCGTCGACCCCGGCGCCGAGATAGCGGGTCCAGTCCGGCACCGCGGGCGGCAGGCTGTCCGCGGCTGCCGGCGCGGTCGCCGCCCGGGCGGCCTTCAGGCCGCCGGACAGGCCGAGGGCGCCGGCGCCGAGCAGGCCACCGGCGGCCGCTCCGCCGGCGAGCAGACGGCGACGCGCCGGCGACTGCGGCGCATTGCGGTCCTTGACGTCGTCTTTCATCTCTTCAGGGCTCCCGTACCTTCGCGCGGCCGTCGTCGCGGCTGCGTCCTTGCGTCGGCTGCCGGCCGCCCGGGAGGGCGCCCGATCCTGCCGGCAGGTTAGTCGAAAGCGTCATTATATGAAAGACGAATATGTTGTCGGACGAACGGTTGCGCCCGGCCCGCCCGCGACAATTCATCGCGCCCGGCGCGCGCCGGGCAGGCCGGCCCGTCAGCCGGCCAGGAAGCGCTTCAGGTAGCCGCGGAAGTCGCCCTGCTCGTAGGCCTTGTCCTCGACGTAGTGGAACATCGCCAGGAAGTGCGGCGGCTTGAAGTAGCCGGGCATGCGGGCGACCTCGGCCTCGTTGCCGGGCCGGCCGCCGACCGCCTCCGGCGTCTCGGGGAAGAACATGAAGGTCGGCGTGAAGCGGATGCCCCAGCGCCGCGCCAGCTCGCGCTCCTCCATGGCCTTGCCGTCGAAGTCGGTGACCTCGCGCGCGCCGATCAGGTTGAGCTGCAGGATGTCGAAGTGGCCGGAGACGAAATCGCGGATCGCCGGGTCGGCGAAATTGACGAAGTGCGTCTCCTTGCAATAGGGGCAGCCCTTCAGCTCCCACATGATCGCGAAGCGCCGGCCACGCTGGGTCGCCGCCGCCAGGTCCTCGCCCAGGTCCAGGAAGGACTGGATGAAGAAGGGCTCCTCGTAGAGCCCGTCGTCGTTGAGCTTCGGGCCGTCGGCGGCGCGCGCCCGGGTCGCGGAGGCGGTCAGCAGGCCGGCGCCCGCGGCGGCGGCCAGGCTGGCGAAGCGTCGGCGGGTGATCATTCCTCGCGGTCCTCCCGTCATTCCAGGTCGCCGCTCACGCACGGCCTTCGCACGGCGAAGGTGTGGGGCAAAGGCGTTCGACATATAGTATCTTGCGAATGTGTAGTGCGCACCCGGGAAACGCCGGGGCGGGAGCGGAGGACGACCCTGGACGGAATCGATCGGCCGAGCGCTTCGGGTGGCCGCGGCTGGCGGCGCGCCGCCTATGCGGGCGCCCTGGCGACGACCTCGGCCGGCGGCCTGGTGCTGGAGATCGTCGCCGGGCGCATGATCGCGCCCTACGTCGGCATGTCGCTCTACACCTGGACCGCGGTGATCGCCGTGGTCCTGGCCGGCTTCTCGCTCGGCCACTGGTGGGGCGGCCGGCTGAGCGACGGCGGCGCCCGGCGCTGCGCGCTCCGGCTCGCCTGGCTGCTGCTCGCCGCGGCCGCGACGACCGCGGCCTGCCTGCCGCTGATCCGCCTGGCCTCGCCCTGGCTGCTCGGCGGCATCGCCGACCCGGTGACCGCCCTGGTGCTGCTGGCCCTCGTGCTGTTCCTGCTGCCCAGCCTGTTCATCGGCAC
This sequence comes from Tistlia consotensis USBA 355, assembly GCF_900177295.1. GTDB lineage: Bacteria > Pseudomonadota > Alphaproteobacteria > Kiloniellales > DSM-21159 > Tistlia > Tistlia consotensis. The sequence continues at coordinate 175,514 of NZ_FWZX01000001.1, forward strand.
GGTCTCGCCGATCCTGACCCGCCTCGCGGTCGATGCCCTGCCGGAGGCGCCGGGCCGGGCGATCGGCCAGATGTACGCGGTCGGCGCGGCCGGCTCGATCGCCGGGACCCTGCTGGCCGGCTACCTCTTCCTGTCCTGGATCGGCACGATCGGGACGGTGCTGAGCGTCGCCGGCTGCTACCTGCTGCTGGCGCTCGCCTTCGCCGCCGCCGCCCGGCCGGCGCGGCGCGAGGCCGCCGCAGCCCTCGCCCTCGCCCTGCTGGCCGGGCTCGGCATCGGGGCAGCGGGACGGCCGCTCGCCGCCTTCACCGCCCCCTGCCTCGAGGAGAGCGACTACTACTGCATCCGCGTCGTCGACCTGACCGGCGAGATCGGCCGGCCCGCCGCGCTGATGGTGCTCGACCACCTCGGCCACGGCATCAACGACCGCGACGACCCGGCGCGGCTGCACTCCAGCTACCTGCGCCTGACCGACCGCCTGCTGCGCGCGCGCCTCGGCGGCCGGCTCGACGGGCCGGGGGCCTTCTCGGCCTTCTTCGTCGGCGGCGGCGCCTATACCCTGCCGCGCGCCTGGGCGGCGAGCCATCCGAGAGCGCGCCTGACCGTGGCCGAGCTCGATCCGGCGGTGACCCGGGTCGCGGAGCGGGCGCTCTGGCTGCGCCCCGCGCCGGGCCTCGCGATCGAGCACGGCGACGCCCGGCGGATCCTCCAGGGCCTGCCCGCGCAGACGCGCTTCGACATCGTCGTCGGCGACGCCTTCCACGACATCTCGGTGCCGCAGCACCTGACGACGCGGGAGTTCGCCGGGCTGCTGCGCCGGCGCCTGGCGCCGCACGGCTTCTACGTCCTGAACGCCGTCGATTCGGCGCGCCGGCCGCTGTTCGTCTACGCTGTCGTGCGCACGCTCGGCGCGGTCTTCGAGACGGTCGAGGTCTGGGCCGATGCGGAACAGCTGAGCGGCGGCGGGCGCATCACCTTCCTGGTGGTCGCCGGCCGCGAGCCCAGCCCGGCCGAACGCTACCGCGGCGCGCCCGACGCGGACGACCCGGAGGGCACGCTGTGGCTGCGCTGGCCGGCCGAGGACCTGGCCCGGCGCACGGCGGCCCCGGACGTGCCGCTGCTGACCGACGACTACGCGCCGGTCGACCGGCTGATGCTGCCGGTCCTGGCGGAGGACAAATGACGAGGGAGGAGAAGCCAGGATGCGATCCCGCCTGCTCGCGCTGCTGATCTGCCTGGCCCTGGCGGGCCTGACTCTGCCCGGGGTGGCCGCGGCGAGCGATCTGTCGCGCTACAACGCGGCGGTCGAGGCCGCCTACGGCCACTACCGCAGCGCCGTCTTCTACCTGCACAACGGCAATCCGGCGGTCGCCGACCTGGAGCTGCAGGACGCGGTCGACGCCTGGCGCAGCGGCGTGCTGCCCTTCCTGACCAGCCCGCCCGACGCCTACGCCGACGACGGCGAGTTCGACGACGCGCTGCAGGAGGTCGCGGTGCGCCTGCAGAAGGCCGAGGCCCTGGCCGCCAACGCCGAGATCGAGCCGGCCGCCGAGCAGCTGCAGCCGATCCGCCCACGGCTCGCCGCGCTGCGCAAGCGCAACGGCCAGCGCGTCTTCGCCGACTGCGTCGAGGACGCCAACGCGGCGATGGACCGGCTCTGGGAGTTCCGCGACGCCCGCCTCGACTTCGGCGACCGCGACCAGATGAACGCGCTGCGCTACGCCGTCTCGGTGACGCACTTCCTCTACAAGCGCTGCCAGGACGAGGCGCCGGCCGAAACCGCCAAGGCGCCGGAGTTCCAGCGCATCGTCGGCGGCGCCGTCGCCTCGCTGGCGACGCTGCCCGAGGCGATCGACCAGGCCGACGCCCAGCGGGTCGTCAACCTGCTGCGCGAGCTGCGCTCCTACGACCGCCTGTTCTGGCTGACCTTCGGCTGAAGGAGAGAGACGATGCGCCGGCTCCGGCTGATCCAGGCCGCCCTCCTCCTCGCCCTGCTGGCCCCGCTCGCCGCCGGCGCCCAGCCCGCCCGGGCCGCGTTCAAGGAGACCGTGCTGAGCGACCCGCAGCCGGGCTTCGACGACCCGCGACGGATCCTGCTGCAGATCTCGACCAGCGACGAGCGGGAGATCAACAACATCCTGTGGAATGCCGTGAACCTGCAGAAGTTCTACGGCATCGACAACGTGAAGATCGCCGTCGTCGCCTTCGGCCCGGGCATGGTCGCGCTCTACAAGGATTCGCCGGTGCGCGAGCGGATCGAGAGCCTGCTGAAGTACGGCATCGAGTTCCTCGGCTGCGGCAACACCATGGAGACGACCCACAGGAGCCCGGACGACCTGATCGAGGGCGTCGACTACGTGCAGGCCGGCATCGCCGAGATCGTCGAGCGCCAGCTCGACGGCTGGATCTACATCAAGCCGTAGCGGCCCGACGCTCCTCCCGGCCATTCAATGGCCTGATCGTGAGCTTACGGCAGCCGCGGCGATGCCTACACGTTATTAGCGCGATTGTGGGCTTCCTGGAAGAATGACGTATAGTTATCTTTCGAAATCGATAAACACTCCATAAGCTCTCCAGCCAAGTCGCCGCACTTCAAGGCAAGTAGGTTTAGCCGTCTAGAATCATATCTTTCTATCTTACTAGTAAATTTGTTGGTTGTTTTTCTTCTATTAAACCAAATGATACTTTCACTTCCGCCCATCACGCTATGAAGTATATCATTTCTGTCACATATATTCTGAATTTGTTTGACGGCATTAATTCCCCTTTCGTACTTGCCCGGATTCCTGTTCAGTAAGCTTAAGAGAATTGCACACCTTCCCTTGAATTGTATACTTGACGTAACGATAGACGCCTCCAGTGCCTCTAGACCAAGTTGCTTTGCGATGCTGATCTCCAATACCGCTTCCAGGCCAGCCCATCCCATGATGAAATGGCCTAGCGCAGTTCGAATCTCGGTTTCGGGCATCTTCCATTGCCCGGTGGGGGCTGACTTGGGATGCTCTTCTTTCATTGTTCCCTCGTCTAGATGGTTCCTGAAACTTGGCGGACGAAAACCAAAACGATCAAGAGGCGGCGCGACTGCGAGACGCAGCGATCCACCATGCGCTCAAGATGTCGCCGAAGATGCACAAGCTGAACAGCGAGACAAACGATGGCCCAGCGAGCAAGACGCCTAGTTCTTGACGCTCTCGACCGGCTAGCTCTCGCGCTCGCTTCTCGCAGGCATCAGTGGTCGACAGCCGAACGGCACACTTAGGACGCGGCCGTCCGGCTGCTATGCCGACCTTAAGACTTACGCCTGTTGTACGGCGACTGGTTCGTCGGGCTCAGGCTCACTCCGAGTTCCGACGCCTTGCTATATACGGCACCTTCGGTACGGCCGAGCTTAAGACCGATGACCCGCGTCGGGGTATTCCCCGCGGCCAACTGCTGAAGCTGGACCTTGTCCGAAGTCGACCACGACTTACCGCTGTTTCTCGTGCTCTTGGTCATTTTCATCTCCTATGACCAGCATAGGAGCCAGTTGACCGGCACGATTCCGACCCTCTAGGGTTCGGCTGCTGCTACCATGCACCCCGCGACGGCTCCACTGGAGCGGGGTCTTGAGGGGTCGGGGCCGCCACAGCCTCGGCCCCTCGTTGCGGCCAACCTGATTACGTGAAACAACCGCGCCGAGTCGGTCAATTGTCGCCGTTCGACAGGAAGTAGCGGATCGGGTCTTGAACGGTACGGACGGTTGGGCGCTTATGCGCTCGCTCTCCCTTCACAATCCGCGAATAGATCAGGCGTTTGCCAGCACCGCCCGTGCCGACTTCGCTCGCGCTTTGCGCCGCGCTGCGCGTCCTTCGACAGGCTCACGACGAAGCGAATGGAGACAGGCAGTCACCCGATGCGGCCGAGCACCGGGAAGGTCTCGAGCAGCCAGTAGGAGACGTCGGCGATGCCGCCGGTGATGAACAGCACGCCGGTCGCGACCAGGATCGCGCCGAGCGCCTTCTCGACCCAGCCGAGATAGCGGCGGAAGTGCGCCAGGAAGCGCGTGAAGCTGCCGATCGCCAGGGCCGCCAGCAGGAAGGGGATGCCGATGCCGGCGGCATAGGTCGCGAGCAGGCTGGCGCCGTAGAAGACCGAGTCCCCGCTGCCGGCGACCAGCAGGATCGAGGCCAGCACCGGGCCGACGCAGGGCGTCCAGCCGAAGGCGAAGGCGAGGCCGATGACGTAGGCACCGGCCAGGCCGACCGGCCGGCTCTGCACGTGGAAGCGCGCCTCGCGGAACAGCAGCAGGATGCGGAACAGGCCGAGGAAGTGCAGGCCGAGCACCAGCACGACGACGCCGGCGATCGGCACCAGCACGTCGATGTAGCGGGTCACGAGGCCGCTGATCGCCGAGGCGCCGGCGCCGAGGGCCACGAAGACCGTGGCGAAGCCGAGCACGAAGGCCAGCGCCATCCAGAAGGTGCGCCCGAAGGGCTTCGGGCGGACGGCCTCGCCGCCCGCCCCGGCCCGGCCTTCGATCTCGTGTGCCGAGACGCCGCCGAGGAAGGCGAGATAGGGCGGCACCAGCGGCAGCACGCAGGGCGACAGGAAGCTCAGCAGTCCGGCGAGCGCCGCCCCGGCATAGGTGACGTCCATCCCCTCCATGGCGCCGGGCCCGGCCTCAGGTAACGACCTCGATGGTCTGGTTCGGCGGCACGACGACGGTGCCCTGCTTCTGGATGTAGTCGGTCACCACGTCCCAGATCGGCGGCCCCTGGGTGCCCTCGTTGACCGAGGCCCAGCCGGCGATGACGTAGCTGCGGGCCGGGTCGATCGCGCTGCCGTCCTTGAGGAGGGTCATGTTGGAGATGCGCTGGCCGATCGGCTTGTGGATGTCGATGCGGTAGCCGAGGCCGCCGACCCGCACCATGTCGCCGCCCTGCTGGTAGTAGGGATCGGGATTGAACAGGTTGTCGGCGACGTCCTCGAGCACCGTCTTCAGCATCTCGCCGGTCATCTCGTTGCGGTAGGTCGCGGGGTAGGTGATCGCCGTCATGTTGTAGACGTCGTCGAGCGTGATCTCCTGGCCCGGCAGCAGCGACGCGCCCCAGCGGAAGCCCGGCGACAGGGCGATCTCGGCATCGCGCTCGGCCAGCATGGCCTGGCAGATCAGGTCGTCGAAGGTGCCGTTGAAGTTGCCGCGGCGGTAGAGCAGCGAATCGGTCTTGCCGAGCACCTTGCCGAGGTCGGCGGCGTAGGGCGCGCGGACCTTCTCGACCAGCGCGGCCATCTCCGGGTCCGGCTGGATCGCGTCGGTCAGCACCGGGATCAGGCGGTAGCGGAAGTCGGCGACCTTGCCGCCCTTGACGTCGAGGTCGAGGCGGCTGAGGAACTTGCCGTGGCTGCCGGAGGCGACCAGCAGGGTCTTGCCGACCGTCTCGATCCGCGGCAGGGCGTCGTGGGTATGGCCGGTCAGCAGCACGTCGATGCCCTCGACCCGGCCGGCCAGCTTGCGGTCGACGTCGAAGCCGTTGTGGCTGAGCAGCACGACCAGCTCGGCGCCCTTGGCGCGGGCGTCCTGGACCGAGGCAGCGACGTCGTCCTCGCGGATGCCGAAGGACCAGTGCGGCACCATGTAGCGCGGGTTGGCGACCGGCGTGTAGGGGAAGGCCTGGCCGATCACCGCGATCTTGACGCCGCCGCGCTCGAAGAAGGCCGTCGAGTCGAAGACCGCCTCCTCCCACTCGGTGTCGCGCACGTTGCCGGCCAGGAAGGGGAAGGCGACCTGCTCGATCAGCTCCTTGACCCGCTCCTCGCCGTAGGTGAACTCCCAGTGCGCGGTCATCGCCTCGGTGCCGAGCGCGTTCATCACCTCGACCATGTCGGCGCCCTTGGTCGCCAGCGAGGTGTAGGAGCCCTGCCAGGTGTCGCCACCGTCGAGCAGCAGGGTGTTGTCCGGACGCTCGGCGCGGATCGCCTTGATCAGCGTCGCCAGGCGGTCCATGCCGCCGACCCGGCCGTAGTCGCGCGCCAGGGCGACGAAGTCCTGGTCGGTCAGGGCATAGGCCTCGGCGCTCTCGCCGGCGATGTCGTAGCGCTTGAGGAAGTCCTTGCCGGTGACGTGCGGCGGCAGGCCGGCGACCTCGCCGACGCCGAGGTTGACCGTCGGCTCGCGGAAATAGATCGGCTTGAGCTGCGCGTGGATGTCGGTGACGTGCAGCAGGGTGACCTGGCCGAGCGGCTCGAAGGCCAGCAGGTCCTTCTGGCTCAGCCGCTGGGCCGCGGCCAGCCGGCCGAGCCGGCCCTGGGTCCCGGTCAGGATCGCCGTGGCCGCCGCCACGGTCAGGAAGTCACGCCGCGTGAACATCGACAAGTCTGCCTCCTCGGCTGCGGGGACGCGCCCCGCGGAAAGACGGGGGGCGCGGAGGGCCGGCCTCCGCGCCCCCTGGGCAACAGCTTGGCAAAGGATCCGCCGCGGGATCCGCCGCGCGTCCGGTCAGTTGCGCACGGACGGGGTCTCGACCGGCAGGCCGTTGGCCCGGTGCGAGACGAACAGCTCCAGGTCCACGTACTCGTCGGAGCCGGGCTTGTAGGGCTCGGCACGCACCTGGTCGTTGCAGCCCTTGAAGCGCCGGTGCAGCGAGCCGACCTTCTGCCACTTCAGGCGGTAGGTCGGGAAGCCGTTGGGCATGCCCTGGCTCAGGATGTTGGCCCTGAGGTTCTGGCCCGAGTGGTCCTCGTGGCAGTTCGAGCAGGCGAGGTCGAGCTGGCCGCGCCGCTCGTAGTAGAAGGCCTTGCCCTTTTCGTAGAAGGGCGCCGCCGGACCGTCGATCGCCACGTTCATCGGCAGGCCCTCGGACTGGTACTTGACCAGCACGGTCATGCCCAGCAGCTGGTCGGACTCCCACTTCCAGGGCTCGGCCTTCATCTGCTCGGTGCGGCACTGGTTGATGCGCTGCTCGATGTTCATCATCTTGCCCGAGGGCTTGAAGAACACCGGATAGCGCGTCGCCACGCCCTTCATCGAGGAGACGTCGCCGTGACAGTCGGCGCAGGACTTGCCGGCCGCGCCCTCGGGCTTGCTCCACATCGCCGTGGCGCTCTCCATCAGCAGGAAGCCCGGGTTCTCGAACTCGTCGTCCTGCATCGCCCGGGTCTCGGGCTGGGCGTAGGTATAGCCGGAGCGCTTGTCGCCGGCCTGGTACTTGCCCCAGTCCATCGTCTCGGTGAAGGCGACCCCGGCCCCGGCGACGCTGATCACGCCGGCTGCAGCCAGGGCGATTGCGAATCGGCGCATCCTCTCCCCTCCTCTGGTTCTTATTCTCCGGCCGTCCGCTGCCGGTCCCGGGATCAGGCGACGGCGATCTTGGCGTCGGCCTCGTAGACCGAGCCGTTGTCGTCGACCCAGGTGAACTTGAGATCGGCCGGCCCCTCGACCTTCACGTAGAAGGAGAGGTAGGGATTGGCCGAGATCGCCGGCTCGAGGTCGGCCGAGAAGACCGTCTCGCCGTTCATGGCGCAGGTGAACTTGTTGATGATCTCGCGCGGGATGACCTGGCCCTGCTTGTCCTTGCGCTGACCCGATTCCATCTGGTGGCTGATCAGGGTCTTGATCTCGACGACGTCGCCCTTCGCGGCCTTCTTCGGCACGCGGATGCGGGGCGTATGGTCCGCCATGTCTGTCTAGCTCCTCTGCTTCGTTCCGCTCAGCCGCCGCAGCCGCCGATCGTGACCTTGACCTCGGCCTTGGTCATCAAGACCTTGCCGTCCGACATCTCAGCCAGCGCCACGACGTTCTGGGTCTTGGCCAGACGCATGCGCGTCGCCGCCTCGGCCTTGCCGCTCTTCGGCGTGAAGTGGAAGGCGATGACCCCCGGCGAGGGGTTGCCGTCGGCGAAGAGGTGGACCGTCTTGACGTAGTTGTCGGCGGCCATCGGGCTCTCGACCGCGATGCCGAGCGGCACGGTGTTGCCGTTCTCGGCGATCTGCGGCACGTCGAGCGCAATGACGCCGGCACCGTCGGCCGGCTGCTTGTCGCCGATCGCCTTCTTGATCGCGTCCTCGAGCTTCTTCGAGGCCTCCTGCGCCTGGGCCGGGGCGTCCGGCAGCAGCGTCAGCGCCGCCGCGGCCGCGCTGCCGGCGGCGACCGTCACGACGAAGCGCCGGCGGGTGATCGCGCGGAACGCGCTCTCGCTCATGTCCTTCATCTCCTGCATGTTCGCTGTCTAGTTGCCCTTGAGGGTCATCAGGTAGGCGACGACGTCCTCGACCTGCTGGGCGGTCAGGATCGGCTTGCCCTCGAAGGCCTTGGCGACCCGGTGCAGGCCCTCGACCTTGTAGAAGCTCGGCATCGCCGTATCGGGATTGATCTTCTTCGAATCGACCAGGCGCAGGCGCAGCTGCCCCTCGCTGAGGGACGAGCCAACGGACGCCAGGTCGGGGCCGAGGTCGCCGGGGAACGGCTGGTTCTTGATCGGCAGGGAATGGCAGGCCAGGCAGTTGCCGAGCTTGCGGTTGACCGCGGTCGCCTCGCCGGCGGCCGGGTCGCCCGGCTTGCCGGTCAGCGACTTCGGAATCGCGCCGTCGACGATCTGGTAGGCCACCAGGTCCTCGGCCTGGGCGCGGGAGCCGCCCCCGATCCCGGCTGCGAGCGCCATGACCAGCGGCACCGCGACCGCCGCCGCAAGCTGACTTCTCTTCAAGAGCCCTTCCTCCTCTAGCCGCCTCGTTGGGCCCGGCAGCGTGCCTGCCGCGGCTGGACGTCGTTTTCTTGCGTGCAATCCTAGCCGGTTCGATCATTATATCAACAACGAATATATTGGAAGACGAATGTGTCCCTGACCCCGGTCACGGCCATGCCGAAGCGCCCCCCGGGCCGGCGCCTCGCCGCGGCGCTCCGCACGCTGCCGCTGGCCCTTCTTCTGCTGCTGGTGGCGGGACTGCCCCCGGCCCCGCTTGCCCCGGCCCGCGCGGCGGAGCCGGCACCGGCCGAGCTGGTGCTGTTCTCGCGGCCGGCCTGCCCCTGGTGCGCGCGCTGGGACGCCGAGATCGGCGGCAGCTATCCGCTGAGCGACGAGGGCCGGCAGGCGCCGCTGCGCCGGGTCGACATGACCGCGCCGCTCCCCCAGGACCTGGCCGCGATCGAGGGCCTGCGCTTCAGCCCGACCTTCGTGCTGCTGCGCCACGGCCGCGAGGTCGGGCGCATCGTCGGCTATCCGGGCGAGGACTTCTTCTGGCCGCAGCTCGACGAGCTGCTGGCGCAGCCCGAGACCGCGGCCGGCACGCCCCGACAACAGACAAAGCAATAGACAGGAGGAAGACCGCCATGATCCGCCGCCTCGCCGCCGCCAGCCTGCTGGCGCCCACTCTCGCGCCCACTCTCGCGCTGGGCCTCGCCCTGTCGCTCTCCGCCTCGCTCGCGCCGCAGGCCCGGGCCGAGGAGGAGGCCCTGGTGACCTTCAAGGTCCTGGCCCCCCAGCTCGCCGCCGAGCTGGCGATGTCGACCCTGGCGACCTGCACGGAGCGCGGCTTCCAGGTCGCGGTCGCCGTGGTCGACCGCTTCGGCATCCCGCAGGCCATGCTGCGCGCCCGCTTCGCCGGGCCGCACACGCCGGACACCGCGACCCGCAAGGCCTGGACCGCGGTCACCTTCCGCAGCGACACTTTGTCGCTGGCCGCGGCGACCCAGCCCGGCCAGCCACAGTCCGGCGCGCGCTCCATCACCGGCGTCCTGATGCTCGGCGGCGGCCTGCCGATCGAGGTCTCCGGCCAGGTCGTCGGCGCCATCGGCGTCTCCGGGGCGCCCTCGGGCGAGGAGGACGCCGGCTGCGCCCAGGCCGGCCTCGACTCGATCCAGTCCAAGCTGCCGCTGTAGGGGGCGGGCGCCGCTTCGCCACCGTCAGGCAGGCTACCCACAAGCCTCCTACAAGATGGCTTCATCCTGAGCTTGTCGAAGGGTGAAGCCATTCGGCCCTGTCCGTGCCGCCTTCGCTTCACCCTTCGACAAGCTCAGGATGAAGCGAATGGAAGAGCGGGAACGACTCGGGAGAGCGACCCTGTCTACAGCCAGCCGCGGCGCTTGAAGATCAGGTAGGGGATCAGCGCGGTGATCAGCATGACCAGCAGGGCGGCGGGATAGCCGTAGGGCCAGCCCAGCTCGGGCATGTCGTGGAAGTTCATGCCGTAGATCGAGGCGATCAGGGTCGGCGGCATGATGATCACCGAGACGACCGAGATGATCTTGATGATGCCGTTCTGCTCGTTGGCGATCAGGCCGAGCACGGCGTTGAGCAGGAAGTCGGCCTTGCCGGACAGGAAGTTGGTGTAGTCGGACAGGGTCTCGACGTCGCGCACCAGGGTCTTCAGGCGGACCTGGGTCGTCTTCGACAGGGGGTCCTTGGCGGCGCCCTTGCCGGCCTTGCCGTTCCTGCCGCCGGCGGTCGCCGCCTCGGGCCCGGCGGCCGGGTCCTTGGTCAGCTCCTGGCGCGCCACGGTCGAGACGTAGAGCAGCGCGCGCTCGATGGTCGAGAGCGACTCCCGGGCCTTGCCGGTCAGGTCGGCGACGCGGCCGAGCGCGCCCAGCATGTTGGTGTAGTCGCGCGTGCCCGGCTTGGCGTCGGGCTTCTCGAAGACCTCGCAGCCGATCTTGTCGAGCTTGCCGCCCTGCAGCTCCAGTACGTCGGCGACCCGGTCGATCAGCGCGTCCAGCAGGCCGGCCAGGGTGACCTGGGCGGCGGCGCAGCTCTCCGGGTTGCGCTCCAGGTACTGGGCGAAGGTCTTGAAGGGCATCGGGTCGGAGTAGCGCAGGGTCAGCAGCCGCCGGCCGGCCAGCACGAAGGAGATCGGCGAGGTCTGCGGCTCGTCGCTGTCCGACTTCACCAGCGCGCTGACCGTCACGTAGATCGCGTCGCCCTCGCGGTAGAGCCGGCTGGAGGGCTCGATCTCGCTGGCCTCCTCGCGGGTCGGCAGGAACATCCAGAGCGCCGACTCCAGGGCCTGGCGCTCCTCCGGATCGGGCGACATCACGTCGATCCAGACGGCGTCCTCGGGAATCACGTCCCCCGTCTCGAAGGCGACCCGCTCGACCGCCGACTGCCGGGCGTCCCCGCCCTGCTGCGTTCCGGCCGGACGGTAGCGGTAGACGTGGATCATCGGCGCGTTCCCTGCTGGCCTCTCCTTTTGGCAAAGCCCGGAGCTTCGGGGAAGGGGGGTTGAGCGGCGCGCCGCCCCTCACCCGCGCGCACCTCGCCGCAGGCCCGGGCCGAAGCCCCCCTACGGCACCTCTTCCGGCAGGCCGACGGCCTTCAGCGCCGCCTTCTGGCGCTTCGCCAGGGCCCTGGCGTCGAAGCCGGCGATCAGCTCGCGGAACACGCGGTGCCAGTTGATCTCGGCCTTGAGGTGCAGGAAGACCGAGCCGAGGCCGATCGCGGCGCGGTCCATCAGCACGAACTCGCGCGGCGGCCTGACGCCGCCGAGGCGGCGCAGCTCCTTGTGCACCTGGCCGGCCGCCTCGGCGCCGGCGAAGGAGCCGGCCTCGCCCATGATCGACTGGGCCTTGTCCTCGAGCAGCGGCTTGTAGAGGAAGCGCGCCCAGATGTTGAGCGCCGCCATCAGCTCCGGCTTGTCGGCGATGCCGGCGAAGCCCCAGGACTCGTAGGCCTTGACCGCGAGCGCGTCGTCGTCGCTCTCGAAGGCCCGGTAGAGGTCGATGACGCCCTCGACGAAGCCCGGCCGGAACACCCGGACGCAGCCGAAGTCGAGCAGGTTGACCCCGCCGTCGGGCCTGACCGAGTAGTTGCCCAGGTGCGGGTCGCCGTGGATCACGCCGTAGAAGTAGAATGGCACGTACCAGGCCCGGAACATGTTGAGGGCGATCCGGTTGCGCGTCTCCTGGTCGGCGCCGGCGGCGACCTCGAGCAGCGGCCGGCCCTCCAGCCAGGTCATGGTCAGCAGGCGCCGGGTCGTGAGCTCCGGCAGCGGCTCGGGCACCGTGACGCCGGCCTCCTCGGCCAGCATCCGGCGATAGAGCGCCATGTGCCTGGCCTCGCGCTCGTAGTCGAGCTCCTCGCGCAGCCGCGCGGTCAGCTCGGCGTAGATCTCCGAGGTGTCGATGGCCCGGTCGTACTGGCGGTAGACCGAGAAGGCGAGGCGCAGCTGCTGGACGTCGGCCTCGACCGCCGAGGCCATGTCCGGGTACTGCAGCTTGCAGGCCAGCAGCCTGCCGTCCCTCTCGGCCTTGTGGACCTGGCCGAGCGAGGCGGCGGCCGCGGCCTCCCGGCCGAAGCTCTCGAAGCGCCCCTCCCAGCCCGCGCCGAGCTCGCTGCGCATGCGCCGGCGCACGAAGGGCCAGCCCATCGGCGGCGCGTTGGACTGCAGCTGGCGCAGCTCCTCGGCGTACTCGCGCGGCAGCGCATCGGGGATCGTCGCCAGGATCTGCGCCGCCTTCATCAGCGGCCCCTTGAGCCCGCCGAGCGCCGCCTTGAGCTGGCGCGAGTGCCGGCCCTTGTCGAGCGTCGTGCCGAGCACGCGGTTGCCGGCCAGCTGCGCCGCCAGCCAGCCGACCTCGCCGCCGACCTGGGCGAAACGCCGCAGCCGCCCGCCGAGCCGCGCCCCCTCGTCCCCGAAGCCGCGCTCGTCGAAAGCCTCCGCGGGGCCGCCGCCTCTGTCGCTTTTCGTCATGGGCGAGGACATGGGGCAGCGGCAGCGGGAAGTCCAGCCGCGGAAGCGGGGCCGCGCAGGGTCCGGCGCGGCCCGGAGCCGCCTCCCGGCAGAGCCGACCCCAGGGAAGGCGGGGTTATTTGCTGCTGCCGGCGACGGGCGCGACAGAGCGAATCTTCCCTCCGTCACCGCCTCCCCTCGACCTGCGTGCATGCCTGGGTTTCGCCCCGCTTCTGCCCGGCTTCTTTTCCTTGCGTTCCGCGGCCGAGCCGTTAAATGACGGAGCCTCGCCACCGGTTCGGAGGGCGGTCGAACCGCCCCCGCGGACAGGCCCGTGGCGAGGAAAATCCATGCAACTGAGCTGGGAGCCCGTGGCCCATGGCGTCCGACGCCCTTGCCCTGCCGAAGACCGTCACCGAGGAGAGCGTCCTTGCCGTACGCCACTGGACCGACGAGCTCTTCTCGTTCCGCCTGACCCGGCCGGCGAGCTTCCGCTTCCGCTCCGGCGAGTTCGTCCTGCTCGGCCTGATGAACGGCGAGAAGCCGCTGCTGCGCGCCTACTCGATCGCCAGCCCGTCCTGGGACGACGGCCTCGACTTCTACTCGATCAAGGTGTCCGACGGGCCGCTGACCTCGCGGCTCCAGCACATCCAGCCGGGCGACCCGGTCCTGCTCGGCAGGAAGCCGACCGGCACCCTGGTGCTCGACGCCCTGAAGCCCGGCCGGCGCCTGTTCCTGCTGTCGACCGGCACCGGCATCGCGCCCTTCGCCAGCCTGCTGCGCGAGCCCGAGACCTACGAGAAGTTCGACCGGGTCGTGCTGACCCACACCTGCCGCAACGTCGCCGACCTGGCCTGCGGCGCCGAGCTGGTCGACGCCCTGGCGGAGGACCCGCTGGTCGGCGAGATCGCGCCGCAGCGCGTCACCTACTACGCCAGCACGACCCGCGAGGACTTCGTCCACACCGGCCGGATCACCGACCTGATCGCCAGCGGCAAGCTGTTCGCCGACCTGGGCCTGGAAGGCTTCGATCCGGCGAGCGACCGGGTCATGATCTGCGGCTCCATGGCGATGATCGCCGACACGAAGGCGCTCTGCGAGGGCGCCGGCCTGGCCGAGGGCTCCAACGCCAACCCTGGCGACTTCCTAGTCGAGAAGGCCTTCGCGGACTAGGTAGGGGCGCAGAGGCCCGAGCGCAGGGACCCGGGCGCAGAAGCCCGAGCGCCCGGCCCCACCCGACCGAGAAGGAGCAGCCCCGCATGTTCGTCGCGATGAACCGCTTCCGCATCAAGCCCGGCCGCGAGGCCGAGTTCGAGGAGATCTGGCGCAGCCGCGACAGCCACCTGAAGGCCGTGCCGGGCTTCCGCGCCTTCCACCTGCTGAAGGGGCCGGCCCGCGAGGGCCAGGCGCTCTACGCGACCCACACCGTCTGGGACTCGAAGGCCGACTTCGAGGCCTGGACCCGCTCCGAGGCCTTCCGCCTTGCCCACGCCGGCGCCGGCTCCAAGCGCGACCTCTACCTCGGCCCGCCCGAGTTCGAGGGCTTCGAACCGGTCGAGGGCACGGCGGAGACGGCGGCCTGAGCCGCGGACGGCGGCTCAGACGTGGCCGTAGAAGTCGCGGTGGGCGACCACCGAATAGGCGTAGTCCATCAGCGTCGACCAGCTGAAGACCGGCAGGTCCAGGGCCCTCTGGATGCTGCGCCCGAAGGGCTGGAAGCCGGTGCATTCCAGGACCAGCGCTCCCATCGCCGGATGCCGTGCGGCGAAGGCCTCGGCGACGCGCAGCAGGTCGGCCTCGGCGGTCTCGTAGTCCGCGGTCGGCAGGTCCGGGCGCAGGTCCCGGGTCCAGAGGCTGTCGAACTCGGGACACTGCCCGCCGTCCTTGGCCCCCGCCACGACATAGTTCGTCCCGAGCGTCACGCCGACCGACTCAAGGTGCCGCTGCTCCAGGCGGTCGCCCTCGGCCACCAGCACCCCGACCAGCCGGCGCGGCCCGATCAGGCGCTGGGCCAGCGGCACCTGCAGCAGGCTCGACAGGAAGACCGGGATATCGACGGCCTCGGCGATCTCGCGCTGGAACCAGGCGAAGTAGCCGCATTCGGCGGCGATCGCCCGGCAACCCAGGCGCTCCAGCTTGCGCGCCGCCCGGATCACCGGCTCCAGACAGGGTGACTTGTCCGCCTCGCGGACCAGGCCGTGGATGTCGACGCCCTCGGCGATCTCGTACTGGATCGGAAAGGGATAGGCGCTGGCGTTGCGCAGGTCGCCCGGGAAGCCCGGATAGACCTCGTCGAGCAGGATGACGCCCAGGCCCATGCCGTAGCAGCAGTGGCCGCGCCGCGCGCGGATCCGCGTGATCGACCTGTCGCGAGACTGCTGCAGCACGGCCCACCTCCCGGACGACGACTTGCCGCGGGATCCTGGTTCGTTATTTTCTTCCGTTCAAATCATGTTTCATTATGTCGATGAGGCACATCCGATGGACCCGGCCGGCAACAGGGAAATCCCGATCCGCCGCGTCCGCAGCCTGCTCGCCGTCATCAATCACCAGAGCTTCACCCTGGCCGCCGAGGCACTGGGCCTGACCCAGCCCGCGGTCACCCAGCACGTCCAGCAGCTCGAGGCGCAGCTCGGGGCGACGCTGATCCGGCGGCAGGGCGGGACGATCGAGCTGACCCCGGCCGGCGCGGCCCTGCTGCCGGCGCTGCGCGGCCTGCTCGACGGCCATGCCGCGCTGCTCGACCAGCTGCGCTCGCTCGGCCGCGGCACCGCGGAGATCCTGCGCGTCGCCAGCCCGGCCTCCTTCGCTGCGCTGTTCCTGGCTCCCGCCTTCGCCGCCCTGCGGCCGCGCTTCCCGGCCCAGGTCCTCGACGTCCGCGAGATCGACGACGCCGAGGCCTTCGAGCGGCTGCGCAGCGGCCGCGTCGACCTCGCCGTCACCGGCATCTGGACGCCGACCCGCGGCCTGGTCTTCGAGCCGCTGTGCCGGGACCGCGCCTGCGTCGTGCTGCCGGCCGGCCATCCCCTGGCCGGGCACGCGGAGCCGTCGATCGACGAGGTGATCGCCTATCCCTTCGTGCGCTCGCCGATCGGCACGGCCTCGGACAGCCTGGTCGCGACGGCCCTGGGCGGCCGCTTCGCCGAGCTGCAGGTGACCTGCGAGGCGCGCCAGCTGGTCACCGCGCTCGCCATGGTCGCCGCCGGGCTCGGCCTGACCGTGCTGCCGGAGCTCTCGGTGCTGGCCTGCCGGATGGAAGGCATCGTCCTGCGCCCGCTGGCCGGTGCCGGCCTGTCGCGGGTCACCGGCCTGGTCACCACCGAGGACTTCCGCCCCTCCCGCTTCGTCGCCGCCCTGCTCGCCGCGCTGCGCGCGGCGGCCGCCGCCTCACGCTGGCGCTACGAAGCGTAGGGCGCGCCCCGGCCGGGCGGCGCCGGCCGTCACCGCGCGCCCGGCGGCGCCCCGCAGCACCGGATCGCCTCGACGTCGGCCCGCCCGATGCCGATGTCGGCCAGCAGGTAGTCCGGCAGCTCGGCCAGCCACTCGGCGTCGCGCCCGTTGCGCCAGCGCCGGCTGGCCGCGCGGAGCGGCAGCAACAGCACGCGCCCGGCCGCCGGGAAGAAGGCCGGCCGCGCGGCCCGGCCGAAGGGGTCGAACGAAGTCTGCAGCGTCATGATGCTCTCTCCTCGGAAGGGCGCGGAAGGGCCCGTCGCCGTGGGAAGAGCCTCGGGCACCGGCCTTGCGGCGGGTGCGCGATCGCCGCGTCGCCGTGCGAAGGACGCGCAAACTTCGCCCCTCGACGCGGAATCTTCGCGCGGCGGGGCGCTTCGCCCTGGAGCCCGGGCCCGTCCCGCCGTACCAAGGAGGGACCCGCGACGCGGCAGAAGGGGATCCCGTGGCCGAGCTCGACAGCTTCGACTTCCGCCTGCTGGCGCTGCTGCAGGAGAACAGCCGGCGCACCGGCAAGGAGCTCTCGGCCCTGGTCGGCCTGTCGGCCGCGGCCTGCCTGCGCCGGGTCCAGCGGCTACGCGAGATCGGCGCGATCGAGCGCGAGGTCGCGGTCGTCGCCCCCGGCTTCCTCGGCCGCCGGGTCACGCTGCTCGTGCTGCTGACCCTGGAGCGCGACCGGCCCGAGCGGGTCGCCGAGACCAAGGCCGAGCTGATCGGCCAGCCCGAGGTCTCCCACGTCTGGCACGTGACCGGCGAGCCCGACTTCGTGGTCAAGCTGGCAGTTCCCGACATGTCCGACTACGCCCGCTTCACCGAGCGCCACTTCTACAAGCCCTGGATCAAGCGCTTCGAGAGCCTGGCCGTGCTGAGCGAGACGACACGGTGACGGCGAACTGCTTTCCGTTCGAGCTGGCAGGAGGAGGCTCTCCCAGGCAGTTCACTCGCCGCAACAGGCTCCAAATTCGAGACCTCTACACCGGGCAAAATCGTTGCAGAAAGCGCTGACTATCCCGTGCTTCATGCGTAACATGCCGAGATCCGCTCCGGCGCTGACACACGTCATGGGAGATGAGCATGCAGCGTGACGAGTCGAAATCCGTGAAAGCGATCCAGGCCAATTCAGCCCAGGCTGACCCGGACGTGCGCAACGCACTCGTTATCGACGACATCGCCGCCGTGTTGGGGCTTGCTACTTCCGCGGTGAAGACAGGAAAATCCGCTTATGAACATTTGAAACCTGATGTCCCGCTAGTAGTTACAGTCAATGACTCGACGTCTGAACTTAACCTCCGTCATATCCTTCTATCCATAAAAAATGTCTCTAACCACTGTGTATACATTGAGGCAATAAAAGCTGACGAGCTGAGAACTATATCCATACCAACAACTGAAAAGGGGTTCAACAAAAAGGGAAAATGCATTCCCGTTCGGCTATTACCAAATGAAGAGATAAATTTTAAGTTAACGCTCGATATAGCGATATCAAGCGATCTATTCAAGAACCCAGTTAGGAAAATTAGGATTGGATATTGCTGGCTGTCGAACAAAGATCCAAATCAATATCTCGATGTAGTCACAGCAATACGATGGGAAGGCTCTTTCTCATGCCCCTAACATCTTTCTGATCGTCAGATAAGCCGCCGACGCTAAGAGCAATCTCATAGCCAATTGAATGTCGATCGGCGCCCCCCCGCCTCTGCCACGAAGTAAGCGCGCGCTCGCCAGAGCGCTCGCCCACCTTGAGTCGGCGCCCGGAACGCCCGAGGTCGTGGCGCTGCTGGAGGCGGCCTACGCCGAGCCCCGCGCGCAGGTGGTCGGGCTCACCGGCCCGCCGGGGGTCGGCAAGTCGACCCTGACCGGCAGGCTGATCGCGGCCTACCGGGGGCGCGGCGAGACCGTCGGGGTGGTCGCGGTCGATCCCTCCTCGCGGCGCTCCGGCGGGGCGCTGCTCGGCGACCGCCTCAGGCTGCGCAGCGACGCCGAGGACGCCGGCCTCTTCGTGCGCTCGATGGCGGCGCGCGACCGGCTCGGCGGGCTCGCCGAGATCACCTGGTCGGCGGTCGTGCTGATGCGCGCGCTCTTCGACCGGGTGCTGGTCGAGACCGTCGGCGTCGGCCAGTCGGAGACCGACGTCGCCGGCGTCGCCGACACGGTGGTGTTCTGCGTCCAGCCCGGCGGCGGCGACTCGCTGCAGTTCATGAAGGCCGGCATCGTCGAGATCCCGCAGGTTGCCGTGGTCACCAAGGCCGACATGGGCAAGGTCGCGCAGCGCGCCCTGGCCGACCTCGCCGGCGCCCTCTCGCTGGCCGAGCCGGAGGACGGCTGGCCGGTGCGGAGCCTCGGCGTCTCGGCCGAGAGCGGCGAGGGGCTGGCCGAGCTGGTCGCGACGCTCGATGCGCACGACGCCTGGCTGAAGCAGGAAGGGCGGCTCGGCGAGCGGCGCCACGCCCAGGCCGAGGCCTGGCTCAGGGCGGCGATCCTGGAGCGCTGGGGCCGCGAGGGCCTGAGGGCCCGCGGCCTGCCGGCGCTGGCGCCCGGTCAGGCGCCCTTCGCCGCGGCGCTCTGAAGGCGCGCCCAGGCGGGAACCTGCGGCTCGACCGTCGCCGCGCCGGCGCTGAGCGGCCCCGGCGCGTCGAGCGCCTCCAGGCGCAGCAGCGCGAGGCCGCGGCCGTCGGCGACCGAGCGCAGGCTGCCGACCTCCCGGCCGTCGGCAGTGACGGGCGTGCCGGGCTCGGCGCTGCCGCTCAGGGTCACCGGCAGCAGCCGGCGCTTGACCAGGCCGCGGTACTTGGTGCGCGCGGTCAGCTCCTGGCCCATCCAGCAGCCCTTCTGCCAGTCGATGCCGCCGAGCTCGTCGAAGCCGGCCTCGAGCAGCACGGTCTTCTCGACCTCCAGGTCGCGGCTGCCGTCGGGCAGGCCGAGCGCCAGGCGCCGGCGGTCCCATTCGTCGGGGCCGGAAGCCGCGAAGCCGGCCTCGGCCAGCGACGCCTCGGCCGTCGCACGCGGCAGGATCAGGCGCGCGCCGGCGGCGGCCAGGCGCGGATCGACGTAGGCGACGCCGCCCTGCCAGGGCCGGGCCGCCCCCGGCGTCGCCGGCAGCTCGAGCGCCGCCAGGGCGTCCGCGCCGAAGGCCAGGGCGACGGTCCAGCCGTCGGGCGCGCCGACCTCGACCTTGGAGCGCAGCCTGTAGATCTTCAGGCGCTTCGCCAGGTCGGCGGCACGCCCGGCCTCGACGTCGAGCAGCAGTTCCCCATTGTCCCCGGCGCCGTGCCCGACCAGGAAGAAGTCGTGCAGGTACTTGCCCTGGGGAGTCAGGAAGGCGCTCCAGAGCGCGCGCGACTCGCTCGCCCTGGCGACGTCGTTGGAGACCAGGCCCTGCAGGAAGGCGACGCGGTCCGGGCCGGCGACCGAGAGCAGGGACCGGCTGTCGGACTGGAAGGCAAGGCGCTCGGTCATGGCTCTCCTTTCGGCTCGGCTGTCGCAATCAAGAGGTGGCGCGAACCACGCCTCCTGACAAGCCATGGCACGCCCAAGCCCGATCCCCTATAAGGCGCCCGACCCTTCCCTCTCTCGCCCCGACCCCCGCCGGACCCCATGCGCCTGCTGTTCGTCACCTCGACCCGCCTGGGCGACGCCGTGCTCTCGACCGGCGCGCTCGACTGCCTGGTGCGCCGCCACCCCGGCGCCCGGGTGACGGTGGTCGCCGGCCCGGTGGCGGCGCCGATCTTCGCCGGCGTGCCGGGGCTGGAGCGCATCGTGGTGCTGCGCAAGAAGCGCGCCGGGCTGCACTGGCTGGAGCTCTGGGGCCGGCTGGTGCGGCACCGCTGGGCGGCGGTCTGCGACCTGCGCGCCTCGGCCCTGGCCTGGCTGCTGCCGGCCGGCCGGCGCTACGTCATCGGCCGGCGCGACGACTCCCTGCACCGGGTCGTCGAGCTCGGCCGGCTGCTCGGCGAGGAGCCGCCGCCGGCGCCGACCCTCTGGACGATCCCCGCCCACGAGGCCGGCGCCGAGCGGATCCTGCCCAGCGAGGGCCCGCCGGTGCTGGCGATCGGGCCGACCGCCAACTGGGCCGGCAAGGTCTGGCCGGCCGAGCGCTTCGCCGAGGTCGCCCTGGCCCTGACCGCAGCGGACGGCCCGCTGCCGGGCGCCCGGATCGCGGTGATTGCCGCCGAGCACGAGAGCTTCCAGGCCAATCCGGTGCTGGCCGCCCTGCCGCGGGACCGGCGGGTCAACCTGGTCGGCCGGGCGCCGCTGCCGGTGCTCGGCGCCGCCCTGGCGCGCTGCCGGCTCTACCTCGGCAACGACAGCGGCCTGATGCACCTGGCCGCCGCCGCCGGCTGCCCGACCCTCGGCCTGTTCGGCCCGAGCCCGGAGTGGCGCTACGCCCCCTGGGGGCCGCGCTGCGCCGTCGTGCGCACGCCGGAGAGCTTCGCGGAGCTGAAGGCGCGGCCCGATTTCGACTTCGCCAGCAAGACCCGCTGCTACATGGAGAGCCTGGCGGTCGCCCCGGTGGTCGAGGCCGCGACGGCGCTGCTGGCGCGCACGGGGCGATAGGCGCCCTCTCCCGAGCCGATCGGCAGCGGCTACAGCCCGGCCAGCGCCGCCAGAACCTCTTCCAGGGACAGATCGGCAAGGCTGTCCCGCCGCAGGCTCGCGACCCGAGGGCCGCGCGGCGCGGCCCTCGGGTCGGAGGCGGCGGAGAACAGCATCAGCGTAGGGCAGCCGGCGGCGGCGATCAGGTGCGCCGGACCGGTGTCGTTGCCCACGGCGAGCTGCGCCTCGCCGGCCAGGGTCGCCAGCTGCTCCAGGCTGGTGCGGCCGAGCAGGCTGACGGCCTCGGGACAGGCCGCGGCGATCGCCTCGATCTCGGCGCGCTCGGCGGCGGTGCCGATCAGCAGCGGCGTCGTCCCCCCGGCGGCGAGGGCCTTGGCGAGGGCCGCGTAGCGCTCCGGCGGCCAGCGCTTCGCCGGCACGTGGGCCGAGCAGCCGGGCACCAGCAGGGCATGGCGCTCCGGCAGGCCGAGGCCCGAGACGTCGGCGCGCGCGAAGGAGAGGTCGATCGGCGGCACGCCCGCGATGCCGGCCACCGCCAGCTGCTCGGCCTCGCGCTCGACGATGTGCTTCGGGCTCTCGGCCATGCCCGTGTAGCGGTGCGAGCAGCCGGCGACCTTGCCGACCCACTCGGGCGGGTCCGGCCAGAGCAGGCGGAAGTACCAGCCGGTGCGGTCGCTGCGCTGCAGGTCGTAGACCCGGGCGAAACGGCCGCCGCGCAGCCGGCGGCGCAGCGCCAGCACGGCCGGCAGGTTGGAGAGCGGCGGCTTCGCGTCGAGCCAGACCTCGTCGAACAGCCCGCTGGCGCGGGCCAGCCCCTCGAAGGGGCGGCTGGTCAGCAGCACCAGCTCGGCCTCGGGGTGATGCGCGCGGATCGCCTGGAAGGCACCGAGCGACAGCACGAAATCGCCGAGCGCGCTCAGCTTGATGACGAGAATCCGCGGCCGCTGCCCCATGGCGGCCCCTATAGGCGGACGGTGCCGCAGTGGCAAGGGCGTGGCCGCCGGCGCCGCCGCCCTCTCCGCCTTGACGGTCCGCTAACCTCTGCATGCGCACAAATGGCGGGCACGAGCAGCGGACGAGGGCCTGCGGGAGCAGAGTCGCGGAACGACCATGCGGATCAGCCAGCTCTTCGCCGGCCCCTACGACGGCGGTCCCCGGGCGCAGCTCTTCTCCCGGGTCGCCGACGGCTTTTCGCTGCCCGACGAGCTGCGCCAGCAGCTGATCCTGGCGCGCCGGCCGGGCTGGCAGGCGCTCGCCGGCTTCGGCCGGCCCGGACTCGCCCTGCCGTTCCGCCGCTGGCCGGCGGCCGGCGGCGCGGGCAGGCTGGACCGACGCAGCCGCGCCGCGGTCGCGGCCGAGCTGGAGCTGTTCAAGCCCGACGTGATCGCGGTCTGGGACGAGGCCTCGATGGCCCGCCTGCCCGCGCAGCCCGAGGCGGTCACCCTCGGCATCGCGACCGATCCCGAGGCGGCGCTGGCGCTGCGGCGCTGCCGCTACCTGGTCGCGCTGTCGCCGGAGATCGCCGGGCAGGCGGTCGATCGCGGCTGGCCCGAGGAGCGGGTGCGCCCGCTGCCGCCCTTCGCCGACGGCGACCTGGTCGACCCGCTGCCGCGCGCGACCCTGGCGACCTCGGTCGATGCGACGGTGGTGCTGCTGCCCTGGACACTGGACCTGGAGGCCCTGGGAGCGGTGCTGCTGGCGGCGCGCCGCCTGCCGCTGCCGACGCTCTGGATGCCCGGGGTCGACCGCAAGCGCCTGAAGCTGGCGCTCGGCTGCCAGGTGCCGCTGCGCGACCTCGGCCCCGAGCTCGACCGCGCCCGTGCCTTCGCCGCCGCCGACCTGGTGCTCTGCACGGCGGCGGGCGACGCCATGGGCCTCGGCATCGTCGAAGCCTGGGCGCAGACCAAGCCGGTGGTCGCCGCCGGCGCCCCGGCCGCGTCCGGGCTGGTCCGCCACGAGGACAGCGGCCTCCTGGCCCGCGACACCACGCCCGACGCGCTGGCCGCCGCCCTGCGCCGGCCGCTCGACGACCCGCTGCTCTACGACCGCCTGGCCGCCAACGGCCGCGCCGCCTTCGACGCCGGTCACGGCGAGGCGCGCGCCCTGGCCCGCTGGCTCGAAGCCTATCTCAGCCTCTCGGCCCTGATGCTGCCCGGCGCCCGGGGCCTCCGCGAGACCCGCCGCAAGGCGCCGCCGCCGCGCACCGACATCGAGGTGTGACGCGGCCGGCCGTTCCCTCGGCAGCCGTGCCTCCGGCCCTCAGGCCTCGCCGCCGAGATAGCGCCGGACCAGCCATTCCGCGACCAGCGCCGGCTTCTCCCGCCCCTCGACCTCGACCGTCACGCTCAGCGTGCTCTGCACCACCCCGGGGCCGACCGCCTCCAGCCGGTCCAGCACGAAGCGGCCGCGGACGCGGCTGCCGGCCGGGACCGGCGACACGAAGCGCAGCCGGTTGACGCCGTAGTTCACGCTCATCGCGACGCCGGCCAGCTTCGGCAGCTCCCGGCTCATCTCCGACAGCAGCGAGAGGGTCAGGAAGCCGTGGGCGACGGTGATGCCGAAGGGCGTGGCCCTCGCCCGCTCGGGGTCGACGTGGATGTACTGACGGTCGCCGGTGCAGTCGGCGAAGCGGTCGATCCGCTCCTGGTCGATCTCGATCCAGGGGGACAGGCCGATCTCGCACCCGACCAGTGCCTCGTATTCCGCACGTTCCAGCGTCGGCATCTGCCGTGCCCGCCGGCTCAGGCGTCGATGAAGAGGTCGAGGGCGAGCTCGGCGCCCGGCGGCCCGTTGCGGTAGCGCTCGAAGTCGGTCTCGCCGAAGCGCCGCAGCAGGTCCTCGTCGATCAGCGTCTGCCCGGTCAGCTCCGTCGCCGGCGCCGAGAGGATCAGGCAGGCCGCGTCGGCGACGATGGCCGGCGTCCGGGAGCGCTCGATCAGCGCCTCGCCGACCTCGAACCGCACCGCCGCGGTCGCGATGGTCGTGCGCGGCCACAGCGTGTTGACCGCGATGCCCTTGTCGCGGAGCTCCTCGGCCAGGCCCATCGTCAGCAGCGTCATGGCGTACTTGGTGACGGTGTAGGGAATGTAGGGAGCGAGCCAGCGCGGCTCGAGGTTGAGCGGCGGCGACAGGCTGAGGACGTGAGGGTTGTCCGACGCCTCCAGAAGCGGCAGCGCGGCCTTGGTGACCGCGAGCAGCGCCCGGGTGTTGACCTGGTGGAGCAGGTCGAAGCGCTTCAGCTCGAGCCGGGCGGCCGGCTCCAGCCGGATCGCGCCGGCGTTGTTGACCACGGCGTCGAGCCCGCCGAAGGCCTCGGCCGTCGCCTCGACCGTGGCCGCGATCGAGGCCTCGTCGCGCACGTCGAGCTTCACGGCGAGGGCGCGCCCGCCCGCCGCGCGCACCTCCTCGGCAACGCTGTGGATCGTGCCGGGCAGCTTGGGATGGGCGACATCCGACTTGGCCGCGATCACGACGTTGGCCCCTTCAGCCGCCGCCCTCAGGGCGATCGCCCGCCCGATGCCCCGGCTCGCCCCGGTCACGAGGATCGTGCGGCCCTTCAGCGTGCCGCTCACCGGGCCTCTCCCGCAGGGGAAGCCGCCGGCCGCGGGCCGCGGTGCCGGCCCGCTGAAGCGAAATCGGGACGACGCTTCTCGAGGAAGGCCGTGAGCCCCTCGGCGGCTTCCGGCCCGAAGCGGGCGAGGTTGATCGAGCGAGCCTCGAGCTCGAGATGCGCGGCGAGGCCGTTCTCCGGCGCGGCGTTGACCAGCCGCTTGATCCCGCCGAGCGCCTGCGGCGGACCTGCGGCCAGACGCTCGGCCAGCTCGAGGGCCGCCGGCAGGGCCTCGCCCGCCGGCACGAGCCGGTTGACCACGCCCGCCTGCGCCAGCCGCTCGGCCGGCAGGGGCTGGCCGAGCAGGCAGAGCTCCATGACCAGCTGCCGGGGCAGCGCCGAGCGCAGGAAGTGGGTCGCGCCGCCGTCCGGGCTGAGACCGACGCGCACGTGGGCGACGGTGAAGCGCGCGGCGTCGCTCGCGACGATCAGGTCACAGGCCAGCGCGAGGGCAACGCCGGCGCCCGCCGCGCCGCCCTCGACGGCGGCGACGGCCGGCTTCGGGCCATCGACGACGGCCCGGATCATTCCGTTGAGCCCGTCGGTGTTGGCCGTCGCGGCGGCGAGGCTGCGCGCGGCGCTCTCGCGCAGCGCCCGGACGTTGCCGCCCGAGGAGAAGAAGCCGCCGTCGCCGGTCACCACGATCGCCCCGACGGCGGGGTCGAGGCCGGCGTCGAGCACGCGGGCCTGCACCTCCCGATAGACCTGCGGGCCGATCGCATTGCGCGTCCTCGGCCCGTCCAGGGTCAGCAGGAGCACCGCCCCCCGACGCTCGGCCCTGACCCGCGTGCTGTCCGTCTCCGTTGGCGTCACCGCTTCGCTCCCCTCGCCCGGGCGGCCGATTCGAACCTCGGCCCTGGTCCGTCGCGACCGCCCGACTATCGGGCAGCGGCGGAGGGCAGGCAACAGAAAATATGACATGATTGGCTATATCGTTTGAAATAATGAAATCTGATGTTAGCATCCTTCGAATAAGTGGAGGTAACCCAATGACCGGACCGGAGGGCGAAGGCCCCCTCAAGGGCCTGCGCGTGCTGGACATCGCGACGATCATCGCAGGGCCGATGGCCGGGACGCTGATGGCCGACTTCGGCGCCGAGGTGATCAAGCTCGAACTGCCCGGACTCGGCGACGGCCTGCGCGGCTTTCCCCCGTTCCGGGAGGGCAAGTCGCTGTGGTGGAAAGTCACCAACCGCGGCAAGTACTTCGGCGCACTCGACCTGCGCACGCCCGAGGGGCGGGCGCTGTTCCTGCGCCTGGTCGCGAAGAGCGACGTCGTCATCGAGAACTTCCGGCCCGGCACCCTGGAGCGCTGGGACCTCGGGATCGAGACGCTCTGGCGCGCCAACCCGCGTCTCGTCGTGCTGCGCGTCAGCGGCTTCGGCCAGGACGGCCCGAACGCCGGCCTGCCCGGCTTCGCCCGCATCTTCGAGGCGATCGGCGGGCTGACCGCGATCTCGGGCCGCGAGGACGAGCCGCCGATGCACACCGGCTACCCGATCGGCGATCCCATCGGCGCGCTGTTCGGCGCCTTCGCCATCCTGGCCGCGCTCTGGCGGGTCGCGCAGGGCGACCGCGAGCGGGGCGAGGAGATCGACCTGTCCCTGACCGAGGCGCTGTTCCGCATCATCGAGGTGCTGGCGATCGAGTACGACCAGCTGGGCGAGGTGCGCCGGCGCAGCGGCAACCGGAACCTCTATTCGGCGCCGTCTGACGTCTACCTGACCGCCGACAAGCGCTACGTCTCGCTCGCCGGCAGCACCAACCGCACCTTCGCGAACAACGCGCGGGCGATCGGCCGGCCCGAGCTGGCCGAGGACCCGCGCTTCGCCACCAACGCCGCGCGGGTCGAGCACGGCGAGGAGCTGGACCGGATCTTCGGCGGCTGGATCGCCGCCCACACCCAGGAGGAAGCCGTCGCCGCCTTCCGCGCGGCCAGCGGCACGCTCGCACCGATCTACTCCGTCGACCAGATCTTCGCGGATCCCCAGTTCGTCGCCCGCGGCGCGATCGCCGAGACGCCGGACGAGGACTTCGGCCAGGTGCGCATGCAGGGCCTGGTGCCGCGGTTCAGGAGGCGTCCGGGGCGGATCCGCTGGGCGGCAAAGGCTCTGGCTGCCGACAACGATTATATCTATAGAGAGATCCTCGGTCTCGAGGACGCCGAAATCGAGGGGTACAAGGCCAAGGGCATCATATGACCAAGGCGCGGAACATTGCCAAGGCGCGGGCGGATGAGCGCGTTCCCCGCAATCCCGGCAGTGAGCAGGACGCGTCGCTGTCCTCGACCCTGATCCGCGGCATCGAGATCCTCCAGTGCTTCAGCTCGGGCGACCGCGCGCTGGGCAACGCCGAGATCTCGCGACGCCTCGGCCTGAACCGCCCGACCGTGTCGCGGCTGTGCAAGACCCTCGTGCACCTGGGCTATCTGCGGCGCGACGCCAAGGGCGCGTTCCGCCTGGCGCCGAAGCTGCTGGCGCTGAACTACCCGGTGCTCTCGGCGATGCCCTGGCGGCACGAGGTGCTCGGGCCGATGCGCGAGCTCGCCGAGCTCTGCGCCGGCAACGCCTCCGTCGGCGTGATGTCGGGCGATTCCTTCGTCCACGTCCAGACCGCCGGCAGCCCGCCCGGCTGGCCGCACATCCCGGACATCGGGCAGACCGGGCCGCTCCACCGCTCCGCGCTCGGCTGGTCGCTGCTGTCCCTGCTGCACGGCCGGGAGTTCGCCGACAAGCTCGCGGAGCTGCGCGCGCTCCATGCCGAGGAGTTCGCCGCCTTCGCCGACGCGACGGCCGCCGCAGTCGAGCGCTGCCGCAAGCAGGGCTTCTGCGTGTCCTACGGCGACTGGCGGCCGAACCTCGTCGCTGCCGGAGCGCCGCTCGGGCGGACCGAGGACGGGCTCTGCGTCGCGATCGCCTGCGCGGTGCCACGCTACCGGGCGGTCGCGAGCTACTTCGAGACCGATCTCGGGCCGCGGCTGGCCGAGGCCGCCGACGCGATCCGTCTCTCGGGCGTCTTCGCCCTGCCCGCGCCGGCCGACTAACCGCCGCAGCGGCGCCTCGCTTCCCCAATCGCGCCGACCGCCGGCGCCTGCCTCGTCCCGCCGCGTCCGCCGGCGCCGGCCATCGAAGCCGGCGCCGCAGCCGTCACGCCCGCCCTCCTCGTGCCAGTAATTTCATTATATTGAACACTATGTCTATATGCGCTGCGATTTTGAAATTTATGTTGAGCGGGAGGGGGTTCCATGCAAGGCTGAGATCGGCGATCGCAAAACAAGGTGACGCCGCTGCCCTTAGGGAGGAATGACATGCGACTTGCGACCCTCGCCGCCGCGGCGTGCTTCGCCGCGTCCTCTGCCCTTGCCGCCGACTTCCAGCTGCCTAAGCAGCTGGTCTGGACCGCCTACGGAACCGGCTCGGCCGGTTACAACCAGGCCGTCGCCATCGGCGCCGCGCTACAGGTCGCCGCGGGAATCAACCTGCGGATCCTGCCTGCCGGCAACGACGTCGCGCGCCTGGAGCCGCTGCGCCAGGGCAAGGTGCCGTTCTCGGCCAACGGCATCGGAGTCTACCTGGCGCAGGAAGGCGTCTTCGCCTTCGCCGGCAAGGACTGGGGGCCGCAGAAGATCCGCCTGCTGGCGAGCAACGCCGGCGGCGGCGTCGCCATGTCCCTCGGCGTCGCCCGCGACGCCTGCGAGAAGGTCGGCAAGCCGGACTGCAAGGGCTTCACCTTCGCCGACCTGAAGGGATTGCGGGTCGCCTGGATCAAGGGCGCGCCGGCTCTGAACGTCAACAGCACCGCCTGGCTCGCCTACGGCGGGCTCGGCTGGGACGACGTCGAGAAGGTCGAGTTCGGCGGCTTCGGAGCCGCCTGGAACGGACTGGTCGAAGGCACGGTGGACGCCGCCTTCTCGGCGACCAACGCCGGCAACTGCTACGAGGCGGCAGCCGGTCCGCGCGGCCTCTTCTGGCCGCCCTTCGACCCGACCGACGAGGCGGCGTTCCGGCGGCTGCTCACGGTCGCGCCCTACTACATCAAGGTCCACGCCACGGTCGGGGCGACCATCGACGGCACCGAGGGCCGCGACATGGCGGCCTTCGCCTACCCGATCCTGATCGGCCTGGACAGCACGGCCCCCGACCTCGCCTACAACATGACCAAGGCGATGTTCGAGCTGCTGCCGATGTATTCCGGCAAGGCGCCGGGCATCGACGGCTGGGGGCTCCAGTTCCAGAAGTTCGACTGGGTGATCCCCTACCAGAAAGGCGCGGTGCGCTACTACAAGGAGGCCGGGGTCTGGTCCGACGAGGCGCAGGCGCACAACGACCGGCTGATCGCGCGCCAGGACGCGCTCGCCAAGGCGTGGGCGGCGCTGCGGGCCGAGAACCCGCAGGACTGGGAGGCGGCCTGGAAGCAGAAGCGCCGCGAGGCCCTGAAGGCCGGCGGCTTCGACACCGCCTTCTGATCGTCTTCGACGGGCTCCCGCCGGGCCGGCAGCTCCGGCGGGAGACTCGGCGGGCGCCGAGGGGGAGCAGCAGGATGGAGCGGAACGATCCCCAGGATCGCGGCGTCAGGGCCATCGAGGCGGAGCTCGAGGCCGAGGGCGCGGTCTTCGCCGGTCCGGCCCGCTGGTCGATCGCGGCCGGGACGGCGGTCGCCATCGGAAT
Organism: Tistlia consotensis USBA 355; assembly: GCF_900177295.1. Taxonomy (GTDB): domain Bacteria; phylum Pseudomonadota; class Alphaproteobacteria; order Kiloniellales; family DSM-21159; genus Tistlia; species Tistlia consotensis. Next base: position 204,431 of record NZ_FWZX01000001.1, read on the forward strand.
CGCGGTCAACCAGCTCTTCAACCTGAGGATCGCCGGCTACGCGATGCTCGAGGAGATGTACCTCTATCTCCTCGCCGGGATCTTCCTCGCCATCACGTTCCTCTGCTATCGCGTGCGGGGCAAGGTCTCGCCGCGGATTCCCTGGTACGACTGGCTGCTCGCGCTCACCGCGCTCCTCGTTGCGGGCTACTTCGCGCTGACCACCGGCCAGAGCCTGGACAACGGCTGGGAGTACGCGGCGCCCGAGACGGCGGTCTGGTTCTCGGTCGTCCTCTATGCCCTGATCCTGGAGGCGATGCGGCGGGCCGGAGGCCTCGTGCTCTTCGCCATTGTCCTGCTGTTCTCGCTCTATCCGACCTTCGCCGAGCAGGTTCCCGATCCGCTGAGCGGCTTCACCCAGCCGTTCCTGGACGTCGTGCCGTACTTCATGATCTCGTCGGAGGCGTCCTTCGGAATCCCGATGCAGGCCTTCGGCAGCCTGGTCATCGGCTTCATCCTGTTCGGCGCCGTGCTGCAGTTCACCGGTGGCGGCCGCTTCTTCAACGACATCGCCATGGGCCTCGTCGGCCACTACCGCGGCGGCGCGGCCAAGGTGTCGATCTTCGCCTCCGGCCTGATGGGCTCCATGTCCGGCTCGGTGATCTCCAACGTCCTGACCACCGGCGTCGTCTCGATCCCGGCGATGAAGCGGAGCGGATTCTCGGCGCGCTTCGCGGCGGCGACGGAGGCCTGCGCCTCGACCGGCGGCGTGCTGATGCCGCCGATCATGGGGGCGACCGCCTTCGTCATGGCCTCCTGGCTGGGCCTGCCCTACGTCGAGATCATGCTCGCCGCGGTCGTCCCCTCGGCGCTCTACTACTTCGGCCTGTTCGTGCAGATCGACGCCTATGCCGCGCGCCGCGGACTGCGGGGCCTGCCCAGGAGCGAGCTGCCCCGGGTCGGGCCGACGCTGCGCGGCGGCTGGGTCTACATCTCGGTCTTCGCGCTGCTGATCTTCCTGATGACGGCCTTCCGCTGGGAGACGACGGCGCCCTTCTACGCGATCCTGCTCCTGCTGGTCGTCGACCAGATCAGGAAGGGTGCCCTGTTCAGCGCCCGCGGCTTCGTCGACTTGCTGGTCTCGGTCGGCCGGACGCTCGCGGAGATCGTCGCCATCCTGCTCGGCATCGGCATGATCATCGGCGCCTTCCAGGCGACCGGCCTGACCGGGCCGCTGGCCACGGAACTGGTGCACTTCGCCGGCGACTCGGTGCCGATGCTGCTGCTCATGGGCGCGCTCACCTCCTTCGTCTTCGGCATGGGGATGACCGTCACGGCCTGCTACATCTTCCTCGCGATCGTCCTGGCGCCGGCCCTGGTGCAGGCCGGGCTCAACGAGCTGGCCGTCCACCTCTTCATCCTCTACTGGGGCGTCGTCAGCTTCATCACCCCGCCGGTGGCGCTGGGCGCCTTCGCGGCGGCGACGATGGCCGGCGCCAACCCGATCAGCACCGGCTGGGAGGCGACGCGGCTGGGCGCGGTGATCTACCTCGTGCCCTTCTTCTTCGTGGCGAACCCCGCGCTGATCGGGCTGGGCGCGCCGGGCGCCGTGGTGCTGGCGGTGGTCTGCGCCTTCGCCGGGATCTGGTTCGTCGCCGCGGCGATGCAGGGCTACCTCGCGTTCGTCGGCACGATGGGCTCCGGACCGGCGGCGATCGCCTCGAGGCTGCTGCTGGCCTTCGCCGGCGTGCTGGTGGCCGCGCCCGTGCAGGGCGTGCTGGGCCTCAGCCAGATCGGCCTGTCGCTGGTCGGGCTCGTGCTCGCGATCCCGCCGGTGCTGTGCGCCTGGCGCGCGAACCGCGCCGAGCAGGCGCAGAAGGCGGCGAGCACCTGATTCCGCCCGACCCCGCGGGCACGGGGGCGGCCCTCGCTGTGCTGGGCAGTGGCGCTCGGCGGCCAAGCGCAGTAAGTCTCGGGGGCACCTGACACGAGCCCGGGAGACGCAAGGGTGGCAGAAAGCTTCGACACGATCCTCGAGGGCGGCAGAATCTTCACGCCCAGCGGACTGGCCGACGGCGGCGTCGCGATCCGCGACGGCAGGATCGCCCGGATCGGCGACCTCTCCGGCGCGACGGCGGCCGAGGTGGTCGACTGCAGCGGCCTGACCGTGCTGCCCGGCGTGATCGACACCCAGGTGCACTTCCGCGAGCCCGGCCTGGAGCACAAGGAGGACCTGGAGAGCGGCACGCGCGCCGCCGCCCTGGGCGGCGTCGTCGCGGTCTTCGAGATGCCCAACACCAAGCCCTCGACCCTGACCGTCGCCGACATGGCCGACAAGGTCCGGCGCGCCGAGGGCCGGACCTGGACCGACCACGCCTTCTTCATGGGCACCGCCGCCGAGAACGCCGAGCACCTGGCCGAGCTGGAGAACCTGCCCGGCTGCTGCGGCGTCAAGATCTTCATGGGCTCCTCGACCGGCAGCCTGCTGGTCGAGGACGACGAGACCCTGCTGGAGGCGCTGCGCCACGGCCGCCGGCGGGTCGCCGTGCACTGCGAGGACGAGGCGCGGCTGCGCGAGCGCCTGGCGCTGGTGCGCGACGGCGCGGAGCCCTCGATGCATCCCGTCTGGCGCGACGTCGAGACCGCGCGCCGGGCGACCGACCGGCTGCTGCGCATCGCCCGCCTGGCCGGCCGCAAGGTCCACGTGCTGCACGTCACGACGGCCGAGGAGCTGCCGCTGCTCGCCGCCAACAAGGACATCGCGACCTGCGAGGTGACGCCGCAGCACCTGACCCTGGAGGCGCCGGACTGCTACGACCGCCTCGGCAGCCTGGCCCAGATGAACCCGCCGATCCGCGACGGCGGCCACCGGGCCGCGCTGTGGGACGCCCTGCGCCAGGGCCTGTTCGACGTCGTCGGCTCCGACCACGCGCCGCACACCCTGGAGGAGAAGCAGGGCGCCTATCCGCGCACGCCCTCGGGCATGCCGGGCGTGCAGACCCTGGTGCCGCTGCTGCTCGACCACGTCACCGCCGGCCGCATGACCCTGGAGCGCTTCGTCGACCTGACCGCCCACGGCCCGAACCGGATCTACCAGATCGCCGGCAAGGGGCGCCTGGCGATCGGCTACGACGCCGACCTGACGGTCGTCGACCTCAAGGCAAGGCGCGAGATCACCGGCGACTGGCTGGCCTCGAAGTGCGGCTGGTCGCCCTTCGAGGGCACGACGGTGACCGGCTGGCCGGTGATGACCTGGATCCGCGGCCGCGCGGTGATGCGCGACGGCCAGCTGGACGGCCCGCCCGCCGGCAGGCCGGTGCGCTTCCAGGACACCCTGCCGGCCAGCAACCTGGAGCTCGAGGGGTGACCGTCTACCAGGGCTTCTTCGACCTGAAGCCGGGCACCGCCGACCTGGAGTTCGCCGGCGCCGTCGAGGGCTACCTCGGCCACCTCAAGGAGCAGGGCCTGCTCAAGGACTGGCGCCTGCTGCGCCGCAAGCTCGGGCTCGGCCCGCGCGAGCTCGGCGAGTTCCAGCTGATCATGGAGTTCGACGGCCTGGAGCAGCTCGACCAGGCCTTCACCAGCGTCTCGACCCGCGTCGACCCGATCGAGGGCCTGCACCACGCGGTCAACTCGAAGATCGCCCGGGTCTCCTTCGCGCTCTACCGCGACTTCCCGGACCCGCAGCGGCGGACCGGCGAGGAGCGCTTCTGACATGGCCGGCGAGTCGGTCACCGACCATTACGCCCGAGTCGGCCGCCTGGCGCCGCGCATCCTGGAGCTGGCCGCCGCGGCGACCGGCGGCGCCAGGCCTTCGGCCGCCGACCTCGCCGCCTTCGACCAGCTGCACCCGCGCGGCCGCGAGGCGACCGACGAGGTCGCCGACCTGGTCGAGTGGCGGGGCCTCGCGCGCTTCCTCGACCTCGGCTGCGGGCTCGGCGGCCCGGCGCGCTATCTCGCCGAGACGCGCGGCGTGCCGGCGGTCGGCATCGACCTCACCGAATCCTTCTGCGCCGACGCCCGGGCGCTCGCCGAGGCGACCGGCACCGAGGCGGTCTTCGCCTGCGCCGACGCGACCCGCCTGCCCTTCGCCGACGCCAGCTTCCCGCTGGTGCTGACCCAGGCCGCCTCGATGAACATCCCCGACAAGGCGGCCCTCTACCGCGAGGTCGCGCGCGTCCTGGCGCCGGGCGGCCGCTTCCTGCTGCACGACGTCCAGCTCGGCCCCGCGGAGGCGCCGCGCTTCCCGGTGCCCTGGGCCAGCGAGCCGGCCAACTCGCACCTGCTGCCGCCGGCTGCGATCCGCGGCCTGATCGAAGCCGCCGGCCTCGCCTGCCGGCGCTGGGACGACCGCACGGCCGAGGTGCGCGCCGGCATCGAGGCGCAGCGCCGCCGGGCCGCCGAGCTGAAGGCGGCGGGGCGGGAGCTGCCGCCCGGCGCGCACACGCTGCAGGGCCCCGAGTTCCGCGAGATGGCCGCCAACCTGGCGCGCAATCTCGCGGAGGGCCGTATCGTGGTGACCACCGGCCTGTTCGAAAGGCCGGCCTGATACGCGCCTGGCGCGAACCTTCCGCGCCCCGAAGAGCACGCAAGAGGTCAAGTAACGGCGCCGCCTGCCGCGGTCCTGCCGCCACTTTGCATGGCCGGTTGGCGAAGACGACTGTAGGATCTCCTGGACAGCACAGGAGACCGTCGCGTCGTTTCGACGGCCGCAGCGACTTAACCGTCCCGTAATCACCCGGCGTCAAAGTGGTGCCGGGCACGGCGACCGGACCAGACGGACCTGATCTTGCGATTTCTTTGCGCGATCCTGCTGGCGCTCGTCGCCTGCCCGGCCTGGGCCGCCCAGGACGGTGGCAGCAAGCCGCTGGAGCACATCGTCCTGCAGCTGAAGTGGCGGCACCAGTTCCAGTTCGCCGGCTACTATGCCGCGGTCGCCGAGGGCTTCTACCGCGACGCCGGCCTCGAGGTCGAGCTGGTCGAGGCGAAGCAGGGCGAGGACCCGGCCCCGGTCGTCGCCTCGGGCATGGCGACCTACGGCGTCGGCGGCTCGGACCTGGTGCTGGCGCGCGCCAAGGGCCTGCCGGTCGTCGCCCTGGCGGCGATCTATCAGCATTCCCCCTACGCCATCGTGACGCTGAGCGGCCGGGGCATCGACAGCGTCCACGACCTGGTCGGCAAGCGCATGATGATCGAGCCGCAGGCGGCCGAGCTGCTGGCCTACCTGCGCTACGAGGGCATCGACATCGAGCGCATCGAGCAGGTCCCCCACTCCTTCGACATCGAGTCGCTGGCGCGCGGCGAGGTCGACGCGACCACCGCCTACGTCACCGACGAGGTCTTCGCGCTCGAGGAGGCCGGGCTCGACTACCAGGTCTTCACCGCCCGCTCGGCCGGCATCGACTTCTACGGCGACGTGCTGTTCACGACCGAGGACGAGCTGGCCCGGCATCCCGAGCGCGTCTCGGCCTTCCTGAAGGCGACGATCAAGGGCTGGCACTACGCGCTCGACCATCCCCAGGAGATCGCCCGCCTGATCCGCGCGCGCTACAGCACCCGCCACAGCCTGCGGCACCTGCTGTTCGAGGCCGCCCAGACGCGGCGCCTGATGGCCGCCGACGTCGTCGAGATCGGCTACATGCACGAAGGCCGCTGGCGCCACATCGCCGACACTTACGCCAGCCTGGGCATGATGCCTCCCGACTTCGAGCTCGCCGGCTTCCTCTACCAGCCCGACGCGCGCGTCGACCACCGCGGGCTCTACCGCACGGTCGCGGCCCTGGCCGCGGCGCTGGTCCTGGCCGGCGCCCTGGGCACCTGGTTCTGGGCACTGTCGCGCCGCCTGCGCCGCGAGATCGGCGAGCGCGAGGCGGCGCAGTGGCAGACCGAGGCCGTGCTGGCGCGCGAGCGCAACCTGCTGTCGATCCTGGCCCACGACTTCGCGACCCCGCTCAACGTCATCTCGGTCGCCGCCCAGCTGCTCGAGCGCTTCCTGTCGAGCGGCGACGGCGAGAAGGCGCGGCGCGAGGTCGACCGCATCCAGGCGGCGACGGCCATGCTGACCGAGCAGATCGCCGCCTGCCTGGGCCAGAACCGCGAGCACCGCGACAAGCCCTCGGCGATCGGCCCGATAGCGCTCAGGCCGATGCTGGCCGGCCTGCTGAAGGAGCGGCGCGCCCTGGTGCCGGAGCGCAGCTTCCAGCTCGAGGTCGAGGAGAGCGCCGAGCCCGACGTCGTGATCTCGGCCGACGAGGTGCTGATCTCGGCGGTCTTCGCCAACCTGCTCGACAACGCCATCAAGTACTCCGTGCCGCGCGGCGCGATCCGGGTGCGCCTCGCGAAGGCCGAGGGCAGCGTGCGCGTCACGGTCCTCGACGACGGTCCCGGCATCGCCGCCGAGGAGGCCGAGAAGATCTTCGAGAAGTACCAGCGGGCGGCCAAGGCGCCGAAGGCCGGCGGCATCGGCCTCGGCCTGTTCATGGTGCGCAGCGTCGTCGAGGCCCACGGGGGCAGCGTCCGGGCCGTGCCCGGCGCGCAGGGCGAATTCGTCGTGACGCTGCCGCTGGCGCCGGAGCCGGGCGGGCCCCCGGCCTGAGCGCCGGCGCTGGCGCCGAGGCCGGCGACGACCTATGTTGGAACGAGCGTTATAACCCTCGTGACAACGGGATCGGAGCCGCCGCCATGCACACCCTCAAGATCCGCAAGATCGGCAACTCTGCCGGCGTCGTGCTGACCGGCGAGGTGCTCGACGCGCTCGGCGTCCAGATCGGCGACCAGCTGCAGCTCGTGCCGACCGAGCGGGGCTTCGAGGTCCGCCCCTACGATCCGGAGTTTGCAGACGCGCTCGACAAGGCGCGGGCGATCATGAGAAAGCGCCGCAAGGCACTGCGCGAGCTCGCCAAGTGACTTGGCGGTGGCTGTCGCGGGCACTGGTCGAGACGATCCACAGCGAGCAGATCGACGAGCACGTTGGCGCGCAGGGGCTGCGCGATGCCGACGCCCTGGAAGCGGCCCTCGCGCGTCCTCGTAACAAGGCCGCCTATGGTACGCCCGGAGTCTTCGAGCTAGCCGCGGCTTACGCCTTCGGCCTGGCCAGGAACCATCCTTTCGTCGACGGCAACAAGCGCAGCGCCGCGGTCGCGATGGAACTGTTCCTCGAGCTGCACGGGCAGGAGCTGACTGCCAGCGACGCCCACCTAGTCGTCGCCATCCGCGACCTCGCAGCCGGCGACCTCACCGAGGACCAGCTGGCGCTCTGGCTGTCGGACAGCTGCGTCGCGCGCCGAGCGCCGCCGCTCCATGGTGCGACAAGCTCGCCATGAAGCGACGAGAGGGCCGGAGCGGGCCCCCGTTTCGCTTCACCCCGAGCCTGCCGAAGGGCCAGGCCCGTTCGCCGCTTCGCTCCGATCAGACGTCCCGCAGCCTCTCGGCCAGCGCGGCCTGGGCGGCGGCGAGGCGGGCGATCGGCACGCGGAACGGCGAGCAGCTGACGTAGTCGAGGCCGACCGACTCGCAGAAGCGGATCGAGGCCGGGTCGCCGCCGTGCTCGCCGCAGATGCCGAGCTTGAGGCCGGGGCGGGTCTTGCGGCCGCGCTCGGCGGCGATGCCGACCAGCTCGCCGACGCCTTCCTGGTCGAGGCTGATGAAGGGGTCCTGCTTGACGATGCCGCGCGCCTCGTAGGCCGGCAGGAAGTTGCCGGCGTCGTCGCGCGACAGGCCGTAGGTCGTCTGGGTCAGGTCGTTGGTGCCGAAGGAGAAGAACTCGGCGGCCTCGGCGATCTTGCCGGCGAGCAGCGCGGCGCGCGGCAGCTCGATCATCGTGCCGACCAGGTACGCGACCTCGACGCCGGCGGCGGCCATCGCCTCCTTCGCGGTCCTGTCGACCAGCTCCTTGAGGATCTCCAGCTCGCGCGGCATGGCGACCAGCGGGATCATGACCTCGGGCTCGACCGTCTCGCCGGTCTCCTTCTGGACCTTGCAGGCGGCCTCGAAGATCGCCCGGGCCTGCATCTCGTAGATCTCGGGATAGGTGATGCCGAGGCGGCAGCCGCGGTGGCCGAGCATCGGGTTGGTCTCGGACAGGCGCAGCAGCCGCGCGCGCAGCTTGTCGACGCTGGCGCCGGCGGCCTCGGCGACCTCGGCCATCTCCTCCTCGCCGTGCGGCAGGAACTCGTGCAGCGGCGGGTCGAGCAGGCGGATCGTCACCGGCAGGCCGCGCATGATCTGGAAGATCTCGACGAAGTCGTCGCGCTGCATCGGCAGGATCTTGTCGAGCGCCTTGCGCCGCCCGGCCTCGTCCTCGGCCAGGATCATCTCGCGCACCGCGACGATGCGGCCGGCGTCGAAGAACATGTGCTCGGTGCGGCAGAGACCGATGCCCTCGCAGCCGAACTTGACGGCGGTGCGGCAGTCGGCCGGCGTCTCGGCATTGGTGCGCACCTTGAGCCGGCGGTGCTTGTCGGCCCAGCCCATCAGCTTGGCGAAGTCGCCGGACAGCTCGGGCTGGATGGTCGGGACCTCGCCGAGCATGATCTCGCCGGTGCCGCCGTCGATGGTCAGCAGGTCGCCGGCCCTGACTTCGACGTCGCGCACCCGCATCACGCCGCTCTTGTAGTCGATCCTGAGCTCGCCGGCGCCGGACACGCAGGGCCGGCCCATGCCGCGGGCGACCACCGCCGCGTGGCTGGTCATGCCGCCGCGCGTCGTCAGGATGCCCTGGGCGGCGTGCATGCCGTGGATGTCCTCGGGGCTGGTCTCGACCCGGCAGAGCAGCACCTTGTTGCCGGCGTCGCGCTGGCGCTCGGCCTCGTCGGCGTCGAACACCACCATGCCCGAGGCGGCGCCCGGCGAGGCCGGCAGGCCGCGGGCGATGACCTTGCGCTGGGCCTTGGGGTCGAGGGTCGGGTGCAGCAGCTGGTCGAGCGAGCCGGGCTCGACCCGCGAGACCGCCTCGGCCTCGTCGATCAGGCCCTCCTCGACCATGTCGCAGGCGATCTTCAGCGCCGCCTTGGCAGTGCGCTTGCCGTTGCGGGTCTGCAGCATGTAGAGCGTGCCGGACTGCACGGTGAACTCGATGTCCTGCATGTCCCGGTAGTGCTGCTCGAGCGTCTCCCGGACCTCGACCAGCTGCCGGAAGATCTCCGGCATGGTCTCCTCCATGGCCGGCAGGTCGGACTGGTTCTTCTGCTTGCCGGCGATGGTGATGTTCTGCGGCGTGCGGATGCCGGCGACCACGTCCTCGCCCTGGGCGTTGACCAGGTACTCGCCGTAGAACTGGTTCTCGCCGGTCGAGGGATCGCGGGTGAAGGCGACGCCGGTCGCGCAGTCGTCGCCCATGTTGCCAAAGACCATGGCCTGGACGTTGACCGCCGTGCCCCACTCCTCGGGAATGTTGTAGAGCCGCCGATAGCTGACCGCGCGCTGGTTGGTCCAGGACTTGAAGACCGCGTCGATCGCCGCCCAGAGCTGGGCCTCGGGGTCCTGCGGGAAGGGCGCGCCGGTCTCTTCCTCGACCTTGGCCTTGTACTGCCCGATGACCTGGCGCCACTCCTCGGCGGTCAGCTCGGTGTCGAGGCTCTTGTCGAGGTCCTCCTTGGCGAGCTCCAGGATCTCCTCGAAGTGGTGGTGCTCGACGCCGAGCACGACGTCGCCGAACATCTGGATGAAGCGGCGGTAGGAATCGTAGGCGAAGCGCGGATCGCCGGAGCGCCGGGCGAGGCCCTCGACGGTCTCGTCGTTGAGGCCGAGGTTGAGCACCGTGTCCATCATGCCCGGCATCGACACGCGGGCGCCGGAACGGACCGAGACCAGCAGCGGGTTGGCCGTGTCGCCGAAGGACATGCCGAGCGCCTGCTCGACCTGGGCCAGCGCCGCCTTGACCTGCCCGGCCAGGTCGCCGGGATGGCCGCCCTTCTGGGTGACCTCGGTGCAGACCTCGGTGGTGATCGTGAAGCCCGGCGGGACCGGCAGGCCGATCGAGGCCATCTCGGCCAGGTTCGCGCCCTTGCCGCCGAGCAGGTTGCGCATCTCCGCGCCTCCGTCGCTCGTCCCGCCGCCGAAGCTGTAGACCCACTTCGCCATCGCCTGTCTCTCCGAGATCACCGCGCTCATAGGATCAGCCCTCAGTTACCCTTCGATCAGCGAGAAATCGGCGACCGTGCCGAGGGTTCCACCGATGCGCGCCAGCAGGCGCAGGCGGTTCTCCCTCAGGGCCGGTTCCTCGGCATTGACCGTAACCTTGTCGAAGAATGCGTCGAGCGGGCGGCGAAGAAGTGCCAGAGCCCGCATCGCGCCGACGAAATCCTCGCGCGCCAGCGCCGCTGCGGCCTGCTCCTCGGCCTCCTCCAGCGCCATGGCCAGGGCCTGCTCCTCGGGGGCCTGCAGCAAGGGGGCGGCGACCGCGCCCTCGTAGCGCGCCTTGTCCTTCTTCTCCTCGATGCGCACGATGTTCGCGGCGCGGCGATAGGCGACCAGCAGGTTGGCGCCGTCCTCGCCGGCCAGGAAGCCGCCGAGCGCCTCGACCTCGGCGAGCAGCCGCACCAGGTCGTCCTCCCGGCCGCCTCCGGTGCGTCCGGTCGCGAAGACCGCCGAGATCAGGTCGTGGCGCACGCCCTGCTCGCGCAGGGCGACCTTCAGGCGGTCGGCGAGGAAGTCGAGCAGCGAGGCCGCGACCGGCGCCGCCTCCAGGTGTCGGTAGCCCTGCTGCGCCGTTTCGAAAGCCCTGGTTAGCGAAAGCCGCAGGCCGTTCTCGACGATCAGGCGGATGACGCCGAGGGCGGCGCGGCGCAGGGCGTAGGGGTCCTTGCTGCCGGTCGGCTTCTCGTCGATCGCCCAGAAGCCGACCAGCGTGTCGATCTTGTCGGCGAGCGCCACGGCGACCGAGGTCGGCGCGGTCGGGCAGCGGTCGCCGGGGCCGAGCGGCGCGTAGTGCTCGGCGATCGCCTCGGCGACCTCCGGCGTCTCGCCGTCGTGGCGCGCGTAGTAGCGGCCCATGACGCCCTGCAGCTCCGGGAACTCGCCGACCATGCCGGTGGTGAGGTCGGCCTTGCAGAGCTCGGCCGCCGAGCGCACCGCATCGGCCCCGGCGCCGGGAATGTCGCCAGACAGCGCCACGGCCAGCTCGACGATCCGCTCGACCTTGGCCTGCAGCGTGCCGAGCTTGGCATGGAACACGATGTCGGCCAGCGCGCCGACCCGGCTCTGCAGGCTGCGCCTGCGGTCCTGGTCCCAGAAGAAGGCGGCGTCCGAGAGGCGCGCCGAAAGCACCCGCTCGTTGCCGCCGACGATGTTGCGGCGGCGCTCGGAGCCCGCGTCGGCGCTGATGTTGGCGACCACGACGAAGCGGTCGGCGAGCGCGCCGTCCGGCGTCTCCAGCGAGAGGTAGCGCTGATGCGCCTTCATCGAGGTGGTCAGCACCTCCGGCGGGATCGCCATGAAGCGCTGGGGGATCCGGCCGACCAGCGCGACCGGCCACTCGACCAGCCCGGCGACCTCGTCGAGCAGGCCGGGATCCTCCTTGAGCGTCAGGCCCTCGGCCTCCGCCAGGGCGCGGGCCTGCTCCAGGATCGCGGCGCGCCGCTCGGCGGGGGCGAGCAGCACGAAAGCTCGGGCCAGCTTCGCCTGGTAGTCGGCGAAGCCCGATACCGCGAAGGGCGCGGGCGCCAGGAAGCGGTGGCCGACGGTCGTGGCGCCGAAGGCGACGCGGTCGCGGCCCAGCTCGACCGCGCCGGCCAGGGCCTCGCCGTCGAAGAGCGCGACAACACCCTGCAGCGGCCGGACCCAGCGGAAGGCGTTCTCGGCCCAGCGCATCGACTTCGGCCAGCCGAGCTCGCCGATCGCCGCCGCCAGGATCTCGGGCAGCACGAGCGCCGTGTCGCGTCCCTCGATCCGGCGCACGACGAAGTAGAAGCTGCCCTTGTCGGTCTCGCGGACCTCCGCCTCGGCGATGTCGGCGAGACCGTTGGCCTTCATGAAGCCGGCCAGGGCCTGCTCGGGCGCGCCGACCTTCGGGCCCTTCTTCTCCTCGGTGACGTCGGGCTGCCGCTCGGGGAGGCCCTCGACGACCAGGGCCAGGCGGCGCGGCGTGACGAAAGCCCGCGCGCTCTCGACGGCGAGGCCGGCGGCCGACAGCTTGCCGGTGACCAGCTTCTTGAGCTCCTCCGCGGCACGCGCCTGCATGCGCGCCGGGATCTCCTCGCTCAGCAGCTCGAGCAGGAGCTCAGCCATGGACCCGCTCCCCTCGTGATGCCCAGCCCCATCGCAAGATGGCTTCATCCTGAGCCTGTCGAAGGGTGAAGCCATTCGGCGCCGCCCGTGCCGGCTTCGCTTCACCCTTCGACAGGCTCAGGATGAAGCGAACGGGGGACGTCAGCGGCAGGTTGGAGGGCAGAGTCCGTGCCAGCACGGACCCATCGGCCATGCCTCTCATGCCTGCTCCCCCTTGCTCTCCGGGAAGCTGGCGACCCAGGCCTCGCAGCAGCCCTTGGCGAGCGCCCGCACCCGGCCGATGTAGGCCTGGCGCTCGGTCACCGAGATGACGCCGCGGGCGTCGAGCAGGTTGAAGACGTGGCTGGCCTTCATGCACTGGTCGTAGGCCGGCAGGGCGCGGCCGCCGGCCAGGATCAGCTGGCACTCGGCCTCGGCGTCCTCGAAGTGGCGGAACAGCCGTGCCGTGTCGGCGACCTCGAAGTTGTAGGCGCTGAACTCCCGCTCGGCCTGCAGGAAGACGTCGCCGTAGGACTTGCCGCCCTGCTCGGCCGGGATGCCGTCCCAGTCCAGGTCGTAGACGTTGTCGACGCCCTGGACGTACATGATCAGCCGCTCCAGGCCATAGGTCAGCTCGACCGGCACGGGGGCGCAGTCGATGCCGCCGACCTGCTGGAAATAGGTGAACTGCGTCACCTCCATGCCGTCGCACCAGACCTCCCAGCCGAGGCCCCAGGCGCCCAGGGTCGGGCTCTCCCAGTCGTCCTCGACGAAGCGGATGTCGTGGGCCAGGGGATCGATGCCGATGGCGCGCAGCGAGCCCAGGTAGCGCTCCTGGATGTCGGCCGGCGAGGGCTTCATCAGCACCTGGTACTGGTAGTAGTGCTGCAGCCGGTTCGGATTCTCGCCGTAGCGGCCGTCGGTCGGCCGCCGCGAGGGCTGCACGTAGGCGCAGTTCCAGACCCGGTCGGGACCGAGCGCGCGCAGCGTCGTCGCCGGGTGGAAGGTCCCGGCGCCGACCTCCATGTCGTAGGGCTGCAGGATCACGCAGCCCTGCTCCGCCCAGTAGGTCTGGAGCGTCAGGACGAGGCGCTGGAAGCAGGTGCTCTTGTCGGCGTGGCGTTTGGGCATGACGGCGGCTGGGCAACGCGCTCTGCTGCGCTGCGGAAAGGGAGCCGCACCCTATCGGCGCCCCCCGGCCAAATCAAGGCGCGGTATCGGGCGGCCGCGGCCGCCCGGAAGCGGGGTCAGTAGGGGCAGTCGGCGCGCCCGCAGTTGCGCGCCCGACGGCTGGCGACGTAGGCGCCGCAGGCCGGGCAGGGAACCATCTCCTCGGCCTTGATCTCGGCGGCCCGCTCGGCGCCCTGCGGCCGGCCGCCGCCGGGACCTCGGCCGCCGTCGCCGCGCTGCCGCTCGCGCAGCTTGCGCTCGGCCTCGCGCTGCTCGGCGATCCGGCCGATGAACTTGAAGCCGTACCAGACCGCCGCGACGATCGCGGCGAGCACGATGAGCTTCTGGATCGAGGGCAGGCCGAACATCCCGGCGTTGTAGGACCCCCTCCGCCGCAGCGTCAAGCGAGGCCCGCCGGTCCGGATCGTCGCGCCGGCCCGCGCGACCGAAAGCGCCGCGGTTTGATCCTGCTCAAGGGACGGCCGCGCGGACCCGCCTAGCCTCCGCTCCGACCGATGTCAGCCGGCCCGCCGGCGCCCCTCCGCACCGCAAGGAAGCACCATGACCACGACCTACCGCGAGACCGCCCAGGCCGTCAGCGACGGCGCCAAGGCCCTGACCGAGCTGGTGCCCGACGCCATGGCCGGCTTCGCCGCCCTCGGCAAGGGTGCCTACAAGGACGGCGCGCTGAGCCGCCAGACCAAGGAGCTGATCGCGCTGGCGCTCGGCATCGCGGCGCACTGCGACGGCTGCGTCGCCTATCACGCCCGCACCCTGGCCCAGCTCAAGGCGACGCGCGAGCAGGTCGGCGAGGCCATCGCGGTCGCCGTCCAGATGGGCGGCGGCCCCTCCATGGTCTACGGCGGCGAGGCGCTGCGCGCCTTCGATTCCTTCACTCGAGGGTAGGCGGCCGGCCGTGCCGGCCCAGTCCCCTCTCCGCCCCGTCGGGGCGGAGAGGGTCAGGGAGAGGTGGGGGGTTCGCCGCCTTCACGAACCGGATCCTCCGGACACCCCCAGTAGCCGAAGGTCCCGTGCTGACGGACGGCCCCACCTCTCCCCCGCCCTCTCCGCCCCCGAGGAGCGGAGAGGGAGCCGGACAGCCTCAGTGCAGGACGGAGACCGACGCCGGCGCCTCCGGCCGCGCGGCCTGCAGTCGCTCGAGCTCGCGCAGCGGCAGGGCCTGGCCGCAGGCGAGCAGCGCCTCGCCGAGCCGCATCGCCGCCTCGGCGACCGGCGCGACGCCGGCCGGGGCGACCAGCAGCGCGGCCAGCAGCTCCGGCCGCGGCCCGATCCGGCGCTGGCCGCGGGCGACCAGCTGCAGCAGGGTCATCTCGTCGGCGCCGACGCAGCGGCAGCAGGGCTTGTGGTAGGTGACCCGGCCGTCGGCATGCAGCGCGACCCGCCGGATCGTCCGCTCCATGGCCGCCAGCACGGCGCGCGCCGGCTCGGGGCCGAGCACCGCCGCCGCCTCGTTCCAGGCCGCCTGCCATTCCGCGTAGTCGCCGCGCGTGGCCCCCTCCAGCCAGCGGCGCAGCAGCGACAGCAGCAGGCGCTCCGAGGCTTCCAGGATCGGCAGGCCATCGTCGGCCTGTTGCCCGATCGGCTCGATCACCGACATTCCGCTTCTCCTCTAATTGCGAACGATTCTCATTCTCAACGGACGGCCGGAGAAAGGGCCCGCCCGGGGCTGCCGGACGGGCCCTTTCCGAGGCTACTTCAGCCCGAGCCGGGCGATCTCGATGCGCGCCGCGGCACCCCAGAGCACCGAAGCGTCGGTCTCGGTGCGCTCCGGCGGCAGCACTTCCGCCAGGGCCGGCCGCGCCAGGTCGAGCTGCTGCTGGATCTGCTGCAGCGCCGTCGCGGCCTTGCCGCTGGCGGCCGGGCGGGCGGCCTCGACCAGGCGCTGCGCCGACTGCAGGAAGCCGTAGGCGTCCTGGTATTCCGTGACGTCGACGATGCGGCCGTCCTTGACCGCGGAGCCGTAGTCGCGGCCGGCGCTGCGCACCAGTTCCTCGACCACCTCCATGCGCTCGCCGAGCGGCAGGCCGGCGACGGCCGCCTCGGCGGCGGCGAGCGCCTGCTGCAGCGCCGCCTCGTCGGCCGCGACCCGGTCGGCCGGCGCGCCGTCCTCGACCGCCTTCGCCAGCACCTCGATGCGGTCCTCGAACGCCGCCACGCCGCGCGCCTCGAAGGCCTCCTCGAGATCCTCGTGCAGCGCCGCGGCGTGGTGCTCCAGGTGGACCTCGGCGGCCCTGGGCTCGCCCTTGCGATAGAGCGCCATGCCCGCCATCAGGTGCCCGCGCAGCCGCTCCAGCCGCAGCAGGTAGGCGACGTCGTCCCTGGCCAGGTCGGCGGGCTCGGCAGCGCCTTCGCCGCCCTCACCACCCTGGACGGCGGGCGCCGGCGCCCCTTCGCCCCCCTCGCCGCCCTCGCTCGAGTCGGCGAGCTGCAGCGCCCCCGGCCCGGCCGCCTTGCCGAAGGCGTGGCCCGGCTGGCTCAGCGCCGTGCCGGCGAGCAGCGCGACGCCCAGCGCGGTCCAGAGTTTGGGCCTGTCGTTCATCGGGTTCCTCCGCTATTCATCGATGCCGTACCGCTCGGGAAAGGCGGATCGGCCGGGTCGGGCCGGGATCACTTCCCTAGCTTACCCGCTAATGATAATCAATCTCAATGTATCTCGTCCTCGAGCTCCTGCCCCCAGCCGACTGCAAGATCCTCGTCGAGGCGCTTGGCGAGTCGGCCCGCTTCGAGGACGGCCGGCGCACGGCCGGCTGGCGCGCCAGGGCGGCCAAGCGCAACGAGCAGGCGGCCGACGACGTCACCAGCCGCGGCATCGTCCGCAAGATCGAGCAGGCGCTGGCCGGCAACGCGGTCTTCCGCGCCGCCGCCCAGCCGAAGGCGGTGATCCGCCTGCTGCTCAGCCGCTATCGCGAGGGCATGGCCTACGGCACGCACCTGGACGACGCGGTGATCGACGGCCAGCGCGTCGATCTCTCCGTCACCCTCTTCCTCAGCGAGCCGGAAAGCTACGACGGCGGCGAGCTGGTCATCGAGGGCAACGACGGCGAGCGCGCCTTCAAGCTGGAGCCCGGCCGCCTGGTGCTCTACCCGACCACCGAGCTGCACCGGGTCGAGCCGGTGACCCGCGGCGAGCGCCTGGCCGCGGTCGGCTGGATCCGCAGCCGGATCCGCGATCCGCTGCGCCGCGAGCTGCTGTTCGACCTGGAGACGGCGCTCGCCGAGCTGCGCCGCGAGCGCCCGGAGGGCGCGGGCCTCGACCGCCTGGCCAAGGTCCAGGGCAACCTGCTGCGGCTCTGGGTCGAGGACTGAGGCCGGCGGCCGGTCCGCTACAGCCCGAAGCGGCTCCAGAGCAGGCGCTCCTCGCCGACGGCGAGCAGGTCTGAGGCCAGCTCCGAGGTGTCGAGGCCGGGGCGCAGCAGGCGGGAGAGGCCGCGGCGCTCACGGATCGCGGCGCGCAGCTGGACCTTCTCGCCGAAGCGCGCGCGCAGCTGCGAGCGGATGTCGCCGAGGCCGTCGACCAGGCCCAGCTCGAAGGCCCGCCTGCCGGTCCAGAACTCGCCGGTGAAGAGCTCGTCGCCGCCCTTCAGCCGGGGGCCGCGGCGCTCGCGCACGTAGGCCTTGAAGCCCTCGTGGATCTCGGCCTGCAGGGTCTTCAGGGTCTCGACGTCCGCCGGGTTCTCCGGCCGGAAGGGGTCGAGGATCGCCTTGCGCGTGCCGGCGGTGTGGACGCGCCGCTCGACGCCGAGCTTGTCGATCAGGCCGACGAAGCCGAAGCCGGCGAAGATCACGCCGATCGAGCCGACGATCGAGGCCTCGTCGGCGTAGATCTCGTCGGCGGCGCAGGCCAGCCAGTAGCCGCCCGAGGCCGCGGCGTCCTCGACGAAGGCGATCACCGGGACCTGCTTCTCGTCGGCCCACTGGCGGATCCGCTTGGCGATCAGGGCCGACTGCGCGGCCGAGCCGCCCGGCGAGTTGATCACCAGAGCGACCGCGGCGAGGCGCTTGGGCTGGAAGGCGCGCTCGATCGGCCCGGCCAGGGACTTGAGGTTGAGGCCGCGGCGCAGCGTGCCGCCGGGGCCGATGCCGCCGTCGAGGCGCAGCACCGAGACGACCGGCGGCGGCTCGCGGAAGCGCTTGAGCGGCAGCCAGGACAGAAGCTTGTAGCGATCCATGGCGGATCAGATGGGCCGGGGGGACCGGGCGGACAAGCTCACGCCGCCTCCTCGAAGCCGGTCAGCACGCCGACCGCGTTGATGCCGATCTCCTCGACCGCGTAGCCGCCCTCCATGACGAAGTGGGTCGGCAGGCCGAGCGCGGCGATGCGCCGGCCGATCGCCGGGTAGTCGCCCTGCTCCAGCCGGAAGCGGCTGATCGGGTCGTCCTTGTAGGTGTCGACGCCGAGCGAGACGACCAGGGCGTCGGCGCCCCAGCGCTCGATGCGCCTGCAGGCCTCATCGAGCGCCTGGCCCCAGAGGTCGAAGCCGGTGCCCCAGCGCAGCGGGAAGTTCGCGTTCGCGCCCTCGCCCGGGCCCTCGCCGGTCTCGTCCTCGTAGCCCAGGAAGAAGGGATACTCGTCGAGCGGATGGCCGTGCAGCGAGGCGAAGAAGACGTCGCCGCGGCGGTAGAAGATCGACTGGCTGCCGTTGCCGTGGTGGTAGTCGACGTCGAGGATCGCGACCTTCGCCGCGCCACCGTCGCGGAAGGCCTGGGCCGCGATCGCCGCGTTGTTGAGGAAGCAGTAGCCGCCGTAGTAGCCGGCAGCGGCGTGGTGGCCCGGCGGCCGGCACAGCGAGAAGACGGCGCGCGCGCCGGCGGCGACCCTTCGCTGGCCGGTCAGCGCGACGTCGACGGCGCTGGAGGCGGCCCGCCAGGTCCCGGCGGTGATCGGCGTGCCGGCGTCGAAGGAATAGTAGGCGAGCTGGCCGTCGATCGATTCCGGCACGCGGTCGGTGCGCATGCCGCGCACTGCCCAGGTGAAGGGCAGCGCGTCGAAGGTCCGCTTCGTCGCGGTCCAGCGGTCCCAGGCGCTCTGCAGGAACGCGACGAAGCCGGCCTCGTGGACCCGCAGGATCGGCTCGACGCCGAAGCGCTCGGGCTCGACCACCTCGCCGAGCCCGACCTCGCGGACCCGCGCCAGCACCAGGTCGGCGCGCCGGGGCATCTCATAGCAGGGCACCAGCTTGCCCCCCTCCAGCTCGGCCTTGCCGTCCTGCAGGCGATGATCGTCGCTGTAGACCGTCAGCACTCCCCTAGTCCTCCTTCACCGCCTTGACGTGATCGGCGCGCCAGGCGCCGGGCCAGACCTCGGCCTTGCCCTGCTTGAGCTCGCGGATCGTCGCGAGCGGCACCTCGGCGACCAGCAGCGGCCCGGCGTCCTCGGCGCTGCCCGCGGGCGGCACCTCGGCGACCTTGCCGGTGTGGCCGAGCGGCTCCTCGCAGGGCACGAAGAGGCTGGCGCCCGAGACGTTGCCCTCGCGCGGCTTGCCGGTCGCCGCCGAGCCGATCACGCCGACCGTGGCGACGGCGCACTGCAGCTCGACGGCCCGCGCCTTGGCGCAGCCGAAGACGCGCGAGTAGCCCGAGAGCTTGCTGGTCATCGAGGGCACCAGCAGGAGGTCGAGGTCGAGCGGCGCCAGCAGGCTGGACAGCGCCGGCATCTCGACGTCGAGGCAGATCAGCGTCGCCAGGCGCACGCCCTTCCACTCGACGATCTTCACCGCGTCGCCGGTCGAGAGGTTCCAGCCGGCCGGGTCCCTCTCGCCCGGCGTCAGGCAGAGCTTGTCCTGGCGCACGATGCGCCCGTCCGGCAGCAGCAGGTGGGCGCGGTTGAGGAAGGGCGGGACGCTGTCGTCCTGCGGGTCGAAGGGCACCGGCAGGGTGCCGGCGAGCAGCGCCATGTCGTGCTTGGCCGGCAGGTCGCGGATCGCCGCCAGGGCGGCCTCCGACTGCGCCGCCATCCAGGCGATCTCGTCGGTCAGCTTCAGCTCGGCGGGCGCGAAGGACAGCCACTGCTCCGAGCAGTACTCCGGCATGACCAGCAGCTCGGCGCCCTGGGCCCTGGCCTCGGCCATGCGGCGGTCGACCAGGGCCGCCCAGCCGTCGAGGCCGTTCAGCGGCTGCGCAATGTTGGTCGCCCAGAGCGCGACCTTGAGGCTGTCGGGCGGGCTCGCGGCCGACGGGCTGGCGGCGGGTGTCTTGGCGGCGGCGTCGGTCATGGCAGGCTCCCCGGGCGGCGGCGGCGAAGCGGCGATGTAGGCAGGTCGCGGCCGGCGGTCAATCGCGCAGCACCTGGACGGCCTCGGCCGGCAGCCGGATGCCGACGCTCGCGCCGACCTCGTGGCGACGCCGCGCGCCCTCGCGGTTCTGCAGGCGCACGACGAAGCCGCCGCCGGCCTCCAGGCCGACGTGGTAGGTCGTGTCGGTGCCGAAGTAGACGAGGTTCTCGACCCGGCCGGCCAGCTGCGCCTCGGCGCCGCCCTCGGCCAGCTCGGCCCGCTCCGGCCGGACCGCCAGGGTGACGGTCTGGCCGGGCTTGTGCTCGAAGGCGTCGAGCACCGACAGCTCGCGGCCGCCGGGCAGGCGCACGCGCAGGCTGCCGGCCTCTCCGGCGACGACCTCGGCCGCGAGGAAGTTGGTCTCGCCGATGAAGTCGGCGACGAAGCGCCGGGTCGGCTTCTCGTAGATCTCGGTCGGGCTGCCGACCTGCAGGATCCGGCCGGCCGACATCACGGCGATGCGGTCCGACATGGTCAGCGCCTCCTCCTGGTCGTGGGTCACGAACACGAAGGTGATGCCGGTCTCGCCCTGCAGGCGCTTGAGCTCGATCTGCATCTCCTTCCTGAGCTTGAGGTCGAGCGCCGACAGCGGCTCGTCGAGCAGCAGCACCTTGGGCCGGTTGGCCAGCGCGCGGGCCAGGGCGACGCGCTGCTGCTGGCCGCCGGAGAGCTGCGCCGGCTTGCGACCGGCGAGGCCGCCCAGCTTGACGAGGTCCAGGGTGCGCTCGACCGTCTCGGCGATGGTCCTGCGGTCCTTGCCCAGCATCTCCATGCCGAAGCCGACGTTCTGGGCGACGCTCATGTGCGGGAACAGGGCGTAGCTCTGGAACACCGTGTTGACCGGCCGGCGGAAGGGCGGCGTGCCGGCGATCGGCTGGCCCTCGAGCAGGATCTCGCCGCTGGTCGGCTGCTCGAAGCCGGCGATCAGGCGCAGCAGGGTGGTCTTGCCGCAGCCCGAAGGCCCGAGCAGGGTGAAGAACTCGTTCTGGCGGATCGCGACGTCGACCTCGTCGAGCGCGCGCACCTCGCCGGCGCCGCTGCCGAAGACCTTGGTGACGCCCTGCGCCTCGACCGCGCTGACTGCCATGCTGCCTTCCGTCCCCGTTCCGTTGCGTGGTCCCGCCATCCGGCCCGGCGCGAAGCGGACCGGAGCGCTCCCCACGCCCCGGTCCGCCCGTCGCCTGTCATCTGCCGTCGGGCCGGCTCAGCCCTTGAGGCGCGTCCAGACGCGGTCGCGCAGCTCGACGGCCTTCTCGGAGCAGGCCTTGTAGCCGCGCAGCCGCTCGGCGTACTCGGGCGGCATGTTGACCGCCGGGTCGGCCTTGAGGCTCTCGTCGAGGTACTTGTCCGAGCCCTTGATGGCGTTCATGTAGCCCGTGTAGTTGCTGGCGATGGCCGCGTTCTCGGGATCCATCATCCAGTTCAGGAACTTCTTGGCGTTCTCCTTGTCGGGCGCGTTGGCCGGCACCATCAGGCTGTCGGACCAGAAGGTCGTGCCCTCCTTCGGATAGACGTAGACGACGCTCGGGCGCTCCTTCTTGACCCGGTGCGCGGCGCCGTTCCACTGCATGTGGATCGCGACCTCGCCGGCGATCATCCGGTCGATCGTGCCCTCGGAGCTGTAGAGCTTGAGGTGCGGCTTCTGGGCCAGCAGCACGTCGAGGATCTGCTGCGCCTGCTTCGGGTCCTCGGTGCACTTGTCGATGCCGAGGTAGTAGGCCGCGGCGTAGTAGACGTCGCGCATGTCGTTGAGCGAGGCGATGCCGAGCTTGGTCAGCTCCTCGGACGGCTTGAAGTACCACTCCCAGCTCTCCGGCAGCGAGCCGCCCGGCACCTTGGCCGAATCGTAGCTGACGCCCGTCGTGCCCCACATGTAGGGGATCGAGTACTCACGCTTGGGATCGGTGGTCGGCGCGTCGTGGGGCGCCAGCACGTTCTTGAAGTTCGGCATCTTGTAGGCGTCGACCTTCTCGGCCAGGCCCTGGTCGATCAGCACCGTCACCGTCGAGCCCGAGGGGAAGACGATGTCGTAGCCGCCGCCGCCGGCCTGGATCTTGGCCAGCATGTCCTCGTCCGAGGCGTAGGTGTCGAGCGTGACCTTGATGCCGGTCTCCTTCTCGAACTTCTCCATCAGCTTCGGCGGGAAGTAGTTCGACCAGTTGAAGAGATGCAGCTCGCCCTCGGCCCTGGCGGCCGACGGCAGCGAGAAGGCGGCAGCCGCCAGGGCCAGCGCGCCGGCGCTGGCGGTCAGGATGCGCAACGATCTCATGGTGATGCCTCCCGTTTTCTTTGGTTGAACGATCATTCAGCGACCTTAGCACGGCGACGCCCTATGCCCAAACCGGCGACGCCCTGGCGGCCGTCTTTGTCCGCTTCTTGCCCGCTTCAGATGCGGTGCTTGCCGCTGGCCAGGACGAAGGACAGCGAGACGAAGGTGATCGAGATCAGCAGCATCAGCGCCGAGATCGCGTTGACCTCGGGCGTCACGCCCATGCGGATCAGGCTGAAGATGTAGACCGGCAGCGTCGTCGAGCCGGCGCCGGCCGTGAAGAAGGTGATGACGAAGTCGTCGAGCGAGATGATGAAGGCCAGCATCGCCCCCGACAGGATGCCCGGCAGCAGCAGCGGCAGGATCACGCGCAGGAAGCTCTTCCACTCGTTGGCGTAGAGGTCGGCCGCGGCCTCGCGCAGCGCCGGGTCCATGTCCTCCAGCCGCGCGCGGATCGGCAGGTAGGCGAAGGGGATGCAGAAGACCGTGTGGGCCAGGATCACGGTGGCGAGGCCGAGCTGCAGGCCGAGCGCCACGAAGAACAGGAGGGTCGCGACCGCGGTCACGATCTCCGGCACGATCAGCGGCAGCGACAGGAGGGCGGTGACGCCGGTGCGGCCGCGGAAGCGGCGCCGGCTCATGCCGAGCGCGCCCAGGGTCGCCAGCACGGTCGAGAGCACCATCGCCGAGACGGCGATGGTCAGCGAGTTGCCGGCGGCCTGCAGCATGTCGCCGTTGGCCAGGGCCCGGCCGTACCAGCCGGTGGTGAAGCCGGTCCAGATCGTCGCCGTGCGGTTCGCGTTGAACGACAGCGCGACCAGGATGACGATCGGCAGGTAGAGGTAGCCGAAGAAGATCGCGGAGAAGGTCGCGAGACCCGGGAAGCGCCGGGTCTGGAAGCCCTTGCGCCGGCGGCGGGCGGGCGCGGCGCGGGCGGCCGTGGCCTCGGCCATCAGCCGGCCTCCGCCTGGCGCCGGCTGCGCAGCGCCTGCAGCAGCATGGCGAGCAGCACCATGGCCAGCAGGAAGAAGGCGAGCGCCGCGCCGAAGGGCCAGTCGCGCGCCTCGCTGAAGCGGCCGGCGACCAGGTTGCCGATCATCATGGTCTTGCTGCCGCCGAGCAGGGCCGGCGTCACGTAGGCGCCGAGGCAGGGCACGAAGACCAGGGTCGAGCCGGCGACGATGCCGGGCCTGGCCAGCGGCAGCACGACCCGGCGCAGCATGGTCAGGCGGCCGGCGTAGAGGTCGTAGGCCGCCTCGACCAGGCGGAAGTCGATCTTCTCCAGGCTGGCGTAGATCGGCAGCACCATGAAGGGCATGAAGGAATAGGCGAGGCCGATCGCGACGGCAAAGGGCGTGTAGAGCAGCGGCAGCGGATGGTCGATGACGCCGAGTCCGAGCAGCGCGCCGTTGATCAGGCCGGTGTCGCGCAGCAGCAGGACCCAGGCGTAGTTGCGCACCAGCAGGTTGGTCCAGAACGGCACGGTGACCAGGAAGATCAGCACCGTGCGGTAGGGCTCGCGCTGCAGCGTCATGTAGAGCGCGACCGGGAAGCCGAACAGCAGCGCCACCACCGTGGTGCTCAACGACAGCCAGAAGGAGCGCAGGAAGATCTGCAGGTAGACCGGGTTGAAGGCCAGCGTGTCGTCGAGGTTCCGCTCGAACAGGAACTTGACGTAGGCCTCGGTCGTGAAGTCGCCCCAGTGGACGCCGCCGTAGATGTTCCGCCCCATCAGCGAGACTGCGACCATCAGGCCGAGCGGCACGACCATGAAGAAGCCGATGACCGCGGCCGAGGGACCGATCAGCAGCAGGCGCTGCAGCGCTGGGTGGCGGCGTAAGGTGGCGAGCATGCTCCCCTGGATCTGACGTTGCCGGGTCCCGATCCGCCAGGCGGTCCGGCCGGGCGGATCAGGCGTCCGCCGGCCCCTCGGCGGCCAGCGGAAGGGCGGCCGCGTCGCGCAGCACCGCCTCGGCGGCCAGGGTAAAGCGCCCGTCGGGCTCATGCAAAAGCATTCCGGGCAGCAGGGTCAGCGGCGCGCGCGCGCCCTTGCGCGCCTGCAGCAGCAGGCGCCGCGCCGGGCGTTGCGGCTTCGGCCAGAGCGGCAGCAGGCGCAGGTCGCCGGCCCGCCCGGCCAGCGCCGCCAGCACCTCGGGCAGGCGGTCGGCGCGCAGGATCAGGCTGAGCGTGCCGCGCGGCCTCAGGCAGCGCAGCGCCGCCCCGACCCAGTCGGCCAGGCTGCCGGCCGCCAGGTGATGGGCGGCGGCGCGCTGGGCGTCGGGCGCCGGGCTGGCGGCCTCGTGGAACGGCGGGTTGGCGAAGACCCGGTCGTAGCCGCGGCCGAGCGCGGCCGGCAGGCGGCGGAGGTCGCCCTCGACCACCTCGAGCCGCCCGGCCAGGCCGTTGGTCGCGGCATTGCGCCGCGCCAGGGCGGCCAGGAGCGGCTGCAGCTCGAGCCCGACGACCCGGCAGCCCGGGACCCGCGCGAGCAGGCAGAGCGCCGCGGCGCCGCTGCCCAGGCCGAGCTCGAGCAGCCGCTCGCCGGGCGCCGCCGGCACCGCCGCGGCCAGCAGCACGGAATCGATCGCCGCCCGGTAGCCGGCCGCCGGCTGGAACAGCGTCAGGCGGCCGCCGAGGAAGGCGTCGGGCGCGGCGTCGGGCGCGTTCTCGGCGGTCGCCCCCGCCACCGGCTCAGCCGAAGAATCCGCCGCCACCGCTGAGCTCCTCGCCGGCCGATTCGAGAGCGCGCCGCGCCCGCTCGAAGTCCGAATCGGCGACCGCCAGCCGGCGCGGAATCGCGAAGGCCGAGCCCTCCAGCACCGAGGTGTGCAGGTCGAGCTCCAGGGCCTCGATTCCGGCGTCCTTGAGCAGGGCCTTGAACCAGGAGATCTTGACGGGATCGGTGGTGCGCAAAACTTCTTTCATGAGGGTCTCACCATCCTGCAGTGCTACCGGGTTCCGCTTGACCGCCTTGAAGTGGCCCCTATGCTGCGCTGCGAACCTCCCAGGGCCCGGCCGGACGCTGCACGGCGTCCAGACAGACACGGAAATCGATCTTGGCCGTAGCGATCGACCTGAAGCAACAGCAGACGCCGAGCGGCGGCGGCCTCGAGCCGCTGACCCGCCTCGTCGAGGGCGACCTCCGGCGGGTCAACGAGATCATCATCGACAAGATGCAGTCGCCGGTCGCGCTGATCCCGCAGCTCGCCGGCCACATCATCGCCGCCGGCGGCAAGCGGCTGCGGCCGATGCTGACCCTGGCCAGCGCGCGGCTCTGCGGCGCCGAGGGCGAGCGGCAGATGGCCCTGGCGGCCTGCGTCGAGTTCATCCACACCGCGACCCTGCTGCACGACGACGTGGTCGACGCCAGCGAGCTGCGCCGCGGCCTGCAGACCGCCAACGCGGTGTTCGGCAACAAGGCCAGCGTGCTGGTCGGCGACTTCCTGTTCAGCCGCGCCTTCCAGCTGATGGTCGCCGACGGCTCGCTGAAGGTCCTGAAGGCGCTGTCCGACGCCTCGGCGATCATCGCCGAGGGCGAGGTCCACCAGCTGATGACCGCCAACGACATGGCGACCGACGAGGCCGCCTACCTGGAGGTGATCCGGGCCAAGACCGCCGCCCTCTTCGCCGCCGCCTGCCAGGTCGGCGCGATCGTCGCCGAGCGGCCGGAGGTCGACGAGGAGGCGCTCTACGCCTACGGCCTCAACTTCGGCATCGCCTTCCAGCTGGTCGACGACATCCTCGACTACACCGGCGACGACGACGGCCTGGGCAAGAGCCGCGGCGACGACTTCCGCGAGGGCAAGATCACCCTGCCGGTGGTGCTCGCCTACGAGCGCGGCGACGAGACCGAGCGGGCCTTCTGGCGGCGCTGCCTGGAGGACCTCGAGCAGCGCGAGGACGACCTGCCGCACGCCCTGCAGCTGATGGAGCGGCACGGCGCGGTCGCCGAATCGAAGCGCCGCGCCCGGCTCTACGGCGACCGCGCCTGCGAGGCCATGGCCGCCCTGCCCGACAACGCGGCGCGCCAGGCCCTGCTCGACGTCGTCGATTTCTGCGTCGAGCGGCTCTACTAGGGCGCGCGCCGTGCGTACCGGCGGCTGCCAGTGCGGCGCCATCCGCTACCAATGCGCCGACGAGCCGATCGCGCTCTACGCCTGCCACTGCACCGAATGCCGCAAGCAGTCCGGCTCGGCCTTCGGCCTGTCCTTCCAGGTGCCGCGCCGCTCGTTCCGCCTGACCCGCGGGCAGCCGAAGCGCTGGTCGCGGCCGACCGACAGCGGCCGGACGCTCGGCTGCCTGTTCTGCCCGGACTGCGGCACGCGACTCTGGCACGAGCCCGGGCCGGCCTCCGAGACGATCACGATCAAGGCCGGCTCGCTCGACCGGCCGGTCGACCTCTCGGCCGCGATCCACATCTGGACCAGGAGCCGCCTGCCAGGCGTCGCGATCCCGGCGGATGCCCCGCAGTTCCCGGGCGAGCCCGAGGACTAGCCGCGCCGCTCGCGCGGGCCTGGCCGCGCCGCGGAGGCCGCCGGCACCGTCACAGCCGGCCCGCCCCGCCCGTCTCAGCGGTAGCGAGACAGCCGCAGCGAGGTCGGGCGATGGAGCAGAGCAACGACGGCGGCGCGTCGGCCATCCTGCAGGCCATGGCGCGCGGCGAGGCCGACCGGCCGCCGGCGGCACTGCCCGCGGCCGGGCCGGCCAACGGGGCGGGCCGCAGGACAGCGCGCAAGGCGACCCCTGCCGACCTGCTGATCCGCCAGCTGCTGCTGCAGCGCCTGGCCCGGCGCAACCCGCGCGCCCGTCGCCTGCTGCTGATGCTCTAGCCCGGAAAGCCGAAACGCCCGCCGCGGCATCCGCGACGGGCGTCCCTGCTCTTCCGCCGGTATGGTCGGGGAGAGAGGATTCGAACCTCCGGCCCCCACGTCCCGAACGTGGTGCTCTACCAGGCTGAGCTACTCCCCGGCTGGCGACCGCAGCCTCCTGCCGGAAGCCGCGGGAGGGCGCTGTATAGCGCCCCTCGCCGCGCGATGCAATCGCCCGATCGCAGGCCGCGACAGCGCGCTCCGGGACGCTCCGAGGGATGCGTTTCGGGGTGATTTGCCTTGTGCCAAACGCATGGGGTGAGATATTTTGCCGCACCCACAAAGTGGTCCGGCAGCCAGACCGCTGCCAGGAAAGAAGCGACCGGCCCGCTCGGGGACCGGTCCGAAAAGCAAGAACGGGAGGGCATCGAGAAATGAACATCCGTGGGACGACGACCTTTGCGCTGACGGCCGCCGCCGTCGCCGGCCTGGTCCTGGCCGGCGCCGCGCGGCCGGCCGTGGCGCAGAAGGTCGAGTGGAACATGCAGTCGACCTACTCCAGCTCGCTGACCCAGCTCGGCTCGCTCGGCCTGGTCATCGCCGACCGGATCAAGGCGATCTCGGGCGGCGACTTCGTGATCCACTTCCAGGAGCCGGGCGCCATCGTGCCGGCGCTGGAGGCCTTCGACGCGGTCTCGGCCGGCGCCATCGAATCGGCCTGGTCGACGCCGGGCTACTGGACCGGCAAGGAGGTCGCCCTGGCGCTGTTCGCGACCGTGCCCTTCGGCCCGAGCGCCGGCGAGTACACCGCCTGGATCTACTTCGGCGGCGGCCAGCAGCTGCTCGACGAGATCTATGCCAAGTACAACATCAAGTCGCTGATCTGCGGCGTCATCGCGCCCGAGGCCTCGGGCTGGTTCCGCAAGGAGATCAAGTCGGTCGACGACCTCAAGGGCCTGAAGATGCGCTTCTTCGGCCTGGGCGCCCGGGTCATGGAGAAGATGGGCGTGTCGACCCAGCTGCTCGCCGGCGGCGACATCTTCCCGGCGCTCGAGCTGGGCACGATCGACGCCACCGAGTTCTCGATGCCGGCGATCGACCTGAAGCTCGGATTCTACCAGGTCGCCAAGCACTACTACTTCCCGGGCTGGCACCAGCAGTCGACGCTGTTCGAGCTGATGATGAACAAGGACGTCTGGGATCGCCTGTCCGACGTCCACAAGGCGCAGCTCGAGACGGTCTGCCAGTCGGCCATCGCCTACGGCCTGGCCGAGGGCGAGGCGATCCAGTTCGCGGCGTTGAAGGAGCTGCAGGCCAAGGGCGTGATCGTCCACCGCTGGCCGCCGGAGATCCTCGACAAGCTGCACGCCGCCTGGGACGAGGTCGCCGCCGAGCTGGTCGCCCAGAATCCGACCTTCGCCAAGGTCTGGGAATCGCTCTCGACCTTCCGGGCCAACTACAAGATCTGGAAGGACCTCGGCTACCTGTGATCGCCGGGGCCCGGACGAGGCTCTGACGAGGGACGCGACTCCGAAGCGGAACTGGGGGCGCCGCCGCCCGGCCGAAGGCCGGACCGGCGGCGCCCCTGCCTTGCCCGGCCCGCATCCGGGCCGGCCCCGGCCCGACGGCCGCCTTCCCGGGGGAAGAAGACACCCGCCATGCATGCCCTGCTCAAGATCAGCGACGGGCTGAGCGCCGTCATCTCGGCGATCGGCCGGCTCGCCTCCTGGCTGTTCATCCCGCTCGCCCTGGTCATCGCGACCGACGTCGTCTGGCGCGTCTGGGTCGGCTCCAACCCGGCGCTGACCGAGAGCTGGTTCCACCGCGAGATCGGCTCGACCAAGATGCAGGAGATGGAGTGGCACCTGCATGCCGCCCTGTTCCTGCTGTGCATCGGCTTCGCCTACCTGAAGGACGCCCACGTCCGGGTCGAGATCGTGCGCGAGAAGATGAGCCCGCGGCTCAGGGCCTGGATCGAGCTGGCCGGCTGCCTGCTGTTCGTCCTGACCTACTGCTACATCCTGCTCGACTTCGGCATCGACTTCGCCCGGCGCTCCTGGCGGACCAACGAGATCTCCTCGGCGATGACCGGCCTCTCCGACCGCTGGATCATCAAGTCGATGCTGCCGCTCTGCTTCACCCTGCTGGCGGCCGCCGCGGTCTCGGTGCTGCTGCGCCACGTCGTCTACCTCTTCGGCCCGCCCGAACTCAGGCGCCGCTCCGGCCAGTTCGTCGAGGTCGACCACCTGGTCGAGCTGAAGCAGGAGACCGAGGAGGAGATCGCCGCCTACCAGGCCGATCACCGCGCCGACCATCCGGGGAGACAGTGACCGCCATGACCTTCCTGGAGATCCTGCCCCTGGTGATGTTCGCGGCGCTCGCGCTGTTCATCTTCTCGGGCTACCCGGTCGCCTTCGTGCTCGGCGGCGTCGGCCTGGGCTTCGCCCTGTTCGGCGACCTGATCGGCCAGTTCCGCTACATGCAGCTCTTCTCGCTGCCGCTGCGCATCTACGGCGGCACGATGGAGAACCTGGTCCTGGTCGCGATTCCCATGTTCATCTTCACGGGCACGATGCTGGAGAAGTCCCAGGTCGCCGAGGACCTGCTCTACACCCTGCAGATCCTGACCCGGCGGCTGCCGGGCGGCCTCGCGCTCTCGGTCACGATCATGGGCACGATCCTGGCGGCGACGACCGGCATCATCGGCGCCTCGGTGGTGCTGATGACCCTGATGGCGCTGCCGGTGATGATCGAGCGCGGCTACTCGACACCGCTGGCGACCGGCACGATCGCGGCCTCCGGCACGCTCGGCATCCTGATCCCGCCCTCGATCATGCTGGTGATCATGGCCGACCTGCTGTCGATCTCGGTCGGCGACCTCTTCGTCGGCGCGGTGATCCCCGGCTTCATGCTGTCGGGCTTCTATCTGCTCTACATCTTCGGCATGGGCATCCTGAAGCCCGCGGCGGCGCCGCCCCTGCCCGCCCACATCGGCCCGGACAGCGGCCGCGAGCTGGCCGTGCTGGTGGTGCGCAGCTTCATCCCGCCGGTACTGCTGATCGTCTTCGTGCTCGGCTCGATCTTCGCCGGCTTCGCGACGCCGACCGAGGCCGCCGGCGTCGGCGCGATCGGCGCGACCCTGCTGGCGATCGTCAACGGCCGGCTGAGCTACCGGACGCTGAAGGACGTCTGCATCCGCTCGGCGCTGACCGGCGGCATGCTGTTCGGCATCTTCATCGGCGCGACCTGCTTCTCCTTCGTCTTCAAGTCGCTGCACGGCGATCGGACGATCATCGAGCTGGTGCAGTCGGTCGGCCTCGGCCCCTGGGGCGTGCTGGTCGCCCTGATGGCGATGGTCTTCGTGCTCGGCTTCTTCTTCGACTGGATCGAGATCACGCTGATCGTGCTGCCGGTCTTCGCGCCGATCGTCGCGGTGCTCGACTTCGGCCAGCACATCCCGATCAAGTCCGAGGTGCTCTCCTGGTTCGCGATCCTGCTCGCGGTCAACCTGCAGACCTCGTTCCTGACGCCGCCCTTCGGCTTCGCGCTGTTCTACATGAAGGGGGTGGCGCCGCCCGAGGTGAAGATCCAGGACATCTACCGCGGCATCGTGCCCTTCGTGATGCTGCAGCTGACCGGCCTCGGCCTGGTCATGGCCTTCCCCGACCTGGCGCTCTGGCTGCCGCGCACGCTGCTGGACTGAGGCAGGCGGGGCCGCTCGGCGGAGCCGGCCGGCGCCCTGCCTGGACGACGGACGGCGCCCTCAGGCGGCCATCTGGTGCAGCTTGCGGGCCAGGAACTCGCGGTCGGCGGGCTCCATGGTGGTGGCGTCCTCGCCGACGGTCAGCAGGCGCTCGAGCATGCGCTCGACGAAGCGGCGGCGGTCGTTGCCGGTGCCGTCGTAGTCGGTCTCCATGCGCACGTCGAGGGCGGTGCGGAAGGCCGGCAGCAGGCGCTCGGGCAGGCCGGCGCGCCGGCAGATCGAGGAGAGGCCGAGCGCGCCCTCGTCGTGGATCAGGATGCGGGCGTTGGCCAACGGCACGCGGGCGAGGCGGGCCAGCGCGGCCTCGAAGAACGACAGGTCGCCGAAGCAGAGCGTGCGCAGGACCAGCCAGGGCGAGAGGCGCCCGGCGGTGGCGAGCTGCTCGACCAGGCGGTCGAGCTCGGCCTCGTCGTTGAGGGTGCGGGCGCCGACCAGGTCGGCGAGCGCGCGGTCGCGGGCCTGCAGGATCAGGTCGGTCGCGGCGTCGGGGGTCAGCGAGCTGCGCCGGATCAGGTAGTCCTGCAGCTGCTCGGCGACGGCGGCGATCATGCGCGCCGAGACGCTGGCCGGCAGGTTGCCGCGGCGCGCCAGGGAATCGCCGACCAGGCCCTCGCGGCCGTGCGCGGCGAAGGCGCGGTCGTAGGCGGCCTCGGCGATCTCGGCGCCGTCGTTGTCGATCAGGCGGGCGACCACCGTCGCGTCACCGTTGTCGATCAGCGCATCGGACACGCTTTCCGGAACGTGGGAGCGGCCGGCGATCGCCAGCTGGCGGCTGCGCTGGCCCTCGCGCACGATCGCGATCAGGTCCTCCGGGTCCAGCACGGCGCTGTACTGGAGCATCGGCAGGGCGACGGAATCGACGTCGGCGGCCAGGCGCCGGGCGACGTCCTGCGGCAGGTCGGGGCTGTGCTTCAGATGGGCGGCCAGCGCCTCGCGCACCGTCAGGGCGGCATCGCGCGCCAGCGAGCGGAAGATGTCCTCGGCGAGGCGCCGCTCGGACTCGCTGAGGCCGGCGCCGGCGAACCGCTCGGCGACCTTGGCGGCGGTATCGGCGCGGCTCGCCGAGGAGGGATCGGTCAGAAGCCTTTCGACGTCGTCGCGGGAGAGTCTGCTGGCCATACGCCTCGTCCAGAACCTGCACAGATGACTGCGGCTGCGCCAAGGGCAGGGCCGCAGCCTGAGGCTCACACGGAAAGCGTTAAGTGCCGATTAATTCGGCAAGCCGCGCGCGGCCGGTCAGGCCGCCGCCTGCGCCGCCTCGAGCCGGCGCAGGTCGTCCAGCAGGTCGATGTCGAGATAGGAGGTCACCTCGAGCCGCCGGTCCTCGTAGACGTCCGGCGGGGCCTGCTCGCTCTGCCAGCGCCGCACCGCCTGGTCGCGCTGGCGCAGCAGGCCGACGATGAACGGCCGGTAGAACGCGATCATGCCGCTGATCCAGCGGTTGACCGGCCACGACGGCCGGGCGTGGCCGATCGAGAAGCGCGGCAGCATGCGGATCACGTCCTCGGCGCCGTACCAGGTCTCGCCGGTGACCCAGCGGTTGACGGTGAAGAGGCGCACCGGCAGGCCGCGGCTGTCCATGGCGATCGCCACCAGGTGCGACAGGGCGTCGTCGGCGTCGAGCGGCACCTGGTAGTTCGGCACCGGCGCCGGGCGCACGCCGGCCGGCATGCCGCGCGGCCGGAGGAAGGTGTGGAAGTGGCCGTGCTCGTCGGCGAAGCGCTGCTCGGGCGGATGGGCGTGGTAGTAGTACTGGGAGTGGGTCTCGTGGTCGTAGACGTCGCCCTTGGGGTAGTGGTCCCACTCGTAGAAGGTGCCGGTGCCGCGCAGCAGCTCGCCGACGACGTTGTCGCCGGTCTTGGCCAGCACGCGGTGCACCTCGGCGACCTGCGCCGCCGCCACGGCCATCGCCTCCAGGGTCGGCCGGTCGAGCGCCGCGAAATCGATCTGCGGCAGCGGCTGGCAACCTTCGAGGGAGCGCCCGGAACGGGAACGCGAGGCGTGCTGCATGGCTCAGTCCTGTCGGCCGGCGCGCGACCGCGCGGCGCAAGCGCTCACCCTAGCGGGACCGCTGCGCCGGTCAATCTCGGATGATCGCCGTGCCGCGCGGCCGGACACCCGGTCACATCCAGCCCCGCTCCTTGTAGTAGCGGATCGCGCCGGGATGCAGCGGCGCCGACAGGCTGTCCTTGATCATCTGCTCGGGCTTCAGGGTGGCGAAGGCGGGATGCTGGCTGCGGAAGTCGTCGAGATTGTCGAACACCGCCTTGACCAGCTGGTAGACGACCTCGTCGGGCACGTCGGCACTGGTCACCAGCGTCGCGCCGACCCCGAAGGTCGTGACGTCGTCGGGCGAGCCGCGATACAGGCCGCCCGGAATCGTCACCCAGCGGTAATAGGGATTGTCCTCGACCAGCTTCTGGATCGCCGGCCCGCCGACCCCGGCGAGATGCGTGTCGCAGTCGTTCGTCGCCTCCTGGACCGAGCCGTTCGGATGGCCGACCGTGTAGATGATCGCGTCGACCTTGCCGTCGCACAGCGCCTCGCTCTGCTCCGCCGGCTTCAGCTCCGAGACCTCGGAGAAGTCGTCCAGCGTCCAGCCCTCGGCCTCGAGCACGACCTCCATGGTGGCTCGCTGGCCGGAGCCCGGATTGCCGACGTTGACCCGCTTGCCCTTCAGGTCGTCGAAGGTCTTGATGCCGCTGTCGTCGCGGGCGAGCACCGTGAAAGGCTCGGCGTGCAGCGAGAAGACCGAGCGCAGCTTCTCGAAGGGCCCCTTGTCCTGGAACTCGGAGATGCCTTTGTAGGCGTTGTACTGCCAGTCGGACTGGGCGATGCCGAACTCCAGGTCGCCGCTGCGGATCTCGTCGATGTTGTAGATCGAGCCGCTGGTCGGCTCGACGCCGCAGCGGATGCCGGTCTTCTCCCGGTTCTTGTTGAGCAGCCGGCAGATCGCGCCGCCCGCGGGATAGTAGACGCCGGTGATGCCGCCCGTGCCGATCATGACCAGCTGCTGATCCGTCGCCGCGACGCCGGACGAGCTCGCGCCCCAGACCCCGGCCGCCAGGGCCAGCGCGATGCCGGCGAGTGCGCTTTTCCTCATCGTCCAACCAACCTCCAACCTGCTTCGTGAACCAAGCCCTTGCGGCAAGCGCAGCATTCAACACTGCCGCGCGGGCGCTGGCTAGGCGACGACCGGGCGCAGCCTGTCAGGCGCCGGGCGCCATCAGCCGCCGGGCCGTCGCGGCATCGGCGAGCGGCCGGCCGATCGCCCGGACCGCGCCGGCGACGGCGGTCACCGAAGCGGCGTTGTCCGGCGCGATCCGGCCGTCCGCGAGCTGCAGGTTGTTCTCGAAGCCGACCCGGACGTGGCCGCCCAGGCTGGCCGCGGCCAGCGCGCAGGCCGTCTCCTTCGGCCCGAAGGCGCAAAGCGACCAGAGGGGCGACCAGAGGGGCGACCAGAGGGGCGGCCCCGGCTCCCCGGCCGACGGGTCGCACACCGCGAGAAACGGCAGCAGGTCGCCCGGCTCGGAGCGCTGGCCGGCGCTGTAGCGGCCGAGCACGTAGAGCAGCGAGCGCTGTCCGGGCGGGATCGTGCCGGCCGCGCGCAGCGCCAGGAAGCGCTCCAGGTCGGCCGGGTCGTAGAGGATGAACTGCATCAGCGTGCCGGCCTCGGCGAGCTCGGCGAAGAAGCGCGCGGCCGCCCGCTCGGACCCGGCGTCGGGCGCCAGCTCGCGCAGCGCCAGGCTGACCGCCTCGGGCCGGACGGCACGCACGCAGGCCATCTGCTCGTCGCGGCCATAGCGGCCGACCGCCTCGGTGGTGATCTGCACCACCAGAGCCTCGCCGACCCGCTCGCGGATCGCCGCCGTCGCCTCGCGGTAGCGGCCGGGGTCCAGGCTGTGCGCCCCGGCAGCGTCGCGCACGTGCAGGTGGATCATCGCGGCGCCGGCCGCCGCGCAGGCCGCCGCCGTCTCGGCCAGCTCCGCCGGCTCGATCGGCAGGGCCGGATGGTCGGCCTTGGTCTTGCGCGCGCCGTTCGGCGCCACCGCCAGGATCAGCGGCGCCCAGGCCTCCGCCGCCCCGGATGTCACGCCGGCTCCGCCAGCGCCGCGTCGACCGCCCGCCCCAGCTTGTCGACGATCTCCGCGACCTGTGGCTCGCCGATGATGAAGGGCGGCGCCAGCAGCACGTGGTCGCCGGCCAGGCCGTCGACCGTGCCGCCACCCGGATAGCACATCAGGCCCTCGGCCATAGCCCGGCGCTTGATCCGGGCGTTGAGCCGGCGCGCCGGATCGAAGGGCCGCTTGCTGCCGCGGTCCTCGACCAGCTCGAGGCCGAGGAACAGCCCGCGGCCGCGGATGTCGCCGACGTGGTTGTGGTTGCCGAAGCGCTCCTCCAGGGCCGCGCGCAGAGCCGCCCCCTGGCGCGCGACGTTGGCCAGCAGGTCCTCGCGCTCGATGGTCCGCTGGACCTCCAGGCCGCCGGCGCAGGCCGTGGCGTGGCCGATGTAGGTGAAGCCGTGGTGGAAGAAGCCGCTGCCGCCGACGATCGTGTCGTAGATCCTGCCGGACAGCAGGCAGGCGCCGATCGGCTGGTAGCCGGCGCCCAGGCCCTTGGCGCAGGTCAGGAGGTCGGGGGCGATGCCCTCGTCCTCGCAGGCGAAGAGCCGGCCGGTGCGGCCCATGCCGCTCATCACCTCGTCGAGAATCAGCAGGATGCCGTGGCGGTCGCAGATCTCGCGCACCCGCCGGAAGTAGCCGGGCACCGCCGGCACGGCGCCGAGCGTCGCCCCGACCACGGTCTCGGCGACGAAGCCGATCACCGTCTCGGCGCCGAGCTCCAGGATCTTGGCCTCCAGCTCGTCGGCGACGCGCCGGCCGTAGGCCTCCTCGCTCTCGTCCGGCCGCTTGCCGCGGTAGGCGTAGCAGGGCGAGACGTGGCGCGTGTCCAGCAGGATCGGCTCGAAGATCGCGCGGCGCCCCGGATTGCCGCCGACCGAGAGCGCCCCCAGGGTGTTGCCGTGGTAGCTCTGGTGGCGCGCGATGAAGTAGCGGCGCTGCATTTCGCCCTTCTCGTAGAAGTACTGGCGCGCCAGCTTGAGCGCCGTCTCGTTGGCTTCCGAGCCGCCGGAGACGAAGTAGACCTTCTCGAGGCCTGCCGGCGCCCGGGCGATCAGGTGCTCGGCGAGCTGCTCGGAGGGCTCGTTGGTGAAGAAGGAGGTGTGGGCGTAGGGCAGCCGGTCGAGCTGCGCCTTGATCGCCTCGATCACCGGCCGGCAGCTGTGGCCGAGGCAGGAGACCGCGGCACCGCCGCTGGCGTCGAGATAGCGGCGTCCCTCGCTGTCGATCACGTAGGGTCCGTCCCCGGCGACCGCCAGGGGCAGGGCATTCTTGGGCTGGCGGTGCAGGATCGCGGTCATCGGGCGGCTTCGCTTCGTTCTGCTGTGTCCCGGCGCATTGTTCCCGGGCGGTTTCGCGGCTAGCTTAGCGCCGCCATCGAACCGAAGCGAGGGGACGGTCCCGCATGGACCTCAAGGAGCACATCCGCAGCATCCCGGACTTTCCGAAGCCGGGAATCCTGTTCTACGACATCTCGACCCTGCTGGCCGAGCCGGCCGCCTGGAAGGCGACCGTCGAGCGCCTGGCCGAGGCGATCGAGCCCTACCGGCCGGCGCTGCTGGTCGGCATCGAGTCGCGTGGATTCCTGACCGCGGCGCCGCTGGCCCTGCACCTCGGCATGGGCTTCGCCATGGTGCGCAAGAAGAACAAGCTGCCCGGCAAGACGATCAAGCACACCTACGACCTCGAGTACGGCACCGACACGATCGAGATCCAGGCCGACGCGGTCGAGCCCGGCCAGCGTGTCGTGATCCTCGACGACCTGCTGGCGACCGGCGGCACCGCCGCCGCCGCGGTCCACCTGCTGCGCTCGGTCGGCGCCGAGGTCGCGGCCGCCGCCTTCATCATCGAGCTCAGCTTCCTGAACGGCCGGGACAAGCTCGACCTGCCGGTGCACACCCTGATCTCCTACGACGACTAGGCAGGCGCCGACCGCGCGGATCCGGCGGGCGTAGTCGTGTGCGCAGAAATACAACCCCTGGGGGAGATCACCCGAACGATGCCCGCAATGGCGGGATTATGTTAACGCCGGATTAACGGGCATACCTATAGTTTGAGATGAATTGAGAGCAGGTCCGGCCGGGGAGTGCAGAACGGCCCGGACCGCTCGCCAGCGGGCGGACGTCTTTCCGGATGCATTTGAGCCTCACTGCGAGCCTTGCCCTGCCGGCGCTTCTGGTCGTCGGGCTGCTCGGCGGGCTTTCGCTCCTGGCCGTGGCCCTGGTCCGCGACCGGCCGGCACGGCGCCTCTGGCTGCTCTGCCCCTTGGCCGCCGTGGTCGCCGGCCTCGCCGCGGCGCTGCCCCCCACCCCGGGGCTCGCGGAAAGCGGCTTCGCCGTCTTCGCCCTCGCCACCGCCCTGGCGGCCTGGTCCGACCGCCGGGTTCCCCTGCGCCGCCGCCTGCTGTTCCTGGCCGGCGCGCTGCTGCTGCCGGCCGGTGCCGCCCTGCTCGCCGGCGAGGCGGCCGATGGCCTGGCACTGGCCGTGGACGGCTTTTCCTCCCTGCTGCTGCTGGGCGCCGCGTTCGGCTTCCTGGCGCCGGCGGATACGGAGGCCGAACGTCCGGCACTCCTTGCGGCCGGCCTGCTGCTGGGCACGGCTGGCCTGCTCGGCGCAGTCGTGCTGCCGGCCGGCACCGAGCCCGCGACCATCGCCCTGCTCCGCCTCGGGCTTGTCGCGGCGGTGCCGGCGCTCACCGGCCTCGCCGCGCTGCTCGGCGAGGCGACCCGGCTGCGTGCCGAGGCCACGGACAATGCCGACCGGCTGCGCGACCTCGCCGACATCAGCTCCGACTGGCTGTGGGAGACCGACGCCGAGCACCGCTTCACCTATCTCTCGCCGCGCCTCGCCGAGGTGACGGGGCTGGCGCCGCGGCAGGTGCTCGGGCGGACCCGCCTGGAGCTGGTCGGCGCCTCGCCCGACGATCCGGCCTGGCGGGCCCACCTGGCCGACCTGGAGGCGCATCGGCCCTTCACCGACTTCGCCTACGACATCGCCGTGCCGGGCGCCGACACGCGGACCTTCCGGATCAGCGGCCGGCCGATCGTCGACGCCCAGGGGACCTTCAAGGGCTATCGCGGCATCGGCGACGACCTGACCGAGATCCGCCACGCCGAGGCGGCGCTGCAGCAGCTGCAGGGCCGGCTCGAAAGTGCGATCAGCAGCCTCGACCACGGCTTCGCCCTGTTCGACGAGGACGACCGCCTGGTCGTGTTCAACGACGCCTACCATCGCTACGTGCCCGGGTTCCGCGACGTCCTGAAGCCGGGGCTGACCTACGAGCAGATCCTCGGCAGCGTCTGGGACCTGGGCGCCTACAGCGACTCCGAGCCCGACCGCGAGGCCTTCCTCCGGCGGCGTCTGGAGCGGCATCGCGACGCGCCCTACGAGCTGGTCCAGACGCTGTCGGACGGCACCATCCTGCAGATGTCCGGCCTGCCGACCAAGGAGGGCGGCCGGGTCGTCGTGATCAGCGACATCACCGAGCGGCGCCGACGCGAGCGCGTGCTCGAGACCCTGGTCCGGCGCCAGGAAGGCGAGGCGACGCTGGCGGCCTTCGCCGAGGCCGCAGCCATCGCCATCGGCTTCCGCGGCGCCGGCATCGCCCGACGGCTCGACGACGGCCGCGTCGAGCTGGCCAGCTGGTTCGGCAGCGTCGCGCCGGCGCAGGGCGTGCGACTCAGCTTCAGCGGCCCGGGCAGCCATCACGGCGACCCGCTGGAGGAGTTCGTCGGCCGCGATGCCGACAAGCAGTTCGCCGGCTGCGAGCTGATCGGCACGAGCGGCGCCGTCGCCTACTTCTGCCGCCGGCTGGAGCTGGTCGACGGCACGGTGATCGGCTACCTGATCGCGCTCGACGACCGGCCGCACGACGGCAACCCCGCCAATCCCGAGCTGCTGCGCCTGGTCGCCCGCGGCGCCTCGCTGGAACTGCGGCGCCTGCAGGCCGAAGAGGCCCTGCGGCTCAGCGAGCAGCGCTTCCGCGACATCGCCGACATGAACAGCGACTGGATCTGGGAGACCGACGCCGACCATCGCTACACCTACTTCTCGCCGCGCTTCGCGACGGTGACCGGCCTGCCGGTCGAGCGCGCGCTGGGCCTGACGCGGGTCGAGCTCGTCCAGGCCGACACCTCGGACCCGGCCTGGCAGGCCCATCTGGCGGATCTCGCGGCGCACCGTGACGTCCGGGAATTCATCTACACCGGCAAGGTCATCGGCTCCGACAAGCCGGGCCGCTACCGCATCAACGGCAAGGCGATCTTCGACGAGCAGGGCACCTTCCTCGGCTATCGCGGCACCGCCAACGACGTCACCGAGATCGTCGAGACCCGCGCCGCAGCGGAAACGCTACGCTTGCAGCTGCAGGCCGCGGTCGCCTCGCTGCCCGACGGCTTCGCCCTGTTCGACCCCGAGGAACGCCTGGTCATCTGCAACGAGGTCTACCGCCAGGTCAGCCCGACGATCGGCAGGATCGCCGAGCCCGGCGCGAGCTTCGAGGCGATCGTGCGCGCCGCCATGGCCGACGGCCTGTTCGACCTCCAGGGCGCCGACCCGGAGGCCTTCGTCGCCGAGCGCGTCGCCCGCCACCGCGATGCGCCCTACCGGCTCGAGCTGAACTATGCCGACGGGCGGGTCGTCCAGGTCTCCGGCGCACGCACACCGGACGGCGGCAGCGTGCTGCTGTGGACCGACATCGGCGTCCACGTCCGGCGTGAGCGCGTGCTGTCGATCCTGGTCGAGAGCCGGACCCGCGGCCGCGACCTGCTGGAGGCCGCCGCCGAGGCGCTGCAGGTCGGCCTGGGCTACCGCTGGGCCGGCGTCGCGCGGCGTGCGAGCGAGGCGGGCCAGGCCGAGGTCCTGGCGATGTGGGACGGCAGGCTGCCGGGCACCATCCCGCCCTTCCTCTACGACCTGGCGGGCTCGCCCTGCGACCAGGTCTACAACGGCCGGCAGCGTTGCTTCTGGCCGCGCGACGTCGCGGCACGCTTCCCGCAGGACACGGTCCTGGCCGAGATGGGCGCCGAGGCCTATCGCGGGCACCTGCTGCTCGACAGCCAGAACCGGGTGCTCGGCCACATCTTCGCGATCGGCGACGAGCCGGCGCCGAGCCGGGCCGGCGACGACGACATCGTCCAGATGATCGCCAATGCCGTGACCATCGAGCTGCAGCGCCTGCAGGCCGCCCAGGAGCGCGACCGGGCCGCCGACCTGCTGCGCATCATCTTCGAGAACATGCGGGCCGGCATCACGGTGGTCGACAGGGACCTCCGGGTGATCGGCTACAACGACCGCTTCCACGAGCTGCTGCAGTTTCCGGACGAGGTGCTGGCCTCCGGCAGCTTCGAGGCCATGGTCCGCTACAACGCCGAGCGGGGCGAATACGGACCCGGCGACGTCGACGAGCAGGTCCGCCAGCGCGTCGAGCTGGCGCGCCGCTTCGAGGCGCACCGCTTCGAGCGGCAGCGGCCGGACGGCCGCTACATCGAGGTGCGCGGCGATCCGCTGCCCGGCGGCGGCTTCGTGACGACCTACACCGACGTCACCGATCGGCGGCGCATCGAGGACGCCCTGCGGCAGAACGAGCTGCGCTACCGGCTGATCTCGGAGATGACCTCCGACCTGCTCTATTCGTTCCGCATCGAGGAGGACGGCACGCCGGTCGCCGAATGGTCGGCCGGCTCGGTGGGCAACGTCGCGCTCGACCTGCTCGACCACGGCGTGCCCGGCAGCGCCTGGAACCGGCTGATCGGGGTCATCCACCCCGACGACAGGGAGCTGTCCGAGGAGCGGCATCGCCGCCTGTTCGCGGGCGAGCAGTCGGTCGACGAGCTGCGCGTCCTGCTGCCGGACGGCCGCGTGCTCTGGGTCCGCGTGCACTGCCGGCCGGAGGTCGATCCCGAGACCGGCCGCACCGTGCGGATCATCGGCGCCGCCCAGGACATCACCGAGCGCCGGCAGGCCGAGGCCGAGCTGCGCGGCGCCATGGAGACGGCCGAGCTGGCGAACCGCACCAAGAGCGAGTTCCTGGCCAACATGAGCCACGAGCTGCGCACGCCGCTCAACGCCATCATCGGCTTCTCGGAGGTCATGGCGCAGGAGCTGCTGGGCCCGCTCGGCGACGGCCGCTACCGCACCTACGCCCAGGACATCCGGGACAGCGGCACGCACCTGCTCGACATCATCAACGACATCCTCGACGTCTCGAAGGCCGAGGCCGGCATGCTCGAGCTGGCCGAGGAGCCGATCGAGCTGGCCGACGCCGTGACCGCGAGCCTGCGCCTGATCAGCCAGCGTGCCGAGCGCGGCGGCGTGCGGCTCCGCGAGTCGGTGCCGCAGGAGCTGCCGCCGCTGCTCGCCGATCCGCGCCGGCTCAAGCAGATCCTGATCAACCTGCTCTCCAACGCGGTCAAGTTCACGCCGGCCGGCGGCACCGTCTCCGTCGAGGCCTGGCAGGAGGCGGAGGGCGAGCTGGCGATCCGCATCGCCGATACCGGCATCGGCATCAAGCCGGAGGACCTGGCGCGCGTGCTGGAGCCCTTCACCCAGGCCGACTCCGGCTTCAACCGCAGGCACGAGGGCACCGGTCTCGGCCTGCCGTTGACCAAGGCACTGGTCGAGCTGCACGGCGGCCGCCTCGAGCTGTCCGGCAACGAAGGCGGCGGCACCCGCGCCGTCGTGCGCTTCCCGGCCGGGCGCGCGCTGCCGCGCACGCGCCGCCGCCTCACCTCGGCGGGCGCCGACTAGCCCGCATTTCTCAAACTGGAAGGGGGCGTCATCGCGCCAGTCGGGCTCGATCCGCCAGGAGAAGCCCGAAGAGCGTAGCGGCGCTACGGTCGAGGGCTTCGACGCCGCGGGCGGGCCCGACTGGCGCGACCCGCAGGACGCCACTGGGGGCGCGCGTTATCGTCCGACAGGCTGCGTCGAGGCGCTTGCCCGATGCGCCGCATCGCGCTGCGCACCTCTCCTGGCCTGTCGGACGATAACGCACGTGACGACCCCTTCCAGTTTGAGAAATGCGGGCTAGACCCGATCACGAGAGCATCCGCCGCTCAGGCCGGGGTCGCGACGAAGCGCTCGGCGAAGGTCAGCAGGGCCCGGTCGCTGCCGGCCGGGCCGATCAGCGAGAGGCCGAGCGGGCAGCCGTCGAGGCTGGCCAGAGGCAGGCTGACCTGGGGCAGGCCCGAGAGCCCGGAGATCGCCGTCAGCGAGAGCACGTGG
Organism: Tistlia consotensis USBA 355; assembly: GCF_900177295.1. GTDB lineage: Bacteria > Pseudomonadota > Alphaproteobacteria > Kiloniellales > DSM-21159 > Tistlia > Tistlia consotensis. The sequence goes on from NZ_FWZX01000001.1 coordinate 246,259, forward strand.
CTGCGGTGCTGGCGCAGCGACTCGGCGTCGGCGTCCAGGCGCGGCGCGATCGAGGGGGCGCTGGGCAGCAGCATCAGGGTGCCGGGCGAGACCAGCGCCCTGAGCCGCGCCGTGAACGCGCCGCGCGCCGCGCCGGCCTCGGCGATCTGCCCGGCCGTGACCGTCTTCACCCAGTCGAAGCGCTCGGCGATCTCCGGGCCGAAGCGGGGCTGCGTCGCCTCGATCCAGGCGCCGTGGACCTGCTGGATCTCGCCGGCCTGGATGTGCCGGAAGCGCCACATCCAGGCCTCGAGCCCGCCGCCCGGCTCGCCGACGGTGACGGCAGTCGCCTTGCCGAGGCGCTGCTCCAGGCGCTCGCGCCAGGGCGCGAGCGCCTGGCGGGCCTCCGGCACCGCCAGCGCCCAGGCGTCGTCGGCGAGCAGCAGCCGCTCGAACGGCGCGGCCTCGACATCGTCGCCGAGCAGGACGGCGCCGACCCGCTCCAGGGTCTCGGCGTCGCGCGCGAACCAGCCGACCGTGTCAAAGCTCGGCGCCAGCGGCATCACCCCGGCGTCGTCGACCCGGCCGTGGGTCGGCCTCAAGCCGTAGAGACCGCAGTAGCTCGACGGGATGCGGATCGAGCCGCCGGTATCGCTGCCCAGCGCCGTGTCGCAGAGTCCGCCGGCGACCGCGGAGGCCGAGCCGCTGGACGAGCCGCCGGGGATCCGGCCCGGCGCATTGCTGTTCGCCGGCGTTCCGTAGTGGAAGTTCTGGCCGTTCAGGCTGTAGGCCAGCTCGTCGGTCATGGTCTTGCCGACCAGCGTCGCGCCGGCCCGCAGCAGGGCCGCGACGGCGGCGGCATGGCGTTCGGCCGGCGGGTGGCTGCGCTGCCAGTCGGGATTGCCGCAGCCGGTGACCCGGCCGGCGACGTCGAATATGTCCTTCGCCGCGAAGGTCAGGCCCGACAGCGGCCCGATCGAGTCCGGGCCGACCTCGAAACGGCCGCCCGGAATGAAGGCGCCCAGGGGATCATGGCCCAGGGGGTCATGGTCCAGGGCATCGCGGTCCTGGCCGACGTCGCTCATTCGCTTCTTCCTCTTCTCCTAGCCGGCGCTCCGCCGCGCTCGCGCCAGAGGGCCATCGTCACCACGATCAGGCAGATCGCCGCCAGCGTACCCGGCAGGCCCCAGGTCACCGAGAGCTCGGTGGCGAGGCCGCCGACCGCCGGGCCGACCAGGCTGCCGGCGGAATAGACCATGATGAAGGCGGCGTTGGCGACCCCCAGGTCGGCGGTGTCGAAGCGCTCGCCGAGCAGGGCCAGGCCGAGGTTGTAGAGCGCCAGCACCGCGCCGCCGAGCAGGAAGCAGACGGCGCCGGCCGCCAGCGGGTCGCCGCCGGCGAGGCCGAGCGCCAGGGCGCAGGCCAGGCCCAGCAGGCCGGCCAGGGCCAGGGTCGGGCGGCGCGACCAGCGGTCGCCGAGCCAGCCGAGCGGCAGCTGCAGCAGGATGCCGCCGACCAGGAACACGGTCAGCAGCAGCAGCGCGGCCGGCTCGGCGAGCCCGTTGCGCACGCCGAAGACCGGCAGCAGCGAGAAGCTGGCAAACTCGGCGAAGCCGGCCGCCATCCCGGCGAGCAGCATCGTCGGCGCGCGCCGCGCGACCTGGCTGAGCCGCAGGCCGGGGCGGAGCGGCAGGGGCGGCGCCAGGTGCAGCACCGGCAGCAGCGGCAGCACCGCCAGCGCGGTCGCGAGGCCGATGACCAGGAAGGGCAGACGGCCCTCCGTGCCGACCAGGGTCAGCAGCGACGGCCCGATGGCGAAGCCGACGAAGAGGGCGGAGGAATAGACCGCGATGATCCGTCCGCGGTTGTGCGACAGCGCGACGGCGTTGATCCAGGTCTCGCCGATCAGCCAGGGCAGCGCCAGCCCGGCGCCGGCCAGGAAGCGCAGCAATGCCCAGCTGCCGAGCGCCGGCAGCAGCGGCATGACCGCGATCGAGACGGCCGCGAGGCCGCAGCCGAGGACCATCGCCCGGCCGGTGCCGAGCTGCGCGGCCAGGCGCCGCAGGGCCGGCAGCAGCAGGACGTTCGCCAGGGTCGGCAGGGCGCCGACCAGGCCGATCGTGCCGGCGTCCTCGCCCCAGCGCTCGAGCACCAGCGAGGTCAGCGGGATCGAGGCGCCGAAGGCGATGCCGATGCCCAGCATGTGGAGCACGATCGCGATCAGGCTTTGGCGGCGGTCGCGGGCCGTGAGCTCGAGCGGAGGGCTGTCCATGATCCCGCTCTATCCGCTCCGGCCGGAACGGTCCACGCCGCCGCAGGGAGGGCTGCCATGCGGCGCCGGGGCAACAGGAGCGCGGCGGACGCGCGGCGACCCTATGCCCCGGCCGCCGGCGGTCGACAGATGCCGGCAGCCGTGCCAGGAATGGTGCTCCCGCTCGCCCGCTTCGCACCACCCCGAGGAGACGACATGGCCGACGACGCCGCCTTCCTGAGCGCCAACGAGCTGCTCGACGCCTATCGCGACAAGAGCCTGTCGCCGGTCGAGGCCACCGAGGCTGCGCTCGCGCAGATCGAGCGGCTCAACGGGCAGCTCAACGCCTTCTGCCTGGTCGACCGCGAGGGCGCGCTGGCCGCCGCCCGCGAGTCGGAGAAGCGCTGGCAGGCGGGCCGGCCGCGCGGCCGGCTCGACGGCGTGCCGCTCGGCGTCAAGGACCTGCTGCTGACCGAGGGCTGGCCGACCCTGCGCGGCTCGCGGACCATCGATCCCGCCGGCCCCTGGCACGAGGACGCGCCGGCGGTGGCGCGGGTCAAGGAGCACGGCGCGATCCTGCTCGGCAAGACGACGACCCCCGAGTTCGGCTGGAAGGGCGTGACCGACAACGACCTGACCGGCATCACCCGCAACCCCTGGGATCCGAGCAAGACGCCGGGCGGCTCGTCGGGCGGCGCCGCGGTCGCCGCGGCCAGCGGCATGGGCGCCCTGCACTTCGGCACCGACGGCGGCGGCTCGATCCGCATCCCCTGCGGCTTCACCGGCATCCCCGGCCTCAAGCCCACCTTCGGGCGCGTGCCGGCCTACCCGCTGAGCCCCTTCGGCACCGTCGCCCACGTCGGGCCGATGGCCCGCACGGTCGCGGACTGCGCGCTGATGCTGACGGTGATCGCCGAGCCCGATCCGCGCGACCCCTACGCCCTGCCCTACGACTGGGAGGACTACAGCGACGGCCTGGAGGGCGGCGTCGAGGGCCTGCGGGTCGCCTATCTGCCGACCCTCAACGGCCGCCCGGTCGACCCGGAGGTCGCCGAGGCCGTGGCGAAGGCCGCACGCCACTTCGAGGCGCTCGGCGCCAAGGTCGAGCAGCCCGACCTCGACCTGCCCGACACGGCGGAGATCTTCGCCAAGCACTGGTTCTCCGGTGCCGCGCTGATGATGTCCGGCATCCCGGAGGACAAGCAGGCGATGATCGATCCCGGCCTGCGCGAGGTCGCCGCCAAGGGCGCCGCCTTCTCGCTGCTGGAGTACCTGCGCGCGGTCAAGGGCCGCGAGGCCTTCACGGTGCGGATGATCGACCTGCACCAGGACTACGACCTGCTGCTGCTGCCGACCCTGCCGCTGCCGGCCTTCGAGGCCGGCCTCGAGTGCCCGCGCAACGCCGCGGGCGAGCGCTGGACCGACTGGACGCCCTTCAGCTACCCCTTCAACCTGACCGGCCAGCCGGCGGCCAGCGTGCCCTGCGGCCTGACCGCGGCGGGCCTGCCGATCGGCCTGCAGATCGTCGGGCCGCGCTACCAGGACGCGCTGGTGCTGCGGGCGGCCCGCGCCTTCGAGCGCGCCCACCCGACGCAGCGGCCGCCGCTCGCCATCGGCTGAGCAAGGCATGGCGGCCGGGATCCTCGGCGGGGCGGGCGGCGCTGTCGCCGGCGGCCACGACGAGACGGTCCGGGCCGCCGCCACGATCCTGGCCGAGGGCGGCAACGCCTTCGACGCCGCCTGCGCCGGCGTCGCGGCCGCCTGCGTCTGCGAGCCGGTCCTGGCCTCGCTGGGCGGCGGCGGCTTCCTGCTCGCCGAGCCCGCCGGCGGCGAGGCCCGGATCTACGACTTCTTCGTCGACACCCCGGCCCGGCGGCCCGACCTCGGAGCGCTCGACTTCGAGGCGATCGAGGCCGACTTCGGCACGGCCCGCCAGGTCTTCCACATCGGCCTCGGCGCGACCGCCGTGCCCGGCCTGCCGGCGGGGCTGGAGGCCGTCGCGCGGGAGCTCGGCCGGCTGCCGCTGGCGCTGAGCCTCGCGCCGGCCGTGGGGCTGGCGCGCGAGGGCTACCTGCTGCGCCCGGTCGACGCCTTCGTCGCCTCGGTGGTGGCGCCGATCGTCACCGCCTGCCCGGCCCTGCGCAGCCTCCATTGCCGGCCGGACGGCGGGCTGCGCGCGAGCGGCGAGCGCATGGTGCAGCCCGATCTCGCCGCCAGCCTGGAGCAGCTCGGCCGCGAGGGCGCCGCCCCCTTCTACCGCGGCGAACGGGCCGGCCAACTGGCGGCGCTCTGCCGCGAGACCGGCGGCCTGCTGGCTGCCGAGGACCTCGCCGGCTACCGGGTCCGCCGCCGCCGCCCCCTGGCCACCCGCTTCGGCGGCGCCGGGATCCTGACCAATGCGCCGCCGTCGAGCGGCGGCCTGCTGATCGCCTTCGCACTCGACCTGCTGGCGGGAGAGGCGCTCGGCGGCTTCGGCTCGGCCCGGCACCTGTCGCTGCTCGGCCGCGCGATGGCGCTGACCAGCCGGGCCCGCCTGGAGAGCGGGCTGGCCACGGCCGAGGACGCCGACAGCGAGACCGCGGCGGCGGCCCGGCTGTTCGACCCGGACCTGGTCGCCCGCTACCGGGCCGAGCTCGCCGGCCGCCCCGGCGTCAGCCGCGGCACGACCCACCTGTCGGTCGTCGACCGCCGGGGCAATGCCGCGGCGGCGACCCTGTCGAACGGCGAGGGCTGCGGGCGCGTGCTGCCGGGCAGCGGCATCCATCTCAATAACATGCTGGGCGAGGCGGACCTGAACCCGCTCGGCTTCCATGCCTGGCCGACCGGCGTGCGGCTCGGCTCGATGATGGCGCCGACCCTGGCGCGCACCGCCGACGGCGGCCTGCTGGCGCTCGGCTCCGGCGGCTCGAACCGGCTGCGCACGGCGATCCTGCAGGTGCTGGTGAACTGCCTGGGCCACGGCCTCGACCCGGCCGCCGCGGTCACAGCCCCCCGGCTCCACGTCGAGAACGGCACGGTCCAGGTCGAGCCGGGCTTCAAGGCGGCAGCCCTGGCCGGGCTGGCCGAATTCGGGGCGCCGACCCGCTGGCCGGAGCCCAACCTCTTCTTCGGCGGGGTGCATCTGGTGCGCCGGGCGGCCGACGGCGTGCTCGCCGCGGTGGGCGATCCCCGGCGCGGCGGCGCCGCCCAGGTCATCTGAGCGGCGTGCCGGCGCGAGAGCGCGTCAGGCGACCCGGGACTCGCCGCGGTCGCGATCGCGGTCCTTCTTGATGTAGGCCGAGGCGCAGTGCTTGCTGCAGTAGGGCTTGCCGGGCAGGGCCGGGTCGTCGCAGAAGTGGAAGCTCTTGTCGCTCGGATCGCCGATCGGCCACTGGCAGCTCTGGCCCGAGCGGCGCTCGGCCAGGCGTGTCGGCTTCGGTGCCTCGAAGGCCGCGACGCTGCCTTCGGGCTCGTCGGGCACCACCGGAGTCGGCAGCGCCGCCGGCCTGCGCCGCGGCGCGGGCCGTGCGTCCTTGCGGATCGGCGAAGGCCGCGCCGGCAGGTTCAGGCGATGCGCCTTGCCGACCACGGCGTTCTTCGACACGCCGAGTTTCTTGCCGATCATCGAGGCGGAATGGCCCGTGTTCCAAAGGCGGGTCAGTTCGTCGATACGGTCCGGTGTCCAGGTCATCGCCAGCCTCCAAGCTGTCGTAGTGCACAATAGATATTGCGCTCAAGCCAGGCATCAACACCATATCGGGTAGCGACCTTGCCGTCGAGTCGCGGCAGCGCAGTTATCTGTGGAGAACTGCGCCTGAAGCCTGGGGAATGGCGCTTGCGGCGGCCCTCTGCTAGGAGAGCGGCCGTTCGCCGGCGGCCGCGGAGGCTGCCGGGCACAGTGAAAAGGCGGCGAGATGAGCTACGCGACGCGCGGCGTCCTGTTGGGCGTGCTGGCCATGACCGTGGTGGTCGTGGCCTCGAACATCCTGGTGCAGCACCCGATCCAGCTCGAGCTGACGGTCTTCGGCATCCCGGCCGACCATCTCTGGACCTGGGGCGCGCTCAGCTACCCGGTCGCCTTCCTGGTCACCGACCTGTGCAACCGCTCGATGGGCCCGGCCAAGGCGCGCCGCGTCGTCTACGCCGGCTTCGCGGTCGCCGTGCTGCTGTCGGCGGCCTTCGCCGGCTGGCGCATCGCGCTCGCCTCGGGCACCGCCTTTCTGCTCGCCCAGCTGCTCGACGTGCTGATCTTCGACCGGCTGCGCCGGATGCGCTGGTGGCAGGCGCCGTTGATCTCCTCGGGCCTGGCCTCGACGCTCGACACGCTGGTGTTCTTCAGCCTCGCCTTCGCCGGCACCGCGGTGCCCTGGCCGACCCTGGCGCTCGGCGACTATGCCGTGAAGCTGGCCGTCGCCGTGATCATGCTGGTCCCGTTCCGCGCCCTCATGTCCTTCCTGCCCAGGGCCGAGCTCGCGCCCAGCCGCTGAACCGGACGGCCGGGCCGGCCTACTCGGCCGGCGCCGGCGTCGGCGCGCCGCCGCCCGAGGGCTCGGTCCCGCCCGGATTGCCGCTCGCCCCCCCGCCCGTCGGGCCGTGCCCGCCGGAGCCGTGCCCGGAGTCCCGGCCGGTCTCGAGGTCGCCGGCCTGGCGCGCCCGGTCGGCGGTGTGGTCGCGCGCCACCAGGGAATAGATCGCCGGAGTCACGAAGAGGGTGAACATCGTGCCGATGGTCATGCCGGAGGCGATCACCAGGCCGATGTCGAAGCGGCTGCGCGCGCCGGCGCCGCTCGCGATCAGCAGCGGCACCATGGCGACGACCATGGCCGCGGTGGTCATCAGGATCGGCCGCAGGCGCACCGCCGCGGCCTCCTCGATGGCCTGCATCTTGCCGTAGCCCTCCTCCTCCTGGAGCTTGTTGGCGAACTCGACCATCAGGATGCCGTGCTTGGAGATCAGGCCGATCAGCGTGACCAGGCCGATCTGGGTGTAGATGTTGATCGAGGAGCCGCCGGTCAGCGACAGGATGTTGACCGGCAGCAGGGCGCCGAACATCGAGGTCGGCAGGGCGATCAGGATGATGATCGGGTCGCGGAAGCTCTCGAACTGCGCCGCCAGCACCAGGAAGATGATGATCAGCGCGAAGACGAAGGCGAGCGCCAGGGTGTTGCCTTCCTTGACCAGCTGGCGGCTCTGCCCGCCGTAGTCGAAGGTGAAGCCCTCGGGGAAGTTCTTCTCCGCGTAGTTGCGCAGGAAATCGAGGGCCTCGCCGAGGGTGCGGCCCGGGTAGGGCACGCCCGACAGCGTCGCCGAGTTGAGCTGCTGGAAGGTCGAGAGCGCGTTCGGCTGGACCGTCCGGGAGACCGTCGCGACGGTCGACAGCGGCACCAGGTCGCCGTTCGAGGTGCGCACCTGGTAGCGGGTCAGCCAGTCCGCGGTCATGCGGTACTCGCGCGGCACCTGCGGGATCACCTGGTAGCTGCGGCCGTAGAGGTCGAAGCGGTTGACGTAGTTGCCGCCCAGGAAGGTCGCCAGGGCCGAGCCGATGTCCTGCATCGAGATGCCCAGGCGGTTCGCCTTGTCGTGGTCGATCGAGAACTGGACCTGGGGCGAGTTGAAGCGCAGGTCGGTGTCCGTGAAGATGAACAGGCCGCTCTTCTGCGCCGCCTGCTGCAGGTCCTGCAGGACGTCGGCGATCTGCTTGTAGTCGCTGGTCGAGGTGATCACGAACTGCACCGGCGTGCCGCCGGTCGAGCCGGGCAGCGCCGGCGGCTGGAAGGCCAGCACCTGGCCGCCGGGGATCGTCGCGAACTTCGGCTGCAGCTCCTGCAGCACCTGGTTGGCCGCGCGGCTGCGCTCGTTCCAGGGCTTCAGCAGGATGCCCGAGAAGGCGGTGTGGACGTCGCCGAGGCCGTTGATCGCGAAGACGTGGTCCTTCTCCGGCACGGTCTTGAAGACGTCGTAGAGGTCGGCCGTCGTGTGCTCCAGGTAGTCGAGGTTGGTCGATTCCGGCGTCTTGACCTGGGAGAACAGGATGCCCTGGTCCTCGGTCGGCGCCAGCTCGCTCGGCGTCGTCAGGTAGAGCATCGCGGTCATCGCGACGATCGCGATCAGGATCGTCACGGTCAGCAGCCGGAAGCCCAGGGTCTTGGTCAGGCGCGAGCGGTAGGCGTTCTTCAGGCCCTCGAAGCGGCGGTCGAGGAAGCGCGCGAAGGCGCCGCCGCCCTTCTCGTGGCGGAGCAGCCGCGAGCACATCATCGGCGACAGGGTCAGCGCGATGATGCCCGAGACGAAGACCGCCCCCGCCAGGGTGAAGGCGAACTCCCGGAACAGGGCGCCCGTGACGCCCGAGACGAAGCCGATCGGCGCGTAGACGGCGGCCAGCGTGATGGTCATCGAGACGACCGGCATGGCGATCTCGCGGGCGCCGCGCAACGCCGCCTCGAACGGCTTCATGCCGTCCTCGATGTGCCGGTAGATGTTCTCGACCACGACGATGGCATCGTCGACGACCAGGCCGATCGCCAGCACCAGGGCGAGCAGGGTCAGCAGGTTGATCGAGAAGCCGAGTCCCTGGAGCATGACCATCACGCCGATCAGCGACAGCGGGATCGTGACGATCGGGATCAGGGTCGAGCGGAAGTTGCCGAGGAACAGGAAGATCACGACGACGACGATGATCGCCGCCTCGCCCAGGGTGCGCTCGACCTCCTCGATCGAGGCGTTGATGAAGGCCGTGGCGTCGTAGGCGACCGCAGCCGACAGGCCCTGGGGCAGCTGCCGCTGGATCTCCGGCATCAGGTCCCGGATGCTCTGGATCACGGTCAGCGGGTTGGCGGTCGGCGTCGTGTAGACGCCGATGAACACGGCCTTGGTGCCGTCGAAGGCGGAGGAGGAGTCGGCGCTCTCCGGGCCCAGCTCGATGTTCGCGATGTTGCGCAGGCGGATCAGCGAGTCGCCGCGCGTCGCCACCACCAGGCGCGAGAAGGCCGCCGCCGAGTCGAGCGAGGTCTCGGCATTGATCGAGTCCTGGACGAAGTCGCCTTTGATCTGGCCGGCCGCCGAGGTGAAGTTGTTGCGGGCCAGGGCGTCGGCGACGTCGGAAGGCGTGATCTGCAGCGCCGCCATCTTGTCCGGGTCGAGCCAGATGCGCATGGCGAAGGTCTGGCCGCCCAGGATCTGCGCGTCGGCGACGCCGTTGACCGTCTGCAGCTTCGGCTGGATGACGCGCGTCAGGTAGTCGGTGATCTGCGGCGCGGTCATCACGTCCGAGTTGAACGAGATGTACATCAGCGCCGTGCTGTCGCCGGTCTGCTTCTTGACGATCGGGTCGTTGGCCTCGCTCGGCAGGACGCTCTGGACCTGGTTGACCTTGGACAGCACGTCGGCGACCGCGCGGTCGGCGTTGGCGTTGAGCAGCAGGTTGAGCGTGACGGTCGAGACGTTCTGCTGCGAGGTCGAGGTCAGGGTGTCGATGCCCTCGGCGCTGGCCACGGCCTGCTCGATCGGCGTCGTGATGAAGCCCTTGATCAGGTCGGCGTTGGCGCCGGGGTAGGTCGTGGTGATCGTGATCGTCGTGCTCGACAGCTCCGGGTATTCGCGGATCTGCAGAGAGAACACGGCCTGCAGGCCGATCAGCAGGATCAGCAGGCTGACCACGGAGGCCAGCACCGGCCGCCGGATGAAGATGTCGGTGAAGCTGCCCATGGCCCCTGCCCCGCCGACGCCCTAGAGCCTGGGGGTCTGAGCCGGGGCCTCGAGCGCCGGCTTGTCGGAGATCTTCACCTTCTGGCCCGGATAGAGCTTGTTCTGGCCGCCGGTCACGACACGCTCGCCGGCCTTCACGCCCTCGGTCACGACGATCCGGTCGCCGCGCACGGCGCCGACCGTCACCGAGCGCCGCTCGAGCTCGACGACCGAGCCCGGCCCGGCCTTCCCGGCGCCGCCCTCCGGCTCCTTCACCACGAAGACGCTGTCGCCGTAGAGGCTGTAGGTGATCGCGGTGCGCGGCACGGTGACGACGTCGCGCGCCTTGTCCTCCAGCACGTTGACGTTGGCGAACATGCCGGGCAGCAGCCGCCTGTCGGGATTCGGCACCTGGCCGCGGATCAGGATGTTGCGCGTCTCCTGGTTCACCCGGGCGTCGATCGAGGCGACCTTGCCGGAGAAGCTCTTGTCTGAGAAGGCGTCGACCTTGACCTCGACGTCCTGGCCGATCGCGAGGCGCGCGATGTCCTGCTCCGGCATCGGGAAGTCGACGTAGATCGGGTCGAGCTGCTGCAGCGTGACCAGCGCGTCGCCGGCCGAGATGAACTGGCCGATGTCGACCTTGCGGATGCCGAGCCGCCCGGTGAAGGGCGCCAGCACGACCTTCTGGTCGATCACCGCACGGATACGCTCGACCTCGGCGGCATTGCTGTCGCGGTCGGCGACGGCGGCGTCGTAGTTGGTGCGCGAGGTGTTGCCCCGCTGGACCAGCTCGCTCTGTCGCTTGAGGTCGGCCTGGCTCTTCTTGAGCTGCGCCTCGGCCGACTTCAGCTCGGCCTGCTCGGTCGAGGTGTCGAGCTCGACCAGCAGGGCGCCCTGCTTGACCTCCTGGCCCGAGTCGAAATGGATCGCCTTGACGATGCCGCTGACCTCGGTCGAGAGGTCGATGCCCTGGATCGCCTCGAAGGTGCCGATCGCCGGCAGGCTCGGCCGCCAGCTCTCCGTCTTCGCCACCTCCACGGCGATCGCGGTCGCCGGCGGCTGCTGGCTCGAGATGATCTGCTGGATCATCTTCGGCTTCATGACGAACTGGAAGTAGGCGAAGCCCCCGACCAGCGCAGCCAGCAACACGAAGACGACGACGAAGATGATGACTCTTCTCATGGCACCGCTACAGCTCGGACGCGTGACGAAAGGCGGGTGCCGCGGACCGGCAGCCCGCGCTGCGGCTTGTTCATCGGCTGCGCAGGCATGTTCCGACCCCCCGGTCGCCCGTTCCTGCGAGCCTACCCCAGCCCGCCGGGCGGCAGACTACACTAGGTCGCCCGATGACGGTATGCCTTTGAAGTCGTTACCAGCTGCTTAGCCGGCTTCGCGACCCGCCCTGGCCGGCGACGCGCTCGCGCTCCAGCCGGCGGCGCAGCAGGCGCCGCTCCCAGCGCGACAGCGCGGCGCCGACGGCGCCGATCAGCATGGCGAGGCTGCCGATCACGAAGAGCCAGACGCCGGCGTTCTGCCAGGAGTCCCAGAAGAAGAAGATGCTGCCGACGAAGAAGGTGAGGTTGCCGAACACGCCGACCAGCGTGTGCACCCACTCGAAGTCGTGCACCGTCTCGCGGACGACGCGCGACTGCTCCTCCAGGTGCGCGACGAAGCGCAGGAACCATACCGGATAGACCGACTCCATGACCTTATCGACGCTGGCACGGCGGGATCGGTTCCGGAAAACCCGGCCCGGGGATATGCTGCCGGCAACGAGAGCAACGACGCCGCGGGGAGGCCACAGAATGCTGCGCACGACGATCGCCGGAAGCCTGCCGAAGCCCAGCTGGCTGGCCGAGCCCGAGAAGCTCTGGGCGCCCTGGCGCCTGGAGGGCGCCGAGCTGGAGCGCGCCAAGAAGGACGCCGCCCTGGTCTGGCTGAAGGAGCAGGAGGCCGACGGCATCGACATCGTCACCGAGGGCGAGCAGTTCCGCGTCCACTTCGTCCACGGCTTCCTGCAGGAGGTCGCCGGCATCGACTGGGAGAAGAAGACGAAGATGGGCATCCGCAACGACCGCTACGTGGTCGAGGTGCCGACCGTCACCGGCCCGGTCCGGCGCAAGGGGCCGGTGCACCGGGAGCAGGCGGCCTTCATGCGCGCCCACACCGAGCACCAGCTCAAGTTCACCCTGCCCGGCCCGATGACCATCTGCGACACCATCGCCGACGGCCACTACGGCCGGCGCGCCGACATGGCCATGGCCTTCGCCGAGATCCTCAACGAGGAGGCGAAAGAGCTGGAGGCCGCCGGGGTCGACGTCGTGCAGTTCGACGAGCCGGCCTTCAACGTCTTCATGGACGACGTGCGCGAGTGGGGAGTCGCCGCCCTGGAGCACGCCGCCCAGGGCCTGACGTGCAAGACCGCCGTGCACATCTGCTACGGCTACGGCATCAAGGCCAACATCGACTGGAAGAAGACGCTGGGCGGCGAGTGGCGCCAGTACGAGGCGATCTTCCCGCCGCTCAACGAGTCGAAGATCCAGCAGGTCTCCCTGGAGTGCGCCAACTCCAAGGTGCCGATCTCGCTGCTCGGCCTGCTCGACAGGAAGGAGCTGCTGGTCGGCGCCATCGACGTCGCCAGCGAGACGGTCGAGACGCCGGAGCAGGTCGCGGCGACCCTGCGCCAGGCCCTGGAGTACGCCGACGCCGCCCGCGTCCAGCCCTGCACCAACTGCGGCATGGCCCCGCTGCCGCGCGCCGTCGCCGAGGGCAAGCTGAAGGCGCTCGGCGCCGGGGCGCGATTGCTCAGGAAGGAGCTGGGGGTGGTGGAGTAGGGGGCCCCGCCGGGTCGCCTAGTCGACCCGAAGGATCGCCAATGGCTTCATCCTGAGCCTGTCGAAGGGTGAAGCCATTCCGGCCCGGCCGGTGCCGCTTCGCTTCACCCTTCGACAGGCTCAGGATGAAGCGAATGTGGCTGATCCTCCGCTGTGATCGAGCCGGCGAACGGACGCTACTTCTTCTCGCGCAGCGTCGCGACGTAGGCGACCAGGTCGTCGATCTGGGCGCGGGTCATCTCGAAGGTCGCGACGTTGCTCGGATTGTCGGTCGGCGGCGGGATGTCGGGCATGCGCACGAAGACCGGGTGGGGCCGCAGCGCATAGAAGGCCTCGAAGCGGTCGCGCCAGTCGTCGCGCTTGACGATGATCTGGAACGAGGGCGTCGAGTCGATGCCGCCGTAGCGGTTGAGGTCGCCGACGACGTGGCAGCGCGTGCAGTGCTGCCGGGCGATCTCCCGGCCCTTGGCGACGTCGCCGGCCGCCCGCGCGGCCGCCGGCGCCGCCAGCAGCGCGGCGGCGAGGCAGGCCCCGGCGACGACGGCGGCCGCGGCCCGGCGCATGGTCAGGCGACCCGGCTGCCGGCCGCCCCCTCGGCGAACTCGGCGCGGATCGCCGCGTCGTGCTGGCCGAGCGCCGGCACCGGGCCGAGCGCGAGCGTCTCGCCGGCGACCACGGCGCCGGGCGACAGCAGCTCGACCGGGCCGTTCTCGGTGGCGACCCGGATCAGGCGGTTCTGGGGATGCCTGGAGAGGTCCTCCAGGTCCGAGAGGCGCCCGTAGGCGATGCGCGCCGCCTCGAGGCGCGCGATGTTGGCCTCGCGGTCGCGCCGGGCGAAGACCTCGGCGACCAGGGCGTCGAGCGCCGCGCGGTTGGCGACCCGCCGGACGTTGCTGTCGAAGCGCGGATCGCTCGCGATCTCCGGGCGCTCCAGCACCTGGGCGCAGAGGCTGGCCCACTCGCGCTCGTTCTGGATCGAGATCAGGATCGCCTTGCCGTCGGCGCAGGCGAAGGCGCCGTAGGGCGCGATCGAGGGGTGCCTGAGGCCGCTGCGCTTCGGCGCCTTGCCGCCGTAGCGGTACTGCAGGTAGGGCACATTCATCCAGTCGGCCAGCGCGTGGAACAGCGAGACCTCGATCGCCCGACCCTGCCCCGTGCGGCCGCGGCCGATCAGGGCCTGCAGGATCGCCTGGAAGGCGGTCATGCCGGCGGCGATGTCGCAGACCGAGACGCCGACCCGGGCCGGCCCCTCGGCCGTGCCGGTGATCTCGCAGAGCCCGGACTCGGCCTGGACCAGCAGGTCGTAGGCCTTCTGGTCGCGATAGGGCCCGTCCTCGCCGTAGCCGGAGATCGCGCAATAGATCAGGCCGGGCCGGCGCTGCCGCCACTCCTTCGGCCCGAAGCCGAGCCGGGCCGCGGCGCCCGGCGCCAAGTTCTGGATGAAGACGTCGGCCTTGTCGAGCAGGCGGCCGAGCAGCGCCTTGTCGGCCGCCTCCTTGAGGTCCAGGCGCAGCGATTCCTTGCCGCGGTTGAGCCAGACGAAGTAGGCGCTGCCGCCCTTGACGTAGTCGTCGTAGCGCCGCGCGAAGTCGCCCTCCGGCCGCTCGATCTTGATGACCCGCGCGCCGGCGTCGGCCAGACGCCCCGAGCAGTAGGGCGCCGCCACCGCCTGCTCCAGGCTGACCACCAGCAGGCCTTCGAGATCCTTCATGGGCGTTCCGCTCCCCGTTTTCCGCCGAGACTAGCGCCGACGGCCGGCGAGCGCGAATCCGGACGCTGCGAGCCCCGTCAGCGTCCCCTCTCCGCCCCTTCGGGGGGAGAGGGTCAGGGAGAGGTGGGGCATACGGCGGATGGGGAAGCGCCGACCTCTCGATCGAGGATAGGGTTTTGCCGCGGCCCCACCCCGACAGCCGCGAGGGCCCGAATCCCCCACCTCTCCCTGCCCTCTCCGCCCCCGGGGGGCGGAGAGGGAAATGAGAGCCGGCGATCGGCCGCGCCCCCTACCCCAGCACGGAGAAGCTGCTCTCCCTGTTGATCTCGCGCCTGCGCGAATAGAAGCCGAGGTCGATGGTCCGGCCGGTGTGCCTGAGATGCAGCTGCAGCGGCTCGGCGTCGTGGTCGTGGCCGGCCTGCACCTTCTCAACCAGCTCGGCCATCATGACGCCGGCGACGGGGGCGTTCTTGAACTGGTTGCCGCTGGTGCCGATCGCCATGTACCAGCCCGGCACCGAGGAGGCGTCGTAGATCGGGATCCAGTCGTCGGAGACGTCGTAGAGCTCGACCACGCCCTTCATCTGGCTCGGGATGCCGAGGGTCGGGATGCGCTGAGCGGTGCGCAGCGCCTGGATGCGCCACTGCTCGGTGAAGTTGGTGTCGTAGTCGTCGGGATCGACCCACTCGCGCGGATCGCACTCCGGGTCCTCGCTGCCGATCAGCAGGAAGTTGCCCTTCTCCGGCCGGGTGTAGCAGGAGATGTCGCTGTCCGAGGTGACGATGCCGACCTTGTCCCAGTCGGCGACCGGCATGGGGACGTGCACGACCTCCTGCTTGAGCGCCCGGGTCTTGATGGTCATGTCGCCGGTGGCACCCGCCATCTCGTTGAGCTTGTAGGAGTGCGGGCCGGCGACGTTGACCACGACCGGCGCGTCGATCGCGCTGCCGTCGGCCAGGGTGACGCCCGCGATCCGGCCCTCGCCGTCCTTGCGGATCTCCGTCACCCGCGCGTTGAAGCGGAAGGTCCCGCCGGCCGCCTCGGCGGCGCGCTGCAGATTGTGGGCCGAGAGCTGCGGGTCGTTGATGTAGCCGGCGGCCGGGAAGAACACGCCGCCCTCGAGCCGGCCGCCGGTCGGCTCGCCGAAGCCGGGATCCTCGGGCCGCTTGGCCGGGGCGAAGCGGTCGAGGCGCAGGTGCGGCAGCTTGCGCTCGACGGTCGCGGCGTCCCACTCCTGGTAGGGGATGCCGAGGCTGGCCATGTTGGCGACGATCTTGCGCAGCTGGCCGTTCGACTCGGTCTTCATGACCAGGCAGCCGGTGTCGTGGAAGCGGGCCAGGCCGCGCTCGTCCTCGACCCCCAGGTGGCCGGCCCAGTCCTTCCAGTAGAAGTAGCCCTCGTAGGCCAGGGCCGCGCCCTCGACCGTCGAGTAGTGGGTCCGGATGATCGCGCAGGAGCCGCCGGTCGAGCCGTAGCCGGCGGTCGGCAGGCGGTCGAGGTTGAGCGTCTTCCAGCCCTTGCGCGCCAGCTCCAGCCCGACCGCCGCGCCGATCACCCCGGCGCCGATCACGATCGCATCGAACCTCTCCGCCATGTCCCCGGTCCTTTCCTGCTTCCCGGCCGCCCGATCGATCCCGCGGCGGCTCTGCTCTAGCAGGCTTTACGATGCCCGGCGAGCGCCCGCCGGACCGTCGCCGTCACCGCCTGTCGCGGGGGCGACGCGGGCCGCCCGAAAGAAAAAGGCCCGGGGTCGCCCCCGGGCCAGGTTCCGGCGCCATGGCCGAAAGGGGGTATCGGCGGGACTACATGGCCGCCGGCAGCTTGAGCGCGGTGCTGTCGACGTAGGGCTTCATCAGCTCGTCGGCCTTCTGCTGGGCCGCCTTCAGCGCCTCGGCCGGCTTGGCGTCGCCGGTGATGACCGCCTGGACCTGGTCCTCCAGGGCCTTGCGCACCGCGACGGTGTTGTAGGTCGCGAACCAGGAGCGCGCGTACTTCAGCTGGTCGAGCGCGACCTTCGCGTCGGGATGGCTGTCGATGAACTGCTTCATCTCCGGCAGGTCGTAGGCCGCCTTGTTCGGCGCGAAGTAGCCGGTGAAGCGGCTCCACTGGCCGGCGATCTCCGGGCTGGTCAGCCACTTCATCAGGGTCCAGGCCGCCTTCTGCTTCTCCGGCGACAGGCCCTTGGGCATCATCAGCGAGGCGCCGCCGATGGCGACGGCGTTGCGCAGGTTGCGCGGCACGAAGGCGACCCGGTAGTCGTCCTTCATGTTCTCGCGGACGAACGACAGCGAGCCGGTCGAGAGCACGACCATCGAGGCCTGGCCGGCGAAGAAGGCCGTGGAGACCGCCTTGCCGTCGGTGATCGCCGCCGGCATGACCTTGGCCTTGTGCGCCAGCTCGTCGACGAAGGAGAGCGCGCCGAGCATGGTCGGGGCGTCATAGTAGACCTCTCCGCCGTACTCCGGATTGTAGTAGAGGCCGCCGTTCGACATCGTCAGGGCGGTCATGATCCAGCCCAGGTAGTCGTAGTTCTCGGGGATCATCAGGCCCCAGCGCTTGGTCTCGCCGCCCTCGCGCTTGGTCAGCTTCTCGGCGGCGGCCAGCCACTCGGCCCAGGTCGCCGGCGGATGGTCCGGGTCGAGGCCGGCCGCGCGGAACTGCGTGGCGTTGATGTAGAGCAGCGGCGTCGAGTTCTGGAACGGCACCGCCCAGACCTTGCCGGCGAACTGCGCGTTGCCGTGCAGCGCCTGCCAGAACTGGCCCATGAAGGCGTCGGGGGTCTTGCCGTCGGCCTCGATCAGCGGATCGAGCGGCTGGATCTCGTCGTTGAGCTGGTACTCGAGGATGAAGTTCGCGCTCATGATCACGGCCGCCGGCGGCCGGCCGGCCTTGATCGCGGCGCGGGTCTTCAGGTTGGTCTCGTCGTAGCTGCCGGTATAGACGGCGGTCGCCTTGATCTCGGGATGCGCCTCGTTGAAGCGCTCGATCAGGCTCTGCATCTCCTTGGCCAGCTTGCCCTCGACCGGCACCGGGAAGAACATCTCGATCTCGGTCTTGGCCTGGGCGGCGGCCAGGCCGGCCCCCAGGGCGACGCTCGCCGCCAGACCGGCGGTGGCGAGCCCTCTCAACGACAACAGCTGCATGACGGACCTCCTTGTGGGTCGGCTTCGGATCACTTGATTCCGGAGAAGAGGAAGGAATTGACGAACTGCCGCTGGAACAGCCCGAAGGCGAGCAGCAGCGGCGCCGCGACCAGGAACGTCCCGGCGGCGATCACGCCCCATTGCGAGGCGCTTTCCGCGCCCATCGTGAAGGACGCCAGCCCGACCGTGAGGGTCTGGTTGCCGGGCGACGAGATGACCATCAGCGGCCAGAGGAACTCGTTCCAGTGGGTGACCACCGAGACGATGCCGAAGGCAATCATGCCGGGCCGCGCCAGCGGCACCAGGACGCGCACGATCAGCTGCCACCAGGTCGCGCCGTCGACGATCGCCGCCTCCTCGAAGTCGCGCGGGATGGTGCGGAAGGTCTGGCGCATCAGGAACACGCCGAAAGCCGAGGCGAAGTAGGGCGCCATGACGCCGAGCAGGTCGTCGTAGAGGCCGAGCTCGGTGACCGTCGTCAGGTTCGGCACGATCAGGATCGGCGGCACCAGCATCAGCTGCAGCAGGAAGCCGTAGAAGACCAGCTCGCGGCCCGGAAACCTGAGGCGCGCGAAGGCGTAGCCGGCCAGCGTGATGGTCGCGAGCTGGACCGCCAGGATGCCCAGGCAGACGATCACGGTGTTGAGGTAGAGCAGCGCGAAGTCGGCGGAATCGAGCGCCTCGGCGAAGTTCGCCAGGGTCGGCGTGAAGTCCGGCCAGAGCGAGGCCATGTCGAGGCCGCCGAAGTTCTGCGGCCGGAAGGCGGCGACCAGCATCCAGAGCAGCGGCGTCGACCAGACCAGCGCGACGCCGCAGAGCAGCGCGACGGCGAGCCAGCGCGCGCCCTCGCCGCGCCGGGCGCCGCGGCGCTGCGGGATCGGGCGGCCGGCCATCAGGCGGCCTCGTAGTGCACGCCGCGCTCCAGGGTGCGCAGCGAGACGAAGGAGAGGCCGAGCAGCAGCGTGACCGAGACCACGGTGGCGGCGGCCGCCTTGCCGTAGTCGTAGCTCTCGTGGGCGGTCTGGTAGATGTAGAACAGCAGCAGGTTGGTGCTGCCCGAGGGGCCGCCCTTGGTCAGCACCACGACGTGGTCGACCTGGGTGATCACGTTGACCAGGGCGATCACCGAGACGAAGGCGAGGCTGGGCCCGAGCAGCGGCAGGGTGATGCGCCGGAAGCGCGCCCAGGCGCCCGCGCCCTCGATGCGCGCCGCCTCGTAGAGGTCCTGGGGGATCGCCTGCAGCCCGGCCAGGAAGAACAGCATGTAGTAGCCGGCGTTCTTCCAGACCGTCAGGCCGACCAGCGACCAGAGCGCGATGCCGGGATCGCCCAGCCAGTTGGTCTGCCCGGCGCCGAGCTTGGCCAGGTAGTAGTCGAGCAGGCCGATGCCCGGCAGGAAGACGAAGAGGAACAGGGCCGCCGCCGCGACCAGCGGCAGCAGCACCGGGAAGAACACGACGGTGCGCAAGAGCGCGTTGAGCCGCGTCGCCTCCTGCAGCCCGACGGCCAGCGCCAGGGCCAGCACGATCGAGGGCACGATGGTGCCGACCGCGTAGAGCCCGTTGTTGATCAGCGCGCCGCTGAAGTCCGCGTCGGCGAACAGCCGCTCGAAGTTGCCGAGGCCGTAGCTGACGCTGTCCGAGCCGAAGGTCTCGATCCTGAGCGACTGCAGCAGCACCTGGACGATCGGCCAGTAGGTGAAGAGGCAGAGGAAGAAGATCGAGGGCAGCAGCAGCAGCCAGGCCCGCGCCGCCGGCCCGAGCCGGCGCGCCGCGCGGATGCGGACCCGCGGTGCCTCGATCGCCAGGGCGCCCTGCGCCATCCCGTCCCCCTCGCTGCTCGGAGCCGGTGATAGGCCGCAGCCGCGACAGGGCGATGACACGCGCCTGACAGTTCCCCTGCCGAACGATGAAGAGCGCATGACAGCGCGGGACGCTCCGGGCCGCCGCGGCCCTGCCGGCCGCCGCCATCATCGAACGGTCACGGAAGCCGGCTATCCAGGGCCCGGGAGTCGAAGCGAAGGAGAGGATGGGAGATGGCCGAAGTCCGCATCGCCGGCGTGCGCAAGGCCTTCGGGCCGGTCGAGGTGATCCACGGCGTCGACCTGACGATCGCCGACCGGCAGTTCGCCGTGGTCGTCGGCCCCTCGGGCTGCGGCAAGTCGACCCTGCTGCGCATGATCGCCGGCCTGGAGGAGACCAGCGCCGGGACGATCCACATCGGCCAGCGCGACGTGACCCTGGCCGAGCCCAAGGACCGCAACGTCGCGATGGTCTTCCAGAACTACGCGCTCTATCCGCACCTCAGCGTCGCGCGCAACATCGCCTTCGGGCTGGAGCTGCGCGGCACGCCGAAGGCCGAGATCGCCGCCCGGGTCGCGCGCGCCGCCGAGATCCTGCACCTGGACGGCCTGCTGGAGCGCAAGCCCCGGCAGCTCTCGGGCGGCCAGCGCCAGCGCGTCGCCATGGGCCGGGCGATCGTGCGCGACCCCGACGTCTTCCTGTTCGACGAGCCGCTCAGCAACCTCGACGCCAAGCTGCGCGTCGCCATGCGCCTGGAGATCCGCAAGCTGCACGAGGCGCTGGGCGGCACCTCGGTCTACGTCACCCACGACCAGATCGAGGCCATGACCATGGGCGACCTGCTGATCGTCATGAACGAGGGCCGGGTCGAGCAGATCGGCCGGCCGATGGAGGTCTACCGGCGCCCGGCCAGCCGCTTCGTCGCCTCCTTCATCGGCTCGCCGCCGATGAACTTCCTGCCGGTCGAGGTCGCCGGCGGCGTCGCGCGCACCGCCGCCGACAGCCGGATCCGCCTCGACCCGGCGCTGAACGGCCAGGCGGCAGGACCGGCGCGGCTGGTGCTCGGGCTGCGCCCGGAGCACCTGGCCATCGACGCCGAGCGGCCCGCGCTCGACTGCCTGGTCGAGGTCGTCGAGCCGCAGGGCGCCGACACCATCGTCCACGGCCGGGCCGGCGAGGACCTGCTGACCCTGCGCCTGCAGGGCACGCCGGAGGTCGCGGTCGGCGACCGCCTGCCGCTCGGCGTGGCGGCCGAGCACACCCACCTCTTCGACGCCGAGAGCGGCCGCCGGGTCGGCTGACGGCGGCGGCGGCTCCCGGAGCGGCCCGTCAGATCGCGGCCGCGCGGCTCTTCTCGAGGTAGATCTGCCGCAGCCGGGCGGCGACCGGCCCGGGCTTGCCGCTGCCGATCGTCGCGCCGTCGATCTCGACCACCGGATTGACGAAGCCGGAGGCCGAGGTCGAGAAGGCCTCCTTCGCCGCCTTCGCCTCCTCGACGGTGAAGGGCCGCTCCTCGACCGTCATCTCCAGGTCCGCCGCGCAGTCGAGCACGGCCTTGCGGGTGATGCCGTGAAGGATGTCGCTCGACAGGTCGCGGGTGACGATCGCGCCCTCGGCCGTGACGATGTAGGCGTTGTTCGAGGAGCCCTCGGTGACCAGGCCGTCGCGCACCATCCAGGCGTCGTCGGCGCCCTGCTTCTTGGCCAGCTCCTTGATCATCGAGGGATAGAGCAGCTGGACGGTCTTGATGTCGCAGCGCCGCCAGCGCAGGTCCTCGACGGTGACGATGCGCTGGCCGCGCGCCGCCAGGGGGCTGTCCAGCAGCTTCTTCTTCTGGGTGAACAGCACGACGGTCTTGGGCGTCGCCGGGTCCGGGAACAGGAAGTCGCGGTCGCCGGCGTTGCCGCGCGTGATCTGCAGGTAGATCAGGCCCTCGTCGATGCCGTTGAGCCGGACCAGCTCGCGATGGATGGCCAGCAGCTCCTCGTCGGAGAGCTCGAGGGCCATGCCCAGCTCCTTGAGCGAGCGGCGCAGACGGGCGAGGTGGCCGGCGAAGTCGACCAGCTTGCCGTCGAGCACCGCGGTGACCTCGTAGACCGCGTCGGCGAACAGGAAGCCGCGATCGAACACCGAAACCGTCGCTTCGCCTTCCGGCAGATAGCGGCCGTTCACATAGACCTGACGCATGCAGTCGACTCCAAAGCAGCGAGTGACGGGTCGCCCGGCGACCCCCTGGACGGACGGAAAAGACGGAGCGGTCGTGCGCGAGAAGCGGCGGCCCGTCAAGATCCCTGTCGCGAAGGGCAGACCTGCCGGGGCCGGCTCACAGCGGCCAGAACAGCGGGATCGCGGCGACGGTCGTCGTGCCGACCACCAGGTTCATCGGCAGGCCGACGCGCAGGAAGTCGGCGAAGCGGTAGCCGCCGGCAGCGTGCACCAGGGTGTTGGTCTGGTAGCCGATCGGCGTCGCGAAGCTGGCGCTGGCCGCGAACATCACCGCGACGACGAAAGGCCGCGGCTCCAGACCGAGCTGGGCGGCGGTCGCCGCGGCGATCGGCGTCATCAGCACGGCGACGGCGTTGTTGGTGACCAGCTCGGTCAGCACCATGGTGACGGCGTAGAAGACCGCCAGGACCGCCCAGGGCGGCAGGCGCCCCAGCAGCGGCGTCAGCCGCTCGACGACCAGCGCCAGGGCGCCGCTGCGCTCCAGCGCGGCGCCGACCGCGAGCATCGAGACGATCAGCAGCAGCAGGCGGCCGTCCATGGCGCCGACGCCTTCGTCGAAGTCGACGCAGCGCAGCAGCAGCACGACGGCGACCGCGACCAGGGCCAGGGTCAGGATCGGCGCGACGCCGAGCGCCGCCAGCAGCACGACGAGGCCGAGCGCGGCGACGGCGATCGGCGCCTTGCCGCGACGGTAGGCCCGCGCGCTCGTCAGGGTCAGGTTGGTCAGGCGCATGTCCTCGGCGAGCCGCGAGAGGTCGGCGGCGGCGCCGTCGAGCAGCAGGGTGTCGCCGACCATCAGGCGCGTCTCCTCCGGCCGGGCGTCGAGCGCCGCGCCCTCGCGGTGCAGCGCCAGCAGGTAGACGCCGTAGGTTCGGCGCCAGCGCAGCTCGGCGAGGCTGCGGCCGACGACCCGGGCGGCCGGCCCGACCAGCACCTCGACAACGACGCTGTCGCGCGTGCGCAGCGGCTCCGCGCCGGTGCCCGCGACCGCGTCCCGGGCGCCGGGCCGGAAGGCCATGACCTCGCTGTCGCGCGTCTTCAGCACGATCCGGTCGCCGGCGGCCAGCACGACCCGGTCGAGCTGCCGGCGCAGCGAGACTTCGGCGCGGATCACGTCGATGACCTGGCTGCGGCCGGCGCGGAAGCTCTCGACCTCGAGCACGCGGCGCCCGACCAACGGCGAGGTCGCCGGAATCACCACCTCGACCAGGTAGCTGCGCGGCTGGCGCTCCAGGGCGCTGGCCGCCGGCAGCGCGCGCTCGGGCAGCAGGCGGCGGCCGACGAGCAGCAGGAATCCGGCACCGGCGGCGACGACGATCAGGCCGAGAGGCAGGATCTCGAAGAGGCCGAAAGCCCTCAGGCCGAGATCGCGCGCGATGCCGTCGACCAGCAGGTTGGTCGAGGTGCCGATCAGCGTGCAGGTGCCGCCCAGGATGACCAGGTAGGACAACGGGATCAGCAGCCGGGACGGCGCGATCCGCGTGTCCTTGGCCAGGGCGATCATGATCGGGATCAGCACCATGACGACCGGCGTGTTGTTGAGCAGCGCCGAGGCGGCGGCCGCCGCCGCCAGGAGCGAGCCGATGGCCAGTGCCGGCCGGCGCTCGGCGAGCGGCCGCAGGCGCTCCAGTACCGCCTCCAGGGCGCCGGTGCGGACCAGCGCCGCGGTCAGCAGAAACATCGCGCCGATCGTCGCCGCAGCCGGGTTCGCGATCGCCTTCAGGAGGTCGTCGGTGCCGATCAGGCCGAGCGCCAGGGCCAGCGCGGCGCCGCAGAAGGCGACGACCTCGGCCGGCAGCGGCTCGAGCAGGAAGGCAACGAAGATCCCGACGATCAGGGCCAGGGCTGCATAGGGCTGCAGTGCGCCGAGCTCCGCAATCATGGCGAGGCCTCCTTCTCGGCTTCGCCATAGCACGAGGCAGCGCCGGTCCGTCGCGCGATTTTCGCGGGTCGATCCGGCCGCGGCGCCGGCCGCGGGGCAGCGGCGGAAGAGGCGGATCGCGCCGCCACCCCACTCAGGTCATCACGGTGCGCCGGTAGAGATGCCAGGTCGCATGGCCGAGCAGCGGCAGGACCAGCGCCAGGCCGACGAACAGCGGCAGCGTGCCGAGCAGCAGGGCGACGGCGACGATCAGGCCCCAGGCCAGCATCGGCAGGGGATTGGCGGCGACCGCGCGCACCGAGGTCCAGAGCGCCGTCGCCGGCTCGACCGGCCGGTCGACCAGCATCGGGAAGGAGACGACGCCGACGGCCAGCGCGACGACGGCGAAGAGGAAGCCGACGGCGTTGCCGGCGACGATCAGGATCCAGCCGTCGGCGGTCGTGAAGAGCCGCTCGGCGAACTCGCCGAGCGACTGCGGGAAGGCGCCGAGGGTCGCCCGGTAGATCGCGATCGCGGCAGTCTGCCAGGCGACGAAGAGCGCCGCCATCACCAGGCCCAGCGACAGGATCGACCAGACCCTGGGCGGCTTCATGACGTCGAAGGCGTCGCGCCAGGCCAGCGGCAGGCCGGCCTCGCGCCGGCGGCTCAGCTCGTAGAGCCCGACCGCGGCGACCGGCCCGACCAGGGCGAAGCCGGCGGCCAGCGGGAACAGCACCGGCAGCACCTGGTAGCCGACGATCAGCCGGCCGAGCACCAGGGCGACGATCGGGTAGAGGATGCAGAGGAAGACGACGTGGCTGGGCTTGGCCCGGAAGTCCTCCAGCCCGCGCTTCAGGGCCTCCCGCAGGTCGGCCGGCCCGATCCTGCGAATCGCCGGCTGGCCGGCCGCCGTCCCGATCCGTCCGGTCATCGTTTCCTGGCGCATGGGTCTCTCCTCCTGGATCCAGGGGGCAGGAGAACGTCGAACACGCCGGGCCGCGGCCTCGCGGCCGCCGGTCGGGCGGGACGGAATCCCTGCCCCGGCAGAGCCTGACGGCTGATATGGTGTCTTCGGCCGCCGCTGACCATTGCCCGGGGAATTCCATGCCGAGCTACCGCCAAGACCTGTGCGTTCGAGACCCGCTGGCGGGCGGCGCTCCGGCGACCGGGCGGCGCGGCGGCGCATCGTCGTGATCGTCGTCTTCGGCTCGCTCAACCTCGACCTCTCGGTCGCCGTCGAGCACCTGCCGGCGCCGGGCGAGACGGTGCGCGGCCCGGGCTACGGGGTGCATCCCGGCGGCAAGGGCGCCAACCAGGCCCTCGCTGCCCGCCGCGCCGGCGCCGCGGTCGCCCTGGTCGCGCGCTGCGGCCGCGATGCCTTCGCCGGGCTGGCGCTCGCCGAGCTGCGCGGCGCCGGGGTCGGGCTCTCGGCCCTCGCCGAGGACGCGGCGCCGACCGGCTGCGCCCTGATCGCCGTCGACCGCCGGGGCGAGAACCAGATCGTCGTCGCGTCCGGCGCCAACGAGGCGCTGCGCGCCGGCGACCTGCCCGAGGCCCTGCTCGGCCCGGACCGCCTGCTGCTGCTCCAGATGGAGGTGCCCCCGGCGGAGAGCCGCCGCGCCGCCGAACGGATGCGCGAGGCCGGCGGCCGCGTGCTGCTCAACCTGGCGCCGGCGGCCCCGCTGCCGGCGGAAACCCTGCCGCTCCTCGACTGGCTGGTCGTCAACGAGGGCGAGGCGCGGACCCTGGCCGGCCACCTCGGCTGCCGCGACGAGCCGGCGGCCCTGGCGGCGCGCTGCGGCTGCAGCCTGCTCGTGACCCTCGGCGCCGACGGCGCCCTCGCCGTTGCGGGCGGCCGGCGCTGGCGGGTCGGCGCGCTGGCGGTCGAGGCGCGGGACACGACGGCGGCGGGCGACGCCTTCGTCGGCGTCTTCGCCGCCGCCCTCGACGCCGGCCGCCCGCTGCCCGAGGCGCTGCGCCGCGCCAGCGTCGCCGGCGGCCTCGCCTGCACCCGCCCGGGTGCCCAGCCGAGCCTGCCGACCGCCGCCGAGATCGAGGCCGCGCTGCCGCGGCTGGCGCCGGCGGAGCCGATGGAGGGGTGACGGGAGCGCCGGCCTACGCCGGCACAGGATTGCTGAGCTCGGCCAGGCGGTCGCGCAGCCGCTGGGCCTCGGCCTGCAGCAGGCCGGCGATCCAGTCGATGCGCTCGGCGGCCATGCGCTCGCGGATCGCCGCGATCGAGATCGCCGCGACGACCCGGCCGCGCAGGTCGAAGACCGGCACGCCGACCGCGCACATCGCGCTGACGATGCGCCCGTCGTTGAAGGCATAGCCGCGCCTCCGCGCCTCGGCGATCAGGCGGCGCAGCTCGGCCGGCGCGAAGCCGGGATAGCGCTCCAGGCGCGCCGCGTTGCTGGCGATGATCTCGGCGGCCTCCTCCTCGGGCAGGAAGGCGAGCAGCGCCAGGCTGCCGGCGCCGACGCCGAGCGGCCGGCGGTCGCCGACGTCGAGGGTCAGGGTCTTGATCGGGAAGTCGCCGACCTGGCGCTCCAGGCAGACCGCCTCGAGGCCCTCGGGCACCGAGAGGAACACCGTGTCGCCGGTCTCGCGCGCCAGGCGCAGCAGCGCCGGCCGGGCCAGCTCGGCGACGTCGAAGCGGGTCGCCAGGGAGCCCAGGCGGACGATCTCGTAGCCGAGGAAGTAGCGGCGCGTGTCCGGGTCCTGGTAGGCGAAGCCGCTCTCGGTCAGGGCGTTCAGCAGGCGGTGCGTCGTCGCCTTGCCGAGCCCGGCGGCGAGCGCCAGGTCCGACAGGCGCCAGCCCGCCGTCGCCTGCTCGCCCAGCAGCTTGATCAGCTGGACGGCCCGGCGCACCGACTTGACCGTGACGTCGCCTTCCAAGCGCAACCTCCCCTCGTGCAGCGGCCGCCAGCCGTCAGGAGACGGCGGCGGCCTCGCTCCAGGCCAGCAGGACCGCGCGCGCCGGCACGCCGACCGCGCCGCCCAGACGGCGCGCCGTCTCGTTGACCGCCGAGATGATACCCTGCTCGAAGCTCGAGCGGGCCTCGCCGATCCGGGCCGTCGCGGCGGCGACGGTCAGGGCGGCGATGCCCCGGGCGTCGAGCGCCGGCAGCCGCTGGATGCCGGCCTCGTCGATGCCGATGCCGGCGTCGTTGAAGACGGCGGCGAAGCCGTCGACCCTGAGCGCCATCGCCGGATTGCCGCCGACCAGCCCGCCGTGCGAGCCGGTCACGACGATCTTGCCGGCGTCCTCGGGCCGCACCAGCGCCGCCGAATCGAGCAGCAGGATGCGCCGCGGGCCGCTGCCCGGCAGCTCGCTGCGACTCTCGCCAAGCGACGGCGGGTCGGCCTGCACCAGCGGCGCGGCCTCGAGCCGCGCGGCGGCCTCGGCGGTCCCTTGGCCCGGCGCGACGCCGCAGGCGGCGGCGACGGCGTTGGCCCGGCTGATCCGGCCGCGCGCCAGCATGTCGCCGGTGTCGCCGATCCGGCAGGAGAGGTGGGAGACGGTCGCCGCGGCGATGCCCAGGGCGTCGAGATAGGGCAGGGCCGCGACGCCGGCGCCGTCGAGCCCGATTCCGGCGTCGCAGAGGATCACCGCCCGCAGGCCCGCCTTGGCCGCGAGGTAGCCGGGGTAGCGGCCGCCGTGCGAGCCCGAGACGACGACCGCGCCGGCGGCTTCGGGCGGCAGCTTGGTGATCGTGTCGGCGACCAGCGGTCCGGTGGCGGAAGACAAGCAGGGCCTCCTCAGGTCGGCACGACGGAGCAGTGCAGGCCGCCGTCGACGCAGAGCTCGACGCCGGTGATGTACTTGGCCTCGTCCGAGGCCAGGAAGACCGAGGCCATGGCGATGTCCCAGCCGTCGCCCATGCGCTTCATCGGCGGGATCTCGTTGCGCGCGGCGACCATCTCCTCGACGCTTTTGTAGTAGCCGCTGATCTGCTGGTAGATGTGCGGCGTGTCCATGACGCCGGGCATGATCGCGTTGGCGCGGATGCCCTTGGCGGCGTACTGCACGGCCAGCGACTTGGTGAAGTTGTTCACCGCCGCCTTCGAGGCGTAGTAGGAGCTGTAGGGGTAGCCGGTCCAGCGGATCGCGGCGAGCGAGGAGATGTTGACGATCGCCCCCGAGCCCTGGCGCTCCATGATCGGCAGCACCGCCTTGCAGGCCAGGAACACGCTCTTGACGTTGACCGCCATGACCCGGTCCCAGCTCTCCTCGCTGGCCTCGACCGGGCCGCCGGCCGCGTTGATGCCGACGTTGTTGTGCAGGATGTCGATGCGCCCGTAGGCTTCGAGGGTCTGCGCCACCGCCGCCTCGATCTCGGCGAGCCTGGTCACGTCGGCCGCGCAGGCGATCGCCCGGCCGCCCTCGGCGAGGATGACCTCGCGCGTCGTCTCGGCGGCCGGCAGGCCGATGTCGACGCAGGCAACGGCCGCGCCCTCGCGGGCGTAGGCGACGGCCGCGGCCTTGCCGTTGCCCCAGCCCTCGCCGACCGAGCCGGCGCCGAACACCAGCGCCACCTTGTCCTTCAGACGATCCGCCATTCTCTTCTCCAGGGTTCCATCGGTCAGTTCATGATGAGCTTGGGCAGCCAGAGCGACACCGCGGGCGCCAGCGACAGGGCGGCGAGCACGGCGATGCCGATGACCACGAAGGGGGCGATGTCGCGCAGGCTGCGCTCCAGGGGCAGCCCCGCGATCTTGCAGGCGACGTTGAGGCACAGGCCGATCGGCGGCGTGATCAGGCCGAGGCAGAGGTTGACCACGACGATGACGCCGAGCTGCACCGGGTCGACGCCGAGCGCGACGCCGGCCGGATGCAGGATCGGCACCAGCATGACCATGGCGGCATTGGCCTCCATGAAGGTGCCGACCAGCAGCAGCAGCACGTTGACCATCAGCAGGAAGACCAGCGGCCCGTGGGCCACCGAGGTGACCCAGGCCAGCGCCGCGTCGGGGATGTGGGTGTAGGCGAGCTGCCAGGCGAACAGCTTGGCGGCGCCGACGATGATCATGATGACCGCCGTCGTGTAGGCCGTCTCGCGCAGCGCCGCGAGCAGCCGGCCGAAGGTCAGCTCGCGGTAGACCAGGCCGCCGACCACCAGGGCGTAGACCACGGCGATCGCCGAGCACTCGGTGACCGTGAAGACGCCGGAGAAGATGCCGGCCAGGATCAGGAAGGGCATGACCAGCGCCGGCCCCGCCTGGATGCCGCGGCTGACGACCTCGGACAGCGGCTCCGGCTCGTGGACCGCGTAGCGCCGCTTGCGCGACGTCAGGTAGACGACGACCAGGGCGAGCAGCGAATAGATCGCCCCCGGGACCAGCCCGGCGACGAACAGCCGGACGATCGACTGGTCGGTGATCACGCCATAGACGATGAAGCCGATCGAGGGCGGGATGATCGGCGCGACCACCGAGGCGGCCGCGGTCACCGCCACCGAGAAGCTGCGGCCGTAGCCCTCGCGCTCCATCTCGGGGATGAAGATCCGGCCCATCACCGAGGTGTCGGCGACCGCCGAGCCGGAGATGCCGGAGAAGAAGGTCGAGGCGACGACGTTGCTCATCGCCAGGCCGCCGGTGAAGCGCCCGACGATGGCGTTGGCGAAGGCGACGAGGCGGCGGGTCATGCCGCTCTCGCTCATCAGCGCGCCGGCGAGCAGGAAGAAGGGGATGGCCAGCAGCGTGAAGGAATCGAGGCCGGCGAAGAGGCGCTGGGCGACGATCGCCGGGTTGACGCCGCCGCCGGCCCAGATGACCGTCAGGCAGGCGATGATGATGGCGAAGCCGAGCGGCATGCCGATCAGCATCAGGCCGACGATGACGGCGCCGAGCAGCAGGGTCATGACAGCGCCCCTCCCGCCTCGGTCCGGTCCTCGCGCCCGGCCCGGGCGAGCAGCAGCAGCAGGCCGATCAGCACGGCGCCGGCCGGAATCGCGAGGTAGGGGTAGAACATCGGGATCTCCATGGCCGCCGAATCGCGGCGGCCGCCGATCACCGCGAAGGCGTAGCCGTACCAGCCGAGCGCGCCGGCCATGACCAGGATCAGCAGGTCGCGGACCAGGCCGACCGCCACGGCGACCGGCCGCGGCAGCAGCTCGACGACGACGGTGACGGCGATGTGGCCGCGCCGGCGCAATACCGCGGCGCTGCCGAGCAGGGTGATCCAGGCCATCAGGAAGCGCGCCACCTCCTCGGTCCAGCCGGGCGCGTGGTTCAGCACGTAGCGGCCGAAGACCTGCCAGCAGATGGCGGCGACCATGACGCTGATCGCGGCCAGCAGCAGGGCGTCGAGCAGGCGCTCGATCGCATCGGCGAGTCGGGAGAAGGCCATGGCTCGGTCTCCCGGGCCGGCGCGGCGGCGACAGGCCGCCGCGCCGATCCGTCAGGGGCAGGAGGCTGCTAGGCGGCCTGGACGCGCTCGACCCAGGACTTGAGCTCCGGGAACTCGTCCTTGATCGGCGCGACGGCCTTGCGGAAGGCCGGCAGGTCGGGCTTGACGAACTCCATGCCGCGCGCCTTCAGCTTCTGGCGGTAGGAATCCTCCTGCTTGACCATCTCGGCGGTCGCCCAGAGCATCGCCTTCTCGCCCTCCTCCTGCAGGATCTTCTGCAGCTCCGGCGGGAAGGAGGCGAAGCGCTTCGAGTCGAAGATGAAGGTCATCGCGCCGATCACGTGGTCGGTCGCCATGACGTACTTCTGCACCTCGTCGAGCTTCTTGCTCTCGATCACCTCGAGCGGGTTCTCCTGGCCGTCGATGACGCCCTGCTGCAGGGCGGTGAAGACCTCCAGGAAGGGCATCGGCACCGGGCTGGCGCCGAGCAGCTCCCAGGTCCGCTTGTACATCTTGAGCGGCGGCACGCGGAGCTTCAGCCCCTTCAGGTCGTCGAGCGTGACGACCTTGCGGTTGGCCGAGAGCTTGCGCGCGCCGCGGTAGCCGGCGCCGACGATCTTGAAGCCGGTCTTCTTCTCGATGTCGCCGTAGAGCTCGCCGCCGATCGGGCCGTAGTAGACCTTCTTGAAGTGGTCGAGGTCGCGGATCAGGTAGGGGAAGGCCTCAATGCCGGGCAGCGGGTCGTAGCGGTCGAGCGTGCCGACCGACTGGATGACGATGTCGTTGGTGCCGAGCGGCAGGGCCTCGATCGACTCCTGCCAGGTGCCGGTCGTGCCGCTCGCCGCGACGTTGAACTTGACCTTGCCGCCGGTCGCCTTGGTCACCGCGTCCAGGTAGCGCTGGGTCGCCTCGTACCAGAGGTTGCCCGGATCGTAGATGTGGGCGACCTGCAGGGTCATCTCGTCGATCTCGGCCCGCGCCGGGCGGACCACGGCGCGCGCGAGCGGCAGGGTCAGCGGCAGCGCAAGCGTGCCGAGTAGCAGGGTTCTGCGGTCCATCTCTTAGACTCCTCCTTGTGGAAAGCGCCCGGTTGCTCCGGGTCTCGGGATTTTCGGGATCGGCTCAGGCGACGCGGTCGCCCTTCTTGACCTGGACGGTCCGGTTGTCGACGCCCGGCAGCATCTGCGCCGGGTCGCGGGTCACCACGACGTCGAGCAGGGTCGGCCCCTCGCCGCCCTTCAGGCCCTCGGCCAGGGCGGCGGCGAGCTGCTCCGGGTCCTCGACCCGGATGCCGCGGCAGCCGAGCGACTCGGCGACGCGCGCGTAGTTCACCTCGACCAGGTCGCTCGACTGGTAGCTGCCGGCGCCGTAGATCAGGTGCTGCAGCGCCTTGACGTAGCCCGAGGCGGCGTTGTTCACGACGATCAGGGTGAAGGGCAGCTTGAGGCGGCGCGCCGTCTCCAGCTCGCCCATCACCATGTTGAAGCCGCCGTCGCCGGTCAGGCCGACGACCGGGCGACCGGGGGCCGCCAGCGCGCAGCCCATGGCGCCCGGCAGGCCGTAGCCGATCGAGGCGAAGCCGCGGTCGGGCACGAAGCCGCGGCCGGCCTTCTTGGTGTCGTAGAGCAGGCCGCCCCAGTGCGCCGCGAAGCCGCCGTCGGCGACCAGGATGCCGTCCTCCGGCATGATCCGGTTCAGCTCGTGGAGCAGCCGCGCCATGTTGATCGGCCGCTCGCCCGAGGTCAGCCGGGGCTCGACCGACCTGCGCCAGGCGGCCATGCGGCCGGCGACGTCGTCGACGTAGCCCTGCCGGCGCGCGCGGATCGCCCCGGCGCGCCCGGCCAGCGCCGCCGCCAGGTCGGCCAGGCCCTCCCGCGCGTCGCCCCAGAGGCGCAGCGCCGGCTGGAAGGTGCGGCCGAACTCCTCGGCGACGCTGTCGAGATGGATCACGGTCTTGCCGGCGGCCGGCACGCTGTAGCGCTTGGTCGCGATCTCGCCGAGCTTGCAGCCGACGACCAGCAGGCAGTCGGACTCCTCGATCAGCTTGTTGGCGATGCGGTCGTAGCGGCCGAACAGGCCGGCGCTGAGCGGGCTGCTGCAGGCGATCGCGCCCTTGCCGGTCATGGTGTGGGCGACCGGCAGGTTGATCGCCGCGGCCAGGGCCTCGACGGCCGCGGTCGCGCCGCTCAGGTGCACGCCGCCGCCGCAGAGCATCAGCGGCCGCTCGGCCGCGGCCAGCATCTCGGCCGCCCGGGCCAGGTCCTCGGCCGCCGGCCGACAGCGCAGCGCCGGCGCCGCGGCCAGCGCCGGGTCGGCCTCGAACTCAGTGACCTCGAAGGGATGGGTCGCGTGGCAGACGTCCTCGGGAATGTCGACCACGACCGGCCCCGGCCGGCCCGCGGTCGCGACGGCGAAGGCGCGGCGCACCAGCTCGGGGATCCGCTCGATCATCTCGATGCGGATCAGCTCCTTGCAGGCCGGTCGCAGGATCTCGGCCTGCCGGGTCTCCTGGGTCATGTTCTTCCAGGAGTGCGCGCGGTGGGTGTCGCCGACGAAGACGACCAGCGGCGAGCCGGCGTTGAGCGCCTCGACCAGGCCGGTCACCAGGTTGGTGGCCCCCGGCCCGAGGGTCGCGTCGCAGACGCCGACGCGGCCGCTGACCTTGGCATAGGCGTCGGCGATGAAGACCGCGCAGCGCTCGTCGTTGATCAGGTTGTGGTTCAGGCCGAGCCGGCGCGCCGCGTCGTAGAACGGCAGCAGCTGGAAGCCGCCCATGCCGAACATCGGCCCGACCTCGTAGGCCTGGAGCATGCGGGCGACGGCTTCGCCGCCGGTCATTTCGTTCGAGGTCAAGGGTCTTTTCTCCTGACAGATCTTTCGAAAGTCGCGAGGGACACGAGGTCGGGCACTCAGACGCGGTAGCCGAGCAGCCGGGGCAGCCATAGGGCGATCTCGGGGAACAGGATGACCAGCAGCATCGCCGTCGCCATCGACAGGACCAGCCACAGCACCCAGGGCACGGTCGCCTCCATCGGCACGCGCGAGATGCGCGCCGTGACCATCAGGTTGACCGCGACCGGCGGCGTGAACTGGCCGATCGCGATGTTCATCGCCATCAGCACGCCGAACCAGGTCAGGTTCCAGTGGAAGGCGGCGGCGATCGGCACCAGCAGCGGCAGGGTGATCAGGTAGATCGACACGCCGTCCAGCACCATGCCGGCGAACAGCAGCAGGATCATCACGAGGATCAGCACGACCAGGCCGCTGCCGCTGACCGCGAGGATCGCCTGGGCCGCCTGGTCGAAGGCGCCGAGGGTCGAGCCGGCCCAGGCGAAGAGCCCGGCCAGCGAGATGATCACCATGATCACGGCCGAGGTCTCGGCGCTGTCGGCGAGCACCTTCCAGACGTCGGCCCAACCCATGTTGCGATAGACCAGCAGGCCGACCAGGAAGCCGTAGGCGACGGCCACCGAGGCCGCCTCGGTCGGGGTGAACAGGCCGGAGCGCAGGCCGCCGAGGATGATCACCGGCGCCAGCAGGCCGGGCACCGCGTCGCGCAGGCTCGGCCAGAAGGCCGGCCGCTGCTGCTCCTCGGCGGCACCGAAGTCGTGGCGGCGGCTGAGCAGCAGCGTCGGCAGGATGATCGCGACGCCGGCCAGCACGCCGGGCAGCACGCCGGCGGCGAAGAGCGCGCGCAGGTCGGTGCCGGGCACCAGGATCGAGTAGACGATCAGCGCGATCGAGGGCGGGATCAGGATCGCCGTCGAGGCCGAGGCGGCGATCACGCTGGCCGAGAACTCGCGCGGATAACCGGCGCGCATCATCGAGGGGATCATGATCGTCGCGACGGCGGCGGCGTCGGCCGGGCCGGAGCCCGACATGCCGCCCATCAGCATGCAGACCAGGGTCGCGACGACGGCCAGGCCGCCGCGCCGGGGCCCGACGATCGCCTGGGCGAAGACGACCAGGCGGCCGGCGACGCCCGAGCGGTCGAAGACCATGCCGGTCAGCACGAACAGCGGGATCGCGATCAGCGGGTACTTGGCGATCGAGGCGTAGGCGTTGGTGCCGATCATGCCGACGGAGTTGAGGTCGAGGCCGACCGCGACGGCCGCGGCGCCGGCCAGGCCGAGCGAGACGGCGATCGGCGCGCCGATCAGCAGCAGCGCGACGAAGACCCCGATCAGCAGCAGCGTCGCCATCAGCCGCGGCCCCCGTAGCTGCCGCGCAGGGTCGCGAGCAGGCGGCCGAAAACACGCAGCAGGATCGCGATCGACAGCAGCGGCAGCCAGATGGTGTAGATCCAGTTCGGGTAACCGAGGCCGGGCGAGGTCTCGTCGAAGCGGTACTCGTCCAGGGTCAGCTGGCCGCCGTACCAGACGACCAGGCCGAACATCAGCAGGCAGGCCAGCGCCGCGACGACGTCGCAGACCATCCGGCCGCGCGGCCCGAAGCGGTCGCGCAGGAAGGCGATGCGGATGTTCTCGTTGGTCGCGAAGGCCAGCGAGGCGCCGACGAAGGTCATGAAGACCAGCAGGAAGACCGAGAACTCCTCGGTGAAGGCGAAGGACACGTCCGTCGTGTAGCGGACCACGACGTTGCCGAAGGAGATCAGGCAGATCAGGGCCATCGCCACGGCGCCGAGCGCGCGCTCGATGCCGATCGGCACGCGCACGTGCGGCGGCGTCTCGCGCGGCGCCCCGATTTCCGGATCGACGGACTCGGACATGGCTCTGGCTCCGGGTGCCTGTGGCAGGAGGGGGCGGCGCGGGACGCCGCCCCTGCTCCCCTCAGCGCTTGGCGATGGAGTCCTCGGCCATCTTGACCAGGTCCGGACCGATCTTCTGGGTCCAGTCCTTGTAGACGCCGCGGGTCGCATCGACGAAGGCCTGGTGCTCCGCCGGAGTCAGCTCGACGACGTCGACGCCCAGCTTGCGGACCTCCTCGATCGCCGAGGTGTCGCCGTCGGTCAGGCCCTTGCGCGCCAGCTCGACGCAGAGCGCGCCGGCCTCGACCGCGGCCTCGCGGACGATCTTCTGGTCCTCCGGCGTGAAGGACTCGAAGACCTCCTTGTTGACCGCGAAGATCAGCGGGTCGGCGACGTAGTGCCAGAGCGTCAGGTTGGTCTGCCCGACCGCATAGATCTTGGCGATCGTGAAGACGCTGACCGGGTTCTCCTGGCCGTCGACCGCGCCGGTCGTCAGGGCCGGCTTGGCGTCGGCCCAGCTCATCTGGGTCGGATTGGCGCCGAGCGCGGTGAAGGTGTCGTTGAACAGCGGCGAGCCGACGACGCGCATCTTCAGGCCTTCCAGGTCGGCCGGCTTGCGGATCGGATGGCGCGAGTTGGAGACCTCGCGGAAGCCGTTCTCGCCCCAGGCCAGCGGCACCACGCCCTTGTCGCGCAGGATCTGGAACAGCTTGTCGCCGACCGGCCCGTGGGTCAGGGCGTCGATCGCCTTGTAGTCGGGCATCAGGAAGGGCAGCGAGAAGAGGTTCAGCTCCTTGACCTGCGGCGACCAGTTGATCGTCGAGCCGACCGCCATGTCGATGATGCCGCGGCGCATCGCGGTGAATTCCTTGGTCTGGTCGCCGGAGACCAGCTGGCTGCCGGGATAGACCTTCATCTTGATGCGGCCGTTCGTGCGCTGGCCGACCAGCTCGGCCCACTTGTCGGCGGCGATGCCCCAGGGGAAGGGCGCCGGCACCACGGTCGAGATCTTGTACTCGTCCTTGTAGTCGGCGGCCGCGGCCTGGTGGAGCAGCGGCAGCGCGGTCGCCAGCGCGAGGCCGGCGGCCAGAGCGATCTTGGTCAAACGCATGGTTCTTCCTCCCTCCGGTTTCTTCTCTCTCACGCCGCGGCAGCGGTCATGCTGCGCACGGCCTCCACGACCATCGCCTCGGTGACCCGGACCTTGTCCTCGAGCGGTGGCGCGTAGCTGATCGGGATGCGCGGCGCGCCGAGCCGGCGGACCGGCGCCTTCAGGGCGCCGTGCAGCGCCTCGGCGACGCTGGCCGCGATCTCGGCGCCGAAGCCGGCGACCGAGACGGCCTCCTGGACGACCAGCAGCCGGCCGCTGCGCTCGACGCTGGCCAGCACCGCCTCGCGGTCCCAGGGCCAGAGCGTGCGCAGGTCGAGGACCTCGGCCTCGATGCCCGCGCCGGCCAGGCTCTCCGCCGCCGCGGCGCAGGTGTGCACCGCGGCCGACCAGGAGACGATGGTGACGTCGCCGCCTGCGCGGACGACGCGCGCCTTGCCGAGCTCGCCGGGCTCCGCGGCCTCGGGCACCTCGCCCTCGAGGGCCCAGAGGTTCTTGTGCTCCATGTAGACGACCGGGTCGTCGCAGCGGATCGCCGCCTTGAGCAGCGCCCGGTTGTCGGCCGGGGTCGAGGGCACGACCACGACCAGGCCGGGGATGTGCGCGTACCAGGCCTCGAGCGACTGCGAGTGCTGGGCGGCCGAGGAGCGCCAGATGCCGATCGGCTCGCGCACGACCAGCGGCACGTGGCTCTGGCCGCCGAACATGTAGCGCGCCTTGGCGGCCTGGTTGACCAGCTCGTCGACCGCGCAGAGCGCGAAGTCGGAGAAGCGCATCTCGACGACCGGGCGGGTGCCCATCATGGCGGCGCCGACCGCGGCCCCCATGATGCAGGACTCGGAGATCGGCGCGTCGGAGATGCGCGCCGGGCCGAACTCCTCGGCCAGGCCCCTGTACTGGCCGAACACGCCGCCGCGGCCCAAGTCCTCGCCGACCGCCCAGACCAGGGGATCGCGGCGCATCTCCTCGGCGAGCGCCAGCTTGCCGGCTTCCAGGTAGCTGAGACGCGGCATCAGAAGGCCCTCGTGCGCGGATCGCCGACGTCCTGGACGTCGGCATAGGCGAGCTCGACGGCCGGCCAGCCGGTGGCAGCGGCCTCGTCCTTGGCCGCGCGCATCTCGGCCTCGGCGGCCTCGCGGATCGCCGCCAGCTCGGCGGCGGGCACGCCGGCCGCCTCGAGCAGCTTGCGGCAGTTCTCGATGGGGTCGTTCAGCCAGCGCTCCTGGACCTCGGCCTGCGGCCGGTAGCCGGCGGCGTCGCTGCTGGTGTGGCCGGTCAGGCGGTAGGTGCGCGCGACCAGGAAGCGCGGGCCGCCGCCGCGCACCAGGTCGACCAGCTCGCGGGCCGCCTCGTCGACCGCCTGCAGGTCGTT
This sequence comes from Tistlia consotensis USBA 355, assembly GCF_900177295.1. Lineage (GTDB taxonomy): Bacteria > Pseudomonadota > Alphaproteobacteria > Kiloniellales > DSM-21159 > Tistlia > Tistlia consotensis. The sequence goes on from NZ_FWZX01000001.1 coordinate 283,271, forward strand.
GCCCTCGACCGTGCTGGCCGGGATGCCGATCGCCTCGGCGCGGGCCGCCGGCCCGGCGCCCGAGGTCATGGCCGATGTCCGGGTCGTCGCGGCGAAGCCGTTGTCTTCGCAGACGAAGAGGATCGGCAACTGGAACACGCCGGCCCAGTTCAGGCCCTCGAGGAACGGCCCGCGGTTGATCGCGCCGTCGCCGAAGAAGCAGACCACGACGCCGTCCTCGCCCTTCAGCCGGATCGCGTGGGCGGCACCGGCGGCGATGTTGATGTTGGCGCCGACCACGCCGTTGGCGCCGAGCATGCCGACCGAGAAGTCGGCGATGTGCATCGAGCCGCCCTTACCCTGGCAGTAGCCGCCGTCGCGCCCGAACAGCTCGCGCATCATCGGCAGCGCCTCGGCGCCCTTGGCCATGGTGTGGCCGTGGCCGCGGTGGGTCGAGAGGATGATGTCGCTCTTGCGCAGATTGCCGCAGACGCCGACCGCCACGGCCTCCTGGCCGATCGAGGGATGGATCGCGCCGAGCACCAGCTTCTCCTGGGCGGCGGCGATGGCCTGCTCTTCGAAGGCGCGGATCCGGCACATCTGCCGGAAGCCGGCGCGGTAGCGCTCGACGTCTAGGTTGGAAACCGGTGGCGTGTCAGCCGGAGGCACCTGCTCTGTCTCCTCTGCCCTGGCCGGCGCCGGAACGGGCGGCGCCTCGAAGGAAGCCGGCTCGAGTCGGTCGGATCGGAAGGAAGGTGCCGAGCTGGGCGGCGGGCAGGCAGGCGGCCGCACAGGCCGCCCGGCGGGCTCGGCCGCAGGGTCTCCGACGTGCTCCCGTCCGTCCCGTATTGACTCGGGCTCGGATTCGACTACTGTTCCACGATACGGAACAAGATATACTCTAGTTTGGAACAAATCGCCGGTCAAGCTGCACGCACGGCAAGGCCGGCATGCAGCGGACGGGCGTTGGCGCGAAGCCGAGGCCGACTTCGAACCCGCCTCGGTGGCGAAAGTCCTTGACGCTGGCCTCGCCGGCCTCCGATGACGAAGGCGGCAGGCAGGGAGGCCCGGCATGGCGGCCATCAGACCGAACGAGAACGACTGCTTCGTGGTCGTCGACCTGCAGGTCGACTTCATGCCCGGCGGCGCGCTGGCGGTGCCCGGGGGCGACGCGGTCGTGCCGCTGGTCAACGGCCTGCTGCCGCGCTTCGCCCATGTCGTGGCGACCCAGGACTGGCACCCGCCGGGGCACTTCTCCTTCGCCTCGGCCCAGCCCGGACGGGCGCCCTTCGAGACCGTCCAGGCGCCCTACGGCGCGCAGACCCTCTGGCCCGACCACTGCGTCCAGGGCACGCCGGGCGCCGCGTTCCACCGTGACTTCCGGCTGGACCGCGCCGAGCTGATCCTGCGCAAGGGCTACCACCCCGGCATCGACTCCTACTCGGCCTTCTACGAGAACGATCGCAGGACCCCGACCGGCCTGTCCGGCTACCTGCGCGAGCGCGGCTTCCGGCGGCTGTTCTTCGCCGGCCTCGCGACCGACTTCTGCGTGCGCTGGTCGGTCGAGGACGCCCGGCACGAGGGCTTCGAGGCCTACGTGATCGAGGAAGCCTGCCGGGCGATCGATCTCGCCGGCTCGCTCGCCGAGGCGCGCCGGGCGATGCAGGCGGTCGGCGCAGGCTCCCTCGCCGTGGCGGACCTCGCCGCCTGACCGCGATCATGCCGGCCAGCCCCTTCCCGGAGATCGACTACGGCCGCAGCCTGCTGCTGACCGACCTCTACCAGCTCAACATGCTGGAGGCCTACCTGGCGGCCGGGACGACGGGAACGGCGGTCTTCGAGTTCTTCGTGCGCCGCTTGCCGGCGCGGCGCGGCTTCCTGCTGGCGGCCGGGCTGGAGCAGGTCGTCGGCTTCCTGACCGAAGCCAGGGTCGACGCGGCCGAGCTCGACTGGCTCGGGCGCTCCGGCCGCTTCACCGGCCGGCTGCTCGACTACCTCGCCGGCTTCCGCTTCACCGGCGACCTCGACGCCCTGCCAGAGGGCACGCCGGTCTTCGCCGACGAGCCGCTGGTCCGGGTGACCGCGCCGATCCTGGAGGCGCAGCTCGTCGAGACGCGGCTGATCAACTTCCTGCAGTACCAGACGCTGGTCGCGACCAAGGCGGCGCGCATGGTGCTGTCGGCCCCCGGCAAGGGCCTGGTCGACTTCGGCCTGCGCCGGGCGCACAGCGGCGAGGCGGGCCTGCTGGCGGCGCGCGCGGCCTGGCTGGCCGGCTTCGCCGGCACCGCCAGCGTGCCGGCCGAGCAGGCCTTCGGCATCCCGCTCGTCGGCACCATGGCGCACTCCTTCGTCCAGGCCTTCGACAGCGAGGCCGAAGCCTTCCTCGCCTTCGCCCGCGCCCGGCCCGACCAGACCGTCTTCCTGCTCGACACCTACGACACCGAGCGCGCCGCCCGGACCGTCACCGAGATCGCGCCGCGGCTCGCCGCCGAGGGCATCGCGGTGCGCGGCGTGCGGCTCGACAGCGGCGACCTCGGCGCGCACGCCCGCAAGGTGCGCCGAATCCTCGACGACGCCGGCCTGACGGAGACGAAGATCGTCGCGAGCGGCGGCCTGGACGAGGCGGAGCTGGCGGCCCTGACCCGGGCGGGCGCGCCCATCGACCTCTTCGGCATCGGCACCAGCCTGGTCACCTCGGAGGACCTGCCGGCGCTCGACTGCGCCTACAAGCTCAAGGCCTATGCCGGCCGGGCGCGCCGCAAGCGCTCCGAGGGCAAGGCCTACTGGCCCGGACCGACCCAGGTCCACCGGCGCCGCGACGCCGAGGGCCGGCCGATCGGCGACCTGCTGGCCCGCGCCGACGAGCCGGCGCCCGCCGGACCCGGCTGGGACGCGCCGCTGCTGCGCCCGGTGCTGCGCGCCGGCCGCCCGGTCGCGCCGCTGCCCAGCCTGGCCAAGGCGCGCGCCCACGCCGCCGAGCAGCTCGCCCGCCTGCCCGAGCCGCTGACCCGGCTCGCGGAGGCGCCCCCCTACGAGGTCGCCGTCACCGACGGCCTGCGGGCGCTCGCGGCCGAGGTCGACGGCTTCGGCAGGCAGTGAGCGGGGCGCTCAGGGCCGCGCCGCGAAGTGGCACCGGAACCAGTCGGCCGCGAGTTCGACGACCTGGTCGAGCGTGCCCGGCTCCTCGAACAGGTGCGTCGCGCCCGGCACGATCGCCAGGCGCGCCTTGCAGGTCATCCAGCCCATCGCCTCGCGGTTGAGCTCGATGACGGCGGTGTCGTCGCCGCCGACGACCAGCAGGGTCGGGCAGCGCACGCGCGACAGCGCTGCGCCGGCGAGGTCGGGCCGGCCGCCGCGCGAGACCACCGCGGCGACGCGCTCCGGCAGGGCCGCGGCGGCGACCAGCGCCGCGCCGGCACCGGTGCTGGCGCCGAACAGGCCGAGCGGCAGGCCGGCCAGGACATCCTCTGCGGCGAGCGCCTCGACGGCCTCGGCGACGCGGCTGCCGAGCAGCGGGATGTCGAAGACCTTGCGCCGGTCGGCCGCCTCCTCCTCGCTCAGCAGGTCGAACAGCAGCGTCGCCAGCCCGACCTCGTTGAGCCGCTCGGCCACGTAGCCGTTGCGCGGGCTGAAGCGGCTCGAGCCGGAGCCGTGGGCGAAGACGACGAGGCCGCTCGCCGGCGCGGGCAGGGCGAGAAAACCCTCGGAGCCCCTTTCGCCGAGGCGCAGCGTCTGCGCTATGCTCATGGCCGCCCCCTTCCTGCGATCGAACGATGGCCATTGTGACCCAGTCGCCCGGCAAGGCTCTGACCGAGATCAATCCGCGGCCCGGCCGCGGCCTGCCCGCGCCGCGCCCCGATCCGGCGGTGCCGCTCGCCGAGAAGGTCGCCTTCCTGCGCGGCATGGTGGCCGGCGAGCCGGACGGCGAGGTGCGCGAGACCCACATGTCCTGGGTCTTCCTCGGCGCCGGACGGGTGCTCAAGCTCAAGAAGCCGGTGCGCTATCCCTATCTCGACTTCTCGACCCTGGCGGCGCGCGAGGAGAGCTGCCGCGCCGAGCTGCGGCTCAACCGCCGGCTGGCGCCGGACGTCTATCTCGGCCTGCGGACCCTGACGCGCTCCGCCGACGGCCAGCTGGCGATCGACGGCGGGCTGGCCGGCGACGGCGGCACCGGGCCGGCCGGCGAGATCGTCGACTGGCTGGTCGAGATGCGCCGCTTGCCGGAGTCGGAGATGCTGGAGGCGGCGATCGTCGAGGGCCGCATCACGAAGGCGCAGATCGAGGCGGTCGGCCGGCGCCTCGCCGACTTCTACGCGGGCGCCGAGCGGCCGAGGCTGTCGGCGCGCGTCCATCTCGCCGAGCTGCGCCGGCAGCAGGCGGTCAACCGGGCGATCCTGACCGCCCGCGACTTCATGCTCGACCACGGCCGCGACGAGCGCCTGCTCGACGCCGTCGAGGCGGCGCTGGAGGCCCAGTCCGGAACGATCGCCGCGCGGGTCGAGGCGGGCATGATCCTGGAGGGCCACGGCGACCTCCGGCCCGAGCACATCTGCCTGACCGACCCGCCCGTCATCATCGACTGCCTGGAGTTCAACCGCTCGCTGCGCCTGGTCGATCCCTACGACGAGCTGGCCTTCCTCGAGCTGGAGTGCCGGCGGCTCGACGCCGGCTGGATCGGCCCGCTGCTGGTCGAGGCGGTCGTCGCGCGCATCGGCGGCCGCCCGCCGGCCGGCCTGACCGCCTTCTACCTCGCCTTCCGGGCCCTGGTGCGCGCGCGCCTGACCCTGGTCCACCTGCTCGAGCCCGAGCCGCGCGAGCCGGCCAAGTGGCAGCCGCTGGCGCGCCGCTACCTGGACATCGCCGAGGCCGCTCTGCTCAGTCCGGCGGCGCCATCAGCTCGCTGATCGAGCCGCCCTCGTGCAGGCGGCGCAGCGCCGCCGCGAACAGCGGCGCCGCGGCGACCACCTGGACGCGCTCCGCCAGCAGGGCCGGCGGCAGCCGGAAGGGCGGCACGCTGTCGGTCACGACGGTGCGGCCGAGGTCCGGCTCCGCCAGGGCCTTCGCCGCCTCGCCGACGAAGAGGCCATGGGCGGCCAGGGCGTGCACCTCGCGGGCGCCGAGCGCACGGCAGGCCCTGGCGGCGCGGGCCATGGTGCCGCCGGTGCTGATCAGGTCGTCGATCACCAGCACCGTGCGCCCCTCGACCTCGCCGACGACCCGCTCGCCGCTGACCACGCCGGCCGAACGGCGCTTCTCCAGGAAGGCGCCGTCGAGCGGCCGGCCGAGGTCGGCCTCGAGGTACTCGCGGAACAGCTGGGCGCGCTTGACGCCGCCGGGGTCGGGCGAGGCGACGACGATCTCGCCGCCGCCGGCCGCCAGGGCGCGGGCGAGCGGCGCGAAGATCGGCCGGGTGTCGAGATGCACCGTCTCGCAGCGGAAGGCGTTCTCGAAGGCGACGACGTTGTGGACCTCCAGCGTGACGACGCGGTCGAGGCCGACCGCCTCGAACAGCTGGGCGACGTAGCGCGTCGTCACCGGGTCGCGCGGCTTGGTCCGGCGGTCCTTGCGGCCGTAGGCGAGATAGGGCACGACCGCGGTCAGGCGCGCGGCCCCCTGGTCGCGCAGGCATGCCAGGAAGAACAGCAGGCGGCAGAGCTTGTCGTGGACGCTCTGATCGGGCCCGCCGTGCAGGCCCTGGACGACGTAGACGTCGGCGCCGCGCACGCCCTCGAGCGGCCGCACCTTGTGCTCGCCGTCCTCGAAGGCGCGCTCCTCCTGGGCGGCGAGCGGCAGGCCGAGGGCGTCGGCGACGGCTTCGCCGAAAGCGCGGCTGGCATCGAGCGCGAAGAGCTTCATCGGGCCTCCCTATCCGGCAGCCGATCCCGGCGGGCCGTCCTCGCGCTCGTGCAGGCGCACGATGTTGCGCGTGACCTGCGCGACCTCGGCGTCGTCGAGCGGCGGCCGGCAGCGCTGGCGGTTCCAGGCGAGCAGCAGCTCCAGGGTGACATCCGGATCGACGCCGTGCCACAGCAGATGGCCGGCCAGCGAGGCGAGGCTGTCGTTGCGCTGCCCCTCGGGCACGCCGGCGCGGACCAGCTCGCGCCAGTCGGCGAGGCTGCGGCCGAGCCGGCCGCCGCCTTGCCCGAGCAGCCAGAGCGGCAGGTGCGCCGGCGGCAGCGCGTCGGGCGAGCCGCCGGGCCGCCAGCGGTAGAGGCCGCCGCTCGGATGGCGCGAGGGCGGCGCCACGACGTAGCCGCCGTCGCCGCGCAGGTCGATGCCCTGCCTGAGGCCCGCCCGATTGCGCACCAGGCCGCCGGGATGGCGGAAGTAGAGATGGCGCCCGCCCCCGCCGGTCTCGGCCTCGACCGTCGCCGGCAGGGGGCCGTGGGCCCGCTCCAGCGCCGCCAGGGAGTCCGCGCCGCCGTGGTGCGGGTCGACGTCGAGCACGACCAGGCCCGACAGCGCCCCGGTGACGATGCCGACGTTGGCCGCCGGCCAGCGCGCGAACCAGGCGCGCAGCGTCTCGGCGTCGGGCCGCTCATGCTGCAGCGGCTCCCAGGCGACCAGCGGCCGCTTGTCCGCCGGACGCAGCGGCAGCACCGACCAGCCGCGCGCCAGGTAGGCGAGCGCTGCCGCCTCGCAGCCGGCGGACGGGGGTACCTCGCCCGTCACGCCGGCCCTCCGCCCGCCGTCGGCGGGGCGAAGGAATCGAGGATGCGCACCACCTCGGCGTCGTCGAGCTGCCCGAAGTCGTCGTAGAACTGGCCGATCGCGAAGAAGCTCGCCGAGGTCTCCAGGCAGACGACCTCGTCGACCTCGGCGGCGAGCGCCGCCAGGGTGTCGGGCGGCGCCACCGGCACGGCCAGCACCAGCTTCGCCGGTCCCTGGCGGCGCAGCGCCTTGAGCGCGGCCCGGGCCGTGGCGCCGGTCGCCAGGCCGTCGTCGATGACGATCGCCGTGGCGCCGGCGACGCGCGCCCGCGGACGGTCCTTGAGATAGCGCTCGCGCCGCCGCTCGATCTCGCGCAGCTCGTGCGCCTCGAGCGCGGCGAAGGCTTCGGGGTCGGCCTCGACGACGGAACGCAGCGCCTCGTTGACGACCAGCTCGGGGCGATCGCCGTCGACGACCGCGCCGACCGCCAGCTCGGGCTGGGACGGCAGGCCGATCTTGCGGACCAGCACCAGGTCGAGCGGCGCTTCGAGCGCCCGGGCGACCTCGGCCGCGACCGGCAGGCCGCCGCGCGGCAGCGCCAGCACCACGGGATCGGCGTAGCGCTTCTCCAGCAGGCGCTCCGCCAGCTCCCGTCCCGCTGCCGTCCGATTGGCGAAGATCCGCATCCGCCGCTCCCGCGCCCGGTCCACCGGCACACAGTCTAGCCAAGGCGGCGCGCCGGCTGCTTGATCCAGGTCAGGCGGCGCCGGCCTTCGCGGGTCGGCGTTCAGCCGTGGCCGGCCGGCGACCGCCCGGAGGGGACCGGAAGGCTCAGGCGGCGGCCGTCGAGGTGGCGAAGGCGCGGCCCCTGCGGAACTGGGCGTTGAAGAAGCCACGCAGCGTCTCGGCGTCGAGATCGAGCAGCGTGCCGCCCTCCTCGAAGTGCTTGATGTAGGTCTGACCGATGGCGTAGGTCGTCGCCCCCGCGAGGGTCGGCAGGCCGAGGCCGCCGAGCGCCCAGCCGATGCCCGGCACGGCCTTCAGCAGGCTCGCGGCGCCGATGCCGAGGCCTACCGAGAGTCCGCCGCCGAGCAGCGACAGGATGGTGGCCCGCGCGGCATGCTCGGAATAGCGGTGGCCGTAGCGGTGGGCCAGCTGCTGGACCATGCGCATGTGCAGCGCGAAGAGCGCGGCGGTGTCGAACAGCGGCAGCGGCAGGGTGCCGACGCTCATCGAGGCGATCACGTAGGTCTTGACCGTCCCGGCGGCGGCCATCGCCTCGGGCTTCTCGGTGATCGGGTCGAGGATCCGGACCTCGCCGGTGATCACCTCGTCCGCCGCGTTCCGCTCAGCCTTCTTCGTCGCCATCTCGAACCCCGCAGGAGCCTTTCGGAAGAGGCCGGCAGGATAGCCAGCCGCCCGGCCTCTGGCCACACGCGATTCGCCGCTGCGCGGGGCCCGCGGCTCAGGCGCCGGCGCCCTGGGCCGCCTTCATGGTCTGCGCGCTCAGGTGCTTGCGCAGGAACAGGTCGCCGAAGCGCGCCGGCGGGTATTTCGCCGCTTCGCCCTCCCGGTAGAAGCCGCGGATCGGCTCGATCAGGGCGTCGGCGTTGGGATTGTGGAAGAAGGCGAAGGTCAGGCGGGCGCGGTTCCCGGCCTCGGCCGGCGGCAGCGCGACCCGGTGCAGGTTCGACAGCCAGTGGTCGTTGCTCCAGCGCATCATCAGGTCGCCGATGTTGCAGACGAAGCCCTCGGCCGGCGGGTGCACGTCGATCCAGGCCCCGGCCCGCGTGCGCACCTGCAGGCCGCCGGGCACGTCGTCGCCGCGCACGATGGTCAGGGTGCCGTAGTCGGTGTGCTCGCCGGCGCGCAGCTGGCCCTCCTCGACCGTCTCCGGCGGCGGCGGATAGAGGATCGCCCGCATCGTGCTGGTGTGGTGGTCGATCTCGGCGTCGAAGTGGTCCCGCGGCAGGCCGAGGGCCGTCGCGAAGAGCTGCAGGACGTGCGCGGAGAGCTCGGCCATCGCCCGGTAGTAGGCCTCGAAGGCGGGCTGCAGGCCCGGCTGGACGGCCGGCCAGACGTTGGGCGCGAAGAAGGCGCGGGCGTCCTCGGTGCCGTCGAGCGCGGCCGGCGCCGGCTCGACCGGGCCCATCGCGAAGCTCTCCTGCAGGTCGGGCGGCGTCCGGTTGCCGAGCGAGAAGGCGAGGCCGCGGCTACCGAGCCAGCTGTAGCCGCGGCTGATCCGCTCGGGCGGCTGGGGCGTCTGCATCTTGACCTCGCGCGGCCGGGCGAAGAAGGCGAGCGCCTCGCGTCGCGCCGCCGCGATCACGTCCTGCGGCACGCCGTGCCCGGTGACCGCGAAGAAGCCGATGGTCTCGCAGGCCCGGCGGATCGCCTCGGCCGCCACGGCACGCCCCGGCCCCTCCCGGGATTCGCTCAGATCGACAAGGGGAACGGCGGCCTCGGACATCCTCTTCCTCCTCGGGTCAGCCGACGCGAGAAGGCGGCGGCGGCGGGTTGCAGGCGAGATCGAGCAGGACGTGCGCCAGCACCCTGGCACCGGCGGCGACGTCCTCGGGCCGGCACCACTCGCGCTCGTCGTGGCTGATGCCGTCCCGGCAGGGAATGAAGATCATGCCGGTCGGGCAGACGCCGTTGAGGTGCCGGGCGTCGTGGCCGGCCGCCGAGGGCAGGTGCCGGGCGGGCAGGCCGAGGGCCGCTGCGGCGGCGGCGATGCGCCGCTGCATCGCCTCGGGGAAGGTCAGGTTCGCGGCCTCGGCGATCTGCTCCAGCCGGACCGAGCAGGGTGCCGCCCCGGCCTCGACGATCGCCCGGATCCGCGCGTCGGCCGTGGCCAGCCCGGCGTCGTCGAGATGGCGGATGTCGATGCTGAAGTAGGCCTCGCGCGGGATCACCGAGGGCGCGTTCGGCTGCAGGCGCAGCAGGCCGACCGTCAGCATCAGCCCCGGCACCTCCGGGGCCAGGCGGTCGAGCGCGGCGATCATGCGCGCCGCCGCCATCATGGCGTCCTGCCGCTCGGCCTGCGGCACGGTCCCGGCATGGCCGGCGACGCCGGTCACGGTCACCCGGTAGCGCCTGGTGCCCTGGATGCCGGTGACCACGCCGATCGGCACCCCGGCCCGGTCGAGCAGCGGCGCCTGCTCGATGTGCGCCTCGACGAAAGCGGCGAGCGGGAAGCCGAGCGGCCGCTCCGGCAACCCGGCCTCGGCCGCGCGGACGGCGTCCAGCGCCGTGCCGACCGTGACGCCCTCGGCGTCGGCGACGGCGCGCAGCTGCTCGAGCGGCCACTCGCCGCAGAAGGCCTTGGAGCCCATCATGCCGGGCGCGAAGCGCGCGGCCTCCTCGTTCATCCAGGCGGCGACGACCAGCGGGCGCGGCGGCCGGATCCCGGCCTCCTTGAGGGCGATCAGCGCCTCCAGGCCGGCGAGCACGCCGTAGGCGCCGTCGAAGCGGCCGCCCGAGGGCTGGGAGTCGATGTGCGACCCGGTCAGCACCGGCGCCAGCTCCGGCGCCTCGCCCGGCAGCTCGAGGAACAGGTTGCCGGCGGCGTCGGCCGAAGCCTCCAGCCCGCCGTCGCGGGCCCAGCCGACGAGCTGCCGGCGCGCCGCGATCTCCGCCTCGGAGAGGGCGAGGCGGCAGACGCCGCCGGTCGCGGTCGCGCCGAAACGGCCGAGTGCCTCCAGGCGCCGCCAGAGACGACCGCCGTCGATCGCCCCGGCCGCGCGCAGCCCGGCCGCGCTGCCGGCCCCCTCCCCGGTCATCGCCTGCCCAGGTCGACGGTCGGCATCACCGTCTTCGGATCGGCCCGCGGGTCGCGCCGCTCCCACCGCCCGGCCTCGACCTGGGCGATGAAGTCGCCGACCAGGCGGTTGAACAGCGCCGGCTCCTCCAGGTTGAGGGTGTGGCCCGACTTCGGCAGCACCGCGAGGCCGCAGCGCGGCAAGGTGCGCTTCAGGAACAGGCCGGGCTGCAGGCAGTGGTCGTCCTCGTCGCCGGTCATCACCAGCACCGGCAGGTCGCAGGCCTTGAGGCCCTCCTCCAGGTCGTAGAGCGAGGGCCGGCGCGCCTGCACGCCGCGCATGGTGTTGGCCGCCCCCCGCGCGTCGTGGGTCGCCAGGCGCTCGGCGAAGGCCTGCCAGCCGATCGGATCCTTGTTCTGGAACTGCACGCGGCTCGGACCCAGGCTGTAGGTCTTGGCGAACTCGCGCGAGCCGAGGCTCTCGAAGCCCTCGGCGACCGCCTCGCTGACGCTGCGGAAATAGTCCTCCAGGTGCTTCTCGGCGCCGTAGCCGGTGCCGGCCGAGACGATCGAGAGCACCCGCTCCGGATGGCGCAGGCCGACGTGCAGCGTCGCGAAGCCGCCCATCGACAGGCCGACCAGGTGGGCCTTCTCCAGGCCCAGGGCGTCGAGCACCGCGACGACGTCGTCGGCGGCGCGCGCCTGGCCGTAGGCGCCGATGTCCGCGGGCACCTCCGAGGGCGGATAGCCGCGCGCCGCGAAGGTGATGCAGAGATGGCGGCGCGCGAAGGCCGTCATCTGCGGCTCCCAGCTCAGATGGTTGCCGCCGAACTCGTGGACGAAGACCACCGGCGAGCCGCTGCCGGCCGTCTCGTACCAGAGCCTCACGCCGTCGTCGGCCGTCGCGTAGGGCATGCCCCTTCCCCTTCCGTCAGATGATCGAGCTGCGCGAGGCGATGCCGCCGTCGACCGTCACGATCGTGCCGGTGATGTAGCCGGCCCGGTCGGACGCCAGGAAGGCGATGGTATCGGTGATCTCCCGGACATGAGCCGGCCGCTTCAGGGGATAGCGGTCGAGCAGCTCCTCGTAGCGCGATTCGTCGCCGAACCAGTCGAGCGCGCGGCGCTTCAGCAGCTTGTAGATGCGGTCGGTGTCGACCGGCCCGGGATTGATCCCGACGACGCGGATGTTGTCGTCCAGGCTGGGGCCGCCGAGTGCTCGGGTGAAGGCCATCAGCGAGGCGTTGCCGGTGGTGCCGGCGATGTACTGGGCATCGTAGCGCTCGCCGGCGTTGCCGATGTTGTTGACGATGACACCGCCCCCGGCCGCCTTCATGCGCGCGTAGTAGAGGCGGCAGAGCGCGATGTAGCCGAAGACCTTGAGCTCCCAGCCGTCGCGCCAGGCCTGCTGGTCGATGGTCTGCAGGTCGCCGCCCGGAATGACGCCGGCGTTGTTGACCAGGATGTCGACGTCGCCGACCGCCTCGACGAGGCCCTCGATCGCGCCCTCTTCGGTCAGGTCCATCGGGTGCACCGAGACGGTGACGCCGTGCCGCTCGCGCAGGCGGGCGGCCAGCGCCTCCATCGGCTCGGCGCGGCGTGCGGTCAGGTGCAGGTTGACGCCCTCCTCGGCGAAGGTCTCGGCGAGCCCCTCGCCGATGCCCTGCGATGCGCCGGTGATCAGCGCGCTGCGCCCGGCCAGACCAAGATCCATGCTCGTCTCCCTGTCGAAGAAGGCGCTCAGAACAGAGCGCTGTCGCTGTTGAGCCCGCGGGCCTGCTCGACGGCCTCGGCGAGGCTCTCGCAGAAGGCGTCGGCCCAGGCCTCGGGCACCGTGGTGCTGACCTTGACGAAGCGATCGCCGAAGGTCGGGGTGTGGTAGCTGCCCTGGCGGATCATGATCTTCCTCTGCCCCATGGCCTGGACCAGCGCCTCCGGCCGGACCCCGGCTTCGCCGGTCTCGATGATCACGAAGTTCCCGTTGGCCTGGGCGACCGGCATGACCAGGCCCGGCACCGCCTCGACCGCGGCGCGGATCCGCGCCTGGTTGCCGCGCTGGCGGCGCAGCACCTCGGGGAACCACGCGGCCTTGTGCTTCAGGCCAGCGATCGCGGCGCGCTGCGCCAGGATGCTGGAGCCGAGCACGTTGGGCGGCGCGTCGGCCAGCTGCTGGACGCGCTGCGGCGTCGCGACCAGGGCGCCGACGCGCAGGCCGGCGAGCCCCAGCCACTTCGAGAAGCTGGTGATGGTGATCACCCGCTCGGGCGCGAGGCGTGCCGCCAGGTGATGCTCGTAGGCGAAGTCGCGGTAGGTGCAGTCCTGGATCAGCACGCAGTCGTGGCGCTCGGCGATCTCGACGATGCGCTCGATCTCCCGTGCCGTCGCCACTGTCGAGAGCGGGTTGTTCGGATCGACGAAGTAGATCAGCCGCGTCGTCTCGTCGATCTCGGCCTCCAGCCGCTCCGGGTCGAGGCGGTAGCCGTGCTCGGGGCCGTAGATCGGGATCTGCCGGACCGCGGCGCCGATCGAGCGGGCGAACTTCATCGGCCAGGCCCAGCTCGGATCGGTCGTGACCATCGAATCGCCGGGCCGCAGCAGGGCGTGGCAGCTCTGGTAGAGCGAGACCACGGCGCCGTCGGTGACCATCGCCGAGAGGCCGGGCAGACCCAGGTCCTCGACGATCAGGGCACGCAGCTCCTCCAGCCCGACCGGCGGCGCATAGACGTGGTAGCGCTCCTCGTCGATGGTCGCGTGCATCGCCTCGGTCACGGCCGCGGGCGGCGTGAAGTGGTTGGTGTTCTGGCCGAGCCACATCAGCCCCTCGGTCGCGACCAGCCGGTCGAAATGCCGGTTGCGCTGCTCGAAGGGCAGCATCGCCGCCTCGCCGTGACTCATGCCGATCCCCACCCCTGGTCATCCGTCGATCAAACCGCTGCCCCGATTCTGGGCAGGCCGCCACTTTGGTGTGCAAAAACTCCGTCTTCTGGTGTTTTTGCATACCTAGAACAGTCTTTTGGTATTTTGATCTTGTCAAGCGTCAGATCTCTCGCGCACCATCGAGACCACAAGGGGTGACGCGACCGGCGTATCCCGAGGGGGCGCGGGGACGATCCGCGGCGCGGGACAAGCGTCATGCCGGAACCAGACAGGAGGCCTTCCGCTCATGAACCGGAGCATCTCGATTCCTAAGTTCGTCAGGCTCGGCGCCGCTGCCGCGGTCCTGGCCCTGGCAGGCACCATGGCCGGCGCGACCGGCGCCGCGGCCGCAGGCTTTCCCGACCAGGCGATCACCATCGTGGTCAACTGGCCGGCCGGCGGCGGCCAGGACACGGCTGCGCGCCTGATCGCCGACTACGTCGCCAAGAATACCAGCGTGCCCGTCGTGGTATCCAACGTCACCGGCGCCGGCGGCGCCGCCGGCATCCGCCACGTCGCCGAGGCCGCGCCGGACGGCTACACGATCGGCATCATGGGTTCCAGCTTCGTCGCCCGGCAGTACATCAACCCGAACGCGACCAGGCTCGACCAGGTCGAGCCGCTGGTCTTCTTCGGCCCCGATCCGGGCGCCCTCGAGGTCCGCGCCGACACCGGCATCAAGACGGTCAAGGACTACATCGACCGGCTGAAGGCCAAGCCGGGCTCGATCACCAACGGCAACGACGCGCCGGGCGGCTCGTCCTACATCGTCGCCGCGCTGATCGAGAGCAAGTTCGGCGTCAAGATGACCAAGGTGCCCTACCAGGGCTACGCGCCGACCGTGGCCGGCCTGCTGGCCGGCGAGGTCCAGTCGGCGACCCTGCCGGTGCACCAGTTCGTCGACCAATACAAGGCCGGCACGGTCAACATCCTGGGCGTCGCCTCGGACGAGCGACACTTCCTGGTGCCCGACGTGCCGACCTTCAAGGAGCAGGGCTTCGACTTCGTCGCCGGCGACTGGCGCGCGCTGTTCCTGCCCAAGGGCGTGCCCGCCGACCGCGTGAAGGCCCTGGAGGAGCTGTTCTACAAGACCATGTCCGACCCGGCCTTCGTCGAGGCCGGCCGGAAGGCCGGCTTCGTCGTGACGCCGATGCACGCCAAGGAGACGGCGGCCCGCATCGTCGAGACCGACGAGGCGATCTATCCGGTCCTGCTCGAGGCCGGCCTGGTGAAGACCAACAAGAAGCAGTAGGCCCTCGGGGCGGGTGCCGCTGCTGCGGCGCCCGTCCCGCCATCTTCTTGCCGTTCCGGATTCCGCCATGGCCAGTCCCTCGATCCCCGGCCCGCAGAGCGCCCCGTCCGATGGCGGAGCGGCGCCCGCTGCGGCGGCCGCCCAGCCCTCGACGCCGCTGCGCGACCTGCTGGTCGGCCTGTTCTTCCTGGCCTGGGCGGCGACCGGCTGGCTGTCGGTTGCCACCAACGAGCAGATCTTCAGCGACCTCTACGCCGGCCTCGACCCCGGCCCCGCGCTGATGCCGCTGCTGGTGCTCGGCGCGGTGACGCTGGGCGCCGTCGCGATCCTGGCGAGCGGCCTGGTCCGCCTGCTGCGCGGCAAGGCCGGGCCCGGGACGGGGGGCGGCTCGCCCGCCGCCGAGGAAGGCGGCCTGCGGCGCCACCTCGTGCCGCTCGGCCTGCTCGCCACCCTCGCGGTCTATCCGACGATCATGGAGGCGATCGGCTACCTCGCGGCGACGGCATTCTTCGTGCTCGGCTGGATCCTCGCCCTGACCGGCTGGCGCGGCCTCGCGGGACGCGGCGAGCGCGGCCTCGCCCTGGCCGTCGCCCTGGTCTCGACGGCGCTGATCGTCGGCATCCTCTATCTCGGCTTCGTGGTCGTGATCCACGCGCCGCTGCCCTGACCGCCCCGGGAGGCGGCACCCGACATGCTCGACCCCTTCCTGCAGGCGCTCGCCGACATCCTGACCCAGCCGACGCTGCTCGCGCTGTCGCTCGGCGGCGTGATGCTCGGCACGATCCTCGGCGCCCTGCCCGGCGTCAGCTCGACCATGGCCCTGGCGATCCTGCTGCCGGTCAGCTATCCGATGTCGCCCGAGCACGCGATGGTCTTCCTGATCGCGGTCTTCTCGGCCAGCGTGTTCGGCGGCTCGATCTCGGCGATCCTGGTCAACATCCCGGGCACGCCCGGCGCCATCGTCACCCAGTTCGACGGCTACCCGCTGGCGCGCGCCGGCAAGGCCGGCCACGCGCTCAGCTACGCGCTCTTCGCCTCGACGATCGGCGGCATGATCGGCCTCGCGATCCTGGTCGTGGTCGCGCCGATCATCGCCGACGCGGCGATGAGCTTCCGCAGCCCCGAGTTCGCCATGGCGACGGTCTTCGGCCTGACCATGCTGGCCTACTCCTCGCCCGGCTCGACCTTCCGCGGCATCCTGGTCGGCGCGCTCGGCCTGCTCTGCGGCATGGTCGGCTTCGACGCCCTGACCGACGTGCCGCGCTTCGACTTCGGCTTCGCCTTCCTGCAGTCGGGCATCGACATCGTGCCGCTGACCGTCGGGCTGTTCGGCCTGGCCGAGGTCATGCGCAACCTCGGCAGCCGCCAGGCCGGCGCCGAGGGCGTGCCGGCGATCGGCAGCATCCTGCCGCCCTGGCGCTCGCTGGTCCGGCTGACCAGGCCGATGCTGCGCGGCTCGCTGATCGGCACCTTCATCGGCGCGATCCCGGCGGCCGGCTCGGCGATCGCGGTCGCCGTCGCCTACGCCCAGGAGATGCGCCTGTCGAAGACGCCGGAACGCTTCGGCAGGGGCGCGCCCGAGGGCATCGCCGCGCCCGAGGCCGCCAACAACGCCTGCGTCGGCGGCGCCCTGGTGCCGATGATGACGCTCGGCGTGCCCGGCGACACCATGACCGCCGTGCTGATGGGCGCGCTGCTGCTGCACGGCCTCCGGCCCGGGCCGCTGCTGTTCGCCGAGAACCCCGGCTTCGTCGGCGTGATCTACGGCGGCCTGTTCTTCGCGGTCGCCGCGACCCTGGCCTGCAACCTGGTGCTGATCCGCGCGATCGTGCAGGTCATGCGCACGCCGATGCACATCCTGATGATCGGCATCGCCGCCCTGTCGGTCGCCGGCTCCTTCGCGATCCGCAACTCGATCAACGACGTCTACATCATGCTGTTCTTCGGCCTGGTCGGCTACGTCCTGGGGCTGCTGCGCCTGCCGGCCGCGCCGATGGCCTTCGGCCTGATCCTCGGGCCGATCCTGGAGGAGAACGTGCGGCGCGCGCTGATCGTCAGCCGCGGCGACTGGACGGTCTTCATCGACCGGCCGATCGCACTCGTCATGCTACTGTTATCCCTGGTCGCACTGCTATATCCCGTAGCGGCGATGGGCTGGCGCCGGCTGCGCGCCGCCCGCAACGGGACAGGGCGGACGGAACCGCTGCGGCAGACGGACGGATGACGAAGAACGCGATCAAGGCCAGGCCCTCCGGCGAGAAGTCGCTCTCGGCGCAGATCGCCCAGCGGCTCGAGGACGAGATCCTGTCGGGCGAGCGCAGCCTGGGCGAGCGGCTCGACGAGCGCGAGCTGGCCAGCCACTTCGACGCCTCGCGCACGCCGGTCCGCGAGGCCTTGCAGCGGCTCGCGGCGAGCGGCCTGGTGGTGATGAACGGCCGCCAGGGCGCGCACGTCGCGCGCCTGACGCTGATCCAGCTGCTCGACGCCTTCAAGGTCGTCGCCGAGCTCGAGGCGCTGGCCGCCGAGCAGGCGGCGCGGCGCATCGCGCCGGCCCAGATCGCCGAGCTGGAGGCCCACGAGGCGGCCTGCGAGGCGGCCTGCGCCGAGGGCGACGTCGAGCGCTTCTATGCCGCCAACCTGCGCTTCCACCAGGGCATCGTCGAGGTCTGCGGCAACTGGATGCTCAAGGAGCAGCTGCACAGCGCCAAGCTGCTGGCGCCCTACCGCCGCTACATCACCTCGCAGCCGGGCCGCATGAGCAGCTCGCTGGTCGAGCACGACGCGATCCTGGAGCGGATCCGCAGCGGCGACAGCCGCGGCGCCGCCGAGCAGATGCGCAGCCACGTCAACGCGCTCGGCCTCGGCGTCTCGGACTTCCTGCACCACCTGACCCGGACCGGCCAGCAGGAGATCCTGGCCGCCTTCGAGGACGCGGAGGGTTAGAGCGTCACCCCCAGGTGCCGCGTCCACACCAGGCCGGCGTCGGTGTCGCCGCGCGGCAGGTACTCGGCGCCGACCCAGCCGGCGTAGCCCAGCGAATCGAGCCGCTCGAAGACCGCCCGATAGGCGATCTCGCCCTCGTCGGGCTCGTGGCGCGACGGCACCGCGGCGATCTGGACGTGGCCGATGATCGGCAGGTGCCGCTCCAGCCTGGTCAGGATGTCGCCCTCGGTGACGCCGACGTGGTAGGCGTCGAACATCAGCTTCACGTTGGGCCGGCCTAGCTCGGCGATGATCGCCGCCGCCTCGCCGACGGTCGAGTAGAAGTAGCCGGGCTTGTCGCGCGGGTTGAGCGGCTCGAGCAGCAGGGTCAGCCCTTCGGCCTTGGCCGCCGCCGCCTCCAGGTTGCGCAGCAGGGTCTCCCGCGCCGCCGCCTTCTGCTCGGGCGGCACGACTCCCGCCATGCAGTGGATGGCGACCGCGCCGGAGCCGCGGCACCAGGCGACCGACTGGTCGACCGAAGCCTGGAAGTCGGCTTCCCGGCCCGGCAGCGCGCCCAGGCCCGACTCCCCCTTCGCGGCATCGCCGACCACGGTGTTGATGCCGAGCAGGGTCAGGCCCAGCCGGGCGCAGGCCGCCTTCATCTCGGCGGCCGGCGTCTCGTAGGGCCAGTGCAGCTCGATCGCCCGGAAGCCGGCGCGGGCGGCCGCCTCGACCCGCTCGAGCAGCGGCCGGCCGGGCCAGAGGAAGCCGAGGTTCGCGGAGAAGCGCGGCATCTCGTCAGCCTCCGATCCTGCCGCCGAGCTCGTCCTCGACGTGGGCGCGGATGATCTCGTCGAAGGCTGTCTCGGCGCGGAAGCCGAGGGCCAGCGCGCGCTTCGTGTCGAAGTTGCGCGGCCAGCCGTCGACGATGCGCACGATGGCGGGGTCGGGCTCGCGGCGGATCAGCGCCGCCACCCTGTCGCCGGCGACCCGGCGCAGCGCCTCGATCTCCTCGCCGACCGTCGCGGTCAGGCCGGGCATGTTGAGGTTGCGGCGCGGCCCGACCTCGGCCAGGTCGAGACCGGCGGCGTGCAGCAGGAAGCCGACCGCGGCGCGCGGGCTGGCGAACCAGTGGCGCACCGACTCGTCGACCGGCAGCACCGCCTCCTGCCCGGCCAGCGGCTCGCGCAGGATGTTCGAGAAGAAGCCCGAGGCGGCGAGGTTCGGCCGGCCCGGCCGGATGCAGATGGTCGGCAGGCGGATGCCGATGCCGTCGAGGAAGCCGCGCCGGCTGTAGTCGGAGAGCAGCAGCTCGGTGATCGCCTTCTGGGTGCCGTAGCTGGTCAGCGGCGTCTGCAGGAACTCGTCGCCGATCGCCTCCGGGAAGGGCGCGCCGAAGACCGCGATCGAGGAGGTGAAGACGACGCGCGGCTTGTAGGGCTGCGCCTGGCCGGCCAGGCGGATCGCCTCGAACAGCAGGCGCGAGCCGTCCAGGTTGACCCGGTAGCCCTTCTCGAAGTTCTGCTCGGCCTCGCCCGAGACGACGCCGGCGAGATGGAAGATCAGCGCCGGCCGCTCGGCGACCAGCCGCTCGGCGGTGCCGGGCTCGCTGAGGTCGGCGGTCGCGGTGTCGACCGCGCAGGGGGCCGCGGCCGGCGCCTCGGGCGCCACGACGTCGACCAGGGAGAGGCGGGAAATCCCGCGGCCGGCGACCTTGCCGTCGGCGAGCAGGCGGCCGCTCAGCTTGCGGCCGATCATGCCGGCGGCACCGATGATCAGGACATGCATCGAACCTGTGGTCCTTCTTACCAGAGGGTCAGGCGAGACGGACGCGGGCGACCGCGTAGGCATCGAGCGTCAGGGCGCCGGGATCGGCGGGCGCCGACAGCCGGTCGGCGAGGCCGCTGTCGCCGGCCGCCTCGACGAAGCGCTCGGCATCGAGCAGCGCGACGCCCCTCGCCGCCGCCGGCAGGCTCACTCGTAGCGGCTCGGCGGTCAGGTTCGCAAGCCAGAGCTCGCGGCCCTCGGCCGTCTCGACGGCGACGCCCTGCAGCCGGCTCGGCGCCGGGCTGTCGAGGGTGCTGAGCGGCCGGCCGGCCAGCCGCGCCAGTCCGCGCACGACGTGGAAGGCCGGGTAGAGCGCGCCCTGCCGCTCCCAGCCGGGGGTCGGCCAGGGCTGCGGCGTGTGCACCAGGCCGAAGGGCCCGGTCGTGCCGCCGACCGCGATCGCCTCGGCGCCGCCGGCCGCGAAGCGGCTGTAGTAGCCGAGCGTCCAGGCGGCGTTGAACAGGCCGCGCTGGCGCGGGTCGTTGAAGTTCATCGCCTGGCGGAGGTTGTCCGGATTGTCCATCGGCGCCGCGCCGTAGGGGTTCTGGCGCATGCCGATGGCGCTCGGCCCGACCGAGACCGGCAGCCCCCCGGCGATGGCCCGGGCGCTCGCCGCGATCGCCGGCAGCGATTCCAGCCCCTCCATGGCCGAGCGGTCGTCGCCGGCATGGACCAGGGCCGAGGTCGTGAAGCTCACCAGGTCGATGAGAGCGGTCGGCGGCCGCTTGCGGTTGAGCTCCGTGAAGTAGCTGAACATGCCGCCGCCGAGGCGGGCCTTCGGGAAGGCTTGGCGCGCCGCCCTGAACAGGGCCTCGGCGTCGGGCGCCGGCGGCCAGACGCTGCCCGGCAGGGTGCACTTGAGGTCGGGCGCCGGCGACAGCAGCACGACCTCGAAGGGCGAGCCGAGCGCGGCGACCGTCTCGCCGAGCGCCGCGACCTCCTGCCCGGCCGCCTCGACCGTCGCGATCACGGCCTCCAGCCAGGGCGTCGCGCCGAGCCGGGCGGCCAGCGCCGCCGAGCGCTCCAGCGCCGTCCGGTCGTGGCCGCGGCGCGGGTCGTAGTGGCAGACGAGGTGACCGGCGCCGGCCTCGGCGAGGGCGGCGGCGACCGCCCCGCTCGGCCCGATCTCGTCGGGGTCGAGGCCGAGGCCGAGCGACGGCGCCGGGCCGAGCGCCGCGCCGATCGTCACGGCGAGCGCCTCGCCGCCGGCGGCGCGCGCCGGCGCCCGGCCGGAAATCGTCAGGGTCACCGACTGCTCCAGCCTCGAGCCGGCCTCCAGGGTGTAGGGCCAGGGCTTGGCGAGCGGCCGCACGTAGGTCTTGTAGGAGGCGTCGGTCCAGTTGCGCTGGTCCTCCATCTCGTAGGCCTCGCCCTCCAGGCGGCAGGCGACCGTCAGGCCCGGCGCCGCCTCGTGGGTCAGGCAGCGCAGGTCCATCATCGGCTGGACCGGATCGATCAGCTCGGGAAAGCGGCCGGCGACCCGGCTGCCGTCGACCTTCTCCATCTCCACCGCCAGGCCGGCGAGCCCGGCCGGATGCAGCACGACGAAGCCGGTGCGGTTGGTGACGAAGTCGCTGAGCGCCTCGCCCTGGGCGCGGAAGGCGAGGCCGTCCTCCCGCCCCTCGATCACCGCGCGATAGCGGAAGGCCTGCCCGGCGTCCTTCGTCACCGCATCGTAGCTGACCCGGAAGCGGCCCTCGACCTGATCGATCTCCAGGTTGGCGATCTCGGGATCGTAGGTGCCCCAGTTGCGGTCGCGCACGATGAAGGAGACGGCACGCAGCAGTTCGAGGCCGTCCAGGCGGATGTAGCGCAGGTTGCCGGCCTCGAACTCGGCTGTCAGACGGCCGGCGCGCAGCAGCAGCGGCGGCGCCACCTGCTGCTCGGTGCCGTAGAGCCGGATGGCGCGGGACGGTTCACCGCGGGACGGTTCACCGCGGGACGGTTCTGGGGCCATGGGCCTTCCTCCTTCTGCCGTGTCGCGGGGCGGTCCGCCCTCGCTTTGTCGTTTCAGCGCTCCGAGCGCGCACGCACCAGCCGCTCGACGAGCAGCGCCATGATGATGATCGAGCCGATCGCCGAGCCCTGCCAGAAGGGCGAGACGCCGAGCAGGTTCAGGCCGTTGCGGATCATGACCATGATCAGCACGCCGATCAGGGTGCCGACGATCGAGCCGCGGCCGCCGTAGAGGCTGGCGCCGCCGATCACCACGGCGGCGATCGCGTCGAGCTCCATGCCGTTGCCGGTCAGCGGGTCGACCGAGAGGATCTGCGCGACCGAGAAGGTGATCGCGACCGCGGCCAGGGCGCCGGACACGACGTAGGGCAGGATCGAGTAGAACAGCACGCCGAGGCCGGCGGCGCGCGCCGCCTCCTTGTTCGAGCCGATCGCGTAGATCGTCCGTCCGCCCTTGGTGTAGGTCAGGTAGCCCCAGGCCAGCAGGTAGGCGAAGCCGAGGAACAGCACGTTGGTCGGGATGCCGAAGACGTCGGTGTAGACGATCGACGAGAGGTCCGAGGGGAAGCCCGAGATCGCCGTCTGGCCGGAGAAGATGTAGGCGAGGCTGCGCCCGATCGCCATCATGCCGAGCGTCACGACGAAGGCGGCGAGGCGGAAGTAGCCGATCAGGATGCCGGAGACCAGGCCGACGCCGGCGCCGGTCAGGACGCCCAGCAGGATCGCGACCGGGATCGGATAGTCCTTGAGCGCGAGGCCCAGGACGATGCCGCTCAGCCCCGCGACCGAGCCGACCGACAGGTCGATGCCGCCGGTCAGGATCACGAAGGTCATGCCGATCGAGAGGATGCCGATGACCACGGACTGGTCGAGGATGTTGAAGATGTTGCTCTCGGTCAGGAAGTAGGGCGAGAGCAGCGACAGCACGGCGCCGATGACCAGCGCGAGGCCGAGCATGCGCAGCTCGAGCGAGGTCGCGAGCTGCTTCAGCAGGCGGCCCTCGCCGGCCGCCGCGGCGGATCTCCCGGGGCTGCGGGCGGGACTGCGGGAGGTCTCCGTCATCGGGTCAGCCTGCTTCTGCATTGAGCGCTTCGATCCTCTCTCTCACCCGCTCGGCGGCGGGCCGGGCGGCCTCGCCCGGCAGGGTCAGGCCGATCCAGCCCAGGTCGTGGCCGCGCCGACTGGTGACCGGCACCAGCAGGGTCGCGCGGCTGCCGTCGGGCTCGGTCACGAAGTCGCCGCCGCGCCGCGCCAGCGCCGCCGGGATCCGCGTGTCGGCCAGGCGCTTGGCCTCACCCGCGGCGAAGCCGGGCGCGGCCGCCGGGTCGGCGACGACGCTGTTGAGGCAGAGCAGCCGATCCTCGTCGAGCAGGGCCCAGAAGCCGACGCCGCCGCACTCGCCGGACAGCGCGGTCAGCACCTCGGTGTTGCGGGTCATCGAGGTGCGCGGCGCAGCCAGCAGGGTCAGCTTCTCCTCGTCGAGCAGGGCGCTCGGCAGGTCGGCGATGGCGTTGCCGTCGCTCATCACCACGACCCGCTCGCAGACGCCGAGCAGCTCCTCGAAGTCGGAGGAGATCACGACCACCGCGACGCCCTCGTCGGCGATCCGGCGCAGGATCCCGTAGATCGCCTGGCGGGTGCCGATGTCGACGCCCTTGGTCGGCTCGTCGAGGATCAGCACCTTCGGCTCGAGCAGCAGCCAGCGCGCGATGATGATCTTCTGCTGCATGCCGCCGGAGAAGTTCAGCATGTTGGCGTCGAGCAGCCGCTCGGCGGGCAGGCCGAGCGCGGCCATCAGCTCCTCGACCTTCTGCCGCCGCCTGCGGTAGCCGAGGCCGAAGCCCCGGTGCGCGCCGAGATGGGCGAGCAGCAGGTTCTCCTTGACCGAGAGGTCCGGCACGATGTTCTGGACCCGGCGGTCCTCGGCGACGAAGCCGATGCCGGCGCGCACGGCGTCGGCCGGCTTGCGCGGAGCGATCTCGCGGCCCTCGAGGCGGATCGTGCCGGCGCTGCGCGGGCGCAGGCCGAAGATCGCCTCGGCGGTCTCCGAGCGGCCGGCGCCGACCAGCCCGCCGAGCCCGAGGATCTCGCCGCGCCGCACGAAGAAGGAGACGTTGCGCACGGCCGGCGGGGCCGCGAGGTTCTCGACCGAGAAGACCGCGGGCGCCCGCTCGTCCTCCTCCTGCAGGCCGGGGGTCGCGTAGAGCGCGCCGATGTCGCGGCCGACCATGTGGCGGATCACCTCGGCCTGGGTCAGGCTCGCCGTCGGCTGCGAGGCGGCGACGGTCGCGCCCTCGCGCATGATCGTCACCCGGTCGGTGATCGCGAAGACCTCCTCCAGGCGGTGCGAGACGAAGATCAGCGCGCGGCCGTCGTCGCGCAGCTTCGCCATGATGTCGAACAGCCGCTCGACCTCGGAGGGGCTGAGCGAGGCGGTCGGCTCGTCGAAGATGATCAGGTCGGCGTCGAGCGCCAGGGCCTTGGCGATCTCGACCAGCTGGCGCTGCGCCGCCGAGAGGCGGGCGACCTCGCGGTCGAGCGGCAGCACGTGCTCGTGGCCGAGGTTCGCGAGCAGCCCGACGGCGCGGCGGCGCATCGAGCCGTAGGACAGCAGGCCGGGCCGGCCGAGCTCGGGCAGGAAGATGTTCTCCAGCACCGAGAGGTCCGGCGCCAGGCTGGTCTCCTGCATCACGATGGCGATGCCGGCCTCCAGCGCCTCGCGGGTCGAGCGGAGCGCGAGCGGCCGGCCCTTGTAGACCAGCCGGCCGGCGTCGCGCTGGACGTGGCCGGAGATCACCTTGGACAGGGTCGACTTGCCGGCGCCGTTCGCGCCGAGCAGGCCGTGCACCTCGCCGGCGCGCAGCTCCAGGTCGGCGCCGGCCAGCGCCCGGGTCCGGTCGAAGGTCTTCTCGATGCCGGAGGCGACGAGGATCGCTTCCTCGCCGTACCCGGCGACAGCCGCGGAGTTCATCGACGTCGGGTCCTGCCCAGCGATCCTGCCAAGAAGTCCCGCCCGCGGCCGGCCGGAAAGGCTCGGCCGGCCGCGGGGGAACAGCTTACGCGACGAAGCGGCACCGGCGGCGCGTCACTTCATCTCGTTGGCGAAGACCGTCTCCTTCACGGTCGGCAGCAGCTTCTCGATGTTCTTCGAGGTGACCACCAGGATCGGCACGACGATCTCCTTCTTGGGCGTGCCGCCCTTCAGGTGCTCGACCATGGCCTCGGCCGAGCGCTCGCCCATCAGGTAGGGCTGCTGCATGCCGCTCGCGACGATCTCGTTCTTCTTCAGCAGGTCGACGAAGTCCGGGATGCCGTCGAAGGCGGCGACCAGGATCTGGCCCTGCCGCCGGGCCGCCTTGATCGCGCGCAGCGCGCCGATCGTCGGCTGGTCGGTCTGCACGAAGAGGCCGCGCATGTCCGGGTTGGCGGTCAGCATGTCCTGGGTGAACTTGAAGGTCTCCTCGGCCGTGTAGGACTGCATCTGCTGCAGGCCAGCCTCCTTGGTCTCGACCCCGCCGGCCTTGAGGCCGTCGCGGAAGCCCTTGGTGCGGGCCTGGCCGTTCTTGCGCGCCTGGGAGATCGTGATCAGGCCGACCGAGCCCTTCTCCCAGCCCTTCTCCTTCAGCGCCGCGGCCAGCGCCTCGCCGACGCCGTGGGCGCCCTCGTAGTTGTCCGAGATGATGAAGGAGACGTAGTCGCCGCTGTTGGTGCCGATGTCGGCGATCACCACCGGAATGCCGGCGCTCTTGGCGAGCGACAGCACGCTGGGCGCGGTCGAGCTGTCGGTCGGCGAGATGATGATGCCGGCGACGCCGCGGGCGACCGCGTCCTGGGCGTTCTGCAGCTGGGTCTGGGCGCTGTTGTGGGAATCCAGCGCCTGGTAGCTGTAGCCGTTCTTCTTGGCGACCGACTCGATGCCCTTCGAGAGATAGCGCCAGAACGGCAGGTCGAGGCCCGGCGTCAGGTAGACCAGCTCCTTGGACGCCGCCTGGGCCGGCAGGCTGCCGCCGAGACCGACGCCGGCTGCGACCACGAGGCCGGCCAGGGTGTAGGTGAAGATCCGTCTGTTCATGGTCATCCTCCCATGGTGCGGCCGCTTGATCGCGACCTTGCACGCTGTTGCTGCCGCCCTTCGCCGCGGCATCCGGCGCCCCTGCCCGGTTCGGTCACCCGGCGGGGGAGAGATCCGCCTCCTCGTCGAGAATCGACAGGGTGGTCGTGTAGATGCG
Source organism: Tistlia consotensis USBA 355 (assembly GCF_900177295.1). Taxonomy (GTDB): domain Bacteria; phylum Pseudomonadota; class Alphaproteobacteria; order Kiloniellales; family DSM-21159; genus Tistlia; species Tistlia consotensis. The sequence goes on from NZ_FWZX01000001.1 coordinate 308,763, forward strand.
GTCGAGATGCAGGTCGAAGGCGGCGACCACGGCCTCGGGGTCGTGGGCCTGCAGGGCCGCCAGGATCTTCTGGTGGTCGCCGTAGCTCTTCAGGATCGCGCCGGGCCGCGAGACCGCCTTGCGCCGGTGCTCCATCATGTAGGCGTAGAGATCGCCGACGAAGTCGCCGAGCACCGGGTTGCCGCAGGAACGGTAGATCGCCAGGTGGAACTCCCGGTCGCAGATCAGGAAGCGCACCGGGTCGTCCTTCGCCTGGCGCTGCTGGGCCAGCGACTCCTCGAGCAGCTCCAGGGTCGGCGCGTCGATCGCCAGGGCCGCGTCGGCGACGACCCGGCGCTCGACCAGCAGGCGCGCGGCGTGGATCGAGCCCAGGTCGTAGCTGTTGATCAGCTTCGGCTCGCGCAGGCCGGTCGCGACCGGCCCGACCGCGGCGCTGATCACCCGGGTCCGGGCGCCGTGCGAGATCTCGATGATGCCGTGGGCGGCCAGGATCTGCATGCCGCCGCGCACCGTCTCGCGGCTGACCCGGAAGGCGGCGGCCAGCTCGCGCTCGCTCGGCAGCACGTCGCCGACCTGCAGGATGCCGGAGGCGATCAGGGTCGCGACCTTGTCGGCGACGAGCTCGCGCACGCTGCGCCGCTCCACGCCGCCGCGCAGCTCGAGCACCTGTTCCAGAACGGAGAAGACCTGCTGCATCGCCCTGCCGCGAATAGGGTCTGTCCTGCTGGCCCGGCCAGTAGACCAGTCGTTCCGCCAGCAGGCCATCGACGGCCCGGCCCTGTCAAGCGGCGCGATGGCGCAGCGCCCCGGCGTTCGCCCGAGAGGCTAGGGCAGCAACAGGCCGACCAGGCCGAGCGCCAGCATGGCTGCGGCCATGAAGCGCAGGTTCGGTCCGAAGGCGAGGCGGCGTGCCCGCACGCCGAGGATGTTGACCGCCGCGACGAAGGACAGCGAGCCGGCCGCCGCCATCGCGCCGAAGGCCCAGCCCATCAGGCCCGCCAGCCCGAGCAGCACGAGATGCGGCGTGTCCGGCATGAAGGGCGCGAAGACCGTCAGCAGGATCGTCGCCGTGACCACCATGTGGACGCCGACCGAGGCCATGACCGCGATGCCGAGCACCGTCGCGCCGATCAGGGCGCCGGGACCGAGCAGCTCGGTCAGGCGGGCGACCGGCTCGCGGACCTCGGGGATCGTCGTGACCACCCCGGCGAAGACCAGCGAGCCGACGAAGATCGCGATCTCGGCGTCGAAGCGGCGCCAGGCCGCGAGGATCGTCTCGGCGGTCTGGCGCTGGGCGGCCCGGTCGCGGCGCAGCGTCACCGCGAGGCCGACCAGCGGCACCAGCAGGATCGCCGCGCGCACCGGCGTCAGCCCGCCGGCGAAGACCAGGGTCATGTTGGCGACGATCAGCAGGACGACCGGCGCGAGCACCCGCCAGAGCGCGACCCAGAAGGCGCGCGGCAGGCTGCGCGGCAGGCGGCACTGGCCGAGCGCGTGGGGGATCGCCGCCAGCAGCAGCGCCGTCGCGAAGCCGACGATCAGGAGCCAGGCCATCGGCAGCGCGCTGCCGAGCGAGGAGACGACGATGCCCATGCAGACGGTGAAGGGCGAGAACAGCACCGCCAGGCCGACGCCGCGCAGCGCCCAGGTCGCGATGTCCTCGCGGATCGCCGGGTCCTCCTCCTTGGCGACCAGCGGCGCGATGATGCTGATCGCGCCGATCGCCAGCGGCACCGAGAAGAGCAGGCCGAGCAGCTGCAGCGCGCCGCGCCGCGCGGTCGGCCGGAAGGCGACGAAGGCGGACTGCACGGTGGGCAGCGCCGGCGAGGCCTGGACGATGCCGCGCAGGGCGTAGAGGCAGCCGAGGAAGGCGGCGAAGGCGGCCGCCCGGTCGAGGCCGGCCAGCGCCGCCGGCCAGTCGTCGGCCAGCCAGGCGAGCGCCAGGCCGCCGCCGCCGAGGATCGCCAGCACCCGCGGCCCCATGCCGCGGCTGGTCGCCAGCGCCGCGACCGCGATCAGCGCGACGCAGAAGCCGGCGGCATCGGCGAAGAGCCGCGCGCCGGTCAGGATCTGCAGGGCCGCGCAGGCCCAGAGCAGGAAGATGACGGCCGGCAGCGCCAGATGCCGCCAGAGCGCGACCGCCCGTGCCCTCAAGGCCGCGGCCCCGCGGAGCGGGCGGAACGACGGGGGGCGACGTCGGGATCGGCGATGCAGCGGCTGTCGGAGGTCACGAGGCCCAAATCTCCTGCGTGACGAGCCTCCTACAGGATTTTGCTGCAGTGCAGTTGGCCGAAGAGCGCAGGGCCGCCCTGTGCCGGACGAGCGGCCCCGCCGTCCCGGCTCTACGCGACCAGCGTGGCGTCGAGCGTGATCTCGGTCCTGAACAGCTTGGAGACCGGGCAGCCGGCCTTGGCCTTGCCGGCCAGCGCTTCGAAGGCCTTCTGGTCGGTGCCGGGGATCTTCGCCTTCAGGGTCAGGTGCACGGCCGTGATGGCGAAGCCGTCGGGGACCTGCTCCAGCGTGACCTCGGCCGTGGTGTCCATGCGCTCGGCCTTGAGGCCGGCCTCGCCGAGGATCAGCGACAGCGCCATGGTGAAGCAGCCGGCATGGGCGGCGCCCAGCAGCTCCTCCGGATTGCTGCCCTTCTGGCCCTCGAAGCGGGCGGCGAAGCCGTAGGGGTACTCGCTGAGCGCCCCGCTCTCCGTCGAAAGGCTGCCGCGGCCGTCCTTCAGGCCGCCCTGCCAGGCCGCCGAACCCTTGCGCTTGATCTTCATCTTCGCCCTTCCTCCGTTCCCGGGTGACGGAGGCAAGGGTGGGGCGGCCGGCCCGGCCGGCAAGCCCGGCCGGCTCAGCCGCGGCCGACGAAGGGCATCTTGGTCGCCATCACGGTCATGAACAGCACGTTGGCGTCGAGCGGCAGGCTGGCCATGTGGACCACGGCGTTGGCGACATGCTGCACGTCCATGCGCGGCTCGGCCTTGGTCGAGCCGTCGGCCTGCAGCACGCCGTCGACCATGCGCGCGGTCATGTCGGTCGCGGCGTTGCCGATGTCGATCTGGCCGCAGGCGATGTCGTAGACCCGGCCGTCGAGCGCGGTCGACTTGGTCAGGCCGGTGATCGCGTGCTTGGTCGCGGTGTAGGGTGCGGAGAGCGGCCGCGGCGCATAGGCCGAGATCGAGCCGTTGTTGATGATCCGGCCGCCGCGCGGGCTCTGGTCCTTCATGATCCGGAAGGCCTCCTGGGTGCAGAGGAAGGCGCCGGTCAGGTTGGCGTCGACCGTGCTCTGCCACTGCTCGTAGGTCAGGTCCTCGAGCGGGATCGCCGGGGTGCCCTTGCCGGCGTTGTTGAACAGCACGTCGAGGCGACCGAAAGCCTCCTTCGTCCGGGCGAAGAGGGCCTTGACCGAGTCCGGGCTGCCGACGTCGGCGGCGACCGCCAGCGCGCGCCCGCCCTTGGCCTTGCCGGCCTCGACGGTCGCCTCCAGCGCGTCGGCGCGGCGGCCGGCCAGCACCACGGCATAGCCCGCCTCCATCAGCGCCAGGGCCACCGCCCGCCCGATGCCGCTGCCCGCGCCCGTGACCAGGGCCACCTTCTCCGTCGTCGCCATCGTTGCCGTCTCCCTCCAGCTCTTCTTGCGCGCCGGCCCGTCTCGGCCGGCCTCCGTCCGGCACAACCTAGCCGCGGCGGCGGGCGGAGCGGAAGCGCCCTCGCGGGCCGCCCCGCGCATGGCTGCCTTCGCGCGGCTATACGGCGGACGCATACCCTACGGCAGAATGCGCCCTTCATCGCGCCTGTCCCGGCCGACAAACTGCCGGCAGCACAACGACCGGAGGGCCCCATGGCCATCGAGATCGTCGAGGCCGACGCGCCGCTCGGCCACGAGATCCGCGGCATCGATCTCGCCGGCGAGATCGATCCGGCGAGCTTCGCCGAGATCGAGGCCGCCTACGACCGCTACGGCGTCGTGGTGTTCCGCGGCCAGGCGCTCTCGCCGGAGCGGCAGATCGCCTTCAGCCGGCGCTTCGGGCCACTCGATCGCTACGTGCTGGAGCGCTACAACCACAGGGACTGGCCCGAGGTCTTCGTCATCTCGAACATCGTCGAGAAGGGCGAGCCGATCGGCATGGCCGACGCCGGGCGCTACTGGCACACCGACATGTGGCTGACCCGCAACCCGCCGCGCGGCTCGATCCTGCACGCCCTGGAGGTGCCGGTGCGGGACGGCGAGCCGCTCGGCGACACCTGGTTCGCCAGCACGGCCGCGGCCTACGACGCGCTCTCCGACGAGATGAAGCGCAGGCTGGACGGCCTGACAGCCGTGTTCAGCACCGACAGGTACCTGGCCTTCCGGGCACGCACCAACAAGGACATCGACAAGCCGAGCGGACGGGCCTCGCAGACGGCGCTGCAGCAGCTCGGCTCGGGCGACATCGAGCATCCCCTGGTCCGCGTCCATCCGCGCAGCGGCCGCCGGTGCCTCTATCTCTGCGAGGGCGTGATCAGCCGGGTCGTCGGGCTCGACCAGGCCGCGTCCGACGAACTGGTCGCCTTCCTGGAGCGGCACGTCGTGCGGCCCGAGTTCGTCTACCGGCACCGCTGGCAGGTCGGCGACGTCGTGATGTGGGACAACCGCTCCTGCCTGCACAAGGCGACCGGCGACTTCGAGCTGCCGCTGCGCCGCCTGATGCACCGCACCACCCTGGCCAACGCGGCCGCGGCGTGAGCCGCCGCGGTCCCCTGGGCCTCCCGATCCGATGAGTCTCAAGATCTCCGGGGTCGAGACGCACCTCGTCGCGACCCGGCTCGACCCGCCGATCGTCCATCCCTTCCTGGGCGCGCGCACCCGCTTCGTCAGCCTGGTGGTGCTGGTCCACACCGAGGACGGGCCGAGCGGCTTCGGCTACGTGACCGGCGAGAGCCCGCGCCAGATGGCGGCGGTCGGCCGCATCGTCGAGGACCTGGCCGAACGGCTGGAGGGGCAGTGCGCGCTGCGCCGCACGCTGCTCTACGACCGGATGTGGAACTGGACCGTCGACCTGCTGCACGAGGGCGCCGCGACCCTGGCGCTGGCCGCCCTGGACATCGCCCTCTGGGACATCGCCGGCAAGCAGGCCGGCGAGCCGCTGTGGCGACTGCTCGGCGGCTACCGCGACGCAGTGCCCTGCTACGCCAGCTGGAGCCTCTGGCGGCACTTCACCCTGGCCGAGATCGAGACGGCCGGCGCCGAGCTGGTCGAGCGCGGCTTCGACGCCGTGAAGCTGCGCCTCGGCGGCCGGCCGCCGGAGGAGGACGTGGCCCGCGCCGTGGCGCTGCGCCGGGTCGTCGGGCCGGACGTCAGGATCATGACCGACGTGCTCTGGGGCCTGCGCAGCGACGAGGCGCTGAAGCTCGCCCGGCTGATGGCCGACAGCGAGGCCGACCTCTTCTGGTTCGAGGAGCCGGTGCGCGACGGCCACTGGGAGGGCCTGCGACGGGTCCGCGAGCAGGGCCTGGTCACGGTCGCCGCCGGCGAGCGGGTCTCGCGCCTCGCCGACGTCCAGGAGCTCGCCCGCTCGGTCGACCACGCGATCCTCGACGTCCACCACATCGGCGGCATCACCCCCTGGCTGCGCGCGGCGGCGGTGCTGGAGATCGCCGACCTGCCGATCTCGGTGCACGTCGCCCCGGAGATCCAGGCGCACCTGGTCGCCGCCCAGCGCACCGGCGCCTGGGTCGAATACATGACCTGGTGGGACGCGCTCTTCGAGGAGCCGTTGCGGCCGGTCGCCGGAAAGCTGACACTGTCCGGCAAGCCGGGCCTCGGCCTGGAGGTTTCCAGATTCTCCCTGCGGCGGCTGGCGGTCGACGGCTGAGCGGCCGAGGCTCGGCGGCAGGGACGGCGATCGGGCGCATGACTCCGGACGACCTGCGTTCCTTCCTCGCCGCCTACGAGAGCGGCAGCATCCAGAAGGCGGCCGGCCGCCTGAACCTCTCCCAGCCGACCCTGAGCCGGCGGCTGAGGCGCTTCGAGGATGTGCTGGGCGTCGCTCTGTTCGAGCGCAGCCCCTCGGGCCTCGCGCCGACGGTCTACGGCCACGCCTTCGCCCAGCGCGCGCGCATGATCATGACCGAGATGGAGCTGGCCGGGCGCGAGCTGCTGCGCATCCGCGACGCGGTCGGCGGCTTCGTCGCCTTCGGCGTCAGCCCCGGCGTCGCGGTCAGCCTGCTGCCGGTCGCCAAGCGGCTGCTCGACGCGACCAGCCCGGACCTGCGCCTGACCGTCGTCGAGGACGTCTCGGAGGGGCTGATCGAGCAGGTCCGCGAGCGGCGCATCGAGTTCGCCGTCTGCACCGCGCCGCTGCATCCGGACGCCGACCTCCTGGTCGAGCGGCTGGGCGAGGACCCCTTCGTCGTCGCGGCCTCGGAGCGCCACCCGCTGGCCGGCCGCGGGCCCGTGCCGCTGGCCGAGACCCTCGACTATCCCTGGGCCATGCCGACCTTCCGCGGCGCCGTCCGGCAGTGGCTGGAGTCGCGCTTCGTCGGCGCCGGCCTCGCGCCGCCGGCGGCGCGGATCGAGACCTCCTCGATGCTGTTCCTGAAGCCGCTGCTCGCCGACGCCCGGCACCTCTCCTACCTGCCGGCACGGCTGGCCGAGGCCGACTATCCGGGCGTCGTGGCGATCCCCTGCGCGCCCTCGATGGTGCTGACCCGGACGATCGCCTCGGTGCGGCTCGCCCACCGCGAGCCGGGCCCAGCCGCCGAGCTGGTCGCCGCGACCCTGGCCGGCGCCGCCGGGCGCCTGCCGGCCGTGCGCCTCGCCGGCCTCGACGAGCGCGCCGAGGCCTCCCGCCAGGCCTGAGGCGCTAGTCCGAGGCCGCCTTCGCCGCCGCCAGCGCCGCCCAGACCCGCTGCGGCGAGGCCGGCATGTCGAAGCGCTCGACCCCGGCCGAGGCGAGGGCGTCGCAGACCGCGTTCATGCCGGCCGCCAGCGCGCCGACCGTGCCGGCCTCGCCGACGCCCTTGACGCCGAGCGGGTTGAGGCCCGTCGCGGTCTCGGCGAAGGCGCAGTCGTAGGCCGGCAGGTCCTCGGCCCGCGGCATGGCGTAGTCCATGAAGCTGCCGGCCAGCAGCTGGCCCTCGGCATCGAGCCGCAGCTCCTCGCAGAGCACCTGGCCCAGGCCCTGGGCGACGCCGCCGTGGACCTGCCCCGCCGCCAGCTGCGGGAAGAGCACGCGGCCGATGTCCTCGACGCCGACATAGGAGACGACCTCGCAGCTGCCGGTCTCGGGGTCGATCTCGACCTCGCAGATGTGGCAGCCGTTGGGATAGGTCGGCGCGCCGGGCGTGAAGTCGCCCTGGCCGGCCAAGCCGCCGGCGCCGTCCCCGGCGCGCCGCTCGGCGATGCGCGCGACCTCGGCGAGCGACAGCACCCGGTCGGTGCCGACGATGCGGAACAGGCCGTTCTCGTACTCCAGGTCGGCGGCCGCAGCCTCCAGCTCGTCGGCGGCGATCTGCCGGCCCTCCTCGAGCAGACGCTCGACGCCGCGCAGCACCGCCGATCCGGCCGTGGTCATCGCCGAGGAGCCGCCCATGCCTTTGCCCTGCGGCACCGCGTCGCTGTCGCCCTGGACGTAGCGGAAGCGATCCGTCGACAGGCCGAGCCGCTCGGCGGCGAGGCCGATCATCGCGGTCTCGAGTCCCTGGCCGGCCGACATCGCGCCGCAGTAGAGCGTGACCGTGCCGTCGGCCGCGGCGCGCAGCGTCGCGAAGTCCTGGCCGGGCTTGGCGAAGGGTCCGCCGGCGACCTCGATCGGGTTGGCGATGCCGATGCCGCGCAGCCGGCCGCGCCGCCCGGCCTCGGCACGCCGGGCGGCGAAGCCGGCGTAGTCGGCGCGCGCGGCGGCCAGCTCCATGGTGCGGGCGAAGTCGCCGGCGTCGTAGGTGAAGATGAAGGGCGTGCGGTAGGGCATGGCCGAGGCCGGCACCAGGTTGCGCCGGCGCAGCTCGAAGGCGTCGATGCCGGCCTCGCGCGCCGCCTGGTCGATCACCCGCTCGACCGCGAAGGTGGCGTCCGGCCGCCCGGCGCCGCGGTAGGGCGCGGTCGGCGCCGCGTTGGTGAAGCGCCCGAGCACCTCGCCGGCGATCAGCGGCGTGCGGTAGACGCCGGCGATGCCGCCGATGTTCATGATCGGCACGGTCGAGCGCCCCGAGGCATAGGCCCCGACGTTGACCTCCATGCTGACCGCGAGCGCGGTGAACAGCCCCTCGCCGTCGAGGCCCAGCTCGGCGACGATCCGCACGTCGCGCCCGGCCTCGTCGGACAGCAGGGCCTCGCCGCGCTCGGCGACCCAGCGCAGCGGCCGGCCGAGACGCCGCGCCGCCCAGAACACCAGGCACTCCTCGCGCAAGGGGCCGGCCTTCATGCCGAAGCTGCCGCCGACGTCGGGGGCGACGACCCGGATCGACCCGGCCTCGAGGCCGAACATCGTCGCCAGCGTCGCCTTCAGCCCCTGGGCCGCCTGCACGCTCGCGTAGAGGCTCGTGCGGCCGTCCGGCTGCGGCACCGCGAGGGCGCCGCGCGGCTCCATCGGCGCCGCCGAGACCCGCGAGACCCGGGCCTCCAGGCGCGTCACGCGGTGCGACGCGCGGAGCGCGGCACCGACCGCCTGCCAGTCGCCCCGGCGCCAGTGGTAGGCGAGGTTGCCGGGCGCCTCGTCCCAGAGCAGCGGCGCGTCGGGCCGCGCCGCCTGGTCGAGCGTCGCGACGACCGGCTCGGGCTCCAGCTCGAAGGCCACCGCCTCGGCGCCGTCGAGCGCGGCGGACGCGGTCTCGGCGACGACCAGCGCCAGCGGTTCGCCGACGAAGCGCACGCGCTCGCCGACCAGCAGCGGCCGCGGCGTCTGCCGGTAGCTTCTGCCGCCCGGTCCTTCGATCGCCATCGGCACCGAGAAGGGCGCGATGCCGTCGGCGGCGAGATCGGCCGCGGTCAGCACGGCGACGATGCCCGGCAGCGCCCGCGCCGCCGAGCTGTCCAGGCCGGCCAGCCGGGCACTGGCGTAGGGCGAACGCACGAAGGCGGCGTGCAGCATGCCGGGCACCGCCATGTCGGCGGTGTAGCGGCCGTGCCCGGTCGCGAGGCGGCGGTCCTCGAGGCGGCCGGCGGCAGGGTGTCCGGCGTCGGGACGGCCGTCGTCGGGGCGAAACGGCGGAACGGAGGACTCGGCAGGGGACATGGGGCCTCCCTCTCGGCGACTCGGCAGCCTCTCGGCGCCGCTCGCGGCGCGGATCGAAGCGGAATGCCGTGCGCCCGCGTCCGGCCACGGGATGGCAGCCGGCTTCGGCGGCTGGGCGACGGCGATGCGGATTCGGGCCGTCAGTAGAGCACGGCGCGAAGGCGGCTGTCGCCCCGCCGGGAGCGCAAAGACATTTGACCGCGGCGCCAAGATCGGGCGCCGGCCGGGCCGGGAGCCGATGCGCTACTCCGCCTCGCGCCCCAGCCAGGGATCGGGGTTGAAGTCGTGCAGCGGGATGTCGTCCGAGCCCCAGTAGCGGGTGATCGAGTGGGCGCGCACGTCCCGGCCGCCGGCCGAGGTCAGCAGGTCGACGACCTGCCTTTCCTGCGCCTCGTCCCCGACGCGGACCCAGAGCAGCAGCCCGCCCTCGGCCAGCTGCTCCTCCAGGTGCTCGGCGTGGCGCTTGGAGATGGCGCGGGACAGCAGGGCGCCGATGCCGGCGCCGGCGGCGGCCCCGGCCGCCGCGATGACCGCCGCGAAGGCGAGCGTACCGCCGGAAGCGAAGACCGCGAGGCCGGCGCCGGCGCCGCCGATGTAGACCGGCAGGCCGATCGCGGCCCCCTTCGCCTCGGCGATCTCGTAGCGGTTGGAGAAGACCGACTGCGGCACGGCCGGCTCGTCCTCGAGCTCGCTCGACAGCCTGAAGCGGTGGCCGAGCTTCTGCTGCACCGCCTCGCGGCTGGCCATCATGCTGACCGCCGCCCGGTCGACGCCGTGCCGCTCGACGAGGTCGACCGCGTCCTCGAAGGCGCGGGCCTCCTCGAACCGGGCCACGACCTCCCGGACCGGATAGGCCTCCAGGATCTTGTCGTCCTCGATCATCGCCTGGTCGCCCTTTCGTCAGCTTCCGAAGGCCCGCGGCGCGGTGCCGGAAGGCCCCACGACGGTCGGGGGGAACGAAGCCCGTGCGGGATGGTTCCATGGCCTGGCCCTCGCCGGCGGCCGGCGGCGGCGGCCGGCGCAATCCTGTTCAAGACGGCGCCTGCGCGGCTTGCTAGCTTGGCTGTCATGAACCCGGTCGACCAGCATCAGGCCCTCGCGAGCAGCGGGCCCGACGTCAGGCTCGGCGGCGAGCAGGAGCTCGGCGCCGGCGACCGCGCGCGCTACTGGCGCAGCACCCGCTACGACGACCTGGAGTGCCTGGCGGCGCGCTTCTTCAGCCACCGCTATGCCCTGCACACCCACGACAGCTACGTCGTCGGCACGATCGTCGGCGGCTGCGAGACCTACCTGCTGAACGGCGAGCGCCGCTACGCCGGCGTCGGCGACCTCTGCTTCGTCCAGCCCGGCGAGGTCCACGACGGCGAGCCGCACGGCGAGGGCTACGCCTATCGCATGACCTATCCGACGGTCGCGCTGATGCGCCAGGTCGCGAGCGAGGTGACCGGCCGCCCGGTGACCGCGACGCCGAGCTTCCGCGCGCCGGTGGTCCACGACCCCGAGGCGGCGGCGCGCTTCGCCGCGGCGCACCGGAGCCTCGCCGAGGGCGACCGGCTGGCCGGCGACGAGCGCTTCGTCTCGGTCCTCGCCGTCATCCTGTCGCGCCACGCCGACATCGGCGAAGCAATCGTGCCCGGCCGCGAGAACCGGGCGGTCGGGCGGGTGCGCGACTACCTCGACGCGCACTTCGCCGAGGACGTCGAGCTGGCCGAGCTGGCCGCCGTCGCCGGGCTCAGCCGCTTCCACCTGATCCGCGCCTTCCGCCGCGAGACCGGGCTGACGCCGCACGCCTGGCTGACCGACCGGCGGGTCCGCGCGGCACGGCCCCTGCTCGCCGCCGGCCTGGCACCCGGGGAGGTCGCACTGGCCTGCGGCTTCGCCGACCAGAGCCACCTGACCCGGGCCTTCAAGGCGCGGGTCGGCGTCACGCCGGGTCGCTTCCGCGCCGCCGGACGGGAGCCGGGCGGTCGCCGTGCAGCCTGAGGCCGTGACGGAGAGCGCGCTGGCCGAGCTCAGGGCCGGCGTCGTCGACGTGTTCCCGGCAGCCGTCGCCGTCGTGCCCTTCGGCCTGCTGCTCGGGGCGCTCGCCGCCCAGCAGGGTCTCTCGCCGCTCGAGGTCCTGGTGATGAGCGCCACGGTCTTCGCCGGCAGCTCGCAGTTCGTCGCCGTCAAGCTGTGGAGCGATCCCGCGCCCTGGCTGCTGGTCACGGTCTCGGCGCTGATGGTCAACTGCCGGCACGTCCTGATGGGCGCCTCGCTGGCGCCGAAGATCCGGCACATCCACGGCTTCCGCAGCCTGGTCACGCTGTTCCTGATGGCCGACGAGGTCTGGGCGCTGGCCGAGCAGCGGGCCGTGCGCCGGCGCCTGACCTTCGCCTACTACCTCGGCCTCGGCGGTTTCCTCTATCTCAACTGGGTCGCCTGGAACGGGGTCGGCGCGGTGGTCGGGGCGCTGCTCGAAGATCCCGCCGCCTACGGCTTCGACTTCGCCTTCACGGCGATCTTCCTGACCCTGCTGGTCGACCTCGGCCGCGGCCCGCGCAGCGCCGTCGCGATCGCCGCCAGCGCCGGTGTCGCGACCGCCACCTACCTGCTGGTCGACGGCCCCTGGTACATCGCCGCCGGCGGCCTCGCCGGCGCCCTGGCCGGCGCCCTCGTCGGCCCGGCCCGCCGGCCCCTCGACGAGCCCGCGCCGTGACCCTCGATCCCCAGACCCTGCTCGCGATCCTCGGCATGGCCCTGGTCACCTATGCGACCCGCCTGGGCGGCTGGCTGATGGTGCGGCGCTACACGCCGACCGGTCGCGCCGCCGCGGCGCTGGAGGCCGTGCCGGGGGCGATCCTGACCGCGGTGATCGCGCCGATGGTGCTGGCGACCGGCCCGGCCGAGACCGCGGCGGCCGTCCTCACCGTCCTCGCCTTCCTCAAGGTGCCGCGGCTCGCCGCCGTGATCTTCGGCGTGCTCTGCGTGGTGGCGCTGCGGGCCCTGCTCGGCTGAGAGCGGGACCGCCACCTCAGCCGCCCGCCTGCCAGGCCAGAGCCATGTTCTGGGCGGCGCGGCGCAGGCGCGGCAGGATCTCCTCGATGCGCGCCTCGGTGAGGCGTGCCATGGGGGCGGCGACGCTCATCGAGCCGACGAAGCGGCCGCCGGCCAGGACCGGCACGGCGACGGCGCCGACGCCCTCCTCGGCCTCCTCGCGCGCCGTGCCGTAGCCGCGCGCCGCAGTCAGGTCGAGTTCCTCGCCGAGCTGCTCCAGGGTCGTGACCACGCCGGGCCCGAGCCCCCGGCCGCTGCCGAGGCCGGCGTCGAGGGCGATGCGCAGGGCGGTCTCGCGCGGCAGCGTCGCCAGCCAGACCTTGCCGTTGGCCGTCGCGAAGGGGACGATCCGCTCGTTCATGTCGGGCTCGTAGACCAGGCCCGAGCGGCGGCCGCGCGACGAGCCGATCCAGACCAGCTGGTCCCTCTGCAGGGCGGTCAGGCGGACCAGCTCGCGGGTCTGCTTGGCGAGGTCGTCGAGGATCGGCTGGCGCAGGTCGTGGATCTTCAGGCGCGCCAGCTGGCTCTGGCCGAGCAGCGCCATGTAGAGCGTCAGGCCGTAGCAGTCGCTGGCCGCGTTCTGCTCGGCCCAGCCCTTCTCGACCAGGGTGCTCAGCAGGCGGTGCGCGGCGCTCTTCGGGATCGCCAGGCGCTGGGCGATCTCCGACAGCCTGAGCGGCTCGTCAGCGCCGGCCAGCAGTTCGATCATCGCCAGGATGCGGTCGACCGCTCCGCCGGCGCGCGGCTCGGCCGGGGCCGGCGCCCCGGCGCGCCGCCGGGTGCCCTCCGGTGCGGAGCCCGTCTCAATCCTCACGGTGCAGCACCCCGCGCGACAGGAAGATCTCGGTGATCTCCCCGGACTTCTCCAGGAACTCCGGATCGCGGCGCGCCGCGAGGCCGCGCGGCCGCCGGATCCCGACCGGCATGATCCGCTCGATGCGGCCGGGCCGCGGCGTCATGACGATGACCCGGTCGGCCAGCAGCACCGCCTCGTCGATCGAGTGGGTGATGAACAGCACGGTCATGCGGTTCTTCAGCCACAGCGCCTCGAGGTCGAGGCGCATCTGCTCGCGGGTCAGGGCGTCGAGCGCGCCGAAGGGCTCGTCCATCAGCAGCAGGTTGGGCTTCAGCAGCAGCGCCCTGGCGATCGCCGCACGCTGGCGCATGCCGCCCGACAGCTCGTGCGGATAGCGCCCGGCGAACTCGGCGAGGCCGACGGTCTCGAGCAGCTCCATCGCCTTGTCGCGGTAGTGGTCGCGACGCTCGCCGACCATGTCGGCCGGGAACAGCACGTTGTCGAGCACGGTGCGCCAGGCCAGCAGGACGTGGTTCTGGAAGACGATCGACATGCCGCGCGGCGGCAGGGGCGAGGCATCGTCGAAGACCGTGATCGAACCGGTCGTCGGCGCAGCCAGGCGCGAGATCAGGCGCAGCAGGGTCGACTTCCCGCAGCCCGAGGGCCCGACCACGGCGACGAACTCGCCGTCGGCGATGGTCAGGTCGACCCGCTCCAGCGCGACGATCTCGCCGAACGCCTTGCTGACCTCCCGCAGCACCACGCCGGCCGGCGCGCCCGCGCCGGAGGTCGGCCGGCCCGAAAGGTCCAGGTCGAGACTCGCCGCCTCCGCCATCCACGCTCCTCCCGTCGCTTGTCGAGGGTCGCGCGGCCTGCGCCGTTTGCCAACCCCGGTTCCTCCCGTCCGCCCCGGCGACCAAGCCGCTTGACGGAACGTTGTTCCAGTCGTAACGCTGTTCCGGTCAGTTGGTCAAGGCGGCCGGGACAAGGCCGCCGCCGGGGAGACGTCCAGTGAGTGCCAGTTTTGCCAAGGGGCCGCTGAAGCGGTTCAGCGTCGCCATCAGCCTGATCGGCGCCTTCCTGGTCTGGGAGCTGGCGGTCCGCGCGCTCGGCCTGCCGGAGTACATCCTGCCGGCGCCCTCGAAGGTGCTGACCGATCTGGTCGCCAACCTGCACGTCGTGCTGCCGGCGGCACTCGTCACCCTGCAGCCGATGGTCATCGGCTTCCTGGCCGCCGTCGTGCTGGGCGTGGCGCTGGCGCTGCTGGTTGTCTACTCGCGCGCCTTCGAGGCGGTCTTCTATCCGCTGCTGGTGGTCCTGCAGATCATCCCGAAGATCGCCATCGCGCCGCTCTTCATCATCTGGGTCGGCTTCGGCCTGCCCTCGAAGGTGCTGCTGGTCTTCCTCCTGTCCTTCTTCCCGATCGTCGTGAACTCGATCGTCGCCTTCAAGTCGATCGAGTCCGAGCTCTACGACCTGGCCAGGAGCTACCGGGCCAGCCGCCTGAAGATCTTCTGGCGGGTCGAGCTGCCGGGCGCGCTGCCCTCGCTGTTCGCCGGCTTCAAGGTCGCCGCGGCGCTGTCCTCGACCGCGGCGGTGGTCGCCGAGTTCGTCGCCTCGGACAACGGGCTCGGCTACCTGCTGCTCAACTACAACGGCAACCTCAACACCAGCATGACCTTCGCGGTGATCGTCGTGCTCAGCCTGCTCGGCCTCGGGCTCTACGCCGTCGTCGAGCTGGTCGAGCGCTGGATGATCCCCTGGCACGTCTCGCAGCGCCGCGACGACTTCACGGTCGGCAAGAGCCCGACCTGACCCGACCACCAAGGCAACTTCCAAGAAAGCAACGGGAGGGAACGATGACGGAACGGACGACACGCAGGCTCTGGACCGCCGCCCTGGCGGCGGCCTTCCTGGCCGGCTCGCTGCTGACGGCGGCGGGCCCCGCGGCCGCCAACGACAAGGTCTCGCTCAGGCTCAACTGGCTGCTCAGCGGCGTGCACTCGATCTTCTACCTCGGCGTCGACAAGGGCATCTACGCCGCCGAGGGCATCGACCTGACGATCGGCGAGGGCCAGGGCTCGGGCCGCGCGGTGCAGGTCGTGGCGACCGGCGGCGACACCTTCGGCATCGCCGACGGCGGCAGCGTCATCGCCGGCGTGACCCGGGGCGCCCCGGTCAGGTCGGTGGCCGGCGTGCTCAACACCTCGCCCTACGGCATGTCCTTCCGCGCCGACCGCAGCGTCGAGACGATCAAGGACATCGAGGGCAAGACCATCGGCGCGACCGCCGGCGAGGCCTCGATGCAGCTGCTGCCGGCGATCTGGAAGGCCAACGACATCGACCCCAGCAAGGTCAAGATCCTCAACGTCGACGGCCCGGGCAAGCTGGTCGCGATCCTGCAGGGCCAGGCCGACGGCATCCTGGCCGGGCTCGAGGGCCAGGTGATCATCCTCAAGCAGAAGGGCCTGAAGCAGAAGGTCTTCTCCTTCGCCGAGCTGGGCGTGAACACCCAGGGCCTGACGGTCATCGCCAGCGACGACACGATCAAGAACAACCCGGACCTGGTGAAGCGCTTCGTGCGCGCGACGGTCAAGGCGATGCAGGCCGCCAAGGCCGATCCCGAGGCCGCCGTCGCCGCGGCGATGAAGGCCAAGCCCCAGGCCGACCCCAAGCTGCTGGCCGAGCAGCTCGAGGTCTCGCTGACCCTGCTGCCCTCGCCCTCGGCGCCGAACGCGCCGCTCGGCGTGATGGCCCGCGCGGACTGGCAGCGCACGCTCGACCTGATGAAGACCTACCAGGACGTGACCACGGACATGACCGCGGACACCTTCTTCACCAACAGCTTCGTCCAGCCCTAGGCCCCTCGGGCGCCGCGGCGCGGCCGGTGCCCCGCCGCGGCGCCCTCTCTTTCCGAGAGACGCGATCCCCCGTGACTGCACGCTACGACCTCTCCGGACGGCTCGCCGTCGTCACCGGCGCCGCCGGCGGCTTCGGCACGGCGATCGGCCGTCGCCTCAAGACCGACGGCGCCCGCCTGGTCGCCTGGGACCGCACGGCCCCGGCGGGCGAGGCCGCCGGCCTCTGGGACGGCTTCGCCGCCGTCGACGTCACCGACGAGGCCAGCATCGCCCGCGCCGCCGAGACCCTGGGCCGCGACCACGGCCAGCTCGACATCCTGGTCAACAATGCCGGCATCGTCGGCGACCTGCACCCGACCTGGGAGATTCCCGTCGAGGAGTTCCGCCGCATCCTCGATGTCAACCTGACCGGCGCCTTCCTGGCCTGCCGGGCGCTGCTGCCGCTGATGCTGGCGGTGCCGGCCGAGGCGCGGCGCGGCCGGATCGTCAACGTCGCCTCGATCCAGGCCAAGGAGGGCATGGCCCAGGCCGCCGCCTACAGCGCCGCCAAGGCCGGCCTGGTCGCGCTGACCAAGAGCCTGGGCAAGGAGCTGGCGCGCGACGGCATCCTGGTCAATGCGATCACGCCCGCCGCCTCGCTGACCGCGATGAGCCGCGACGCCCCGCGGCAGCGCCTGGACGAGATCCTGGCGCGCATCCCGATGGGCCGCTTCCTGGAGCCCGACGAGGTCGCCGCGATGGTCGCCTGGCTGGCCTCCGGCGACTGCAGCTTCACCACCGGCGGCGTCTTCGACCTGTCCGGCGGCCGCGCGACCTATTGATCCCCCCTGACGAGGAGCCGCGATGAGCCTGATCGGACGCGCCGTCGTCGCCATCTGGAACGACATCCTGCCGGAAGGCCGGGAGAACTTCATCGAGTGGCACGACCGCCAGCACATCCCCGAACGCGTCGCCATCCCCGGCTTCCACCGTGGCCGCCGGCTGGTCGCGGAGCGCGGCAGCCCGGAGTACTTCACGCTCTACGAGGCGCGCGACGAGGCGGTGCTGGTCGGCCCCGACTATCTGGAGCGGCTGAACAACCCGACCGACTGGACCAGGCGCTCGACCGCCGACTTCCGGAACACCGCCCGCGGCGTCTGCCGGACCGTCTGGTCGCACGGGGCCGGCGAGGGCGGCACGATGCTGACGCTGCGCTTCGACGCGGAGCCGCGCAACGCCGCGTTGTTGAAGGCGCACTTGACGGGAGGGGCGCTGGCGGCGATCCAGGAGCTGCCGGGCGTCACCGGGGTCCACCTCTGCATCGCCGATCCCGAGGCCAGCGGACTGGAGACCGCGGAGCGCAAGGGCCGCGAGGTCGGCGTGCCGAGCTGGATCATTCTGGTCGAAGGCGTATCCTCGGGCGCCGTGGACACCGCCGCCGACCGCCTGGTCGAGGGCGGCCTGGAGCAGCGGGGCGCCGTCGGCCTGGAGCGTGGCGTCTACCGGCTGGAGTTCTCCCTCCGCGAGGACGCGGAGCAATGACAGGGAAAGGGCGGAACGCGTGAAACTTCTTCGATTCGGTGAGCCGGGGGCGGAAAAGCCGGGCCTTCTCGACAAGGGCGGCAAGATCCGCGACCTCTCCTCCGTGGTTCCCGACATCGCCGGCCCGGCGCTGTCGCCCGCCGGGCTCGACAAGCTGCGCAAGGTCGATCCGGCGAGCCTGCCCGAGGTTCCGGCCAGCACCCGCCTCGGTCCCTGCGTCGGCCAGGTCGGCAACTTCATCGCGATCGGCCTGAACTACGTCGACCACGCCGAGGAGACCGGCCTGGCGATCCCGACCGAGCCGGTGGTCTTCAGCAAGGCGACCAGCTGCCTGTCCGGCCCGAACGACGCGATCGTCCTGCCCGAGGGCTCGGTCAAGACCGACTGGGAGGTCGAGATCGCCTTCGTGATGGGCCAGGCCGCCTACCGGGTCGAGGAGAAGGATGCGCTCGGCTACGTCGCCGGCTTCTGCCTCTGCCACGACGTCTCGGAACGCGCCTTCCAGATCGAGCGCGGCGGCCAGTGGATCAAGGGCAAGAGCGCCCCGACCTTCGGCCCGCTCGGACCCTGGCTGGTTACGCCCGACGAGGTCGCCGACGTGCAGAACCTCAGGCTCTGGTGCGACGTCAACGGCAAGCGCATGCAGGACGGCACCACGGCCAAGATGATCTTCTCGATCGCCTACCTCGTCTCCTACCTCAGCAGGTTCATGCGGCTGCTGCCGGGCGACGTCGTGACGACCGGCACGCCGGCCGGCGTCGGCCTGGGCATGAAGCCGAACGTCTTTCTCAAGGCCGGCGACGTGGTCGAGCTCGGCATCGAGCAGCTCGGCGAGCAGCGGCAGGAGGTGAAGGCCTTTGGCTAGCGGCGTCACTGGCGCGGCGCCCGCGCGGGCGATCCGCCTGCACGGCTCCGACAACGTCGTGGTGCTGGTCGATGCGGTCGAGGCGGGCGGCAGCCTGTCCGAGGCCGCCGCCGGCGTCACGGCGTCGGCCGCCGTGCCGCGCGGCCACAAGATGGCGATCGCGCCGATCGCCGAGGGCGAGGCGGTGGTCAAGTTCGGCCAGACCATCGGCTTCGCCACCGCGGCGATCGCGCCGGGCGACTGGGTGCACGAACACAACGTCGGCCTGCACGACTTCGCCCGCGACTACCGCTTCGCCGAGGCCAGGCCCAACGACCGGCTGCTGCCGCCCGAGCAGCGCGCGACCTTCCAGGGCTACCGGCGCGCCAACGGCAAGGCCGGCACGCGCAACTACGTCGGCATCCTGACCAGCGTGAACTGCTCGGCGACGGCGGCGCGCTTCGTCGCCCGCGAGATCGAGCGCTCCGGCGTGCTGGCCGACTACCCGAACATCGACGGCGTGATCGCGCTGGTGCACGGCACCGGCTGCGCCCTCGACCTCAGGGGCGAGGGCTACGAGACGCTGAAGCGCACCCAGTGGGGCTATGCGACCAACCCGAACATGGCCGCCGTGCTGACCATCGGCCTGGGCTGCGAATCCTTTCAGATCAGCGCCTGGAAGGAGGCCTACGGCGTCGAGGACAGCGACACCTTCCGGACCATGACGATCCAGGACCTCGGCGGCACCCGCAAGACCGTCGAGGCCGGCGTCGCGGCCCTGAAGGAGATGCTGCCGGCCGCGAACCGCGCGACCCGCGAGGCGATCCCGGCCTCCGAGCTGACCGTCGGCCTGCAGTGCGGCGGCTCCGACGGCTATTCCGGCATCACCGCCAACCCGGCCCTGGGCGCCGCCGTCGACCTGCTGGTCGAGCACGGCGGCACGGCGATCCTGTCGGAAACGCCGGAGATTTACGGCGCCGAGCATCTGCTGACCCGGCGCGCCGCCGACGAGGCGGTCGGCCGCAAGCTGGTCGAGCTGATCCGCTGGTGGGAGGACTACACCGAGCGGAACCGCGGCGAGATGAACAACAACCCCTCGCCCGGCAACAAGGCCGGCGGCCTGACGACGATCCTGGAGAAGTCGCTGGGCGCCGCCGCCAAGGGCGGCACGACGACGCTGCGCGGCGTCTACCGCTACGCCGAGCCGGTCACCGAGAAGGGCTTCGTGTTCATGGACTCGCCGGGCTTCGACCCGGTCTCGGCGACCGGCCAGGTCGCCAGCGGCGCCAACCTGGTCTGCTTCACGACCGGCCGCGGCTCGGCCTACGGCTGCAAGCCCTCTCCCTCGATCAAGCTGGCGACGAACACCCCGATGTACCGCAAGATGATCGAGGACATGGACATCAACTGCGGCGACGTGCTGGACGGCGTGTCGGTCGAGGACAAGGGCAGGGAGATCTTCGAGACCATGCTGCGCGTCGCCTCGGGCGAGAAGAGCAAGTCCGAGGCCCTGGGCTACGGCGACGCCGAGTTCGTGCCCTGGCAGATCGGCGCGGTGATGTGACCATGGCGAAGCTGGAACTGAGCGCCGCGGCGGCCCTGCCGGCCGACGGCACCGCCGGCACGCTGGCCGGACGGGCCTGGCGGCCCGACGTCGCGGGCCCCGCGGTCGTCGCGATCCGCGAGGCGGGCGTCTTCGACGTCACGGCCGCCTTCCCGACCATGCGCGACCTCTGCGAGACCGCCGATCCGGCCGCCGCGCTGCGCGCCGCCGCGGGCGAGCCGCTCGGCACGCTGGAGGAGATCCTCGCCAACACGCCGCCGGACGGCCGCGACGCCGCGAAGCCCTGGCTACTGGCGCCGGTCGACCTGCAGGCGCTGAAGGCGGCGGGCGTCACCTTCGCGATCTCGATGATCGAGCGGGTCATCGAGGAGCGGGCGCGCGGCAACCCGGCCGCCGCCGACGGCATCCGCAAGGACATCGCCGGCATCGTCGGCGACGACCTGCAGGCGCTCAAGCCCGGGTCGGAGGAGGCCCTGCGCCTCAAGGAGGCGCTGATCGCCCGCGGCATGTGGAGCCAGTACCTGGAGGTCGGCATCGGCCCCGACGCCGAGATCTTCACCAAGGCCCAGCCGCTCTCGGCCGTCGGCACGGGCCTGGACGCCGGCCTGCATCCCATGTCGACCTGGAACAACCCGGAGCCCGAGGTCGTGCTGGTGGTCGCCTCGGACGGGCGCATCGTCGGCGCGACGCTGGGCAACGACGTCAACCTGCGCGACGTCGAGGGCCGATCGGCCCTGCTGCTCTCCAAGGCCAAGGACAACAACGCGAGCTGCGTCGTCGGGCCGTTCCTGCGCTTCTTCGACGGCACCTTCGATCTCGAACGGGTCCGGCGCATGACCGTGAGCCTGATCGTCGAGGGCGAGGACAACTTCCGGCTGGAAGGCAGCTCCGACATGTCGCGGATCAGCCGCGACCCGGCCGACCTCGTGCGCCAGATGGTCGGGCCGCAGCACCAGTACCCGGACGGCGCGGCGCTGTTTCTCGGCACGCTCTTCGCGCCGACCCAGGACCGCGACGGCGAGGGCCAGGGCTTCACCCACCACCTGGGCGACGTCGTCACGGTGGCGGCGCCCGAGCTCGGCAGCCTGGTCAGCCGCATGCGCCACAGCCAGGATTGCGAGCCCTGGCGCTTCGGCGCCGCCGACCTGATGCGCAGCCTCGCCCGCCGCGGCCTGCTCGCCGGCTGAGCCGACGATGGCCGGGACCGGAGACAGGTCCTCTTCTTCGTCATCCCGGCCGCCGGGCGAGCCCGGGAGCCGACAGGCTTTCAGAGCGCGCGCCTTGCGAGCCGGGACCCGGAGCCGTTCCGCCGCGGCTCGTGGCCCCGGCTCCCGGACAGCCCGCTTTGCCGACGGCATCGCAGATGTCGGGCAAAGCGGCCTCCGGGATGACGGGTGATGCGGATGGCGCGGAACAGCGAGTATCCCGAGGTCGCAAGCCTCGCCCGGGCCCTGGCCGAGGCGGAGCGCGACAGCCGGAAGCTGGCCGCCGCCGAGCTGACGGTGCCGGACAGCTTCGAGGCGGCGCTGGCCGTCCAGGCGGCGACCCTGCGGGCGCTCGGCACGCCGGCCGTCGCCTGGAAGGTCGCGATCCGCCCGGACGGGCAATCTGTCGGGGCCCCGATCGCGCGGCTCGGCCGCTTCGGGCCGGACGGCCGGGCCTCGCTCGCCGGCTGGGGCGCCGAGGCGATCGAGGTCGAGATCGCCTTCCGGCTCGGCGCCGAGCTTCCGCCGCCGGAGGACGCGACGGAAGAGACGGTGCGGGCCGCGGTCGCCGCCGTCCATCTCGGTGTCGAGGTGATCCGCCTGCGCCTCGTCGAGGGACCCGGCGCGCCGTTCCCGCTGTTCCTCGCCGACCGGCTCGGCAACGGCGGCTACCTGCTCGGCCCGGACATCGCGCCCGGACGGCTGGCCGCCCTGCCGCCGCTCGCGGTCCGCGGCGACGGCGAGACCGTCTTCGAAGGAACCGCGGCCCATCCGAACGGCGATCCGCTGGCGCCGCTCGTCGCCTGGGCCAAGGCGCCGGTCCGGGGGGCGGAGGGGCCGCGCGCCGGCCAGGTCGTCACCACCGGCAGCTTCTGCGGCGTCGTCCCCCTGGGTGCCACCGAACGCCTGGAAATCGACTGGATGGCGAGCCTGACGATCGAGCGCGGCGGTTGACGTCGAGGCGACGCCGGCGCTCGCAGCGGTCCGGCATCGGTTGACATGGCCCTCGACTGCGCAGATCTAAAGTTGCAGATTCGACACCGCCCCCTCCCCGCGAGAAGCGGCAGGCCCGGCAGAGGGATCGGGCCCGGAGATCGGGCACGGGGATCGGGCACGGGGATCGGGCACGGGCGAACAGGACAGGGATGATCAGGTGGTAGCGCCGTTCAGCGACGCGCCCGGGCAGGTCCCCGTCGTCGAGGGCAAGCCCGGCGACACCGCGCACATCCATTCGCGGGTGCTGAGCCGGCTCGAGAGGTACTGGCAGCAGCTGCCGAGAACCAGGTCGATGCCGTCCCGAAAGGACTTCGATCCCGCGGCCATCAAGGACCTGCTGCCGTCGGTCTTCATGGTGGACGTCGTCGAAGCCCCCCTGCGCTTCCGCTATCGTCTGATCGGCACGCAGGTCCGCGAACTGAGCCAACGGGACCTGACCGGCCGGATGGTCGACGAGACCACCTACGGCGAGTCGAGCGACTTCATCCGGTTTCTCTTCGGCACCGTCGTTCGCCGCCGGGCTCCGGTGCTCGCACAGGGCAGCGCCAAGTGGCTGGATGCCAGCAGCTGGAAGGTCGTGGCCGTCCTGCTGCTGCCGCTGTCGAGCGACGGCGACGAGGTCGACATCATCCTGGGCGGCATCAACAGCGACTTCCACGCCCGGGAGCAGCCGCCGAGCAACCGGCTGTTGGCGGTCGACGACGTCGAGATCATCGTCGACCCGCACATCGAATGGGACCCGTCCTAGCCCAGCAGCCGGTCGAGGGTGATCGGGAACTGGCGGACCCGCACGCCGGTCGCGTGCCAGACCGCGTTGGCGATCGCGCCGACCGTGCCGGTGATGCCGATCTCGCCGACGCCCTTGATGCCGAGGGCGTTGACGTGGGGGTCCTCCTCCTCGACCAGGATCGTCTCCAGGGCCGGCAGATCGGCGTTGACCGGGATGTGGTACCCGGCCAGGTCCGCGTTCATCGGCCGCCCCGAGCGCCGGTCCATGACGGCCTGCTCGTGCAGGGCGAAGGACACGCCCCAGATCATGCCGCCGTAGTACTGGCTGACGACCATCCGGGGATTGATGATCCGGCCGGCCGCGAAGGCGCCGACCAGGCGGGTGACGCGGACCTGGCCGAGGTCGGGGTCGACCTTGACCTCGGCGAAGACCGCGCCGTGGGCCTGCATCGCGTAGCGCTGCTGCGCCGCCGCGTCCATCGCGCCTTTTCCACGCGCCTCGACCTCGGCGAGGCCTGCCCGTTCCAGGATCTCGGCATAGCCCTCGCTGCGGCTTTCGTCGTCGCGGCGATGGAGCCGTCCGTCGCGGGCGACGACGCCGGCGTTGCCGGCGCCGAACAGCGGCGAGCGCTCGTCGGCCATGGCGAGCTCGGCCAGCCGGGCGACCACCGCAGCGCCGGCGCTGTGGATCGCCGAGCCGGCCGTGGCGGTGTGCGCCGAGCCGCCGGCGATGCCGCCGTCGGGCAGGTCGGAGCTGCCGGAGCGGAACTCCACCCTCTCGCCGTCGAGCCCGACGGCGTCCGCGGCGATCTGGGCGAGCGCGGTCCAGGCGCCCTGTCCCATGTCGCAGGCGCCGATCTCGACCGTGCCGCCGCCGTCGCGCCGGATCACCGCTCGTGCCTCGGCCTCGAACATCAGCGCCGGGAAGATCGCGGTGCCGACTCCCCAGCCGACCAGCAGGCCGTGCTCGTCGCGCAGGCTGCGCGGCGCCAGCGGCCGCCGCTCCCAGCCGAAGCGCTCCGCCCCGCGGGCATAGCACTCGCGCAGCGCCTTCGAGGAGAAGGGCCGGCCGGTCGTCGGCTCGACCTCGGCGTAGTTCCTCAGTCGGAACTCCAGCGGGTCGAGGCCGCAGGCCTCGGCCATCTCGTCGACCGCACTCTCCAGGGCCGCCGAGCCGGGCGCCTCGCCGGGCGCCCGCATGAACATCGGCGTGCCGCAGTCGAGGCGCACCGCCTCGTGCAGCGTCGCGATCGCCGGGCTGGCGTAGAGCGCGTGCGAGGCGTTGGAAGCCGGCTCGAAGAACTCGTCGAAGCGGCTGCTGCTCATCAGCGTGTGATGCTCCAGCGCGGTCAGGCGGCCCTCGCCGTCGGCGCCGAGGCGCAGGCGCTGGCGGGTCGGCGAGCGGTGGCCGACCGGCCCGTAGAGCTGGGCCCGGGTCAGCGCCAGCTTGACCGGCCGGCCGACCAGCCTGGCCGCCATCACGCCGAGCACCTGGGGCCCGGACAGCAGGCCCTTGCAGCCGAAGCCGCCGCCCAGGAAGGGGCTGCGGATCAGGATGTTCTCGGGCGGGATGCCGAACAGGGCGGCGAGTCGCAGGCGGGCCATGGCCATGGCCTGGCTCGGCGTGTCGAGGGTCAGGCGGTCGCCGTCCCACCGGGCCACCACCGCGTGGGGCTCCATCGGGTTGTGGTACTGCGGCGGGGTCTCGTAGGTCGCCTCGATCGCCTGCGCGGCGGCCGCGAGCCCGGCCTCGACGTCGCCGTGCCGCAACTCGGCCGGGGCGCCCGGACCGACCGCCGTCGGCACGAAGCGCTCGCCGTCGTCCAGGCCGACGGCCGGCGGCTCGCTCTCGTAGCGCGGCGCCAGCAGCACGGCCCCCTCGGTCGCCGCCTCCAGGGTCTCGGCGACGACCAAGGCGATCGGCTGGCCGGCATAGCGCACCCGGTCGCTCTGCAGCAGGTCGAGCCGGAACACCAGGGGATTGGGCTTGGCGTCGGGGTCGCCGGCCAGCGCCGGCCGGTTCGCCGGGGTCATGACCTCGACGACACCGGGGTGGGCCATGGCGGCTTCGACGTCGAGCGCGACGACGCGGCCGCGCGCGACCGTGCTGACCGCGACGACCGCGTGGAGCAGGCCCTTCGGGTTGTTGTCGGCGGCGTAGCGAGCGGCACCGGTGACCTTGAGCAGGCCGTCGCGGCGGGTCAGCGGCCGGCCGATGTTCGAGCCGTGCCGCAGGTGGACCGGGTCCTGGGTGAGCGTGATCTCAGGCATGGACGAGAGCTCCGGGAACGGGGGCGAAGGGAGAGGCCGGCAGCGCCGGAACGCGCGCCGGCGTGCCGGCCAGGGCCAGCGTCAGGGCGCGCGCCGCGGTACGCCGCGCCAGCTCGATCTTGAAGGCGTTGTCGCCGGGCGCGCGGGCCTCGGCGAGCGCCGCTTCGGCGGCCTGACGGAAGGCCTCCGGCCCGGGCGGACGGCCGGCCAGCAGGGCCTCGGCCTCCGGGCAGCGCCAGGGCTTCGCCGCGACGCCGCCGAGGGCGAGCCGGGCCTCGGCGATCCGGCCGCCCTCCAGGCGCAGCGCGGCGGCCGCCGAGACCACCGCGAAGGCGAAGGAGGTGCGCTCGCGGACCTTGAGGTAGCGGGCGTTCGCCGAGAAGGCCTCGGCCCCGGCCGGCAGGCGCAGGGCGACGACCAGTTCGCCCTGCGCCAGCGTGGTCTCCCGCTCCGGCGTCTGGCCCGGCAGCCGGTGGAAATCCTCGAACGCCACCGCGCGACGCCCCGCCCGGCCCTCGATCTCGACCACCGCGTCGAGCGCCGCCAGCGGCACGCAGAAGTCCGAGGGATGGGTCGCGACGCAGGCCTCGTTCCAGCCCAGCACGGCCTGCTGCCGGCTGTCGCCGCCGCGGGCGTCGCAGCCGCTTCCGGGTGCCCGCCTGTTGCAGGCGCTGGCCGGGTCGGCGAACCAGGCGCAGCGGGTCCGCTGCAGCAGGTTGCCGCCGACCGTCGCGGCGTTCCTGAGCTGCGCCGAGGCGCCGGACAGCAGGGCCTCGGCAATCGCCGGGAAGCGCCGGGCGAAATCCGAATCGTGAGCCAGGTCGGCGTTGCGCACCAGGGCGCCGATGCGCAGGCCGCCGTCGGGTAGCTCCTCGATGCGGTCGAGCCCCGGCAGGCGGCTGACGTCGACCAGCCGGCCCGGCGCGGCGGCGCCGCTCTTCATCAGGTCGAGCAGGTTGGTGCCGCCGGCGAGATAGGCGGCACCGGGCTCGGCGGCCGCGGCGACGGCCTCGGCGACCGTCGCCGGCCTCACGTAGTCGAAGCGCTTCACGCCGCGTCCTCCTGCTCGTGGCCCGCATCCCCGGCCGTGAGGACGCGCTGGGCCTCCAGCACCGCCTCGGTGATCCCGGCGTAGGCGCCGCAGCGGCAGAGGTTGCCGCTCATGCCCTCGCGCACCCGCTCGGGGTCGTCGCCGGCCTGGCCCTCGCGGATCAGGCCGACCGCGCTCATGATCTGGCCGGGCGTGCAGAAGCCGCACTGGAAGCCGTCGTGGGCGATGAAGGCGGCCTGGACGGGATGGAGGCCGTCGGCCCCGCTCGGGTCCTGGGCGGCCAGGCCCTCGATGGTGACGACCTCGGCGCCGTCGCAGGCGACCGCCAGTGCCAGGCAGGCATTCACGCGCCGGCCGTCGAGCAGGACCGTGCAGGCGCCGCACTGGCCGCGGTCGCAGCCCTTCTTGCTGCCGGTCAGGTGAAGCCGCTCGCGCAGCAGGTCGAGCAGCGTGACCCGCGGGTCGTCGAGCGCGACCTCCCGCGTCACGCCGTTCACGGAAAGCGATATCGAGAAGCTCATGGACTGCTCCCGTCGGTGTATCGTCGAATGGATCGGGCGGGCACGGGGCAGGCGGTGCGGCCTTGGGGCGGCGCGGCTCCGGGGCGCCGGGAGGGGCCGGGTCGGGGCCGGATGGGCTTGACGGACGCAGCCGACCTGCTCAGATGTGCATGGACCCTTTTATACGGAGGGTTCCTCCGCTTTTCAAGGAGACGGAGGCATCCTCCGGTTATTTTTCCGATCTGGTGCGCGAGCGGTGGCAGACAAGAGGCAGGCGACGAAGAAAGCGGAGGCGGAGACGGGCGCTGGCCGCAAGCCGCGCGCCGATGCGCTGCGCAACCGCGAGCGCCTGCTCGTGGCGGCCAAGACGGTGTTCAGCGCCGGCGGCGCCGACGCCAGCCTGGAGGCCGTGGCGCGCGAAGCCGGGGTCGGCATCGGCACGCTCTACCGCCACTTCCCGACCCGCGAGGCGCTGTTCGAGGCGGTCTACCGCCGCGAGGTCGAGCAGGTCGCCGAGCTGGCCGAGCGGCTGCAGGGCGCCGACGACCCGGTCGAGGCGCTGCGCAGCTGGCTGCACCGCAACGTCGAGCTGGTCGCCACCAAGAAGGGCATGGCCGCCGCGCTGGCGCTGGCCGCGCACGGCGACTCGGAGCTCTTCACCTATTCGAAGCAGCGCCTGAGGGCGGCGGTCGGCAGTCTGCTCGAGCGCGCCGTCGCCGCCGGCGCGATCCGCCCCGACATCGGCCCCCACGATCTGCTGCACGCCCTGATCGGCCTGTGCATGCAGCACGGCCAGCCCGGCTGGCAGGCCAGCGTGCGCCGGCTGATCGACGTCCTCGTCGACGGCCTGAGGGTACAGCGCGGGCGGCCCGACTGACGTCACGGGAACGCCGGTCGGGACCGGCGCCCCGTCCCGATCCACCTCCGCTTGACCTGGGTCAGTCCGTCCTCCTGCAACTTTTGGCACTGTTGCGCCCGCGGGCGCCCGTCGGTGCGCGCCCCGCGCAAAGAGGGAGAGGGCCATGAACGTCGACCGCTTCGTCCTGCTGTTTGCCGGTGCCTTCGTCGTCGCGAGCGTCGCGCTCGCCCATTTCGTCTCGCCCTGGTGGCTGCTCTTCACGGCCTTCGTCGGCGTCAATCTCATGCAGGCCTCGGTCACGGGGTTCTGTCCGCTGGCGATGATCCTGCGCGCGGTCGGCGTCAGGCCCGGCACGGCCTTCCCGAAGTAGGGCGGGCCGGAACGCCGATCATGGGACCTCCCGCTCTCGCCGCCGCGCTCGCGCTTCTCGCCACGCTGTCCGCCGCACCGGCTCCGGCCCAGCAGGCGCCCTCGGCCGCCGCCCTGCCCTTCGCGACGCTCGAGGTGACGCCGGTGACGGCGCGCCGCGAGCAGATCTGGGACGGCGTCGTCGAGGCGGTCCACGAGGCGACGATGTCGGCGCAGACCGCGGGGCGCGTGCTGGAGCTGCCCTACGACGTCAACGACTACGTGCCCAAGGGCGCGCTGATCCTGCGCCTGACCGACGTCGAGCAGCAGGCGGCGGTGCATCAGGCCGAGGCCGCCTACGAGGAGGCCCGGGCGAACTTCTCGCGCATCGAGACGCTCTTCTCCCACGGGACGGCCTCGAAGGCCGCCTTCGACGCCGCCCGCGCGCGCCGCGACACGGCCCAGGCGGCGCTGCGCACGGCGCAGCAGCAGCTCGACTACACCGCGGTCATGGCGCCCTATGCCGGCTACGTCACGAAACGCTTCGTCCAGGTCGGCGAGGAAGTGCAGCCCGGGCAGCCGCTGATCACGGGCATCTCGCTCGACGCCCTCCGGGTCTCCGTCCGGATTCCCCAGACCGCGGCGGCGGCGATCCGCAGGTACGCGACGGCCGACATCCTGCTCGACGGCACCGGCGCCAGGCGCGTCGCCGCCACCAAGGTCGTGGTCTTCCCCTACGCCGATCCCGAGACCCACAGCTTCACGGTCCGCCTGGAGCTGCCGCAGCGCGACCTCGGGCTGTTCCCCGGCGAGACCGTGAAGTGCGCCTTCGAGATCGGCGAGGCGACCCGGCTGCTGATCCCGGTCAGCGCGCTGGTCCAGCGCAGCGAGGTCAGCGGGGTCTACGTGGTCCAGGGCAGGGAGGTCGCGCTGCGCCAGCTCCGCCTCGGCCACCGGCTGGACGACAAGGTCGAGGTCCTCGCGGGGCTGTCGGCCGGCGAGCTCATCGCCGCCGATCCGGTCGCCGCCGTGACCTATGCCGCCGAGGCGCGCGCCAAGAGCCAGCCATGACCGAGGCTCCGGAACCGGCGCCGCTCGGCTTCGCCGGCCGCATCGCGCGGGCGTTCCAGGATTCGCGCCTGACGCCGATCCTGGCGCTGGTCGCCGTGCTCGCCGGCCTCTTCGCGCTGGTCGTCACGCCGCGCGAGGAGGAGCCGCAGATCGACGTCACCATGGCCAACGTCTTCGTCCCCTTCCCGGGCG
Organism: Tistlia consotensis USBA 355; assembly: GCF_900177295.1. Classification (GTDB taxonomy): domain Bacteria; phylum Pseudomonadota; class Alphaproteobacteria; order Kiloniellales; family DSM-21159; genus Tistlia; species Tistlia consotensis. The sequence goes on from NZ_FWZX01000001.1 coordinate 337,819, forward strand.
CGGACGTCCAGGACGTCGAGAACCTCGTCGCCTTCCCGCTGGAGCAGAAGCTCTCCGAGATCAAGGGCGTCAAGCACGTCTATTCGGTGAGCCGGCCGGGCATGGCCGTCGTGACCGTCGAGTTCCAGGTCGGCGTGCCGCGCCAGACGGCGATCGTGCGGCTCTACAACCAGGTCTACCAGAACGCCGACTTCGTGCCGCCGGGGCTCGGCGTCGGGCAGCCGCTGATCCGGCCCATGGGCATCGACGACGTGCCGGTCATGGCCCTGACGCTCTGGACCGACGACCCCTCGCGCGGCCGCGTCGAGCTCGCCGAGGTCGCGCACATGCTGGAGACCGACCTCAAGCGCATCCCGGGCACGCGCGACGTCTACACGATCGGCGCGCCGGACCGCGCCGTCACGGTCACGCTCGATTCGGCGAAGCTCGCGGCCTACGGCCTGTCGGTCGAGGACCTGGCCGGCGCGCTCCAGGCCGCCAACGTGGTGACCCAGGCCGGCGACCGGGTCGCCGGCAACCGCGACGTCCCGGTCACCGCCGGCACCTTCCTGGCCGATGCCGACGAGGTCGCCGGCCTGGTCATCGGGCTCAAGAACGGCCAGCCGGTCTTCCTCTCCGACGTCGCCCGGGTGACGCGCGGGGCGGACCTGCCGGCGCGCTACGCCTGGTACGGCGCACCGCCCGGCCGGCCCGGCCCGAAGAGCGGCCGGGCCCCGGCCGTCACCCTCGCCATCGCCAAGAAGTCCGGCACCAACGCCGCCGACATCACCCGCGCCGTCGCCGAGCGGATCGCGGCGCTGCGCGGCGTCGAGATCCCCCAGGGCGTCGAGGTCGCGGTCACCCGCGACTACGGCAGGACCGCGACCGACAAGGCCGACAAGCTGATCCACAAGCTGCTCTTCGCGACGGCCTCGGTCGTGCTGCTGGTCCTGGCGACCCTGGGCTGGCGCGAGGCCATCGTCGTCGGCAGCGCCGTCGCGATCACCCTGATGCTGACGCTCTTCGCCTCCTGGGGCCTCGGCTTCACCATCAACCGCGTCTCGCTCTTCGCGCTGATCTTCTCGATCGGCATCCTGGTCGACGACGCGATCGTCATCGTCGAGAACATCCACCGCCACGCGGCACTCGGCCACAAGTCCCTGAAGTCGGCGATCCCGGCCGCGGTCTCCGAGGTCGGCGGGCCGACGATCCTGGCGACCTTCACGGTCATCGCCGCCCTGCTGCCCATGGCCTTCGTCAGCGGCCTGATGGGGCCCTACATGCGGCCGATCCCGATCAACGCCTCGGCCGGCATGCTGCTGTCCCTGGTCGTCGCCCTGGTCGCGACGCCCTGGCTCTGCCTGAAGATCATGCGGCACCACCACGCGCCGGCGCCGGCGGCGGCCGAGCGGCGCGAGGAGCGCTGGCTCGACCGGCTGTTCCGCCGGCTGATGCACCCCTTCCTCGACGGCCCGGGCGCCGGCGGCCGGCGCCTGCTGCTGTTCGCCGGCGTCGTCGCGCTGGTCGTCCTGGCCGGCGGCCTCGTCGTCGTCAAGGCGGTGATCCTCAAGATGCTGCCCTTCGACAACAAGTCGGAGTTCCAGGTCGTCCTCGACATGCCCGAGGGCTCGACCCTGGAGGAGACCGACCGGGTGCTGGGCGAGCTGGCGCGCGCGCTGGCCGGCGTGCCCGAGGTCGAGAGCTACGAGGGCTACGCCGGCACCAGTGCGCCGATCACCTTCAACGGCCTGGTCCGGCAGTACTACCTGCGCGCCGGCCCGACGGTCGGCGACCTGCAGGTCGAGCTGGTCGACAAGGCCGGGCGCGACCGCCAGAGTCACGCCATCGCGCTGGCCGTCCGCCCGAAGCTCGCGGCGATCGCCGAGCGCTACGGCGCCTCGGTCAAGCTCGTCGAGGTGCCGCCGGGCCCGCCGGTGCTGGCGCCGATCGTCGCGGAGATCTACGGCCCCGACTACGCCAGGCTGCGCGCCGTCGCGACGGCGCTGGCCGGCGACTTCCGGGCCAACCCCGATCTCGTCGACGTCGACACCAGCGTCGAGGCCGACTCGCCGCGCGACGTCGTCGTGGTCGACCGGGAAAGGGCGGCCCGCCTCGGCCTGTCCCAGGCCGCGATCGCGCGCGCGCTCAGGACCGCGCTGTCGGGCGACGACGCGACCTACGTGCTGGACGGGCGCGAGAAGGTCGCCCTGCCGATCCGCCTGCGCCTGCCGGCCGGCGACCAGGCCTCGCTCGACCAGCTGCTGGCCCTGCAGGTGCGCTCCTCGAGCGGCGCGCTGGTGCCGATCTCAGAGGTCGTGCGGGTGGTCCGGGCCGGCTGGGAGAAGGCGATCTACCACAAGGACCTGCTGCCCTACGCCTATGTCGTCGGCGACGACGCCGGGGCGACCGACAGCCCGCTCTACGGCATGTTCGCGCTGGTCTCGAAGCTGGGCCGCGACCCGGTCGACGGCCTGCACCTGGCGCAGCACTTCATCGCCCAGCCGGGCGACACCACGCGCTTCTCGGTCAAGTGGGACGGCGAGTGGCAGATCACCTACGAGACCTTCCGGGACATGGGCCTCGCCTACCTGGTCGGCCTCGCCCTGATCTACCTGCTGGTCGTCGGGCAGTTCAAAAGCTACCTCGTGCCGCTGGTCATCATGGCCCCGATCCCGCTGACCCTGATCGGCATCATGCCGGGCCACGCCCTGCTCGGCGCACAGTTCACCGCGACCTCGATGATCGGCATGATCGGCCTCGCCGGCATCATCGTGCGCAACTCGATCCTGCTGATCGACTTCGTCAACCACGCCCGGGCCGCGGGGCGCCCGCTCCACGAGGCGGTCGTCGAGGCCGCCGCCGTCCGCGCCCGGCCGATCGCCCTGACCGGCCTCGCCGCGATGCTCGGCGGCTTCTTCATCCTCGACGACCCGATCTTCCAGGGCCTGGCGATCTCGCTGATCTTCGGCATCCTGATCTCGACCCTGCTGACCCTGCTGGTCATCCCCCTGCTCTACTACGCCTATCTGGCGCGCCAGGAGCGGCGCGCGCGGGGCTCGGAGCCGGAGGCGGCCTGACGGCCGCCGCCCCTCGCACACCGGCAGCCCGCGCTCCTTGACGCACGTCAAAGACGTGCGGCGGCAATGGCCATACGCAACCCCCGCATAGCGAGCAGCGGAGCGAAGCATCATGCGGACGATCAGGCGCACGTTCTGGCTGCTGCTGGCGCTCCTGACGGCGCTCTGGCTGCTCGCGGAGCCGCAGCTGCTCCAGACGGCCGGCTTCGGCGCGCTGCGCCAGGCGATGCTGCAGTACAGCGGCGTCGTCGCCATCGCCTGCATGAGCGTCGCCATGGTCCTGGCCCTGCGGCCGCGCTGGCCGGAACGCCGGCTCGGCGGCCTCGACAAGATGTACCGGCTGCACAAGTGGCTCGGCATCGCGGCGCTCGTCGTCTCGCTGGCCCACTGGCTGTGGAGCGAGGGGCCGAAGTGGGCGGTCGGGCTGGGCTGGATGGCCCGGCCGGCGCGCGGTGCGCGGGCAGCGCTCGAGAACCCGGTCGCCCAGGTCCTCGCCAGCCTGCGCGGCGCCGCCGAGGGCCTGGGCGAATGGGCCTTCTACGCGGCGATGCTGCTGATCGTGCTGGCGCTCGTCACCGCCTTCCCCTACCGGCTGTTCCACAGGACGCACCGCCTGCTGCCGGCGGCCTACCTGGTGCTGGTGTTCCACTCGGTGGTGCTGACCAGGTTCGGCTACTGGACCTCGCCGCTCGGCGTCGTGCTGGCGCTGCTGATGGCCGCCGGGACCTACGCGGCAGCCGTCTCCCTGCTGGGCCGCGTCGGCTGGGGGCGGCGGGTCCGGGGCCGGATCGCCTCGCTCCGCTACTATCCCGGCGTCAAGGCCCTCGAGACCGAGATCGACGTGCCCCAGGGCTGGCCGGGGCATCGGCCCGGCCAGTTCGCCTTCGCGACCTCGGAAGCCTCGGAGGGCGCGCACCCCTACACCATCGCCTCGGCCTGGAACGACGAGGCCCGGCGCATCCGCTTCGTCACCAAGGAGCTGGGCGACCACACCGGCCGGCTCCGCCAGACCCTGAAGGTCGGCCAGCCGGTGACGATCGAGGGGCCCTACGGCTGCTTCGACTTCGACGACGGCCGGCCCCGCCAGATCTGGATCGGCGGCGGCATCGGCATCACGCCCTTCATCGCCGGCATGAAGCACCTGGCGCTGCGACGCCAGGCCGATCCGGAGGGCGCCCGCCTGCCCCTCGTCGACCTGTTCCACACGACGACCGACTACGACGAGACGGCCCTCGCCAAGCTGACGGCCGACGCCGAGGCCGCGCAGGTCCGCCTGCACCTGCTGGTCGACGCCCGCGACGGCCTGCTGACCGGCGAGCGCATCCGCGCGGCCGTGCCGGACTGGCGGGAGGCCAGCTTCTGGTTCTGCGGCCCGGCGGGCTTCGGCGAATCCCTGCGCAGGAACTTCGCGGCCCAGGGACTGCCGGTCGGCGAGCGCTTCCACCAGGAGCTCTTCGCGATGCGGTGAGCGGCCCGCCGGCCGGCTGGCGGTGGCCGCCTGGCTTTGGCCCGGCCGTGCCGGAGATCCTCCTCCGGCCGCCGCGCCTTTGCCGTTACGTTACAAGGGGCGAGACGAGCGGGGGCCGGATGCCTTCGCGCCCCACGAAGGGAGGCAGACGTGAGCACGGCCATCCATGTCCTCAACGGCCCCAACCTCAACCGCCTGGGCAGGCGCGAGCCGGCGATCTACGGCACCACCACCCTTGCCGAGATCGAGGCCCTGTGCCGGCAGGAGGCTGGCGACAGTCCGCTGGCGTTCCGGCAGACCAACTGGGAAGGCCAGTTGATCGACTGGGTGCACGAGGCGATCGACGCGGCCGGCGCCCTGGTCATCAATCCGGCCGGGCTCAGCTTCACCTCGGTCTCGCTGCTCGACGCGCTCAAGATGTTCCCGGGGCCGCTCATCGAGCTGCACATCTCGAACGTCCATCGCCGCGAGCCCCTCTACCACCACTCCTACGTCTCGACGGTCGCGACGGCCGTCATCGCCGGCCTCGGCGCCGAGGGCTACCCGGTCGCGGTGCGTGCGGCGAAGCGTCTGCTCGCCGCAGGCTGAGGGAGCGGGAGCGGCCATTGCTGCCGAGGCGAACTGGGCGCCCCGGCCTCCTCCGAGCGTGTATCGGCCGGCCCGAAACCGGCTGGCGCGGCGCCTCGCTCTCCGCCACGGCAGCGCCGGCCCACGTCCTCGATGTCGCGGTGCCTCGAGACCAATCAACCCGGGCCGCTCCACGCACCGCGGCGAACGCCGATGCCGGCTTGACGGTGCGAGCGCTTCTCTCCATAAGCCCTCCCCCGCGCCGGACGCCGGCCGAAGCGACTCAGGAGACAGGAAGGGGGTGCGCCATGGCACGCAGGATCGATGAGGTCTCGCTTGAGACCATGAGCAAGCGCCGGAAGGGGTTTCAACTCGGAGAGCCGGGTCAAGCGCGGTGACCGCGTCGTCCACGGCGACAAGGAGCTGATCGAGAAGCTCGGCCGCAACGACCCCTGCCCCTGCGGCTCGGGACGCAGGTTTCAAGGCCTGCTGCCTGAAGGCCCGGAGCTTTCATAGAGCGGAAGTACTATCGGCGCTGACGCCGGGCGCCCTACGGCGCGGACGCGGTTCGTCGGCAGCGACAGCGAGCGGATCTCGGCGACGACGTTGGTCGATCTCGAACCCAGCCTCGATGCGCTTGCCGAGGCCGTGGGAGCCGGTCGGCCGCGGCGTCCGGGTCGCTGATCTCGGTCGTTCGGCCCCGGCCCCGTCAGGCCCCGAGCGCCTGCCGGATCCTGAGGCGCAGCTCGGCGCCGGCCGAGGCCTCGAAGGCGAAGCCGTGGCCGCCGTCGAGCACGACGATCTCGCAGCCGGCGCCGCTCACGCCCTGCCAGAGCGCCAGGTCCTCGAGGTCGAGCAGCCGATCCTCGCGGCCGCCGAAGACGGTGATCGGGCAGGCCAGCGGCTGCGGCTCCACCGGCGGCCGGTAGGTCTCGAGCAGCCGCAGGTCGCTGCGCAGGCGCGGCTCCAGCTCGGCGAGGATCGCGGCGTCCGCCGGCGGCCGGTCGTCCTCGGTCAGCGCCTGCCAGAAGGCCTCGGACGGCAGCGCGTGGATCGGCGGCAGCGCGCGCGGCTGCAGCGGCGAGCGGCTGGCCGCGGCGAAGAGGTGGCGCGGCGGCGGCAGGCCGCGCGCCAGCAGCGCGAGGGCCAGCTCGTAGGCGACGGTCCCGCCCATCGAGTAGCCGAACAGCGCGAAGGGCCGGTCGAGCGCCGGCGCGACGATCCCGGCCAGGATTTCCGCCAGGTCCCGGATGCTGCCGGGCAGGGGCTCGGCGGCGCGACTTTCGCGCCCCGGCAGCCGTGCCAGCCAGAGCTCGACGGTCTCCGGAAAGCCCGATTCCCACCCGTGAAAGTTGCCGGGAACGCCGCCGGCCCCGGGGAAGCAGAACAGCCGGCAACGGCTCTCGCCGGCCGCGCCGGCGCGCTGCGGCCGCACGAACCAGCCGTCCGGGCCGGCGCTGGGGCCTCTGCCGCCCACCTCCTCGACACTCCCTATGTTGCTGCGGCGCCGAGGATGTCTCAATGCGTGGGGGGTCCGCAAGGTTACCGGGGCTTAACTTGAAAGGGGGCCACCTATCGGGCATAGTCCGCCTCCGTTGGCCTTGCCGCTGGATGCTATTTGTGCGTGTGTCCGGTTCTCGTACGGCCACCCAGATTGGCCAAGACGCCGTCGATTCCGAGGAGCCGGGAGCAGCGGCCGTGGACGAGTTCGACACCACCGGACCGGGCGGAGCGGAGCAATCGGAAGCGGCGCTGCGGCAGCTGCCCGGCATCGCCGCGGCCCGGGTGCTGGATCTCGAGGACGCCGCCGGCAGGAGCCGGCGCGTCGCCTGGCTGGCCGGCCCCGGCGCCCTGTCGCCCCTGCCCGAAGGCATCGCCGAGCGCCACGGCCTCGACCGGGTCGCCGCCGTCGCCAGGCTCGCCCCCGCCGGCCGCGAGAGCGATGCGCTGCTCGCCGGCCTGCCGCTGTGGGACGTCGCGGCACTCGAACGGCTGGCCGAGGGCTTCCGGGCACGTGACGGCGTCGCGGACGCCGCCGTCGCCGCCCTGCCGCGCAGCACGCCGCGCTTCCCGAGCCGCCGCCGCCTGACGCCCGACGGCCGGCCGGCATCCGGACAGGCCGCCGAGGCGCGCGGCCCCTCGGCCGAGCGCGCCGAGATCGGCCGGCGCCTGTCCGAGCGGGACGCGGTCGCCGAGGGCGCCCCCCTGGTCGTTCCCGCCGACCATCCCCGGACCCTCGCGGAGGCGCTGGAGCGCGCCGCGGCCACCGACCGGGGCATCAGCTACCTGGACGAGAATCTCGCGGAGCGGCGCGAGAGCTATGCCGAGCTGCGGGGGCGGGCGCTGCGCATGCTCGGCGGGCTGCGGGCGGCCGGCGCCGCGGCGGGCGACATCCTGCTGCTCGACACCGCCGGCGCCGCCGGCTTCCTCGGCGCCTTCTGGGCCTGCGTGCTGGGCGGAATGGTGCCGGCGCCGATCGCCCTGCCCGATGCCGGCGCCGACCCGGCGGCCTTCGAGCGGCTTCGGGCGGTCTGGGCGGTGCTCGGGCGGCCGAGGCTGGTCGGCGGCGCGGCCGCCCTCAGGGCCCGCGCCCTCTTCGGCGGCGAGCTCGCGGTGGTCGAGACGGCGGCCCTCGGGACCGGATCGCCCGCCGAGCCGACGCCGGCCCGCGACCCCGGCCAAACCGCCGTCATCATCCTGACCTCGGGCAGCACCGGCACGCCCAAGGGCGTCTGCCAGCGCCACGCCGCGATCCTCTCGATGAGCGCCGCCGCGCGCCAGGGCGTCGCGCTGGAGCGCGGCCGCGAGGTCTTCTTCAACTGGATGCCGCTCGACCACGTCGGCGGCTTCGTCTTCCTGATGGCCGTGCCGGTGATCCTGGCCTCCGACCAGGTCCACGCGCCGACGGCGCCGATCCTGGCCGAACCGCTACGCTGGGTCGAGCTGATCGACCGCCACCGCGTGACGGTCAGCTGGGCGCCGAACTTCGCCTTCAGCCTGATCGCCGACGCCGTCGGCAAGGCCGGCCCGCAACGCCGGGACCTCGCCTGCCTCAAGGCGCTCTACAACGGCGGCGAGGCGGTGACCGAAGGCTCGCTGCGCGCCTTCGAGGAGAGCCTGGCGCCCCAGGGGCTGAAGCAGGGCGTGATGCGGCCGAGCTTCGGCATGTCCGAGACCTGCGCGCCGATCACCCTGGCCGAACTCGGCCACGCGATCGGCCCCTTCGCCAGCCTCGGCGCCCCGGTGCCCGGCAGCGCGCTGCGCATCGCCGGCGAGGACGGGCGGCCGCTCAAGGAAGGCGAGATCGGCAGACTGGAGCTGAACGGCCCGCAGATCTTCGCCGGATACCATGGACGGCCCGACCTGACCGGCGCCGTCCTGCGGGACGGCTGGTTCGACACCGGCGACGTCGGCTTCCTGGCCGCCGGGCGGCTCTACCTGACCGGCCGCCTCAAGGACTCGCTGATCGTCAACGGCGCCAAGTTCTTCGCCCACGAGATCGAGGCCGTCGCAGCCGCCGTTCCCGGCATCGAGCGCGCCGGCGTCGCGGCCGTGCCGGTCCGCGCGCCCGGCAGCGCCGCCGAGCGCGTCGCGGTCTTCTTCGGCGCGCCGCCGGACGCGGCCGACGACGACGTGCTGCGCGCCCTGGCCCTGGCGCTGCGCGGCCGTCTCGCCCGCGAGCTCGGCCTCTCGGCCGACTACCTGATTCCGGTCGGCGCGGCCGAGATTCCGCGCACCGGCATCGGCAAGATCCAGCGCCCGGCCCTGCAGAAGCGCTTCGCCGAGGGCGCCTACGACACCGCGATCGAGCGGGTCGGGAGCCTGATCGGCGGCGCCGAGCGCTGCGCCCTGGCGCTGCACCGGAAGGTCTGGATGGAGGCATCGCCGCCGCCGGCGACCGGGCCCGTGCCGGCCGTCGACCTGCTGGTCGGCTCCGAAGCCCTCGCGTCAGGGGTGGTCGCGAAGCGGCGCGTCGGCGGCGAAGCGCTCGCCGGCACGGCCCTGCCGCCGGGCGGCACCGTCGTCCATCTCGCGGGATGCGAGGGCGCGCCGGGCGAGGAAGCCTACCGCTCGCTGCTCGCGCTCGGCCGGGCGGTCGCGACGCTGCCGGCGGAGCGCCGGCCGCGAAGCGTGCTGGCCGCCGTCAGCGACGCCGTCGCCCTGGCGCCCGGGGAGCCGCTCGCCGCCGGGCCCGCGCTGATCCCCGGCCTGCTCCGCTCGCTCGCCCTGGAGCTGCCGGAGGTCCGCTGGCGGGTCGTCGACCTGCCGCAGCCGGAGCTGGCCTCGCTGCCGGACGTGCTGGCCGCCGAGAGCGCCGCCGGCGCCGAGCCCGAGACCGCCTGGCGTCGCGGCCGCCGCTTCGTCGCGCGCTTCGAGCCGCTCGACCCCCCGGTCGTCGAGGACGGGCGACCGCCGGTGCGCCCCGGCGACCTCTGGCTGGTCACGGGCGGGCTCGGCGGCATCGGCCGCGCGGCCGCCCGCCGCCTGCTCGGCGAGGGCGCCCGGCTGCTGCTGATCGGCCGGAGCGAGCGGCGCGCGCTGCCCGCCGAGCGGGCCGAGGCCCTGGCCGCGCTGGAGACCCTCGGCGAGGTCGGCTATGCCGCCCTCGACGTCGGCGACCGGGAGGCCCTGGCCGCCGCCGTCGCAGCCGCAGAGGCCGAAGCCGGGCGCAGGCTCGCCGGCATGATCCACCTCGCCGGCGTCGGCCGGCCGGTCGCCCTGCAGGACGACGACGGCGCCGAGCTGCCGGCGCTGCGACGCGCCGCGCTCGACGGCCTGGCCGCGCTGGCGACGCTGCTCGACGGGCGGCCGGAGGCCAGCCTGACCGTCGCCGGCTCGATCGTCGGCCGGGTCGGCGGCCATGTCCCGAGCTACGCCGCGGTCAACGCCGCCGCCGCCGAGACGGCCGGCCGGCTGATCGCCGAGGGCCGGCGCGTCTCGCACCTCGCCTTCTCGTCCTGGACCGGCGTCGGCATGAGCGAGGGCCGGACCAACGCGGCGCTGCTGCAGGCCGACGGCCTGCTCGGGCTCGAGGCCGACGCCGGGCTGACGGCCCTCGAGGCCGCGCTCCGGCGGCCGGGCAGCGCCTGGCTGGTCGGGCTCGACGGCGACCACCCGCTGCACGCGGCCTTCACGACCGGCGCGCCGGCGCCGCTGCTGCGGCCGGTCGCCTGGCTGGCCGGCGCGGGAGCCGCCGGCGCCGAGCGCCACGCCGACGCCCTCGGCCGGCCCGCCTGGGTGCTGGTCCGGCCGGTCGCCGAGATCCCGCACCGCGCCGACGGCAGTCTCGACCTCGGCCGCCTCGCCGCCGGCGAAGGCGGCGCGCGCGTCGCGCCGCGCGACGAGGCCGAGCGGCGGGTCGCGGCGATCTTCGCCGAGGTGCTGTCGATCGAGGAGCCGGCGGTCGACGACGACTTCTTCCTGGCCGGCGGCACCTCGCTGCTGGCCGGCCGGCTGGCGGCGCGCCTGTCCAGCCGCTTCTTCGTCGAGCTGCCGGTCGGCGCGGTGTTCCGGCAGCCGACGGTCGAAGGCCTGACCCGGCAACTGCGCGCCCTCGAACCGCAGCCCGGCATGGTCGACGCCGTGGCCCGACAGCTCGCCGTCATCGAAAGCCTCTCGCCAAACGAGCGCGCGGCGATGCAGGCTCGACTGGCGGGACGCTAGGGAAAGGAATCTCGTGGGGGTCGGGTCGACGGATCTGGGCGCGGAGGCGCTGCTCGTCCAGCTGCTGAAAGGCGAGGGCTTCGCGCCCGACGCCACGGCGGCGCCGGGGCCGCGACCCTCGCAGGCGCCGGCGCCGGCCGGCCCGGCGCAGCGTCGCTTCTGGATCCAGGAACAGATCGAGACGGCGGCGGGCCTGAACAACCTCGGCTGCCTGATCCGCTTCGCCGCGCCGCTCGACCGGCCGGCCCTGGACCGTGCCCTCGCCGCCCTGGCCGCCCGCCACGAGGTGCTGCGCACGCGCTTCGAGGAGCAGGACGGCGAGATCCTGGAGATCGTCGAGCCGGCGGCGGCCCCGCCCCTGGAGGAGCTTTCCGCCGCGGCCGCCGGGCCCGGGCAGACGGCCGCGGCGCTGGCCTTCGTCGAGCGGCCCTATGCGCTCGACCGGGCACCGCTCTGGCGCGCGGCTCTGCCGGCCGCGGCCGGCGACGCCCTGCTGTTCGGCTGCCACCACATCATCCTCGACTGGACCGGCCTGCAGCGCCTGCTCGGCGAGCTCGCCGGCCTCTATGCCGACGAGCGCGCGGGGCGGCGGGCCGAGCTGCCCCCGGTCGCCCTGCAGCAGGCCGACTACAGCCACTGGCTCGGCCGCGAGGCGCGGCGCCGGCGCCTGGAGGACGACCGCGCCTACTGGCGCGAGCGGCTCGCCGGGCCCCTGCCGGCGCTCGACCTGCCGGCCGCGACGCCGGCCGGCCGGACGGCGCGCTGCCGGAGCGTGCCGCTGGAACTCGATCCGGCGCTGACCGCTGCCGTCCGGCGCTTCGCCGCGGCGCGCCGCTCGACCGTCTTCCAGGTCCTGCTGGCCGCCTACGCCGGCACGCTCGGCCGCTTCGCCCTGGCCGAGGAGGTCGTCGTCGGCACCTCCGTCGACCACCGCGACGGTCCCGCCACGGAGGCGATCGTCGGCTGCCTGACCGACCTGCTGCCGCTGCGCTGCGATCTTTCCGGCGCACCGGGCTTCGGCGCCCTCGTCGAGCGGCTGCACGCCGCCACCGCCGAGGATTTCGCGCACCAGGCGCTCGGCTTCGCGGAGCTGGTCGAGCTGGCCGCGCCCGAGCGCCGCGCCGACATGGCCCCGCTGTTCCAGGCCCTGTTCAATCTGCTGCCGGCCGCGGCCGGCGACGGCCTCGGCATCGAGCCGCTGCAGACCAGCCTCGCCCGCGCCGACCTGGCGCTGGAGCTGGCGGATTCCGGCGGCCGCATCGCCGGCCGGCTGGAGTACCGCGAGGGGCTGATCGCGCCCGCGGTCGCAGAGGCGCTGGCCGGTGCCCTCGCCTGCCTGCTGCGGCACGGCCTGACCGAGCCCGAGCGGCCGGTGAACCGGCTCCCGCTGCTCGAGCCCGAGCCGGCGGCAGCACGGCTGGAGCACGTCAACCCGCCGCCGCCGGCGGCTCCGGCCGAGACTCTCGCCCAGCTCTTCGTCGCCGGCGCCGAGCGGAGGCCGGCGGCCGTGGCGCTGATCGAGGGCGAGCGCGAGGTGACCTACGGCGAGCTGCTGGCGCGCTCGACCGCGCTCGCCGAGCGGCTGGTCGAGGCCGGACTCGAGCCCGGCCGGCCGGTCGCGTTCGCCCTGGAGCGCTCGGTCGACTTCGTCGTGGCGCTGCTGGCCACCCTGCAGGGCGCCGGCGTCGCCCTGCCGCTCGATCTCGGCCATCCCGGCGAGCGGCTCGCCGCCATGGTCGCCGACAGCGGAGCTGCCCTGCTGGTCGCCCGGGGGAGGCCCGCCTGGCTGACGACGGAGGGCTGCCGCGTCGTCGGCCCGGACGCGCCGCCGGCCAAGGGTCTCGCCCTGCCGCAGGCCCGGCCTGAGGATGCCGCCTACCTGATCTACACGTCCGGCTCGACCGGCCGGCCGAAGGGCGTGTTCTGCCCCCAGCGCGGTGCGGTCAACCGCCTGGCCTGGATGGCCGGGGCCTTCCCCTTCGCGGCGGACGAGCGCGGCTGCCTCAAGACCTCTCCGGCCTTCGCGGACTTCGCCGCCGAGCTGTTCGGTCCGCTGCTGGCCGGCTGCCCCGTGGTCATCGCCGACCGGGCAACCGCCCAGGACCCGCAGGCGCTGACGGCGCTGATCCGGGAGCGTCGGGTGACGCGCCTGGTGCTGGTGCCCTCGCTGCTGCGCATCTGGCTCGACGGCCTGCCCGACCTCGGCGAGCGGCTGGCCTCGCTCCGGGTCTGCGTCAGCAGCGGCGAGGCGCTGCCGGCCGAGCTGGCGGCGCGCTTCCGCGCCCGGCTGCCCCGCTGCCGGCTGCTCAACCTCTACGGCTCCTCCGAGGTCTCGGCCGACGCGACCTGGTACGAGGTCGAGGGCGACGAGCAGGACCGCGTCCCGCTCGGCCGGCCGATCCCCGGCAACCGCGTCGCCGTGGTCGACGAGGCCGGACAGGTCCTGCCGAGCGGCGCGCCCGGCGAGATCGTGATCGGCGGCCTCGGCGTCTCGAACGGCTACCTGAACGCCCCGGAGACGACGGCCGAGCGCTTCGGCGGCTTCGGCCCGGCCGCGCTCGGCACGCCGCGCTTCCGCACCGGCGACCTCGGCTTCCACGACGCCGAGGGCCGGCTGATCGGCCTCGGCCGCCGCGACCGGCAGATGAAGGTCCACGGCGTGCGCATCGAGCCGGGCGAGATCGAGGCCGTGCTGGCCCGCCATCCCGAGGTGCGCGAGAGCCTGGTCCTGGTCCTCGGCGCGGGAGAGGCGGCTGGCCTGGTCGCCTATGTCGCCGGTCCGCCCGGGCTCGAGCCGGAGACGCTGCGCGGCTTCCTGGCCGCCCGCCTGCCGCGCGCCCTGGTGCCGACGCACTACGTGATCCTCGAGCGCCTGCCGCTCAACGCCAACGGCAAGCTCGACCTCGCCGCCCTGCCGGCGCCCGCCGCGACAGGGCGGGGACGACAGGTCCGGCGCGGCGTCCTCGATCCGCTGGAGGCGCTGCTCGCCGAGGCCTGGGGCTCCGTGCTCGGCACGGCAGTCGAGACGGCCGAGGCCGACTTCTTCGCGCTCGGCGGCAGCTCGCTGCAGGCGATCCTGGCGATGACCCGGCTCGGCGTGGCGCTGGGCCGCCCCCTGCCGGTCGCCTGGCTGTTCGAGACGCCGCGGCTCGCCGAGCTGGCGCAGCGCGTCGCGGCTGACCCGGAGGCCGAGCAGGCACCGCTGCCGCCACCGGCAGCGTCGCGGCACGGCGGCACCGCGCCGGCGACGGTCAACCAGGCCTGGCTCTGGGAGGAATACCGGCAGGACCCCGGCCGCATCGCCTACAACCTGCCGATCGCCTACCGCCTCGACGGCCCGCTCGACGCCGACGCCCTGGACGCCGCGGTGAGCGCCCTGGTCGCGCGCCACGAGTCGCTGCGCACCCGGCTGGAGGAGGACGAGACCGGGCTCGTGCAGCGCGTCGACCCGGCCCCGGCGAGCCTGCTGGCCCGCCACGACCTCTCGTCCGCCGCAGAGCCCGAAGCCGCGCTCCAGGCGCTGATCGAGCAGGTCGGCCGCCAGCCCTTCGCGCTCGACCGCGAGCGGCCCTTCCGCGCCCTGCTGGCGAGGCTCGGCGAGCAGCGCCACTGCCTGGTCATGGTGCTGCACCACGTCGCCGGCGACGGCTGGTCGGGCCAGCTGCTGGTCGAGCAGCTGGCCGCCCTCTACCGGGCCCGCCTGGGCGGCGGCGAGCCGCCGGCGCCGCCGCGCCTGCAGTGCGGCGACGTCGCACGCTGGCAGCAGCGGATCCGGCCGCTGCTGGCCGGACGCCTGGAGCGCTACCAGGCCTCGCTGGCCGGCGCCGAGGCGCCGCGCCTGGCCGGGCTCCGGACCGGCGCGGCGTCCGGCGGACCGGTCGGGATCGCGCCGGTCCCGCTGCCGGCCGCGCCGGTCGAGCGCTTCTATCGCCTCGGCGCCGGCGGCCGGGCGACGCCCTTCGTGCTGATGCTCGCCGCCTGGGCGGCGCTGCTGTCCCGCTTCGGCGACGTCGAGCGGCCGCTGCTCACCACGCCCTTCGCCGGGCGCGGCCTAGCCGAGCTGAAGCCGGTCGTCGGCTTTCTCGCCAACCCGGTCCTGCTCGCCGTCGACCTGCGCGACTCGCCGAGCTTCGACGAGACGATCGCGGCGGCACGCCGGGCGCTGCTGGAGGGCCTGCGCCACGAGGAGGTGCCGCCCTCCTGGATCCAGGCCGGCGCCGCCGGCTGGCCGGGCGGCGGCAAGGGGACCGGCGAGGCGCTCCGCTCCATGCTGATCGTCGAGGACGCCCGCCTGTGGCGCCTCGAGCTGCCGGGCGTGACCGCGCGTCTCGTCGCGGCGCCGCAATCGCCGGAGGCGCGGGTCGACCTTGCCCTGGTCGTGACGGCGACCGACGAGGGCCCGCAGGTCCGGCTGGAGTATGCCGGGCGGCGCGTGCCGGCGGCGCTGGCCGAGCGCCTGGCCCGGGGCCTCGCCGCCCTGATCGACGGCGCGGCCGCGGATCCGGCAACGCCGCTCGACCGCCTGCCGCTCGGCGAAGGCGCCGCGCCGCTGCTCGCGGCCCGCAGCGTCGCGCCGGCCGAAGCCCGCCTCGACGCGCTGCTGGCGCGCCAGGCCGCCGAGCGGCCGGAGGCGGCCGCCCTCTGCGACGGGCGCGGCGACCTGAGCTACGCCGAGCTGGAGCGACGGGCCGCCGCGATCGCCGGCCGCCTGCAGGCGCTCGGCGTCGCCCCCGGCGACCGTGTCGCCCTGGTCGCCGCGGCCTCGCCCCGCCAGGCCGCCGGCCTGCTCGGGATCTGGCGCGCCGGGGCGACCGCCGTGCCGCTCGACCCCGCCTACCCGAGCAGCCGGATCGCCTGGACCCTGGCCGACGCCGGCGTCGTCGCCGCGCTCGCCGAGGGGCCCCTCGACTACCCCTGCCCGCAGCTCCGGCTCGACGAGGCGGCCGCCGGACAGCCGGCCCGGTGTCGGGCGGCGCCCGGCCTGGCGCCCGCCGCCGTGATCTACACCTCCGGCACCAGCGGCCGGCCGAAGGGCGTGCTGCTCGACCAGGCGGCGCTCTGCCGCCTCGGCGCCGCGCTCGCCGAGGCCTACGCGCTGCAGCCGGGCGACCGGCTGCTGCAGGTCGTCTCGCCGGCCTTCGACGTCGCGCTCTCCGACCTCGCCATGGCGCTGGCCGCCGGCGCGACCCTGGTGGCGGCGCCGCGCGAGGCGGTGATGCCGGGCCGCAGCCTCGCCGCGACCCTGGCCGGCCAGGCGATCACCCATCTGCAGGCGCCGGCGGCGGTGCTGGGCGCGACCGAGCCGGGCGCTCTGCCGGCCCTGCGCGTCGTCGCGGTCGGCGGCGAGGTCTGCCCGCCGGAAACGGCACGGCGCTGGGCGGCCGGGCGCCGGCTGTTCCTGCTCTATGGGCCGAGCGAGGCGACGGTCACGGCGGCGCTCGCGCCCTGGGACGAGACGGCGCGCGCCGGCACCCTGGGCCGGCCCTTCTGCGGCGCGCGCCTCGCGGTGCTCGACGCCGCCGGTGCGCCCCTGCCGCCCGGCGTCCCCGGCGAGCTCGCGATCGCCGGCCCCGGCGTCGCGCTCGGCTATCTCGGCCGGCCCGGGCTGACAGCCGAGCGTTTCCAGCCGGATCCCGACGGCGGTCCGGGCGCCCGGCGCTACCGGACCGGCGACCGGGTGCGCCTGGAAGAGGACGGCACGCTGACCTTCCTCGGCAGGCTCGACCGCCAGGTCAAGCTGCGCGGCTTCCGCATCGAGCCCGGCGAGACCGAGGCGGCCCTCGCCGCCCGGCCCGGCGTCGCCCGGGCGCTGGCCGCGGTGCGCGGCGACGCGCTCGGCGAGCGGCGCCTGCTCGCCTGGGCCGTGCCGGCGGCCGGCGCCCGGCTCGACGGCGCAGCGCTCCGCCGGGAGCTGCGGCGGATCCTGCCCGACCACCTGGTCCCGGCGCTGATCGTGGAGGTCGCCGAGGTGCCGCTGACGCCCAACGGCAAGGTCGACTGGGACCGCCTGCCGGTCCCCGCGGCCGCGCCGCCCCGCGCCGCACCGGCTCCGCGCACGCCGCTGCCGCAGGGCGAAGCCGCGATCCGGCGCGAGCTGGCGGCGATCTGGGCGACGCTGCTCGGCCGCGAGGAGGTCGGGCTGGACGTCTCCTTCTTCGACGTCGGCGGCCATTCCCTGCTGGTCGTCAAGCTGCAGGAGCGGCTGGCCGAGCGCTTCGGCGTCGAGCTGCCGATCGGCGAGCTCTTCGCCCACCCGACCCTGCGCCGCCTGGCCGCGCGGCTGCAGGAGGCCCTGCCGGCCCCGAAGACCGGCCCGGAGACCGCCGGGGCGGTCGAAGACTTCACGCTATGAGGCCGCTCGACGAACTCTTCGCCGAACTGGAGCGGCTCGGCGTCGGCCTGGAAGCCGAGGGCGGCGCGCTGCGCGTCCGCGGCCCGGCCGGCTCGATCGAGCCGGGACTGCGCGCCGAGCTGGCGGCGCGCAAGGCGGAGCTGCTGCAGGCGCTCGCCGGCACGGAAGCGCCGGCCCTGGCCGCCCGGCCCGATTCCGACGCGCCGGCGCCCCTGACCTTCAACCAGCGCCGCCTCTGGTTCCTGGAGAAGCTGGGCGAGAGCGGCAGCAGCTTCGCCATGACCGCGGCCTGGGAGCTGGGCGGCACGCTCGACGTCGCGGCGCTGCGCCGGGCGCTCGGCGCCCTGACCCGTCGCCACGCGATCCTGCGGGCGCGCATCGAGGAGCCGGAGGACGCGCCGGACGGGGAGCCGCGGCTCGCGATCGCGCCCTGGGCCCCGCCCGCGCTGGAGGAGGATCGGGGCGCGCCCGACGGGGTCCAGGCCCTGCTCGAGACGGAGGCCGCGGCGCCCTTCGACCTCGCCCGCGGCCCGCTGTTCCGGGTCCGGCTGGTGCACCTCGCCGAGGACCGCCGGCTGCTGCTGGTCGGGCTGCACCACCTGATCTCCGACCGCTGGTCGATGGGCATCCTGTTCCGCGACCTCGCGGCCCTGATGCGCGCCGAGCTGACCGGCGAGCCGGCCGGGCTGCCGGCGCTGCCGCTGCAGTTCGCCGACTTCGCCGACTGGCAGCGTGGCCACCTGAACGAGGCGACCCTGGCGCCCGAGCTCGCCTGGTGGCAGCAACGTCTCGCCGGCGCCCCCGCCGACCCCGGCCTGCCGCTCGACCGGCCGCGCCGGCCCCTGCGCGGCAGCCGGGGTGCCGCGCACCGCTTCGCCCTGCCGGCCGAGGCCGACCTCACGCGCCTGGCGGCCCGCCAGGGCGCGACCGCCTTCATGGCCTACCTCGCGGTCTATGCCGCCCTGCTGGCGCGCTGGAGCGGCCAGGACGAGCTGGTCGTCGGCTGCCCGCTCGGCAGCCGTTCGGAGGCCCAGACCCACGAGCTGATCGGCTTCTTCGTCAACACCGTCGCCCTGCGCCTCGACCTCTCCGACGACCCGAGCTTCGCGAGCCTGCTCGGCCGCGCGCGGGAGGCCAGCCTGGAGGCCTTCCAGCACCAGGACGCGCCCTTCGACCGCATCGTCGACGCGCTCAAGCCGCAGCGCCAGCTCAACCGCAACCCGCTGTTCCAGGCGATGTTCGTGCTGCAGACCGCGGAGATGAGCGGGCTCGCCTGGCCGGGCATCGAGGCGCGGCCGCTCGAGCTGCCGCCGATGGCGCCGGAGGTCGACCTCAATCTCGCCCTGGAACCGCCGGCCGCCGCCGGCGCGCCCTTCACCGGCTACCTGGAGTACGACCCCGAGCTCTTCGAGGCCGCCACCGCCGAGCGCTTCGCGCGCCAGTTCGGCGCCCTGGCCCGGGCCGCCGCCGCGGCGCCCGACACGCCGATCTCCCGCCTGCCGCTCGAGGACGGGCCGGGCGCCAGCTGGCAGGGGCCCGAGCGCCCGCTGCCCGACGCCCGCCTCGACCGGCTGATCCTCGACAGGCTGCGCGACCGGCCCGAGGCTCCGGCCCTGGTCGCCGCCGACGGGCAGACGATTGCGGCCGGCGTGCTGGCCGGACGCGCGACGGCGCTCGCCGGCCGGCTGCTCGACGCCGGCCTCGAGCCCGGGCAGCCGGTCGGCCTGTGCCTGCCGCGCGGGCCGGAGCTGGTCGCCGGCCTGCTCGGCGTGCTGGCGGCCGGCGGCGCCTTCGTCGTGCTGCCGTCCGACGCCCCGGCGGCGCATCTGGCGCGGATCGCCGAGACCGCCGGCCTGACCCTGTCGCTCGCCGACCGGACGACCGCGGATCGCCTGCCGGCCGGGGTCGCGCCCCTGCTCGTCGAGGAGCTCGCGGAAGCCGGCGACGCACCGCCGGAAGCGCCCGCCGGCACGCACGCCTACCTCTGCTTCACCTCCGGGAGCAGCGGCAGCCCGAAGGGCATCGCCGTCGGCCGGACGGCCCTGCTCAACCATGCCCTGGCGGCCGCCGAGGCCTTCGGGCTGGGCGAGGGCGACCGGGTGCTGCAGTTCGCGGCCCCCGCCTTCGACGTCGCCCTGGAGGAGATCCTGCCGAGCCTGCTGGCCGGCGCCGCGGTGGTGCTGCCGCCGGCAGAGGCCCTCGACTCCCTGGAGGCCTTCGGGCGCTTCCTGGGCGAGGCCGGGATCACCGTCGCCAACCTGCCGGCGCCCTTCTGGCACGCCTGGGTGCGCGAGCTCGCCGAGAGCGGCGGCAGGCCGCCGGCCTCGCTGCGCCTGCTGGTCACCGGCAGCGACCGGGTGCACCGCAGCGCCGCGGAGCAGTGGCAGGCCCTGGCGCCGGACGTCGCCTGGCTGAGCGGCTACGGCCCCAGCGAGGCGACGGTGACGGCGACGCTCTTCGACCCGCGCCGCGATCCGCTGCCGGCCGGTGCCGCGACCGTGCCGCTGGGGCCGCCGCTCGCCAACGTCTCGGTCCATCTGGTCGACCCCGAGGGCCGGCCGGTCGCTACCGACCTGGTCGGCGAGATCGTCATCGAGGGCGCCGGCCTCGCCGACGGCTATCTCGGCGAGGCGGCGGCGGCGCAGGCCTTCCGGCCGCGCCTGCCCGGCTGCCCGCCGGCCTACTGGACCGGCGACCTTGGGCGCCGGCGCGGCGACGGCAGCCTGGAGTTCGTCGGGCGGCGCGACGGCCAGCTCAAGATCCGCGGCATGCGCGTCGAGCCGGCGGCGGCCGAAGCCGAGCTGGCCCGGCTGCCGGACGCCGGCGAGGTCGCCGTGGTCGGCCGGCCCGACGGCGGCGGCGGCAGCCAGCTCGCGGCCTTCGTCACCGGCCCGGCCGATCCGGAGGCCTTGCGCCGACGGCTCGCCGAGCGCCTGCCGGCGCACCTGGTGCCGGCGACCGTCGAGCGCCTGGAGAGCCTGCCGAGGACGGCGTCGGGCAAGCTCGACCGGCGGGCGCTGGCGGTGCGGCCGGCGGCGCCGCGCGCGGCCGGGACGCCGCCGGCCTTCGCCGGCGAGCGCGAGCGGCTGGTCGCCCAGGTCTTCGCCGAGGTGCTGGAGCGCGACGACATCGGGCCCGAGGGCAACTTCTTCGAGCTCGGCGGCGATTCGATCCGCAGCCTGCAGATCGTCGCGCGGGCGCGGCGCGCCGGCCTGGCGCTGACCGCCCGGACGATCTTCCAGCACCAGACCGTCGCCGCCATCGCCGCCGCGGCCACGCCCCTCGACGAAGAGCCGGAGGGACCGCCGGGCGTCGGCCCGCTGCCGCTGACCCCGGCCTTCGGCTGGTTCCGCGAGCATGTCGTCGCGGGCTGGCGGCACTTCAACCAGGCCGTGGTCCTCGCGGTGCCGACGCCGCTCGACCGGCCGGCGCTGGAGCAGGCCCTCGCCGCCCTGGTCGCCTGCCACGACGTGCTGCGGCTGACCGTCGAGGACCGCGAAGGCGCCTTCCGCTGCGCGGTGCCCGAGACCGGGCCGGCGCCGGCCCTCACCGTCGTCGAGCTCGCCGGCCTCGACGGCGAGGCCCGTGCCGCCAGGCGGGCCGAGGCCTTCGCGGCCGCGCACGAGAGCCTCGACCCGGCGCGCGGACGCAACCTCGCGGCCGTGCTGCTGCCCGACGAGGGGCGGCTGCTGCTGACCATCCATCACCTCTGCGTCGACGTGCTGTCCTGGCGCGTGCTGCTCGACGACCTGGAGGCCGCCTACGAGGCGGCGAGCCGGGGCCGGGCGCCGCGGCTGCGGCGCCCGGCGACGCCCTTCCGCCTGTGGGCCGAGCGGATGGCCGAGGCGGCGGGCTCGGCCGACGCCGGAGACCTGACCTACTGGCTGGGGCTGCTCGCCCATCCCTCGGACCTGCTGCTGCCGGAGGCCGGCACGGAGCCCGGCCTGGACGGCGACGGCGCCTCGGTGCAGCTGGCCCTGGACAAGGCGGTGACGACCGACGTCCTGCGCAACGCGCCCGCGGCCTACGGCGTGCGCCCGGACGAGGTCATTCTGGCCGCCCTGCTGCTCGTGCTGCGCCGGCGCGGCGGCAGCCGCCTGCGCGTCGAGCTGGAGCGCAACGGCCGGGTCTCGCCCTTCGAGGACCTGGACCTCTCGCGCACCGTCGGCTGGTTCACCTCGATCGCGCCGCTGCTGCTCGACCAGGAGGAGACGGACCTCGCGAAGCTGCTGCCCGCGATCGCCCGGACCGCCGCCGACAGCCCGCTCGACGGCCTCGGCTTCGGCCTGCTGCGCTACCTCGGCGGATCGGAAGCGGCCGTGCTGGCCCAGCTGCCGCAGGCCCAGATCCTGCTGAACTTCGTCGGCGAGCTGACCGGCTGGAACGCGGCGCCCTTCCGGCCGGTCGTCGAGGATCCGGGGCCGACCATCGCCGCGGAGAGCCCGCGCAGCCACGTCCTGGAGCTCAACATCGGCGTCGTCGAGGGCGGCCTGCTGCTCTACCTCGGCTTCCCCGGCGAGACCGGCTGCGCCGAGGCCGCCGCCGGCCTGCTCGACGACCTGGCCGCGGCCCTGGGCGAGATCGGCCGCGCCGCGCGCGCCGCGCGCGCCGGCCTCGAGCTGCCGCCGGACGTCGAGGCGACGCTGCCGCTGACGCCGCTGCAGCGCGGCATCCTGCTGCACAGCCTGCACGAGCCGGAGACCTACTTCGACCAGCTGCAGCTGACCCTGCACGGCCCGCTCGACGCCGCGGCGCTGCGCGAGGCCTGGCGCCGGGTCGCCGCGCGCCACCAGGCCCTGCGCGCGGCCTTCCGCTTCGGCCGGGACGGCACCCCGGTCCAGCTGATCCACGAGTCGGCCGACCCGCAGTGGGTCGAGAAGGACTGGCGCCGCCACGACGCGGCGGAGCAGAGCCGGCGGCTCGCGGCCCTGCTCGCGGCCGACCGCGCCACCGGCTTCGACCTGGCGCGCGCGCCGCTGCTGCGCCTGACCCTGGTGCGCTGCGGCGAGGCGCGCCACGAGCTGGTCTGGAGCGCCCATCACCTGCTGCTCGACGGCTGGTCGGTCTCGCTGGTCATGGCCGAGGTCGCGGCGCTCTACCGCGCGGCCGCCGGCGGCGCCCCGGCCGGCCTGCCGGCCGCGCCCGACTTCGCGCGCTACCTGGGCTGGCTGGAGCGGGCCGACGAGGCCGCCGCCGCGGCCTACTGGCGGCAGCAGCTCGCCGGCCTCGAGCCCTGCCTGCTCGCCGGCCCCGGCTTGGCGCCGGCCGGCGCCGAGCCGGCCGGTGCGCCTAGCCAGCTCGCGCTCGGGCCGGAGGAGGCGCAGGCCGTCGAGGCCCTGGCCCGCAGCTGCAGGGTGACCGTGGGTCAGGTGATCCAGGCCGCCTGGGCGCTGCTGCTCGGCCGCTACACCGGCCGCGACGAGGCCGCCTTCGGCCTGACGGTCTCGGGCCGGCCGCCGGAGCTGCCGGGGGTCGAGTCCCTGGTCGGCATGCTGATCAACACCCTGCCGGTCCGGGTCGCCCTGCCCGGCGGCGCGCCGGTCGAGACTTGGCTGCAGGACCTGGGCGCGCAGGCGATCGAGCGGGCGGGCTTCGCCGGGACGCCGCTGCCCGACGCGCTGTCGGCCGCCGGTCTCTCCGCCGGCAGCCTGCCCTTCGACAGCCTCGTGCTGATCCAGAACTACCCGCGGCCGAAGGCGCTCGACGCCGGCGGCCTGACCATCGAGCTGGCGCGCGTCGCCGAGGCGACGAACTTCCCCGTGACCCTGGTCGCGGAATGGCCGCGGGGAACGGCCGGCGACGCGACGACCTCCGCGACCCTGGTCGTCGTCCGCGATCCACGGCGCCTGTCGTCGGCCGCGGCCCGGCAGATCCTCGGCCACCTGCGGCACCTGCTGCAGGCGATGAGCCGCGACCCGCAGGCACGGCTCGACGGCCTCTCGCTCTACGACGGCGCCGAGCGCGAGCGACGCCTCGCCCTCGGCCGGGGCGAGCTGATCGAGGTCGCCCCGGCGCTGGCCCATGAGATCCTCGACGACTGGGCCGAGCTGGCGCCCGACGCCCCGGCGGCCGTCTCCTGGGACGGCACCCTGAGCTACAGCCGGCTCGCCGCGCGCTCGGACGCCCTGGCCGCGCGTCTGGCCGCCGCCGGGGTCGGGCCCGGCAGCCGGGTCGCGCTCGCAGCCCCCCGCTCGGCCGCCCTGGTCGCCGCCTTCATGGCGATCCTCAAGGCCGGCGGCGCGGTGGTGCCGCTCGACGTCGCCTATCCCGAGGAGCGGCTGCGCTTCATGCTCGAGGACTGCGGCGCGGTCCTGGCGATCACCGACCGCGCCCATCGCGAGCGCCTGCCGCTCGGCGGCCTGCCGGTCCTGCTGCTCGACGAGCCAGAGACCGAGCATCGGCCCGAGCCGCCGCCGGCCTGGAGCCCGCCTGCGATCGATCCGGAGAGCCCGGCCTACGTCATCTATACCTCGGGCTCGACCGGCCGGCCGAAGGGCGTGCTCTCGCCGCACCGCGGCCTGCGGGCCCTGATCGCGGCGCAGCGGCGGGTCTTCCGCCTCGGCCCCGGCGACCGGGTGCTGCAGTTCGCCTCGCTGTCCTTCGACGCCGCGGTCTGGGAGATCGTCATGGCGCTCGGCGCCGGCGCCGCGCTGCACCTGCCGAGCCGCGAGGACGCCCTGGCCGGGCCCGAGCTCGGCGCCTACCTGCGCAGCCGTCGCATCACCGCCGCGACGCTGCCGCCCTCGCTGCTCGCCGTGATCCCCGAAGGCGCCTATCCCGACCTGCGCCTGCTCGGCGTCGCCGGCGAGGCCTGCCCGCCGGCGCTGGCCCGCCGCTGGGCCTCGGGGCGCCGCTTCTTCAACGGCTACGGGCCGAGCGAGACCACGGTCTGCGCCGCGATCTTCGAGGGCGGCGGCGACGGCGCCAGCCTGCCGATCGGCCGGCCGATCCCGAACGGCTCGGCCCAGGTCGTCGACCGGCGCCTGGAGCCGGTCCCGCCCGGCTGCGAGGGCGAGCTGCTGGTCGGCGGCCCCGGCGTCGCGCTCGGCTATCTCGGCCGGCCCGGGCTGACCGCCGAGCGCTTCGTCGCCGATCCCTTCTCCGAGGTGCCAGGCGCCCGGCTCTACCGCACTGGCGACCTGGTCCGGGTGGCCGCCGACGGCACGCTCGTCTTCCTCGGTCGCATCGACCGCCAGGTCAAGCTGCGCGGCTTCCGCATCGAGCCAGGCGAGGTCGAGGCGGTGCTGACCGCCCTGCCCGGCGTCGCCCGGGCCCTCGCCGCGGTGCGCGCGGACCGGCGCGGCGAGCAGCGGCTGCTCGCCTGGATCCTGCCGGCATCCGGCGCCCGCCCGGACCTCGACGCCCTGCGCCGGACCCTGAAGGAGCGGCTGCCGGGCCACATGGTGCCGGCAGCGGTGATCGCCATCGAGGCCGTGCCGCTGACGCCCAACGGCAAGGTCGACTGGAACGCCCTGCCGGGCGACACCGGCAGCGGCTCCGAGGAGCCCTCCGCGCCGGCGGCCGCGGCCGTCCCGGCGACGGGCGGCGAGACCGGCGAGACGACGGTCCGGCGCCGGCTCGCCGCGCTCTGGAGCGAGCTGCTCGACCGGCCTGCGGTCGGCGACGACGACAACTTCTTCGACGTCGGCGGCCACTCCCTGCTGCTGGTCCAGCTGCAGAGCCGCCTGAGGCAGGACTTCGGCATCTCCCTGCCGGTCAGCGAGCTCTTCGCCCATCCGACGGTCCGGGCCCTGGCCCGACGCCTCGTCGAGCAGGGCGCGGCGGCAGAGGTCGCCGCCGCCGAGGCGGCACCGGCCCCCGCGCCGGCGGCCGAGCCGGTCGAGGCGACCCCGCAGGCGAGCGGCGAGCCGATCGCCGTGATCGGCATGGCCGGGCGCTTCCCCGGCGCGCCCGACCTGGAGGCCTACTGGGACCTGCTGGTCGAGGGCCGCGAAGGCCTGACGCGCTTCGACCGGGAGACGCTGCGCCGGGCCGGGGTGCCGGAACGGCTGATCGACGATCCGGCCTTCGTGCCGGTCGGCGGCATCCTCGACGACGCCGAGGCCTTCGACCCCGCCGTCTTCGGCCTCGGCCCACGCGACGCCCTGGTCCTCGACCCGCAGCACCGGGTCTTCCTGGAGTGCGCCTGGCACGCCCTGGAGGACGCGGGCTACGCGCCGGGCGCGAGCCGCGGGCGCATCGGCCTCTTCGCCGGCAGCGCCTACAACACCTGGCTGCGCGAGGTGCTGGTGCCGGCCGGCGAGGACCTGGCCGGCTCCGGCGGCTTCCACATGGTGACCGGCAACGACAAGGACTTCCTGGCGACCCAGACGGCCTACCGGCTCGACCTCAGGGGCCCGGCGCTGGCCGTGCAGACGGCCTGCTCGACCTCTCTCGTCGCGGTCGCGCTGGCGGTCGAGGCCCTGCAGGACGGCCGCTGCGAGATGGCCCTGGCCGGCGGCGTGGCGATCAGCTTCCCGCAGGAGCACGGCTATCTCTACGAGCCGGAGATGATCCTCTCGCCCGACGGCCACTGCCGGGCCTTCGCCGCCGATGCCGCCGGCACGGTGCCGGGATCCGGGGCCGGCGTCGTGCTGCTGAAGCCGCTGGCCCGCGCCCGGGCCGACGGCGACCGGGTGCTGGCGGTGATCCGCGGCGCCGCGGTCAACAACGACGGCGCCGACAAGATGGGCTTCACCGCGCCCGGCGTCGAAGGCCAGGCGGCGGCGATCCGCGCGGCCCTGGCGGCGGCCGGCCTGGAGCGCGACGCGGTCGACTACGTCGAGACCCACGGCACCGGCACCGCCCTCGGCGACCCGGTCGAGGTGACGGCACTGGCCCGCGCCTACGGCGGCCGGGCCGAGCCGCTGCTGCTCGGCTCGGTCAAGAGCAACATCGGCCACGCCGACGCCGCGGCCGGCATCGCCGGGCTGATCAAGGCGGTGCTGGCCTTGAGCCGCGGCATCCTGCCGGCAAGCCTGCACGCCCTGCCGGCCAACCCGCGCATCGGCTTCGCCGCCGGCCCCTTCGAGGTCGTCGCCGAGGCACGGCCCTGGCCACAGCGCGACCGGCCGCTGCGGGCCGGCGTCAGCGCCTTCGGCATCGGCGGCACCAATGCCCACGTGATCCTGGAGGCCGCGCCGGCCGAGCCCGACGAGGCGGCGCGGGAGCCGGCGGCCGGACCGCAGGTCCTGCCGCTCTCGGCCCAGAGCGAGACGGCTCTGCAGCGACAGGCCGCGACCCTGGCCGCCCACTTGCGCGCCCATCCGGACCAGCGCCTGGCCGACGTCGCCTTCACCCTGCAGCAGGGCCGCGCGGCCCTGCGTCGCCGCCGCGCCGTCGTCGCGGAGAGCGCCGCCGAGGCGGCGGCCGCGCTGGAGATGCCGGGCGGCGGCATCACCGGCCGCGCGGCGGTGCAGCCGCCGGCGGTCGCCCTGCTGCTGCCCGGACAGGGCAGCCAGCACCCCGGCATGGGCCGGGCGCTCTACGCCGCGGGCGGCGTCTTCCGGCGCGAGCTCGACACCCTGTCGGAGCAGCTGCGGCCGCTGCTCGGCCTGTCGCTGGCCGAGCTGCTGTACGGCGACGGCGCCGCCGGGCCGGAAGCCCTGCGCCGCACCGAGATCGCCCAGCCGGCGGTCTTCGCCGTGAGCCTGGCCCTGGCGCGGCAGTGGCAGGCGCTCGGCCTGACCGCCGAGGGCCTGCTCGGCCATTCGGTCGGGGAGTACGTCGCCGCCTGCCTCGCCGGCGTCTTCGGCCAGGCGGAGGCGCTGGCCCTGATCGTCGAGCGCGGCCGGCTGATCGGCGCGCTGCCCGGCGGGGCGATGCTGGCGGTCAACGGCGGCGAGGCCGAGGTCCGGGCCCTGCTCGACGCCCCCGGCGGCGAGGGACTGGCGCTGGCCGCGGTCAACGGGCCGCGGCTCTGCGTCGTCTCGGGCCCCGAGGCGGCGGTCGCGGCGCTGGAGGCACGACTGGCCGAGGCCGGCCGGCCGGGCCGGCGCCTGCAGACCTCCCACGCCTTCCACTCGCCGATGCTGGCGCCGGCCGCCGAGGCCCTGGCCGAGGCGGTCGCCCGCGCCCGGCCGAAGCCGCCGCGCGAGCGCTTCGTCTCGAACGTCACCGGTCGCTGGATCACCGCCGACGAGGCGACCGACCCCGGCTACTGGGCGCGCCACCTGCTCTCTGCGGTGCGCTTCGCCGACGGCCTCGCGACCCTGCGGGAGGCGGGCATCGCGCTGGCGGTCGAGTGCGGCCCCGGCCAGGCCCTGACGGCGCTGGCCCGCGGCGCCGGCCTGACGGCGCTGCCGAGCCTGGCCCATGCCGTCGAGACCCCGGCCGGCGGCTCGCGCCTGGAAGCGGCGGCGGCCGGGCTCTGGGTCGAGGGCGTGCCGCTCGACTGGCCGGCGCTGCATGCCGCCCCGCGCCGCCGCGTGTCCCTGCCGCTCTATCCCTTCGAGCGGCGCCTCTTCCGGCCCGAGCCGCGGAAGCGCCGTCCCGTGCCGCAGGCGGCGCCGCTGGGCAAGCGGCCGGCGATGGCCGAGTGGTTCTACCGGCCGGGCTGGACGCCGGCGCCGGCCGCGGAGGGCGCCGGCCTGGACGGCCCCTGGCTGATTCTCGCGGACGCCGGCGGCGTCGCAGCGACGCTCGCCGAACGGCTGGCGCGCGATGGCCAGGCCGTGACCCTGGTCGAGGCCGGCGAGCGCTTCGAGAACAGCGCACCCGGACGCTTCTCGGTGCGGCCGGCCGAGGCCGAGGATTTCCGCCGGCTGCTGGCGGCGCTCGATGCGCCGCCCCGGCGCGTGCTGCACCTCTGGGGCCTCGACGAGGCGGCACCGGAGACGCTGGAGGAGCGCGGCCTGCACGCCCTGCTGGCGCTGATGCAGGCGCTCGGCAGCGCCCTGTCCGGCCGCCGCCTGCGCCTCGACCTCGCGACCCTCGGCGCCGCGGACGTCACCGGCGAGGAAGCGCTCCGGCCCGAGCTCGCCGCCGCCGTCGGCGCTCTGCGCGTGCTGCCCCACGAGTATCCGGAAACGACGGTCCGCGCGATCGACCTGGAGCCGGCGCCGGCCGAGGCCAGGGCGGAGCAGCTGGCGCAGGAGCTGGCGCTGGGCGGCGCCGAGACCGTCGTCGCGCGGCGCGGCGGCACGCGCTGGGTGCCGGGCGTCTCGGCGCTGCCGCTGCCCGAGCGGCCGGCCGGCCTGCGCCGCGACGGCCTCGTGCTGATCACCGGCGCCTTCGGCGGAGTCGGCGCGGCGCTCGCCCGCGACCTCGCCCGCGAGCCGGGCATGCGCCTGCTGCTGCTCGGCCGGCAGCCGCTGCCCGGGCGGGACGAGTGGGAGGCACGGATCGCCGACGGCGATCCGCTGGCGCCGCGCCTGCGCCTGGTCCGCGAGCTCGAGGCCGCCGGCGCCGAGGTCGTGACGGCGGCGCTCGACCTCGCCGACGGCCCGGCGCTGGCCGAGGCGGTCCGGGCCGCGACGGCACGCTTCGGGCCGGTCACCGGGGCGATCCACGCCGCCGGCCTCGCCGATCTCGCCGGCGTCGTGCAGAACCGCGGGCGCGCCGATACGGAGCGCGTGCTGGCGCCGAAGGTCGCCGGCACGCGGGCGCTGGAGGCGGCGCTGGCCGGCCAGCCGCTCGACTTCCTGGTGCTCTGCTCGACCCTCGGCTCGTTCCTGCCGGCCGCCAAGTTCGGCCAGGTCGCCTATGCGGCGGCCAACGAGTTCCTCGACCTCGCCGCGGCGGCGATCGCGCGACGCAGCGGCTGGCGGACCGTCGCGGTCAACTGGGACGACTGGGTCGAGGCCGGCATGA
Source organism: Tistlia consotensis USBA 355 (assembly GCF_900177295.1). Taxonomy (GTDB): domain Bacteria; phylum Pseudomonadota; class Alphaproteobacteria; order Kiloniellales; family DSM-21159; genus Tistlia; species Tistlia consotensis. The sequence continues at coordinate 366,737 of NZ_FWZX01000001.1, forward strand.
CGGTCGAGGCGCACCGCACCTGGGGGACCGGCCTGCCGACCGCCGACGACGGCCTGACCGCAGCGGAGGGTGCGGCCGCCCTGCGCCGCATCCTGGCCGGCCGCGAGCCGCGCGTCGCCGTCTCGGTCCGCGACCTGCCGGCGATGATCGCCGAGGCCGAGACGCGCTTCGATCCGCTCGCCGCGCCGCTGCCGCCGAAGCGGGCGGAGATGCCCGAGGCGCCGGGCGCGGCGGCGAACGCGGTGCCGCCGGCCGACGCCGATGCCCTCGCCGCGGAGCTGACCGGGGCCTTCCGGCGCGTCCTCGACGATCCCGAGCTCGGCGCCGACGACTCCTTCTTCGAGCGCGGCGGCCATTCGCTGCTGGCCATGAAGCTGCTCGCCTTCCTGCGCGAGCGCTTCGGCCTCGGCCTGGGCATCGCCGCGGTCTTCGACCATCCGACCCCGCGCGGCCTCGCCGACGAGGTCCGCCGCCAGCTGGCCGCCCGCGAGAAGGAGTTGACGTGAGCCTGCCGCTCTACTGCCTGCGCCCCGACGTCGTGGTCGAGCCGCTGGTCGCGCGCTGGCACGCCTGGCCGCACCTGGTCTCGCCGGCGACCGGCGCGCTCAACGCCCAGCACCGCCACCTCAAGACCATGGAGTCCTACGTCGCGATGCCGCAGGTCCATGCCGCGGCGCTGCGCGACCCCGCGCTGCTCGGCGGCCCCTTCCTCGACCTGGGCGGCGAGCGGGTCGAGGAGATCCGGGCGCTGATCGACTGGACGCGCGCCCGGCAAGGGCCGGCGCTCCGGCTCGCCGCCGAGCTCGCCGCCTGCTGGAAGCTGCTGGCCGAGGCCGATGGCCTCGCCATGGCGCCGCTCTACGGCCGCCTGCCGGAGAGCCTGCGCGGCGCCGCGGAGCTGGTCTACACGCCGGCCGGGGCGCCGGACCTCAGGCTCGACGAGGCGCTGCTCTACCGCAGCCCGGCCTACGATCCGGGCCTGCAGGGCGTCATGCTCCGGCACGTCGCCAGCGACGAGCGGCCCTTCGCCTTCAGCACGCCGCGGCTCGACGAGCCGGGCGACCTCTACCTCGAGCTGCCCTTCGCCAGCCCGGCCTGGGACCTGCTCGGCAGCCTGCGACGCCGGCCGCGGCCGCTGGCCGAGATCGCCGAGGCCCTGGGCGTCGAGGGCGACCGCCTGGCGTTGCTGGAGAGCCTTCTGACCGAGGCCGTGCCGGCAGCGACGGCGCCGGCCGGAACGACGCGCTGGCGCTACTTCGGCCACGCCTGCGTGCTGGTCGAGACGGCCGGCGGCAAGTCGCTGCTGGTCGATCCCGTGATCGCCTACGAGAGCGGCGCGGCCCCGGAGCGCTTCACCGCCGCCGACCTGCCGGAGTGGATCGACTACCTGGTCATCACCCACAACCACGCCGACCACGCCCAGATCGAGACCCTGCTGGCGCTGCGCTGGAAGGTCGGCACCGTGCTCGTGCCGGCGGGCGGCGGCAGCCTGGTCGACCCGTCGCTCAAGCTGGCGCTCGAGGCGATCGGCTTCCGCGACGTGCGGGCGCTCGGCAGCCTGGAAGAGGTGGTCGACGGCGACCTCAGGATCGCCGCCCTGCCCTTTCTCGGCGAGCACGCCGATCTCGACGTGCGCACCAAGGCCGCCTGGCTGGTCGAGGCGGAGCGGCTGCGCCTGGTCTTCGCGGCCGATTCCAACAACCTCGACCCCGCGCTCTACGACCGCCTGCGGCCGATCGTCGGGCGGCTCGACACGCTGTTCCTCGGCATGGAGTGCAAGGGCGCACCGATGAGCTGGCTCTACGGCTGCCTGCTGCCGACGGCGCCGAGCCGTGCCCAGGACCAGGCGCGCCGGCTCGACGGCTCGGACAGCGCGCGGGCCCTGGCGGCGATCCGCAGCCTGGAGGCCAGGCGGGTCTGCGTCTACGCCATGGGCCTGGAGCCCTGGCTGAAGTTCGTCACCAGCATCGCGCCCGACCCCGAGAGCGTGCCGATGCGCGAGTCCGAGAAGCTGATCGCTGCGTGCGGCGCGCTGGGCATCCCCGCCGAGCGGCTCTACGGCCGGGCCGAGACCATCTCGGCCGGCGCGACGGCTTCCTCTTGAGCCGTCATCCCGAATCGCAAGGCTCGCCAACCGGAAGCCTTTTCAAGGCGTTCGGGCTCGACTGACGCCCGGGACGACGCGGTAAGCGGACGGCGTCGGTGGTCCCGCCGGAATAATCCGGCGCGCCGGCTGTCCTACTCCCAGAGGCCCGTCACCTGCCCTCGGGAGTCCAGCATGCCCAACCACCGTTCCCTCGCCGTCGCCGCGTGCGGCGCGGCGCTCGTCCTGGCGCTCGCCGCCGGTGCCTCGGCGCAGGAGGCCACGCGGCAGGGGCCCGCGGCCCAGATCGCCGCCGCGGGCGCCGAAGCCCCCTTCCTCGCCGAGAACGAGGCGGCCATGAGCAGGATGATGGCCGACATGACGGTGACGCCGAGCGGCGACGTCGACCGCGACTTCGTCGCGATGATGGTGCCGCACCACCAGGGTGCCATCGACATGGCCGTCGCCGAGCTGCGCCACGGCCGCAACGAGGCGCTGAAGCGCCTGGCCCAGGAGATCATCGTCACCCAGCAGCAGGAGATCGCCGCCATGCGGCTCGCCGTCGGCGAGCCGCTGCCGCCCGCCGCCCCAGCCCCCACGGCGCCCGCCGCCGCCCTCCAGGAGACCCCGAAATGAAGCGCCGCCTTCTCGCCACCACCCTGCTGACCGCCGGCCTGCTGGCCGGCGCCCTGCTGGCCGCCCCGGCCCGCGCCGGCCAGGCGCCGGCCTCGGCCCAGTCGCCGGACATCCCGCTCAGCCACCACGACCGGGTCTACGCGGCCGAGCAGTTCTCCAACACCGTCTCGGTCACCGATCCCGCCGACAACCGGCTGCTCGGCGTGATCCGGCTGGGCGACCCGCAGCCGCGCAACCTCAGCCCGCTCTACCGCGGCCAGGTGCTGGTCCACGGCATGGGCTTCTCACCCGACCACAGGACGCTCGCGGTGGTCTCGGTCGGCAGCAACTCCGTGACCTTCGTCGACACGGCGACCAATGCCGTGAAGCACACGACCTACGTCGGGCGCTCGCCGCACGAGGCCTTCTTCACGCCCGACGGCAAGGAGGTCTGGGTGACGATCCGCGGCGAGGACTACGTCGCCGTGCTCGACGGCAAGTCCTTCGAGGAGAAGACGCGGATCAAGGTGCCGGCCGGCCCGGGCATGCAGATCTTCTCGCCCGACGGCAAGTACGGCTACGTCTGCTCCTCGTTCAATCCGGAGACCGTGGTGATCTCGGTCGCCGACCACCGGATCGTCGGACGGGTCAAGCAGGCCAGCCCCTTCTGCCCGGACATCGCGGCGACGCCGGACGGCAGGCAGGTCTGGCTGACGCAGAAGGACGTCGGCAAGGTCGTGGTGTTCGACGCCAGGCCGCCCTTCACGGTGCTGAAGATCCTCGACACGGGACCGATCACCAACCACGTGAACATCGCGCACAACGCCAAGGGCAGCTTCGCCTACGTGACGATCGGCGGCGCCAGCGAGGTCAAGGTGTACCGGACCGACGATTTCTCCCAGGTCGCGACGATCCCGGTCGGCAGCCTGCCGCACGGCCTCTGGCCCTCGGGCGACGGCAGCCGCATCTACGTCGGCCTGGAGAACGCCGATGCCCTGGCGGCGATCGACACGCTGACCAACCAGGTCGTCGCGACGATCCCGATCGGTCAGGCGCCCCAGGCCGTGACCTACGTTCCGAACGCGGTGCCCGAGGGCGACGGCAGGACGGGCCTGCAGCCGCTGGGCACCGCCGGCGCCGCCGCGCACTTCCTGCTCGCCGATGCCACGGGTGGGGCCGCCGACGCCAAGGCGCCGACCAGCGTCACGCTGTTCGACCAGGGCCTGTCGCAGGTGCTCCAGGCCTCGGTGACCGGGCTGGAGCCGAAGCGGCCCTACGTGCTGGCCCTGGCGGCGAAGCCGGACGGCAGCGGCCCGCTGCAGCCGCTCGCCGCCTTCACCGCCAACCCGCGGGGCGCCGCGATCGTCAACGCGCTCGGCCCGATCCGCCAGATCGTCCAGGGCGAGGACGAGGCGCCCAGGCACTACCTCGTGATCGCCTCGGTGACCGACGGCAGGCCCGGCGCGCCGGTGCAGGTCCAGGCCCGGTGACGGATCGTCGGCGGCGGCCATGAACGACATGATGCTGTTGATCGAGCCGTTGATCCCGCCGCTGCGCCGCTACGCACGCGCGCTGCTGCGGGACCGCGCCGCCGCCGACGACCTGGTGCAGGACTGCCTGGAGCGCGCGATCGGCCGCTGGCACCAGCGTCGCCAGGACGGCGACGCCCGGAGCTGGCTGTTCGCCATCCTGCACAACCTCGCGATCAACCGGCTGCGCCAGGCCCAGCGCCGCGGCCGGCACATCGCCGTCGAGGAGGCCGACGAAAGCGTCTTCGCCCGCCAGCCGACCCAGGAGCAGGGCCTCAGGCTCGACGGCCTGCGCGCCGCCCTGGCCGAGCTGCCCGAGGAGCAGCGCGCGGTGATCCTGCTGGTCTCCGTCGAGGATCTCACCTATGCCGAGGCCGCGCGCGTGCTCGGCGTGCCGATCGGCACGGTGATGTCGCGCCTGGCGCGCGGCCGCGAGAAGCTGCGCCGGGCCCTGGAGGAGGAGCCCGCCGCACGGGAGACCAAGCTGCGGAGGGTGAAATGAGCCGCCGGCCGATCACCGAAGACGACCTGCAGGCCTTCGTCGACCAGGCCCTCGACCCGCCGCGCCGGGCCGAGGTCGAGGCCTACCTGGAGGCCCATCCCGAGGTCGCCGGGCGCATCGAGGGCTATCGCCGGCAGCGCGCGGCCCTGCGCGCCGCCTTCGCCCCCGTCGCCGACGAACCGCTGCCGCCCGAGCTCAGCCTGGCCCGCCTGATCGAGGCACGGCGCCGCACGCGAACCGTCTGGTGGCGCGCCGCCGCCGCGGCCCTGCTGCTCGGCCTCGGCGGCGGCGCCGGCTGGTCGCTGCACCAGGCGGTCGCGCCGGAGGCGCCGGCCGGCCCGGGCGGCATCCTGGCGCTGGCCCAGGAGGCCGCCGACAGCTACGCGGTCTATGCGCCGGACCGGGTCCAGCCGGTCGAGATCCGCGCCGACCAGCAGGCGCGGCTGGTCGCCTGGGCCTCGCAGCGCCTGCAGCGTCCAGTCAAGGTGCCGGACCTCACGGCCTCGGGCTTCCGCTTCATGGGCGGCCGTCTGGTCGCGACGCCGCACGGCCCCGCGGTGCTCTTCATGTACGACGACGACAGGGGCACGCGCCTGGTCGTGCTGAGCCGGCCGATGGCGGTCGAGCGCGACGCGCCGATGGCCGAGCGGTCGAAGGGCGACGTCGCCGGCTTCACCTGGGCGCAACAGGGCATCGGCTACAGCCTGGTCGGCCCGCTGCCGCCCGACCGCCTGCACCCGCTCGCCGACACGGTGCGCCGACAGGTCGCTCCCGATGCCTGAAGCGGCCGCTTTACCCGATCGGCCGGACAGTCCAGAAGGGTGGTCATGACCCTCGTCCGAACCTTCCTGCTGTCCGCGCTGATCCTGTTCGGCGGCGTCGGGACGGCCTTCGCCCATGCCCACCTGCTGTCGTCGGTGCCGGCCGACCGCAGCGTCGTCGCCGCCTCGCCGAGCGAGCTGACGCTGACCTTCTCGGAAGGGCTGGAGATCGCGCTCAGCGGCGTCACGCTGACGACGGCGGGCAAGCAGGTGCTGCCGACCGGGAAGCCGCAGCTCGCCAAGGACAGCGACAAGGTCATGGTCGTACCGGTCGAGTCGCCGCTCGCCGCCGGCCGCTACAGGGTCGAGTGGCATGCCCTGTCGAGGGACGGCCACAGCTCGCACGGCGCCTACGCCTTCACGGTCAGGCCCTGACCGGCAGGTCGTGACCGGGCCGATCGCCGCTCTCGCGCTCTGCCGCCTGACCTTCGACGCCGCCGGAGCCTTGCTGTTCGGCGCCAGCCTGTTCCTCGCGGTACTCGCCCCCGCGACGCTGCGCGGCGCGCTCGCCCCGCGGCTCGGGCCGACGCTCCGCGCTGCGGTCGTGCTGGTCCCGGTCGCCACGCTGCTCTGGCTGCCGCTGGAGGCCGCGCAGATCGGCGGAGCATGGCACTCCGCCCTCGACCTCGACCTGCTGTCGGCGCTGCTGTTCGACACCTCGCTGGGTTCCGTCTGGCTGGCTCGCGCGGCGCTCTGCGGGCTGCTGGCGGCCGGCTTCCTCACGACGAGGCGGCCCGTCCTCGCCGTGGGGCGGCCCTGGGCGATCGTGGCGACCTGCTCCGGCCTGCTGCTCGCGAGCCTCGCCCTGTCCGGCCATGCGGCGGCCGACGAAGGCGCGCGCGGCACCGTCCAGGCCGGCAACGAGGCCCTGCACGTCCTGTCCGGCGGCGCCTGGCTGGGCGCGCTGGCCGTCCTGCCGCCGTGCCTGGCGGCGCTGCGCGAGCCCTCGCTGCGCCGCCAGGCGGAGCTGGCGCTGCGCCGCTTCTCGACCGCCGGGCACGGCGCCGTCGCGCTGGTGATCGCGACCGGGCTGGCCAACACGGCGCTCGTGCTCGGCCGCTGGCCGACCGACTGGTCGTCGCCCTACCAGGTCCTGCTCGTCGCCAAGGTCGCGCTGGTCGCCGTCATGGTAGGCCTGGCCCTGTCGAACCGCTACCTGCTGATGCCGCGCCTCGCCGGCGGGCACGAGGCCGCGCTCGGATCGATCGGCAGGCGCGCCCTGGCCGAGCTCGCCCTCGGGGCCGCCGCGCTCGCGCTGGTGGCCGTCTTCGGGCTGCTGGACCCGACCGGCTGATGCCGCCGGCCGGCCCGGCTCAGGCGGGCCGCGGGGTGCCGCGCAGCCGGGCGTAGAGCGGCGCCAGGATCAGGAAGAAGGCGGTATGGATCGCGGCGAAGCCGATCATGCCGGCCGCCTCGAGATGCCGCGATCCGGCCAGGCCCTCGCCGATCGCCGGCAGGACGATCAGCGCGTTGAGGAACCAGACCGCGACGGCGCAGAGCAGGCCCTTGGCCCAGGGGCGTCCGGCCAGCGCCGGCTCGGCGGCGAAGCCGTAGACGAGCGCCATGACGAGCCCGACGGCCAGGTGGAAGCCGACCTTGAAGACGGCGCCCGAGGTGGCGGGCAGCAGCAGGCCGTTCCAGGGTCCCGCCAGGCCGGCCGCGGCGGCGGCCCGGCCGGCGACCAGCTGGAGCAGGCGCAGCAGCCCGCCGTGGGCGGTGACCAGGCCAGCGCGGTCGGCCAGCGCCAGCAGGGCCGTGTTGGCGGCGATCGCGATGCCGCCCGCCAGCAGCGCGGCAGGCAGGCGCGAGAGGCCGCCGGGATCGGAGGGCGGCAGGACGGTCGTCATGACGGGGCTCGTTCCTTGGAGAGGGACCGGCGGGACGTCGGCCTCTGGGGAATTGACCGCGCACCACCCCCGTTCATTCCCCCCGCCCGGAGATTTCTCGGGATCGCCGGGGAATAGGCCCGCCCCCTCGGCTGTCTCCTTCCAGACAGAGACAGCCTCCCGAGAGGAACTCATCCGATGTTGAGCAGACGACAGGTCCTGAAGTCGGCGGGCGCCGCGGCGCTCGGCGTCGGCAGCGGACTGGCCGCGCCGGCGCTGGCGGCGCTGGCGGCCGACGGCGTCACCCTGCCCTTCGCCAACGGCGAGCGGCCGCTGGTCCGCTATCCCGGCAAGCGGCCGCTGATCGGCCTGACTGAACGGCCACCGCAGCTGGAGACGCCCTTCGCGGTCTTCGACGAGAGCGTGATCACGCCGAACGACGCCTTCTTCGTGCGCTACCACCTGGCCGGCATCCCGCTGGAGATCGATCCAGATGCCTACCGGATCGCGGTCGGGGGCAGGGTCGACCAGCCGCTGTCGCTGTCGCTCGCGGAGCTGAAGAGCGGCTTCGAGCCGCTCGAGCTGGTCGCGGTCAACCAGTGCTCCGGCAACAGCCGCGGCTTCTTCGAGCCGCGCGTCGGCGGCGGCCAGCTCGGCAACGGCGCCATGGGCAACGCCCGCTGGACCGGCGTCCCGCTCAAGGCCGTGCTCGACAGGGCCGGCGTCCGGGCCGGCGCCGTGCAGGTCTCCTTCGACGGCCTCGACGGGCCGGTGCTGCCCGAGACGCCGGACTTCGCCAAGGCGCTCGACATCGACCATGCGCGCGACGGCGAGGTGATGATCGCCTACGCCATGAACGGCGCGGAGCTGCCCTGGCTCAACGGCTATCCGGTGCGCCTGATCGTGCCGGGCTGGTACGGCACCTACTGGGTCAAGCACCTGAGCGCGATCACCGTGCTCGATCATGAGTTCGAGAGCTTCTGGATGGACCCGGCCTACCGCATCCCCGACAACGCCTGCACCGAGCCCGGCCGGAAGGCCGCGAAGACGGTGCCGATCAATCGCTTCGACGTGCGCTCCTTCGTGACCAGCGTCGCCGACGGCGAAACGGTGCCGGCGGATCGCCCGCTCGCTCTGCGCGGCATCGCCTTCGACGGGGGCTACGGCATCGCCGAGGTCGAGCTCTCGGCCGACGGTGGCCGCTCCTGGCTGAGCGCGGCCTTGGGCGACGACCTCGGCCGCTACTCCTTCCGCCAGTGGACGGCCTCTGTCCGCCTGCCGAGGGGCGAGCACCGCCTGCTGGTCAAGGCAACCAACCGGATCGGCGAGTCGCAGCCGCTGGAGCCGCTGTGGAACCCCTCCGGCTACAGGCGCAACGTCGTCGAGACGACGCGCGTCGTCGCGGCGTGAGGGAGCAGGCCATGAAGACCAGGACCCTGCTGCTCGCCGCCCTCGGCCTCGCCCTCGCCGCCGGTCCGGCCCGGGCGGAGACCCGCAGCTACAGCCTGCCGGACGAGACCGCGGCCTTCCGCCCGGGACCCGGCGTCGAGGCCGCCGAAGCCAACTGCAGCCTCTGCCACTCGGCCGACTACATCGGCACCCAGCCGCCGCACCGCGGAGCGGCCTTCTGGAGCGCCGAGGTGCAGAAGATGATCAGGACCTACCACGCGCCGGTCGAGCAGGCCGACGTCCAGGCGATCGTCGACTACCTGTCCAGGACCTACTGACCCGCCCCCCGTCGGCCGCAGCGGGTCATTGCATGAACCAGCCGTGGCTGACCACCAGGGATTGCCCGGTCAGGGCGTTCGTCTCGAAGCCGGCGAAGAACAGCGCCGCCGCGGCGACGTCCTCGACCGTCGTGAACTCGCCGTCGACCGTGTCCTTCAGCATCACGTCCTTGACCACGTCGGCCTCGGAGATGCCGAGTTCCTTGGCCTGCTCCGGAATCTGCTTGTCGACCAGCGGGGTGCGCACGAAGCCGGGGCAGATGACGTTGGCGCGCACGCCGTGCGCGGCACCCTCCTTGGCGACGACCTTGGCCAGGCCGATCAGGCCGTGCTTGGCGGTGACGTAGGGCGCCTTCAGCGGCGAGGCCTCCTTGGAGTGGACCGAGCCCATGTAGATGATGCTGCCGCCGCCGCCGCGGGCGTACATGTGGCGCAGCACCGCCCGCGTCGTCAGGAAGGCGCCGTCGAGGTGGATCGCGAGCAGCTGCTTCCACTTCGCGAAGGGGAAGTCCTCGATCGGGAAGACCGTCTGGATGCCGGCGTTGCTGACCAGCACGTCGATCCGTCCGAAGACCTCCAGCGATTTCGCGATGCCGGCCTCGACCTGCTGCTCGTCGGTGACGTCCATGGCGACGCCGGCGGCGACCCCGGCGCCGCCGAGCTCCTCCGCGGTCGCGTCGGCGCCCTGCTGGTTGAGGTCGGCGATCGCCACCCTGGCGCCTTCGCGCACGAAGGTCCGGGCGATCTCCTTGCCGATACCGCTCGCCGCGCCGGTGACGACGGCGACCTTGCCTTGCATGCGCATGTCCTGGGCTCCCGTGTGGTGGGCGAACGTCCCGTCGTGCTTCGGGATCGTCACTGTTCGAGGTAGTCGTGAACGACCTTGCCCAGTCCCAGGGTCAGGTCGCAGACGATGTGGATGCTGGAGACCACCTCCAGGACCGGCAGCTCGGCGACCGGGGCCAGGGCGTGGGGCATCAGCGACAGCGCGCCGGGCCCGGTCCAGGCGCCCTTCACGACGATGTCCTCCAGCCGGTACTCGACGAGCTCGCAGATGCGCGGCGTGCCGTCGACGTGGGGGATAATCTTCAAGAGGAAGTTCGGCCCCTGCAGCGAGGTCTTCACCGCGTCGAGGTCGGCCTCCCGGTGCTTGTAGCCCATGGTTCCGGTCGCGACGCGCACCGGCCCGTAGTCGAGGGTGCCGACCAGCGTGTCGATCTCGGTGCGCAGGCTCGGATTGGCGAGCTTCTTCGGAAAGCCCCAGAGCTCGCGGCCGCCGGCGATCGGCGGCTCGTCGTTGAGGAACATGCAATGGCTGTAGCCGCCCCTGCGGCCGTCCAGCGAGACCGGGATCACCTGCCCGGTCTCGCAGTAGTCGCCGAAGCCGGTCGAATCGGGCATCCGGATGAACTCGTACTTGACCAGCGGCTCCTCGACGACCAGCGGCTCCGGCACGAGCGCGCGCAGCCTGTCCGGATCGGTGCGGTAGGTGATGACGAAGAACTCCCGATCGACGAAGCGGTAGGGGCCCGGCGGATAGGCCGGGCTGGTCAGGGGCATCGCGAAGGCGCGCTTCAGGACCTCGTCCTGCTTCATCGACGGCTCTCCTCGTGCCGGGGGGCGGCGTCGCCGTCGGCACGGCGGCTGTCGGCGAAGCCGAAATCGAAGGAGCGGAAGCCTTCCGACCGGTCCGGCCGTTCGAAGATTGCCTGGTTCCGCAGTGCCCGAAGCGCATCCTCGTGGCCCGCGCGCCAGTGCTCGGCCATGCTGAGACGGGAGAACTCGTAGTCCTTGGTGTTCCCCTCGTAGTGCTTGGACCGATAGACCAGCTGCACGATGTTGTAGACCTTCTGGTCGGCGAATTCGGCCAGCATCCTGCCCTCGGCGGACTCGCGGAGGGCCTCGGGCAGCTCGGGCAGCAGGGCGGTCAGCGCCGAGCGGACCTTCTGCATGTGCTTCAGCCCGTCCGTGCTGGCCCGGGTGCGGCTGGAGAACTGGATCTCCTTCTGCCTGACCGCGACGTCGGTCAGGTCGAGCGGGAATTTCCCGCGCGAGCTCCAGAGATCGACCTGGAAGGCGAGCATGTCGCGGCGCGGCTCCGAATCGACGACCCACTGCAGCGGCGTGTTCGAGACGAGGCCGCCGTCCCAGTAGTGCTCCCCGTCGATCTCGATCGCCGGAAAGCCGGGCGGCAGGGCGCCGCTCGCCAGGATGTGCTCGGGGCGAATCGTGTGGGTCGTCGTGTCGAAGTAGGCGAAGTTCCCGGTCCGCACGTTGACCGCGCCGACGCTGAAGCGCATCGCCCCGCTGTTGATGCGATCGAAATCGACAAGGCTCTCGAGCGTCGTCCCGAGCGAGGAGGTGTCGTAGAAGCTCGTGGCTTCGGGACGGCCACCCGGCACGATCCAGGGCGGCGGGAAGCGTGGCCTGAAGAAGCCGGGGGTACCGGCGGTGAGGGCGTGGAAGGCGCTCAGCCGGTCGAAGAAGCGATGCGCGGCCTCTCCGACGCCGTTCAGCGACCCGCCGGCGCCGAGCAGCGGCTCCGCGCAGGCGCCGAGCGGGTGGCCGGTGATGCGGTCCCAGAACGCGCGCAGCCGTTCGACGCGCAGCTCGGGCGGATTGCCGGCGATGATCGCCGCGTTGATGGCGCCGATGGAGATGCCGGCCACCCAGTCCGGGTGAAGATCGGCTTGCGCCAGCGCCTCGTAGACACCGCCCTGATAGGCGCCCAGCGCTCCGCCGCCCTGGAGCAGCAGCGCGACGCAGTCGAAGGAGCTTCGGCCATTCGGTCGGCGGTCTGCGCCGCGGCTCGCCCCGGTCCGTCGATCCGGCATCTGCATCGATCTCTGCTCCCTACCCGCCGACAGTCCCGCGCGGTGCCCGTCGATCTCGGCGTGGCCGTCGACCGGATGGTCCCACTGCAGTCGTCGCCTCGCCCGAACCGGCCGCGAGGCCCTGCGCCGCGGCGGGACGCACCATCACCGACCGTCTGAATTGCTTGTCTCGAAGAAATGGCGCCCTCCAGACCGCTTTCAATGAGAGCAATATTACAGTCATTTAATATTAGTCGAATAATCAAAGGCAGAAAATGGGTGTCAATCCATTCGCACAAGTATGAAACGGGCGACTGATCCGGCGAGGATCGGAAGCGTCGCGGATAGAGTGCAGGCTGCCCCCGGTCAGGCCACGCCCCTCACGGTTCTCGCCCCGCCAGGCCCCGCCACTCGTCGCCTCGCGCAGGTCGGCGGCAGGTCTTCTGGCGGTCGGCGGTCTGAACTGCTGCGGCCCGCCCCGACCTGCAAGCCGGGCAGCCCTGCGGCGATTCGCTAGCTGCCGGTCATTCGATGAGATAACAATAGATGACTAGTCATCTATTACGAGGCGGCCGTGCCGACACGGCAGGAAACGATCCGCGGAGTCTTCGGCTCGACGCTGGCGCGGGCGGCGCGCCAATGGCGGCGGTCGGTCGACCAGGGGCTGCGGCCCTACGGGCTGACCGAGGCGACCTGGCTGCCGCTGCTGCGCGTCTCGCGCTCGCCGAAGCCGATGCGCCAGAAGGAGCTCGCGGCCTCGCTGTCGCTCGACAGCTCGGCCGTCGTCCGGCTGCTCGACTGCCTGGAGAAGGCGGGCCTGCTCGAGCGCCGGGAGGACGACACGGACCGCCGGGCGAAGACCATCGTCCTGACGCCGGACGGCCAGGCGACCGTGGCGCAGGTCGAGGCGGTCGCGCGCCAGGTCCGCGAGGCGGCCCTGGCCGAGCTGTCCGACGCGGAGATCGAGACCACCTTCCGGGTGCTCGAGCACATCTGCAACGTGCTCTCGCCGGCGTGCGAGGAGGCCGCGAAATGAGCGTCGGGGGCGAGGTCTCCGGCGGTTTCGCGGTCGCCATGGCGCCGCGCTCGCGCGTGCCGCTCTGGCTGCTGGCGGTGCTGACCTTCACCGGCACGCTGGCCATGCACATCTTCGTGCCCGCCCTGCCGATCGCGGCGGCGGATCTCGGCGCCACGCCGGCCGCGATGCAGATGACGATCAGCCTCTACATCCTGGGCCTGGCCTTCGGGCAGCTGGTCTACGGGCCGCTCGCCGACCGCTTCGGCCGCCGTTCCGTGCTGATGGTCGGGCTGACGATCTACTCGGCGGCCAGCCTGGCGGCGGCCCTGGCGCCCGGCGCGACCTCGCTGATCGCACTCCGGCTGCTGCAGGCGCTCGGCGGCTGCGCCGGCCTGGTGCTGGCCCGCGCCATCGTGCGCGACACCGCCGCCCCGAGCGAGGCGGCAAGGCGCCTGGCGCTGATGAACCTGATGGTCACGCTGGGGCCGGGGCTCGCACCGATCGTCGGCAGCTTCCTCGCCACCGAGCTGGGCTGGCGGTCGATCTTCCTGCTGCTCTGCCTGCTGGGCATCACCAACCTCACGCTGACCTGGCGGCTGCTCCCGGAGACCCGCCAGGCGACGGCCGGCGGCGGCGCCGGCGTCGCGCGCAACTACCTCCGGCTCCTCAAGTCGCCCGCCTTCCTGGGCTATGCCCTGGGCGGCGGCTGCGCGACCACCTCGCTCTACGGCTTCGTCGCCGCCGTGCCCTTCATCCTGGTCGAGCAGCTGCACCGGCCGACCTACGAGGTCGGCGTCAGCCTGGCGATCCTGATCCTCGGCGTCTGGGTCGGCAGCGCCGTGGCCAGCCACCTGATCACGCGCCTGCCGATCGGCCGTCTGCTGGTCGGCGCGAACGCGCTCAGCGTCGTCGCGGCCGCCGTGCTGCTGGTCGCCGCGCTGTCGGGGCACCTGAGCCTCGCCCTCACGATCGGCCCGATGTTCGTCTTCACCCTGGGCGCCGGCACGGCCTCCCCGGCCGCCCTGACCCAGGCGATCAGCGTCAATCCCCACGTCGTCGGCTCGGCCTCGGGCCTCTACGGCGCCGCCCAGATGGCCGTCGGCGCGCTCTGCACCAGCCTCGTGAGCATCGGCAGCGACCACGCCCTCTCGGCCGCCCTGGTCTTGACGGCGGCCGGCCTGATCGCACAGCTGTCTTTCTGGATCGCGCTGAGGCGGCGCCCTGCGGAGGACCCCGACAAGCCCTGAGGCGCGGCGGCGGCGAGGCGCAACCGCGACCGAGTGGCCTGCAGGAAGACGGAGCGACGATGGCTGATACCTCTCGCGGTGGACGGCGCGCGGCGCGCCGGATGGCCCTCTCGGCCGACCTGGTGGCCCATACGATCCGGCCGGAGCCGGACCTGGGACCGGAGCCGGGGCGCACGCTGCTGACCGAGGCGGAGCTCGACGAGCTGGCCCGCCGCTACAACGAGGAGTGTGGTGACCGGCCCTTCTGGGTCTTCGCCTATGGCTCGCTGATCTGGAAGCCCGACTTCGACGCGATCGCGCACCAGCGCGCCACGGCCTACGGCTGGCACCGCTCCTTCTGCATGAGGATGCGGCGCTGGCGCGGGTCGCCGGAGCAGCCCGGCCTGATGATGGCGCTGGAGCGGGGCGGACGCTGCGACGGCGTGATCTACCGCCTGCCCGAGGAGGGGCGCGAGCAGCAGGTCCGCCGCGTGCTGTTCCGCGAGGTCCGGTTCCGGGAGACGGCCGACATGGTGCGCTGGCTGCCGGTCCATACCGCCGAGGGGCGGACCCGCGCCCTGACCTTCTGGGTCGGCCCCAAGGGCGAGCGGATCGCCAGCCGGCTGCCGCTCGAGGAGGTCGCCTGGACCCTGGCGCGGGCCTGCGGGCATGTCGGTTCCTGCGCCGAATACCTCTTCAACACGGTCACGCACCTGCGCGAGCACGGCATCCACGACCGCAATCTCTGGCGCCTGCAGGAGCTCGTCGCCCGGGAGATCGAGGAGCTGCATCGCCCGTCCTGACGGGCTTGGCGGCGCCGGGCGGCGGTCAGTAGGACTTCGGCTGGTCGAGCACGCGCTCGGCGATGTAGCAGAGGATCAGCTGCTCGCTGATCGGCGCGAGGCGCGTCACCAGCACCTCGTGCAGCAGCCGCTCGACCTGGTACTCCTTGGCGTAGCCCATGCCGCCGTGGGTCATCACCGACTGCAGGCAGGCCTGGTAGCCGGCCCGCGCGGCGTGCGGCGATTGCCGGAGGCGGCCGCCTCAGGCGGTCGTCGGGGAGAAGGCCTGCGCGACCTCGCGCAGCTTGAACTTCTGGACCTTGCCGCTCGGCGTCCGCGGCAGCTCCTCGACGATCTCCAGGCGCTCCGGCAGGTACTGGCGGGCGATGCGCTGCTGGGCCAGGAACTCGGTCATTTCCCCGAAGGTCAGGCTGGTGCCCTCGCGCAGGGTGACGAAGGCGACGGCGCGCTCGCCGAGGCGCGCGTCCGGAAAGCCGACGATGGCGACGGCCGCGACCGACGGATGCTTGAACAGCAGCCCCTCGATCTCGACCACCGGGACGTTCTCGCCGCCGCGGATGATGATGTCCTTGGCGCGGCCCGAGATGCGGATGTAGCCCTCAGCGTCCATGCGCGCCAGGTCGCCGGTGTCGAACCAGCCCTCGGCGTCGGTGTTGTTCCACTCCGGGCGCTTCAGGTAGCCGGCGAAGAGCGAGCAGCCGCGCACCAGCAGCCGGCCCTCCTCGCCGCGCGGCACCTCCCGGCCCCCGGCGTCGACGACCCTGGCGGCCATGCCCGGCAGGCAGCAGCCGTCGGTGTTGGCGGCCTTCTCCTCCGGATCGTCGAGCTTCGTCGTGGTGACCGCGCCGTTCTCGGTCATGCCCCAGGCCGAGACGATGGCGGCGCCCAGCCCCTCCTTGGCCTTCTGCACCAGCGGGCGCGGGATCGGCGCGCCGGCGGCCAGGAAGATGCGCAGGCTCGGCAGCGACAGGCCGCCGGCGACGACCGCCTCGGCCAGGTCGTTGAGGAAGGGCGTCGAGGCCATGGTGAAGCTGACCCCTTCGGCGGCGATCAGCGCGGCCGCGCGCTTCGGCTCCCAGACGTCCTGCAGCACCGCCCGGGCGCCGAGCAGGATCGGCATCATCAGGCCGTACATGAAGCCGGTCTGGTGCGCCATCGGCGAGGCCATCAGCACGACGTCGCCGCTGCCCAGGCCGAGCCGCTCGGCATAGGGCAGCAGGTTCGAGATCAGGGTGTTCGAGCTGTGCATCACGCCCTTCGGCTCGCCCGTCGTGCCGGAGGTGTAGAGCAGCTGGGTCACGTCGTCGGGCCCGGTCGGCGCCGGCCCGGCGACCGGCGCGCCGGCCATCAGCACGGCCTCGAAGCCCTCGGGACCGGGATCGCCGATCGCCACGACCCGCTCCAGGGTCGGCACCTCGGCCTGCACCTCCTTCGCCATCGCCTGGTAGTCGAAGCCGCGGAAGACCCGCGGCACCACCAGCAGCCGGCTCTCGGCCAGGCCGAGCATGAAGATCAGCTCGCGGTGCCGGAAGATCGGCATCAGCGGGTTGGCGACCGCGCCGATCCGCGCGCAGGCGAGATAGAGCGCGGTGAACTGCCACCAGTTCGGCAGCTGGTAGGAGACGACGTCGCCGGCCCCGATGCCGAGCCGGACCAGCCCGCCGGCGATCCGCTCGGCGCGCTCGGCGAGCTGGCGGTAGGTCAGCCGCGTCTCCTCGCCGCTCACGCTGTTCGTCCCGACCAGGGCCTCCTGGTCGGGCCGCTCGGCGAGGCAGGCCGCGAGGTAGTCGTTGATCGTCCTGTCGGGCCAGAAGCCCTGCGCGCGCATCTGCCGGCGACGCGGCGCGATCAGCACCGGATCGAACTCCATCGTCTCATCCTCCCCGTTCTTTCGTTCTTTTCTCCGCGGCGCCGTCTCGGACCGGCGCCGTCTCTTCCGCGCGTCACGGGACGCGCAGCACCACCTTGCCGAACTGGCTGCCGCTCTCGACCCGCCCGAAGGCCTCGCGGAACGCGGCGAGCGGCCGGACCTGGTCGATCACCGGCGCGAGGTCGCCCGCCGCGACGACCGCGAGCAGCCGGCGGAACTCCTCGACGCTGCCCAGGGTCGAGCCGAAGATCGCGATCTGCCGGATGAACAGGCGCCTGAGGTCGGCCGGCGGCTGGTCGCCGGTGGTCGCGCCGCAGGTCACGATGCGGCCGCCGCGCCGGACGGCGCGCAGGGAGTCGCCCCAGCTCACCTCGCCGACGTTGTCGATCACCAGGTCGACGCCCTGCCCGCCGGTCAGCTCCAGGACACGCTTCGCGACCGGCTCGCGCCGGTAGTCGATGCCGGCCTCGGCGCCCAGCTCCGCGGCCTTCGCCAGCTTCTCCGCGCTCGAGGAGGTGACCAGGGCGCGCGCGCCGGTCAGGCGGGCGAGCTGCAGGCAGGCCGCGCCGACGCCGCCGCCGACGCCCATGATCAGCACCGTCTCGCCGGCCCCCAGGGCCTGCTTGCCGAAGAGCATCCGCCAGGCGGTCAGGTAGGCGACCGGCAGGGTCGCGGCGGCGAGCGGGTCGACGCCCTCGGGCAGCGGCAGGAAGCAGGCGGCCGGCATGGCGACGTATTCCGCGAAGGTGCCGTGGCGGTGCTCGCCGGAATAGGCGACCTGCTCGCAGAGCGGCTGGTCGCCGGCCAGGCAGAAGCGGCAGCGGCCGCAGAAGCCCGCCGGATAGAGGACGACCGGCTGGCCGGGCCGCAAGCCGCTGCCGGCTGGCGCCTCGACGATCTCGCCGGCGCCGTCGACGCCCAGCACCATCGGCAGCGCGTGACGGATGCCGCGGCCGTCGTCGCGCATGTAGAGGTCGACGCGGTTGATCGAGGCGGCGGCGACCCGCATCACCGCCTCGCCGGGCGCCGGCGTCGGATCCGGGAAGTCGCGCAGGTCCAGGCCCGCCGCGCCGCGTTCCTCCAGTACCAGGGCCTTCATCGCTGCCTCCCGCTCAGTTCGGTACCGCCTGGCGGCCGACGCGCTGCCGGGCGACGATGGTCTTCATGATCTCGGCCGTGCCGTCGCCGATCTGCAGGCCGAGCAGGTCGCGCAGCCGCTGCTCGTAGGGCAGCTCGCGCGAGTAGCCGGCATGGCCGTGGAACAGCAGGCAGGCCTGCACCGCCTCGAAGGCGAGCTTCGGCGCCCACCACTTGCACATCGCCGCCTCGGCCGTGTGCGGCAGCCCCCGGTCCTTCAGCCACAGCGCCTTGAGGCACAGCAGGCGCGCGGCCTGGAGCTGGGTGTCGAGCTCGGCGAGGCGGTGCGAGACGCCCTGGAAGGCCGAGAGCGGCCGGCCGAAGGCCTCGCGCCCTGCCACGTAGGCCCAGGTCTCCTCCAGGCTGGCCGTCGCGACGGCCAGGCACTGCAGCCCGATCAGGGCGCGCGAGAAGTCGAAGCCCTGCATGACCTGGCGGAAGCCCTCGCCCTCGGCGCCGAGCAGGTAGCGGCCCGGCACGCGCACCGCGTCGAAGAAGATCGAGCCGCGCCCGACGGCGCGCTGGCCCAGATCCTCGAAGCGGGTGCGGGCGATGCCCGGCCGGTCGAGCGGCACCAGGATCGCGCTGACCCCGGCCGCGCCCTGGTCGGGCCGGCCGCTGCGCGCGAAGACGACAGCGGCATCGGCCTGCTCGGCGCAGGAGATCGAGGTCTTCTCGCCGTCGAGGATCCAGTCGTTGCCGTCGCGGCGCATCGAGAGCTGCAGGTTGCCGGCGTCGGAGCCGCCGCGCGGCTCGGTCAGCGCCAGCGCGACCATCGCCTCGCCGGCGCAGATCCGCGGCACCCACTCGGCGGCGACCTCGGGGACGGCGTGCTCGGCGACGATCTGGCCGTTCAGCGAGGCGAGCAGCGGCACGTAGGCCATGTTGAAGTCGCCGGCGGCGAGCGCCTCCATGGCCAGGCCGCTGGTCAGGCGATCGAGGCCGAGGCCGCCCAGCGCCTCGGGCAGCTCGGGCGCCAGGAAGCCGAGCGCGCCCATCTCGCGGATCAGCGCCCGGTCCAGCAGGCCGGCGCCGTCGCGCGCCGCGTAGCCCGGCGCCAGGCGCTCGCGGGCGAAGCGCTCGGCGGCCTCGCGGACCGCCTGCTGCTCCTCGCTCAGTCCGAAGTCCATCGGTCCTCCCGTCCCTCGACCAGCTGCTGCAGCCGTGCCACCGCCTCGGGATTGACCAGGGCGTCGAGGTTGCCCGGGTCGTCGCCCTGCAGGACCGCGCGCACGACGCGGCGCATGACCTTCATGTTGCGGGTCTTCGGCAGCTCCTCGACGAGGAGCACCCGCCGCGGCCGGAACGAGCTGCCGAGGCCGGCGACGACCGCCGCCTCCAGCTCCGCGGCCAGCGCTTCCGGTTCCGGCGCAGCCGGCAGGGGCACGCAGACGCAGACCAGGGCCGAGCCCTTGACCGGATCGGGCAGGCCGACGACGGCGGCCTCGGCGAGCCGGCCGCCGGCCAGCAGCAGGGCCTCGACCTCGGCCGGCCCGGTGCGCTTGCCGGCGATCTTGATGGTGTCGTCGGAGCGGCCGTGGATGAACCAGAAGCCCTCGGCGTCGCGGCTCGCGAAGTCGCCGTGCACCCAGAGGCCGGGAATGGTCCGCCAGTAGGACTCGAGATAGCGCTCGGGCTCGCGCCACAGGCCGCGGGTCAGGCCGATGCTGGGCTGGCGCATGACCAGCTCGCCGACCTCGCCCGGCGGCAGGCTCCGGCCTTCGGCGTCGACGATGTCGGCGCCGCAGCCGGCGATCGGCCCGGCGAAGGAGCAGGGCTTCAGCGGCCGCCGCAAGGTGCTGGCGAGGATGCCGCCGACCTCGGTGCCGCCGGCGTAGTTGAGCAGCGGCACGCGGCCGCGACCGACTGACTGGAAGACCCAGTTCCAGGCGTCCGGCGTCCAGGGCTCGCCGGTCGAGGCGAAGAGCCGCAGCGAGGAGAGGTCGTGGCGCGCCAGTTCCGCCGGGTCGTGGCGCATCAGGGCGCGCGCCAGGGTCGGCGCCATGCCGAGGAAGGAGACCTTCCGCTGCTCGACCAGGCGCCAGATGCGGTCCGGCTCGGGATAGTCGGGCGCGCCTTCGGCGAGCACCAGCGTGCCGCCGAGCAGCGTCGTGCCGACGATCAGGATCGGGCCGACCAGCCAGCCCAGGTCCGACATCCAGAGGATGCGGTCGCTCGCCTTGAAGTCGAGGTAGATGCCGAGGTCGAGGGCGATCTTGGCGGCGAAGCCGCAGTGGCTGTGCACCGTGCCCTTGGCCCGGCCGGTCGTGCCCGAGGTGTAGACCAGCATCAGCGGGGCGTCGGCCTCGACGGCGCGGGTCGGCAGCGTCCGCCCGGCGGCCAGCGCCTCCAGCTCCGACCACCAGAGATCGCGCCCCGGCACCCAGTCGACCGCGCCGGCGCCGTGGCGCAGCACGACGAGGTGGCGCAGGCCCGGCAGCCGCGCGGCGGCGGCGTCGACCACGGACTTCATGGGCACCGGCCGGCCGCGCCGCGGCGCGCTGTCGGCCGTGATCACGGCGACCGCGCCGGCGTCGCCCAGGCGGTCGGCGACGGCCTCGGCGCCGAAGCCGGAGAACAGCGGCAGCACGATGCCGCCGAGCCGGGCGACGGCGAGGAAGGCGACGACGGCCTCGGGCAGGTTCGGCAGGTAGAGCCCGACGACGTCGCCGGGCTCCAGGCCCAGCCCGGCCAGGCCCGCGGCGACGCGGCCGGCCGCCGCGTCGAGCTCGCCGTAGCTGATCAGCCGCCGGCTGCCGTCCTCGCCCTCCCAGTCGATCGCCGTCTTGGCCTCGGTCGCCGTGCCGCGCCAGCGGTCGAGGCAGCTCAGCACCACGTTGGTCGTGGCGCCGACGCACCAGCGCGCCCAGGGGGCGCCCCGCGACAGGTCGAGCAGGCGCTCCCAGGGCCGCTCGAAGCGCAGCCCGGCGAAGTCGATCACGGCCTGCCAGAAGCGCTCCGGCTCGGCCCGGGCGAGGGCCTCGAGCGCAGCCTCGTCGGCGACGCCGCAATGAGCCAGGAAGGCGGTCAGGTTGGCCCCGGCCACCGTCGCCGCGTCGGGCCGCCAGGCGACGGCGTCGTCGGTGCTGTCCGGACCTCGCGTCACGGCCTCCTCCCGCCTCATTGCACGGTCAGGTACTTGCGGGCGAGCTCGGGATCGGCCTCGAAGGCCGCCGCGCTGCCGCCGAAGACGGTCGTGCCGCGGTCGATCACGTAGACCCGGTCGGCGCAGGCGCGGATCGTGCGCAGCGACTGCTCGGCGATCAGCATCGAGACGCCCCGGCGCTTCAGCTCGACGATGGCGCCGACCACCTCGTCGGCGACCTTGGGCGCCAGGCCCTCGTGCGGCTCGTCGAGCAGCAGCAGGCGCGGATTGGTCAGCAGCGAGCGGGCGATCGACAGCATCTGCTGCTCGCCGCCGCTCAGCACGCCGGCCTTGCGGTGGCGGTATTCCGAGAGCGGCGCGAAGAGCTCGAAGACCCGTTCGATGGTCCAGTCGTCGCCGCGCCCCGACGGCTTCGGCGCCGGCACCCGGAGATTCTCCAGCACCGTCATGGAGGCGAAGACCCGGCGGTCCTCCGGCACGTAGCCGATGCCGCGTCGGATCACCCGCTCCGGCGCCAGGCCGACCAGCGAGCGGCCGTCGTACTCGACCGTGCCGCCGGTGACCCGGATCAGGTCCTGGACGATCGCGCGCATCGTGCTCGACTTGCCGACCCCGTTGCGCCCGACCAGGCAGACGACCTCGGCCTCATCGACCTCGAGGTCGACGCCGTGCAGCGCCAGGGCGTGACCGTAGGCCGCGTGCAGGCCCGCGATCCGCAGCATCTCAGTGGCCCTCCCCGAGATAGATGCGCTGGACCTCGCGGTCGGCGGCGATCTCGTCGGCGGTGCCCTCGGCGAAGACCTGGCCGCGCGCCATCACGGTGATCCGGTCGGCGATGCGGAAGACCACGTCGATGTCGTGCTCGACGAACAGCAGGGTCAGGCCGCGGCCGCTCGCCTCCTCGGCGACCAGGTCCATCAGCTCGTGGCGCTCCTTGAGGCCCATGCCCGCGGTCGGCTCGTCGAGCAGCAGCAGGCGCGGCTCGCCGGCCAGCACCATGGCGAACTCCAGCCGCTTGCGGTCGCCGTGCGAGATGTCGTCGGCGGGGCGCTCGGCGAGCCCGGCGATGCCGACCCGCTCGAGCAGCGCCTCGGCCTCGGCGGCCAGTGCGCGCAGCCGCCCCCGGGACAGGCTGTAGCCGTGGCCGCGAGCGACCAGGTAGGCGGCGACCAGGTTCTCGCGCACGCTCATCTGCCGGTAGGTCCGGCTGATCTGGAAGGTGCGGCCGAGGCCGCTGCGGGCGAGCTGGTGCGGCTGCAGGCCGGTCACGTCGCGGCCGTCCAGGCGGATCGTGCCGGCACTGGCCGCGAGCTGGCCGCCGACGACGTTGATGAAGGTCGACTTGCCGGCGCCGTTGGGCCCGATCAGCGCCCGCTTCTCGCCGGCCTCGAGCGCGAGGTCGACGCCACCCAGGGCGACGAAGCGGCCGAACTGCCGGGCCACGCCCTCGGCCTCCAGGATCGGCCGGCCGGCGGTCGCGGTCATGGCCGCGGCTCCGAGCGCAGCCGGCGCCCGATCCGCTGCAGGCCGCCGGCGAAGCCCTCCGGCGACCACAGCACGACGAGCAGCAGGATGACGCCGATCACCAGCTCCCACTCGGTGACGAGCAGCGGCACGTAGTTGCGCAGCAGCACGTAGATGACCGCGCCGTAGAGGCCGCCGCCGAAGGACCGGAGGCCGCCGAGCACGACCATGATCAGGCTGTCGAGCGTGAAGCCGAGGCCGGCGTAGTCCGGGAAGGCGTTGCCCTGCAGCGCGGCGAAGAGGCTGCCGGCGACGCCGGCCAGCGTGCCGGCGATCACGAAGGCGGTGAGCTGGACGCGGCGCGGGTTGAGCCCGGAGGCCGAGACCCGCTCGGGGTCCTCCCCGACCGAGCGGATGGTGATGCCGAGCGGCGCGTTCACGACCCGCCAGAGGGCGAGCAGACAGGCGACCACGACGCCGAGCACGACGACCGCGAACCAGCGCTCGTCGAGGCCGAAGGCCGGCGCCATGAAGCCGGTGATGCCGGTGTCGCCGCCGGTGAAGTCGTACCACTGGAACAGCACGGTGAAGGTGATCTGGCCGCAGGCCAGGGTCAGCATGGCGAAGTAGATGTGGCTGAGACGCACGCAGAGCGTGCCGAAGACCAGGGCCAGGAGGCCGGCGAGCAGCGGCCCGCAGGCGAGTCCGGCCGCAACCGGCAGGCCGAAGCGCGAGACGGCGAGCGCGAGCCCGTAGGCGCCGAGGCCGAAGAAGGCGGCGTGGCCGAAGGAGACCATGCCGCCGTAGCTCATCAGCAGGTTGAGGCTGCTGGCGAAGAGCGCCATCAGCAGCATCTCGGTGACCAGCGGCGCGCCGCCCCGCCCGCCCAGCGCGATCGCAGCCAGCACGGCGAGGCAGCCGGCCGCGACGATGCGCCAGTCGATCCGGGCCGCGCTCATCGCTGCAGCTCCCGCCGCCCCATCGAGCGGACCAGCAGCACCGCAGCCATGACGAGGAAGATCAGCACCATGGCGAGGCGCGGGAAGTAGAGCACGCCGAGCGACTTGATGACGCCGACCGCCAGCGCCCCGGCAAGCGCGCCGTAGAGATTGCCCAGGCCGCCGATCACCACGACGATGAAGGCGGCGACGATGACCTCGGTGTCGAGCAGGTAGTTGACGTTGCCGAAGGGCGAGGCGAGGCCGCCCGCGAGCCCGGCCAGGAAGGAGCCGGCGGCGAAGGTCGCGGTGAAGATGCGCCGCTGGTCGATGCCGAGCAGCGCGACCATGCCGCGGTCGTCGGTCGCCGCGCGCAGCAGCACGCCGGCGCGGGTGAAGCGGATGATCGCGATCATCAGGGCGACGACCAGCAGGCCGGCGCCGAAGATCGCGAACTGGAAGGTCGGAAAGAAGCTGTCGCCGATCTGCACCGCCCCGGCCAGCGCGTCGGGCATCGAGACGCTGACGTTGTTGGGTCCCCAGACGAGCCGCACCAGGTCGCGCACGATCAGCACCAGGGCGATGGTCACGATCAGCTGCATCAGCTCCGGCGCCCGGTAGATCCGCCGCAGCACCGCCATCTCGAAGAGCGCGCCGACCGCCGCGGCCAGGACGGCGCCGAGCAGCACGGCGACGGCGAAGCCCAGGAGCGAGCCGTCGGAGAACAGCGGCACCAGCTGGTAGGTCAGGAAGGCGCCCAGCATGTAGAGCGAGCCGTGCGCGAAGTTGATGATCCGCGAGACGCCGAAGATCAGCGTCAGGCCCGAGGCGATCAGGAAGAGCATCATGCCTTCCATCAGCCCGTTGACGATCTGAACCGTGAGCATGCGCTGCTCCTGGACGCGCGGGACCGGAAGTCGGGCGGGCCCGCGGCGCGGCCGCGGACCCGCCGTCCTTCGAGCGAGGCTACTGCGCGGCGGCGCGCAGCTTCTCGACCTGCTCCTTCGACGGCATGGTCTTGTCGGCATCGATGCGCACGACGTTCTTCATGATCGGGAAGCCGTAGGGGCTGTCCGTCGTCACGTCGCCGACGTAGACCGGGGCGTTCATCAGGTGGTCGAAGTCGCGCACCTTCAGCGCGTCGCCGCGCAGGCCGTGGACGGTGATCGAGGTGACCGCCGCCATCAGCTTGTCGGCATCGGTGCCGCCCGCCGCCTCGATCGCCGCGGCCAGGTACATCAGGCCGTCGTAGCTCGAGGTCGCCCAGTCGTCCGGATAGACGCCGTAGCGCTCGCGGTAGGCCTCGACGAAGGCCTTGGCCTTGGGATTGCCCATCAGCTCGAAGAAGGGCGCGCGGGCGTAGCCGGAGACGCCCTTCGCCGGCATGTCCTTGGCCAGGGCCTGCATGGTGTCGACGGTCATCAGCGTGACCAGCGAGGCGCGCTGGAAGAAGCCGAAGCTCTTGCCCTGCTTGATCAGGTTGATCAGGCCGCCACCGAACACCGCCGCGTAGACGACGTCCGGCTTCTGCGCCAGCGCCGCGGTGATGTAGGAGGTCATGTTGCTCTCGCCGATCTTCGGGAACAGCGGATCGGCGATCTCCATGTCCGGGCGCAGCTGCTTCAGGTGCGCGACGAAGGTGTCGACCGAGGTGTGGCCCCACTCGTAGTCGAAGCCCATCGGCACGACGCGCTTCCAGTCGGCGTGGCCGGCGACGAACTCGGCCGCGGCGGCGGCCTCCATCAGGGCGTGCGCCTGGGTCTGCCAGAAGTAGGGCTGGAAGGCCTCGATGTTGGCCTTCTGGCTGTTGCCGATGGTCGAGTAGAAGGGCGTCTTGAGCTCCTTGGAGACCGCCGAGACGGCCAGCATCACCGCCGAGGAGCAGGTCCCGGTCAGCACGTCGACCTTGTCGTTGAGCACCAGCTCGCGGGCCAGCTTGGCGCCCTCGTCGGGCTTGGTCTTGGAATCTCGCTTGATCAGCTCGATCGGCCGGCCGAGCAGGCCGCCCTTGGCATTGAGCTGGTCGACGCCGAGCTCGACGGCCTTGACCTCGCCGTCGACCAGCGGCCCGCAGGCGCCGGAGATGCCGGCGACCAGGCCGATGCGGATCGGATCGGCGGCGCGCGCCGGACCGGCCGCGACGGCCGCCACCATGGCCAGCCCGACCGCGGCCAGCGCGGCCCGGGCGAGCGTTCTGGAAAGCTCGAATCTCTTGTCCACCATTGCCTCCTCCCTGTTGCGGTGCCGGTCCGCCGCCTCTGCCGAGGCGCCGGATCCGGATACACGGGTCCGCCGGTTCCGGCGGACCTTCGGCCGGCTGCCTGTCCGCGCCGGCTCTTCTCTTGGTCTGTCCGCGTCGGCGCCGCTCAGCTTCCGGAGAACTTCCGGAAGTCCGGCTTGCGCTTCTCGTTGAAGGCGCGCACGCCCTCCTTCGATTCCTCGCTCGCGTAGTAGAGGTTGAGGGCCTGCATCCCCATCGAGGAGATGCCGCGGATGTTCTCGCTGTCGGCGTTGAAGGAGCGCTTGGCGATGGCGATCGCGGTCGGGCTGCGCTCCATGATCTCGGCGCACCAGCGGCGCACCTCGGCGTCGAGCTCCTCGGCCGGCACGACGGCGTTAACCAGGCCCATGGCCAGGGCCTCCTGGGCGCTGTAGCGCCGGCAGAGGTACCAGATCTCGCGGGCCTTCTTCTCGCCGACCGAGCGCGCCAGCAGCGCGGTGCCGAAGCCCGGATCGACCGAGCCGACCTTCGGGCCGACCTGGCCGAAGACCGCCTTCTCCGAGGCGATGGTCAGGTCGCAGAGCGTGCAGAGCACGTTGCCGCCGCCGATCGCGTAGCCCTGGACCCGCGCGATCACCGGCTTCGGCACGTCGCGGATCAGGGTCTGCAGCTCCTCGATCGGCAGGCCGATCGTGCCGCGGCCGTCGTACTGGCCCTCGTGGGCCGACTGGTCGCCGCCGGTGCAGAAGGCGCGCTCGCCGGCACCGGCGAGCACGATGACGCCGATCGAGCGGTCCCAGCCGGCGCGCCCGAAGGCGTGGATCAGCTCGTCGCAGGTCCGGCCGCGGAAGGCGTTCATCCGCTCCGGGCGGTTGATCGTGATCCAGGCGGCGCCGTCCTCGACCGCGTAGAGAATATCCTGATAGTCCATCGTCTGCTCGCCTCCGCTCAGCCGTTCATGGTCAGGCCGCCGGAGACGCTCAGCACCTGCCCGGTGACGTAGCCGGCGTCGTCGCTGCCCAGGAAGGCGATCGCGCCCGGCAGGTCGTCGGGCCGCCCGAGCCGGCCCATCGGCACGGCGCGGCGGAAGGCCTCGGCCAGCTTCGCGGGATCGGCAGCCGTGTCGAGCACGCCCTGCAGCAGGGCGGTCTCGGTCGGCCCGGGGCAGACCACGTTGACGGTGATGCCGTGGCGCGCGTGCTCGCGGGCGAGCGTCTTGGAGAAGGCGACCAGGCCGCCCTTGCAGGCGGCGTAGACCGCCTCGCCCGACGAGCCGACGCGCGCGGCGTCGGAGGCGACGTTGACGATCCGGCCGCGGCCGCGCTCGACCATGCCGGGCAGCACCGCATGGTGGGTGTTGAGCGCACCGGTCAGGTTGATCGCGATGATCCTCTGCCAGAGCGCCGGCTCGGTCTTCAGGAAGGGTCGGAAGACGTCCCAGCCGGCGTTGTTGACCAGCAGGTCGACCGGGCCGAGGCGCGCCTCCGTCGCCGCGAGCGCGGCGTCGACCGACGGCCGCTCGGCGATGTCAACGGCGAAGGCCGCCGCCTCGCCGCCCGCCGCCGTCAGCGCCGCCGCGCAGCGCTCCGCGGCCGCCGCGTCGAGATCCCAGACGGCGACGCGCGCGCCTTCCTCGGCCAGGCGGCGGCAGACCGCGCCGCCGATGCCGCCGCCGCCGCCGGTCACGACCGCGCAGCGTCCCTCGAACCGCCTCACTGGATTTCCTCCACCGCCTGTAGTTCCTTGCCGCTCTGCCGGCGGCCGTGAATCCATCATCGGGCAGTCGGACGATTTATGTCAATATATTGCCTATATGGGCGTCAGGAAGCCCGAGGCGGAGAGGAGCGACGGAATCCCATGACGCAGCAAAAAGGCGAGTTCGGCACTGAGAAAACCAGGGAAGCCGCGCTGGCCGAGATCGCCAACCGCATCTTCTTCCGGCTCTACCAGTCTGCCAACATGATGCATAAAACCGGCACGCGGGCCCTGGATGAGTTCGGCGTGACGACGCAGCAGTGGGCGGTGATCGGCGCGCTGTCCCGGCCACAGGCGGAAGACGGCCTGAGCGTCGGCGATCTCGCGCGCTTCCTGATGGTCAGCCGGCAGAACATCGCCGGCGTCGTCACCCGACTCGAGGACCAGGGTTGCCTCGAGCGCCTGCGCGACAGCAACGACGGCCGCTCGCGCCGCATCCGGCTCTCGGAGCGCGGCCGCGAGCTCTGGCGCGCGATCCGCCCGGCGATCCACGAGTACTACGACGAGGCGCTGGCCGGCTTCTCCTTCGAGGACCGGACCGCCCTGCTGACCGGCCTCAACCGCCTGCTCGACAACATGAAGCGGCTCTGACCGCCGGTGCGGCAGCCCGCCCCCTCAGCTGCCGGCTGTCGCCGCGGCCGGCTCGAGCTCGCGGCGGCGGTCGGCGTCGGCCCCTTCGTTCCTGAAGACCAGCCAGCCGAACAGCAGCATGTCGAGCAGGACCACCAGCGAGCCGACGGCGGCGATCGGGTCGCCGACCGGATGGCCGGTGTGCAGGAGGCCGACGCCGACCGCGAGCACGGCAGTGCCGAGGATCCAGACCCGGACCTGCAAGGCCGCGCTCCTGGCGGCGTCCAGCGACGGATGCAGGCGGTAGTAGATGCCGAACAGGAAGAGCGAGACCCAGCCCAGAAGGTTCAGATGGGCGTGGGCCGGCATGGCGGAATGGTCCTGGGAGATCGCCATGACGATGCCCCAGACCATGCCGACCACGACGAAGGCCACGGCGGCTCGGAAACTCAGCGCAGACGCTCTCATTGTTCCCTCCCGAGTCGGGCGAACGCGGTCCCCGCTCGGCGTGCGGTCGCCCCTCTGCCACGACCCGCGCTCCCGGCGCCGATCCGGACCGCAGGCCGCCCGAAGCAATAGCATGGACAGGCTCGCCGCGGCACGCCGATCCGGATCCGGGCGACCGCCGGCCTTCCCCGGCCTGCGCCCGGTCCGGGGATCGAGGCGCTGGACCGGGCGGGCGACGGCGCCGGTGCCGCCGGGCCGGTCGCTAGTCGGAGCGGGTCCCGGGCGGCAGGAGACGATCCAGGCAGTCGACCAGGCTCTGCCCGCGCGGGTTCAGCAGCACGCCGGGGCCCATGCGGTTCATCGTGTAGCCGAAGCTGAGCCCCCGGCCCGGGTCGGCGAAGCCGAGCGAGCCGCCAGCGCCGACATGGCCGAAGGCGCCGGGCGCCAGGACGACGCTGTCCAGGCCGCGGCCACGGTTGTCCATCGAGCGCATGAAGCCGGCAGCGAAGCGCGTCGGCACGCGCAGGGTCGCGTCGTCGTGGGTCGCCGAGGAGACCTGTGTGATCTCCGCGACCGTCCCGGGCTTCAGCAGCCGCGGCACCCCGGCGCGGCCGCCGCAGGCCAGGGCGGCGTAGAGCCCGGCCAGGCCGCGGGCGTTGCTGATGCCGTTGGCGGCCGGAATCTCGGCGGCGCGGCCGCGCCGGCTGTTGAAGCCGCTCGGCCGCCAGCCGCCGGTGTTGCGGAAGTAGAGCGCGGAGAGCGATTCCGGCTGCTCGGCCACCGCCCGCTCGAAGCGGCCCCGGGGCGCCTCGCCATGCGCCGGCCGGTGCGGGATCACCGGCGCGACGCGGGGCTCCTCCCGCTCCGGCAGGCCGATCCAGAAGTCGAGACCGAGGGGCCCGGCGACCTCCTGCCGGAAGAAGGTGCCGAGGGAGAGCCCGGAGATGCGGCGCACGACCTCGCCGACCAGCCAGCCGAAGGTCAGGCCGTGATAGCCGCAGCGCGTGCCCGGCTCCCAGAAGGGCGCCTCGATGGCCAGGCGCGCGGTCATCTCCTGCCAGTCGAAGGCGGCGCCGTCGGGCAGCGGCGCGCGCAGGGCCGGCAGCCCGGCGGAATGGTCGAGCAGCATGCGCAGCGTCGTCCCGTCCTTGCCCTCGGCCGCGTACTCCGGCCAATAGCGGGCCACGGGGTCGTCGAGCGAGACGAAGCCACGCTCCGCCAGCAGGTGCAGGCAGAGCGCGGTCGCCGGCTTGCTGTTCGAGAAGACGACGCCGACGGTGTCCGCCCGCCAGGGCCGGCCGCTCTCCGGATCGGCGGCGCCGGCCCAGACGTCGACCAGCGTCTCGCCCTCCTGCATCACGCAGAGCGAGGCGCCGACCTCGCCGCGCCGGACGAAGTTGGCGCGGAAGACCTCGACCAGCGGCGCCAGGTCCTCGCGCCAGCGCCCCTCGACCGCCGGCGCCGCGCCCGCT
Source organism: Tistlia consotensis USBA 355 (assembly GCF_900177295.1). Lineage (GTDB taxonomy): Bacteria > Pseudomonadota > Alphaproteobacteria > Kiloniellales > DSM-21159 > Tistlia > Tistlia consotensis. The sequence continues at coordinate 396,680 of NZ_FWZX01000001.1, forward strand.
TCCCGCTCCATGCGCCTAGCGGCACTCGGGCGCGCGCGCGCCGTAGCCGAGCAGATAGCGCACGGTCGGCGAGAAGCTGTCGGCGACCGCCGGATCCAGCGTCGCGACGAAGTCGGTGAAGCCGCGCAGCCAGGAGCGGTTGTAGTTGCAGATCAGCGCGCGCCGCGGCCCGTCGGTGTCGTTCGGGCCGGAGCGGTGCCAGGTGTTCGACAGCCAGAGCGCGACCGAGCCGGCGGGCGCCGTCAGCACGACCTCGCCCTCCAGCGAGCCGTGCAGCCAGGTCGGCGACTTGCGGTACCTGTGGCTGCCGGGCATGACGCGGGTCGCGCCGTTGTCCGCCGTGAAGTCGTCGAGCAGCCAGACCGTCTGGATCATCAGCGGGAACTCGGGCAGCGGCTCGGGGATCTGGCCGAGCGGCGCGTCGACGTGCCAGGCGCCGCCGCCGGTGTGCGGGCCGATGCTGGTTGCCTGGTAGTCGTGCAGGTTGCAGTCCTCGCCCAGCATGTGGCGGACCAGACCGAGCACCGCCGGGTTCTCGACGACCGGCGCCATCTCCGGCGCCTTGGAGATGATCTGCCAGACGCGCTGGGACTGGTCCTGGTCGAACAGCGTCGGCAGGTGGATGAAGTTCTTCGAGACCTTGCCGTAGGGCACCGGCCAGGGGGTGTTGCGGTTGCGGGCGCGCTCGTGGCGGGCGCGCGCGACCAGGCGGTCGGCCTCGGCCTCGCTGACCGTGTAGTGGCCCAGGTAGTAGTCGCGGATCAGGGCGTCCTGCTCCGGATCCGCGAGGCCGTCCCGGGGCACCGGCGGATGCGCCCGCTCCTCGGCCATCAGGCGATCGACGGTATCCGAATAGAGCTTCAGCTCCTCGGGTCGGAGCACGTTCTCCAGCACCGCGTAGCCGTCCTGCTCCAGCTTGCGCATAGCCTCCTCGAGATCGATGCGCGGGCTCGTATCGACAGCGCTCATTCCAGCATCCCTCCTCCAGGGTCCTCGTTCGAACCGGCGCGCTCAGACCCCCAGGTAGGCGCGCTTCACCTCCTCGTTGCCGAGCAGGAAGTCGCGGTCGCCTTCCAGCACCACCCGGCCCTGCTCGATCACGTAGCCGCGCCGCGACAGCGACAGCGAGCGGCGCACGTCCTGCTCGACCAGCAGGATCGTCACGCCCTCCGCGTTGATGCCGGGGAAGCGCGAGAAGATCTCCTTGACCATGACCGGCGCCAGGCCGATCGACGGCTCGTCGAGCAGCAGCAGCTTCGGGCCCGTCATCAGCGCCCGGGCGATGGCCAGCATCTGCTGCTCGCCGCCGCTGAACGAGCGGGCCAGCTGCGTGCGGCGCTCGCGCAGGCGCGGGAACATCTCGTAGACCCAGCCGAGGTTGCGCCGCTGGCGGGCCGTGTCGCGCAGGATGTCGCCGCCGATCAGCAGGTTGTCCTCGACGGTCATGTGCGGGAAGAGGCGGCGCCCCTCCATGACCTGGGCCAGGCCGAGCCGGGCGATCTCGTGGGACTGCCGGCCGGTCAGGCGCTCGCCCAGGAAGCGGACGCTGCCGCTGGTGGTCGGCAGGGTGCCCATCACCGCGCGGATCAGGGTCGTCTTGCCGGCGCCGTTGGCCCCGACGATGCTGACGATCTCGCCCTCGTCGACCCGCAGCGTGACGTCGTGCAGCACGCGCACGTCGCCATAGCCGGCGTGGAGCCCCTCGATCTCCAGCATCACTCCTCGTCCCCGCCCAGGTAGGCCTCGACCACGGCCGGGTCGTTGGCCGCGACCTCCGGCTCGGCGTCGCAGATCTTGCGGCCGTGGTGGATCACCACGACGCGGTCGCTGAGCGCCATGACCGCGTGCATGTTGTGCTCGACCAGCAGGATCGTGACGCCGTCGTCGCGCAGGCTGCGGATCAGGGCGATGATCTCGTCCATCTCGACCCGCGTCAGGCCGGCCATGACCTCGTCGAGCATCAGCAGCCTGGGCCGCGTCGCGATGACCTTGGCGACCTCGAGCCGCTTGCGGCCGGCGAGCGTCAGGGTACGGGCCGGCTGCCCGGCGCGCTCGGCCATGCCGAAGCGGCGCAGCACCGCCAGGGCGTCGGCCCGCGCCTCGGCCCGGTCGCGATGGTGCAGGAAGCTGCCGATCATGACGTTGTCGAGCACGGACATCTCGCCGAAGGGGCGGACGATCTGGAAGGTGCGCACCAGCCCCCGGCGGCAGATCTCCGGCGCCGGCCGGCCGTCGATCCGGGCGCCGGAGAACCAGATCTCGCCGGCGCTCGGCGCCAGGAAGCCGGAAGCCATGGAGAACAGCGTGGTCTTGCCGGCGCCGTTGGGGCCGATCAGGCCGACGGTCTCGTTCTCCCGGACCTCGAAGCTGACCTGGTCGATCGCGCGCAGGCCGCCGAACTGGCGCGTGACGTCGCGGAACTCCAGCAGGCTCATGCCGCCTCCCTGCGGACCTTCGCCGCCTTTCCGGAGAGCCGGCGCGAGCCGGACAGAGCCCGCCCGAGCAGCGCGATCACGCCGCGCGGCTCGAAGCGCATGACGACCATCAGCAGCAGCAAGGCGCCGAGCAGCGGGCCCCAGAGCGTGCCGCGACCGCCGATGATGCAGATCACCGCGATCTGCACGCTGAGGTGCACGCCGAAGACCTTCTCGGGGCTGATGAAGAGGGCGTACTGCGCGTAGAAGGTGCCGCCGATCGCCGTCATGGCGGCACTCAGCACCGCCGCCAGCAGCTTGTAGCGCCGGGCGTCGACGCCCAGCGCGGCGGCGGCCTCCTGGTCGTTGCGGATCGCCGTCAGGTAGTAGCCGAAGCGCGAGCGCAGGCACCAGCGATTGGCCGCCAGCGCGCCGCCGACCAGCAGCAGGACGACGTAGTAGTAGAAGAGCTTGCTGGTATGCTGGAAGTAGAGCGGCGCATCGTGCAGCAGGCGGACGTCGAGGCCGCGCGGGCCGCCCAGCAGCTCGTTGGAGTTCTCGACGACGACCTTGAGGATCACCGCGGCGGCGAGCGTCGCGAGGGCGTAGTAGGCGCCGCGCAGCCGGAAGCAGGGCAGGCCGATGACCACGGCGGCGATCCCGGCCAGGACCGCGCCCGCCAGCATGCCGAGCCAGGGGGTCAGCCCGAGGTCGGCGAACAGCACGGTCGAGGTGTAGGCGCCGATGCCGAAGTAGGCGGCGTGGCCCAGCGAGAGCTGGCCGGTGATGCCGCCGATCAGGTTCCAGGACAGCGCCAGGTAGGCGTAGAGCAGCGCCAGGATGACGACCGAGAGGGCATAGGGGTTGCCGAAGGCCAGCGGCAGCAACAGGGCGCCGGCGGCGCCGAGCGGCAGGAGGAGCGCGCGCGCGGCCATGGTCAGGCCCGCTCCACGCCGAACAGGCCCTGGGGCCGGAAGTAGAGCACGGCCAGGAAGATCGCGAAGATCAGCGCCTCGGAATAGGTGATCGGCAGGAACTGGGCGCCCAGGGATTCGATCAGGCCGACCATCAGGCCGCCGGCCAGCGCGCCGCCGATCGAGCCGATGCCGCCGAGCACCACGATGATGAAGGCGCGCACGCCGAACAGGTCGCCGATGAAGGGATCGACGGGGAAGATCGCCAGCAGCAGGGCGCCGGCGACGCCGAGGATCGCCAGGCCGATGGCGAAGGAGGTCCGGTAGACCGCCGCGCTGTCGATGCCGAGCACGCTGGCCGCCTCGCGGTCCTGGCCGGTCGCGCGGATCGCGCGGCCGAGCCGGGTGTAGCGCATGAAGAGCACGAGCAGCAGGGTCACCAGCACCGAGACGACCAGGCCGGCGACCTGCGGATAGGTGAAGATCAGGTCGCCCAGGACGAAGACGCCGTTCGCCCAGTCGCCGGCCGGCGTCCGGTAGTCGGGGCCGGCGAGCACCAGGAAGAGGTTGTCGAGGAAGATCCAGAGCCCGGTCGTGAAGATCAGCACGCTGATCGGCTCGCGGGTCGCCTCCTTGCGGTAGACCGGCTCGATCAGCCAGCGCTGGGTGCCCCAGCCGACCAGGTAGAGCACGGCGACGACCAGCGGGATCGCGGCCAGCAGGTGCAGCCCGAGCAGGCTGGTCGCCCAGAAGGTCAGGTACATGGCGACCATCAGGAACGAGCCGTGCGCGAAGTTGATGATCTTCATGACGCCGAACTGCAGGCTCAGGCCGAGCGCGATGATCCCATAGATCGCGCCGCTGGCCAGGCCGTCGAACAGCGCCTGGAGAATGCTTGTCATGAACCGGCTCGCCTCACTGCTGCCGTGTCGCCGGAAACGCGATGTCGCGCCGGGCGGAAGGGCCGGCCCGCTGGTCCGGGCCGGCCCTTCCTGTCCCGGCGGCGCGCGCCGCCTAGCGGTCGCTCCAGTCCGGCACCGGCCAGACCATCTTGTAGCCCGCCGGCGTCAGCTTCGACGGCCAGACCGTGTAGTACTTGCCGTCCTTGATCTGCTGGACGACGAAGCGCTTCAGCGTGTTCTGGTTCTTCGAGTCGAAGGCGATGTCGTAGCCGACCAGCCTGGTGATGTCGTTGTCCTTCATGTCGGTCTTGGCCAGGGCGTCGCGGATCGCCTTCGGGTCGGCCGAGCCGGCCCGCTCCAGGGCGTCCTTCAGGATCCAGACGTCGGCGTAGGCCGTGACGCCGAACTCGGTCGGGTCGGCCTGGTACTTGCCGACGTACTGATCCCAGAAGCGCCTGGCGAAGGGCGTGGTGATCGCGGAGTCGTAGCCGGCCCAGCCGTTGGTCGTGAAGACCATGTCGGCCGCCTTGACGCCGACCGTCGGCACGAAGGTGCGGTCGACGTGGCCGGCGGCGCTGCCGACGATGGCCATGGCGTCGACGCGCAGCTGCGCGATCAGCTTCTGCAGCTGGACGGCGTCGCCGGTGTAGGAGGTCATGGAGATGACGTCCGGATGGGCGCCCTTCAGCTTGACGACCAGCGGCCGCAGGTTCGGCGAGTTCGGCGGATAGGATTCGTCGAAGACGACCTTGATGCCCATCTCGGCCATGCGCTTGCGCATGGTGTTGGCCAGGTCCTGGCCCCAGTCGGTGTTCTCGTAGACGATCGCGCCGGTCTTCGGCTGCTTGCCCGTGGTCTTGCCGGCCCAGGCGATGAAGTCGGCCGCGCTGTCGGCGTTGCCCGACGACGGGATCTGGGTCGGCCGGAAGACGTACTTGAAGCCGCGCTCGGTGATCTCCGCCTTGGCCGAGAGGTCGACGATCCAGGGCACCTGGTACTTCTCGGCGATCGCGCTCGCCGGGAAGGTCACGCTGCTCTGGAACGCGCCGATCAGCACCGAGACCTTCTCGACGTTGATCAGCCGCTCGGCCTCGGTGATCGCGACCTGCGGGTCGCCCCGGGTGTCGACCTCGACCAGCTGCAGCTTGGCGCCGCCCAGGGCCTTAATGCCGCCCTCCTCGTTGATGTGATCGACGGCCAGGTGCGTCGCCCGGCTCATCTCCTGGCCGATCGCCGCGGCGGCGGTGCCGGACAGCGGGATCAGGTAGCCGACCTTGACGGTATCCGCGGCCCAGGCCGCCGAGCCCAGCGCGCCGGCCAGGACGGCCGCCGACGCGGCCGCCGTGGCCGCCCTCCACATCCTCGATCTCTTCATGCTCTTCCTCCCTTGCGAACGATGTTCTTGCTTCAACCGACGGAACTCTCCTCGGCCACGCCGCCGGGCGGCGCGGCGGCCGGACGCGCGCCGGCCGCCGTCGAGCCGATCGGCTCGAGCAGGCGGCGGGCGAGCTTGCCGACGCTGGTCTTGGGCAGGCTGTCGACCGAACGGACCGCGCGCGGCACCTTGTAGCGGACCAGGCCCGACCGGCAGTGCTCGATCAGCGCCTGCTCGTCGAGGCGTGCGCCGCCGCGCGGCACGACATAGGCCTGGACGACCTGCCCGTAGTAGTCGTCGGCGGCGCCGAAGACCGCGGCCTCGGCGACCGCCGGATGCTCCAGCAGGACCTGCTCGACCTCGCGCGGATAGACGTTGTAGCCGCCGACGTTGATGACCTCGCTGCGGCGGCCGGTGATGAAGAGGTAACCGTCGCCGTCGAGCCGGCCGAGGTCGCCGGTATGGAACCAGCCGCCGGCCAGCGCCTGCTCGCTGAGCTCCGGCCGGTTGCGGTAGCCGGCCATGACGTGCCGGCCGCGCACGCGGATCTCCCCCACCGCGCCCGCCGGCAGGACGGTCCCGTCGCGCTCGGGGTCGACGATCTGCAGCTCGCTGGCCGGGACGGCGACGCCGACCGAGCCGACCTTGCGCGGCCCGCGCGCCGGGTTGTAGGTCAGCACCGGGCCGGCCTCGGTCATGCCGTAGCCTTCCAGGATGACGCAGCCGCTCGCCGCCTCCCAGCGCTGCAGCGTCGCCTCGGGCAGCGCCGCCGCTCCCGAATAGCAGCAGCGCAGGCTGCCGAGATCGGCCCGGCCGAAGCCCTCGAAGCCGAGCAGGCCGTGGAAGATCGTCGGCCCCGCCGACATCAGCGTCGCGCGATGCCGGCCGATCGCCTCCAGCACCCAGTCCGGGCGATAGCGCGGCAGGATCACCAGGTGCGAGGCGGCATAGCAGGCCAGGTGCAGGCACATGGCGACGGCCGAGACGTGGAACAGCGGCATCGAGCAGAGCATGACCTCGCCGCCCCGCTCGGTCGGCAGCAGCGCCTCGCGCTGCGCCAGGTTGACGGCGAGCTGGCCGTGGGTGATGTCGACCCCCTTCGGCAGGCCCGTCGTGCCGCCGGTGTACTGCAGGGTCGCCAGCTGGCCGTGGCTCGGCACCAGACGGGGATCGGCCTGCCGCGGACCTTCCGCCAGCCCCAGGAAGGTCGCCCCGCCGCCCCCGGTCTCGATCCGCGAGATGCCCCTGGCCCCGCAGAGCCGCACGAGATCCGCCGCCAGGCCCGCTTCGTGGACCAGCAGGCGCGGCGCCGCGTCGTCGAGGATCGGCGTCAGCTCGCGCAGGGTGTAGGCCGGATTGAGCGGCACGGCCTGGGCGCCGGCGGCATGGGCCGCGAAGGTGCTGACCGCCATGTCGAGCGAGTTGGACAGCAGCAGCGCGATGCGCTCGCCGGGGCGGATCATCTGCCGCCACATCGCCGCCAGGGCCAGGACCGCCTGGCGGTACTCGGCATAGCTGAGGGTCACCTCCCCGAAGGTCACGGCGGGACGGTCCGGGAAGGCGTCGGCCGTCTCCAGCAGCATGTGCACCACGGAGCGCGGAACCGGCGGGAGCGAACCCCCGGTCATGCAGGGCGGGCCTGCTGGCGGCGGTCGCTCGCCTCCCAGACCATCGAGCGCCTGCGCGGCTGGCCGAGCAGCTCGATGGGGTCGCGGTTGTCGATGTGGCCGTACTGGCCGCGGTAGACCGAGTAGCCGCAGAGCTCCTGGAGCCGGCGCGGGAAGGTCTGGACCGTCTCGCGCGGCAGGCCGAGCTGCAGGTTCTCCTGCTGGCGCAGCCAGCCGGCGCAGTAGTAGCAGGAGATGGCGAAGCGGCGCTCGTCGGTGCGGTTCGCGCCGCCCGCGTGCCAGAGCTGGCTGTCGAACAGCATGATGCTGCCGGCCGGCATGGTCGCCGCCCGGGTCTCGTAGGCGCCGCCGTAGACCGGCGGCTCCGCGGCCAGGTGGCTGGCCGGCACGATCCGCGTCGCGCCGTTGTCCTCGGTGAAGGGGCTGAGCGCCCACATGGCGTTGACGGCGATCGGCGGATGCGGCCGCGGCAGCGGGATCTGCTGGGTGTCCTCGTGCATCGGCTGGGCCGGCTGCCCCGGCCCCAGCGTGATCGCCGACAGCGAGGACAGCAGCAGCTCAGGGTCGAGCACGGCCTCGGCGACCGCGAGCGCCGCCGGGTTGAGCGGCACCTGCCGGAACACCTCGCCGCGGGCGAGCAGGTTGTAGACGCGGACCGTCTGCATCCCCTCGAAGGTCGTCCGGGCATAGCCGGCCTCGCCCTCGCGCTCCAGCCGCAGCAGCCCCTCGATCAGGGCGTCGCGGGTCGCCGCGTCGAAAGCGTTCTCGATGACGGTGTAGCCGTCGCGAAGCAGGTGCTCCCTGTGGCGGGTGACGAGCTCGGGATCCATGGCCGACCCTTCGGAAGAGGGGGCGCGGCGGCGCCCCGGCGAGGCGCCACACTAAGGCCGAGAGACCGGCCGTTCTGTGCAGGGCGTCCACGACGACTTTGCATGGCGTCCCGCGGGCGGCCTCGGGCAGGCTCTCGGGCCGCGGCAGGGGCACCGGGTGCTGACAGGACGGCGCGCCGGGACCTATGATCCGCGCAAAAGAAGACAAAGAGAGCCTGGAGGAAGCCGTGCTGGGAGTGTGGACGACCGAGGGAATTCCCGAGGCTGAGCAGTTCGCCTACTGGCGCGACGCGGTCTGCGACGCCTTCGTGCCCCTGGAGCCGGAGGGCCGGCCGGAGCGCTTCTCGGGGCGGATCGAGAGCTTCCACGGCCAGGACCTGCAGGTCTCGAGCGTCGCCGCCGAGGGGCACCCGGTCAACCTGACCCGCCGCGGCGTGCACCGGCAGGGCAACACCTACTTCTTCGCGAACCTGCTGCTCTACGGCAGCGTCTTCGTCGAGCAGTTCGGCGTCGGCGCCCGGGTCGAGCCCGGCGACATCTACCTGCTGGACACCGCCTCGCCCTTCGCCGTGCAGTTCGCCTCGCGCTTCAAGATCCTCTGCGTGACCCTCGACGAGGCCATGCTGCGCCCGCGCCTCGGCTCCGGCGGCCGGCTGTCCAGCCCGGTCATCCGGGGCAATCGCGGCGCCGGGCAGCTGACCGCGCAGTACATCCGCAACGTCATCGCCCCCGACCCCGTGGCGGTGCTCGACGTCCAGGACCTCGCCGCCGTCCACCTCTCGTCGCTGCTGGTGCGCGCCGCCAGCGGCGAGGCGGAGGCCGAGGGCGAGGAGGGCCTCGCCCGGAGCAACCGGGGCCGCGCCTCCCTGGAGCGGATCAAGGGCTTCGTCGACGCCCACCTCGCCGAGCCCGGGCTCTCGGTGCAGGGCGTCTGCTCGGCGCTCAACATGTCGCGCAGCCACCTCTACGGCGTCATGGCGGAGGCCGGCGAGACCTTCTCCGGCTATCTCAGGGACCGGCGGCTCGACGAATGCCGCAGGAGCATCCTGGCCGCGCCCGACAAGACGATCGCCGAGATCGCCTATGCCTGGGGCTTCCAGGACCAGTCCTCCTTCACGCGCATGTTCAAGGCCCGCTTCGGCGTGACGCCGCGCCAGGCGCGCAGCGGCTAGCGCCGGTGCGCGGCCGGACGGCGCCGGCCAGATCGTCGAAGAATGGCGGAACGACAGGCGGAATTTGCCGGAGCGCCGCGCACGACTTCGCTAGTCTTGCCTGCCGTCGCCGCGGCGGGCGGCAGCGGGGCCTCGGGACCGGGGCGCGCGGCAAGGGAGTACGCATGACCGACCGGCAGGACATCAGGCAGGACATCAGGCAGGACATCAGACAGGACATCAGGCTGGGCGCCGACATCGGCGGCACCTTCACCGACGTGGCGCTCGAGCTGCGCGGCACGCTCTTCTCGGCCAAGGTCCTGACCGACTACGCAGCACCCGAGCAGGCGATCCTGGACGGCATCGAGATCGTGACCCGCGAGGCCGGCATAGCGCCCGCCGCGCTCGGCATGATCATCCACGGCACGACGCTGGCCACCAACGCCCTGATCGAGCGGCGCGGCGCGCGCACGGCCTTCGTGACCACCGAGGGCTTCCGCGACGTCGTCGAGATGCGCAGCGAGAGCCGCTTCGAGCAGTACGACCTGAACCTGGTGCTGCCGGCGCCGCTGGTGCCGCGCGAGGATCGCTTCCCGGTCGGAGGCCGGATCGGCGCCCAGGGCGAGGAGCTGCAGCCGCTCGACGAGGCCGCCCTCGAGGCGATCGCGAGGACGATCGCGGCCGGCGATTTCGGCTCCGTGGCGATCGGCTTCATCCACGCCTACGCGAACCCTGCGCACGAGCGGCGCGCCCGCGAGATCCTGCGCCGGCACCTCGACCTGCCGATCTCCCTCTCCTCGGAGGTCTCGCCGCAGATGCGCGAGTTCGAGCGCTTCAACACCGTCTGCGCCAACGCCTACGTGCAGCCGCGCATGGCCGACTACCTGTCGCGCCTGCAGGTCCGGCTCCGCGAGACCGGCGTCGCCTGCCCGGTCTTCCTGATCCACTCGGGCGGCGGCCTGGTCTCGGTCGAGACCGCGATCGAGTTCCCCATCCGCCTCGTCGAATCCGGCCCCGCCGGCGGGGCGATCTTCGCCGCCGACATCGCGCGCCGCTTCGACCTCGACCGCGTGGTCTCCTACGACATGGGCGGCACCACGGCCAAGATCTGCCTGATCGAGGACTTCCGGCCGCACACGGCGCGCAGCTTCGAGGTCGCGCGGACCTACCGCTTCAGCAAGGGCTCGGGCATGCCGATCTCGATCCCGGTCATCGAGATGATCGAGATCGGTGCCGGCGGCGGCTCGCTCGCTTGGGTCGACGCCATGGGCCGGATCCAGGCCGGGCCGGAATCGGCGGGCTCGGAGCCGGGGCCGGCCTGCTACCAGCGCGGCGGCGAGCGCCCGGCGATCACCGACGCCGACCTGCTGCTCGGCAAGCTCGATCCCGACGACTTCGCCGGCGGCAAGATCCGGCTCTCGCTCGGGAAGGCCACCGGGGCGGTCGCGCGCGAGGTCGGCGACAGGCTCGGCCTCGCGCCGCAGGCCGCCGCCTTCGGCATCTGCGAGGTGGTCGACGAGAACATGGCCAACGCGGCGCGGGTCCACGCGGTCGAGAACGGCAAGGACATCGCGGACAACACCATGATCGCCTTTGGCGGTGCCGCGCCGCTGCATGCGGCGCGGCTCTGCGAGAAGCTCGGCATCGAGCGCTGCCTGGTCCCGACCGGCGCCGGCGTCGGCTCGGCGATCGGCTTCCTCAAGGCGCCCTTCAGCTACGAGGCCGTGGCCTCGCAGGTCATGGCGCTGTCGCGCTTCGAGCCGGCGGCGTTGAACACGCTGCTGCGCGACCTCAAGTCGACCGCCGAGAGCTTCGTGCGCGCCGGCACCGACGGCGAGATCCGCCGCGAGGTCACCGCCTTCATGCGCTATGCCGGCCAGGGCTGGGAGATCCCGGTGCCGCTGCCCGACCGCGACTTCGTCCCGGAGGACCGGGCGCTGATCGAGGAGGCCTTCCGCACCCGCTACGCGGCGTTCTTCGGGCGTGCCGTCGAGGGCTCCGCGATCGAGCTCGTCACCTTCTCGGTCAAGGCGGAGGACCAGCGTCCGGCGGGCGCGGGGCACACGTTGCGCAGCGACGGCGAGACGGTGACGGCACCGGCGAGCGCCCGTGTCTTCGATCCCGCGAGCGGCGCCGCGCTCGACAGCGCCGTCATTGCGCGCGACAGCCTGGCCCCGGGCGTGCGCGTCGCCGGCCCCGCGCTGATCGTCGAGCGCGAGACCACGACGGTCGTGACCTCGCTGTTCGACGCCGTGATCCAGAGCGACCGGACGATCCTTCTGCTGCGGAAAGGAGCAGCGGCATGAGCCAGATCGACACGATCCGCCTGCAGGTGATGTGGAACCGCCTCGTCTCCGTGGTCGAGGAGCAGGCGATGACGCTGCTGCGCACGGCCTTCTCGACCTCGGTGCGCGAGGCCGGCGACCTGTCGGCGGGCGTCTTCGATCCCGAGGGACGGATGCTGGCCCAGGCGGTCACCGGCACGCCGGGCCACGTCAACACCATGGCCGAGGCGGTGCCGAACTTCATCGCCGAGATCCCGCGCGAGCGGATGTACCCGGGCGACACCTACGTGACCAACGATCCCTGGAAGGGTACGGGGCACCTGCACGACATCACGATGGTCTCGCCCTCGTTCCGCGGCGGCGAGCTGATCGGCTTCTTCGCCTGCACGGCGCACGTCGTCGACGTCGGCGGGCGCGGCTTCGGCGCGGACGGCAAGTCGGTCTACGAGGAAGGCCTGCAGATCCCGATCATGAAGTTCGCCGAGCGCGGCGAGGTGAACCGGGATCTCCTGGCGATCGTGCGCGCCAACGTGCGCGAGCCCAGCCAGGTGATCGGCGACTTCTATTCGCTGGCCTCCTGCAACGACGTCGGCCACCGGCGGCTGATGGAGATGCTCGACGAGGCCGGCCTGGACGGGCTCGACAGCCTCGCCGCGTTCATCCTCTCGCGCACCCGCGCCGCGATCCTGGAGCGCATCGCGACCCTGCCCAAGGGAAGCTGGTCGAACACGCTGCTGACCGACGGCTACGACGAGCCGGTCAGGCTCGCCGCCGAGGTCACCATCGGCGAGGACAGCGGCGGCGAGGGCAGCGTCAACGTCGACTTCAGCGGCTGCTCGCCGGTCAGCCGCTGCGGCATCAACGTGCCGCTGACCTACACCAAGGCCTACGCCTGCTACGCGATCAAGTGCGTGGTCGCGCCCGACATCCCCAACAACGCCGCCTCGCTGGCGGCCTTCACCATCTCCTCGCCGGCCAACATCGTGAACGCCGAGCGCCCGGCCCCCGTCGCCCTGCGCCACGTCATCGGCCACATGATCCCGGATCTCGTGCTGGGCGCGCTGGCCAAGGCGCTGCCCGGACAGATCCTGGCCGAGGGCGCGGCGGCGCTCTGGAACATCCACATCTCGGTTCGCCCCGCGCCGGGCGCGCCGGGGCCTGGGGCGCGGCACGCCGAGGTGCTGATGTTCAACTCCGGCGGCATGGGCGCCCGGCCGGGTCTCGACGGGCTCTCCGCGACGGCCTTTCCCTCGGGCGTGCACACCATGCCGATCGAGGCGACCGAGCACACCGGCCCGATCGTCATCTGGCGCAAGGAGCTGCGTCCGGATTCCGGCGGCGCCGGCCGGCAGCGCGGCGGCCTCGGCCAGACCATCGAGATCGCCCCGGCCGAGGGCCACGAGTTCGACTTCTCGGCGATGTTCGACCGCATCGGCACGCCGGCTCGCGGCCGCGACGGCGGCGCCGACGGCGCGCCCGGCTCGGTCGCCCTGGACGACGGCACCCGGCTGCGCCCCAAGGGCTGGCAGCACGTTCCGGCCGGCCGGCGCCTGATCCTGCAGCTGCCGGGCGGCGGCGGCTTCGGCGACCCCGCCGAGCGCACGCCGGAAGCCCGGGCCGCCGATCGCGCCAGGGGCTATGTCACGGAGACGGAGACCTGACCGCTCCCGCCGTCCCGCGGACTGCGAAGGCAGGCGGTCGTGGTCGAGCCGGATCGTCGCGGCGATGGTGCCGGCCGGGTTGTCGGCGACCGGTCGCCGGCCCGCCGGTCATCGCAGCCGGTTCAGCAGCGCCTCGCCTCGAGCCAGGCGGTTGACGTTCTCGGCCATGGCGGCGCGGCGGCGGTCGATGGTGCCCTGGGTCCAGCCGGACATGTGGGGCGTCATCACGACGTTGGGCAGCTCGTGGAAGGGCAGGCTCGACGGCAGCGGGGCGGGGTTCGCCGCATCGGGATAGACGTACCAGGTGTCGAGGATCGCCCCGGCGATGCGCCGTCCGGCGAGCGCCCGGTAGAGCGCCTCCTCCTCGATCACGGCGCCGCGGCCGACGTTCATCACCAGGGCGCGCGGCGGCAGCGCCGCCAGCTCGGGCGCGCCGATCAGGCCGCGGGTCTCCGGCGTCAGCGGCAGGGTGTTCAGCAGCACGTCGAGCCCGGCCGCCATCTCGGCCAGGCGGTCGAGCGGCCAGGCCCTGGCGACCGCCGGCCCGCCGGCCAGCGGCGAGCGGTTGGCGACCTCGAGGCGCAGGCCGAAGGCCGCCGCCCGCGCCGCCACGGCCCGGCCGATATGGCCGAAGCCGACGATGCCGAGGGTCTGGGCGCCGAGCTCGCTGCGCAGCCCGGTCGGCTTGCCGGCCCAGTAGTGCCAGTCGCCGCGCCGGAGCTGCGCATCGGCCTCGGCGAGCGGCACGTGCCGGGCCAGCAGCGCGGCGAAGACGTACTCGGCGATGGCGGGCTCGTGGCCGTAGACGTTGCAGAGCGCGCAGCCGGGCGGCAGGGCGGCCAGGTCGATGCCGTCGGTGCCGGCGCCGGCGACCTGATAGAGCCGCGCCGCGGCCTGCGGCATCGCCGGCGTCAGCCGGACCCCGATCACCACCTCGGCGGCCGTGAAGGCTTCCGCCTCGCCGGGGCCGGCGAGCTCGTCCGACAGCACCGCGATCTCGTGCGGCGCCTCCAGCAGTTCGGCGAAGCCTGGCGCGAAGGTGCTGGCGTTGGCGCCGTGGAAGGCGATCCGCATCGCGCGTCGCCCCTCCTAGAGGACCGAGATCATGCCGCCGTCGGCGTAGATGATCTGGCCGTTCACGTAGTCCGAGGCGGGGGCTGCCAGGAACACCGCGAGGCCCGCCAGCTCCTCCGGCCGGCCCCAGCGGCGGGCCGGCGTGCGGCCCTTGACCCAGGCGTCGAAGGCCGGGTCGGCCATCAGCGCCTCGTTCATGTCGGTCGCCATGTAGCCCGGGCCGATGGCGTTGGCCTGGAGTCCGAAGCCGCCCCATTCCGCGGCCATCGACTTGGTCAGCATCTTGATGCCGCCCTTGGCCGCCGTGTAGGGCGCGACGGTGGCGCGGGCCAGCTCCGAGGTCAGCGAGCCGACGTTGATGATCTTGCCGCGGCCGCGCGGCACCATGCGCCGGGCCGCCTCGCGGCCGCAGACGAAGGCCGAGGTCAGGTTGGCGTCGATGACCCGCTGCCAGTCCGCGGTCGCCAGCTCGAGCATCGGCTTGCGGAACTGGATGCCGGCGTTGTTGACCAGGATGTCGACGGCGACGCCTTGCGCATCGAGCCGCTCGAAGGCCGCGACCACCTCGTCCTCCCGCGTCACGTCGAAGGCGGCGGCCAGCACCTCGTAGCCCTCGGCGCGCAGCGCCTCAGCGGCGGCGGCGAGCCGGGCCTCGTCCTTGCCGTTCAGCACCAGCCGAGCTCCGGCCTGGGCCAGGCCCGCGGCGAAGGCGCGGCCGAGCCCGCGCGAAGAGCCGGTGACGAGGGCGGTGCGGCCGGTGAGGTCGAAGAGATGCATCAGGAAGCCTCGCTGTAGCGCGTGGTCAGGTCGGGCCGGTCGAAGACCGCCGGCAGCAGCTCGAGGCCGAGGCCGGGCGCCTCGGGGGGATAGACGTAGCCGCCCTCGATCCGCGGCAGGTCCGTGACCAGCTCCCGGTACCAGCCCTTGTAGAAGGCGCGCACCGACTCCTGGATCAGCGTGTTGGGCTGGCTGAAGCTCATGTGGATGGCGGCGGCGAAGCCCACCGGGCCGATGCAGTCGTGCGGCGCGAAGGGGCGGTGGTAGGTGTCGGCCATCGCGGCGATCTTGCGGCCCTCGGTCAGCCCCCCGGTCCAGCAGAGGTCGGCCATCACCACCTGGGTCGCGTCGCGGTCCAGGTAGTCCTTGTAGGCGAAGCGCGAGCCCAGCGTCTCCGAGGCGCAGGTCATGACCGGCGTGGCGCGCGCGAACTCGGCGAGCGCCTGGGCGTTGGTCATGCGGATCGGGTCCTCGAACCAGAGCGGCCGGAAGGCCGCGACCTCGCGGGCGATCGCCATGGCCGCCGGCAGCGCCCAGAGGCAGTGCATCTCGAGCATGATGTCGATGCGGTCGCCGACCGCCTTGCGGATCTCCTCGAAGGGCTTCAGGCCGGCCTTCATCGCTTCGGCCCCGATGTACTGGCCGCGGAACTCGGCGGCGTGCGGGTCGAAGGGCCAGATCTTCATCGCGGTGATGCCGCTGTCCAGCAGGTCCTCGGCCAGCGCCGCCGGGCGGTTCATGAAGCCGTCGAGGTCCTCGTAGCGCCCGGTCTCGCCGAGCGACCAGTTGGTCACCGGCTTGATCACGTTGGTGCGCACGTAGCGCGTGCCGGCGCAGGTGTTGTAGAGGCGCATGCGGTCCCAGCAGCGCCCGCCGAGCATCTGCCAGACCGGCTGGCCGCAGAGCTTGCCGAAGTGGTCCCAGAGCGCGATGTCGATCGCCGAGGCGGCGCGGTACTCGACGCCGGTCGAGGCCTGGGCCATCGGCAGGTTGGTCATCTCCTTGTGGAGATGCTCGATGGCCAGCGGATCCTGCCCGAGCAGCCGCGGCGCCAGGGTGTTGTGGATGTGCGCCTCGACCGCCTCGGCCCCGTAGAAGGTCTCGCCGAGCCCGGTCGCGCCGCCGTCCGTCTCGACCTGCACCCAGAGCACGTTGGCGAACTCCGCGGTCCGGAAGGTGCGGATTCCGATGATCTTCACTTGGCGGCCTCCGCCGGCTGTCCGGCCTGCTCGCTTTCCAGGATCGGCCGGATGTCGGCCGCCAGATGGTCGAGATGAACCTTGATGGCGGCCCGCGTCGCCCTGGGATTGCGCGACTCCAGCGCGGCCAGGATCGCGTCGTGGTGCGTCCGGGCTCGGTCGCGGTTGCGCCGCTGGCGGGCCGAGAGGTAGCGCGCGCGCCAGAGCCGGGCGAGGTAGGCGCGGTGGGTTTCGGCCAGGTCCTCGCTGTGGGCGGCGCGGACGATGGCGGCGTGGAACGCCATGTCGATCTCGAACAGGTCGAGGGAATCGCCGCTCTCGTAGAGCGCGGACATCTTGTCGTTCAGGCCCCGGATCTCGGCCAGGTCGGCCTCCGTCGCCCGCTTGCAGGCCAGCTCCGCCGACAGCGTCTCCAGCGTCTTCAGCACCAGCACCTGGTCGACCACCTCGCCGATCGAGGGAGAGGCCACGCGCGGGCTGCGCGCCGGCCGCAAGACCACGAGCCGCTCCGTCGCCAGGATGCGGATCGCCTCGCGCATGGGCGTGCGGCTGACCCCGAGCTCGGCCGCGTTGTCGCGTTCCTTGATCGGTGTCCCGGGCGGCAGCGCACCGCGGAGAATGTCGCGCCGAAGCCGGTTGGCGATCTCGATCGCCAGATTCTCGTCTGCCATCTCACTTCCCCTCGGCGGCGAGCGTCTGGACCCCGGCGAGTGTCTGGAATTCCAATTTTGGTATACCAAGCGTGGTTGATCGTCAAACCGGCATTTGCTAGCCTTCGCGTAGATGGTATACCATCTTTCTGGACAGAAGACGCGACAAGCGCCAGCCCGCTGGGCCGAAACAGGGAGGGAATTCTCATGACGTTCAAGACGCTACTGGTGTCGACGGCATTCGTGGTTCTGGCAGCCATGCCGGCTGCGAATGCTGGTCAGAAGACGCATCTGCGCATCCAGACCCACTACGGGCCGGAGACGATCTCGGGCAAGAACGCCGCCCAGTTCGTCGACGACGTCCAGACGATGTCGAACGGCGATATCTCCATCGAGATGTTCTATTCCTCGTCGGTGGTCTCCTCGGTCGAGACCTTCGATGCGGCGGCCAACGGCATCCTCGACTGCGACATGACCGGCGGCGCCTACCAGACCGGCAAGGACCCCGCCTTCCAGTTCGTCGGCGACATCATGGGCGGCTACGAGACGCCCTTCCAGCAGCTCGGCTGGCTCTACACCGGCGGCGGCCTGCAGGAAGCCGAGAAGCTCTACAACAAGTACGGCATGCAGCTGATCGGCTGGTGGGTCGTCGGCCAGGAGTCCCTGGTCTCGACCAAGCCGCTCAAGGGTGTCGCCGACCTCAAGAACTGGAAGTTCCGCTCCCCGCCGGGCATGGAGACCAAGATCTTCGAGAAGCTCGGCGCCAAGCCCATCGTGATGGACTTCACCGAGGTCTTCACCGCCCTGCAGTCCGGCATCATCGACGGCGCCGACGCCTCGATCCTCGCCAACAACAAGGGCATGGGCCTCTACGACGTGGCCAAGAACGCGACCTACCCGGGCTTCCACTCGATGCCGTCCGACCACCTCGCCTGCAACAAGGCGGTGTGGGACGCCATGCCCGACTACCAGAAGCGGATCATGGAAACCGCCATGCAGAAGCTCGCGCTGCAGCAGGCCCTGACCTCCGCGAAGGCCAACGCCAAGGCGGCGCGTGAGCTGAAGGCCGCCGGCGTGAAGATCTGGGACTGGTCGCCGGAGGATCGCCTGGCATTCCGCAAGGCGGCGATCGCGACCTGGTCGGAGTTCGCCACGACTCCGGAGGCCAAGGCCCTGGTTGCGAGCCACGAGGCCTATCTGAAGTCGATCGACGCCCTGCCCGAATAAGTCGCCCTGAACAAATCACAGGGCCGTTTCGGGTATAACGGATCGGGCGGGCTCCCTCGCGGGGGCCCGCCCGGATCGTATCGGGAGGGTGCGGTGGGCGAGCAAAGCCTCTGGCTGGGACCGTTGCGGCGGCCCATGCGGTTTCTGATGATCGGGCTGATCGCGGCGCTGGGGCTGGTCTGGCTCTGGCTGGTGATCGGCGTCCTGCTGCTCGGCAGCGACGTCAGCATGTCGACGATCCTGCGGCCCGGCGACCACACGATCGTGCGGGTCTTTCTCTGGCTCCTGCTCGCCGCCTGCCTCGCGACGGGCCTCTATCTCTCCGACACCCGCGGCGCCATCGAGGTCGAGGTGACGGGCCCCCTGGACATCCTGTCGCTGATCCTCGGCCGCCTGGCGATGATCGCCGTCGCCGTCGTGGTCGGCGTGATGTTCTACGAGGTCGTCGCCCGCTACGTCTTCTTCAGGCCGACGCTCTGGGCCAACGAGATGTCGCTCTGGATCGCCGGCTTCGTGTTCCTGCTGGCCGGGCTCTACGCCATGCAGCAGCGCAGCCACATCCGCATCTACGTCATCTACGACCTGATGCCGCGCTGGGCCCAGAAGCTCGCCGACACGGTGACGGTGGTGCTGATCTGGGTGTTCTTCGCCTCGCTCGTGTGGGGCGGCTACAACGAGGTGCTGGCGAAGCTCATGCGGATGGAGACCTTCGGCACCGCCTGGGACCCGCCCATCCCCTCGACGGTGAAGACGGCGATCCTGGCCGTGATCGGCCTCGTCGCGCTGCAGGCCACGTCGAACCTGATCGCCGACTGGCACAAGGCGCCCGAGCATCATGCCGGCGACGAGGTCGACGAGCAGGAGATCGAGCACATCCGCAAGGCACTGGGGACCGACGGCAATGGTTGATATCGGCACGCTCAGCCTGATCCTGCTGGTCTCCATGTTCGTGCTGCTGGCGATCGGCATGCCGCTCGGCTTCGCCTCGGCCTTCCTGGCCGTCGTCACGCTGGTCCTGAAGTTCGGCCCCGAGCTGCTCTACGGCGATTTCGGCCGCGGCCCGCTGAACGTCCTCGGCCAGGCGATCTACCGGCAGATGACGAACTACGTGCTGATATCGGTGCCGCTGTTCATCTTCATGGCCGCGCTGCTGGAACGATCCGGCATCGCGCGCGACATGTATTCCTCGCTGAACCTCTGGCTGTCGCGCACCCGGGGCGGGATCGCGCTGGTCACCTCGATCATGGCCGTGATCATGGCGGCGATGTCGGGGATCATCGGCGGCGAGGTCGTGCTGCTGGGGCTGATCGCGCTGCCGCAGATGCTGCGGCTCGGCTACAACCAGAAATTCGCCATCGGCACGATCTGCGCCTCGGGCAGCCTCGGCACCATGATCCCGCCCTCGATCGTGCTGATCTTCTACGGGCTGATCACCGAGACCTCGATCCAGGCGCTCTTCACCGCGGCCTTCCTGCCGGGCTTCATGCTGGCCTCGTTCTACGTCGTCTACATCCTGCTGCGCTCCAACCTGCGGCCCGACCAGGCGCCGCTGCCGCCGCCCCGGCCGGGCGATCCGACGGCCGCCGAGAAGCGGCTCATGTTCGTGGCCTTCGTGGCGATCCTGGTCGCGATGGCCTTGGCGGTGCTGCTGCTGCGCAACCTCTTCTTCACCCTGACCGGACAGAACCTCGTCACCCCGGGGGTCGAGCCGATCGGGCTCGGCATGACCGCCGACCTGCCGTGGCTCGCCGGCGGCCTGGCGCTGGCGCTGGCGCTGCTGGCCCTGTTCGGCCGCGCGCGCGTGCTCGACGCCTGGCGGATCGGCAAGGGGCTGGTGGCCCCCCTGATCGTCATCGGGGTGGTGCTCGGCTCGATCTACGGCGGCATCACCGGCATCACCGAGGCGGCCGGCATGGGCGTGATCGCGGTCTTCGTGATCTCGCTGGTCCGGCGCGAGATGACCTTCGAGATCGTCTGGGACAGCCTGATGCGCACCCTGAAGTCCACCGGGACGATCATCTGGGTGACGATCGGCGCAGCCTCGCTCGCCGCCGCCTATACCCTGGCCGGCGGGCCGACCTACGTCGCGAACCTGATCGTCGGCATGCAGCTGCCGGCGATGGGCATCATCCTGGTCATGATGGTGATCTTCCTGGTCATGGGCATGTTCATGGACTGGGTCGGCATCGTGCTGCTGATCATGCCAGTCTTCCTGCCGATCGTGCTGAAGCTGCCGGCCGACCAGATCGGCTGGTTCGGCCATGTCCAGCCGAGCCAGGTGGCGATCTGGTTCGGCGTCACCTTCTGCATGAACATGCAGGTGAGCTTCCTCTCGCCCCCCTTCGGCCCGGCCGCCTTCTACCTGAAATCGGTGGCGCCCGAGCACATCACGCTGACCGCGATCTTCGCCGGCTTCCTGCCCTTCATCGCCATCCAGGTCGTCGCGCTGGTCGTGATGCTGTGCTGGCCGTCGATCGTGACCGTCTTCCTGTAACGGGCATCCGGCCGAGCGCCGGCCGGCAGCGGCGTCGGGTCGGCGGAACACAGGGGACGGCGCGACGCCCGCCGGGCCCGCCAGCGGCGGCCCGCGCAGGCGCCGCCGGCGACGCTGCCTCGAGAACGGGAAGGGACCCGATCCCGCAGCACCGGCCTCCTCTGGAGGCCGGTGGCCGGCGCTATGTCATGGAAGGAAGTGGTGGGCGCACAAGGACTCGAACCTTGGACCCGCTGATTAAGAGTCAGCTGCTCTACCAACTGAGCTATGCGCCCACGCAAAGCGATCGGCCGGGGTCCTGGCGGCCGGGAGCCGGGTAGATAGCAACGCGGGACGGCTTTGTGAAGGGGGAAATGCAGCGCGGCGGAGCGGCGCGCCGCCGCCCGCCGGACGGCGCCGGCTCAGGCCTCCTCGCGCAGGCCGCGGCGCGGGATGCGGACGTCGCGGTGGACCGAGACGCTGATCACCAGGCCGAGCGAGAACAGCACCGCCAGCATCGCCGTGCCGCCGTAGCTGACCAGCGGCAGCGGCACGCCGACCACCGGGATCAGGCCGGTGACCATGGCGATGTTGATGAAGACATAGAGGAAGAGGTTGATGGTCAGGCCGAGCGCGACGATCCGGCCGAAGTGGTTGCGGCTCCGCAGCGCGATCGCGAAGCCGTAGACGAAGACCAGGAAGAACAGGGTCAGCAGCAGCAGGCCGCCGACCATGCCGAGCTCCTCGGCCAGCATGGTGAAGATGAAGTCGGTCTGCTTCTCGGGCAGGAAGTTGAGGTGGCTCTGCGAGCCCTGCAGGAAGCCCTTGCCGAGCACGCCGCCGGAGCCCAGGGCGATCTTCGACTGCATGATGTGGTAGCCGGCGCCGAGCGGGTCGCTCTCGGGGTTGAGGAAGGTCAGCACGCGGTTGCGCTGGTAGCCGTGCAGGTGGCTCCAGGCCAGCGGCACCGCGCCGGCGACCAGGGCGATCACGATGGCGAACTTCCACCAGCGCACGCCGGCGGCGAAGAACACCGCGCCGGTGACCATCAGCAGCATGATCGCGGTGCCCAGGTCGGGCTGGCGCATGACCAGGGCGGCCGGCGCCAGGGCCATGAAGATCGGCGGGATCAGGTAGTGCGGCCGGCCGACGTCCTGCACGGTCAGGCCGTGGAAGTAGCGCGCCAGCGCCAGCACCAGCGCGACTTTCATGATCTCCGAGGGCTGCAGCTGGATGACCCCGAGGTCGATCCAGCGCTGCGCGCCCATGCCGATCGAGCCCATGATCTCGACCGCGACCAGCAGCAGCAGCGAGAGGATGTAGAGCGGATAGGCGAAGCGGAACCAGAAGCGGATGTCGATCAGCGCGCAGCCGAACATCACCGAGAGGCCGAGCAGGAAGCGCACCGCCTGGCGCCCGGCCCAGGGCTGGAACGAGCCGTTGGCCGCCGAGTAGAGCATCGCCAGGCCGAAGCCGGAGAGCAGGCAGATCAGCAGCACCAGGCCCCAGTTGATCGACCAGAACTTCTGGCCGACCGTCAGGGTCGGATTGCGCCTCAGGTGCATCTCGTCGAGCACGGCCATCGGCGCTAGGCCTCGTTCTGTCCGACCTGGGCGACCAGCGGCAGGGGCCGGCTGCCGATCGGGTCGCGGCGCTGGGTCTCGGTCATGATGTCCTTGGCGATCGGCGCCGCCGCCGAGGAGCCGCCGCCGCCGTGGTCGACGACCACCGAGCAGGCGTAGCGCGGCTTGTCGACCGGCGCGAAGCAGATGAACAGGCCGTGGTCGCGGCGCCGCCAGGGCAGGTCCTCGTTCTTGATCACGCCGGCCTCGCGCTCGGCCTTGGTGATGCGGCGGACCTGGCTGGTACCGGTCTTGCCGGCCATCTCCCAGCCCGGATGGTCGATCGCCGAGCGGTGCGCCGTGCCGCGCGGCGAGTTGACCACCATGTCCATGGCCTCGCGGACGATGTCGAGATGCGCCTCGGGCACGTCGAGCTTGGGCGCCGGCAGGCTGACCAGCTGGTCGGGCGCGCCGCCGCCGCGCAGGCCGCGGGTGACGTGGGGCACCACCGCCTTGCCGCCGGCGAGACGCGCGACCATGACGCCGAGCTGCAGCGGCGTGGTCAGCACGAAGCCCTGGCCGATCGCGTTGACCAGGGTCTCGCCGCCCTGCCACTGGGTGCCGATGTTGGCCAGCTTCCAGGCCCGGGTCGGGATCGTGCCGCCGCGCTCGCCCGGCAGGTCGACGCCGACCGTGTCGCCCAGGCCGAAGCGCTTGGCCATGGCGGCGATGCGGTCGATGCCGATGCGCTTGGCGGTGTCGTAGAACCAGACGTCGCAGGAGTGCTGGATCGCGCCCTGCATGTCGAGCGAGCCGTGGCCGCCGCGCTTCCAGCAGTGGAAGCGGTGGTTGCCGAGGTCCATGAAGCCCGGGCAGAAGACCTTGTGGTCGGCGCCGACCCCGGCCTCGAGCGCCGCCAGGGCGACCATCACCTTGAAGGTCGAGCCCGGCGCGTAGAGCCCGGAGATCGCCTTGTTGGACAGCGGCGACAGCGGGTCGTTGACCAGCTCCTGCCACTGCTGCTGGCTGAGCCCCAGGTTGAAGGGCCGCGGGTCGTAGCTCGGCACCGAGGCCATGGCGAGGATCTCGCCGGTCTCGACGTCCAGCACCGCCGCCGAGGCCGAGGGCTCGTTGCTCAGCCGGTTGAAGACGAACTCCTGCAGGCCGCTGTCGAGGGTCAGCACGACCTCGCGGCCGGCGTGGCCCTCCTCGCGCGACAGCTCCTTGATCATCCGGCCGACGGCGTTGACCTCGATCTGGCTGGTCCCGGCGGTGCCGCGCAGGTCCTCGTCGTGCAGCTTCTCGACGCCGCTCTTGCCGACCCGGAAGCCGGGCAGCTCGAGCAGCGGGTCGCCGGTCAGCTCCTTCTCGGAGACCGCGGCGACGTAGCCGACGATGTGCGACAGGCGGTCGCCGAAGGGGTAGTGCCGGGTCTCGCCGACGTCGATCGAGACGCCGGGCAGGTCCGGCGAGTTGACCTCGACCCGGCTGACCTGCTCCCAGGTCAGGTTCTCCTCGACCGTGACCGGCACGAAGTTGCGCTTGCGCTTGATCTCGCGGTGGATGCGCTCGCGGTCGTCGCCGGTCAGTGGGACGATCTGCCCGAGCCGGTCGAGCGTGTCGTCCAGGTCGGCGACCTGCTCGCTGACCAGCAGGACCTGGTAGTTCTGCCGGTTGACCGCGAGCGGCGTGCCGAAGCGGTCGACGATGCGGCCGCGCGGCGGCGGCAGCAGGCGGATGTTGATCCGGTTGTCCTCGGCCAGCAGCTTGTACTTCTCGGCCTCGACGACCTGCAGGTAGTACATGCGCCCGGCCAGGGCGCCGAGCAGCAGCAGCTGGCCGCCGCCCAGCATGACGGCGCGCCGCGCGAAGCGGCGGTAGCGGCCCTGCTCCTCGTTGCGGCGCTCGCCCATCGGTCCCGGCTCCCTCGGCCCCGCTCAGCGCACCGGCTCGGCGTCGCGCAGCAGCAGCTGCTGGGCGCGGCCGAAGAGCCAGAACAGGCAGGGATAGATCGCCAAGGTCACGGCGTATTGCAGCATGACCGCCGAAGGATCGACGAGGCGACCGATGAGCGCAGAAGAGAAGATCCAGATCAGCAGCTGCGCCCCGGCGGAGAGCACGGCGAAGCCGAGCCAGAGCAGCGGGAAGCCGGCGGTCGCGAAGAACTTGCGCTGGGCGCCGACCGCGGCCTGCACCATCAGCAGCGCCAGGATGCCGATGCCGAAGGGGCCGCCGCCGATCAGGTCGTGCAGCAGGCCGATCAGGAAGACCGCGCCGCTCGGCATCAGGTCGGGCCGGAAGACGCTCCAGTAGTAGACCGCGATCAGCGCGATCGAGGGCATGACCGGCGCCAGGTAGGGCGAGCGCAGCGGCGTCAGGCTGAACAGCAGCAGCAGGACGGTCAGCGCCAACGGCGTCAGGGCCCGCGCCAGGATGTCGAGACGCTGCCAGAGATTGGGCTGCAAGAGACCTCTCCGCTCAGCGGGCCGTCGCCGGCTTTCCGATGAAGTCCGCGATCAGGCCGGGCAGGTCGTAGCCGACCAGCCGCAGGTAGTCGAGGTGCTCCCAGTCGACGTAGGGGCGCACGCGTACGGAGCCGTCCGCGACCTCGGTCACCTCGCCGACCGGCAGGCCCGGCGGGAACAGGCCGCCGTTGCCGGAGGTCACGACGCGGTCGCCGACCTTCACCGAGCTGTTCGGCAGCAGGTACATCAGGCTCGGCTTCGGCGAGTTGTCGCCGGCCAGGATCGCCTTGTCGCCGGCTGCCCCGACCGCGACCGGGATGCGGCTGTTGATGTCGGTGATCAGCAGGATCCGCGAGATCTTGTCGCCGACCTCGACGACCCGCCCGGCGAGGCCGCTGCCGGTCAGCGCCGCCTGGCCCTTGTCGACGCCGGCGGACTTGCCGACCGCGACCAGTACGGAGCGTACGAAGGCGTTGCCCTGATCCGCGACGACGCGTGCGGTGACGTAGCGCTGCTCGGCGTCGGGCGCCAGCTTCATCAGGTCGCGCAGGGCGGCGTTCTGGGCCGCGAGGGCGATCGCCGAGCGGCGCCAGTCGAGCAGCCGCTGGTTCTCGGCGCGCAGCATGGCGTTGACCTCGCGCATGCGCGCGAGATCCCGCATGTCCTCCAGCGTGCCGTTGACCGTCGCGACCGGCTCCGAGGCGGCGTCGAGCAGCGGCGCCATGGCGTCGGCCAGCTGGGTGCGGGCGCGCTCGATCAGCACGGTGTCGATCTTGCCGAGCAGCATCAGCCCGAAGGCCGCGCCGACCAGCAGCAGAAAGGCGAAACGCTGGGTCCAGGCCTTGAGCGGCGTGGCCAGTCGAACGACCTTTCCGGTGCGTTTATTCAACGCGGTCCTCCCACGGCCTCCGACCCGAGAGGCCAAATCTTGGGGTTCACTTCGAACCTAGAGGATCGCCACAACAAAATAAAGAAGGAGTTAAGCACTTAGTACGTCGAAATCAGCACGTTTCTCAAAGTGCGCATCTCCTCCAGGCAGCGGCCGGTGCCGAGGGCGACGCAGGACAGCGGATCCTCGGCCAGCGAGACCGGCAGGCCGGTCGCCGCGCGCAGCACGAAGTCGAGGTTGCCCAGCATGGCGCCGCCGCCGGTCAGCACGATGCCCTTGTCGACGATGTCGGCGGCGAGCTCCGGCGCAGTGTGCTCGAGCGCGACCTTGACCGCCTCGACGATCGCCGAGACCGGCTCGGCCAGGGCCTCGGCGATCTGCCGCTCGGAGATCACCAGCTCCTTGGGCACGCCGTTCATCAGGTCGCGGCCCTTGATCTCCATGGTCGCGCCGTCGCCGTCCTCGGGCGGGCAGGCCGAGCCGATCTGCTTCTTGATGCGCTCGGCCGAGCCCTCGCCGACCAGGAGGTTATGGTTGCGGCGGATGTAGGCGATGATCGCCTCGTCCATCTTGTCGCCGCCGACGCGCACCGAGCGCGAGTAGACGATGCCGCCGAGCGACAGCACCGCGACCTCGGTCGTGCCGCCGCCGATGTCGACGACCATCGAGCCGGTCGGCTCGGTCACCGGCAGGCCGGCGCCGATCGCCGCGGCCATCGGCTCCTCGATCAGGAAGACCCGGCGCGCGCCCGCGGCCTCGGCCGATTCCTGGATCGCGCGGCGCTCGACGGCGGTCGAGCCGGAGGGCACGCAGACGATGACCTGGGGCGAGGCGAAGGAGCGCCGGTTGTGCACCTTGCGGATGAAATGCTTGATCATCTCCTCCGCGACCTCGAAGTCGGCGATGACGCCGTCGCGCAGGGGCCGGATCGCCTGGATGTTCCCGGGCGTGCGGCCGAGCATCATCTTGGCCTCGTCGCCGACGGCCAGGACCTGCTTCTTGCCCTTGACGTCGGCGATGGCCACGACCGAAGGCTCGTTGAGCACGATGCCCCGTCCCTTGACGTAGACGAGGGTGTTCGCGGTGCCGAGGTCGATAGCCATGTCGGCGGAAAGGATGCCGAGCATCTTGGACAGCATGTGGTCGTTTCGCCTTCCGTAGGGGTGAAGAGACGCCGGCCATGCCCCGATTCGCCGCGTCGCCGACCCGGCAAAGCGCATAGCGCGCTGCCGCCGGGAATGCAAGGCGGGCATCGTAGGAAGACGATGGTTAACGCGATGCTAAGGCCGCCCCGGCCGTCGCCGACGACCCGCACCGGTCATCTGCGATGGAGCGCCGCCTCCGTCTCTCGCCCCAGGCGCGCGACGATCGCCGCCGCCGGCTCGGCGCGGGCCAGGCGCGCGGCCTGTCCCGACCAGAGCGGATGGAAGTCGGGCACGCCGCGCTTCAGGCCGGCCTCGGTCAGCGGCCGGACCATCGGCCCGGGCAGCGGATAGTCGGGCACCTCGGTCTCGTGCGGCGTCATCTCGGCGACGTAGCGCGCGACCAGGGCGCGCGCCGGGCGGCCGGTGAACAGGCGGGTGACGCGGGTGTCCGCCTCGCCGGCCCCGGCGAGCGCCGCGCGGTAGAGCGCCGGCGCCGCCGACTCGGCGGCCGCCACGAAGCTCGTGCCGAGCTGCGCCGCCGCGGCCCCGAGGGTCAGCACCGCCGCGATGCCGCGGCCGTCGCCGATGCCGCCGGCGGCGACCACCGGGCAGGCGACCGCGTCGACCACCTGGGGCACCAGGGCCAGCGTGCCGACCTGGGCCCGCTCGAAGGGCGTCCTGAAGGTGCCGCGATGGCCGCCGGCCTCCCAGCCCTGGGCGACGATCACCTCGATGCCGGCGGCCTCCAGCGCGCGCGCCTCCTCGACCGTGGTCGCAGTGGCGAGGGTCAGGCAGCCGGCCTCCCTGATCGTCGCCAGCCACTCGGCGCGCGGCAGGCCGAAGTGGAAGGAGACGACGGCCGGCCGGGCCTCGAGCACGACGGCGAGGCGGGCCTCGTCGAACGGCAGGTAGCTCTCGCCCGGATCGGGGACCGCCGCCAGGTTCTCCTCGGCGTAGTAGCCGGCGAGGCGGGCCCGGAAGGCCGCGGTGCGCGCCTGGTCGTCCTGCGGGCGCTCGTGGCAGAAGAAGTTGACGTTGAACGGGCGCTGCGTCAGCGACCCGGCCTCGGCGATCTGCCCGGCCAGCGCCTCGGCGTCCAGCGTCGCAGAGCCAAGCGAGCCGAGGCCCCCGGCGTTCGACACGGCGGCAGCCAGGGCCGGCGTCGCGACGCCGGCCATCGGCGCCTGGACGATCGGCAGCTCGAGACCCAGGCGTTCGGTCAGAGCGGTGCGGACGGCCATCGCGACCTCCCTCGGTTGCCCCCCGGGATGCTTCCTGCCCGCCCGCGAGCCTGACAAGCGCTCCGGGCGGAATCAAGGCGGCGAAAGCGCGACGGCCCCGCCAGGGGGGCGGGGCCGTCCGATCGGGCCGTCGCTTCGGCCGCCGTGTCTGCGGAGCCGCCTACTCGGCGGCCTGGACCGGCGGCGCGGTCTTCTCGCGCTTGACCATCATCCTGTTGAGGCCGTTCACGTAGGCACGCACCGAGGCGACGATGGTGTCGTGGTCGGCGCCCTGGCCGTTGACGGTCTTGCCCTGCTCCTCCAGGCGCACGGTCACCTCGGCCTGGGCGTCGGTGCCGCCGGTCACGGCATGGACCTGGTAGAGCATCAGCTTCGCCTCGTGCGGCACGATGGCGCGGATCGCCTCGAAGGCCGCGTCGACCGGGCCGTTGCCCTCGGCCCTGGCGGTCTTGCGCTGGCCTTCGACCTCGAGGGTCAGCTCGGCGCTCTGCGGGCCCTTGGAGCCGCAGACGACGCTCATCTCGACGAAGCGGATGTGGTCGTTGTGGCGCACCACGGCGTCGTCGACCAGGGCGACGATGTCCTCGTCGAAGACGTCCTTCTTGCGGTCGGCCAGCTCCTTGAAGCGCACGAAGGCGTCCTGCAGCTGGTTGTCCGACAGCCGGAAGCCCAGCTCCTCCAGCTTGCTCTTGAAGGCGTGGCGGCCGGAGTGCTTGCCCATGACCAGGGTCGAGCGGGTCAGGCCGACCGATTCCGGCGTCATGATCTCGTAGGTCTGGGCGTTCTTCAGCATGCCGTCCTGGTGGATGCCGGACTCGTGGGCGAAGGCGTTGGCGCCGACGATCGCCTTGTTCGGCTGCACCGAGAAGCCGGTGATGGTCGAGACCAGGCGCGAGGCCGGCGTGATCTTCCGCGTGTCGATCCGGGTATCGTAGGGCAGCACGTCGTGGCGCGTGCGCAGCGCCATGACGACCTCCTCCATGGCGCAGTTGCCGGCGCGCTCGCCGATGCCGTTGATCGTGCACTCGATCTGCCGGGCGCCGGCGCGCACCGCGGCCAGGGAGTTGGCGACGGCCAGGCCCAGGTCGTTGTGGCAGTGCACCGAGATCGTCGCCTGGTCGATGTTCGGCACGCGGTTCATCAGCATGGCGATGAGCGCGTGGAACTCCTCGGGCACGGTGTAGCCGACCGTGTCGGGGATGTTGATCGTGCGCGCGCCGGCCTTGATCGCGCTCTCGACGCAGCGGCACAGGAAGTCGTGCTCGGTGCGCGTGCCGTCCTCGGGCGACCACTCGACGTCCTCGCAGAGCTTGCGGGCGTAGGAGACGCTGTCGATGACCGCCTGGTGCACCGCCTCCGGCTCCATCTGCAGCTTGAACTTCATGTGCAGCGGGCTGGTCGAGAGGAAGGTGTGGATGCGCGCCGCCTCGGCGCCCTTCAGGGCCTCCCAGGCACGGTCGATGTCCTTCTGGGTGGCGCGCGCCAGGCCGGCGACCCGGCTGTTCTTGACGCGGGCGGCGACCTCGCGCACGGCCTCGAAGTCGCCGTTCGAGGCGATCGGGAAGCCGGCCTCGATGATGTCGACGCCCATCGCCTCGAGCATCTCGGCGACCTGGATCTTCTCCTCCAGGTTCATCGAGCAGCCCGGCGACTGCTCGCCGTCGCGCAGGGTGGTGTCGAAGATCTTGACGTGGTTCTCGGCCGCAACGCCGGCCGTCTGCTTGTCGCTGGTCATGGTCCTGGAACCCTCCGGTCCTTCAGCCCGTCGTACCGCCGGTACCCGGGCATTTCTGGAAATGGCTGAAGGGGCCGCTGTCGCTGGCCGAAGTCCCCCGAACGCTTGCCGCCGCGGCGGCTGAAGCGCTCAGGGGCAGATAAGGAGGAGGGCCCCCGCCGGCAGGCCGAGGAGAGCGAGCGGCAGCGCCGGGGAAATGCCCCGGTCCGCAATCACCGCGCTGTCGATCCGATCGATCATGGCTCTCGTCTTTGACGGCCCAGGCCGGAAGTCGCAGGACGATATACTGCGCGCGGCGCGGTAAACAAGAGGTTTCGGCCGACGGCCGGGTCAGCGGTTGGCCAGCGTCCGCCCGGCATAGGCGTCGAGCGGCTGGCCGTCGACCCGCGCCGAGATCTGGAAGAACAGCTTCTGCAGGTTCGCCCAGCCCGGCGCCGTGCCGACCGGCTCCTGCTCCTGGGGGGCGTTGGGCGGGATGCCGAAGTCCCGGAAGACCTCGCGCAGCACCGCGTAGTAGTCGCCGCGGGGCGGTGCGGCGCTGCCGAAATCGCTCGCGATGTCCCAGGCCAGGAAGGCCAGGGTGGAGCGATAGTTGCCGAAGCTGCCGCCACCCTCCGGCGGCTCGGCCGCCTCGGCGAAGCCGTCGGCGACCTCGTTCCACATCGGCGAGAAGCTGCCCTGCAGGACGATGCCGCCGAGCGCGCCCTGGACGGCGCTCCTGATCAGGGGATAGGAGACGTCGCGCCGCAGGTAGACGATCACCGAGTCCGGCTTGCCCGCCGCGCCGGGCGCGGTGAACTTCATGTGATTGATCTGGCTGACACCGTCCATCAGCGGCAGCAGCCGCTGCGCGGCCGTGGCAATGTCCGCCGGCTTGACGTTGATGCCGATGCGCCAGTCGTTGTCGGTCGCCCGACCCTCGGCGAACTGCACCCTGTTCGCGCTCGGATTGGTCGTGCCCGTCGGATAGACGTGCAGATAGCTGGTCCTCGCCCGGCTCGCCTGGTTCGACAGCGCGACGTTGTTGCCGGCGGCCCGCTGCAGGTAGGCGGCCCGGGCCGTGGCCTTGTCGAGGACGCTCCAGCGGTCGGACTGCACCCGCACGATGCGGGTGCCGGCCGCGTCGATGAAGGCGACCAGCGCCTGGTACAGCGGCGCGTTGACCAGGGCGGCCTTCGCCGGCAGCCCCAGCGGATCGTAGGTCGAATAGCGGTTGTACAGCTGCGCGACGTTGGCCTGGGGATTGAGCGGCCCGGCGCCGGTCAGGTAGTCGAAGGCGGCCTTGCGGAACGCGCCGAAGGATTCGATGGAGCCGATGGTCATCAGGCCTCGTCCTCCGGGCGGTCGACGCCGCTGAGGTCCTCGAGCTCCTGCGCCGTCTCTTCCGAGACCGGCTCGGTCCAGCCGGCCTGCGACTGGCCGCCGCCGGTCCCGGAGCCCGTGGTGCCGCCCGTCTGGCCGCTCCCGGTCTGGCCACTCCCGGTCTGGCCGCTGCCCGTCTGGGCCCGGTCTCCCGAAGGCGCCTGCCCGCCCTGGGGCGACAGCGCCGTCCAGATCGTCCCGACCAGCGAGGTGACGTTGGTCAGCAGCTCGGCGTCCGCCGCCTCCTGCCGCTCGGCGAGGCGGCGGAAGTTCGCCTGGTCGACGGCGGCGGCGTTCTGGATCTTCGTCTGGTCGCGCTGCTTGGCGGTCTGCAGCAGGCTGGCGAGCGAGCCCTGCGCTGCCTGGAGCTGCAGCAGCACCCCCGAGGCGGCGCTGCCCGGCGCGGTGGCGTCGGCCTGCTGCGTGAGCCCGCCGAAGGCGTCGAGCGCCTGGCCGATGCTCTGCTGCACCTCGGCCGGATGGAAGCCGTTCGAGGTGTTGCCATAGAGCGTCCGATAGGTCTGGAACAGTTTCGAGTAGGTATCGGCCACGGCGGCTCGCGAAGCTCCCGCATGATTCCCCCGGGAGGACGCTCGGGCGGCCCGGCTGTGACGCCGCCGCTCAGGCGGCGCGGGCCTCGTCGAGGCGCAGGCCGAACCGGCGGCGCAGGGCCAGCTCGCCGGGCCGCGTCACCAGGATCGCCCGGCTGCCCTCTGCCTTGCGGATCCAGCCGAGCTCGAGCAGGCGGCGCTGCAGGCCGCGGCCGAGCGCGCCGGCCAGATGGAAGCGCCGCTCGCTCCAGTCCAGGCAGGGCCGGCAGAAGGGCGTGCCGCCCCCTGCTCGCGCCTCGACGCCGAGCTCGTCGAGAAAGGCCTCGCCGGCCGGCGTCAGGGCGCCGCCGTCGGGCGACAGCTCCAGGCAGCCGCGCTCGACCAGCGCGTCGGCGAGCCCGACGCCGAGCCGGCCGGCCAGGTGGTCGTAGCAGGTCCGTGCGAAGCGCAGCTCGGCATCCTTCGGGCCGGTCGGCGGCACCCGCACCTCGGGCAGGGTGCCGGCGGTCGCCTGCATCAGACTCTCGAGCAGCTGAGCGACCTCGGCCGAGGCCAGGCGGTAGTAGCGGTGCCGGCCCTGCTGGAGGACCCGCAGCAGGCCGGCGCCGGTGAGCTGGGCGAGATGGCCGCTCGCGGTCTGCGGCGTGACCCCGGCGACCCGGGCCAGCTCGCCGGCGGTCAGGGCCCGGCCGTCGAGGGTCGCGGTCAGCATGGCGAGGCGGCTCGGATCGCCGAGCAGGGCCGCCGTCGCGGCGGCGCGGGCGACTGTCACCATGGCGAAGCTCCTTCGTCGGATCGGTCGGCGCGAGGGCGGCGGCAGGGCTCACACGCCCCTCGACAGGCTCGGGACGAAGCGACTGCAGGAGAAAGCTCGTAGCCTGCTTCGTCCCGAGCCTGTCGAGGGGCGTGGCAGCGCAACCCGTGCCGCGTGCCTCGCCCGGAAAGCCCAGGATAGCGCAGGCGGCCCGCCGATGCCTCGGCGCCGGTCGAAGCATGGCCCGGAACGGAAAGCGGCCGGCCCCGCGAGGAGCCGGCCGCCGTCCCGTCGAGGCCGCGAGGCCTCAGTTCTTGGTCTTGTCGACCAGCGCCTTCTCGGAGATCCAGGGCATCATGGCGCGCAGCTTGGCGCCGACCTCCTCGATCTGGTGCTCGGCATTGCGCCGACGCATCGCCTTGAACGAGGGCTGGCCGGCCTTGCACTCCAGCACCCAGTCGCGGGCGAAGCGGCCTTCCTGGATATCGGCCAGCACGCGCTTCATCTCGGCGCGCGTCTCCTCGGTGATGATCCGGGGGCCGCGGGTGTAGTCGCCGTACTCCGCGGTGTTGGAGATCGAGTAGCGCATCGTCGCCATGCCGCCCTCGTACATCAGGTCGACGATCAGCTTCACCTCGTGCAGGCACTCGAAGTAGGCCATCTCCGGGGCGTAGCCGGCCTCGACCAGCGTCTCGAAGCCGGCGGTGATCAGCTCGCAGAGGCCACCGCACAGCACGACCTGCTCGCCGAACAGGTCGGTCTCGCACTCCTCCTTGAAGGTCGTCTCGATGACGCCGGCGCGCGCGCCGCCGATCGCCGCCGCGTAGCTGAGGCCGAGCTCGTGGGCGTTGCCCGAGGCGTCCTGGGCGACCGCGATCAGGCAGGGCACGCCGCCGCCGCGCAGGTACTCGCTGCGCACCGTATGGCCCGGGCCCTTCGGCGCGATCATGAAGACGTCGATGTCCGGCCGCGGCTCGATCAGGTTGAAGTGGACGTTGAGGCCGTGGGCGAAGGTCAGGGCGGCGCCCTCCTTCATGTTCGGCGCCAGGTCGTCCTTGTAGATGTCGGCCTGCAGCTCGTCGGGGGTCAGCATCATGATGACGTCGCCCCACTTCGCGCCCTCGGCCGGCGTCATGACCTTGAAGCCGGCGTTCTCCGCCTTCTTGCGGGTCGCCGAGCCCTCGCGCAGCGCGATCGCGACCTCGGTGACTCCGCTGTCCCGGAGGTTCATGGCGTGGGCGTGGCCCTGGCTGCCGTAGCCGACGATGACGACCTTCTTGCCCTTGATCAGGTTCGCGTCGGCATCGCGATCGTAATAAACGCGCATCGCTTTCGTTTCCTTCCGTCGATCGGTCAATTCATTGCCGCGCGAGCCCGTCCCGCGCAGGAAAAGTTCGGCGGCGTTCTAGCCGCCGCGGGTCATCGGCGCAACGACGCTGGCGGCAAAGCCGCCATTCGCGCCGCCATTCCTAGAGCCCCTTGGCGCCGCGCAGGATGGCGACGACGCCGGTCCGCGCCAGCTCGACCAGGCCGAGCGGCCGCATCAGCTCGATGAAGCGGTCGACCTTGTCGCTGCGGTGCTGGATCTGGAAGACGAAATAGTCGAGCCCCGCGTCGACCACCTCGGCCTTGAAGATGTCGGCGATGCGCAGCGCCTCGACGCGCTTCTCGCCGGTGCCGGCGACCTTGACCAGGGCCAGCTCGCGCTCGACGAAGCCGCCGGCCATGGTCAGGTCGCGGACCCGGTGCACCGGCACCAGGCGGTCGAGCTGGGCCTTGATCTGCTCCAGGATCTGCGGCGTGCCGCTGGTCACCACGGTGATGCGGCTGAGCCGGTTCTCCTGGTCGACCTCGCTGACGGTCAGGCTCTCGATGTTGTAGCCGCGGCCGGAGAACAGGCCGATGACCCGGGCCAGGACGCCCGGCTCGTTGTCGACCAGCACGGCGATGGTGCGCTTCTCGATCTGCGGCTCGCCGATCGCGGCGCCGTAGACGCTCGGTTGGATGCTCGAGGGCATGGGACGATCTTTCGTTCTTATGGTCTTGTTGCCGAGGCAGGGGCCGGAAGGCTGCCCTGGAGGCGGCAGGGGCCGCCCCCGTCACGGGCAGGCGGTCATACGAGGACCATGCCCTCCTCGGAGATCGGCTTGGCGGCCTGATCGTTCGGCCCGAGCAGCATCTCGTAGTGCGCCGCGCCCGAGGGGATCATCGGGAAGCAGTTCTCGTCCTGGGCGACGCAGCAGTCGACGATCACCGGCCCCGGCGTGTCGAGCATCTCCTGGATCGCGGCCTCGAGCTGGCTCGCCTTGGTCACCCGGATGCCGTGGGCACCGAAGGCATCGGCCAGCTTGACGAAGTCGGGCAGGGAGTCCGAGTAGCTCTCGGAATAGCGCTTGCCGTGCAGCAGCTCCTGCCACTGCCGGACCATGCCCATCCACTGATTGTTGACGACGAAGGTCTTCACCGGGAGCTTGTACTGGGCCAGCGTCGAGAGCTCCTGGATGTTCATCAGGATCGAGGCCTCGCCGGCGACGTCGATGACCAGGCTCTCGGGATGGGCGACCTGCACGCCGAGCGCCGCCGGCAGGCCGTAGCCCATGGTGCCGAGGCCGCCCGAGGTCATCCAGCGGTTCGGCTCGTCGAACTTGAAGTACTGCGCCGCCCACATCTGGTGCTGGCCGACCTCGGTGGTGATGTAGAGGTCGCGCCCGCGGGTCATCTCGTAGAGCCGGCGGATCGCGTGCTGCGGCTTGATGACGTCGCCGGCCTGGGTGAAGGCCAGGCAGTCCCGGCTGCGCCACTGCTCGATCTGCTGCCACCAGCCCTCGAGCGCCTTCTTGTCGAGCGACAGGCTGCGCTTGCGCCACAGGCGGTTGATCGCCTCCAGCGTCGTGCCAACGTCGCCGATCACCGGCAGGTCGACCATGACGTTCTTGTTGATCGAGGAGGGGTCGATGTCGATGTGGATCTTGGTCGAGCCCGGCGAGAAGTCGCTGAGCCGCCCGGTCACGCGGTCGTCGAAGCGGGCGCCGACGCAGAGCATGACGTCGGCGCTGTACATGGCCAGGTTGGCCTCGTAGGTGCCGTGCATGCCGAGCATGCCGAGGAACTGCGGGTCCGTGCCGGGATAGCCGCCCAGGCCCATCAGGGTATTGGTGATCGGCGCGCCGGTCATGCGCACGAACTGGCGCAGCGCCTCGCAGGCCGAGGGCCCGGAGTTGATGACGCCGCCGCCGGCGTAGACGATCGGCCGCTTGGCGCGGGCCAGGATATCGACTGCCTTCTCGACCGCCAGCGGGTCGGGCTCGGTCTGCGGCCGGTAGCTGCGGTGGCTGACCGACTCCTTCGAGAGGTAGGCCCCCTTGGCCTGCAGCACGTCCTTCGGCAGGTCGATGACGACCGGCCCGGGGCGCCCGTTGGCCGCCACGTAGAAGGCCTCGTGGACGGTGCGCGGCAGGTCGGCGACCGACTTCACCAGGTAGTTGTGCTTGGTGCAGGGCCGGGTGATGCCGGTCGTGTCGGCCTCCTGGAAGGCGTCGTTGCCGATCAGATGGGTCGGCACCTGGCCGGTCAGGCAGACCACGGGGATCGAGTCCATCAGGGCGTCGGTCAGGCCGGTCACGGCGTTGGTCGCGCCCGGCCCGGAGGTCACCAGCACGACGCCGACCTTGCCGGTCGAGCGCGCGTAGCCCTCGGCGGCATGGACCGCGGCCTGCTCATGGCGGACCAGGATGTGGCGCAGCGCGTTCTGCTGGAACAGCGCGTCGTAGATCGGCAGCACGGCGCCGCCCGGATAGCCGAATACGACCTCGACCCCCTGCTCGACCAGCGCCTTGATCAGAAGCTCGGCGCCGTTCGGCAGGTCGGGGGTCGTCTCGGTCTTCGGCTCCTGGGTGGTCGCGCTCATCGCTTTCCGGTCCATCGAACTGTCGGTTGACCCCGCCGCGGCTGACGGTCCTTTCGTGCGGCGGAGCAAAGGCTACCCTGCACCGCATCGCGTGCGACGCAGTGGGGAGGCGGGACCCTAAGCCTCTTGCTGCAGTGCGGTCAACAGAAAGCGACGAAGATTCGAAAAGATTTCCTCGATTCGGCTTTCCGAAAATTGCGACGGGATGACAAACCGGGTCGTTTTCTGTCCCAATTTGCCGCTAACCCCTTGATCTGGCAGCATCTGGCCGCGCAGCCAGGTGATCTGGCGCTTGGCGTAGCGGCGCGTCGCCGTCTGCCCGGCCGCGACCGCCGCGGCGAGGCTCGTCTCGCCGCGCAGGTGCGCCGCCAGCTCCGGCAAGCCGACCGCCTTCATGGCCGGCAGCGCCGGATCGAGCCCCTGGGCGAGCAGCGCCGCGACCTCGTCGAGCGCGCCGGCCTCGACCATGGCGGCGAAGCGCGCGTCGATCGCCGCGTTGAGCGGGCCGCGCTCCGGCAGCAGCACGAGGCTGCAGAAGCGCCAGGGCGGCACGGCCCCCGCCCCGCGCTGCCCGTCCTCGCGCTGCCAGTCCTCGCGCTGCCAGTCGGCGAGCGGCCGGCCGGTCGCCTCCAGGACCTCCCAGGCGCGCAGCTGGCGCTGCCGGTCGTTGGGATGCAGCTTCGCGCTCGCCGGATCGCGCGCCAGCAGCTCGGCGCGGAAGCCGGCCGGGCCGAGCGCCTCCCAGCGCGCCGCCGCCGCCGCACGGACTGTCGGCGGCACCGGCGGCACCGGCGCGATGCCCTGCTGCAGGGCCTTGAGGTAGAGCCCCGTGCCGCCGACCAGGACCGGCAGCCGGCCGGCCGCGGCGGCCTCGTCCATGGCCGCGAGCGCGAGGTCGCGCCAGCGCCCGGCCGAGCAGCGCTCGGCGGCCGGCAGCACGCCGTAGAGCCGGTGCGGCGCGCGTGCCAGCTCGGCCGGGCCGGGCCGGGCAGTCAGGATCTCCAGCTCGCGGTAGACCTGCAGGGCGTCGGCGTTAATCACCGTGCCGGCGAAGGCCTCGGCGACGGCCAGGGCCAGGCCGGACTTGCCGCTGGCGGTCGGCCCCGCGACGATCACCGCCGGTCGGATCGGCCGCCCGGCCGCGGGCGGGGCGCCTGCCCGATTGTCGCTTGAAGCAGTCATGGCCGGCCCTCTATAGGACGGCGCCATGAGCTTTGTCGTCACCCTGCTCGCCGATCCCCTGGGCACGCCGATCTCCGACGCCGAGGTCGAGGAGGCACGGGGCACCCTGGGCCGCGCCGGCGCCGAGCCGGGCCGCCCGGACTGGCTGGCGCCGGGCATCGCCTGCGACCTGGCCTTCGCGGGACTGGCGCCCGAGGCCGCCGAGACCGCGCTGCGCGTCGCCTTCGACGGCCGGCCGATCGACCTCGGCGCCCAGCCGCTGGCCGGGCGGCGCAAGCGGCTGCTGGTCGCCGACATGGAATCGACGATCATCGCCCAGGAGATGCTCGACGAGCTGGCCGAGCGGCTGAACCTGCGCGCCGAGATCTCGGCGATCACCGAGCGGGCGATGCGCGGCGAGCTCGACTTCGAGGAGGCGCTGGCCGAGCGCGTCGCCCGCCTCGCCGGCCTCGAGCTCGCGACCCTGGAGGCGGCCGCCGCGGCGATCACGCTGAATCCCGGGGCCACCGAGCTGATCGGCACGATGAAGGCCGGCGGCGCCGAGACCGCGCTCGTCTCGGGCGGCTTCCGCTACTTCGCCGAGCCGATCGCCGCGGCGCTCGGCTTCGACCACTGCCGGGCCAACAGCCTGGAGATCGAGCAGGGCCGGCTCAGCGGCCGCACGCTCGGGCCGATCCTCGGGCGCGAAGCCAAGCTGCAGACGCTGAACGAGCTGCTCGCGGCGCGGGGCCTGGCCGCCGACGCCGCCTGCGCCGTCGGCGACGGCGCCAACGACCTCGCCATGCTGCGCGCCGCCGGGCTGGGCGTCGCCTATCGCGCCAAGCCGGTGGTGCGCGCCGCGGCGCCCTTCCGCCTCGACCACGCCGACCTGACCGGCCTGCTCTACCTGCAGGGCTACCGGCGCGACGAGTTCGTCAGCGCCGGCAACTGACCAGGGCCAGCGACCGAGGGCCCGCCGCCGGGCCGGCCCTCAGCGCTCCCCGCCGGGCGTCCTTCAGCCCTTCTTCTGGACCTTCAGCGGCACCCACTGGCGCTCGCCGCCGCGCTGGATCAGCAGGGTCGCGGTGCTGCGGCCCTCCTTGCGCGTGGCCTCCAGCTCCTTGGCGACGTCGGCCGGCTCGGCGACCGGGTTCTGGTTGACCTCCAGGATCACGTCGCCCTGGCGCAGACCGCGCTCGTCGGCCGGGCTGTCGGGCTTGACCTCGGTCACCAGCACGCCGTCCAGGTCCTGCTCCAGGCTGTATTTCTGGCGCAGGTCGTCGGTCAGCGTGGCAAGGCCGAGGCCGAGGTCCTTGAGGTCGGCGCTGCCCGGCGCCTCGGGCGCCGGCTGCCCGGACTCGGCCGCGGCGATCTGCGCCTCGTCGAGCCGGCCGAGCTGGACCTGGATCGTCTTCTCCTCGCCCTTGCGCACGACCTTGACCGGCACGGTCTTGCCGATCGCCGTCTGGGCGACCATGCGCGGCAGCTCGCTCATCTCGCCGACCGGGCGGCCGTCGAACTCGACGATCACGTCGCCGCCGGCGATGCCCGCCTTCTGGGCCGGGCCGCCCGGCGTCACCGAGGCGACCAGGGCGCCGTGCGCCGAGCCCAGGCGCAGACCCTCGGCCAGCTCGGGCGTCACGGTCTGGATGCGCACGCCGAGCCAGCCGCGGCGCACCTCGCCGTACTGGCGCAGCGAGTCGATGACGCTGCGCGCCATCGCCGAAGGCACGGCGAAGCCGATGCCGATCGAGCCGCCGGTCGGCGAGTAGATCGCCGTGTTGATGCCGACGACCTCGCCGTCGGTGTTGAACATCGGGCCGCCGGAGTTGCCGCGGTTGATCGCGGCGTCGGTCTGCAGGTAGTCGTCGTAGCGCCCGCCGATCTCGCGGCCGCGCGCCGAGACGATGCCCGCCGTCACGGTACCGCCGAGGCCGAAGGGGTTGCCGATGGCGACGACCCAGTCGCCGATCCTCAGCTTGTCGGAGTCGCCCCAGCGGGTCGCGTGCAGCTTGTGGCCCGCCTCGACCTTGAGCAGGGCCAGGTCGGTGGCCTGGTCGGCACCGACCAGGGTCGCCGGCAGGATCGTGTTGTCGGTCAGGCGCACCGAGATCTCGTCCGCGCCCTCGACGACGTGATTGTTGGTCACGATGTAGCCGTCGGCGTCGATGATGAAGCCGGAGCCGAGCGCGTTCTCGCGCCGGCGCGGCGCCGGCTCGGCGCCGGGCCCGCCCTTCTGGCCGCGCTTCTCGAGGAACTGGCGGAACAGGTCCTGGAGCTCGTCGGGGATGCCGTCGGGCAGGGCGTCGCCGAGGCCCTGGCCGTCGGACTGGTTGTCCGGCGCGGTGATCGAGGTCTGCACGTTGACGACGGTGTCGAGCAGCGGCGCGACCAGGTCGGCGAAGCTCTCCGGCGCCGAGCGCGCCGCCGCCGGCGCGGCTGTCGCCAGGCAGGCGGCGGCCACGACGACGAGCGCCGGTCCGAGGCGACGGATCGGCGCGGCAACGGTCTGGGTCAGGTTGGGCATCTGTCGGTCCCTAAGCTCCCTCGGCGAGGGGCGGCCGGCGGTCGGCGGCCCCCCGATCTGTTCGAAGTTCGTCCACTTCGCTCCAAGATGGTCCGCTCTGCCCCCGAGGGCAACGGCTGCCGCAACGGCCGGTGGCGAAGCGGTGCCCGGCCGCCGCCGGCCCCGGGCTCATGCGAGCAGCAACCACAGCACGAAGAAGCCGAACAGGGCCGACAGCAGCCCGCCCCAGCGCAGCGCCTCGGGCGGCACCTGGGCCAGCTGCTCGAGCAGGCGGCGGGGCGCGCCCGGGGCGATCGCGACGAACAGCCCTTCCAGGACCATGACCATGGCCAGCGCCGCGATCAGCAGCGTGCCGAAGTCGATCATCGCGCGGCACCGCCGGCCGCGCCCCGGCGGCTCATTGCGCCGCCGCGGCCGGCTCCGGCTTGGACGCCCCGCCGGCAGGCGCCTGGGACGATCCGGTGGCGGCGGGCTTGCCGGTCTCGCTGTTGAAGTAGCGGAAGAACTCGCCCTGCGGCGGCAGCACGAAGCGCGTGTTGTCGGACTTCAGGGCTTGGTCGTAGGCCTGCATCGAGCGGTAGAACGCGAAGAAGCTCGGATCCTCGCCGAAGGCCTTGGCCAGGATCGTCGTGCGCTCGGCCTCGCCCTCGCCGCGCAGGATCTCCGACTGACGCTGCGCCTCGGCCTGGATGACCGTCGCCTGGCGGTCGGCCTGGGCGGTGATCGTCTGGAACTGCTCCTCGCCCTGGGCGCGGAACTCCGCGGCGTCGCGCTCGCGCTCGGCACGCATGCGGGCATAGACCGCCTGGCTGACCTCGGGCAGCAGGTCGGCGCGCACGATGCGCACGTCGAGCACCTCGATGCCGAAGTTCGACTGCTCGGTGTTGACCGCGTCGTTCACGTTCTTGGTGATCTGCTGCATCAGCTTGTCCCGCTCCTCCGAGAGGATGGTCGGCAGCAGGA
The DNA here is from genome assembly GCF_900177295.1 of Tistlia consotensis USBA 355. Taxonomy (GTDB): domain Bacteria; phylum Pseudomonadota; class Alphaproteobacteria; order Kiloniellales; family DSM-21159; genus Tistlia; species Tistlia consotensis. Next base: position 437,502 of record NZ_FWZX01000001.1, read on the forward strand.
CCGTGCCGAGCACGCTGCGCAGCGCGTTGTTGACGATCGGCTCCAGGCGGTTGCGCAGGTTGGCCTCGGAGATCGCGACGCGGATGAACTGCTGCGGCGCGACGATGCGGTAGCGCACGAAGGCGTCGACGATCAGCCGGCGCTGGTCGGCCAGCACGATGGTCTCGGCCTCGGGATCGAGGTTGAGCACGCGCTTTTCCAGGTAGCGGACCTCCTGGATGAACGGCACCTTGAAGTGCAGCCCGGGCGTCGAGACGGTCCGCTGGATCGCGCCGAACTGCACGATCACGGCCTGCTGGGTCTGCTGGACGGTGAAGGTGGCGGAGAACACCAGGATCGCCAGGACGACCAGGAGGATGCCGCCGATCAGAAGCGCATTGGATCGCATGGTTTGGCCCTCCGCCTACTGCTGCTTGCCGGACGTCGAGCCGGCGCTGCTGCCGGACTGCGGCGTCAGCAGGCGGTCGAAAGGCAGGATCGGCTGCGCGCCGGTCTTGCCGTTGCCGAGGTCGAAGATGACCTTGTCGGAGCGGCCGAGGACCTTCTGCATGGTCTCCAGGTAGAGCCGCGTGCGGGTCACGTCCGGGGCCTGCTTGTAGGCGTCGTAGACGCTCTTGAAGCGGGCGGCCTCACCGGTCGCCTCGGCGACGATGCGCTGCTTGTAGGCCTGGGCCTCCTCGATGGTCCGCCGCGCCTTGCCGCGCGCCTCCGGGATCACCCGGTTGCGGTAGGCGTCGGCCTGGTTGCGCTTGGTGTCGAGGTCCTGGCGGGCACGCTGCACCTCCTCGAAGGCGTCGGCGACCGGCTCCGGCGGCTGGACGTTCTGCATGTTGACCGCGGTGATGGTCACGCCGGCCTCGTACTCGTCGAGGATGCGCTGCAGCGTGTCGCGGGTCCTCTGGGCGACCGCCTCCTTCTCCGTCGCGATCAGCGGCAGGATGTCGGTGCGGCCGACGATCTCGCGCATCGCGCTCTCGGCGGCCAGCTTGATGGTCAGCTCGGGGTCGCGGATGTTGAACAGGAACTTGCCGGCGTTGAAGATGCGCCACTGCACCGAGAAATCGATGTCGATGATGTTCTGGTCGCCGGTCAGCATCAGGCTTTCCTTCGGCAGGTCGGAGACCGTGCCGGTGTTGCGCGTGGTGCCGCCGCGCATCACGTAGCCGATCTCGATCTGCCGGACCTCGTCGACCTGCGGCGTGATCTGCGTCTCGATCGGCCAGGGCAGATGCCAGTGCAGGCCCGGCTGCGCCAGGTCCTCCTGGTTGACCCACTTGCCGAAGCGCAGCACGACGCCCTGCTCGCCCGGATTGACGCGGTAGATGCCGGTCGCCAGCCAGATCGCGAGCAGCGCGACGACCAGCAGGAGCCAGAGCAGGTTGCTCGGTCCGCTGGGGAACAGCTGGCGCAGCCGGTCCTGGCCCTTGCGGATGACGTCCTCGAGATCGGGCGGCTTGGGGCCGCCGAAGCCGCCGCCCCCGCCGCCGCCGGACGGAGGCCGTCCCCACGGGCCGCCCCCGCCGCCGGAGCCGCCGCCCCATGGTCCACCACCTCCGTTGGACGATTGCCAGGGCATCCCCGATCTCTCCCGCTTTCGCTGATTTGATTTCTCCGGCGTCTTGTGGGAATGACGCCGGGCGGACCCCATATCCGTCCCCGAGCGGCTGCTGCCGCCATGAGTGTCCCGGGATATCGTGTAACAGGGAGAGAATTCAAGGATGAGCGGACCGAGCGAGAGCCAGGTGCTCGAGGCCTTGAGGCAGGTCAAGGACCCCGACAGCGGCAAGGATCTCGTCTCGGCGGGCATGATCACGGGCCTTGTCGTCAAGGACGGCAACGTCGGTTTCGCCGTCGAGGTCGACCCCCGGCGGGGCCCGCAGCTCGAGCCTCTGCGCAAGGCCGCGGAGAAGGCCGTCGAGGCGCTGCCGGAGGTGCTGTCGGTGACCGCGGTGCTGACCGCCCACAAGCCCGGCGCCGGCCAGGCTGCCCCGGCCGCACAGGCGCCGGGGCCGGCCGCGCGCCAGGCCTCCGGTCCCGGCGCCCAGCGGCCGATGGTGCCCGGCGTCAAGGCGATCGTCGCGGTCGCCAGCGGCAAGGGCGGCGTCGGCAAGTCGACCACGGCGACCAACCTGGCGCTCGCGCTCTCGACCCTGAAGCTGAAGGTCGGCATCCTCGACGCCGACATCTACGGCCCCTCGCAGCCGCGCATGATGGGCATCACCGGCCGCCCCGGCTCGCCGGACGGCAAGACCCTGACGCCGATGGAGAACTTCGGCGTCAAGTGCATGTCGATGGGCTTCCTGATCGCCGAGGACACGCCGATGATCTGGCGCGGCCCGATGGTCCAGTCGGCGCTGTCCCAGATGCTGCGCGACGTCGACTGGGGCGAGCTCGACGTCCTGGTCGTCGACATGCCGCCGGGCACCGGCGACGCGCAGCTGACCATGGCCCAGCAGGTGCCGCTGGCCGGCGCGGTGATCGTCTCGACGCCCCAGGACATCGCCCTGCTGGACGCGCGCAAGGGCCTCAACATGTTCCGCAAGGTCGACGTGCCGGTGTTCGGCATCGTCGAGAACATGAGCCTCTACCTCTGCCCGAACTGCGGCCACGAGGCCCACATCTTCGGCCACGGCGGCGCGCGCAAGGAGGCCGAGAAGCTGGGCATGGACTTCCTCGGCGAGCTGCCGCTCGACATCGAGATCCGCGAGACCTCGGACAGCGGCCGGCCGATCGTCGTCTCCCACCCGGACAGCCCGCACGCCAAGGCCTACGTGGCGATCGCCGAGAAGGTGCGCGACAAGCTGTTCGGCGCCGGCGCCAGGCCGCGCCAGGCCCCGAAGATCGTCATGACGTAGCCTGCGGCGGGCCCGTGCCCGCTATTGCGCGGCCTGCGCCGGCGTCTCGCCCCCGGCCGTCGCGGCGAAGGCCGGCTCGCCTTCCAGCGCCTTCGGCAGCGGGCCGCCGGTCGCCCAGTCGAGCAGCCCGACGGTGTGCACGACCGGCAGGCCGGTGCCACCGGCGATCTGGGTCATGCAGCCAATGTTGCCGGTCGCGATCGCCAGGGCGCCGGTGCGCTCCAGGTTGCCGGCCTTGCGGTCGCGCAGGCGCCCGGCGATCGCCGGCTGCAGCAGGTTGTAGACGCCGGCCGAGCCGCAGCAGAGATGGCCCTCCAGCGGCTCCCGGACGGCGAAGCCGGCGGCCTGCAGCAGCGCCTTCGGCTGGCGCCGGATCTGCTGGCCGTGCTGCATCGAACAGGCCGAGTGGTAGGCGATCGCCTGGCCGGTCTGGCGCCGGACCTGCAGCGCGCCCAGCTCGTCGAGCAGCTCGGTGACGTCGCGCGTCAGCGCCGAGATCCGCACCGCCTTGTCGGCATGGGCCGGCTCGAGGCGCAGCATGTGGCCGTAGTCCTTGACCGTGGTGCCGCAGCCCGAGGCGTTGATCACCACGGCATCGAGTCCCTCGCCCTCGAGCTCCCGGCTCCAGGCGTCGACGTTCGCCCTGGCCGAGGCCAGGGCCGGCGCCTCGCGGCCCATGTGATGGGTCAGCGCACCGCAGCAGCCGGCGCCCCTGGCGATCACGACCTCGACGCCATGGCGGGTCAGCAGCCGGATCGTCGCCTCGTTGATCTCCGGCGCGAGCACCTGCTGGGCGCAGCCGGCGAGCAGGGCGACGCGCATCCGCCGCGGCCCCTCGGCCGGGAAGACCTGCGGCCGGTCGACCGGCGAGGGGCTGGGCAGGCGGGCCGGCGCCAGGGTCAGCATCGCCTTCAGCCGGCCGCCGAACAGGCCGCCGGCGAGGCCGGCGAAGGGCCTGGCGAACCAGGCGGCGAGCAGCGCCAGGCGGAAGGCACCGGGACGTGGCAGCAGCCAGGCCAGCAGCGCGCGCAGCAGGCGGTCGGCGGCCGGCCGCTCGTAGCGCTCCTCGATGCGCGCGCGCGCCTGGTCGACCAGGTGCATGTAGTGGACGCCCGAGGGGCAGGTGGTCATGCAGGACAGGCACGAGAGGCAGCGGTCGATGTGGGTCACGGTCCGCACGCTCGGCGTGCGGTCGTTCTCCAGCATGTCCTTGATCAGGTAGATTCGGCCGCGCGGGCTGTCGAGCTCGTCGCCGAGCAGCACGTAGGTCGGGCAGGTCGCCGTGCAGAAGCCGCAGTGCACGCAGGCGCGCAGGATGTCGTTGGCCTCCGCGACCTCGGGATCGGCGAGCTGCGCAAGGGTGAAGCTGGTCTGCATCGGATGGATCTTCCGTTCGCTGGCGGTGCCCGGCCCGGCTCCAGGTTCCGGGACGGCCGGTCAGCCGTGGGCCGTGTCCTGGCGATAGGTCTCGATCGCCTGGTGCAGCCGGCCCATCGCCGACTCGACCAGGCGCCGGACGTCGCTGCCGCCGGGATCGCTGCGGTAGGCGACGACGAGCAGCTGCTCGTACTTCTCGAGATAGGTCTCCAGCGCGGCGTCGCCGCCGACCATGGCGAGCTGCTGGCGCAGGGCCGCGCGGTCGGCCGCCTGGAAATCCCGGGCCAGCAGCTGGAAGAAGGCCTCGTCGGCGCCGCCGTTGAGGGCCGCCAGGGCGCGGTCGTAGTCCTGGGGCGACGAGAGGATCGAGGCGAGATCCATGGCGATCGCGTTGAGCTCGCGCTCGACCCGCGATTCGTAGTCGGCGAGCTGCTCGGGCGACAGCGCCTTGTTCGGCACCTCCGAGGGCGGCCGATAGGTCGGCGACAGTGCCTCGAGCCGCGGCGCGTTGGGCGCCGCACGCGGCGGTCGGTGCGGCTCCAGCTCGTCGGACAGCGGCTCCGGGCTGGTGTCGTGATCGCCGGGGTCCGGTTCCGGCAGGCGGGCCCGCGGCGGCTGGGCCGGCGCCGCCTCGGGAGCCCGCGACGGCACGGCACGCGGCGGCGCATCGACCGGACGCGGTCCGGCGGGCGGCGGCTCCGGCCGTGCCGCGGAGCCCTCCTGGCCGTTCGGTGCCCGGCGCGCATGCCAGTCTTCCTGGCCGCGCCGCGCATCGAAGGCCGCATGGCGCTCCCGTGCGGCCGCGCCGGCGGAGGCGTAGGCCTGCGGCGCAGCGGACGCGGGCGTGTGATAGGCCGGCTGCTCCGGGTCCGGCCAGCCGGGCCTGGTGGACTCCGGCGGCAGCGGGTCGAGAGTCGAGAAGGCGACCCGCTTCGGCGCGCGCGCCGGCGGGGCCGCCGGCCGCTCTTCCGGCTCCGGCTCCGGCGTCTCGCGCCAGGCCTCGGTCAGCGCATCCTCCTGCCAGGGCTCCGCGGGCGGCATCTGCACCCCCCCCTGCGCCCGCTCGCGCGCCCGCTGGAGCGGGTAGCTCGGCGCCTGCACGGGTCCGGCGCCGTATTCGAAGATCAGCTCCTGCAGGCGCAGGACCCGGCGCTGCAGCCGGATCAGCCAGAGCACCATCCAGATCAGCATGATCGGCACCAGGAACAGCAGGCCGAGGGCCGGCCAGCCGGACAGGCCGAACTCCTCGACGTTCCTGAGGCCGTTCGGCAGGAGGCCGAGCGCGACCAGCAGCCAGAGCGCGGTCAGGACGAGGCCGAGCAGGAGATAACGCAACACCGACCCCATCACAGTCCCTCGATCGCGGCCCGGCAGGTCGTCGTCGGGCAGGTCATGGCTCGGCGGATCACAGCTCCGGGACCATGCGGCCGGGATTGAGGATCCGCCGGGGATCGAAGCCTTCCTTGACGCGCCGGCTCAAGGCCGCGCGGGCCGCGTCGAGCGGCTGGAAGACGGGCACGGCCAGACGCACCCGCGCCGGCGCGCGCAGCAGCGTGGCATGCCCGCCGACCGTCGCGACCGCACCGCGCACGCGAACCTCCTCAGCCGTCCCGCCGGCCGCCGTCCCCAACCACAGCAGCCCGCCTCCCCAGTCGAAATAGTGCAGCATCTCCGGAAGATCCGCCAGGGTTGCGGCGACCTTCGGCCCCTCGCTCGGCGCCACCGAGATGCGCCAGACCGCGAGCTCGGGGCGCACGACGAAGGGCGCCAGCTCGGCGATCTCGCGCCACAACGTCCGGCTGCGCTGGCTGTGCAGTTCCTCCTGCGCCGCCGCCGCCGGCCCGCCGGCCGCCAGCGCCTCGCGCAGCGCCGCGCAGCGCGCCTCGACCGAGGGGCCGTGACCCTCCAGGCGGATCGCGGTGACGGCCGTGCCGGCGCCGGCGACGAAGTCGACCGACGAGCCGGCGGCGACCGCGGCCGGCAGATGCGCCGCGCCAGAGACCTCGTGGGGCGAGCCGAGCGCGGCCGACAGCGCGGCGACCGCCGCCGCGTCGTCGAGGCCGAACAGCAGGACCGTGCGCTGCTTCTCCGGCGCCGGCAGCACCTTGACCGTCACGTCGGTCATGACCGCGAGCGTGCCGAAGGAGCCGGCCAGCAGCTTCGGCAGGTCGTAGCCGGTGACGTTCTTCATGACCCGGCCGCCCGACTTGAAGCGCTCGCCGCGGCCCGAGACCGCCTGGAAGCCGAGGAAGTGGTCGCGCGCCGCGCCCGCGTTGATGCGCCGCGGGCCCGAGAGGTTGGCCGCGATCGTGCCGCCGAGCGTGCCGGCGCCGGCCGGCCGGCCGAAAAAGGGCGCGAGGTCCGGCGGCTCGAAGGCGAGCTCCTGGCGGGCATCCTCCAGCGCCGCGCGGATCTCGGACAGGGCCGTGCCGGCCTTGGCCGAGAGCACCAGCTCGCCCGGCTCGTAGAGCGTGATGCCCGAGAGGCCGCTGAGGTCGAGGTCGCGCTCGCACTGCAGGGGCCGGCCGAAGCTGCGCTTGCTGCCCTGGCCGACGATCTCGAGCGGCACCTCCTCGGCGCTCGCCCAGGCGACGGCCTCCAGCACCTGGGCATCGTCCGTCGGCTTCCAGGAATCGCTCATGCCGGGACCGGTCCTAGAAGCGCGGCAGGTCGGGAAACGGCAGCTTGCCGTGGTGCACGTGCAGGCGGCCCAGCTCGGCGCAGCGGTGCAGCTGCGGGAAGACCTTGCCGGGGTTGAGCAGCTGGTCGGGATCGAAGGCGCATTTCAGACGCTGCTGCTGCTTGAGGTCGGTCTCGTCGAACATCGCGCCCATCAGGTCGCGCTTCTCGACGCCGACGCCGTGCTCGCCGGTCAACACGCCGCCGACCTCGACGCAGAGCTTCAGGATCTCGGCGCCGAAGGCCTCGGTGCGCGCCAGCTCGTCGGGCTTGTTGGCGTCGTAGAGGATCAGCGGATGCAGGTTGCCGTCGCCGGCATGGAACACGTTGGCGACCCTGAGGCCGTAGCGCTCGCTCATCTCGCGCATCCGCGCCAGGACCTCGGGCAGGCGGTTGCGCGGGATCGTGCCGTCCATGCAGAGGTAGTCCGGCGAGATCCGGCCGACCGCCGGGAAGGCGTTCTTGCGGCCCGACCAGAAGGCCTCGCGCTCCGCCTCGCCGGCCGAGGCGCGGTGGTAGGTCGCACCCTGCTGCCGGGCGATCGCGTCGACCCGCTCGATCAGGTGCTCGACCTCGGCCTCGGGGCCGTCCAGCTCGACGATCAGCAGCGCCTCGACGTCGAGCGGGTAGCCGGCGTGCACGAAGGCCTCGGTGGCGTGGATCGCCGGCTTGTCCATCATCTCCATGCCGCCCGGGATGATGCCGGCGGCGATGATCTCGGCGACGCAGTCGCCGGCCTGCTCGCTGCTCGGGAAGCCGAGCAGCAGGGCGCGCGCCGTCGCCGGCTTCCTGAGGATGCGCACCGTGACTTCGGTGACGATGCCGAGCAGCCCCTCGGAGCCGGTGACCACGCCGAGCAGGTCGTAGCCCTCGGCGTCCAGGTGCTTGCCGCCGAAGCGGACCACCGTGCCGTCCATCAGCACGAACTCGACGCCGAGCACGTTGTTGGTCGTCAGGCCGTACTTCAGGCAGTGCACGCCGCCCGAGTTCTCGGCGATGTTGCCGCCGATCGAGCAGGCGATCTGGCTGGAGGGATCGGGCGCGTAGTAGAAGCCCTCGGCTTCGACCGCCCGGGTGATGCCCAGGTTGGTGACCCCCGGCTGGGTCACGACGCAGCGGTTGGGATAGTCGACCTCGAGGATCCGGTTGAGCTTCGACAGGCCGAGCGTGATGCCGTCGGCGAGCGGCAGCGCGCCGCCCGACAGCCCGGTGCCGGCGCCGCGCGGCACGATCTTGATGCCCTCGTCGTGGCAGTAGCGCAGCACCGCCGAGACCTCGGCGGTCGAGCTCGGCAGCACGACGATCATCGGGATCTGGCGATAGGCCGTCAGGCCGTCGGTCTCATAGGCGCGCAGCTCGTCTTCGTCGAAGATCACGCCGCCCGGCCCCGGCACCAGGGTCCGCAGCGTCTCGACGATCGCGCGCTTGCGCGCGATGACCGCGCCGTCCGGCTCGGGCATCCGCATCCGCTGTCTCCTCCCTCGTCGGCGGCGCCGCGCCGCACGCGCCCCAAGCCGCCGGCAAGTGGTATTACCACTTCCTTCGGGCATTATGGGAGGGCCTCCGGCGAGGGTCAACGGCGCCACCCGGCCGCGCCCGGCCTTGCAATCGGCCCTCGTCGACCTGATGTCACGGGCTGTTGTCTCGGCGCGGCCAGCGCCACCACCCGGCGACGGCACAGCGGAGCGCGATGATCTACCTCGAACTGCTGATCGGCTTCGCGCTGCTGCTCGCCGGCGGCGAGTTCCTGGTGCGCGGCGCGGTCGCCGTGGCCCGCCGCCTCGAGGTCTCGCCGCTGCTGGTCGGCATCATCCTGGTCGGCTTCGGCACTTCGCTGCCGGAGCTGGTCGCCTCGGTCAAGGCGGCGCTGGCCGGCGCGCCGGGCATCGCCATCGGCAACGTCGTCGGCTCCAACATCTGCAACATCCTGCTGATCCTCGGCGCCACGGCGGTGATCTATCCCGTGGCCTGCCCGCGCGGCGCCCTGCTGCGCGACGGCTCGATGGTCGTCGCCGCCAGCGTGCTGGTCATCGCGCTCTGCTATTCCGGCTGGCTCGACCGCTCGGAGGGGCTGATCCTGGTCGTGCTGGTCGTGGTCTACGCGGTCGGCTCCTACCTGATCGATCGACGCAGCCAGAACGCCGCCCGCACGATCCACGAGGCCGAGGTCGAGCTGGTCGAGCCGCTGGCCGGCTCCCTGTGGACCGGTCTGGCGGTCACCGCCGGCGGCATCGCCGCGGTCATCCTGGGCGCCGAGCTGCTGGTCGACGCGGCGATCGAGCTGGCCGAGGCCTTCGGGGTCGACGACACCGTCGTCGGCCTGACCGTCGTCGCCCTCGGCACCTCGCTGCCCGAGCTGGCGACCGGCCTGGTCGCCGCCTTCCGCAAGCAGTCCGACATCGCGCTCGGCAACGTGCTCGGCTCGAACACCTTCAACCTGCTCGGCATCCTGGGCACGACCGCCCTGATCAAGCCGATCCCGATCCCGGCCTCGCTGCTCGGCTTCGATCTCTGGGCGATGCTCGGCGCGACCCTGCTGCTGTTCGTCGCAGCGGTCACCGGCTGGCGCATCAACCGCCAGGAGGGCGTGCTGTTCTTGGCGCTCTACGTCGGCTACATCGTGATCCTGGTCTCGCCGGGCCTGCACAGCGCCCTCGAGATGCACTGAGCGGCTGGGGCGGCGGGGCCCGGAGCAGACGGCGATCGGGCCTAGCGCAGGGCCTCGACCGCGAGCGGCCCTTCGGACGGCAGCGCCAGCAGGTTCCAGGCCTCGCCGCGATCCGGCTGCAGCGTCCGCGCATCGTAGAGCCGGTAGCCCGCGGCCCGCAGCAGGGCCACCGTCTCGTCGCGCCGGGCCGAGACCTCGAGCAGCAGCACCGGCCGGACCTCCGACAGCAGGCGCGGCGCGCCGCGCAGCGCCGGCAGCTCGCCGCCCTCGATGTCGAGCTTGACCAGGTCGGGCGGCTGGCGTCCGTCGAGCAGGTCATCGAGGCGCAGCGTCTCGACCTCGATGACCGGCACGGCCATGCCGTAGTGCAGGGTCACGAAGGGCACGAGACCCTCGGCTTCGAGCCCGCCCGTGGCGCCGGTCACCGGATCGCTCTGGAAGCGCTGCCGCCCGGTGCGCTCCGCGACCGCCGCGGCGACGATCTCGACCCGCTCGAGCCGCTGGTCGCGCAGGGTCCGGCGCAGGCAGGCGAGGTTGCCCGGATCCGGCTCGACCGCAAGGGCCTCGGCCTCGGGGCGGCGCCCGACGAAGTCGAAGAGATAGAGGCCGACGTTCGCGCCGACGTCCCAGAGGCAGCGCGTCCGCTGCAGCGCGACCAGCCGGCCGAACAGCGCACGCTCCTCGGGCTCGGACCGGCGGCTGGCGAGCAGCAGCGAGAGATTGGGGCCGAGCCTCAGCCAGATCGGGAAGGCGAGGCCCGGCAGGCGCCGGCGCACCGGCCGGTCGAGCCACGCGGCCAGACGTCGCACGGCGGCGAGGCGCCTGAGGCGGAACAGCGGATGCCAGGCCATCGACCGATCACCCCTCTGGCGGCGCCTCGGCCGGCCCTGCGCACGACCGCGCGCACGGCCCTGGGCCGCCGGGCGCATTTCGGCGAGCGGGGCCTCGCCGGGCAAGCGGAAAATCGCTGGCAGCGCTGCTGCGCCTGCCTATATCGTGGCCCCATGAGCTTCATGATAGTCCTCGTCGCGATCGCCATGCTGGTGACGCTCGGCATCCTCTTCACCGGCCTGTTCTCCATGGCGAGGGGCGGCGAGTTCAACCGCAAGTACGGCAACAAGCTGATGCGCGCGCGCGTGATCGCCCAGGCGGTGGCGCTGGTGCTGTTCGCCATCGCGATGCTGACCGCCGGCCGCTGAGCCGCACGGCCGTCCCCGCCCCATGGTCCAGCTGACGCGCATCTACACCGGCGGCGGCGACAAGGGCCGCACCTCGCTGTCCAGCGGCAAGCGCGTCGCCAAGCACGACCTCCGGGTCGAGGCCTACGGCACGGTCGACGAGGCCAACGCCACGCTCGGCCTGGTCCGCCTGCACACCGGTGCGCCCGAGGACGCCGAGCTGGACGCCCTGCTCGGCCGCATCCAGAACGACCTCTTCGACCTCGGCGCCGACCTCGCGACGCCCGAGGTCGAGAACCCGGAATACCCGCCGCTGCGCATCCTCGCCGGCCAGGCGACCTGGCTGGAGCAGCAGATCGACGGCTACAACGCCGGGCTCGAGCCGCTGAAGTCCTTCGTCCTGCCGGGCGGCTCGGCAGCGGCGGCGCACCTGCACCTGGCGCGCACCGTGGTGCGGCGCGCCGAGCGCGAGACGACCCGCCTCGCCGAGCGGGACGCGATCAATCCCGAGGTCGTCCGCTACCTCAACCGCCTGTCGGATCTGCTGTTCGTGCTGGCCCGCCATGCCAACGGCCGCGGCGCCGCCGACGTCCTCTGGGTGCCTGGTCAGCATCGGTAGAAAAAGCTTCTTGAACAAGGACTTGGCCGCTGGCCAGCGGCAATTGACAGCGTTTCGCCATCTACCTATTGTGCGGTTGCACAAATAACGGCGGCGTGAAGCCGCCATCACCAGCTCTCACTTTCGGGATGGTGACGGGGCCTCCGCCCCGCCTGCTCCCTCCGGCGGATGGAATCGAACGCAGCATGAAAGTCCTGGTCGCGGTGAAGCGCGTCATCGACGCCTACGTCAAGGTTCGCGTCAAGTCCGACGGTTCCGGCGTCGAGACGCAGAACGTCAAGATGTCGATGAACCCCTTCTGCGAGATCGCCGTCGAAGAGGCGGTGCGGCTGAAGGAGGCCGGCGTCGCCACCGAGATCGTCGCGGTCTCCTGCGGCCCGCAGCAGAGCCAGGAGACGATCCGCACGGCGCTCGCCATGGGGGCCGACCGCGGCATCCTGGTGCAGTCCGACGAGGCGCTCGAGCCGCTGGCCATCGCCAAGATCCTCAAGGCAGTGGTCGACAAGGAGCAGCCCGAGCTGGTGCTGCTCGGCAAGCAGGCGGTCGACAACGACTTCGGCCAGACCGGCCAGATGCTCTCGGCGCTGCTCGGCTGGAGCCAGGCGACCTACGCCAGCAAGATCCAGAAGGCCGACGGCGAGCTGACCGTGACCCGCGAGATCGACGGCGGCCTGGAGACCATCAAGGTCAAGCTGCCGGCGATCGTGACCGCCGACCTGCGCCTCAACGAGCCGCGCTACGCCAGCCTGCCGAACATCATGAAGGCGAAGAAGAAGCCGATCGACACGATGAGCCCGGCCGATCTCGGCGTCGACGCCGCGCCGCGCCTCAGCGTCGTCAAGGTCACCGAGCCGCCGGCGCGCCAGGCCGGCGTCAAGGTCGGCAGCGTCGCCGAGCTGGTCGACAAGCTGAAGAACGAAGCCAAGGTCATCTGAGGAGGCCGCCGGGCGCAGCGCCCCCGGCGCCGCCGTCCCACCTCAAGCCCCCGCCTTCAAGCAAGCCATAGGGCCGTCACATGAGCATCCTGGTCTACGCCGAGCACGACAACGCCTCGATCAAGCCGGTCACCCTGAACGTCGTGGCCGCGGCCAAGGCGATCGCCGCCAAGGCCGGCGGCGAGATCCACGTCCTGGTCGCCGGCAGCGACTGCGCCGCCGCCGCCGCCGAGGCCGCGAAGATCGAGGGCGTCGCCAAGGTGCTGAAGGCCGACGCGCCGGAGTACGGCGCCAAGCTGGCCGAGAACGTTGCCCCGCTGCTGGTCAAGCTGGCCGGGGGCTACGACTACATCCTGGCGCCGACCACGACCGGCGGCCGCAACGTGCTGCCGCGCGCCGCGGCGCTGCTCGACGTCCAGGGCATCTCGGACATCAGCGAGGTCGTCGAGGCCGACACCTTCGTGCGGCCGATCTATGCCGGCAACGCACTGGCGACGGTCAAGTCGTCCGACGCCAAGAAGCTGATCACCGTGCGCGGCACGGCCTTCGACGCCGTCGCTGCCGAGGGCGGCAGCGCCGCGGTCGAGGAGGTCGGCTCGGCCGGCGACGCGGGCCTGTCCAGCTTCGTCGGCCAGGAGCTGACCAAGTCGGAGCGGCCGGAGCTGACCAGCGCGCGGGTCATCATCTCCGGCGGCCGCGGCATGCAGTCCGGCGACAACTTCGCGATGCTCGAGCGCATCGCCGACAAGCTCGGCGCGGCGGTCGGCGCCAGCCGTGCGGCGGTCGACGCGGGCTTCGTGCCGAACGACTACCAGGTCGGCCAGACCGGCAAGGTCGTGGCGCCCGAGCTCTACATCGCGGTCGGCATCTCCGGTGCCATCCAGCACCTGGCCGGCATGAAGGACTCCAAGGTCATCGTTGCGATCAACAAGGACGAGGAGGCGCCGATCTTCCAGGTTGCCGACTACGGCCTGGTCGCCGACCTGTTCCAGGCCGTGCCGGAACTCGAGGCCGAGCTCTCGAAGGCCTGAGCCGGAGCGCGCCGCCCGACCACCAGCCGGCCGCCCGTCGGCCAGACAGCAAAGAGACCCCTCCGCCATGTCCGACCAGAGCAACGCGCCACTGCCCGCCGAGATCAAGACCATCGGCATCATCGGCGCGGGCCAGATGGGCAGCGGCATCGCCCATGTCTGCGCCCTCTCCGGCTACGACGTCGTGCTCCAGGACCTGGGCCAGGCGCAGCTCGACAAGGCGGTCGAGGGCATCGACCACAACCTCGACCGGCAGGCCAAGCGCGGCAAGATCAGCGAGGCCGACAAGGCCGCCACGCTGGCGCGCATCTCGACGGCGACCGAGCTCTCCGCCTTCGGCGGCTGCGAGCTGGTCATCGAGGCGGCGACCGAGAACGAGGAGATCAAGCGCTCGATCTTCCAGAAGCTCTGCCCGGTGCTGCGGGAAGACGCGCTGATCTGCACCAACACCTCGTCGATCTCGGTGACGCGCCTGGCCTCGGTCACCGACCGTCCGGCCCGCTTCATGGGCATGCACTTCATGAACCCGGTGCCGGTGATGCAGCTGGTCGAGCTGATCCGCGGCATCGCGACCGACGAGAAGGTCTTCTCGACGATCCGCGAACTGACCGTGAAGCTGGGCAAGCAGCCGGTCGCCGCCGAGGACTTCCCGGCCTTCATCGTCAACCGCATCCTGCTGCCGATGATCAACGAGGCAGTCTACACGCTCTACGAGGGCGTCGGCTCGGTGACCGCGATCGACACGGCGATGCGGCTCGGCGCCAACCACCCGATGGGCCCGCTCGAGCTGGCCGACTTCATCGGCCTCGACACCTGCCTCGCGGTCATGCACGTGCTGCACGACGGCCTCGCCGACACCAAGTACCGGCCCTGCCCGCTGCTGGTGAAGTACGTCGAGGCCGGCTGGGTCGGCCGCAAGTCCGGCCGCGGCTTCTACGACTACAGCACCGAGACCCCGGTCCCGACGCGCTGAGCGCCCCTGCGGCCCGCCCCGTCCGACTTCTCTCGGCAAAGCCGCCGGGCCGACGGCAGCGCCGCCGGCCCGGAGCGTCACGTCAGCTCATCCGAGCGGTCAGCTCAGGACCTCCCAGTTGACGTTGTACTCGCAGTTGGTCGTCCCGCCGCCGATGACCACCTCCTCACCGGCAGGCACGATGAAGGGGCCGCCGCAGACCGAGGCGCTGCCCCTGGCGGTCGAGGTCGCCCAGGCGAGGGCATGGACGAGGAAGGCGTTGGAGCTGCGCAGGTAGCAGCCGACCTTGCCCTGCCCCACCTCCGCGAGCGCCATCATGCTCGCGCACACCACGAGGACGCCCGCGGTGTTGTCCTGGGCCGAGACCAGGGTGACTTCCGAGCCCGTGGCCCCGGCGGCGATGTGCTGGGAGCCGAGGGTCGGGACGCTGTAGTTCGCGAGGACCGAATTGCACGACATGGCTGATGCCTCCTATTCCCGTGCTAGTAAACATAACGGGAACAAAATGACCTGCATCCCGCCGCGTCGCATCCCGCGATCCCTCGGTGGACGACTGCCGGCGGGTCAGTGCTTCTTCAGGGCCTGCAGCAACCGCTTCGCCTCCGGCGAGTCCCACTCGGCACCGCCCTCGATCTCGCCGACCGGGATGCCGTCGGGGCCGATCAGGATGGTCGTCGGCATCACCTTGATGCCGAAGTGGCGCGCCAGCCTGCCGTCCGGATCGCTGTAGCGCGCCAGCGTCGAGAGCCCCTTGCCCGCATAGAAGGGATCGACCACGGCGAAGCCGCCGCGGTCCTCGGACAGCGCCACCACGACGATCCCCTCGCCGCCGAGGTCGCCCTGCAGCCGGTCGAGCGACGGCATCTCGGCGACGCAGGGCGGGCACCAGGTCGCCCAGAAGTTCAGCACCACGACCTTGCCGGCGAAGTCCTTGAGGCTGACGTCCCGGATCATGCCGTCGAGCCGCTGCTTGAAGGGCAGATCGGGCACCGGCCTGGCATGCTCGTAGATGACGTAGCCGTCGGCCAGCGAGCCGCTCGCCGCGGCGGCCGGCCCCGGCGCGAGCGGCGCCAGCAGCAGCGCCGCGACGGCGAGCATGCGAAGAGGCTTTCTCAAGGGCCGCGTCATCCGTTAAACCTCCTCGTCATGAGCGCCATCAAGCCGACCGAGACCGCCGCTTCGCCCCGGACCGCCGGGAGCGCGGCGAACAGCATGTGGGGCGGCCGCTTCGCCGGCGGCGCCGACCGCGTGATGGAGGCGATCAACGCCTCGATCGACATCGACCGCCGCTTCTATCGCCAGGACATCCGCGCCAGCCAGGCCCATGCCGCGATGCTGGTCGCCCAGGGCATCGTCTCGGCCGAAGATGGCGCGGCCATCCACCGGGGTCTAGACCAGGTGCTGGCGGAAATCGAGGAGGGCCGCTTCACCTTTTCGCGCGCGCTCGAAGACATCCACATGAACGTCGAGGCGCGCCTCAAGGAGATCGTCGGCGAGCCGGCCGGCCGTCTGCACACGGCGCGCTCGCGCAACGACCAGGTCGCGACCGACTTCCGCCTCTGGGTGCGCGACGCGCTCGACGGGCTCGACGAGCGGCTGCGCGACCTGCAGGCCGCGCTCATCGGCCGCGCCGAGCAGGAGGCCGGCACGCTGATGCCGGGCTACACCCACCTGCAGGCGGCCCAGCCGGTGACCTTCGGCCACCACCTGCTGGCCTATGTCGAGATGCTCGGGCGCGACCGCGGGCGCCTCGCCGACTGCCGCGAGCGGCTCAACGAGTCGCCGCTCGGCGCCGCGGCGCTGGCCGGCACCTCCTTCCCGATCGACCGCGAGGCGACCGCCCGCGCGCTCGGCTTCGACCGGCCGATGGCCAACTCGATCGACGCCGTCTCGGACCGCGACTTCGCCCTGGAGTTCCTCTCGGCGCTCTCGATCCTGGCCGTGCACCTGTCGCGCTTCGCCGAGGAGCTGGTGCTCTGGTGCTCCGAGGGCTTCCGCTTCGTCGGGCTCAGCGACGCCTTCACGACTGGCAGCTCGATCATGCCGCAGAAGCGCAACCCCGACGCCGCCGAGCTGGTGCGCGGCAAGGCCGGACGGGTGATCGGCGACCTCAACGCCCTGCTGATCGTGATGAAGGGCCTGCCGCTGACCTACGGCAAGGACATGCAGGAGGACAAGGAGCCGGTGTTCGACGCCGTCGACACGCTCGACCTCTGCATCGCCGCGACCGCCGGCATGGTGCGCGACCTCGCGGTCGACCGCGAGCGCATGCGCAAGGCCCTGTCGGCCGGCTTCATCACCGCGACCGACCTCGCCGACTGGCTGGTCCGCGAGCTCGGGCTGCCGTTCCGCGAAGCCCATCACGTCACCGGCAGCCTGGTCGCCAAGGCGGAGGCCGCCGGCTGCGACCTGGCTGCCCTGCCGCTCGCCGAGCTGCGCTCGGTAGAGCCGCGCATCCACGAGGGAGTGCTGAGCGTGCTGACACCCGAACAGGCCGTGGCGAGCCGCGTCTCGCTGGGCGGCACGGCGCCGGAGCGCGTGCGCGAAGCCGCCGCCGCCGCCCGGGAGCGCTGGCTGTGACGCGCCCCGCCCCGCTCCGGAACGCCCCGCTCCGGACTGCCCCGCTCCGGACTGCCCCGCTCCGGACCGGCCTGCTCTGCGCCGGCCTGGTCTGCCTGGCGCTGCTCGCCGCCTGCGGCCGGAAGGGCGACCTCAGGCCACCGCTCGGCGAGCACACGGCCTACAGCTGGCCGAAGCAGTATCCGGCTCCCGACACCGTGGTGCCGCCGCTGTCGAAGGAAGCCGAGGTGAACAGCGGGCTGGAGCCGCGCAGCGGCTTCAAGCAGCCCGAGACGCTGCCGCGCTGGAACGGAAGCCGCACGACCACCACGGTCTATGGCAGCCAGTGAAGGGTGACCCGGTGAGCACGGTCCTCGAGAGCAGCGCCGGCGGCGCGGCCGACCCGGCCGAGGCCGCCTTCGTCTACCGCGACGGCGGCCTGCAGGCCGAGCAGGTGCCGCTGGCACGCATCGCCGAGGCGGTCGGCACGCCCTGCTACGTCTATGCCGGCGGCGCGATGCAGGCGACCTACCGGGCGCTCGCGTCGGCACTCGGGGCGGTCGGCCTGCCGACGACAATCTGCTACGCCGTCAAGGCCAACCCCCACGTCGCGGTGATCCGCGGCTTCGCGGCGCTCGGCGCCGGTGCCGACGTGGTCTCCGAGGGCGAGCTGCGCCGGGCGCTCGCCGCCGGCGTGCCGCCCGAGCGCATCGTCTTCGCCGGGGTCGGCAAGACCGAGGCCGAGATGGCCTTCGCGCTGGAGACCGGCATCCTGCAGTTCAACGCCGAATCGATCGACGAGCTGAAGGTGCTCGACGCGGTCGCCGGACGGCTCGGCCGCACGGCCCCCGTGGCGCTGCGCGTCAACCCCGACGTCGACGCGCGCACCCACGCCAAGATCGCGACCGGCAAGGCCGGCAACAAGTTCGGCATCGACATCGACCAGATGCCGGCGACGCTGGCGCTGCTGCGCGACCTGAAGAACCTGCGCCTCGACGGACTGGCGGTGCACATCGGCTCCCAGCTGGTCCACGCCGAGCCCTACGAGGCCGCCTTCGCGCGCCTCGCCGAGCTGGCCCGCGAGGTGCTCGCGGGGGGCTGGAGGCTGCGCCATCTCGACCTCGGCGGCGGCATGGGCATCCCCTACGGCCCGGCGCGGGACGGCCGCAGCGCCGCCCTGCCGCTCGACGCCTACGTCGCTGCGGTCAAGCGCACGGTCGGAAGCCTCGGCCTACCGCTGGTCTTCGAGCCGGGCCGCTACCTGGTCGGCAACGCCGGCCTGCTGCTGGCCCGCGTGCTCTACGTCAAGCAGGGCCGCTCGAAGCGCTTCGTGATCCTGGACGCGGCGATGAACGACCTGATCCGGCCGACGCTCTACGACGCCTGGCACGAGATCGTGCCGGTCGCCGAGCCGGCGCCAGGCGCGGCCCTCGAGCCGGTCGACGTGGTCGGGCCGATCTGCGAGAGCGGCGACATCTTCGCCCACGACCGCCTGCTGCCGCCGGTGGCGCCGGGCGACCTGATCGCGATCCTCTCCACGGGGGCCTATGGCGCCACCATGTCTTCGACCTATAATTCAAGACTGCCGGCACCCGAGGTGATGGTCAGAGGCGGCGACAGCGCGGTCATCAAGGCCCGTCCCGATCACGCCGCAATGATCGCCCAGGATCGGCTGCCGGCCTGGCTGGAGGAGTCCGGCCGGACGAGGTGACGGTGACGCGATACCAGAGGCGAGCCCCGAGAGCGGCAGAGCGAGCGACCAGGTGAGCGAACAGCGGCCCGACCGCTTCCGAACCGACCGACCCGGCGCCGACCGGACCCCGACGGCGGGCAGGCGCGCCCCGCGATCCGACGAGCAGCAGTCCGACCTTCCCCTGCGCGGCTACCGGCTGCGGCTCGCCCTGAGCCGGGCCGCGCTGTTCTGGGAGAGCCTCTGGCCGGCGCTCTTCCCCTTCGGCTGCGTCGTCGGCCTGTTCCTGGCGCTCGCCCTGATGGACCTGCTGTCGGATCTCGGCGGCTGGCTGCACCTGGCGGTTCTGGTCGGCTTCGCGCTCGCCGCGGCGGCCAGCCTGGCCTGGGCCGCCCGGCGCGTGCGCCTGCCGGGGCGCGAGGCGGCGCGGCGCCGGCTCGAGCGCGACAGCGGCGTCGCGCACCGGCCGCTGCAGGCGCTCGAGGACAGCCTGGCCACCGATCCGGCCGATCCCGATGCCCAGGCGCTGTGGCGCGCCCACCGGCGGCGCCTCGCCGAGCAGCTGCGGCGGCTGCGGGTCGCCCCGCCGGCCGCCGGCTGGGCCCGCGTCGACGGCTTCGCCCTGCGCGCCGCGGTCGGTCTGCTGCTGGTCATCGGCCTGGTCGTCGGCGGCGGCGACTGGCGCTTCCGCCTGTCGAGCGCGGTGACGCCCAGCCTCGGCGCCACCGAGGCCAGCCTGCCGACCCAGCTCGACGTCTGGCTCAACCCGCCGTCCTACACCGGCCAGCCGCCGCGCTATCTCGACCCGGCGAAGGCCGCGGACGGGACGATTGAGGTGCCGACCGGCAGCGCCCTGCTGGCCCAGGTCCAGGGCGGCCGCGGCGACGCGGTGATGAGCCTCGGCGGCGCCGAGACGCCGTTCCAGCGCTACGACGCCGGCAGCCTGCGCCTGCAGCGGTCGATCGAGACCGGCGCCGAGGCCAGCGACCTGCCGCTGGAGATCCGGCGCGGCGAGCGGACGCTCGGCGCCTGGACCCTGCACGTCCTGCCCGACCACGCGCCCTCGGTCGAGTACCTCAAGCCCCCGGCGCCGGCCCGCCGCGGTGCCCTGGAGCTGGCCTACCGGGCGGCCGACGACTACGGCCTGGTCGGTCTGCAGGCGGTCATCCGGCGCGTCGACAAGCCGGACGGCCCGCCGCTCAGCTTCGACCTCGGCCTGCCGAGCGGCGAGGTCAAGCAGAGCGAGGGCACGGCCTACCGGGACCTGACGCCCCATCCCTGGGCCGGCATCCCGGTCACGGTGCAGCTCGAGGCGCGCGACGCGACCGGCCAGACCGGCACCACGGAAGCCTTCCAGATGGTCATGCCGGAGCGCGTCTTTCAGCATCCGGTGGCGCGCCGCCTGATCGAGCTGCGCAAGCAGCTGACGCTGCACCCGGAGCAGCGCATGCCGGTGATCGAGGGGCTGACCGCGCTCAGCCGGCGGCCGGAGCACTTCGCCAACGACCTGGTCGTCGCCCTGGCGCTGGTCGTCGCCGAGCGCCGGCTGGTGCACGACCACGAGCCGACCGCGATCGGCGAGGTCCAGGAGCTGCTCTGGGACACCGCCCTGCACATCGAGGAGGGCGAGGTGGCGCTGGCCGAGCGCCGCCTGCGCAACCTGCAGCAGCAGCTGATGGACGCCCTGGAGAAGGGCGCGCCGGACGAGGAGATCGACCGGCTGATGAACGAGGTGCAGCAGGCGCTCGACGAGTTCCTGCGCCAGATGGCCGAGCAGGCCATGAAGCAGGCCGGCCAGCAGCCGCCCGCGGAGAACCAGCCGCTGCCGCCCGACGCCCAGGTGCTGCAGCGCGACGACCTGCAGAAGATGATCGAGCAGGCGCGCCAGCTGGCCAAGGCCGGCGACCGCGACAAGGCCCGCGAGCTGCTCGCCCAGCTGCAGCAGATGCTGGAGAACCTGCAGGCCATGCCGATGCAGCAGCGCATGAACCAGCAGGCCCAGAAGGCGCAGCAGATGATGCAGAGCCTGCAGGAGATGATGCGCCGGCAGCAGGAGCTGATGGACCGCAGCTTCCAGCGCTCGCAGCAGGGCAAGCGCCAGCAGCTGCAGCAGCCCGGCGACGGCAAGGACCAGGGCAAGGACCCCGGCCGCAGCTCGAACGCCGGCGACGCCCAGGACCAGGAGGCGCTGCGCCGCCAGCTCGGCGGCATGATGCGCAAGTTCGGCGACATGACCGGCGAGATCCCGCGCTCGCTCGGCCAGGCCGAGCAGTCGATGCGCGACGCCCGCGATGCCCTGAAGCAGGACCAGCCGGGCAACGCCGTGCAGCCGCAGGCCGACGCCCTCGACCAGCTGCAGCAGGGCCTGGAGACGATGCTGGAGAGCTTCGCGCAGCAGATGCGCAAGGGTCAGGGCAAGGAGGGCAACCAGGCCGGCGAGCGGCCCGGCGAGGGCCGCGACCCCTTCGGCCGCGGCCCCCAGGGCCAGGGCCTGGAGGGCAACGACCGGGTGCAGATCCCGACCGGCTCGGAGCTGCGCCGCGCCCGCGAGATCCTCGACGAGCTGCGCCGGCGCCGCGAGGAGGTCGACCGGCCTCCGGTCGAGCTCGACTACCTCGACCGCCTGCTCCGCCAGTTCTGAGCCGACAGGCCGCGGCCACAGGGCCGCGGCCGCTCAGCGCGGCGCGGTCATCTCGCGGCGCAGCCCGAGCGCCGACTCGGCGGCGTCGCAGATCTGCTTCAGGGTGAAGGGCTTGACCACGACCTCGGCGATCAGCTCGTCGAGATTGTGGGCGCGCTGGCGCTCAGCCGAATAGCCGGTCATCAGCAAGACCGGCAGGTCCGGGTGGTCGCGCGTCACCTTGAGCGCCAGGCCGATGCCGTCGAGGCCGGGCATGACGATGTCTGTGACCAGCAGGTCGAAGCTGTCGTCCTTCAGGCTCTCGAGCGCCTGCAGGCCGTCGTTGACCGCGGTCACCTGGAAGCCGCGCAACTCCAGCGCCCGGGTGACGAACGTCCGGACGGCTTCGTCGTCCTCGGCGACCAGGATGCGGACCATCGGCTGTTCCCAAGCGAACGGAGGACCGGAGCACCGGCCGGGCCGGCGGCGGGGGGCGGCCCCCAGGCCTGCCCGCCGCAAAGAAAGCCTATATTAGCGGCGAATTCGAGCCAAGAAATCGGCGAGACGGCCCCGGACGTCCGCGACGGTGGCGCGCGGCCCGGCCGTCACCCGCCGTCAGTGCAGGACGAAGTCGACCCGGACGCTGAGCTCGCCGCGCGGGATCGCCTCGCGCTTGGTCTCGAAGGCGACCTTCTCGCCCGGCGCAAGCAGGGCCTTGCCGGCCTCGAAACGCCATTCGACCAGCACGGCGCCGGTCTTGTCCGTCACCGTGGCGACCAGCAGCGGGACCTTGCGCTCCTCGTCGCCGATGTTGACCACCGAGCCGGTGATCGTCATCACCCGGCTGCCGTCGACCGTGTTGAGCTGGGTCGTGACGTCCCTGAGCGCGACCCCCGGATGCCCGTTCTCCAGGGGCACGCCGAGCAGGTCGTAGATCTGCTGCAGCTCCGGCACGGTGGCGACGACCTGGTTACGGTAGTACCAGCCGCCGCCGAGCAGCGCGGCGACGACCAGCAGCAGCAGCAGCCAGCCGAGCAGGAGGACGACGCGCGACCGGCCGCGCGACAGCCGCGCATAGTCGCCGTCGCCGGCCAGCTCGAAGCGCCGCGGCTCTCCGAAATGGGGCTCGTCGAAGATCGGCGGCCGGTCGTAGGCCGGCTCGGCGCGATGCGGGTCGCGCGGCCACTGCTCCGCCGATTCGGCCGCGGCGGGCTTCGGCGCGGCCGGCCGGGCCGGGGCGGGCGGGGCGGCGGCCGGCCCGGGCGCCGGCTGCGCCGGTGCGGCGCCCTCCGGCGCCGGCTGGTGCCAGACGTGGCCGCAGGCCGCGCAGCGCACCTTGCGCCCGTTGGGGGCGAGCTTCTCGGTCGGCACGCGGAAGCGCTTCGCACAGTTTGGGCAAGCGATTTCCATGGGCCGGGCGGACAGTCCGTCTAGTGGGCACGCGGAGCGACGCGGGCGGGCGGAATCCCTTATAAGACTGCGACTCGCGCGTTAGCAAGGCCGGCCGGTGTCGGCTTCGAGGCCGAGCCGCCGGCCCGACGCCGCGGCGGGGCTGGCCCTTGTGGAGCGATCCCGGCCCTTGCTATCCAGGTGATCCGGACGGGCGACCCGGTCGTGGCGATTCCCGGCGCCCCCCGCACCGCCCGCGCCGCCAGGAGGACAGGCCCCTTGGTTCGTTTGGACGACGTTGCCTTGCGGTACGGCCAGGGGCCGGAGGTCTTGAGCGGCGTCACCAGCCACCTGGAGCCGGGCTCCTTCCATTTCCTGGTCGGCCAGAGCGGCGCCGGCAAGTCCTCGTTCCTGCGCCTGCTCAACCTCGGCCAGCGCCCGACCCGCGGCCGGCTGATGCTGTTCGGCCGCGATGTCGCCAGACTGGGCCGCGAGGATCGCGCCCTGATGCGCCGGCGCATGGGCGTCGTGTTCCAGGATTTCCGCTTGATCGGCCACCTGACCGCCTTCGAGAACGTCGCCCTGCCGCTCCATCTGGTCGGCGAGCGGCCGGGCGCGATCGACTCCAAGGTCAGCGAGCTGCTGTCCTGGGTCGGCCTGGCCGACTGCCTGGACGCGCTGCCGGCGACGCTGTCGGGCGGCCAGCAGCAGCGCGTCGCCATCGCCCGCGCCGTGGTCGGGCGGCCGAGCCTGCTGCTCGCCGACGAGCCGACCGGCAACGTCGACGACCGCATCGCCATGCGCCTGATGTTCCTGTTCGAGGAGATGCACCGCAACGGCACGACGGTCGTCGTGGCGACCCACAACGAGACCCTGGTCGGGCGCTTCCAGCACCCGCGGCTGCGCCTGGAAGGCGGCACGCTGCGCCTGGTGCCGGCCGAAGCCGCCGCCGACGGGACGGCCTGAGCCGTGGCGCCGCGCGGGGAGAAGACGCCGCCGGCCGGTCGTCCGGCCGCCCGGCCGCCCGGGTCGCGCCGGCGCCGCCGGCGCGACCTGCCGCTGGCCAACGACGCCTCGGCCCGCTACCTGCCCTGGCTGATCGCCTTCCTGGTCTTCCTGGCCGGCCTCGCCCTGGTCGGCGGGCTCGGCGCCAACCGCCTGGCGGCGCGCTGGGACAGCGGACTGGCCGGCAAGCTGACCGTCCAGGTCATGCCCGGCCAGAACGCCGAGGAGACAAAGACCCGGGTCGGCCTGGTGCTCGACCTGCTGACCGCCAGCAAGGGGGTCGCCAGCGTCGAGGTGCTCGACCGCAAGCAGCTCGGCGCCCTGCTCGAGCCCTGGCTCGGCGCCAGTGCCTACGAGGAGAGCCTGCCGCTGCCGATGCTGATCGACGTCACCCTCGACCCCGGCGTCGAGGGCGTGCCGCCCGGCCTCGCGGAGCGCCTGGAGAAGGAGATCCCGGCCGCCCACCTCGACGACCACCAGCGCTACCTCGGCGCCCTGATCTCCTTCGCCCGCTCGCTGCAGCTGATCGCCCTGGCGGTCGTCGTGCTGGTCGGCGCGGCGACTATCCTGACGCTGATCTTCGTCACCCGCACCGGCCTGTCGGTGCACCGCCAGACCATCGAGCTGCTGCACCTGATGGGCGCCCGGGACCGCTACGTCGCCGGCCAGTTCCAGGGCAACGCCGCGCGGCTGGCGCTGCGCGGCGGCCTGGTCGGGCTGGTCGCGGCGGGGCTGGTGCTCTACGCCCTGGAGCGGGTCGTGCAGAGCGGCGGCGCCGGCCTGCTGCCGAGCTTCTCGCCGACGCCGGTCGACTGGGCGGCCCTGCTGGTGCTGCCGCCGCTGGCGGTGGCGGTCGCCGCCCTGACTGCGCGCTGGACCGTGCTGCGCACCCTGACCCGCCTGCCCTGACCATGAGCGCGCCGGCCTGCGATCCGCCGCCCCCCGGCCCTCCCGCCCGGCAGCGCAGGAGGCCGCTGCGCCTGCTGGCGCCGCTGCTCGCCCTGGCCGCGCTGTTCCTCGGCGGCTTCGTCGCCTTCGCGCTCGGCCTGTCGTCCGAGACGCCGCCGCCCAGCGAGCGCACCGACGCCATCGTCGTGCTGACCGGCGGCAGCGAGCGCATCAAGGTCGGCTTCGAGCTGCTGGCCGCCGGCGCCGCGCGCAAGCTCTTCGTCTCCGGCGTCTACCGCGGCGTCGAGGTCAGCGAGCTGCTGCGCCTCAGCCAGGGCGCGCCCGACGAGCTGGCCTGCTGCATCGCGCTCGGCTACGACGCCGAGGACACCCACGGCAACGCCCGCGAGGCCGCCGAGTGGATGCGCAAGGAGGGCCTGACCAGCCTGCGCCTGGTCACCGGCGCCTACCACATGCCGCGCAGCCTGCTGGAGTTCCGCCGCGCCCTGCCCGAGGCCAGGATCCTGCCGCATCCGGTCTTCCCCGAGGGCTTCCGCGAGCACTGGTGGTTCAGCCCGCGCAGCGCCCTGCTGCTGATGACCGAGTACGTCAAGTACCTGGCCGCGCTGGTCGTCGGCCTGGTGCCCGGCGGCATGGACGGGATCGCCGCATCGTGAGCGACAAGACAAGCGCCGGCCTGATCCTTCGCTCGGCGCTGTTCCAGCTCTGCTACCACCTCTGGCTGATCGCGATCGGCATCGCCCTGCTGCCGGCCTTCCTGCTGCCCTGGCGCTGGCTCTACGCCGGCGGGCGGCTCTGGGTGCACGGCATCCTGTTCATGATGGAGCATCTCTGCGGCCTGACCTGGGAGGTCCGGGGCCGCGAGCGGCTGCCGGCGGACAGCGCCGTGCTGATCGCCAGCAAGCACCAGTCGGCCTGGGACACGCTGATCTTCCCGCTGCTCGTCCCCGATCCGGCCTACGTGCTGAAGCGCGAGCTGCTGCTGGTCCCCTTCTTCGGCTGGATCATGTGGCGCCTGCGCATGGTCGCGGTCGACCGCAAGGGCGGCGGCGCGGCGCTGCGCCGGCTGCTCAAGGCGGCGCGGCGTATCGTCGGCGGGGAGGGCCGGCCCCTGGTGATCTATCCCGAGGGCACGCGCACCGCGCCCGGTGCCCACCGGCCCTACCAGCCCGGCGTCGCCGCGCTCTACGGCGAGCTCGGCGTGCCGGTCGTGCCGGTCGCCCTCAACTCGGGCCTGTTCTGGCCGCGCAAGTCGTTCCTGCGCCGGCCGGGCCGGATCGTCCTGGAGTTCCTGGAGCCGATCCCGCCGGGCCTGCCGCGCCGGCAGTTCCTCGCCGAGCTGGAGGCACGCATCGAGCCGGCCACGGAGCGGCTGGTCGCCGAAGGCGGGGGCGAAGTCAGGCCGGATTGATCTGGGCCAAGGACGCCGGCACGTCCGCCCGGAAATCTGGCGGCTCCCGCCCCACCCGCGAGGAGCGACGGCAATGCGATCTTGCCTCTGCGCCCTGCTGCTGGCCGCCGGCCTGGCCGCGCCGGCCGCCCCGGCGCTCTCCCAGGGCGTACCGCTGAAGCAGCAGGTCACCCTGGCCGACATGGCCAGCTACTCCGGCCAGGCGATGGCCGGCACGGCGGAGGCCTGGAACGCTTTCCTGGGCAGCGCGCCGGCCTGGCTGACCGTGACCAAGGACAGCGTCAACGCGATCATCATCCACCAGCAGCTGTCGAAGGGCGACGCCTGGGGCGCCTTCAAGACCTTCGGCGAGTACGGCGCCGGCTTCATGCTCGGCGAGTGGCAGGCCGCCGGCAACCTGCCGCTGGCGACCATCACGACGGCCTTCCAGGTCGCCGTCGCGGCCGGCGACTTCGTCCACTCCCAGTACTTCATCCCGACCCTGGTCGACCGGCTCTACGCCGACTACCGCGCCCAGCGCGCAGCCGGCGAGAGCCATGCCCAGGTCTGGTCGGAGCTGCGCTACGTGGTCCCCCATCCGGTGCTGGCCGAGGTCAAGAAGCGGGCCATCTATCCGGCCCACGACCTCACCTGGGACAAGCCCGACTTCGCCAAGGCGAGCCGTACGCTGACCGCCGAGGCGGCCGGCAAGGCGATCCGCGTGACCTACCGGGCGCCCGGCAACTGGCCCTACGGCCGGCCCTACCTGATCCACCACGCGGGCCAGGGCGGCACGCCGCGCTTCGCCCGGACCATCGACGTCGAGGTCAGCGGCGACCCGCCGGCGGCACTGTCGGGCCTGATGTACGACATCACCAAGCTCAACGAGCGCTACCGCGACGCCGGCGGCTACCTGGACAGCGCCGGCCTGACCGCGGTCGAGGCGACGCTGAAGCGCCTGCTGGCCGAGGTCGCCAAGCCGGGCGACGTCGCCCGCGCCCTCGACGAGGAGGCGGTCGCCTACGTCGGGCGCATGCTGGAGCTGCGCTACGCCCGCGAGGTCCTGACCAGGGCGGTCGAGCAGGCCAGCCGCAAGGCGCGGGACAACCTGGTCAGGGCGCGCCTGGCCTACGACGAGTTCCTGAAGAGCTGGCAGGCGCTGCCCGAGGGCCCGCCGGTGATCGATCTGCCCTGCTGCCGGTACTGGCTGGTCCAGTCGGGCGGCGAGCGGCGTCTCGTCGGCCGCTACGTCACGCCGAAGGGCACGGCGGTGATCTACCGCTCGGAACCGATGGCCGACTGGCTGCCGCTGCCCTTCGGCCTCGTCGCGGTGCAGAGCGGCGTCGGCTACCACATCTATCCCGGCCCCTGCCCGGCCAGCCGGCCGCCGGGCAGCGGCTGCCCCTACCTCGTCGCCCGGCTCGGCGAGACCGCCGAGGTGATCTTCCGCCAGGAGGTGTCGCGCTTCAGCTGCCAGAACTCGCCGGCCGACCTCAGCTACCTGAAGTGCGACTGGCAGCGGCTCGACGCCAAAGGCACCGTCGTCGCGCAGGACAGCCTGATCCTGAAGTAGCGCCCTCGAACGAAGGAAGAACGTTGATTCGCCGGGGCGGCGCGCCTACCTTTCCGGTCCTGCAGGCAGCGCGGAGCGCAACGGCCCGATGGCGCTTTCGTCGATCTCCGAACAGGTCTGGGACGCCAAGTACCGCCTGAAGACGCCCGAGGGCGAGCCGCTCGACCGGACGATCGAGGACAGCTGGCGGCGGGTCGCCAGGGCCCTGGCCGCCGTCGAGCGCACGCCCGCCCAGTGGGAGCAGCGCTTCTACGAGGCGCTCGAGGGCTTCCGCTTCCTGCCGGCCGGCCGGATCCTGGCCGGCGCCGGGACCGAACGCAACGTCACCCTCTTCAACTGCTTCGTCATGGGCACGATCCCCGACGACATGGGCGGGATCTTCAGCCACCTGCGCGAGGCGGCGCTGACCCTGCAGCAGGGCGGCGGCATCGGCTACGACTTTTCGACCCTGCGCCCGCGCGGCGCCCCGGTCGCCGGGGTCGGCGCCGACGCCTCGGGCCCGCTGTCCTTCATGGACGTCTGGGACGCGATGTGCGCGACCATCATGTCGGCGGGCAGCCGGCGTGGCGCGATGATGGCGACCCTGCGCTGCGACCATCCCGACATCGAGGCCTTCGTCGAGGCCAAGCGCACCGCCGGGCGCCTGACCAACTTCAACCTCTCGGTGCTGGTCACCGACGCCTTCATGACGGCGCTGCGCGAGGACGCCGACTGGCCACTGGTCTTCGACGGCAGGACCTGCCGGACGCTCAAGGCGCGCGCGCTCTGGGACCAGGTCATGCACGCGACCTACGAGGCCTCGGAGCCGGGCGTGATCTTCATCGACCGGATCAACCGCCGCAACAACCTGCACTACTGCGAGGAGATCCGCGCGACCAACCCCTGCGGCGAGCAGCCCCTGCCGCCCTACGGCGCCTGCCTGCTCGGCTCGATCAACCTGGCGGCCCTGGTCCGGCATCCCTTCGAGCCCGAGGCCGACCTTGACCTGGAGGCCCTGGAGCAACTGGTGCCAGTCGCGGTCCGCATGCTCGACAACGCGATCGAGGCCTCGCGCTTCCCGCTCGAGGCGCAGCGCGCGGAGGCCCAGGCCAAGCGGCGCATCGGCCTCGGCATCACGGGCCTCGCCGACGCGCTGATCCTCTGCGGCCTGCGCTACGGCAGCCAGGCCGCGGTCGAGCGCAGCGAGCAGTGGCTGCGCGTGCTGCGCCGCGCCGCCTACCTCGCCTCCAGCGACCTCGCCGCCGAGAAGGGCGCCTTCCCGCTGTTCGAGCGCGACCCCTTCCTGGCCGGCGAGACGGTCCAGGAGCTGGAGCCCGAGGTCCGCGAGGCGATCGGCCGCTACGGCATCCGCAACGGCCTCGTCACCTCGGTGGCGCCGACCGGCACGATCTCGCTGCTCGCCGACAACGTCTCCTCGGGCCTCGAGCCGGTCTTCGCCTTCGAGTACAAGCGCCAGATCCGCCAGCCCGACGGCTCGCGCCTCGCCGAGAAGGTGACCGACCACGCCTACCGCCTGTTCCGCGAGCGCTTCGGCGCCGAGGCGGCGCCCGGCGAGGCCTTCGTCGACGCCCAGTCCCTGGAGCCTGCGGCGCACCTGGTCATGCAGGCGACGGTGCAGCGCTTCATCGACTCCTCGGTCTCGAAGACCATCAACCTGCCGGCCGACATGAGCTTCGAGGCCTTCAAGGACGTCTACCTCTCGGCCTACGAGCTCGGCTGCAAGGGCTGCACGACCTACCGGCCGAGCGAGCTCCGCGGCGCCGTGCTGGAGGTCGAGAGCGGCGCGGCGCCCGTCGTCGCCGCGGTGCCGCGGCCGGCCGAGGGCGCGGTCGTGCACCTGACCGAGCCGCTGGCGCGCCCCGAGGCCTTGCCCGGCCGGACCTACAAGCTGACCTGGCCGGAGAGCGACCACGCGATCTACATCACGGTCAACGACATCGTGCAGGACGGCCGGCGCCGGCCCTTCGAGGTCTTCATCAACTCCAAGAACATGGAGCACTACGCCTGGACCGTGGCGCTGACCCGGATGATCTCGGCGGTGTTCCGGCGCGGCGGCGACGTCTCCTTCGTCGTCGAGGAGCTGAAGGCGGTCTTCGACCCGCGCGGCGGCGCCTGGCTGGGCGGCCGCTACGTGCCTTCGCTGCTGGCCGCGATCGGCGGCGTCATCGAGCGCCACATGATCGACATCGGCTTCCTGGCGCCGCGCGAGAACGCCCCCCTGGCCGACCAGGTCCGCCGCCTCGCCGGCGAGGACACGGAGGAGGCCCCGCCGGCCGCCGAGCGCCGGCGCCTCGCGGGCCAGTGCCCGAAGTGCGGCGCCGCCGCGCTGGTGCGCCAGGAAGGCTGCGACCTCTGCACCAACTGCGGCCATTCGAAGTGCTCGTGAGCCCGCCGTGAGCCGCCGCCCCATGACCCGACACCCCGCGACCCGCAGGCTCTGCCGCAAGTGCCACGCCGAGCTCGGCGTCGACGACAGCCGCTGCGAGGCCTGCGGCGCCAGCAACCCCGTGCCGGTGCCCTGGTACACGCCGATCCTGGGCCTCGCGATCGTCGCCCTGCTGTTCCTGCTGCTGGTCGACTTCAGCGACGTCGCGAAGGTTCTCGGGTTCGAGTAGCCGGCGGCCCGCGCCGGGCTACGGCCCTGCCGGCAGAAGCAGCTGCTCGACGGCGGCAGCGGCGGCGCCGGCCAGCAGCGCACCACCCAGGCCGCCGGCGAGCCAGGCCGTGAGCCGGCCGCGGCTGAGGGCGATGCCGAAGGCGGCCTTGACCAGCGTGTTGACCGCCCCGACCAGCAGGATCGCGCCACCGGCCAGCAGCGCCGGGGTCCGGCCGTCGGCGACCAGCGCCGAGAAGGACAGCGTCACGGCGTCGACGTCGGCGAGGCCCGAGACCGCGGCGATCAGATAGAGCGCCTCGTCGCCGATCCAGCGGCGCAGCGCGGCCGTCAACAGCAGGATCCCCGCGAGCAGCAGGCCGAACTTCAGCGCCGTGCCGAACTCGAAAGGGTTCTCCGGCTTCAGCCCGGCCGCGGCGGACGGGCCCTCGGCCGGCTCGCGGCCCGCCGCCCAGAGGCCGACCGCGGCTGCGACGACCCCGGCGACGGCCAGGGGCACCGCGAGCACGGGCAGCAGGGCCGGCGCGATCACCGCGGCGACCAGCAGCATGCGCGGGAACATGACGGCGCAGGCCAGCAGGATGCCTGCGGCGATCAGCCGGGCCTGGCCGTCCGGCCGGCCGGGCATCGCGGGGCGCGCGGCGGGCGCCGCCCGCCGCGCCAGGGTCACGGTGGTCGCGGTCGAGGAGGCGAGCCCGCCGAGCAGGCCGGTCAGCAGGATGCCGCGGCGCGGCCCGGCGAGCCGGATCGCGAAGTAGCCGATCGACGACAGCCCGGCGATCAGCACGACCATCCACCAGATGCGGTAGGGGTTGAGCGCGTTCCAGGGGCCGAGCCCGCGGTCCGGCAGTACCGGCAGCAGCACGACCGACATCAGCAGCAGCTTGAGCACGGCCAGCAGCTCGGCCTGCTCGAGCCGCTCGACCAGGCGGTGCAGCTGTGGCTTGGTGCCGAGCAGCAGGGCGACGATCACGGCGCCGGCGCCGGCGACCTCCAGTTCGCCCTCGCCGGCCGCCGCCCCCAGGCCGAAAGTCACCAGGGCGGCGACCGCGCTGGTCGCCGAGAGGTCGTGGCTGGCCGCGGTGCCGCGCCAGTAGCCCGCGGCCAGCACCGCGCCCAGCGCCAGGAAGCCGGCGGCCAGCACCGGCAGGCCCTGGCTCTGGCCGAGCAGGCTGGCGAGACCGCCGAGCAGGCCGATCAGGCCGAAGGTGCGGAAGCCCGCGACCCGCTCGCCCTCGGCGAGGGCGCGCGCGTGCCAGCCGCGCTCCAGCCCGATCAGCAGGCCGGCGGCCAGGGCGACGGCGAGGCGCGAGAGCGAGTCGAGGTCGGCGGCGGGCATGCGGCAAGAGTGGCCGGCGCCGCAGGCGCCGTGCAAGCCCAAGCCGCGGCCCGGCGCCCCAGGCCGGCGCCCAGGCCGGCGTTCAGGCCGGCGGCGCGCCCTCGGCGCAGTTCGCGTCGACCAGATGGATCAGCCGGGCCAGCGAGCGGTCGACGATGCCGAGCGCCCGCAGGTGCCGGTCGGTCTCGGTCAGGTACTCGCTGCAGGGGCCGCGATGGCCGCGCCCCTGGACGATCAGCCGGGCGACCCAGTCGTCGGGCATCCGGCCGGTGTACTGCGGATGGCGCGGATCGACGACGAAGCCGAGCGCGGCGATCGGGCCCTCGGGCGTGCGCAGGGCCAGCCAGCGCGGCCGATAGACGCCGGTCGTCATCTCGCGGTCCCAGAGATAGTCCATGACCGCCGCGGACTCCGCCGCCGGAGCCAGGAAGGCCATGCCGTGGCAGGCGCCGCCCCGGTCGAGCCCGAGCACCAGCCCCGGCCGCTCCGGCGTGCCCCGGTAGCGGTGCGAGTAGACGCAGAAGCGCCGGTGGTAGCCGTAGAGCAGCGCCTGGCGCACCGCGAGGTGCGGGAAGCCCGGGTTCCACATCAGGCTGCCGTAGCCGAAGACCCAGAAGTTCTCGCCCTCGGGCAACTCCGGGCGCGGCCGGGTCGCGCCGTAGGCGCGCAGGGCGTCGTAGTCGAGCGAGCGGACCGGGGGAGGGCTGCCGTGCATGCTGTCCGACATGGTAGCGCCGATGCTGCTCTGCAGCAAAGAGGCCGGTGAGCCGCATCGGGGCGGCGGCTAGCGCCGGCCCCCGCCGGCCAGGAAGGCGACGAAGAGGCGCAGCAGCTCCAGCCGGCGGTTCTGCTCGGGGTAGTAGAGGAAGAAGGGCGGGTGCCCGATGGTGAAGGCGTCGAGCACGCTCTCCAGCCTTCCGGCCGCGAGCTCGCTCTCGACCACGGCGCGCAACGACCAGCCGATGCCGTGGCCGCCGCCGGCCGCCTGGACGACCGACTGGAAGGAGTCGAAGACCAGGCCGGCGGGCGGGTCCACGCTGAACAGCCGGCCGTCCTCCCGGAACTGCCAGTCGGCGATGCGCCGCGTGCTGATGAAGCGGTAGCGGATGCAGCTGTGGCCCAGCAGGTCGCGCGGATGGCGCGGCCGGCCGGCGCGCTCCAGGTAGGCGGGTGCCGCCGAGTAGGCCGCCTTCATCGGCGCCGTGATGCGCACCGCCACCATGCCCGGGGTCAGCCGGTCGCCGAGGCGGATCCCGGCGTGAAAGCCCTCGCGCACCACGTCGACCAGGGCCTCGTCGAACGACAGCTCCAGGCGGACGTCGGGATGGGCCGCGCGGAACGCGCCGAGCATCGGCTCGATGGCGACCCGGTAGGCGCTCCAGGGCAGGGTCAGGCGCAGCGTGCCGGTCCGGCTGCGGCCGGCGCCGCGCGCCGCCTCGACGGCGTCGGCGAGCTCGCCGAAGGCCGGATCGGCGCCCTTGAGAAGCACCCGGCCGGCCTCGGTCAGCTCGACCGAGCGGGTGGTCCGGGCAAAGAGGTCGACGCCGAGCTCCTGCTCGAACCTCTTCAGCTGGTGGCTGACCGCCGGCGCACCGAGCCCCAGGGCGGTCGCCGCGCCGCGCAGCGAGCCCTCGCGCGCGATCGCCAGGAAGACCTCGAGACCGCTGATCGGAAGACGTCTCATTATTCAAAATAATGCAGCAATCTGATCAAAAACCAACGACTCTTCGAAGAGAGCGTCACGCTCTACCGTCGGATCCGCAGTCAGGGAGGCGGAGCGGCGATGAGCAGGACGACGATCGACCGGCGGCCCGACCGGGTCGCGCGCGGCGCCGCCCTGATCGTCGGCTCGGTCTTCCTGATGTCGCTGCAGGATGCGGTCATCAAGTACGCCAGCGCCGACCTGCCGCTCTGGCAGCTCTGGCTGCTGCGCGGCCTGCTCGCCCTGCCGGCGCTGATCGCCGTCGCGGCCCTGCGCCGCCCGGCGCCGCGCAGCTCCCTGGCCCGGGCGCTCGGCGGCTGGCCGCTGCTGCGCGCCGGCCTGCTGGTCCTGATGTACCTCTGCCTCTACGCGGCGGTGCCGGTGCTCAGCCTCTCGACCGTCGCCGCCGGGTTCTACACGGGCCCGCTGTTCATCACGCTGCTCTCGGCGGTGCTGCTCGGCGAGCCGGTCGGGCGACGCGGCTGGCTGGCGGTCGCGCTGGGCTTCACGGGCGTGCTGGTCGTGCTGCGGCCCGGCGGCGACGCCTTCGCCTGGCCGACCCTGCTGCCGGTGCTCGCCGGCCTGTTCTACGCCTGCGCCGCCGTGGCAACGCGCGGCCGCTGCCGCGACGCGGCCCCGGTCGTCCTGGCCCTCGCCCTCAATCTCGCGCTGCTCGCCGCCGGCCTGCTCGCCGGCCTGGCGCTGGCGCTCTGGCGGCCGACCCCGGCGGAGGCCGCGATCTCGCCCTTCCTCTTCGGCTCCTGGGCCGTCATGGGAGCGGCCGACTGGGGGCTGATCGGCCTGCTGGCCCTGCTGATCGTCGGGATCGGCATCGGCCTCGCGGCGGCCTACCAGGCCGCGCCGCCGGTGATCGTCGCGACCTTCGACTACAGCTACCTGATCTTCGCCGCCGCCTGGAGCTACGGCCTCTTCGACGAGCCGCCGGATGGCCCCACGGTCGCCGGCACGCTGATGATCGCCGGCGCCGGCCTGCTGGTCGTGCAGCGGTGAGGCGGCGGGGCGGTCGCCGGCCGCTGCGGCGGCATGCCGCAGCCGGCCGCCCGCGGCGCTGCCCTGCCGACGCCGCTTTCTCGGCTAGGCTGGCGCCGCTTTCCGCCGCCGGTCGGCGCCAGAACGGGACCGCCCATGACACTTCTCCAGGCCCTCGCGGTCGCCGCGCTCCAGGGCATCACCGAGCTGTTCCCGGTCAGCAGCCTGGGCCACGCGGTGGTGCTGCCCGCCCTGCTCGGCTGGTCGCTCGACCGCCAGGGCGGCAGCTTCCTGCCCTTCCTGGTCGTGCTGCACCTCGGCACGGCGACGGCGCTGCTGGTCTTCTTCCGGCGCGACTGGGTGGCGCTGGTCGGCGCGCTGCTCGGCTTCGGCGAGCCGGAGGAGCGGGCCGAGCGGCGGCGCCTGATCGGCCTGATGGTCGTCGCGACGCTGCCGGCCGTGGTTGTCGGCTTCGCCCTCGAGAAGACCTTCCGCGAGCTCTTCGCGACGCCGGTCGTCGCCGCAGCCTTCCTGGTCGTCAACGGTGCCGTGCTGTTCGGCGGCGAGCGCCTGCGCCGCCGCTCCAGCCACGGCGAGCTCTCGAGCCTGACCTGGAAGGGCGCGCTGGCCATCGGCCTCTGGCAGTGCACCGCGCTGATCCCCGGCATCTCGCGCTCGGGCGCGACGATCCTGGGCGGCCTGCTGGCCGGCCTCCACCACAAGGCCTCGGCGCGCTTCTCCTTCCTGATCGCGACGCCGATCATCTTCGCCGCCGGCGTGCTGGAGGTGCCGAAGCTGCTGCACCAGTCGAGCGCCGCGCTGGACGCCACGGTCTGGCTGGCCGGGGCCGTCGCGGCGGTCTGCGCCTATGCCAGCACCGCCTTCCTGATGCGCTACTTCGGCGAGCGCGACCTCGACGCCCTGGATCCCTTCGCCTGGTACTGCATGGCGCTCGGCGCGGTCGCGCTCGGGGTCTTCCTGATCTGAGCGGCCGCCGGACGGCGCCCCGGCCCCCTCAGCCCGGCCAGAGCGAGGCCAGGCGGAAGACCAGGAAGGCGGCGCCGTAGGCCAGCGCCAGCATGTAGGCGAACAGGATCGTCGGCCAGAGCAGCGAGTTGGTCTCGCGCCGCACCACCGCCAGGGTCGAGGCGCACTGCGGCGCGAAGACGTACCAGGCGAGGAAGGCGAGCGCCGAGGCGAGCGACCACTGGCCGGCCAGCGCATGGGCCAGGGTGCCGCCGCCGACCTCGCCGCCCAGCGAATAGACCGTGCCGAGCACGCCGACCGCGACCTCGCGCGCCGCCATGCCGGGGATCAGCGCCACCGCCATCTGCCAGGAGAAGCCGATCGGCGCCAGCAGCGGATGGATGGCATGGCCGAGCAGCCCGGCGAGGCTGTAGTCGATCGCCGGCCCCGGGGCGCCGGGCGGCGGTGCCGGGAAGGAGCTGAGGAACCAGATCAGCACCATCATCGAGAAGATGATCGTGCCGGCGCGGCGCAGGAAGATCCGGGCGCGCAGGGTCAGGCCGCGCGCCACGTTGGCCGGGTCGGGCAGCTTGTAGGCCGGCAGCTCGATCAGGAAGGGCTCGGCGGCGCCGCGCCACAGCAGCCGGCGGATCACGAAGGCGACGGCCAGCGCGCTCAGGATGCCGGCGGCGTAGAGGCCGAACATCACCAGGCCCTGCAGGTTGGCGAAGCCCCAGACGAGACGCTCGGGAATGAAGGCCGAGATGATCAGGGTGTAGACCGGGATGCGCGCCGAGCAGGTCGTCAGGGGCGCGACCAGGATCGTCGTGAAGCGGTCGCGGCGGTTGTCGATGACCCGCGCCGACATGATGCCGGGAATCGCGCAGGCGAAGCTGGACAGCAGCGGGATGAAGGCGCGCCCGTGCAACCCCGCCGCGCCCATCAGGCGGTCCATCAGGAAGGCCGCGCGCGCCATGTAGCCGAAGTCTTCGAGCAGGATGATGAAGAAGAACAGGATCAGGATCTGCGGCAGGAAGACCAGCACGCTGCCGACGCCGGCGATCACGCCGTCGACCAGGAAGCTCTGCAGCAGGCCGGGCGGCAGCAGCTCGGCGAAGCCCCGGCCGAGCAGGCGGAAGCCGGCGTCGATCAGGTCCATCAGCGGCGTCGCCCAGCTGAACACCGCCTGGAACATCAGGAACAGGATGGCCAGCAGGATCAGCGTGCCGGCGACCGGGTGCAGCAGGACGCCGTCGAGCCGGCCGGTCCAGGTGTCCGGCCGGAGCGGCGGCTTGACGGTGAGCTTGAGGATGCGCTCGGCCTCGCGATGGGCGGCGCGGATCTCCTGCGCCGTCGGCTCGCGCCAGTCGTGCGCGGCGGCGTCCGGGCCGATCCGCTCGGCGAGCGCGTCGACCTCCTGCAGCACCGCCTCCAGCCCGCGCCGGCGCACCGCGACGGCGGTCACGATCGGCACGCCGAGCGCCTGCGACAGGCCCTCGCGGTCGATGCGGATGCCCTGGCGCTCGGCGATGTCGAACATGTTGAGCACCAGGACCATCGGCTGGCCGAGCTGCCTGAGCTCCATGACCAGGCGCAGGACCAGGCGCAGGTTGGTCGCGTCGGCGACGCAGACCAGGATGTCCGGCTGGGCCTCGCCGGCCAGGCGCCCGAGCACCACGTCGCGCGTCACCGCCTCGTCCGGGCTGCGGGCGCGCAGGGAATAGGTGCCGGGCAGGTCGACGATCTGCGCGCGCCGGCCGGCCGGCGTCAGCGCCAGGCCGGCCTTGCGCTCGACCGTGACGCCGGGGAAGTTGGCGACCTTCTGCCGGGCGCCGGTCAGCGCGTTGAACAGGGCCGTCTTGCCGCAGTTCGGATTGCCGACCAGCGCGACGCGCGGCGCCGTGCAGCAGGGCTCTTGGACGAGGCTGGCCATGGTCAGCGTGCGGCAGCCCCGCGCTCGTCCAGCGCGACCTGGACGGCGCTCGCCTCGCGCCGGCGCAGGGCGAGGCGCATGTCGTCGAGCTTGATCGCGATCGGGTCGCGGCCGACCAGTCCCTCGTGCAGGACCTGGAAGCGGGCGCCCTCGACGAAGCCCATCTCGAGCAGGCGCCGCTCGAGCTCGTCGTGCGGAATCGCGTGCCCCAGGCGCGCCGAGGCCGCGTCCGACGGGCCGATGCCCGTGATGACGCCCCGGTCCCCTTTCGACAGGTCGCTCAGACGCAAGGCAGCTGCCCCTCGCTCCGTACGGCCGGCAGGATCGGCCGGCTGTCATTCAACCCGATCGCGCGGAAGCCGCCCCTGATCCGGATCAAGGAAGCCGGCCGCGACGGCCGTCCCCCGCGCGCGGCAGGAAGATCGCATGCATGCAATCAATTCTCAATCGCAGAGGCACGGAAAGTCGGGCCGGACGCCGGGCAAGAGTGTCGCACCCCGCCGGAGCCGGCCTCAGCCCGCTTCGTCGTCCTTGTGCGGCTCGCGGGCGTCGAAGGTGCCGGCCTGGCCGAGCTGGATGACGCCGCGGCGGATCTCGCGGGTCCGCCGGAAGCGGTCCTCCAGGACCTCGGCCTCGCCCCAGCGGATGGCGCGCTGCAGGCGCGACAGGTCCTCGCCGAAGCGCTGCAGGATCTCCAGCACCGCCTCGCGGTTGTTGAGGAAGATGTCGCGCCACATGACGGGGTCGGAGCCGGCGATGCGGGTGAAGTCGCGGAAGCCGCCGGCGGCGAACTTGATGACCTCGCCGCGCTCGCTCTCGGCCAGGTCGTAGGCGGTGCCGACGATGGTATAGGAGATCAGGTGCGGCAGGTGGCTGGTCATCGCCAGCACCTTGTCGTGGTGCGCCGGCTCCATGGTCTCGACCCGCGACCCGCAGCGCCGCCACAGCTCGGCGACCCGGCCGACCGCCGCCTCGTCCGCCCCGGGCGGCGGGGTCAGCACGCAGTAGCGCTCCTCGAACAGGTCGGCGAAGCCGGCAGCCGGACCCGAATGCTCGGTGCCGGCGATCGGGTGGCCGGGCACGAAGTGCACGCCCTCGGGCAGCAGCGGCCCGACGTCGCGGATCACCGCCTGCTTGACCGAGCCGACGTCGGTGACGATGGCGCCGGGCTTGAGCCCCGGCAGCATCGCCTCGGCGACCGCCGCGTTGGCGCCGACCGGCACGCAGAGCACGACCAGGTCGGCATCCGCCACCGCCTCGGCCGGCTCGGCGTGGACGCTGTCGGTGAGGCGGAGACGCTCGATGACCTCGCGCGACTCGGCGCTGCGCGCGTAGCCCGCGAGCCTGCCGGCCAGGCCGTGGCGCCGGCAGGCCAGGGCCAGCGACGAGCCGATCAGGCCGACGCCGAGCAGCGCGACCTTGCCGAACAGCTCGGTCGCGCCGGTGCCGGACGCGGCCGTCATTGCCGGTAGCGTTCCAGCGCGTCGACGACGGCCTGCATCTCCTCGTCGGTGCCGAGGGTGATGCGCAGGTGGTCGGGCAGGCCGTAGGCGCCGACCGCGCGGACCAGCACGCCCTGGCTCTTCAGGAAGGCGGCGGCCCCCGGGGCGTCGCCGAAGCGGACCAGCACGAAGTTGCCGACGCTCGGCTCGGCACGCAGGTTGAGCCGCTGCAGCTGGCGCACGAACCAGGCATGGATGCGCGCGTTGTGGGCCCGGCTGCGCTCGACGTGGGTGGGGTCGTTGATCGCCGCGACGCCGGCGGCCAGGGCGGCGGCCGAGACGTTGAAGGGGCCGCGCACGCGGTTCAGCACGTCGATCACCTCGACCGGCCCGTAGGCCCAGCCGAGGCGCAGCGCCGCCAGGCCGTGGATCTTCGAGAAGGTGCGCAGCACCACGACGTTGGACAGGCGCTCGACCAGCGACAGGCCGTCGTCGTAGTCCGAGGCCTCGACGTACTCGGCATAGGCCGCGTCGATGACCAGCAGCACGTCGGCGGGCAGGCGCTCGGCGAAGCTGCGCACCGCCTCGTAGCCGAGGTAGCTGCCGGTCGGGTTGTTCGGGTTGGCCAGGAAGACCAGGCGCGTGCGCTCGGTGACCGCGGCGAGCAGGGCCTCGAGGTCGGCGGTCAGGTTCCGCTCCGGCGCCGTGACCGGCGTCGCGCCGACGGTGCGCGCCGAGATGCCGTACATCAGGAAGCC
Organism: Tistlia consotensis USBA 355; assembly: GCF_900177295.1. GTDB lineage: Bacteria > Pseudomonadota > Alphaproteobacteria > Kiloniellales > DSM-21159 > Tistlia > Tistlia consotensis. The sequence goes on from NZ_FWZX01000001.1 coordinate 476,696, forward strand.
GTGGCGGCTGTAGAGCACCTCGTCGCCGGGGCCGGCATAGGCGCGCACCAGCAGCGAGATCAGCTCGTCGGAGCCGGCGCCGCAGACCAGGCGGTCGAGCGCCAGGTCGTAGCGCTTGGCGATCGCCTGGCGCAGGGCCAGCGCGCCGCCGTCGGGGTAGCGGTTCAGCTCGGCGGCCAGGGCCTTGTAGGCCTCGACGGCCTTCGGGCTGGCGCCGAGCGGGTTCTCGTTGGACGCCAGGCGGATCGGCTTCTCGCGGCCCTCGACCTTGGACTCGCCGCCGACGTAGGGCGCGATGTCGAGGATGCCCGGGCGGGGAATCAGGGTCATGTCAGCGCGCCTCCAGCTTGCTCGCGCTCTGCCAGTCGGCCAGGTCCTCGTCCTCGAAGGGCACGGCGTAGGCGCCGACCGCCGTCGCCCGCAGGATTCGGCTCTCGCTGGTGCCGGCGAGGCGTCCGAGCCGCTCGTCCTTGGGGTCGACGAAGCCTTCCAGCTCGATCAGGTAGAGCCAGCGGCTGTCGTCGTCGCGCCAGGCCGAGGTCTCGCGCAGGGTGAGGTCCGCCTTGGCCAGCCAGTCGCGCAGGGCGCTGCGGCTGATCTGCTCGGCGGTCTCCAGGATGACGTAGCTGCGGTCGTCGCCGCTGGCCTCGAGCGGCGACAGGGCGACCGCCAGGGCGGCGGTGCCGTCGGAGGCGCTGGGCGTCGCCGCGACCGCGAAGGGCAGGCGGGCGACGATGCGCGGCACGGTCTGGCCGTCGCGGCCGAGGAAGCGCCACCAGGGGTCGCTCTCGCCGTCGCCCGGCAGCGGCACCACGGCGATCGCGGCCTCGCCCTCGGCGACCGCATTGACCGCGCGCACCGGCGAGCCGAGCTCGAGGATCGGCGTCAGCACGCCGTACTGCTCGCGCGCCAGCGGCGCCAGGCGGTTGCCGCCGGCGACCGCAACCTTCAGGGGAATCTGCTGTGCCAGGGAAGCCGAGAAGATCTCGCGCCAGAGACGCACCAGGACGGCGCGCGGCAGCGAGCCGCGATGCCTGGCGACCAGGCGGCGCAGGATGACCGCCTCGCGGGCCGGCCGGACCGCGGGGCTGCCGGGCCCCTTGGTCATGCCGACGCGGCGCGAGACCTCGTTGCGGCGGATCAGCAGCTCCTGGAGGGCGTCGTCGATCTCGTCGATTTCGCGACGCAGGGCGTCGAGCGTCGCCGGTGCCTGTGCCATGGGATCGGTGATTGCTCGGGGTCCTGCGGGACGGGTGGACGACAGTGCCCGACCAGGGGCCGGGCGGCCGCTAGTGATAGTCCGGCAGCCGGTCGAAATCAAAGGGATCGTGGCGGGAGCGTGACAGAGCGCCTATCTCTGCTGGATCATTGACAGGCCGAAGCGGCGCCGCGCTTACTTGGCGCCCCCTTTTCGCAGGACCTCGCCGGAGCCCCATGACCAGCCAGGACACCCGCCCCGGGACCGCGGACCGGCCGGCCGCCGCCGGCGGAGCGGACTCGGCTGCGCGCAACGGCGCGCCGGCGGGCGAGCGGCACCTGCCGGGCGAGCAGGTCGTGCTGGCCGCCGGCAGCCCGATGCCGCTGGACAGCGGCGCCCAGCTCGGGCCCTTCACCGTCGCCTACCGGACCTACGGCACGCTCAACGCCGAGAAGTCGAACGCCGTGCTGGTCTGCCACGCGCTGACCGGCGACCAGTACATGGCCGAGCCGCACCCGGTGACCGGGCGGCCCGGCTGGTGGGAGGTCATGGTCGGCCCGGGACGGCCGCTCGACACCGAGCGCTTCTTCGTGATCTGCGCCAACGTGCTGGGCGGCTGCATGGGCACCACCGGTCCGCAGGACCTCGATCCGGCGACCGGCAAGCCCTGGGGCCCGACCTTCCCGGTCGTCACGATCGGCGACATGGTGCGGGCCCAGAAGCTGCTGGTCGACCATCTGGGCATCGCGCGGCTGTTCGCCGTGGTCGGCGGCTCGATGGGCGGCATGCAGGTGCTCGAGTGGGCCGCCCGCTACCCGGAGCGGGTGCTGGCCGCGGTGCCGATCGCCACGGCCGCCTACCACACCGCCCAGAACATCGCCTTCCACGAGGTCGGCCGCCAGGCGATCATGGCCGATCCCGACTGGGACGAGGGCTGGTACCAGCTGTCCGGCAAGACGCCGCGCCGCGGCATGGCGGTGGCGCGCATGACCGCCCATGTCACCTACCTCTCGGAGCAGGCGCTGCACCGCAAGTTCGGCCGCCGCCTGCAGGACCGGCAGAAGCCCTCCTTCGGCTTCGACGCCGACTTCCAGGTCGAGAGCTACCTGCGCCACCAGGGCTCCAGCTTCGTCGACCGCTTCGACGCCAACTCCTACCTCTACATCACCCGGGCGATGGACTACTTCGACCTGGCCGCCGAGCACGGCGGCGTGCTGGCCGACGCCTTCCGCCGGTCGCCGGTGCGCTTCTGCGTGATGTCCTTCACCAGCGACTGGCTGTTCCCGACCAGCGAGGCCAAGCGCATCGTCCATGCCCTCAACTCGGTCGCCGCCGACGTCTCCTTCGTCGAGTGCGACAGCGACAAGGGCCACGACGCCTTCCTGCTGATCGAGCCGGAGTTCCACGAGACGCTGAACGGCTTCCTCAACGGCTGCTGCGAGGGGCTCGGCCTGCCGCAGGGCCAGCTGCGGCCGCTCGACCAGTCCCACGACCCGACCCGGGACCGCGTCACGTGAGCCCGCTCGACTCCCCGGCCCTGCGCGCCAAGAACGCCGGCAAGCGCGCCGACATCCGCGCCGACCTGCTGCTGATCGCCGACATGATCGAGCCGGGCAGCCGGGTGCTCGACGTCGGCTGCGGCGACGGCGTGCTGCTCGACTACCTGATCCACTTCCGGCAGGTCACCGGCCGCGGCCTTGAGCTCAGTCAGGAAGGCGTCAACGCCTGCGTGTCCCACGGCCTGTCGGTGATCCAGGGCGACGCCGACCTCGACCTCGCCGACTATCCCGACGGCACCTTCGACTACGTCGTGCTGTCGCGCACCCTGCAGGCCACCCAGAACCCGCGCGAGGTGCTGGAGCACCTGGTCAGGATCGGCACGCGCGCCGTCGTCTCCTTCCCCAACTTCGGCTACTGGCGGATCCGCTGGGCGCTGCTGACCCGCGGGCGCATGCCGGTGACACGCTCCCTGCCGGACCCCTGGTGGGAGACGCCGAACATCCATCTCTGCACGATCCGTGACTTCCTGGAGCTCTGCGAGGCCGGCGGCATCGCCATCGAGCGGGCGTTGACCATCGGCGCCGACAACCGCGCCGAGCCGATCGGCTCGATGCGCCGGGCCAACCTGCTCGGCCAGGACGGGCTGTTCCTGCTGCGCCGGGCCGACCGCTAGCCTCTGCGCGGCGCCGGCCGGCGCCGGACCATCCGATCACGAGCCGCGACGGGAACGCCGCGCTGGGGCGTTAGAGGGGCAAGGTCGACCGAAACCACTCCCCCTCAAGGACCCCAGTCGGAGAATCCTTTGATGAAGAAGCTTACCTTCAGCCTGCTCGGCGCGACGGCCCTGGTCGGCGGTCTGGCCGTTGCGGCGCTCGCCCAGAACGCCATGCCCGGACCGATGCCCGGCGCGATGGACGGCCCCGGCGGCCGCCACGGCCCGCGCATCATGGAGCTGTTCAAGCAGATCGACGCCAACGGCGACGGCCAGATCGACAAGGCCGAGGCCGAGGCCTTCCGCGCGGCGCGCTTCGCCGAGGCCGATACCAACGGCGACGGCAAGGTGACGCCGCAGGAGCTGGCCGACTTCCACGCCCGCATGGCCGAGCAGCGCGCGACCGACGAGTTCAAGCGGCTCGACGCCGACGGCAACGGCGAGATCTCCGAGCAGGAGTTCGTCAAGGCCAAGCTGGCGCGCATGCAGACCCGCATGAACGACGAGCGCGGCCGCGACCGGGCGGCCATCCACTTCGCCCGGATGGACGCCAACCACGACGGCGTGCTGGAGCCGGACGAGCTGGGCGCGCGCGGCATGAAGCTGTTCGCCAGGCTCGACAGCAACGGTGACGGCGTCGTAACCCAGGCGGAGGCCCAGCAGGCGATGGCGGACTTCCGCGAGCATCGGCACGGCGACCGCAAGGAGTAGGGCCGGCGCCTCGCAACCACCGGACCGGAGACGGCATGGCCATCGGACTAGCCGAGACTGCGCCGCCAAGCGGCGCGGAAGCGGATGCCGCCCTGGTCCGGGCGGTTGCGGCAGGCGACGCGCGTGCCTGCCGCGACCTGCTGGAACGCCATCTGGACCGCGTCATCGGCCTCGCCTACCGCCTGCTCGGCGAGCGCTCGGCGGCCGAGGACGTCGCCCAGGACACCTTCCTCAGGCTGTGGTCGCGCGCCGCCGCCTGGCGTCCCGACGCGCGGCTCGACACCTGGCTCTACACCGTGGCGCGCAACCTCTGCCTGGACCGCCTGCGCAAGGCCGGGCGCGAGATCGACGCGCCGCTGCCCGAGCTGCCCGACCCGGCGCCGAGCGCCGAGCGACTGATCGACGAGGCGCGCACCGCGCGCCGGGTGGCCGAGGAGATCGCCGCGCTGCCGGAGCGCCAGCGCAGCGCGATCAGCCTGGTCCACGAAGAGGGCCTCAGCAACATCGACGCCGCCGCGATCCTCGGGGTCAGCGTCGAAGCCCTGGAATCCCTGCTCGCCCGGGCCCGCCGGCGCCTGCGCGAGCGTCTGACCGAGACCGGCGAGGTTTCCGGTGGCGGCCGCGCCGCGGCTGGAGGAGCCCCATGAGCAAGACCATGACGATGACCGAAGCCCGTCTCAGGGAACTGTTGGACTGCTACGGCGCCGAGGAGCGGCGCTGGCCGGAGGCCGAGCGAGCGGCGGCCCGGTCGCTGCTGACGCAGCACCCGGATCTCGACGCCGAGCGGAGCCGGGCGGCGGCGCTCGACCGCCTGCTCGCGCAGGCCGAGCGGCCGCGCGCCTCGGGGGCGCTGATCGGCCGGCTGGTCGAGGCGGCGCCGCGCGGCCGAAGGCGCTGGCTCACCGACCTCTGGCCGTTCGGCCCGGCCTGGCAGCCGGCCTTCGGCCTGGCGCTGGCGCTGCTGCTCGGCCTGGCCAGCGGGCCGCTGCTGCCGCAGAGCGATACGACCCAGACGGTGACCCAGGATTCGAGCCAGGAGATCGCGGTGCTGCTGGCCACGCCGGTCTATGCGGAGGACAGCCTATGAGCCGCTCGCAGAAGCTGCTGGCGCTGGCCCTGGCGGTGTCGGTGGCGATCAACCTCTTCGTCGCCGGCGCCGTGGTGTCGCGCCACTTCTTCGGCCCGCCGCCGCACGGCGACTGGGCCTCGAAGAAGGAAGCCGTCGAGGTCCTGCCGGAGGCCGAGCGCAAGCGCATCGAGCAGATCTGGGAGAGCGGCCGCGACACGGTCCGACAGGACTTCCGGGCGATGCGTGCGGCGCGCCAGCGCTATCGCGAGATCCTGACCGCCGAGACCTTCGATCCGGCCGCGGCCCAGGCCGTGCTCGACCAGCTCTACGCCAAGCGCGCCGAGGTGCGCGAGACGATGGAGCAGAAGATCATGGCGATCGCGACCAGCCTGCCGGCCGATCAGCGGCAGGCCTACTTCAAGGCCTTCTTCGCCGGCGAGGCGCGGCGCGACAAGGAATGGGCCAAGCACGACCGCGACGATGACGACCGGCCGCCGCCGCCGCCGGAGTAATCAGGCGCCGGAGTAATCAGGCGCCGGAGTGGTCAGGCGCCGGAGTGGTCAGGCCGCGCCCTCGTCGTCGAGGTCGCGGCGCGCCGCCGCCGGGCCGACCAGCTGCGGGAAGGCGACGACCGTGTGCCGGCGCCGCCGCTCGGCGGCGCGCAGCGGCAGCCCGCCGTAGAGCTGCTTCGAGGCCTCGACCAGGTGGACGCCGGCGAAGTGCGGGAACCACTGGGCACCGATCCGCTCCCAGGCCGGTGCGGCGCGCAGCAGCCAGCGCGAGCGGGTCGGCGGGATGTAGAGCGCGCCCTGGCGCCTGAGCGGCGTGAACAGGTGGTCGCGCAGCACCCGGGTCAGCTGGCCGGGGCTGTAGGGATGGCCGTGGCCGAAGGGCGTGCGCTCGAGCTGGGCCCAGAGGCTGCGCCGGTTCGGCACGACGACCAGCAGGCGGCCCTCGCCCTTCAGCACCCGCCAGACCTCCTTCAGCATGTCGTGCAGGTAGTCGCCCTGCTCCAGGCCGTGGACCAGCAGCACCCGGTCGACCGAGACGTCGGGCAGCGGCAGCTCGGTCTCGTCGACCAAGCCGACGACGAAGGGCCCCTCGGGCGGCCAGTGCACGCAGCCCTGTCCGGCCGGCATCAGCGCGATGGTCGTCGCCGCCTCCTCGCGGAAGGTGCGCAGGTAGGGCGTGGCATGGCCGAGGCCGAGCAGCGTGTCGCCGCTGACGTCGGGCCAGAGCTGGCGCAGCGCGCGCCGGATCAGGTGGCGCGCGACCTGTCCGGTGCGGCCCTCGTAGAACTCCCGCAGCTCGACGGCGTCGCTCCACATGCCGTCCCAATATAGCACGCGATGGCCGGACTTCACCGGCCGGAGGGCGGGTGCTACCTTCCCGCCATGGCCGAGCTCGACATCCACCAGATCCCCGTCCTCAACGACAACTACGTCTACCTGGCGCGCTGCCGGGCGACCGGCATGACGGCCGTCGTCGACCCGGCGGTCGCGGGCCCGGTGCTCGCCGAGGCCGGGCGGCTGGGCTGGACGATCACCCACATCCTCAACACCCACCACCACGGCGACCACGTCGGCGGCAACCGCGAGATCGTGGCGTCGACCGGCTGCACGGTGGTCGGCCCGCGCGCCGACCGCGATCGCATCCCCGGCATCTCGGTGGCGGTCGACGAGGGCGACGTCTACCGGCTCGGCGAGTGCGAGGCGAAGGTCTTCTTCGTGCCCGGCCACACCCGGGGCCACATCGCCTACTGGTTCCCGGAGTCCAACGCCCTGTTCTGCGGCGACACGCTCTTCGCGCTGGGCTGCGGGCGGCTGTTCGAGGGCACGCCGGAGCAGATGTGGCGCTCGCTCTCCAAGCTGCGCACCCTGCCGCCCGAGACCCGGGTCTACTGCGCCCACGAGTACACCCAGGCCAACGCCCGCTTCGCGCTGTCGGTCGACGGCGGCAACGCGGCGCTCAAGGCCCGCGCCGAGGAGATCGACGCGGCGCGCGCCGCCGGGCGGCCGACCGTGCCCTCGCTGCTGGAGCTCGAGCGCCGGACCAACCCCTTCCTGCGCGCCGACGAGCCGGCCCTGGCGGCCGCCGTCGGTTTGGCCGGCAAGGATCCGGTCGCGGTCTTCGCCGAAGTCCGGCACCGCAAGGACGTCTTCTGACCCCCCGACCGAGGAACCGACATCCCGTGAGCCTGAAGCTGCGCCACGCGCCGACCTCCCCCTACGTCCGCAAGGCCATGGTGCTGGCGCAGGAGACCGGGCTCGCGCCCCGGATCGAGCTGGTGCCGACCGACGTCTGGTCCGCCGACACCGACATCCAGACCGACAATCCGCTCGGCAAGGTGCCGGCGCTGGCGACGCCCGACGGCACGCTCTGCGATTCGCCGCTGATCTGCGAGTACCTCGATGGCCTGCACGACGGCCGGCGCTTCGTCCCGGAGGCCGGGCCGGCGCGCTGGCGCGCCCTGCGCCTGGAGGCGCTCGGCGACGGCGTCCTGGACGCTGCGGTCGGCACGGTCATCGAGACGCTGCGCCGGCCGGCCGACAAGGTCTGGGACGGCAACGTCCAGCGTCAGGCCGGCAAGATCCGCGCCGCCCTCGACGGCCTGGAGCGGGAAGCCGCCGGCTTCGGCGCGCTCGAGGACGTCGGCGAGATCACCGTCGCCTGCGCGCTCGGCTACCTGGACTTCCGCCTGCCGGAGCTGGCCTGGCGCGAGGGTCGCCCGGCGCTCGCGGCCTGGTACGAGACGGTCGCCAAACGCCCTTCCATGACCGCGACGGCGCCGGGGACCTGATGCTCGACGCCGCCAAGGTCATCGCCCAGCTCGGTCTCCGGCCGCATCCCGAGGGCGGCCACTTCCGCGAGACCTACCGCCATAGCGACCCCTTCGGCGGCCGCGGCCTGATGACCGCGATCTACTATCTGCTGGCGGCCGGCGAGTACTCGCACTGGCACCGGGTCGACGCGGTCGAGATCTGGCACTGGTACGCCGGCGCGCCGCTCTCCCTGACGCTCAGCGAGAACGGCCAGGACGCGGTGGCGCATCGGCTCGGCCCCGACGTCCTGTCCCAGCAGCGCCCGCAGCTGATCGTGCCGCCGGGTGCCTGGCAGACCGCCGAGAGCCTGGGCGCCTGGACCCTGGTCGGCTGCACCGTGGCGCCGGCCTTCGAGTTCGGCGGCTTCGAGCTGGCGCCGCCCGACTGGTTCCCCGGCCCCTCGCTGGGCGAGGAGGAATAGCGGCCGCTCAGCCCCTGCCGCCGCCCTCGAAGCGCGCGTCGAGCGGGACCTGCCAGGCCGTCACCAGGGCGTTCGTCTCGTTGGCCATGCCGACGACCGCGGTCAGCTCGGCGAGCTGCGCGTCCGTCAGGCCCTTGGCGCGCGCCGCGGCGGTGTGGCTGTTGATGCAGTAGGTGCAGCCGTTGGTGATGGAGACAGCTATATAAAGCATCTCCTTTATCAAAGGATCGAGCGCCCCCGGCGCCATGACCTGGCGCAGCGAATCCCAGGTCCGGCGCAGGGTCACCGGATCGTTGGCCAGCACCTTCCAGAAGTCGTTGATCCAGTCGGTGCCGCGCGCCGTCATGATCTCGTCGTAGACGGCGCGCACCTCGGGGCCGGCCGCCTCATACTCGACCGGCGGCAGCAGGGGCTTGCTCATGTCGCCTCTCGCGCTCCGGGCCTCAGCACATGTACTGCCCGCCGTTGACCGTCAGGGTCGAGCCGGTGATGAAGCCGGCATCGTCGCTGGCCAGGAAGACGACGCAGCGCGCGATCTCCTCGGGCTCGCCGAGCCGGCCGACCGGGATCTGCGGCAGCACCTTGCTCTTCAGCACCTCCTCGGGCACGGCGCGCACCATCTCGGTGCCGATGTAGCCCGGCGCGATGGCGTTGACCGTGATGCCCTTGGCCGCGTTCTCCAGCGCCAGCGCCTTGGTGAAGCCGATCATGCCGGCCTTGGCGGCGGCGTAGTTGGTCTGGCCGAACTGGCCCTTCTGGCCGTTGATCGAGGTGACGCCGATGACCCGGCCGAAGCCGCGGTCGCGCATGCCCTCGATGACGTTGCGGGTCATGTTGAACAGCGAGTCGAGGTTGGTCGAGACGACCGCGCTCCACTGCTCGGCGGTCATCTTGTGCAGCGTCGTGTCGCGGGTGATGCCGGCGTTGTTGACCAGCACCTCGACCGGGCCGAGCTCGGCCTCGACGGCCGCGATGCCGCGCTTGCAGGAGTCGAAGTCGCAGACGTTCCACTTGAAGACCGGGACGCCGGCCTCGTCGCGGAAGCGGTGGGCGGCCTCGTCGTTGCCCGCGTAGTTGGCCGCGACCTTGTAGCCGGCCGCCTTCAGGCCGGTCGAGATCGCCGCGCCGATGCCGCGCGTGCCTCCCGTCACCAGAGCAACGCGTGCCATGCTGTCCTCCCTGCTGGTTGGCCGGTCGCGCGCGGTCTCGTGCCACGCTCCAAAGTTATGAAAACATGTATGGTCGAAGCGACCAAGGGGCCTTGCGACAGGTCAATCGCCGGAAGCCGAAAAGAAAAAGGGGCCGGCCCCGCCGGGCCGGCCCCTGCAATGCCCACGGTGGCGCCGGGTCAGCGCTCGACGCACATGGCGATGCCCATGCCGCCGCCGATGCACAGGGTCGCGAGGCCCTTCCTGGCGTCGCGCTTCTGCATCTCATGGAGCAGGGTGACCAGGATGCGGCCGCCCGAGGCGCCGATCGGATGGCCGATGGCGATGGCGCCGCCGTTGACGTTGACCTTGGCCGGGTCGAAGCCGAGATCCTTCGTGACGCAGAGCGACTGGGCAGCGAAGGCCTCGTTCGCCTCGATCAGGTCGAGGTCGTCGACCGTCCAGCCGGCCTTCTCCAGCGCCTTGCGGGTCGCCGGGATCGGCCCGGAGCCCATGATCGCCGGATCGACGCCGGCGGTCGCCCAGGAGACGATGCGCGCCAGCGGCGCGATGCCGCGCGCCGAGGCGTCGGCCTCGCTCATCAGCACGATCGCAGCGGCGCCGTCGTTGATGCCGCTGGCGTTGCCGGCGGTCACCGTGCCCTCCTTGTCGAAGGCCGGCCGCAGCTTCGCCAGGGTCTCGACCGTCGTGCCGTGCTTGGGATACTCGTCGGCCTCGACCACCGTGTCGCCGCGCCGGCCCTTGATCGTCACCGGCACGATCTCGTCCTTGAAGCGGCCGGCCTTCTGCGCGGCCTCGGCCTTCTGCTGCGAGGCGGCGGCGAAGGCGTCCTGCTCGTCGCGGGTGATCTGCCACTGCTTGGCGATGTTCTCGGCGGTGTTGCCCATGTGGTAGCCGTTGAAGGCATCCCACAGGCCGTCCTTGATCATCGTGTCGATGAACTTGACGTCGCCCATCTTGTGGCCGTCGCGCAGGTGCGCGCAGTGCGGCGCCTGGCTCATCGACTCCTGGCCGCCGGCGACGATGATCCTGGCGTCGCCGGTCTTGATCGCCTGGTAGCCGAGCGCAACCGAGCGCAGGCCGGAGCCGCACAGCTGGTTGATCTGCATCGCCGTCGCTTCCTTCGGGATGCCGGCGCCCATCGCCGCCTGGCGGGCCGGGTTCTGGCCGGCACCGGCGATCAGGATCTGGCCGAGGATGGCCTCGTCGACCTCCTTGCCCTCGATCCTGGCGCGCTTGAGGGCCTCCTCGATGGCGACGGTGCCGAGATAGGACGCCGGCACGCTGGACAGGCCGCCGTTGAAGGCGCCGACCGGCGTGCGCACGGCGGCGGCGATGACGATGTCGGTCATGGTCTGGTCGTTCCTCCTCGTGGTTCCCCGGGCGCCCCGGCCCGCTGCTCGGATCTGCCTCTGCCGCCTGAAGGGCGGACTGTCGGGTCTTGATGTGGGCCTCCGGCCAGCGCAGGCCAACGACTTTTCGCTGCGCCGCAATAAGGCTCCGGCAGCTTAGCCCCCTGCCTTGATCTGGCGCAAGCGAGGCGGCCCGCGGCGGGCCGGCGCAGCGCCTCTCAGGCTTGCGCGGAGAGCCAGTCGGCGAGCGGCCGCCAGACCGCCTCGGGGGCGCCGCCGCTGACCACCATGCCGATGTGGCCGGTCGCCGGGCGGCGGATCTCGGCGCCGGGAATCGCCTCGCCGAGCGCCAGGGCCGAGGCCGGCGGCACGATGCGGTCCTGGGCCGGCACCAGCACCAGGCTCGGCAGCTCGACGGCGGCGGGCTCGACCGGCCGCCCGGCGATCCGCCAGAGGCCGCGCGCCGGCGTGTTCTCGCCGTACCAGCCGCCGAGGCACTCGCGCGCGACCGGGGCGGCCAGCGGCACGCCGTCGTTCAGCCAGTCCTCGAGGGCGACGAAGTCCTCGGCGCGCCGGCCGTCCGGATCGAGCCGGGCGAAGGCCAGGAACTTGCGCACGCCGAGTTCGGGATCGAGGCTGGCGAAGAGCGCCTGGATGGCGTCGACCGGCAGCTCGCCGAACAGGTCGAGCGCCGGCGCGCAGCCGAGCACGGCGGCACGGCCGAGCGGGCCGTGCAGCGTGCTGCCGGCATGGAAGTCCCAGGGCGTCGCCAGCAGCGCCAGGCCGGCGAGGTCGCGCTGCCGGCGCTGGGCCAGGGCCAGGGCGAGCAGCCCGCCCATGCAGTAGCCGAGCAGCAGCGGCGCGCGCCCGCTGACCTCCAGCACGGCGTCGAGCGCGCCGTCCAGCGTGCCGGCGACGTAGTCCGTCAGGGTGAACTGGCGCCGCTCCGCGTCGGGCGCGCCCCAGTCGAGCAGCAGCGGCCGGAAGCCGGCACCGGCCAGCCAGCGCAGCAGGCTGCGGCGCTCCGACAGGTCGAGCACGTAGGCGCGGTTGATCAGGGACGGCACGACCAGCAGCGGCGGCCCGTCGCGGCGGTCTGCCGATCCGCCGGCCGCGCCGTAGTCGAGCAGCCGCGCCGGGCCGTCGGCCCAGAGCGTCGGCGGATCCGTCAGGCGGCGGCGATAGGGGTGGCGGCGGTAGCGTTCGATCGCCTCGACGAGGCTCCGGCCGCGCGCCGAGATCGCCCGGTCGAGCGCGGCGCCGAAGCGCTCAGGATCGACGTCGCCGAGGCTTTGCCGCAGCTCGGCGCTGCGCTCCGCCAGGGCCCTCGGCAGCGGACCCACCGGCGGGCTCGCCGCCGCGTCCTGCGTCGACCTGCCGTTCGAGGGCGGCGAGCCGCCGCTCCACAGCGGCCAGGCGGCGCGCGAGGCGATCCAGGTCGCCGCCGCCACGCTGAGATGCAGCGGCAGCGGCCGCGGCCCCTGCCTCGGCCCCTGCCTCGGCGGCACCCTCGCCTGCTCCTGCCGCGTCTGACCCGCCTTCGCCCGCACGCCCGCCCGTCCCGTCCTTCCCGTCCCTGGCCGCGCCGCCGGCGGCCGCGCGCAGCGCCTCGGCGGCCAGCGCGCCCTGCCAGGCGGTCCAGGCCGCCATCATGCCGCCGGCGCCGCCCATCCCGGCCTCCATCAGGCGACGCAGCGCGTCGCCGAAGCCGGGATCGGCGGCGAGCGCGCTGACCTGGTCCTGCCAGAGATCCAGGTAGCGCTGCGCCAGCTCGTCGAGGTCGTCATCCACGGCGGCGACTATAGGCCGCGCCCCCGAGGCCGGCCAAGTCCCGCCATGCTGCACTCATGCTGCGCACAATGGCCGCCGCAGCGCTATCGTTGACAGCGAAGAATGCAGCGCAGCATTATCGCGGTTCCAGGGGTCGCCCTGCCGCGCGAGGACCAAGTAGTGGCCGTAAAGAACGGAACGGGCGGCGAACAGGCCGCCATCACGATCAAGAAATACGCCAACCGCCGGCTCTACAATACGGCGACCAGCAGCTACGTGACGCTGGACCATCTCTGCCAGATGGTGAAGGACGGGGTCGAGTTCGTCGTCTACGACGCTAAGACCGGCGACGACATCACGCGCCAGGTCCTGACCCAGATCATCGTCGAGGAGGAGGCCAAGGGCGAGAACCTGCTGCCGATCTCGTTCCTGCGCCAGCTGATCTCCTTCTACGGCCACGGCCTGCAGTGGATGGTGCCGAGCTATCTCGACCACATGATGAACGGCTTCGCCGAGAACCAGGAGAAGATGGCCAAGGCGATGCAGGACACGATGGGCGGCGTGTTCGGCTTCGGCAACTTCGAGGAGCTCGGCAAGCAGAACATGCAGCTGCTCGAACGCACCATGCGCATGTTCACGCCCTTCGGCGGCGCCCAGGGCAAGGGCGCCGAGCCCGGCAAGGCCGGCGAGGCGCCGACGCCGGCGGCCAGCGCCGAGGCCCAGCTCGAGAACCTGAAGCGCCAGGTCGACCTGCTGCAGAGCCAGCTCGAGACCCTGTCCCGCAAGGACAAGGACTAGCCGCTCGCGGCCGCCACTGGCCGACCGCATCCGGAAGGAAGGAAAGGCCGCGCCGCGGCGTCGGGCTCAGCCGGCGACGATGCTGGGCGAGCCTGCGAGGCCGTCGGGCCGGGCGCGACGCGCCGTCGCGACGCCGGGGGCGGCTCGCCAGGGCGGCAGCATCTCCGGCCGCCCGAAGTGGTAGCCCTGCAGCAAGTCGACGCCCTCGTCGGCCAGGAACTCCGCCTCCTCGGCGGTCTCCACGCACTCGGCGACCGTACGCAGGTTGAAGGCCTTCGCCAGGCTCAGCAGGTTGCGCACGAACAGCTGGTTCTGCGGCGAGTCGAGCACGCCGCGCACGAAGGAGCCGTCGATCTTGACGATGTCGACGGTCAGCGCCTTGAGGTGCCGGAAGGTGGTGTAGCCGGCGCCGAAATCGTCGATCGCGACCTGGCAGCCGAGCTCCCGCACCGCCTGGACGAAGCGTGCGGTGTCCTCGACGTCGTGCAGCGCGGCGGTCTCGGTGATCTCGACGATCAGCCGGCGGGCGAGGTCCGAGCGGCCGCGCAGGCGGGCGTTGAGCGCGCGCAGCCAGGAGCGGTCGGCGGCGGTCAGGCCCGAGATGTTGATGCCGAGACGGACGTCCTCGACCGCGGTCAGCTCCTCGAGCGCGAGGTCGAGCACGTAGCGGTCGATCGCGCGCATCAGGCCCAGCTGCTCGACGACCGGGATGAAGCTCGCGGCCGGCACCAGGCGGCCGTCGGTCGCCCTCATGCGCACCAGGCATTCGTAGTAGTCGACCGATCCGCCGTCGGCGGCGACGATCGGCTGGAAGGCCAGCTGCAGGCGGCCCTCCTTGAGGGCCGTCTTGACCTGCTCGCCGATCTCCATGGCGTCCCGGAAGCCGCGCTCCTGCTCCTCGGTCAGCTCGTAGAGCGCCGCGCAGTCGCGGCCCGCCGTCTTGGCCTTGAGCAGCGCGCCCTCAGCGCGGGCGATGGCGTCGAGCGCGGTGTGCGCCTGCCCGGGGAACAGCAGGATGCCGGTCGAGACCGAGACGTGGATCGGCCCGGCCGCGGTGTCGACGGCGCTGCGCCGCACGACGGTGAGGATGCGCTCGGCGGTGTGCAGCGCCTCGGCCGCGGTGCAGCCGTTGAGCACGACGCCGAAGCGGTCCCCGCCGAGCCGTCCGACGACGTCGTTGGTGCGCAGGCAGCGGTCGAGGCGCCGGCCGATCTCGACCAGCACGCCGTCGCCGAGCTCGGAGCCGTAGGCGCGGTTGATCCGGTCGAGCGAATCGATGCCGACCGCAAGGAAGGCGCCGGAGCGTCGCGCGCGCAGGGCGTCGGCCAGGGCGTACTCCAGGGCCTCGCGCAGGCGCAGCTTGTTGAAATGGCCGGTCAGCTCGTCGAAGTTCGCCAGGTACTCCAGCCGCGCCTCGTTGAGCTTGCGCCGGGTGATCCGGCGCAGGGTGCCGTGCACCCGCAGCGGCTCGCCGGTGCCGTCGCGCTCGACCTGGCCGCGGTCGTGGACCCAGTTGAACTCGCCGCTGTCGGCGCGCACGCGGTACTCGACATCGTAGTCGTCGCCGCCGGCGAAATGCTCGGCCAGAACGCGACTGCGGCGCGACTGGTCCTCGGCGTTGATGCGCTCGGCGAAGGACTTGCCGTCGAGCGGCGTCCGGCGCCTGGCGCGACCGAACAGCTGCTCGGTCTCGCCGCCCCAGGCGATGCGGTCGGTCGCGAGGTCCCATTGGTAGACGAGATCGCCGGCCGCGGTCACAGCCGCACGCCAGAGACCTTCCGTCTCCTCCCCTCGCACCGTCGCTTCCACAGGCGGCAAGATTGCTGGACTCCTACCTGGCACGGCCGTCCGACCGGTCGTCGAGCGCACGTCCTGGCGCGACGCGATCAGGCGATCCCAGCGGCAGGATCGGTCGCAAGCCCTTAAAAATCGATGAAAGCAGCCGCGGCGAATCCAATGGGATTCACACGACAAACGTTGAGCGGGCCGAAGATGCAGGAAGTCTTAATCACTATGGTTAACAAGTCGTTTTGTCGCGCATTTGAGCTTGTTTTGGCACGAAAGGCTCCCTATGGTCTTGTGGTGAGGGCGATACCGTCCCTCCCAGCGTGGCGATTGATGATCTTCCGGTGACCAGCGTTCCGCCAGTCTCGGTTCCAGCCAGCGGTGTGTCGGCACGCCCGACCGCCGGCTTCGTCGATTCCCCGCGCCGCCGCCTCGTCGAAGGCCCCCAGGCGCCCCGCGACCAGAGGCCGGAGGACAGCCGGCGCGAGCAGCGCGACGGACGGTCGGCGCCGCCGACCACCCAGGCGGTCCTGACCCTGCTGCCGTCCGACGCGGCGCCGTCGCGGCGCGCCGCCGACGCCGGCAGCCTGCGGACGCCGCAGCAGGAGGCCAGCGAGGCCTATCGCAAGGCCGGCGCGGAGCCGCCGCGCTACGGCGAGGAGCCGCGGATCTTCTCGGTTACCGCCTGATCCGCCTCCGCCTTCGGGCAGCTCCCGTCCCCTCCCGGCAGCGTGACGACGCGGGTGTGGCACCGGCGGTTGGCCGCTGCTAGCCTTGCCGCCCGTTCCTCTGGATCATGGCGGCCCGGGATCGAGTCGATCCGAAACCTGGACCATGATCCGTTCCAATGTCCCAGGGGGCGATCCGCCGGTCGCATCGCCGCGACGCGACGGGCTCGCGCTCCAGCCAGTGCCGGGAAACGAGGCCGCATGACCGACTTACGCGAGGCCGAGAGCCTCTCCGCCCTGATCGCCGCCGGCAACGGCGACGCCCCCGCGCTGCTCGCCCCGGACCGGCCGCCGACCACCCGGGCCGGGCTCGCCCGCCAGATCGAGCGGATCGGCGGCGCGCTGGCGGCCCGGGGCATCGGCGCCGGCGACCGGGTCGCGATCGTGCTGGCCAACGGCCCCGAGATGGCCGCCGCCTTCCTCGGCGTCGCGGCGCACGCCACGGCGGCGCCGCTCAATCCGGCCTACCGGGCCGAGGAGTTCGCCTTCTATCTCGACGACCTCGGCGCCAAGGCGATCATCCTGGCTGAAGGCGTCGACAGCCCGGTGCGCGCCGTCGCCGCCGAGCGCGGCCTGCCGCTGCTTGAGCTGAGCGTGCCCGAAGGCGCCGCGGCCGGGGTCTTCGACCTGCCGGGCATGGCGGAGGCCGCCGCCGCCCGGCCCTCGGGCGCCGACGACGAGGCCCTGGTGCTGCACACCTCCGGCACGACCTCCCGGCCCAAGGTCGTGCCGCTGCTCCAGCGCAACCTGCTGGCCTCGGCCCGGCACATCGGCGACGCCCTGTGGCTGGGCCCCGCCGACCGCTGCCTCAACGTCATGCCGCTGTTCCACATCCACGGGCTGATCGCCGCGGTGCTGTCGTCGCTCGGCGCCGGCGGCAGCGTGGTCTGCACGCCCGGCTTCAACGCCCTGAGGTTCATGGCCTGGCTCGGCGAGTCGGGGGCGACCTGGTACACCGCGGTGCCGACCATGCACCAGGCGATCCTGTCGCGCGCCGAGCGCCAGCCCGAGGCCGCGCGCGGCGCCGGCCTGCGCTTCGTCCGTTCCTCCTCCTCCTCGCTGCCGCCGCAGGTCATGCTGGCCCTGGAGGAGACCTTCGGCTGCCCGGTCATCGAGTCCTACGGCATGACCGAGGCGGCGCACCAGATGACCAGCAACCAGCTGCCGCCCGGCCAGCGCAAGCCCGGCACCGTCGGCGTGCCCTCCGGCCCGCAGGTGCGGGTCGTCGACGAGGCCTGGGAGAGCGTGCCGACCGGCGCGGTCGGCGAGGTCGTGATCAAGGGGCCCAACGTGACGCCGGGCTACGAGGCCAACCCCAAGGCCAACGCCGAATCGTTCCGCGACGGCTGGTTCCGCACCGGCGACCAGGGCACCTTCGATGCCGACGGCTTCCTGACCATCACCGGCCGGCTCAAGGAGATCATCAACCGCGGCGGCGAGAAGATCAGCCCGCGCGAGGTCGACGAGGTGCTGCTCGACCACCCGGCCGTCGGCCAGGCGGTGACCTTCGCCCTGCCGCACCCGAAGCTGGGCGAGGAGGTCGCTGCCGCCATCGTCCTGAAGGAGGGCCAGAGCGCCGACGAGCGCGCCCTCAGGGACTTCGCGGCGACCCGCCTCGCGGACTTCAAGGTGCCGCGCAAGTGGGTCTTCCTCGAGGAGATCCCGAAGGGCGCGACCGGCAAGCTGCAGCGCATCGGCCTCGCCAAGCAGCTGGGTCTCGCGGAGTAGGGCGGCGGACGAGGGATTGGGCGGCATGAAGGTCTGCATCTACGGCGCCGGCGCGATCGGCGGCTATCTGGGCGTCCTGCTGGCCGAGGCCGGCGCCGAGGTCACGCTGATCGCGCGCGGCCCGCACCTGGCGGCGATGCGCGAGAAGGGCCTGACCCTGGAGATCGACGGCGGCGTCAGGACCGCGCGGGTCAGCGCGACCGACAGGCCTGCCGAGGCCGGCCCCCAGGACTACGTCGTCGTCACCCTGAAGGCGCCCTCGCTGCCCCAGGTCGCCGAGGACCTGCAGCCGCTGCTCGGCCCCTCGACGGCGGTGGTGACGGCGCAGAACGGGATTCCCTGGTGGTACTTCCACGCCCACGGCGGGCCCTACGACGGCCGGCCGCTCGAGCGGGTCGACCCCGGCGGCAGGCTGTGGCGGCTGATCCCGCCGGAGCGCTGCATCGGCTGCGTCGTCTATCCGGCGACCGAGCTGGTCGAGCCCGCCCGCATCCGCCACACCTACGGCAACCGCTTCATGCTCGGCGAGCCAGACGGCAGCCGCTCCGAGCGGGTCTCGGCCCTGTCCAGGCTGATGCTCGCCGCCGGCCTCAAGGCGCCGGTGCGTCCGCGCATCCGCGACGACATCTGGTTCAAGCTGTGGGGCAACCTCTCCTTCAACCCGGTCTCGGCGCTGACCGGCGGCACCCTGGAGCAGATCGCCGGCGATCCGGCGACGCGGGCGGTCGTGCGGGCCATGATGGTCGAGGGCCAGGCGGTCGCCGAGGCGCTCGGGGTCCGCTTCTCCCTGGACGTCGACAAGCGCATCGAGGGGGCCGCCGAGGTCGGCGCGCACAAGACCTCGATGCTGCAGGACCTCGAGCGCGGCCGGGCCATGGAGATCGACGCCCTGGTCGGCGTCGTCGCCGAGCTCGGCGCCCTGGTCGGCGTCGAAACGCCGACCGTCGACTGCGTTCTCGCCCTGGTAGAGCAACGGGCGGCGCTCGCCGGCTGCTACAGCCGACCGGCATAGAGTCCGGCCGCCGAGTCTCATAGGATTGAGTATTATTATCATTCGCTCATATGTGAGATACCAGTCACTTGCCGGGACTATTACTTCGGTTGCCTGAACATTAACGAATGGCAAAGCCTGCCGTGGCGTCGCGGGAAATCGCCTCGCCTTTGTAACTTTTCGTTGATTAATCCCGATGGCGGCGAGCATCATGTCTCGTCGTCGGTGTACAAGCACCTCTCACAATAACCACAGGTACACAGTGTGCTGAATACTCGGGATATCGAAGGAAGGATCGAACGCCACGTCGGGCGCCGGATTCGCGAGAGGCGAATTCTGCTCGGTCTGACCCAGCAGCGCCTGGCCGAGATGATCGGCGTCACCTACCAGCAGGCCCACAAGTACGAGCGCGGCATCAACCGGGTGTCGGCGGGCCGGCTCTACGAGCTGGCCCAGGCGCTCGGCGTCGAGGTCGGCTACTTCTTCGAAGGTTTCGACGCCCGCCAGCCCTGCGAACAGATGCCGGAACGCCAGCGCATGAGCCTCGACGTCGCGCGCAACTTCTCGCGGATCCGCGACGAGCGCAGCCGCGAGGCGCTGGCCCAGCTCTGCCGGGTCATGGCCGACGGTGCCCGCGAGATCTGACCGGAGCCGATCCCGGCGCGCCGCAGCCGGCGCCCGTCAGCGCTTGATCAGCGTGCCGATACCGCGGTCGGTGAAGATCTCCAGCAGCATGGCATGGGGCACGCGCCCGTCCAGGATGACCGCCGCCTCGACGCCCTCCTGGACCGCCTGCACGCAGGTCTCCAGCTTCGGGATCATGCCGCCCGAGATGGTGCCGTCGGCCTGCAGCCGGGCGACGTCCTCGACGGACAGCTCCTCGATCAACCGGCCTTCCTTGTCGAGCACGCCGGCGACGTCGGTCAGCAGCAGCAGGCGCGTCGCGCCGACCGCCCCGGCGACCGCCCCGGCCACCGTGTCGGCGTTGATGTTGTAGGTCTCGCCGCCGGCGCCGATGCCGATCGGCGCGATCACCGGGATCATGCCGGCCTGCTGCAGGTTCTCGAGCACCTGGGGATTGACCACGCGCGGCTCGCCGACGAAGCCCAGGTCGAGGATCTTCTCGATGTTGGATTCGGGGTCGCGCTTGGTGCGGCGCAGCTTGCGCGCCTGGATCAGCCCGCCGTCCTTGCCCGACAGGCCGATCGCCGTGCCGCCGGCCTCGTTGATCGCCGCGACGATCGACTTGTTGATCGAGCCGGACAGGACCATCTCGACGATGTCGACCGTCTCGGCGTCGGTGACGCGCAGGCCGTCGACGAACTCGCTCTTGACCGCGAGGCGCTTCAGCATGTCGCCGATCTGCGGCCCGCCACCGTGGACGACGATCGGGTTGACGCCGACCTGGCGCAGCAGCACGACGTCGCGCGCGAAGACGTCGGCCAGCTTCTTGTCGCCCATGGCGTGGCCGCCGTACTTCACGACGACGTTCTTGCCGGCGTAGCGCCGCATGAAGGGCAGCGCCTCGGTGATCGTCTCGGCGGTGCGCAGCCAGTTCTTGGTTTCGGCGATGTTGCGATGCGTCGTCATGCTGTCCTCCCCGCCGGACCCGCTTCCTCGGTCGGGGCGCACCATAGAGCAGAACGCCCCTGGACGGAATCGCCGACCGTCACCGCGGCGGCGGCGCGGCGGGCTGGCCGGAGGCGTGCAGGCGCAGGTAGTCCATGACCCTGGCGTCGCGCCACCCCTCGTCGCGATGCACCTCCGCCGCGCGCGCCTGCCGGCAGGCCGCGACCGCGGCCGCGGCGCCCGTCGCGACCGGCCCGGAGCCCAGGACCTGGCGGCCGCGGGCCTCGAGCTCGGCGACGATCTCCGGCGGCGGGACCGGGCCACCGGCGAGCCAGGCCTCGGACAGGGCGAAGCCGTCGCGACGGAACAGGTCGATCATGTAGTCGCTCGCCGACTGCAGCCGCGCCTCGCCGCCGGGAACGACCGAGACGATGGGCAGGATCGGGGCCAGGGCCGGCAGCGCATGGTTGGCGAAGACCCTGGCCCCCCAATAGCGCTCGGCGATCTCCGCGAAATGCTCCGGCCCGCGGATCGCCTCGAAGCCCGACTCCGGCAACGGCAGGATCTCGATCTTCGGCTTCGTCACCGTCACCGTGTCGTTGGCGACGTCGACATAGAGCCCGCCGACCTGCAGGGCGTTCTGGAAGTAGAGCCCCCGCAGGGCTCCCCAGATCGGCCGGATCACGCCGCCCTCGGCCAGGAACCGCCGGATCGCCCGCTCGACCGGGCCGTCGACGCGCGCCAGGCGCCCGCGGAAGCGCGCGACCACGTCCTCGGTGATCGGCTGGCAGCGGCCGAGCGGGTAGCTCTTCCCGGAGACCGGCCTGAGACGCGGTCCCAGGGCCGCGTCGGTCTCCCGGCGCAACGCCAGGAGCAGGGCCGACAGCTGGCCCTGGATCGGCCGCAGGTGGCGGGCCGTCAGGGCGACCTGCCGACGGGTGACCGGCGCCGGCTGCTGGGGCAGAAGGGGCACGGCCATCGGGCCGGCCGCTAGACGGCGACGCGAGCGGCCATGCCGCTCAGCCCGCGGCGGCGGGCAGCGCCAGCAAGGCGAGCTCGGCCCGCAGCTCGGCGATACCCTGGCCGCTCTCGGCGCTGGTCACCGCGACCGCCGGATGGGCCGCCACGTGCTTCGCCAGCTCCGCGGCGGTCGCCTCGGCGCAGCGCGAGAGTTCGTCCGGCTTCGGCTTGTCGGCCTTGGTCAGCACGACCTGGTAGGAGACCGCCGCCTTGTCGAGCGCGGTCATGACCTCGCGGTCGCTGTCCTTGAGGCCGTGCCGCGAATCGATCAGCAGCAGCACCCGGCGCAGCTGCGGCCGCCCCTTCAGGTAGGCCCGGGTCAGGCCGGTCCAGAGCGCGACGTCCTGCTTCGGCGCCTTGGCGTAGCCGTAGCCCGGCAGGTCGACCAGCATCAGCCGGCCGGCGAGGTCGAAGAAGATCAGCTGGCGCGTGCGGCCCGGCGTGTTCGAGGCACGGGCCAGGGTCTTGCGGCCGGTCAGGGCGTTGACCAGGCTCGACTTGCCGACGTTGGAGCGCCCGGCGAAGGCGATCTCCGGCCGGTCGGAGGCCGGCACGTCGTCCGGCTTGACCCCGGCCATGACGAAGTCGCAGCGCTGGGCGAACAGCTTGCGCCCGGCCTCCAGTTCCGCCCCGGAACCGTCCGGCTGCGCCTCGTCGGCCTCGAGCTCGCTGCCGGTCATCATGCCTAGCGCGACTTGTTGCGGCCCCGGCTCCGGCCGCCCTTCTTGGCGGCCTTGCCCCCGTTGCCGGAATCGTTGGCAGCCTGGAGCGCCGGCGTCGGCGGCGTGTCGTCGGGCTTGGCCGGCGGCTTGCCGCCCTTGGAGGCGGCGCGGGTGCCGGCCTTGGTCGGCAGCATGTTCTGCTTGCCGCCGAAGGGCACGCCCTGGCGCTTCATGATGATCGCCTGCTGGGTCATCGAGAGCGTGTTGTTCCAGCTCCAGTAGATCACCAGGCCGGCCGGGAAGTGCGCCAGCAGGAAGGTGAACATGATCGGCATGAACATGAACAGCTTGGCCTGCACCGGGTCGGCCGGCTGCGGGTTGAGCCGCTGCTGCAGGAACATCGTCGTGCCCATGATCAGCGGCCAGACGCCGAGGTTCAGCACGTTGAGCGCGCCCAGCTCGGGACGGTCCCAGGGCAGCGCGCCGAAGAGGTTCAGCACCGTCGTCGGGTCCGGCGCCGAGAGGTCGTGGATCCAGCCGAAGAAGGGCGCGTGGCGCATCTCGATGGTGACGAAGAGCACCTTGTAGAGCGAGAAGAACACCGGGATCTGCACGACCACCGGCAGGCAACCGCTGATCGGGTTGGCGCCCTCCTTCTTGTAGAGCGCCATGACCTCCTGGTTGAGCCGCTGCTTGTCGTCGCCGAAGCGCTCGCGCAGCTGCATGATCTGCGGCTGCAGCTTCCGCATCTTGGCCATCGACTTGTAGGACTTGTTGGCCAGCGGGAAGAACAGCAGCTTGACCCCGAGCGTCAGGATCATGATGGCGATGCCGAAGTTGCCGACGACGCTGTGCAGCCAGTGCAGCGCCAGGAAGATCGGCTTGGTCAGGAAGTAGAACCAGCCGAAGTCGACGGCGCGGTCGAACTTGTTGATGCCGTACTCGTCCCGGTACTGGTCGAGCAGGTTGACGCGCTTGGCGCCGGCGAAGAGGCGGCTGGTCGACTGCAGCGAGCCGCCGGCCGGGACCGTCTTCGCGTCGTAGAGGAAGTCGGCCTGGTACTTGTTGATGCCGCTCTTGTCGCTGTAGACGAAGCGGCCGGTCACCGCGCTCTGCTGGTCGGGCACCAGCGTCGCCATCCAGTACTTGTCGGTGATGCCGATCCAGCCCCCGGTCGAGGGGTAGCTGATCGTGCTCTCCTCGCGCAGCTTCTTGTAGGCGACCTCCTTCAGGGTGTCGCCCATCACCCCGATCAGGCCCTCGTGCAGCAGGTAGTAGCCGCTGGTCGGCGGCGTGCCGCTGCGCGACACCAGCCCGAAGGGCGCCAGCTGCAGCTCCTGGCCGCTGGCGTTCTTCACCTTCTGGGTCACGGTGAACATGTAGTTGTCGTCGACCGCGTAGGTCTGCTCGAAGGTCAGGCCCTGGCCGTTGTCCCAGGTCAGGGTGACCGGGGTCGAGGGCGTCAGGGTCTGATTGTCGGCCTGCCAGCGCGTGTCGGGGCCGGGCAGGTCGACCGACTTGCCGACGGCGGTCCAGCCGAAGTCGGCGAAGTAGGAATCCGCGGTGCCGCTGGGGTTGAGCAGCACGATGTTCGGGCTCTTCGGATCGACGGTGTCGTGGTAGCGCTTCAGCACCAGGTCGTCGAGGCGCGCACCGACCAGCGAGATCGAGCCGGTCACCGTCGGCGTCTCGATCATGATCCGCGGGCCCGCCTTCAGCGCCTGCTCGCGGCTCTGCAGCTTCTCGATGCTGCCGGCCCTGGCCGTGGCGTCGAGCGCCTGGGTCGAAGCCGGATGGTCCGCCGTCGATCCGGAGGCCGGGGCGGCCGGCTGCATGTCGGCCTGCTCGCTCGCCTGCTGCTGGGCCGGCTGCTGTTTCTCCGGCGAGGCGAAGAAGAACTGGAAGCCGAACAGAATGGCTACCGAGAGAGCGATCGCCAGAAGCAGATTGCGCTGGTTATCACCGTCCATCGTGCGTCTCTCAAACCTTCTGTTCGTGTGCGGGCTGGCTGACGGCCGCGCTCCCGGAGCGACCCGCCCCGGAACGACCCGCCCCGGAACGATCAGCGGCGCGGCCCGAGGCATCGCGCGATCGGCGCGGCGCGGGGACGGGATCGTATCCACTGCCACCGAACGGATGGCAACGGACGATCCGACGCAGGCCATAGCCCAGTCCGACGACCGGCCCGTGCAGCTGGATCGCCTCGATCGTGTATTCCGAGCAGCTCGGCGCGAAGCGGCAGCGCGGGCCGAGCATCGGAGACAGCGTGTAGCGGTAGACCTGGACCAGGCCGACCAGCAGGAGGCCGACGCCGCGGCCCAGGAGGGTCAGCAGGCCCGTCACGACCGGGCTTCCCGTCGTCCGCCGCGCGGGCGGTCCGCCGACGGCCGGGCCGGGCGGCCGGCCACGACCCGCTCCAGCGCCGTCCTCAGGTCCTGCTCCAGCGCGTCGAACGGCCGGGTCACGGTGCCGGCGCGCGCGATCAGCACGTAGTCGGTGCCACTCTGCCCGGCCTCCGGCAGCCATCGCTCGGCGAGCGCGCGCAAACGGCGCCGCGCCCGATTGCGCGCGACGGCGCCGCCGACCTTGCGGCTGGCGGTCAGGCCATAGCGGGGAGCTCGTCCATCGTCGGGCCGATGCAGCGCCTGGAGCACCAGGCCGGGCATCGCCCACTTTCGACCCTGCCCGGCGACCTCGAGGAACTCGCCCCGTCGCTTCAGCCGTTCCACACCGGGCACCGGCCGAGACCTCAGGCAGACAGGCGCTTGCGGCCCCTGGACCGACGGCGTGCAATGACCTTGCGGCCGCCCACGGTCGCCATGCGGCTGCGGAAGCCGTGGCGACGCTTGCGGACGAGCACGCTGGGCTGATACGTGCGCTTCACGTTTGTTACTCCGAAATCCAAGCGTTTCGCGGAATGCGCGGCTGTATAGAAGTGGCGCGAGCCGGTGTCAACGTAAAGCGGCCTGCGGCACCCGGGCCCGCAGCGTCGTTGCCGCGGTCCCGCCGTAGCCCCTAGATAGGGACGGGCAGCAGCGAGGGGAAGGACGCAGATGGCCGGAGCGACCGCCGAACGGCTGGAGGCCGACCTCTGCGTGGTCGGCGCCGGCTCGGCCGGCCTGTCGATCGCCGCCGGCGCCAGCCAGCTCGGCGCCCGGGTCGTGCTGATCGAAGCGGGCGCCATGGGCGGCGACTGCCTCAACGTCGGCTGCGTGCCCTCCAAGGCGCTGATCGCCGCCGCACGGGCCGCGACCCTGGGCGAGCGCGCCGCCGGGCTGGGCGTCGCCTACGGCCCGCCGGCGATTGACTTCGCCGCCGTCATGGGCCACGTCCACCGCACGGTCGCGGCGATCGCGCCGGTGGATTCCGAGGAGCGCTACAGCGCCATGGGGGTCACGGTGCTGCGGGGCCGGGCCTGCTTCCTCGACCCGCGCACGGTCGCCGTCGGCGAACGGCGGATCGCGGCGAGGCGCTTCGTGCTGGCGACCGGCTCGCGCCCCTTCGTGCCGCCGCTGCCCGGTCTCGACGCCGTCCCCTACCTGACCAACGAGACGGTCTTCGCGCTCGAGGCGCTGCCCCGGCACCTGCTGGTGCTCGGCGGCGGCGCCATCGGCTGCGAGCTCGGCCAGGCCTTCCGGCGGCTCGGCGCCGAGGTCTCGATCGTCGAGCAGGGCCGACTGCTGGCCGGGGAGGACCCGGAACTGGTCGAGCCGCTGCGCCGGCGCCTGCTGGCCGAGGGCGTCGCGCTGCGCGAGGGCGCCCGGGCCGAGCGCGCCGAGGCCGCGGCCGGGGGCCTGCGCCTGACCCTGGCGACGGAGGCCGGCGCGGAGACGCTGGAGGCCAGCCACCTGCTGGTCGCCGCCGGGCGGCGCAGCGACTTCGCCGGGCTCGGCCTGGACGGCGCCGGCATCGCGCTCGACGAGCGGGGCCGGCTGCAGCTCGACGGCCGGCTGCGCACGACCAACCGGCGGGTCTTCGCCGCCGGCGACGCCGCCGGCGGGCCCTGCTTCACCCACCTCGCGGGCCATCACGCCGGCGTCGTCCTGAAGAACGTCCTGTTCCGCCTGCCGGCCGGGCCCGAGCGCCTGGCCGTGCCGCGCGTCACCTACGCCGAGCCGGAGCTGGCCCAGGTCGGCCCGACCGAGGCCGAGCTGCGCGCCCAGGGCCGTCGCTTCGAGGTCCTGCGCAGCGCCTTCTTCGAGAACGACCGGGCGCAGTGCGAGGGCGAGACCGAAGGGCTGGTCAAGGTCCTGGTGACGCCCCGCGGCCGGGTGCTCGGCGCCGGCATCGCCGGGCCCCAGGCCGGCGAGCTGATCCTGCCCTGGGTGCTGGCGGTCAAGCGCGGCATGAAGGCCGGCGACCTCGCCCAGGCGATCGTGCCCTACCCGACCCGCTCGGAAGCGAGCAAGCGCGCCGCCGCCGGCTACTTCCTGCCACGCCTGTTCAGCGAGCGCAGCCGGCGCCTCGTCCGGCTGCTTCGGCGGCTCGGCTAGAGGCGCTCCAGGAAGGCCGCGAGCCGCGCGTCGAAGGCCGCCGGCTGCTCCAGGTGCGGGGCGTGGCCGGCCCGCTCGATCACCGAAAGCTCGGCGCCGGGGATCGTCCCGGCCAGCCATTCGGCCGTCTCCGGGCCGTAGAGCTGGCTCCCGGCGCCGCGCAGGATCAGGGTCGGCAGGTCGAGGGACGGCAGGATCGCCCGGTAGTCGGCGGCGCTGATCGCGCGCCACAGCGCCGCCATGGCAGCCGGGTCGCAGCCGCGCATCGAGGCGCCGACCCGCTCCAGCAACGCCGGGTCGGGCGCCCGTCCGGCGGCGAAGACGCTCGGCAGGAAGGTCTCGACCCAGTAGTCCCAGTGCGCGCGGATCGTCGCCGCCGCCTTCTCGGCCTGGCTCTGGCGGTAGCCGCCGAGCAGGCCGAGCTTCCAGTCGGTGTCGTTGGCGACGCGCGGCGTCATGTCGAGGACGACGAGGCCGCCGAGTGCGCCGCTGCCCCGCCGCCGCAGCAGCTCGAAGGCGACCAGCGCGCCCATCGACCAGCCGAGCACGACCGGCGCCGGCCCGTCGAGCTGCGCGAGCAGCGCCTGCAGGTCGTCGGCCAGCAGCCCGATGTCGGGCGCGTCGCCGGCCCGCCAGGAGTGCCGATGGCCGCGCAGGTCCGGCGCGATCACCCGCCGTCGCCCCGAGAGCGCCGCGAGCTGCCCCTCGAACAGCCCGCCGTCGCAGCCCCAGCCGTGCAGCAGCACCAGCGGCCGGCCGGCCGGGCGGTCCCGGGGGCCGGCGTCGAGATAGCTGAGGCGGCGGCCGTCGCCCGCGTCGTAGCTCGGCATGGATTTCGTCTCGAAAGGCGTGGTCGGCCGTTGACAGCCGGCCTCTTTGGACCGAACATGACACCTGAGTCAGGTTTCATAAAAGCAAAAAATGACGATGCTGGGAGAGAAGACGCCGAAGACGGCCCGCGGCCGCCGTACGCTCCGGAAGATTCTGGACGCGGCGGAGCAGGAGTTCGGCGCGCGCGGCTTCCACGAGGCCTCGGTCGCCAGCATCACGGCCAACGCCGGCGTCGCCCAGGGCACCTTCTACCTCTACTTCGACAGCAAGGAGCTGCTGTACCGCGAGCTGGTCGCCGACCTCGGCTCGCGCCTGCGCGGCTACCTCGCCGAGGCGGTCGCCGACGCGCCGAGCCGCGCCGAGGCCGAGCGCCTGGGCCTCGCCGCCTTCATCGGCTTCGTGCGCGAGCACGGCAACCTCTACCGCATCGTCATGGAGAGCCAGTTCGTCGATCCCGAGGCCTTCCGGCTCTACTTCATGGACTTCGGCGCGGCCTACCAGGCCGGTCTTGACCGAGCGGTACAGACCGGCGAGGTGCGCGCCGGCGAGACCGAGGGCCGCGCCTGGGCGCTGATGGGCATCTCGCTCTTCGCCGGCCTGCGCTACGGCATCTGGGAGCCGGAGCGCGACATCGGCCCGCTCGTCGACTCGATCACCGACATGATCGCCCGCGGCCTGGCCCCTTCGCCGGTCGCCGCGCCGGCCGGGGAGGAGCCGCGATGAGCGGCCGGCGCCGGCTGGTGCGGACGACCCTCGCCGGGGGCGTCGCGCGCCTGACCCTCGACCGGCCGGAGCGCCACAACAGCCTGGTCCCGGAGCTGCTCGACGACCTGCTGGCCGCCATCGAGGCGCTCGCCGACGAACCCTCGGTCCGTGCCGTGGTGCTGGCCGCCGAGGGCCGCAGCTTCTCGACCGGCGGCGACGTGCGGGCCTTCCACGACCAGCCGGACGAGCGCCTGCGCGACTACGCCGCCGGGCTGGTCGGCCGGCTCAACCGGACGATCCTGGCGCTGCTCGGCCTGCCGCAGCCGGTCATCGCGCGGGTCCAGGGACCGGTGACCGGCGGCTCGCTCGGCCTGGTGCTGGCGGCCGACCTGGTGGCGGCGACGCCCGAGGCCTTCTTCGCGCCCTACTACGTCACGGTCGGCTTCGCCCCCGACGGCGGCTGGAGCGCCCTGCTGCCGGAGCGCATCGGCCTGCAGCGGACCCGCGAGATCCAGCTGCTCAACCGCCGGGTCGGCGCCGCCGAGGCCCGGGCCCTGGGCCTGGTCACCGAAGTCGTCGAGGCCGGGGCGCTCGACGCCTGCATCGCCGGCTGGCTGGCGATCCTGGAGGGCCACGTCGCGAGCGGCCTGCGCGCCGCCCGGCGCAGCCTGCTGACGGACGCGCGGCGGGCCGCCTATGCCGCCGGCCTGGAGGCCGAGCGCCAGGCCTTCCTGGCCGAGGTCGCGCGGCCCGAGACGCGCCGGGGCATGGCGCGCTTCCTCGGCGCGCGCGCGGCCGGCTAGCGGGAGGGAACGATGTTCAGCCTGCTCGACATCGCCGCCAAGCGCGCCGAGCTCTCGCCGGACAAGACCGCGCTGGAGGAACTCGTCTCCGGCGCCCGGATCAGCTACCGCGAACTCGACCGGCGCGCCTGCCGCTTCGCGGCGGCGCTGCGCGGCCTCGGCCTCGCCGAGGGCGAGCGCATCGCGATCCTGAGCCACAACCGCGCGGCCTTCTTCGAGATCCTCTTCGCCTGTGCCAAGGCGCGCGTCGTGCTGGTGCCGCTGAACTGGCGCCAGACCGTCGCCGAGCTGGCGCCGCTGCTCGACGACTGCAGGCCCCGCCTGCTGCTGCACGACGCGCCCTGCGCCGCGCTCGCCGAGGCCCTCGGGCAAGCGCGGCCCGGCCTGTCCCTGCTGGCCGTCGAGGAGGAAGGCACGGGCCCGCGCCCCGGCAGCTACCAGGCCCTGCGCGACAAAGCGGAAGAGCGCCGCGACTGGGATCCGGTCTGGCCGGCCGAGGGCCTCTGGTACCTGCTCTACACCTCCGGCACGACCGGCCGGCCGAAGGCGGTGATGCAGACCTTCGGCATGGCCCACGCCAACTTCGTCAACCTGGCGAGTGCCATCGACCTGACCGCCGGGGACGTCACGCCGAACTACCTGCCGCTGTTCCACACGGCCGGCATCAACCTGCACAGCCTGCCGACCCTGATCGCCGGCGGCACGGTCAAGGTGCTGCCCGGCTTCGACGCCGAGCGCTTCCTCGATCTCATCGAGTCGGGCGGCGTCACCGCCCTGCTCGCCGTGCCGGCGATCTACCACGCGCTCGCCGCCCTGCCGCGCTTCGCCGCGGCCGATCTCTCGAAGGTGCGCTCCTGGTCGAGCGGCGGCGCGCCGCTGCCGGCGACGATCAGCGCGCTCTATGCCGCACGCGGCGTCACCCTCTGCCCGGGCTACGGCATGACCGAGACCGGGCCGACGACCTTCCTGACGCGGCCCGAGGAGGCGCTCTGCAAGCCGGGCTCGGTCGGCCGGCCGCTGCTGATGACCCAGTGCCGCATCGTCGGGCCTGACGGCCGCGACCTGCCGCCGGGCGAGGCCGGCGAGCTGCTGCTGCGCGGCGCCAACGTCACGCCCGGCTACTGGAACCGGCCGGACGCCACGGCCGAGACGATCGACCGCGCGGGCTGGCTGCGCAGCGGCGACATCGCGCGCGCCGACGCGGAGGGCTTCGTGTTCATCGTCGACCGGATCAAGGACATGTACATCTCGGGCGGCGAGAACGTGTACCCGGCCGAGGTCGAGGCCGCGCTGCTCGGCCATCCCGAGGTCGCCGAGGTCGCGGTCGTCGGCATTGCCGACGAGCGCTGGGGCGAGGTCGGCCGCGCCTATGTCGTGCCACGGCCCGGCGGAAGCCCCGACGAGGCCGGCCTGCGCGCCTGGTGCCGCGAGCGGCTGGCCGGCTACAAGGTGCCGAAGAGCGTGGTGCTGGTCGAGGCGCTGCCGCGCACGCCGGCCGGCAAGGTCCAGAAGCACCTGCTGCGCGCCCGCGGCACCGAGCCCGCACGACAGGAGGCCCCGGTATGACTGGAGGCATGACCGGGCTGCCGCTCCGCGTCTCGCGGGTCTTCACCCAGGCCGACTTCGACCGCTTCGCCGAGCTCAGCGGCGACGACAACCCGATCCACGTCGATCCGGCCTTCTCGGCCGAGACCCGCTTCGGCCGCACCGTCGCCCACGGCATGCTGCTCTATGCTGCCCTCTGGGGCCTGATCCGCGGGGTCTTTCCCGACGCGATCCAGGAGAGCCAGGATCTGATGTTCCCGGCGCCGACCTACGCCGACGAACCGGTGTTCCTGGAGGTCGACCTGCTGGAGCGGCCCGAGCCGGATCGCCTGGTGCTGGCGGTCCGCGTGCTGAGCGGGCGCGCCGGCGCCCCGACCCTGGAGGGCCGCACGCGCATCCGCCTGGCCGGGGGAGCGACGCCGTGAGCCGGAACCTGCAGGTCGGCGACAGGGCCGCCGTCACCCGCGCCTACACGGCGGCCGATCTCGCCGGCCTGGCCGAGCTGGCCGGCCTCGAGGGTGCGCCGGGCGAGGCCGTGCCCGAGCCGCTGATCGGTGCGCTCTTCTCCTACCTGCTCGGCCGCGAGCTGCCGGGCTTCGGCACCAACTACCTGAAGCAGGAGCTGCGCTTCCTGCGCCCGGCGCGGCTCGACGAGCCGCTGACCGCGACGGTCGAGATCACCCGCATCCGGCCGGACAAGCATCTGGTCGACCTTTCGACGACCTGCAGCGCCGCCGACGGCACGCTGCTGTGCGAAGGCCGCGCCCTGGTCCTGGTCAGGGACGTCGGACACGAAACAGGGAAAAGCAGCAAGGGAGAGACGTGACATGAGACGGCTAATCGGCACCGCGGCCGCGACGGCGGCCGCTCTCGCGCTGGCACTGGCGGCCGCCCAGGCCGCCGAGCCCTACAAGATCGCCCACGTCTACGGCAAGACGGGGCCCTACGAGGCCTACGCCAAGCAGTCCCACGTCGGCCTGATGATGGGCATCGAGTACGAGACCGGCGGGACCATGGAGGTCAACGGCCGCAAGATCGAGGTCATCGAGAAGGACACCCAGCTCAAGCCCGACCTGGGCAAGACGCTGCTGGCCGAGGCCTACGGCGACGACGACGTGACGCTGGCGGTCGGCCCGGTCTCCTCGGGTGTCGCGCTGGCCATGCTGCCGGTCGCCCAGGAGTACCAGAAGATCCTGCTGGTCGAGCCGGCGGTCGCCGACTCGATCACCGGCTCGGCCTGGAACCGCTACGTCTTCCGGACCGGCCGCAACTCCTCCCAGGACGCGATCTCCAACGCCGTCGCCCTCGGCGACGCCGGCAACTGCGTCGCGACCCTGGCCCAGGACTACGCCTTCGGCCGCGACGGCATCGCCGCCTTCAAGGAGGCGCTGGCCAAGACCAAGGCCAAGCTGGTCTTCGAGGAGTACGCCCCGGCCGACACCGCCGACTTCACCGCGCCGGCCCAGCGCCTGTTCGACGCGCTCGACAAGGCCGAGGGCTGCCAGCGCAAGCTCATCTGGGTGCTGTGGGCCGGCAAGGGCAACCCGCTCGGCAAGCTGAAGGCGCTCAATCCCGAGAGCCGGGGCGTCGCGCTCGCCTCCGGCGGCAACATCCTGGCGGCCATGGCGGCCTACAAGGAGCTGCCGGGCATGGAGGGCGCCACCTACTACTACTACGAGATCCCGAAGAACCCGGTGAACGACTGGCTGGTCAAGGAGCACGAGAAGCGCTTCAACGCGCCGCCGGACTTCTTCACCGCCGGCGGCATGGCGGCCGGCATCGCCGTGGTCGACGCCCTGAAGAAGGCGCCCTCCGGCGACACCGAGGACCTGATCAAGGCGATGGAGGGCATGGAGTTCATGACCCCCAAGGGCATCATGCGCTTCCGCAAGGAGGACCATCAGGCCCTGCAGTCGATGTATGCCTTCAAGATCAAGGTCGACCCGGCCGTCGCCTGGGGCATCCCGGTGCTGGTCCGCGAGCTGAAGATCGACGACATGGACATCCCGATCCGCAACAAGCGCTGAGCCGGAACGCGCGCCGGCCCGGCGTCACGCCGGGCCGGCCGCCGCGCTGCGGGTCTTCGAGCATGATCACCGAGCCCCCCGTCCTCAGCACCGAGGCGCTGACCATCCGCTTCGGCGGCCACGTCGCCGTCGACCGGGTCAGCTGCGCCTTCGAGCGCGGCACCCTGACCGCGATCGTCGGGCCCAACGGCGCCGGCAAGACGACCTACTTCAACCTGATCTCCGGCCAGCTGCGCAGCAGCGCCGGCCGCGTGCTGCTGTTCGGCCGCGACGTCACCGGCCTGGGCGCGCCGCGCCGGGCGCGCGCCGGCATCGGCCGCGCCTTCCAGCTGACCAACCTCTTTCCCGACCTGACGGTGCTGGAGAACGTGCGCATCGCCGTGCAGGCGCGCCATGCTTCCGGCTTCGACCTCTGGTCGCTGGCGACGCGCCGGCGCGAGCTGATCGAGCTCGCCGAGCACCACCTGTCGCGCACCGGCCTGCTCGACCGCCTGGACGCGACCGCCGCCTCCCTGTCGCACGGCGACCAGCGCAAGCTCGAGGTCGCCGTGCTGCTGGCGCTGGAGAGCGAGGTCCTGATGTTCGACGAGCCGACCGCCGGCATGAGCGTCGACGAGGTGCCGCTCGTGCTCGACCTGATCCAGGAGATCAAGGCCGACCGCTCCAAGACGATCCTGCTGGTCGAGCACAAGATGGACGTCGTGCGCTCGCTCGCCGACCGCATCATCGTGCTGCATAACGGCGCCCTGGTCGCCGAGGGCGCGCCCGAGGCGGTCATCGCCTCCGACATCGTCCAGCAGGCCTACCTGGGCACCGCCGGAAGCGGCGCGGGGGCCGGCCATGGCTGAGCCGCTGCTGCGCCTCGCCGGCCTGCACACCCACATCGGCCAGTACCACATCCTGCAGGGCGTCGACCTGGTCGTGCCCGAGGGCGAGCTGACCATGCTGCTGGGCCGCAACGGCGCCGGCAAGACGACGACCCTGCGCACCATCATGGGCCTGTGGCGCGCCTCGGCCGGCAGCGTGAGCTTCGCCGGCAGCGACCTGGCGCCGCTCGCGACCCCCGAGATCGCCCGGCTCGGCATCGGCTATGTGCCCGAGAACATGGGCGTCTTCGCCGGCCTGACGGTGCGCGAGAACATGGTGCTGGCGGCGCGCGGCGGCGAGCTCGACCAGGGCCGTCTCGACTGGATCTTCTCGCTGTTCCCGGCGCTCGCCCGCTTCTGGTCGCTGCCGGCCGGCAACCTCTCCGGCGGCCAGAAGCAGATGCTCTCGATCGCCCGGGCGATGGTCGAGCCGCGCCGCTTGGTCCTGATCGACGAGCCCTCCAAGGGCCTGGCCCCGGCGATCGTCGACGCGCTGATCGAGGCGATGCAGGAGCTCAAGCGCACCGCCACGACGATCCTGATGGTCGAGCAGAACTTCCGCATGGCCCAGGCGCTCGGCGACGGCGTCGCGGTGATGGACGACGGCCGGGTCGTGCACAGCGGCCGCATGGCCGAGCTCGCCGCCGACCAGGCGCTGCAGGGACGCCTGCTCGGCCTCAGCCTCGGAGCCCACCAATGACCGACCGGACCGCCGAGACGCCTGCCGTCCCGAGCCCGCCGCTCAAGGAGCGCCTGCTCGCCCGGCTGCCCTACTGGACCGTGCCGCTGCTGGCGCTCGCCGGCCTGGCGGCGATCGCCGACCTCTCGACCTGGACGACCCTGACCCTGGCCGGCCTGGCCATGGGCATGCTGATCTTCATCATGGCCTCGGGCCTGACCCTGGTGTTCGGCCTGATGGACGTGCTGAACTTCGGCCACGGCGCCTTCATCTCGATCGGCGCCTTCGTCGGCGCCAGCGTGCTGCTGGCGCTCGGCGGCTGGACCGCCTCCTCCTCGCTGGCGCTCAACCTCGCCGCGGTC
This sequence comes from Tistlia consotensis USBA 355, assembly GCF_900177295.1. GTDB lineage: Bacteria > Pseudomonadota > Alphaproteobacteria > Kiloniellales > DSM-21159 > Tistlia > Tistlia consotensis. The sequence goes on from NZ_FWZX01000001.1 coordinate 511,012, forward strand.
TGCCTCGCCATCGCCGCGGCCATGGCGGCGACCGGCCTGCTCGGCTGGTTCTTCGAGCGGGTCATCGTCAAGCCGGTCTACGGCGCGCACCTGAAGCAGATCCTGGTGACCATGGGCGGCCTGATCGTCGCCGAGCAGCTGATCCACCTGATCTGGGGCCCGAACCAGATCCCGCTGCCGCGTCCCGAGGCGCTCAAGGGCTCCTGGGTGATCGGCGAGGTCGTGGTCGAGCGCTACCGCCTGCTCGCTGTCGCCGTCGGCGCGGCGATCTTCCTCGGCCTGCGCTGGGCGCTGGTCCGCACCAAGCTCGGCCTGCTGATCCGCGCCGGCGTCGAGAACGGCGAGATGGTCGAGGCCCTGGGCTACCGCATCCAGCGGCTCTTCGTGCTGGTCTTCGTCGCCGGCTCGGCCCTGGCCGGCCTGGGCGGCGTGATGTGGGGCCTCTACGACGAGATCATCACCGCGCAGATGGGCCTCAACATCCTGATCCTGGTGTTCATCGTGGTCATCATCGGCGGCCTCGGCTCGGTCGAGGGCTGCTTCCTGGGCGCCCTGCTGGTCGGCCTGATGGCCAACTACACCGGCTTCCTGGCGCCCAAGGTCGCGCTCGGCTCGAACATCCTGCTGATGGTCGCGATCCTGATGTGGCGGCCGCGCGGCCTGCTGCCGGCCGGCAAGGGCTGAGGGGGGGGCGGCAGATGCTGAAGGCCCTGCTCTCCGAGGACTATCCCCGCAGCCGGCTGCTGACCGCCCTGCTGGTCGTCATCGTCGCCGGCCTGGCGCTGGCGCCCTTCGTCTTCCCGGGCATCCGCCCGCTCAACACCGCGGCGACGATCTGCGTCTTCATCGTGCTGGTCGCCAGCTACGACCTGCTGCTCGGCTACACCGGCATCGTCTCCTTCGCGCACACCCTGTTCTACGGCATCGGCGCCTACGGCGTCGCGCTGGCGCTCGACGCCTGGCCGGCGTCCTGGGGCGCGGTCGCGCTCGGCACCGCGCTCGGCCTCGCGCTCGCCATGGCCATCGCGCTGCTGATCGGGCTCTTCGCGCTGCGCGTCCAGGCGATCTTCTTCGCCATGGTGACCCTGGCCGTCGCCAGCGCCTGCCTGATCCTGGCCTCCCAGCTGTCCGGCCTGACCGGCGGCGAGGACGGCCTGACCTACCGGGTGCCGCACCTGCTGTCGCCGGCCTTCCGGCTCGTCGACGGCAAGGTCCTCGGCGTCCGCCTCGACGGCCGGATCGTCAGCTACTACCTGCTGTTCCTCGCCGCGGGCGCCCTGGTCCTGGCGATGCTGCGGATCGTCAACTCGCCCTTCGGCCGGGTGCTGCAGGCGATCCGCGAGAACCCCTTCCGGGCCGAGGCGCTGGGCTACCGCACCGCGGTCTACCGCACCGCTGCGACGGTCGCGGCCGCCGCGGCCGCGGCCCTGGCCGGCGCCCTGATGGCGCTCTGGCAGAAGTACACCGGGCCCGACACCACGCTCAGCCTCTCGATCATGATCGACATCCTGCTGATGGTGGTGATCGGCGGCATGGGCACGATCTACGGCGCCGTGGTCGGCGCCACGGTCTTCGTGCTGGCCAAGAACTACCTGCAGCTGCTGATGGCTGCCGCCGCCGGCGCGACCGCCGGCCTGCCGCTGCTGCCGCAGCTGGTCAGCCCGGACCGCTGGCTGCTCTGGCTCGGCATCCTCTTCGTGCTCAGCGTCTACTTCTTCCCGAGCGGCATCGTCGGGCGGTTGCGCGGCCGCGGCGGCGAAGGCGGGGCACCGCGCGGCTGATTCCCGCCGGCCCCCTTTCGTTCTAGACTGCGGGCCATGTCACGCGCCAAGGTCGCCATGCCGCCGCCCCTGCGCAGCCTCTCGGCGAAGCTGCTGCTGCTGACCGTGGCCTTCGTGATGATGGCCGAGGTGCTGATCTTCGCGCCCTCGGTGGCGCGCTTCCGCGAGACCTACCTGACCCAGCGCCTGGCCAGCGCGCATCTGGCGATCCTGGCGCTCGAGGGCGCGCCCGACCAGATGGTCGGCGCCGACCTGGAGGCCGAGCTGCTGAAGCACGTCGGCGCCTACCTGGTCGCCCTGGAGGACCCGAAGGTCGGCCGGCGCCTGCTGCTCTCGATCGACATGCCGCCGGCGATCGACGAGGTCGTCGACCTCGGCAGGATGGGCTTCTTCGACAAGCTCGGCGCCGCCTTCGTGACCCTGCTCGGTCCCGGCGACCGGATCCTCCGGGTCCTGGGCACCTCGCCCGAGGACGGCGTCTCGAAGGTCGAGATCGTGCTCAACGAGGCGCCGCTGCGCCGCGAGATGATCAACTTCGGCTACCGGGTGCTGGCGCTGTCCCTGGCCATCTCGCTGTTCACCGCGGCGCTGATCTACCTCAGCCTGCACCTGCTGCTGGTCCGCCCGCTGCGCCGCATGACCGAGAACATGATGGCCTTCCGCGAGGATCCCGAGAACGCCGAGCGCTTCATGCCGCTGTCGGGGCGCAGCGACGAGGTCGGCCTGGCCGAGGCCCAGCTGCGCGAGATGCAGGAGGCGCTCTGGGCCTCGCTGCACCAGAAGGCGCGCCTCGCCGCGGTCGGCGTCGCGGTCACCAAGATCAGCCACGATCTGCGCAACATCCTCTCGACCGCCTCGCTGATGTCGGACCGCCTGGCGGCCAGCCAGGATCCGGACGTCAAGCGCTCGGCCGGGACCCTGATGACGACCCTCGACCGGGCGATCAACCTCTGCCGCCAGACCCTGAACTTCACCCGCGAAGGCCCGGCCGTCCTGGAGCTGTCGAGGGTCGATCTGCACGCGCTGATCGACGAGGTCGGCAGTGAGCTGCCGGCCTCGCTGGCCGGGGAGGCCGAGTGGCGCAACGAGGTGCCGGCCGGCGTCGGGGTCGAGGCCGACCGCGCCCAGCTCTACCGGGTGTTCCACAACCTCGGCCTCAACGCCCTGCAGGCCGGCGCCACGGCCATCGTGCTCGACGCCGCGCGCCTCGACGAGCGCCTGGAGATCGAGCTGACCGACAACGGGCCGGGCCTGTCGCCGCGCGCCCGCGAGCGGCTGTTCCAGCCCTTCACGGCGAGCGGCCGGAGCGGCGGCACCGGCCTCGGCCTGGCGATCGCCCGCGAGCTGGCCCGCGCCCACGGCGGCGATCTGGAGCTGCGGCGCAGCGACGCGGCCGGCACCTGCTTCCGCCTGACCCTGCCGCTCAGCCAAGCCTCCCGCCAGGCCGCGCAGTGACGCGCCGGCGCAGCGAATGGATCGGGAACGGCCCTGATCTAGTTCAATGTGCGACGCCGCCGACAGGTCCAGCTTCTCGACCGCACGCGGCCGCAGGGCTGCCGCGTCGTGATCCGCGGGCGACCGCTGGTGCCGAACGGCAGGAAATCGTTGGCAATGCGCCGTCCTCCTGATCTATTGGACGGCAGAGCGCGACGGCTTCCAGGGACAGGGGGGAAGAGCGAGCGATGGACGTTGTGGCCAGATACATCATCGGTGCCCTGATCGGGCTGATCGGACTGCTCGGGCTCTTCATGGCGTCCCGTGCCGAGAGCGGCGACGGCATCTATGCCGCCGGCCTCTTCCTGTTCATCTTCGCCGTGCTCTACATCTTCTTCCTGATCAAGCGCGGCTTCGACCACGCCGACCGCGCGCGCCACGGCCGGCCGCACTGAGACGCCCTGCCGGCGGCGGGTCCTCCACCGCCGCAGCTCGCGCAAAACGCGACCGCTCCGGCCGCGATTAGGGGGCTTTTAACCTTCCAGGCGACACAGTCGGGTGGCTGTTCCACCGACGCGGCACGATGACGGTCGCGCGCCGAGGGAGATCTGGTCGATGGCTTCCCCCCGCCTGTCCCACCTGCCGATCACGGCCAAGCTCGGCGCCGCCTTCGGGCTGGTGCTGCTGCTGCTGGTCGGCCTCGCCGGCACCTCGACCTTCTTCCTCGACCAGATGAAGGGCAGCTTCGACCAGGTGCGCGAGCTCGGCAACGCCGCCAAGGCGGCGCTCGGCGCGCGGGTCGCGCTGTCCGACCTGCGCCTCGGGGTGGGCGACTACGCGGCGAGCGGCGACGAGGCCCAGGGCGCGGCGATCCGCGAGCAGCTCGACGGCATCAAGAGCGGCCTCGCCGAAGCCGGCGCGCGCATCGACGACGCCGATTCCCGGGCCCTGCTGGACCAGCTGACCCAGGCGCTCGGCGCCTATCGCACGGCCCTGGACAAGCTGTCGGCGGCGCTCGCCGACCGCAAGCAGGCCGGCGACGGCCTGACCGGCAGGCTCGCCAGGCTGGAGCCGGCCCTCAAGACTCTGGGCGACGCCTCCTCAGCCAGCGGCGACGGCAGCGCCTTCTTCTACGTCGGCCAGGCGCAGCAGGCGCTGGCCGCCATCAAGGAGGCGACCGGCGTGTTCCTCGGCGAGGACAGCGCCAGCGGGCGCGAGACCGCGCTGCAGCAGATCGCCGCCCTGGCCGACGTGGTCAAGAACATGACCTTCAACAAGGAGCTCGACGGCGCCAAGGAGACCAACGAGCTGCTCGAGGGCGTCAAGGCCGGGCTCGGCAAGCGCGAGACGGCCAACGCCGAGCGCGCCAAGGCGCTGGAGACGCTGCACGCCTCCGGCACCGAGGCCGGCGGGCGTGCCAGGGACTTCGTCGCGCGCATGACCGTGAGCGCGCAGCGGCTCGACCAGGCGGTCGGCGACAAGAGCCGCCGCAACCTGACGGTCATGCTCGCCGCCGCCGGCGTCGCGCTGGCCATCGGCGTGCTGGCGGCCGCGCTGATCGGCGGCGGCATCGCGCGCAATCTCAAGCGACTCTCCTCGGCGATGGCGCGGCTGGCCGAGCGCGACCTGACGGTCGAGGTGACCGGCGCCGAGCGCGGCGACGAGGTCGGCGCGATGGCCCGCGCCATGCAGGTCTTCAAGGACAACGCCCTGGAGATGGAGCGGCTGCGCGAACAGCGCGAGGCCGACGAGCGGCGCGGCGCCGAGGAGAAGCGCCGGGCCATGCACGCGCTGGCCGGCGAGCTGGAGGGCTCGGTCAAGTCGATCGCCGACGAGGTCGGCCAGACCGCCGAGGAGATTCGCGCCGCGGCCAGCGCGCTGAGCGCCACCGCCGAGGAGACCGGCAGCCTTTCGGCGCGCGTCTCCGGCGCCTCGGCCGAAGCCTCCAGCAACGTCCAGACGGTCGCCGCCTCGAGCGAGGAGATCGCCGCCTCCCTGGCCGAGGTCGCCCGCCAGGTCAGCGAGACCGCGAGCCGCACCGCCGAGGCGCGCAGCCTGGCCGAGGACAGCGACGCCGTGGTCGGCCGCCTCGCCAAGGTCGCCGAGGAGGTCGGCGCGGTCGTCACCCTGATCTCGGAGATCGCCGAGCAGACCAATCTGCTGGCGCTCAATGCCACCATCGAGGCGGCGCGCGCCGGCGACGCCGGCAAGGGCTTCGCGGTCGTCGCCTCCGAGGTCAAGAGCCTGGCGACCCAGACCGCCAAGGCGACCGAGGAGATCGCCCGCCAGATCGGCGAGATCCGCAGCGCCTCCGGCGAGACTGCGAGCTCGATCGCCCGGGTCAAGGAGGTCGTGATCGGCGTCAGCGAGATCGCCGGCTCGATCAGCTCGGCGGTCGAGCAGCAGACCGCGGCGCTGTCGGAGATCTCGGCCGGCACCCAGAAGGCCGCCCAGGGTACCCAGGAGGTGACCCAGGCGATCGGCCAGGTCGACAGCGGCGCCCGCAAGACCGGCGAGGCCGCCCGCGAGGCGCTGAGCGCCGCCGAGACCCTGGCCGAGCGCGCCGAGCGCCTGGGCCGCGAGGTCAGCGCCTTCGTCAACCGGGTGCGCGCGGCGTAGCTTCTTCCTCCTTCGGATCCCCCACCTCTCCCTGCCCTCTCCGCCCCCGGGGGCGGAGAGGGGACTCGAACCGGCGCCGCTTCCGCCCTCTCCGCCCCGGGGGGCGGAGAGGGCCGGGGAGAGGTGGGGCGGAGGCGCTGCCCTACCTCTCCTCCCCGCCGAGCGCCCCGCGCAGCGCTTCGAGCTTGTGCTCCAGGTGGCTCTTCATGAGCCGGCCGAGGCGCTCGCCCTCCCGCGCCTCCAGGGCCGCGATGATCGCGTCGTGCTCGTCGAGCGCGGCCTGCCAGCGGGCCGCCGCCAGGTTGGCCTGATAGCGCGCCCAGCGCACCCGGTCGGCGACCAGCTTGTGCTGCTGGCGCAGGGTCGGGTTGCGCGCCGCGGCCAGGATCGCCGCGTGGATCTGCTGGTTGAGCTCGAAGTAGCGCGGCCGGTCGCCGGAGCGGTAGGCGGCGTGCATGGCGTCGTTGAGCCGCCGCACTTCGGCGATCTCCGCGTCGCCGGCGCGCTCGGCGGCCAGCTCGCCGGCCGCGCCCTCCAGCGCCGCAATCACCGGGAAGACCTCCTCCAGCTCGGCCAGGGTCGGCTCGGCGACGACGGCGCCGCGGTTCGGCACCAGGCGCACGTAGCCCTCGGCGGCCAGCACCTTGAGCGCCTCGCGGACCGGCGTGCGCGAGACCCCGAAGCGCAGGGTCAGTGCCTTCTCGGGCACCTTCTCGCCGGGCCTGAGCTCGCCTTCGAGGATCAGGCCGCGGATCAGGTCGGTCAGCTCGACCGCGAGGGCGGGCCGGGTCAGCGGCCTCTGTGGATCGACTGCGAACACCCTTCGCTCCCCCCGGGGCGGCTCCCCGTCATCGCACCTTGACGCAATAATGAATTCATAATTCAATCGAGCCTCGATGAAAAGCGGCCCGCTTGTCGACGGGCCGCGGCCGCGCGCCGCGGAGACGGGCGCGGCGGCGGAAGGGAGAAGGGTCGATGACCACGCCGCAGGGACGCCATTTCCTCCAGATTCCCGGCCCGACCAACGTGCCCGACCGCGTCCTGCGGGCCATGGACCGGCCGACCATCGACCACCGCGGCCCGGAGTTCCAGGCCCTCGCGCTGCGCGTGCTGGCCGGCATCCGGACGATCTTCAAGACCGAGCAGCCGGTCGTCATCTATCCCGCCTCGGGCACCGGGGCCTGGGAGGCGGCGCTGGTCAACAGCCTGTCGGCCGGCGACCGCGTGCTGATGTTCGAGACCGGCCACTTCGCCAGCCTCTGGAAGGCGCTCGCCGAGCGGCTCGGGCTGCAGCCGGAATTCATCGCCGGCGACTGGCGCCACGGCGCCGACCCGGCGGCGATCGAGGCCCGGCTGCGCGAGGACCGCGGCCATGCCATCAAGGCGGTCTGCGTGGTCCACAACGAGACCTCGACCGGCTGCGTCTCGCCGATCGGCGCGGTGCGCAAGGCGATCGACGCCGCCGGCCATCCGGCGCTCCTGATGGTCGACACGATCTCCTCGCTGGCCTCGATCGACTACCGTCACGACGAGTGGGGCGTCGACGTCACGGTCGGCGGCTCGCAGAAGGGCCTGATGCTGCCGCCGGGCCTGTCGTTCAACGCGGTCTCCGAGAAGGCGGTCGCGGCCTCGAAGACGGCGGGCCTGCCGCGCTCCTACTGGGACTGGGGCGAGATGCTGGCGATCAACGCCAAGGGCTTCTTCCCCTTCACCCCGGCGACCAACCTGCTCTACGGCCTCGACGCGGCGATCGACATGCTGCACGAGGAAGGCCTGGAGCGGGTCTTCGAGCGTCACGCCCGCCACGGCGAGGCGACGCGCCGGGCCGTGCGCAGCTGGGGCCTGGAGGTGCTGTGCCAGGAGCCGGCGCACTATTCGGGCTCGCTGACCGCGGTGCTGATGCCGGCCGGCCACGACGCCGACCGCTTCCGCGGGACGGTCCTCGACGCCTTCAACATGTCGCTCGGCAACGGCCTGTCGAAGCTCGCCGGCCGGGTGTTCCGGATCGGTCATCTCGGCCACTTCAACGACCTCACCCTGATCGGCACCCTGGGCGGCGTCGAGATGGGCCTGGAGGTCGCGGGGGTGCCCCACAAGGCCGGGGGGGTCCAGGCGGCGATGGACTTCCTCGCGCAGCAGCAGGAGAGCCAGGCAGCCTCGCACGCCGCGGAATAGTCGAACCAGAACAAGACAAACGGGAGGATCAGCACGATGAAGGCGACAGCATACCTCGCGGGCCTCGCGCTCGCGGCCCTGGGCGCCAGCGCCCTCTGCTCCACGGCCAGCGCCGGAATGGTCCTGAAGTTCGGCCACGTCGGCGAGCCGGGCTCGCTGTTCGAGACCTCGGCCAAGGAGTTCGCCCGCTGCGCCAACGAGAAGCTCGGCGACAAGGGCGAGGTCCAGGTCTTCGGCTCCTCGCAGCTCGGCAAGGACCAGGAGCTGCTGCAGAAGCTGAAGCTCGGCCAGGTCCAGTTCGCCCTGCCCTCGTCGGTGATGAGCTCGGTCTCGGACACCTTCGGCGTGTTCGAGATGCCCTACCTCATCCAGAACCGCGACCACATGAAGCGCGTCACCCAGAAGATGGGCGACGTCTTCCAGAAGGCCGCCGAAGGCAAGGGCTATCACATCCTGGCGTTCTGGGAGAACGGCTTCCGGAACATCACCAACAACGTCCGGCCGATCGTCGAGCCCGCGGACCTGCAGGGCATCAAGCTGCGCACGCCGAAGGGCGCCTGGCGCGTCAAGATGTTCGAGTCCTACGGCGCCAGCCCGACGCCGATGGCCTTCTCCGAGGTCTTCACCGCGCTCAAGACCGGCGTCATCGACGGCCAGGAGAACCCCCTGGCACAGATCTGGTCGGCGAAGTTCCCGGAGGTCCAGAAGTACCTCTCGATGACGGGGCACGTCTATACGCCGGCCTACATCCTGACCTCGCAGAAGCAGTACGAGTCCTGGCCGGACGACATCCGCAAGACGCTCGACGGCTGCGCCGTCAGCACCCAGGACTTCGTCTACAAGACCGCAGCCCAGCTCGACAAGGACCTGGTCGGCAAGATCGAGGCGATGGGCACCAAGGTGAACGAGGCCGACAAGCCGGCCTTCATCGCCGCCTCGAAGCCGATCTACGAGGAGTTCGCGAAGTCGGTCGACGGCGGCCAGAAGCTGATCGACGAGATCCAGGTCCTGGCCAAGGGCTCGTGATCCGCGGGGGGCCGCGACCTGCGGGTCGCGGCCCCCTCGCTTGCCATCCGAACGTTGTCTGAACCCGGAGCGGACCGGGGGGAGCGGAGCTTGGGCAAGATCGGGCGGGTCCTCGGCGGCCTGCTGTCCTGGATCGTGATCGCGCTGATGGTCGTGCTGACCGTCGTCGTCGTCGTCGCGGTCATCTACCGCAAGGCCGGCAACTCGCTGTCCTGGTACGACGAGGTCGCCTCGATCCTGCTGGTCTGGATCACCTATTACGGCGCGGCGCTGGCCGCGCTGAGGCGCAGCCACATCGGCTTCGACGACGTGCTGCGCGGCCTGCCGCCGGCGGCACGCAAGGTCGCGGTCGTCCTCGCCGAGGGCCTGGTGGTGTTCTTCTTCGGCCTGCTCGCCTGGGCCGGCTGGCAGGTGCTGGTCGTGCTCGAGGGCATGAACCTGGTCAGCCTGACCTGGGTGCCCGTCCAGTTCACCCAGTCGGTGATCCCGATCGGCGCGGTGCTGTTCATCGTCGCCGAGCTGCTCAGCCTGCCGGGCTACTGGCGCGACGTCATGGCCGGCCGCTCGACCGAGCACGCGGTGATGAGCCACGGCGCCTCCCCTGACGGCCAGGGAGGCCGCTAGACCATGCTGCTGCTCGCGATCTTCGTCGCCCTGGTGGTGATGGTCTGCCTCAACGTGCCGATCGCCATCGCCCTGGCCCTGTCCGGCGTGCTCGGCCTCTACGTCTCCGAGGGGCCGGGCAGCCTGGTCAACATCGCCCTCGACATGTACGACGGCGCCAACAAGTTCTCGCTGATCGCCATCCCGATGTTCGTGCTGGCCGGCGCGATCATGAACGCGACCGGCATCACGCGCCGCCTGATCGCCTTCGTCGCGGCGATGATCGGCTTCGTGCGCGGCGGCCTGGCCATGGTGACGATCGGCGTCTCGCTGTTCTTCGCAGAGATCTCCGGCTCGGCGGTCGCCGACGTCGCGGCGATCGGCTCGATCCTGATCCCCGAGATGAAGAAGCGCGGCTACGGCGGCCCGCTCGCGGCCTCGGTGACCTCGTCGGCGGCCTCGCTCGCGATCATCATCCCGCCCTCGATCCCGATGATCCTCTACGCCGTCTCGGCCGGGACCAGCGTCGAGCAGATCTTCGTCGCCGGCATCATCCCCGGCCTGCTCGGCGCCGCCGGCCTGATGGGCGTGGCCTACTGGTTCGCCCGCCGCTACGACCTGCCGGTCGAGTCCGCCTTCCAGTGGTCCCAGCTGCGCAGCACCTTCGTCTCGGCGCTGCCCGCCTTCGCCCTGCCGATGATCATCCTCGGCGGCATCTTCGGCGGCCTGGTGACCGCGACCGAGGGCGCCGGCCTGGCCGTGGTCGCGGCCATCGTCGTCGGCCTCTGGTACCGCGAGGTCGACTGGCGCCAGCTCAAGGAGGCGATGCTCGACGGCGGCATCCAGACCGCGGTCGTCATGCTGCTGGTCGCCGCCTCGGTGCTGATGGGCGGCTTCCTGACCCGCGCCCAGATCCCGCAGCAGATCGCCACCGGGCTGCTCGACATCACCAGCAACAAGTACCTGATCCTGCTGATCCTGAACGTCTTCTTCCTGGTCATCGGGTTCTTCCTGCACTCGGCGGCGGCGATCATCCTGGTGGTGCCGATCATCGTGCCGCTGATCCAGCAGGCCGGCATCGACCCGGTGCACTTCGGCCTGGTCGTGACCCTCAACCTCGCGATCGGCCAGCAGACCCCGCCGGTCGCCAGCGTGCTGATCACCTCCTGCTCGATCGCCAAGGCGAACATCTGGGAGGTCTCGAAGGTCAACGTCTACTTCGTCGCCGTGCTGCTGGCGGTGCTGCTGATCTGTACCTACGTGCCGCAGGTGCCGATGATCCTGGTCGACCTGTTCTACCGATGAGCTGCTGAAAGGACCCTACTGCGCGATGGCGAGCCCCATGACCCCCGGCGGCGACGACGAGCTGCTCTACGAGGTGCGCGGCAGCACCGGCTGGATCACCCTGAACCGGCCGCAGGCGCGCAACGCCCTGACCTTCGGCATGTACCAGAGGCTCGCCGAGATCTGCGGCGGGCTGCCGCCGGCCGGCGAAGGCCCGGTCCGCGCGCTGGTCATCACCGGCGCCGGCGGCAAGGCCTTCGCCGCCGGCACCGACATGCGCCAGTTCCGCGCCTTCGAGAAGCCGCAGGACGCGCTCGACTACGAGCACAAGATCGATGTGGTGCTCGGCGCCGTCGAGGCCTGCAGGGTGCCGACCATCGCCGCCCTGCCGGGCGCCTGCACGGGCGGCGGCGCCGGCATCGCCTCGGCCTGCGACCTCAGGATCGCCTCGGCCGACCTGAAGTTCGGCTTCCCGATCGCGCGCACCCTCGGCAACACCCTGTCGATCACCTCGCTGTCGCGGCTGGCCGCCCTGGTCGGCGCCGGCCGGGCCAAGGAGTGGATCTTCACCGCCCGGCTGCTCGGCGCCGAGGAGGCCCTGGCCACCGGCCTGATCTCCGAGATCCTGCCGGACCAGGAGGCGCTGGCGGCGCGCGCCGCCGAGCTCGCCGAGCAGCTCGCCGCCCACGCCCCGATCACCCTCAGGACGACCAAGGAGGCGCTGCGCCGCCTGCGCGTCGAGGGTGCCGGCGCCAAGGACGAGGACCTGATCGTCGAGGCCTACATGAGCGCCGACTTCAAGGAGGGCATCGAGGCCTTTCTGGGCAAGCGCAAGCCGCAGTGGCGGGGCCGCTGACCGTGCCGGCCGCCGCCCGCCCGCGCGGCCCGCTCGCCGGCCTGCGCGTCATCGAGCTCTCGCACATCATGGCCGGGCCGGCCTGCGGCATGATGCTGGCCGACATGGGCGCCGAGGTCATCAAGGTCGAGAAGCCGGGCGGCGACGACACCCGCCGCTCGCTGCCGCCCGACGTCAACGGCGAGAGCGCCGCCTACATGATGATGAACCGCAACAAGCGGGGCATCGCGCTGAACCTCAAGGACCCGGCGGCGCTCGAGGTGCTGCACAAGCTGATCCGCGGCGCCGACGTGGTCATCGAGAACTACCGCCAGGGCACGATGGAGAAGCTGGGCCTCGGCTACGAGACCCTCCGGGCCGAGAACCCGGCGCTGGTCTACTGCTCGCTGTCCGGCTTCGGGCGCAGCGGCCCCTACGCGGCGCGCGGCGGCTTCGACCTGATCGCCCAGGGCATGTCCGGCCTGATGTCGATCACCGGCGAGGGGCCGGGCCGGCCGCCGGTCAAAGTCGGCGCGCCGGTCACCGACATCACCGCCGGCATCCTGGCCGCGATGGGCGTGGTCGCGGCCTACGTGCACCGCCTGCAGACCGGCGAGGGCCAGATGGTCGACACCTCGCTGCTCGAGGCCGGCATCATCCACACCTACTGGCAGTCGGCGATCGCCTTCGCGACCGGCGTCAGCCCGGGCCCGATGGGCTCGGCCCATCCGCTCAACGCGCCCTACCAGGCCTTCCGCACCGCCGACGGCTGGATCAACATCGGCGCCGCCAACCAGACCAACTGGCTGCGCCTGCTGAAGGCGATCGGTGCCGAGGAGCTGGCCGAGGACCCGCGCTTCCGCGAGAACGCCGGCCGCATGGCGCATCTCGCCGAGCTCGAGGCCGAGCTGACGCCGCACCTCGAGCCGCGCACCACCGCCGCCTGGCTCGAGGTCTTCGAGGCCGCCGGCCTGCCCGCCGGCCCGGTCCTGTCGACCCGCGAGATGCACGCCGATCCCCACGTCCGGGCGCGCGACATGGTCGTGCCGCTGGACCATCCGAAGGCCGGGCGGACCCACGCCATCGGCTTTCCGGTGAAGTTCTCCGAGACGCCGGGCGCCGTCACCCGCCCGGCGCCGCTGCTCGGCCAGCACACCCGCGAGGTGCTCGCCGAGATCGGCCTGATGGACGACGAGATCGACCGGCTGGTCGCCCAGGGTGCGGCGATCGTCCCGGAAGGCAGCTGACCGAGGAGCCCTTGCAATGTCCGAGACCCTGACCCTGGAGACCGCCCGCGGCATCGTCGCCGCCTGCTTCCGCAAGGCGGCCGAGCTGAAGCTGAAGCCGCTGACCGTCGTCGTGCTCGACGCCGCCGGCGCGATCAAGCTGATGGAGCGCGCCGACGGCTCCAGCCTGCTGCGGCCCGAGATCGCCGTCGGCAAGGCCTACGGCGCCGTCGCCATGGGCCTGGGCAGCCGCGCCCTGTTCAAGCGCGCCCAGGAGCAGCCCTACTTCATCCAGTCGATGAACGCGCTGGCCGGCGGCTCGCTGGTGCCGGTGCCGGGCGGCGTGCTGATCCGCAAGGACGGCGTCCTCGTCGGCGCCGTCGGCATCACCGGCGACACCTCCGACAACGACGAGGCCTGCGCGATCGCGGGCATCGAATCCGCCGGCCTGACCGCCGACGCGGGGTAACCCCTACCTCTATCCTTCGGGGAGAGGTCGAACCGGCGGAGCCGGTTCGGGTGAGGGGCCGGCTCCGTCGTCGCCCACGTCCCGCAGCGCCCGGGCAATGGCTTCGAGCACGCCGTCGATGTTCTCCATGACCTCGTGGTTCCAAAAGCGGATCACGCGGTAGCCCTGCCCCTCCAGCAACCTTGTCCGGCGCTCGTCGGCTTCGGCCTCCGCGACATGCTGCCCACCGTCGAGCTCGATGATCAGCCGGCCTGACGGACAGACGAAGTCGACGACGAAGGGGCCGATGGTGTGCTGTCGGCGGAACTTGACGCCGTCGATCTGAAATCGGCGCAATTGGTACCAGAGGCGCCGTTCCGCAACGGTCGAGTCGCGGGAGAAATCTGTGCGTCTCGGCGAGGTCACCATCTGCCGCTCCGCCTCGGCCCTCCCCTCACCCGGATCGGCTGCGCCGATCCGACCTCTCCCCGGAGGGTAGAGGTATCCAGCCCCCCTAATCCAGCGCGTAGAACAGCGCCTTCAGGTAGGCGCTCTCGGGCAGGGCCGGGTGGACCGGGTGGTCGGGGGCGGCGCCGGCGGTCTTGAGCAGGCGCGCCTCGCGGCCGGCGTCGAACAGGCCGCGCCGGCACTGCTCGGCGAAGGCCGGCGGGTCGACGTGGTGCGAGCAGGAGCAGAGCGTCAGGTAGCCGCCGGGGACGACCACGCCGGCGGCCAGGCGCGCCAGCTTGCGGTAGGCGCGCAGCGCCTGCGGCAGGTCCTTCCTGCTCTTGGCGAAGGCCGGCGGGTCGGCGACCACCAGGTCGAAGCGGCGACCGTTGCGCTCCAGGAACTCCAGCGAGGCGAAGGCGTCGGACTTCTTGAACTCGATGCGGCCCTCGACGCCGTTGAGCTGGGCCGAGCGCTCGGCGAGGCGCAGCGCCGAGGCGGAGCGGTCGATCGCCAGCACCTCGGCGGCGCCGGCCCTGGCCGCCTGGACCGCGAAGCCGCCGGCGAAGGCGTAGAGGTCGAGCACCCGGGCGCCCTCACCCATCGCCTTGAGCGGCGCCGAGGCGAACACCCGGTTGTCGCGCTGGTCGTAGAACCAGCCGGTCTTCTGGCCCTCGCCCAGGTCGGCCAGGAAGCGCGCGCCGCGCTCCTCGATCTCGACCGGGCCCTCCAGCCTGCCCTTGGCGGTGCGGCTGTAGCTCTCGATGCCCTCGAGCTGGCGTGCCGCGGAGTCGTTGCGCAGCAGGATCACCGTCGGCGACACGACCTCGTCGAGCGCCTCGAGCAGCAGGTCGAGGTGCGCCTCGATGCCGGCGACGTTGACCTGCAGCACCAGGTGGTCGCCGAAGCGGTCGATCACCGTGCCCGGCAGGCCGTCGGCCTCGGCATGGACCAGCCGGTAGAAGGGCACGCCGACCAGGCCCTCGCGGATCGCCAGCGCGCGCCGCAGCACCTGGCGGAACCAGCCGCCGTCGAGCAGCAGGTTCGGGTCGCGCGACAGGCGCCGCGCCGCGATCAGCGGGTGGCGGTTGTAGAGGAAGGCGCCGAGCGGCTCGCCGGAGGCGGTCTCGAAGCGCGCCACGGTGCCGGGCGGCAGGCTGCGCGCCTCGCCCTCCATGACGATCTCGTTCGAGAAGATCCAGGGGTGGCCGCCGCGCACGCGCTTGTCGGCCTTCGGCTTGAGCCGCAGGGTCGGGCGCTCGGCCAGGGACAGGTCGCCGGTCTTGGGGGAAGTCATCGGGCGCGGAGCATAGTCGCTGGCACGGCGGTGTCTACGGGGTTGTGACCGGGCGCTCCGCGCCCGGGCCGGCCAGGCTCAGCTGCTCGCCAGCTTCCGCACGATCAGGCGGTGGGCCAGGACGGCGACGAGGCCGCCGAAGGCGATCGCCGCCATCATCATGCCGGGACCGCCGTTCTGCAGCTGGCCGACGACGGCGCCGAGCAGGGCCGCCCCGGCCATCTGCAGGAAGCCCATCAGCGCCGAGGCTGCGCCGGCCATGCGCGGGAAGGGATTGATCGCGCCGGCCGTGGCGTTGGGCAGGGCGAAGCCGCTGCCGAAGAAGAAGACTGCCGCAGGCGCGACCACGCTGGCGATCGAGAAGACGCCGGCCAGCGCCAGCCCCAGGCCGGCCAGGCCGCCGACCAGCTGGAAGGCGTTGCCGAGGGCGATCGTCCGGTCGATGCCGAGGCGCGTCGTCGCCCGGCCGCCGCCGAAGCTGCCCGACATGTAGCCGAGCACCGCGGCCGAGAAGCAGAAGCCGTACTGGTCGGGCCTGAGGCCGAGGCCGTCGATCAGCGCGAAGGAGGAGCCGGAGATGTAGGCGAAGATGCCGGCATAGCTGCCGGTGACGACCAGCACGTAGCCGCGGAAGCGCGTGTCGGCGACCAGGCTGCGGTAGTTCGACAGGATCCGGACCGGGTGGATCGCCCCCGGATCGGGCGAGAGATGGGTCTCCGGCAGCACGAAGAGCACGCCGGCGAAGGCGACCGAGCCGAACACCAGCAGCGCCGCGAAGGCGGCCTGCCAGCCGAAGGTCGTGGTCAGCCAGCCGCCGAGGATCGGCCCGATCGCCGGCGCCACCGCCATGGCCATGGCGAGGAACGACATGATGCGCGCCGCCTCGTGCGGCTGGTAGACGTCGCGCACGATGGCGCGCCCGATCACTGCGCCGGCGCAGGCGCCGAGCGCCTGCAGGAAGCGCGCGGCGATCAGCGCCTCCATCGAGGGCGCCAGCGCACAGGCGGCGCTGGCCGCGAGGTAGACCGTGAGCGCGCCGAACAGCACCGGCCGGCGGCCGAAGCGGTCGCTGAGCGGCCCGTGCGCCAGCATCGCGACGGCGAAGCCGAGCAGGAAGACCGAGAGGGTCAGCTGCGCCGCGCCGGAATCGGCCCCGAAGGCGCGCGCGATCGAGGGCAGCGCCGGCAGGTAGAGATCGGTCGAGGCCGGACCGAAGGCGACCAGCAGGATCAGCAGGGTCGTGACGGGGCGGGAGCGTGGAGCGAAGGCCATGGTGCGGCGCTTATAGTCGATCGCCCGCCGCGCCGGCAGCCCGTCCGGCGCAGGGCAGCCGTTCCGGCCCGGAACGGGCGGCGCCGCGGGCTGGCGGAGCGCCCCGCCCGTCCCCATACCTAACAGCATGAGCGACACCGCCGAGCCCCGCGAGCCGGGCGCCGACGCCGATTTCTCGGCCCTGCCGCCCGCCAACCTGCCGGTCGATCCCTCGCTGGCGCGGCGCGCCGTGCGCCGCGGCATCGCGCGCTACTGTGCCGAGCGGCGCCAGCGCATCGACCCCTTCGTGCGCCGCACCTTCGGCCTCAGGGGCGCCCTCGGCCTGCACCGCCACGCGGTCGGCTGGGACCTGCTGCGGGCGCCGGCCAACCTGCTGCTCGCCGTGCCGGTGCTGGCCGCGCGCGGCGGCGCCAGGGTCGCCCGGCGGCGCGGCCTGGAGGGCCTCGCCGGGCGCCTGGAACGGCACCCCAGCTTCCTGCGCACCGCCGTCGCCCGCGAGCTGGAGTGGCGCCTGTTCGCGGATTTCCTGGAGCTGCCCTATGCCCAGCACGATCCCGCGCAGGGGCCGGACGGCGGCCCCGGGGAAGGCCGGCGCAGCGACCGGGACGCCCTGGCGCTCGCGATCCTGGCCGATCCGGACCTCGCCGCCGCGCTCGACGCCCTCCTGAAGGCGATCGGCCGCAAGGCCGACGATCCCGAGTTCCGCGCCTGGCTGACCGAGTCGCTGCGCACCTACGTCGACAGCCGGGCCGCCGCGGCCGAGCTGACCAACGCCCTGCTTTCCGCCGGCGTCGGCGCGCTGGTCGCCAAGCAGTGGACGCCCGGCGCCCTGACCCTCGGCCCGGTGCTGGCCAACCTGGTGGCGCAGCAGATGGCGATCGCCAGCTTCCCGCTCGGCGCCTGGGCCGGCGGCCTGTGGTACGGCCTGTTCCCGGCGGCGGCCCCGGCCGTCGCGACCGCCTCGGCGGTCGGCGGCGTGCTGGTGCTGGGCGCCGCCGCGACCGCCTTCTCCGGCCTCGTCGCCGACCCGCTGCAGGCGCGCCTCGGCCTGCACCAGCGCCGCCTCAGGCGCTTCGTCGACGCCCTCGAGCAGCGCCTCGCCGAGGAGGAGGGCCGCTTCGCCCTGCGCGACCACTACCTCGCCCGCCTGTTCGACCTGATCGACCTGATCGGCGCCGCCGCGCGCTTCGCGCGGTAGGGCGCAATGCAGGCCCGACCGGCGCGCCTCTGGCCGCGCCGCGGCCGGCACGCTATATGCGGACGGGTGTCCCAGCAGCCCCCCAGCGGCGGCGCGCCCGCCATCGAGATCCACGAGCTGACGAAGCGCTTCGGCGACTTCACGGCGGTCGACCGCCTGAGCTTCTCGGTCGCCCCGGGCGAGACCGTGGCGCTGCTCGGCGGCAACGGCGCCGGCAAGACCACGACGATCTCGATGCTGCTCGGCCTCTTGCTGCCGAGCGGCGGCTCGGTCCGGATGCTCGGCTGCGACATGGCGCGCCACCCGCACCGGGTGCTGCACCGGATCAACTTCTCCAGCCCCTACGTCGACCTGCCGCGGCGCCTGACGGTCGGCCAGAACCTGGGCTTCTTCGCCCGCCTCTACGGCATCCCGGACCGCCGCGCCCGGCTCGATGAGCTCGCCCACGCGCTCGACCTCGAGGGCATCTGGAACAAGCGGACCGGCCGCCTCTCGGCCGGCCAGAAGACCCGCGTCTCGCTGGCCAAGGCGCTGATCAACCGGCCCGAGGTGCTGCTGCTCGACGAGCCGACCGCCTCGCTGGACCCCGACACCGCCGACTGGCTGCGCAGCTACCTGGAGCGCTACCAGGCCGAGCGCCACGCCGCGATCCTGCTGGCCAGCCACAACATGGCCGAGGTCGAGCGGCTCTGCGACCGGGTGGTCATGCTGAAGGCCGGCCGCCTGGTCGACGAGGCGACGCCGGCGGCGCTGCTCAGGAAGTACGGCCGCACCAACCTGGAGGAGGTCTTCCTGGACATCGCCCGCGACCGTCGCTCCGAGCACCTGCCGGCGCCGCCCGCGGAGCATTCGCACCACACCGAGGGGGGCGAGCTGTGAGCCGCCGCGAGCCCCTGCGCGGCGAGATGCCCCACGGCTCGATGTGGGGCCGGGTCGGCGCGATGGTGCTGCGCCACCTCTACCTGATGCGCAGCTCTTGGCCGCGCGTCGTCGAGCTGGCCTACTGGCCGACCATCCAGATGGTCATCTGGGGCTTCGTCACGCTCTACCTGCTGCAGAGCTCCTCGGTGATCGCCAACGCCGCCGGCGTGCTGGTCACCGCGGTCATCCTCTGGGACGTGCTGTTCCGCGGCCAGCTCGGCTTCACCCTCTCCTTCATCGAGGAGATCTGGTCGCGCAACCTCGGCAACCTCGCGGTCAGCCCGCTCCGGCCCCACGAGCTGCTGGTCGCGCTGACCGTCATGTCGTTCCTGCGCACCCTGATCGGCGTGCTGCCGGCGACCGGCCTGGCGATCCTGTTCTACGGCATCTCGATCTACGACCTGGGCCTGCCCCTGGTCGCCTTCGTCGCCTGCCTGCTGGTCATGAGCTGGGCGCTCGGCATGCTGGTGTCGTCGCTGATCCTGCGGGTCGGCCAGGGCGCGGAGAACGTCGCCTGGCTGGCGATCTTCCTGCTGGCGCCGATCTCCTCGGTCTACTACCCGGTCTCGGTGCTGCCGCCCTGGCTGCAGGCGATCGCCTGGTGCTTCCCCATGACCCCGACCTTCGAGGGCATGCGCGCGATCCTGATCCACGGCACCTTCCGCCCGGACCTGCTGGTCCAGGCCCTGGCCCTCGACGGCGTCTATCTGGCGATCGGCGCCGCCGTCTTCCTCTACACCTTCCGCGTCGCCCGGCGGCACGGGCTGCTGCTGCAGCAGGGGGAGTAGGAGACGGAGCCGATCGTCTGCGCCCGAACGGCTCCACCCTTCGACAGGCTCAGGATGAAGCCGTTTGGAGCAGGTGGCTTCCTTTTCGCTTCGTCCTGAGCTTGTCGAAGGGCGAAGCGAAGCCGGCGCCGACGGCTAATCCTTGCCGCTGACCCCGGCCTCGGCGAAGGTCTTCATGCCGTTGTGGCAGGCGCAGGCGGCCTGCAGCAGGCCGAGCGCCAGGACCGCGCCGCTGGCCTCGCCGAGGCGCATGTCGAGGTCGAGCAGCGGCGTCTTGCCGAGCGCCGCCAGCAGGCGGGCGTGGCCGGGCTCGACCGAGCGGTGCGCGACCAGGCAGTGGTCGAGGGCGTGGCGGTCCAGGCGGTGCAGCACCGCCGCCGCCGCCGTGCAGGTGAAGCCGTCGAGCACGACCGGGATGCGCGCCAGGCGGCAGGCCATGACCGCGCCGGTGATCGCCGCCAGCTCGTAGCCGCCGAGCCGGCGCAGCGCCTCGAAGGGCTCGTCGCGCGCCTCGGGGTTGGCGGCCAGGCCGGCCTCGACGACCTCGACCTTGCGGGCCAGTCCGGCCTCGTCGACGCCGGTGCCGCGGCCGACCCAGTCGCGCGCCTCGCCGCCGAACAGCGCGAGGCAGAGCGCGGCGGCGCTGGTCGTGTTGGCGATGCCCATCTCGCCCAGCGCCATGGCGTCGAAGCCCTCCTCGACGCTCATCATGCCGTAGGCCATGGCGCGCGCGCAGTCGTCGTCGGCCATCGCCGGGCCCTGCGTGAAGTCGGCGGTCGGCTGGTCGAGCGCCATCTCGTAGATCCTGAGGTCGGCGCCGACCCAGGCCGAGAGCTGGTTCACCGCGGCGCCGCCGTCGATGAAGTTGGCGACCATCTGGGCCGTGACCTCGGCCGGATAGGCCGAGACGCCGCGCGCGGCGATGCCGTGGTTGCCGGCGAAGACCGCGACCCGCGGCCGCTCCATCGAGGGGTCCGGCCGGCCCTGCCAGCGCGCCAGCCAGAGCGCCAGCTCCTCGAGGCGGCCGAGCGAGCCGGCCGGCTTGGTCAGCTGCGCCTGGCGCTCGGCCGCGGCCTCCCCGGCCTCGGCATCGGCGGCCGGAAACTCGCCGACCAGGGCGCGGATTTCCTCGAGGCTCGGCTCGGCAGCATCGCTCATGTCACTCGCTCCAATGGGTCGCCCAATCCGTCACGACGGCTTCCGTCAAGGGGCTGGACTGTCCTATAGCTCGCGAGTCGAGACCAGCCCCGAATCGGGCGCCTGCCCTGGAAAGACCGGTCATGTCCGCCTTCCTCAGCGACTTTCTCAACGCCGCGGGCCTGCTGACCCGCCTGCCGCTGCCGGCCGCCGACCCGCGCCGGCCGTTCCGGCACGCCGCCCGCGCCTACCCGGCGGTCGGCCTGCTGATCGGCCTGCTGGCCGCGCTGGCCTTCGCGCTCTTCGGCTGGCTCGGGCTCGGCGACTGGCCGGCCGCCTTCCTGACCCTGGCCGTGAGCCTGCTGCTGACCGGCGCGCTCCACGAGGACGGCCTGGCCGACGTCGCCGACGGCTTCGGCGGCGGCCGCGACCGCGAGGAGAAGCTGGCGATCCTGCGCGACAGCCGGATCGGCAGCTACGGCGTGCTGGCGCTCGCCCTCTCGGTCGGCCTGCGCGCCTCGGCCCTGGTCCTGCTGGCCCAGGCTGGCCCGGACGAGGCGGGCCTGGCCGGCGCCGGCCTGATCGCCGCCCACGGCCTGTCGCGCGGGCTGCTGCCGCTGCTGACCCTGCTGCAGCCGCTGGCGCGCCGCGACGGCCTGGCGGTCGGCGCCGGGCGCAGCGAGGGCGGCGACGCCTGGACGGCGCTCGCCATCGGCTTCGTCGTCGCCTGGGCGACCCTCTCCTTCGGCGCCGCCCTGCTGGCCCTGCTGCTCGGCCTGGCGGCGGTCTTCCTGTTCGGGCGGCTGGCCGAACGGCAGATCGGCGGCTATACCGGCGACGTGCTGGGCGCCCTGCAGCAGGTGCTGGAGATCCTGGTGCTGCTGGTCGCGGTGGGGCTGGCCTGAGCGACTCGCTCCTGGCCGGCCGGGACGGCGCGCCGCGAGGCGGACCCTGCACGGCCGAACCACGAACGGAGACCCGATGACCGACACGACGCGCTGGTGGTGGATTCGCCACGCCCCGGTGGATTCGCAGGGGCGGATCTACGGCCAGGAGGACCTGGACTGCGACTGCGGCGAGCTCGCGCTCTTCACCGGCCTCGCCGAGCGCCTGCCCGCCGACGCCCTCTGGGTGACCAGCCAGCTCAGGCGCACCCACCAGACCGCGGCCGCGATCCATGCCCACCTGCCGCCGCCGCCGCCGGCGCCCCTGGTCGAGCCGCGCTTCGCCGAGCAGCACTTCGGCGAGTGGCAGGGCCTGAGCCACGAGGCGCTGCGCGAGCTGCGCGCGCCCGAGTGGCACCGCTTCTGGCACGCCCCGGCGCACGAGCGGCCGCCCGGCGGCGAATCCTTCGACGAGCTGGTCGCGCGCACGGCCGAGGCGATCGGGGAGCTGTCGGAACGCCACGCCGGCCGCGACATCGTCTGCGTCGCCCACGGCGGCACGATCCGCGCCGCCCTCGCGATCGCCCTCGGCGGGCCCAGCGAGGCGGTGCTGTCCTTCTCGATCGCCAACTGCTCGCTGACCCGCATCGACCGCATCGCCGGCGCCGCCGGCAGCCACGACCCCGACGCCGCCGTCGCCTGGCGCATCGGCCTGGTCAACTTCCCGCCGCACGGCCTGCTGGCGGGCTGAGCGGGAGCGCCGCGCCCTCCCATTCTTTGAACTTTACCCTGGTCCGGGCGTTTCTTCGCCGCAATGCTTCCCCACATGGGATGCCGGCGCCGCGAGTCGGCGCCTCCCCCGCAGCCACCGGAGAAGAACCGACATGAGCCTCACCTTCGCCCGCCGATCCCTCCTCCGGCTCGGCTTCGCCGGCCTGGCCGCCGGCGTGGCCGCGAGCGCCAGCCTGCCGGCCTTCGCCGCCAACGACCTCGCCGAGGCGCGCGACGTGCTCGCACAGTCGACCTCGATCTACCTGACGCTGAAGACCGATCCGGACATGCCGGAACTGCCGCACTACGTCGCGCGGGCCCGCGCCGTGATCATCTTCCCGCGGCTGGTCAAGGGCGGCTTCATCCTCGGCGGCGAGGGCGGCGACGGCGTGCTGCTGGTCAAGGACAACGCCGGCAACTGGAGCGCCCCGGCCTTCTACTCCCTGGCCGCGGCCAGCCTCGGCCTGCAGATCGGCGGCCAGGTCTCCGAGGTCGTGCTGACGATCATGAACGACGGCGCCCTCGACGCGATCCTGCGCAACAACTTCAAGCTCGGCGCCGACGCCTCGATCGCGGTCGGACCGGTCGGCAAGGGCGTCGAGGCCGGCACCACCACGAACCTGAAGGAAGACATCTACGCCTTCTCGAAGAACCAGGGCCTCTACGGCGGCGCGACCGCCGAAGGCGCCGCCCTGCTCGAGGCCAAGGCCTACAACGAGGCCTTCTACGGCAAGGGCGCCACGGCCGAGGACATCGTGCTGAAGCGCAAGTACGAGACCGACAAGGCCGACGTGCTGCGCCAGGCCCTGAAGTAGGGCCGCGGGCTTCGGGACGGCTCCGCTCCGGGCGACCGGGCGGAGCCGTTCGCGTTTCACGGAGGCCGCGCCGGCGTCGAGACGCGCCCCGCCTGCCACGCGGAAGAGCGCTACCCTCCTTCGGCGTCCCGCTCCTTCTGCTCGCGGCGCCGGCGCTTCGGACCGACCCGGCGCTCGACCATGCCGAGGCCGGTCAGTACCAGCACCGCCATCGCGGTGCCGATCAGCGCCAGCTCATAGAAGCCGCCGCCGCACGCGATGCCGACCGCGCCGACCAGCCATATCGAGGCGCCTGTGGTGACGCCCTCCAGGCGGCGCGAGGCGCGGATGATCGTGCCGGCGCCCAGGAAGGCGACGCCGGTCAGCACCGCCTCGACGACGCGAATCGGGTCGGCGCGCGCGTGAGACGAGGCCTGCTGCGCGGTCTCGAACAGCTCGAAGCTGAGGATCGTGAAGAGCGCCGAGGCGAGCGCCACCAGGATGTGGGTGCGCAGGCCCGCCGGCCGGTCCCGCCACTCCCGGTCGAGGCCGATCACGGCGCCGAGCGCCATCGAGGCGCCGAGCCGCTCGGCGATCTCCAGGGCATCGAAGGCAAGCGTCGGGTCGGTCGGCATGGTCGCGGGTCGTGGCGGGCGATCGTCGGGACTCCAGGGACAACGTGCCGCCGCCCTTGCGGTTGCCCGCCTCGGCCGGAAAGGGCCCTCAGGGCACCTCGCCGCGCAGCAGCAGGCGCAGCACGATCAGCAGGACCAGCCCGCCGGCGAGCAGCAGGCCGGCGAGGGCGTGGCGGCTGAGCGCCCCGGCCAGGACCTCGAGCGGCCCGTCGGGCGGCGGCGCCCGGCGCAGCCGCCGCGCCGCGGCGAGCAGCAGCTCGGCCAGCCGCGCGGGCGCCCAGCGCAGCGCCGCGAAGAGCAGCGCCGTCGGCCGGCCGAAGGCGGCGCTGGCGGCACCGGCGAGCCGGCCGCCGGCGAGGCCCGGGCCGCCGAGCACCAGGCAGGCGCGCTGCATCGCGACCCAGGCGAAGAGGCCCGGCAGGCCGAGCAGCACGAACCAGAAGGCCGGCGCCACGGCGGCGTCGGCGAAGCGCCGCTCCAGCAGCGTCTGGGCGGTCACCGCCAGGCCCTGGCGGGGCAGCGCCTCGACCGCCTGCGGGGCCAGGTCGGCGGCGCCGAGCCGGGCCAGGGCGCCGCGCGCCGCCTGCACGCTGCCCCGGCCGAGCGCGGCCAGCACCTGCTCGCCCTGGCGGTGGCTGCGGCGCAGGCGCAGCGCGCCGAACAGCAGCGCCAGCTCGATCGCCCAGGCGAAGGGGTAGTTGCGGGTGAACAGGCCGACCAGCTCGCCGAGGACGAGGGCTCCGACCAGCACCAGGCCGGCGACCAGCAGGCCGCGAATGCGCAGCGCCGCCGGCCCCCGCTCCGGCCGGTCGAGCCGCTGCTGCAGGGTGCGCAGCAGCTCGGCGAAGCGCCGGCGCGGCCAGGACCAGCCGCCGAAGCCCCAGTCGAGGCCGCCGAGATAGGCCTCCGCCGCCAGCGCGGCGAGCAGCAGGAACAGCGGGTCGACGGCGCCGTAGGCTCCGGGCACGGCAGGCTTCCTCGGTGGGATCGGCAAGGGCGCGGCAGCATGGCGGCCGGCCGGCCGCCGGGCAAGCCCCGCGGGCCGACCCTAGTCGTCGAGCTCCCAGCCCCCGGCGGCCAGCGCCGCGACGAAGGGTTCGAGCTGGCGCCGGTAGGCGCGCCAGCGGCCGACCGAGCCGCGGTCGAGCGGCTGGCGGACCTGCCAGAGGCTGGCCGTCTGCACGGCCCGCTCGGTCTCATGGAACGCGAGGCAGGCGGGATCCCAGTCCAGGCCGCAGTGCGCGACCAGGCGGCGCGCACCGCCCTCCAGGTCGTCGACCAGCGCCTCGTGGTCGACCTCGAGGATCGCGCCGGGCGGCAGCAGCGCCTGCCAGTGCGCCATCAGCCGGCGGTGCGCCAGGACTTGGCGCGCGAGGTCGCCGAGGTCGTGGCTGAAGGTCTGGCCGCGCTCGAAGAACTGGAAGTAGTTGGACAGCGCGACGTCGCGCGGATCGCGCCGGCAGGCGACGATGCGCGCCGCCGGCAGCGCGAGCGCGATCAGGCCGAGGTAGTGGTAGTTGGCCGGCAGCTTGTCGGTGACCCGCGCCGCCCCGCTGGTCGCCGCCGGCCAAGCCGCCCGGTAGTCGGCGGCGAGGCCGCGCAGCGCCGCCGCGTCGAGCCGGGCGGCGCAGGCCGGCCAGGGCTCGGCCGCGGCGAGCCGCGCCGGCAGGGCGCGCGCCAGGGCCGGCAGCGCGGTCAGCTCGCCGGCGCCGTAGACCGCGGGATGGCTGGCCAGGATCTGCTCGACCAGGCTGGTGCCGGAGCGCGGCAGGCCGACGACGAAGACCGGCCGCGGGTCGGGGTCGCCAGACCCGGCCAGGCGCTCGAAGAGGGCCTTCGGGAAGGCCGCGAGCAGCGCCTCGACGTAGGCGGCATAGCCGGCGGCGTCGTGCGGCCGGGCCCGCGCCGCCAGGGCATTCGCCTCGGCGGCGGCGGCGAAGGCCGCCTCGTGGGCCGCGCCGCGCTGCAGGGCGCGGGCCAGGGCGAAGCCGGCACCGGCCCGCTCGGCCAGGGGCCGCGCCTCGTCGGCCAGGATCGAGCGCAGGCGTCCGGCCTCGGGCGCGTCGGGCGCCAGGGCCCGGCCCTGCAGCAGCGCGGTCAGCGCGTCGGTATGGTCGGGCTTCAGCGCCAGGGCACGCTCCAGCGCCTCCCGCGCCGCCTCGAAGCGGCCGAGCCGCTGCAGGCTCTGGCCGAGGGCGGCCTGCAGCTCGGCGTCGTGCGGGGCCAGCGCCAGGCCCTGCCGGAAGGTCGCGACCGCCGCCTCGACGTCGCCGGTCGCCTCGCGGGCCTGGCCGAGAGCCTTCAGCGCCGGCAGCGAGCCCGGCTCGCGCTCGAGCGCGCGGCCGAGCGGCGCCAGGGCCTCGGCCTCGCGCCCGAGGCGGAGCAGCGCCTCGCCCCGGCCGGTCAGGGCGGCCGGCAGGTCGGGATCGAGAGCGAGCGCCCGGTCGTAGGCGGCGAGCGCCTCGTCGTGCCGGCCGAGGGCGTTGAGGGCACTGCCGAGATTGGCCAGCAGCGGCGCCGCCGGCGGCCCGACCTCCAGCGCCCGCCGCCAGGCCCCGACCGCTCCGGCGAGGTCGCCGCCGGCGGCCAGCAGGTCGCCCTGCAGGGCCGCGAGCCCGGGGTCCTCCGGCAGCCTGCGCAGGGCCCGGCGCAGCGTCTCGAGCGCCCGCTCCTGCTGCCCGAGCTCGCGCAGCACGGCGACGAGGCTGCGCCAGAAGGCGGCGTTGTCGCCGGCCAGCGCGACGGCCCGTTCGAGCGGCGGCAGGGCCTCGCGGCCGCGGCCGGCCTGATGCAGCGCCAGGCCGTAGAGATGCTGGCAGTCGGGATGCCGGGGCGCGGCCTGCAGCAGGCGGCGATAGAGCGGCAGCGCCTCGGCCGGCCGGCCGGCGCGGTGCAGCGCCACGGCCCGCTCCAGCATCCTCTGGAGCTCGGCAGGGCCCGGCCTGGCCGGCCCGGCCCCCGGGATCATGTGCGTCGGCCCGTCATGTGCGCCGGCCCGTCATGTACGCTCGACGACCAGCTGCGCCGCGGCCAGGTCCTCGAGCGCGGTGCCGACCGACTTGAACAGCGTGATCTCGGCGTAGGAGCGGCGGGCCGGCCGCTCGCCGCGGCACAGCTCGAAGAGATCGCCGGCGATGTCCGCCTCCTTCAGCACCCCGCTGGCCAGCGGCTGGACGATGTCGCCGGCCTCCGTGGTCGCCCCGGCCCGGGTGTCGACGAAGACCCGGGCGCGGTGGATCGCCTCGTCGTCGGTCTCGCGCATCTCGGGCGTGAAGCCGCCGACCAGGTCGAGGTGCGTGCCCGGCTGCAGCCACTCGCCCTGGACCAGCGGATCGTGGCTGAGCGTCGCGCAGCTGATCACGTGGGCGCCGCGCGCCGCGCCCTCCAGGTCCTCGGTGAAGTCGACCTTGAAGTCGCGCCGGTTCAGCGCCCGCGCCAGCTTCTCGGCCCTGGCGGGATTGCGGCCCCAGATCAGCACGTTGCAGATCGGCCGCACGGCGGCGTGGGCCTGGACCAGATGCGCCGCCAGCGCCCCGGTGCCGACCATCAGCAGCCGCTCGGCGTCCTGGCGCGCCAGGTAGCTGGCGGCCAGCGCCGAGGCTGCGGCGGTGCGTCGCAGGGTCAGCATCGGCCCGTCGATCAGCGCGATCGGCGCGCCCGTCTTCCAGTCGTTCAGCAGGTAGACGCCGGTTACCGCCGGCAGCCCCCGCTCGGCGTTGCCCGGCGTCACCGTGACGATCTTGATGCCGACGTGCCGGCCCGACTGCCAGGCCGGCATCAGCAGCAGCGTCGCGTCCGGCTCGCCGCCCCTGGGCAGGTTGTGGTGATGGCGCACCGGCGCCGCGACGTCGCGGCGGAAGGCGTCGCGCAGCCGGTCGACCAGCAGCGGGAAGTCGAGGGCGGCCTGGACCTCGTTGGCGGCGACGATGCGCATCGACGGGACCCCTGGAACGCTCGGTCGGACGAGGGGGCGGCGCGGTTCAGCGCTCGGAGGGGGCCGGCAGCGCCGTGCTCATCGGCGCCTCAAGGGCCGGGCGCGCGGGCGCCTTGCGCTCGGCGGCACGCTTGGCCTCGGCCTGGCGCAGCTTCTTCAGCTCGCGCTCGCTGGCGGCGAGGCGCCGGCGCTCGGCGCGCAGGGCGGCGCGGGTACGCCCCTCGAACAGCCATTCCAGCAGCAGGCCGAGCAGGAAGCCGATCACCAGGCTGCCGAGCACGACCAGGAACAGCGGCAGCGCCGCCTCGTAGCGCAGCGGCCAGAGGTTGACCGCGATGGCGCCGCGGTTGTTGACCGAGAAGACGACCAGCACGACGAGCAGGGGCAGAGCGGTCAGAAGCCAGAGCAGCCGCTTCACTGGGTCAATCTCCTCCGTTGGGCCGGGCCGGCACGGCCCGCGGTTCGGCAGCCGACCGGCCGGCCGCCTCCAGCATGCATGGTCCCGGCGGCCGACCCGGCCGCCGACCCTAGTCGACGTTCAGGCGCTCGCGCAGCTGCTTGCCGGTCTTGAAGAAGGGCACCGCCTTGGCCGCGACGGGGACCGCCTCGCCGGTACGGGGGTTCCGGCCGATCCGGGAATCCCGCTGCTTGACCGAGAAGGCGCCGAAGCCGCGCAGCTCGACCCGGTCGCCGCGCGCCAGCGCTTCCGCGATCTCGTCGAAGATCGTCGAGACGATGCGGTCGACGTCGCGGTGGTAGAGGTGCGGATTGAGCTCGGCAATCCGCTGGATCAGCTCGGACTTGGTCATGGTTCCCCGATTCCCGGTCCAGGCCGGCGCCTGATGGTCCCACAGCCAGCCAGGAGGGCAAGGCCTGTCCACACGCCTGCGCTAGCCTGCCAGAGGCGCCTTGAGCGGTCAAGGAAGCGCCTTTCATAACAAGGAGATAACGCACGACCCTGAGGAAGGTTCGGCGCACGGCCGGCGGCGCTCCCGCAACGAAAAACGGCCGGGCCCCGTCGGGACCCGGCCGCAATCCGTCGCAGCGGGCTCGGGACGGCTTACTTGTCGCCGCCCTCGGCCTCCTGCTTCTGCTGCTGCTGCTTCAGCGCGGCACCCAGGATGTCGCCCAGGCTGGCGCCGGAGTCGGTGTTGCCGTACTCGGCCATCGCCTGCTTCTCCTCGTCGATCTGCAGCTGCTTGATCGAGAGCGAGATCTTGCGGCTCTTGCGGTCGACGCTGGTGATCTTGGCGTCGACGCGCTCGCCCACCGCATAGCGCTCCGGGCGCTGCTCGGAGCGGTCGCGCGACAGGTCGGCCTTGCGGATGAAGCCGGTGACGCCCTCGGAGAGCTGCAGCTCGACGCCGCCGTCGTTGACCTCGGAGACCGTGCCGGTGACCACCGCGCCCTTCTTGAAGCGGTCGGCGGTGTTCTCGAAGGGATCGGACTCGAGCTGCTTGATGCCGAGCGAGATGCGCTCCTTCTCGACGTCGATGTCGAGCAGCTTGACCTTGACCATCTGGCCCTTCTGGTAGTCCTTCACGGCCTCCTCGCCGGACTTCTCCCAGTCGAGGTCCGAGAGGTGGACCATGCCGTCGATGTCGCCGGGCAGGCCGACGAACAGGCCGAACTCGGTGATGTTCTTGATCTCGCCTTCCAGCTCGGTGCCGATCGGGAAGCGCTCGACCAGGTCCTCCCAGGGGTTGGCCTGGACCTGCTTGAGGCCGAGCGAGATGCGGCGCTTCTGCTCGTCGACGTCGAGGATCATCACCTCGACCTCCTGGGAGGTCGACACGATCTTGCCCGGATGGACGTTCTTCTTGGTCCAGCTCATCTCGGAGACGTGGACCAGGCCCTCGATGCCCGGCTCCAGCTCGACGAAGGCGCCGTAGTCGGTGATGTTGGTGACGCGGCCGATGAACTTGGCGCCGACCGGGTACTTGGCCGACACGCCCTCCCAGGGATCGGCCTCGAGCTGCTTCATGCCGAGGCTGATGCGCTGGGTCTCCGGGTTGAAGCGGATGACCTGCACCTTGACCTGCTGGCCGATCGAGAGCGCCTCGGTCGGGTGGTTGATGCGCCGCCAGGAGATGTCGGTGACGTGCAGCAGGCCGTCGACGCCGCCGAGATCGACGAAGGCGCCGTAGTCGGTGATGTTCTTGACGATGCCGTTGAGGATCTGGCCTTCCTTGAGGTTGGCGACCAGCTCGCTGCGCTGCTCGGCGCGGTCCTCTTCCAGCACGGCGCGGCGCGACACCACGATGTTGCCGCGCGAGCGGTCCATCTTGAGGATCTGGAAGGGCTGCGGCGTGTGCATCAGCGGCGTCACGTCGCGCACCGGGCGGATGTCGACCTGGCTGCCGGGCAGGAAGGCCACGGCGCCCGAGAGGTCGACGGTGAAGCCGCCCTTGACGCGGCCGAAGATGTGGCCGGTGACGCGCTTGTTGTCGGCGTAGGCCTTCTCGAGCTGGTTCCAGCTCTCCTCGCGGCGCGCCTTCTCGCGGCTCAGCATCGCCTCGCCGTTCTTGTCCTCCATGCGCTCCAGGAAGACCTCGACGGTGCTGCCGGGCTCGAGGCCGTCGTCCTCGCCGCCCTTGACGAACTCCTTGAGGGCGACGCGGCCCTCGGACTTCAGGCCGACGTCGACCAGCACGCTGTCACCCTCGATGCGGATGACGCGGCCGCGCAGGACGGTGCCTTCGAGGCTGTCCTCGGTGCCGAGGGATTCCTCGAGCAGCGCGGCGAAAGATTCCTTGTTCTGGGTCTGCGGCGAGGCCGCGGCGGTGTCACTCATGACTGTGTGTAGTCCTTTCGCGTTTTCGGGTTATCCAGGCCGGCCGGTTTTCTCCGGCGGTCTTCCCGACGCCGCCCGGTGCCATTGGGGCTGTCCGGTACCGCGTCAGGCTTGCTTGGTCACGGCGAGGCCGGTCTTCCGACGGACGATGCGGAGCGCCGTTTCGAGCGCCTCCTCGATGCCGAGATCCGTCGTGTCGAGGAGCTCGGCGTCGTCCGCCGGCTTCAAAGGAGCGACAGCGCGATTGCGATCCCGCTCGTCGCGCTCCTTAAGGTCTGCCAGGACGGCCGCGTATATAGCGTCGGCGCCCGTCTGCCGCAACTCTTCCATGCGCCGGCGCGCGCGGATCTCGACGCTGGCGTCGACGAACAGCTTGGCCGGCGCGTCCGGACAGACCACCGTGCCGATGTCGCGGCCGTCGAGCACGGCCCCCGCCTTGCCGTCCGGCGGGCTCGCCGCGAAGTGGCGCTGGAAGGCCAGCAGCGCGGCGCGCACCCGGGGCTTGGCGGCGACCAGGGACGCCGCCCGGCCGACCGCCTCGCTGCGCAGGTCGGGCCGCTCCAGGTCGGCCGGCTGCAGGGCCTCGGCCACGCGCGCCGCGGTCTCGTCGTCGGCCGGATCGCCGCCCTCGGCCAGCACCTTGGCGCCGACCGCACGGTACAGCGAGCCGGAATCGAGGTAGGCGAAACCGAGCTGCCGAGCGAGGCCGCGGGCCAGCGTGCCCTTGCCGGCGGCCGCCGGGCCGTCGATGGCGACGACCATCGCCGGCCGGTCGGCGGAACGGGTTTCGGGCAGGCTCGAAGGCTCGGCGGTCATCGCTACTCCGGAAGCTGGTCGAGATTCAGGCGAGATCGGCCCCGAGGCCGCGCAGCAGGGCTGCGAAGCCGGGGAAGGAGGTGTCGATCGGGCTGGCGTCGTCGACCTCGACCGGCGCCGCGGCGGCCAGCCCGAGCACCAGGAAGGCCATGGCGATGCGGTGATCGAGGTTGGCCTCGATGCGCGCGCCGCCGGCGGGCCGGCGACCGGATCCGCCGAGGCCGTGCACGACCAGCCAGTCCTCGCCCTCCTCGACCGCGACGCCGCAGGCCGCGAGGCCCCGCGCCGTGGCGGCCAGGCGGTCGCTCTCCTTGACGCGCAGCTCGCCGAGGCCGCGCAGCTCGGTGCGGCCCTCGGCGAAGGCCGCGGCGACGGCCAGGATCGGATACTCGTCGATCATCGAGGGCGCGCGCTCCGGCGGCACGACGATGCCCTTGAGCGGCCCGGCCTCGGCGACCAGGTCGGCGACCGGCTCGCCGGCCTGGTCGCGGCGGTTCACCAGGCGCAGGCCGGCGCCCATCTCGGCAAGGCAGTCGAGCAGGCCGGTGCGCAGCGGATTGACCCCGACGTTCTCGATGACGACCGAGGAGCCGGGCACGACCAGCGCCGCGACCAGCGGGAAGGCGGCCGAGGAGATGTCGCCCGGCACGGTGACCGGCGCCGCCGTCAGCCGCGCCGGGCCGGCCAGCCGGACGTGGCGGCCGTCGGCCTCGTCGCTCACCGTCACGGTGGCGCCGAAGGCGCGCAGCATGTTCTCGGTGTGGTCGCGGGTCGCCTCCGGCTCGATCACCTCGGTCGTGCCCTCGGCGGCCAGGCCGGCCAGCAGCAGGGCCGACTTGACCTGGGCCGAGGCGACCGGCAGGCGGTAGCTGATCGGCTGCGGCTGCTCGGCGCCGCGGATCGCCAGCGGCAGGCGGCCGCCGGCGCGCGACAGGAAGTGGGCGCCGATCCGGGCCAGGGGCTCGGTGACCCGGCCCATCGGGCGCCGGCTCAGCGAGGCGTCGCCGACCAGCACGGCGAAGATCGGCTGCTGGGCGATCAGGCCGAGGCAGAGGCGCGCGCCGGTCCCGGCATTGCCGAAGTCGAGCGGCTGCGCCGGCTCGGCCAGCCGGCCGACGCCGCGCCCGACGACCCGCCAGCGGCCGTCGCCGAGCCGCTCGACCTCGGCGCCGAGCGCGGCCATGGCGCCGGCCGTCGACAGCACGTCCTCGCCCTCGAGCAGGCCCTCGATGCGGGTCTCGCCCTCGGCCAGGGCGCCGAGCATCAGGGCGCGGTGCGACATCGACTTGTCGCCGGGCACCGCGATGCGGCCGGCGAGCGGTCCGCCGGGCCGTGCGGTCATGGCGCGGCCGCCCCGGTCGTGTCCGGTCCGGGAGGCGGGCTGCTGGCTGGATCCTGACGTGCTCACGGCTCTGGCGGCGACCTCTGCGGCTGCGGGGCACGGGCCCGGAACGGAAAAGCCCCCGGCGCGTTCCCGTGGCGCCCGGCGGCGCCGGGGGATTAGCGCGCGCGAGAAGGGTTTGACAAGCCCGGCGGAGCGTGGCAAACGCGCCGCCTTCCTTTATCCCTGAACGTCCGCGACGAAGAAAGACGGGAGATCCGACGTGGCGAAGCCTGAGTGGGGCAGCAAGCGCATCTGTCAGAGTTGCGGCGCCAAGTTCTACGACCTCGGCAAGGACCCGATCGTCTGCCCCGCCTGCGGTGCGACCTTCGATCCCGAGGCCGTGCTCAAGAGCCGGCGCGGCAAGCCCCTGGCGCCCAAGGAGAAGCCCCGGCCGACCAAGTCGAAGGTCGACGAGGCGCGTGACGCCGCGATCATGGACGACGACGAGCTCGAGCTCGACGACGAGGCCGAGGCCGACGAGAGCGACGACGACATGGTCGAGGACACCGCCGACCTGGGCGACGACGACGACATCGAGGTCGACGTCGCGGACGACGACAAGGAGGACTGACGGGGGCGGCGCGCGACGGAAGCGAGCCTCGATTTTCCGGCTTGCATTGCCGGGGAACGCTCCCTAATTTCCGCATCCCCGGCGCACCCCGAGGCGCCGAGGCACGAGTTTCCCCGCGAGGGGCGAAGGGGCCGTAGCTCAGTCGGGAGAGCGCTACAATGGCATTGTAGAGGTCGTCGGTTCGATTCCGTCCGGCTCCACCAGATCCGAAAGGGCCAGCCGCCTCGGCTGGCCCTTTTGCTTTGCCGGCCGCGGCTCCGCCCGGTCCGGGTCGCTCCCTAGTCGAGCAGGGCGGCGCCGAAGTTGCGGGTCTCGTCCAGCTCGCGCAGGGCGACGCCGCGCGGCCGGGCGAAGCTGGAGCTGCCCCGCGGCACGAAGCGGCCGGAGCCGCGCTCGGCCAGCAGCCGGCCGCCGTCGACCACGACACGGCCGCGGTTGACCACGGTGGTCGGCCAGCCGGTCAGCTGCCTTCCGGCATAGGGGGTGTAGCCGACCCTGTCGTGCAGCAGCTCCCACTGCACCTCGACCCGCTTCTCCGGCTCCCAGATCGCGAGGTCGGCGTCGCCGCCGATCGCGATCGTGCCCTTGCGCGGGAACAGGCCGTAGAGCCGCGCGGCGTTGGTCGAGGTCAGCTCGACGAAGCGCTGCAGGTCGATGCGGCCCTTGCGCACGCCTTCGCTGAACAGCAGCGGCATGCGCAGCTCGATGCCCGGCAGGCCGTTGGCGATCTTGTGGAAGGGCGCGTCCGGGCCGGCCGCCAGCTTGGCGGTCTCGTCGAAGGCGTAGGGCGCGTGGTCGGAGGAGAAGACCTGGAAGGTGCCGTTCTGCAGGCCGTTCCAGATCGCCGCCTGGGACTCGGCGTCGCGCGGCGGCGGGCTGCAGCAGTACATCGCCCCGTCCATGCCCGCCCGGTCCAGGTCCTCCAGAGTCAGGAAGAGGTACTGCGGGCAGGTCTCGCCGTAGATCCTCAGGCCCCGGGTCTGGGCGTCGCGGATCGCCTCGGTGGCATGGCGGCAGGAGACGTGGACGACGAGCAGCGGCACGTCGAGCAGCTCCGAGAGGCTGATCACCCGGCTGGTCGCCTCGCCCTCGGCGAGCCGGCTGTGGCCGATGCCGTGGTAGCGCGGCGCGACATGGCCGCGGGCCAGCAGCCGCTCGGTCAGCCAGCGGATCATCTCGTGGTTCTCGGCGTGCACCATGACCAGGGCGCCCTCGCGCCGCGCCACGGCCAGCACCTCGAGGATCTGGTAGTCGTCGAGCTTCAGCAGGTCGTAGGTCGTGTAGACCTTGAAGGAGGTCAGGCCCCGGCGGATCAGCGCCGGCAGCTCGTCGTTCAGCACCGCCTCGGTCGGGTCGGAGACGATCAGGTGGTAGGAATAGTCGATCACCGCCTTCTCGCCGGCCCGCCGCTCGTAGTCCTCGACGACCTCGAGCAGCGACTGGCCGCGGTGCTGCGCGGCGAAGGGCAGCACCGTGGTGTTGCCGCCGAAGGCCGCCGAGACCGTCGCGCTGTAGAAGTCGTCCGAGGTCATCAGGCCGAAGGAGGACTTCTGCTCGATGTGGCAGTGCGCCTCGACGCCGCCCGGCAGGACCAGGCGGCCGGTCGCGTCGACCTCCGCGCGGCCCGGCGGCAGCCCGGCCATCAGGGCCGCGACCTTGCCGTCGACGATGCCGACGTCGCAGTCCATGGTCTGGGCCGCGGTGACCACGGTCCCGCCGCGGACGACCAGATCGAACTCTCTCATCGCGCTCTCCGTGCCGGCCGACCCGCTCGGCCTCCCCCGCCGACACTCTGGCACCGGCCCGCCGCGAGCGGCCAATTATCGATCGCGCCGCGGCTATAAGGCCGTCCTATACGGCACCCCGGCGAGGCCTGCGCCGGCCGAAGCGGAGGCGGGCGCGCCGCGGCGCTTGACCGCGACCGCGGCTTCGGTGCCAAGCTGGGGGCATGAGCGCCGACCGACCCGCGCCCTCCCCGGGGCCCATCCTCGTCGTCAACCCGAACTCCTCGCAGTCGGTGACCGACGGCCTGTCCCGGGCCCTGGAGCGCTTCCGCGTTCCCGGCGGCCCGGCCATCGAGTGCCTGACGATCGCCGAGGGACCGCCGGGCATCATCACCCAGCGCCACGTCGAGGAGGCCGGACTGCGCCTCGCCGACCTGGCCGAGCGGCGCCCCGACGCCTCGGCCTTCGTCATCGCCTGCTACTCCGACCCCGGCATCGACCTGGTGCGCTCGGTGACCGCCGCGCCGGTCTACGGCATCCAGGAGGCCGGCGTGCTGAGCGCTCTCGCCCGCGCCGACCGGATCGGCGTGATCGCCGTCGCCGCGACCTCGATCCCGCGCCACCTGCGCTACCTGCGCCGCATGGGGGTCGAGAGCCGGCTCGCCGGCGAGCTGGCCCTGGACGGCCTGTCGGTCGCCGAGAGCGGCCACGGCGAGGCGGCCTTCGCCCAGCTCGCCGACCGGGGCGAGAGGCTGAAGGCGCTCGGCGCCGGCGCCGTCGTGCTCGGCTGCGCCGGCATGGCCGCGCAGCGTGCGCGCCTGGAGAAGCGGCTCGGGCTGCCGGTCGTCGACCCGACCCAGGCCGCGGTCGCGATGGCGCTCGGCGGGATCCTCGCGGCAGCGGCCTGACCGGCTGCCGGTCCTTCGCCTCCGAACTTCATAATCCGGGGTTATAGACCGGGGGGTCTATTTAATTTCACTGTGGCGGCACCCCATGATCTGCTGCGCCGGCCGACCCTCGCAGCAGCTGGACTTTTGATGACCGCTCCCAGCAGCCCATCCGTCCTGTCGATCCGCAAGGCCGTCAAGCGCTACGGCACCGTCCAGGCGCTCGGCGGCATCGAGCTGGACATCGGCGAGGGCGAGTTCCTGACCCTGCTGGGCCCCTCCGGCTCGGGCAAGACGACGCTGCTGACGGCGATCGCCGGCTTCACCGGCCTGGACGAGGGCCGGCTGGTGTTGCGCGGCAAGGACATCACCGACCTGCCGCCGGACCGGCGCGACTTCGGCATGGTCTTCCAGGGCTATGCCCTGTTCCCGACCATGAACGTGCGCAACAACATCGCCTTCCCGCTCAAGGTCCGGAAGTGGAAGCCGGCCGATATCCAGGCGCGGGTCGAGGAGTGCCTGGCGCTGGTCCAGATGGAGGGCTTCGCCGACCGCATGCCCTCGCAGCTGTCCGGCGGCCAGCAGCAGCGCGTGGCGCTGGCCCGCGCCCTGTCCTTCCGGCCCTCGGTGCTGCTGCTCGACGAGCCGCTGTCCGCGCTCGACAAGAAGCTGCGCGCCGACCTGCAGTGGGAGCTGAAGGACCTGCACCGCAAGCTCGGCGTGACCTTCATCTACGTCACCCACGACCAGGACGAGGCGCTGTCGATGTCCGACCGCATCGTCATCCTGAAGGACGGGCTGGTCCAGCAGATCGGCGAGCCCGGGGCGCTCTACAACGCGCCGCGCACGACCTTCGTCGCCGACTTCCTGGGCAAGAGCAACTTCCTCGACGTCGAGGTCGAGGGCTTCGCCGGCGGCCGCGCCCGCTGCCGCGCCGGCGGCGAGAGCTTCGAGGTCGCGACCGAGGCGCCGCCGGCGGGCGGCCGCGGCCGGGTCGCGCTGCGCCCGGAGCGCATCCGCCTGGCGCCGCCGAAGGGCGCCGCCTTCGAGGGCGCGATCCGGCAGACCTCCTACCTGGGCGAGCGCTGCCACGTGATCCTCGACCATCCCGGCTTCGGCCAGATCCTGGTGTCCTGCCCGACCTGGAAGTCCGGCGTCGTGCCCGAGGACGGCCTGCCGGTCTCCTTCGACTGGGACGCCGACGCCTGCGTGTTCCTGGAGGACGCCTGAGCGCCTCCCAAGAAGAGCAACGACAGCAATCCGACAAGGAGACAGCGACATGAACAGGAAGAAGGAGGCCTCACCGATGGAGGACCAAGCGTTCCGTACGGACCTCGCCGAGATCGCCGCACAGCGCTTCCGGCGCGGCGAGATCGACCGCCGCAGCCTGCTCAAGCTGCTCGGCGCGCTCGGCCTGGTGCCGCTGATCGGCAGCGACAAGGCCTTCGCCGACGCCAAGGAGCTGGTGCTGGTGAACTGGGGCGGCGAGCCCTCGAAGGTGCTGCAGAAGGTCATGGGCGACACCTTCACCGCCGAGACCGGCGTCAAGGTGACGGTCGACGGCTCCGGCCCCTCGGCCGGCAAGATCCGCGCGATGGTCGAGAGCGGCGCCGTCGTCTGGGACGTCTGCGACAGCGGCCCCGGCTCGGCGATCATCATGGGCAACCAGGGCGTCGCCACGCCGATCGACTACTCGATCGTCGACAAGTCCAAGGTGATCGACGGCTTCACCTGGGAGTACGGCGTCGCCAACTACATGTACAGCTACGTGCTCTGCTGCAACACGCAGATGCTGAAGGAGACGCCGAAGACCTGGGCGGACGTCTGGAACGTCAAGGACTTCCCCGGCAAGCGCACCTTCCGCAAGTCGGTCCGCGGCATGCTGGAGACGGCGGCCATGGCGATGGGCGCGAAGCCGCAGGAGGTCTACGACTTCCTGAAGGACGAGAAGGGCATCAAGGCGGCGATCGCCAAGTTCCACGAGCTGCGCGAGCACATCATCGTCTGGTCCTCCGGCTCGGCGAGCCAGGACCTGTTCCTGCAGAACGAGGTGGCGATCGGCTGCATCTGGAGCACCCGGGCCCAGCTGCTGCGCGACCAGATGCCGGCCGGCGGCTTCTCCGTCACCTTCAACGAGGGCGTGCTGTCGCCGGGCGCCTGGGTCGTGCCGAAGAACAACCCGGCCGGCGCCGAGCTCGCGATGAAGTTCATCGCCCATACCCAGGACCCGAAGCTCCAGGTCGAGTGGCTGAAGCTGATCGGCTCCGGCCCGGCCAACCCGGCCGCGGCGGCGATGGTGCCGGACGAGCTCAAGGCCTGGGATCCGAGCTCGCCCGAGCACATGGCCACCCAGACCGTCTACAACGACGACTGGTACGCCAAGAACCAGGTCAAGGCCGAGGAGCTCTACATCGACGCCCTGATCAACTGACCCGGCGACCTGGGGCAAACGGAAAGAGCGATCGGACATGGCCGCCAGGGCTTTCGCGGACCGTCACCGGTACTGGCTGCTGATCCTGCCAGCGCTGGCGGCCATGCTGATCTTCTACGTCTGGCCGCTGATCCAGATCTTCGCGATCAGCTTCACCGAGCCGACGACCGGGTTCGGCAACTACGTCGAGCTGCTGTCCAGCCGGGCGATCCGGACCAGCTTCGTCATCACCTTCCGGGTCGCCGCCCTGACCACGGTCGGCTGCCTGCTGCTGGGCTACGTCGTGGCCTACGCCATCTACAACACCCGGGCGCGCTACGTCGGCCTGATGCTGATGCTGGTGCTGCTGCCCTTCTGGCTTTCCGTGCTGGTGCGCAGCTTCGCCTGGATCGTCCTGCTCGGCCGCGGCGGCGTGGTCAACGACGCGCTGATCGGGCTCGGCCTGATCGACCGGCCGCTGGCGCTGATGCACAACGAGTTCGGCGTGCTGATCGCCATGGTCCACGTCATGCTGCCCTACGCGGTGCTGCCGCTGATGGCCAACATGAAGGGCATCGACCCCTCCTACGTCGCCGCGGCGCGCGGCCTCGGGGCCTCGGAGCTGACCGCCTTCCGCCAGGTCTACCTGCCGCAGACCCTGCCGGGCATCTTCTCGGCGGCGCTGCTGGTCTTCGTCATCTCGCTCGGCTTCTACATCACCCCGGCGCTGCTCGGCGGCGGCCGGGTGCTGATGATCTCCGAGTACATCACCTACCAGATCCAGGAGTTCCTGAAGTGGGGCCTGGGCACCGCGCTGTCGGTCGCCCTGCTGGTCGCGACCGCGGCGGTGATCCTGGCCGCGGCGCGCTTCGTCAACCTGCGCAAGACCCTGCTGGAGCGCGGCTGATGCAGAAGGCGAGCTTCTTCCGCATCGCGATGCGCACCGGCGCCTGGATGGTGCTGGCCTTCCTGCTGCTGCCGATGCTGGTCGTGGTGCCGGTCTCGCTGACCGACCACTCCTACATCTCGCTGCCCGGGCAGGGCCTGTCGCTGGCCCACTACGTCAACTACTTCACCAACCCGCGCTGGCTGGAGGCGACCTGGCAGAGCGTCGTCATCGGCGTCGCCGTCTCGGCGCTGGCGACGCTGCTCGGCACCGCCTTCGCGGTCGGCTGCTGGTTCCTCTCCGACTTCTGGGCGACGGTGGCGCGCTGGGTGCTGATCACCCCGCTGCTGGTGCCGCCGGTCGTGCAGGCCCTCGGCTTCTACCGCTTCTGGGTCCAGCTCGGCCTGATCGATACCCTGGGCGGCGTGATCCTGGCGCACACGCTGCTGGCGCTGCCCTACGTCACCATCTCGGTCTTCGCGGCCCTGGCCAACCTCGACCGCCGCATCCCGCAGGCGGCGCGCAGCCTCGGCGCCTCGGTCTGGACCACGGTGATCTCGGTGGTCGTTCCGGCGGCGCGGCCGGGCATGCTGGCCGGCGCGCTCTTCGCCTTCATCGTCTCCTTCGACGAGATCGTCGCCGTGCTGTTCCTGACCGTGCGCAATGTCCAGACCCTGCCGAAGATGATCTGGCAGGGCATCCAGGACAATATCGACCCGACCATCGCGGCGGTCGCGACCGTGCTGACGCTGCTGACCGCCAGCATCATGGTCGTCGTCTCGCTGCGCCGCAGGAACTGAGACCCATGGCCCGCTACCTGTTCGAGGACGCCCGCTACCTGGCGCCCGGCGACGACGGCCTCGCCGAGCTGCGCCGCGGCTGGATCGCCGTCGAGGGCGACCGCATCGTCGCCCTCCTGGACGGCCCGCCCGAGGGCAGCGCCTTCGCCGGCTTCGAGCGCATCGACGCCAGCCGGCGCGCCGTCTCGCCCGGCCTCGTCAACGCCCATACCCACACGATCCTGCTGGTGCTGCGCGGCACCGTCGAGGACATCGAGGGCAATCTCGTCTACCAGTACATGGTGCCGGCCAGCTACCTGCTGGAGCCGCAGGAACGGGCGGCGATCGCCCGGCTCGGCTGCCTGGAGGCGATCCGCAGCGGCACCACCACCCTGGTCGACCCGCTGCGCCACGTCGCCGACTACGCCCCGGCGATGATCGACAGCGGCCTCCGGCTCTATCTCTGCGAAAGCGCCGCCGACGCCCTGACCCGCGAGGTCGGGCGCAGCGGCTACCGCTTCGACCGGGAGTGGGGCGAGACCTTCCTGGCGCGCAGCCGGGCCCTGATCGAGCGCTTCCACGGCGCCGCCGACGACCGCGTGCGGGTCATGGTCGCGGCCCACGCGCCGGACAACTGCTCGCCCTGGATGCTGGCCGAGCTCAACCGCCTGGCCCGCGACAAGGGCCTGCGCCGGACCATCCACCTGAGCCAGATCGTCTCGGAGGTCGAGCAGGTGCGCACCCTGCACGGCAAGACCTCGACCGAGTACCTGCGCGACAACGACTGGCTGGCCGACGACCTGCTCGCCGTGCACTGGACCTTCTGCACGGAGGCCGACGTCGAGATCCTGGCCCACCACGGCGTGCACTTCGCCCACTGCCCGGCCAGCATGTCGGCCAAGGGGCCGCACCGCCTGCCGATCAAGGCGATCCTGGAGTCCGGCGTCAACATCACCCTCGGCACCGACAACATGACCGAGGACCTGTTCCACGCCATGAAGCTGGCCCTGGTGGTCCATCGCGGCGCCTACGGCCGCTCGGTGACGCCCGGCCCGCGCCAGGTCCTCGACTACGCGACGGCCAACGCGGCGAAGGCGCTGGGCCGCGACGACCTCGGCCGGATCGCCGTCGGCATGAAGGCGGACCTCGCCCTCTTCGACCTCGAGGCGCCGGCCCTGGCGCCGCGGCTCTCGCTGGTCTCGAACCTCGTGCACTACGGCCATCCCGGCGTCGTCACCGACGTCCTGGTCGACGGCCGCTTCCTGCTGCGCGACGGCCGCGCGACGACCCTGGACGAGCGGCAGGTGGTCGCCGAGGCCCAGGCGGCGACCGAGGCGATGTGGGCGCGCTTCGAGCGGCAGGAAGGC
Organism: Tistlia consotensis USBA 355; assembly: GCF_900177295.1. GTDB lineage: Bacteria > Pseudomonadota > Alphaproteobacteria > Kiloniellales > DSM-21159 > Tistlia > Tistlia consotensis. Next base: position 552,139 of record NZ_FWZX01000001.1, read on the forward strand.
GGCGTGCCCCTGCCCCAGCGCGACACCGTCTGAGCGCGATGCCGTCTCAGCGCGACAGCAAGAGAGCGACGCCATGACCTTCTCGATGATCGCCCGCTGCCCGGAGACCGGCGCCTTCGGCGGCGTGGTCGGCACCTCGGCGCTGGCCGTCGGCAACCGCTGCCTCAGGGTCAGCCACCGGCGCGGCGCCTTCCTCAGCCAGCACCGCACCGACTCGCGGCTCGGCGACCGGGGCATCGCGCTGCTCGACAAGGGCCTCTCGGCCGACGACGCCATCGCCCAGGTGGTGGCCGGCGCGCCCGACATCGAGTGGCGTCAGCTCGCCGCCCTCGATGCCGAGGGGCGCGCGGCGATCTACCACGGCCGGCGCATGTACTCGATCTACAGCCACTCGATCGGCAAGGACTGTGTCGCGATCGGCAACATCCTGGCCAACGACCGCATCACCGACGCCATGGTCGCGGCCTTCGAGGCGGCACCGCAGGCGGCGCTGGAGCGGCGCCTGGTGCAGGCCCTGGCGGCCGGCCGGGACGCCGGCGGCGAGATCCTGGAGCCGCTCCACTCGGCGGCGCTCAGGGTCACCGGGCCGCACGGCATCGACCGCTGCGACCTGCGCGTCGACAGCGCCGGCGAGGCGGTCGCCGCGCTGGAGGCCCTGCTCGCGGCCTACGGCGACCAGGAGGAGATCCTGCGCCTGGTCGCGCTGGAGCCGGACAGCGTCTCGGTCTCCCGCGCGCTCTTCGAGGCTTCGATCGAGCGGATCGCCGAGCTGGGGCTGGAGGAGCGCTTCCCGACGGCGCGGCGGCGCGACAGCTGGACCCTGCGCGACTGACCCCGGGCCCAGGGGGCCGGACGGTGGGCCGGTCACGCCGGCGCGGCGACGAAACTGCGGAAGTGCTCCATGAAGGCGGTCGTCACGTTGGAGGCCGGGAACAGCCGCGGCGTGATCGAGGAGATGCGGATCGGCAGCAGGGGGTCGGTCTCGCGCGCCACGATGCGCGGATCCTCGCGGCCGATCAGGGCGAAGTTGTCGACCAGCGCGACGCCGATGCCGGCGGCGACCATCTCCAGGGCCGTCGCGGTGTGGCGCACCTCGTAGCCGTAGCGGCGCTCGAGCCCGCGCTCGGCGAAGACCTGGTCGACCAGGCGGCCGAGCGGCGTCGCCGCGGCGTAGGAGATGTGCGGCATCAGGTTGAGGTCGGTGACCTTGACCTTCTTCACCTGGGTCAGGTCGTGGCCGCGCGGACAGACGCAGACCAGGCGCCCCTCGGCGAGCGGCGTCACCGACAGCGAGGGGTGGCGCGACACGGTGATCGAGAAGCCGATGTCGGCGCGGCCGCTGGCCAGCAGCTCGGTGATCTCGTCGATCGAGCCGAGCTCCAGCGAGACCCGCACCTTGGGGCGCTGGGCGGCGAAGCTGGCCAGCGCCTTGGGCAGCACGCCGAGGCCGATGCTCGGCGAGGCGACGATGGCGAGCGTGCCGATCGTGCCCTCGCGCAGCTCCGCGACGATGGTGCGGATGCGCTTCTGCTGCATGAAGAGGTGCTGGGCCTCCTGGGCGATGTGCCGGGCCTCGCGCGTCGGGATCAGGCGGCCGCGGTCGCGCTCGAAGAGGGTCAGCCCGGTGACGCTCTCGGTGTGGCGGATCATGTTGCTGATCGCGGGCTGCGAGACGTTGAGGATCTCGGCCGCCCGGGCGGTCGTGCCGACCTCGATGACGGTGCTCAGCACCTCGAGCTGGCGGGCGTTGATCATATAACCTCGCGTTATTCCGGCGGCCCGCTTGTTTATTTCAGCTTCAGGCCGGCTCCGTCTAGGTCTGAGCAGCGGAGGCGGGCGGAAAGGCCCGCCCTACGGAGGAAATGAATGAGCCGAACCCGGATCTTCGCCGTCGGCCAGCTCGGGCCGATCTCGCTGGCCGACAGCAAGGAGGCGGCGGTCGCCCGCCTGATCGCGCTGCTGCGCGAGGCCCACGGCCGCGGCGCCGTCTGGATCACCTTCCCGGAGCTCGCGCTCACCACCTTCTTCCCGCGCTACGTCTACGACGACCCGGCCGACTACGACCGCTTCTTCGAGGAGGGCCTGCCCTCGCCGGCGATGCGGCCGCTCTTCGAGGTCGCGCGCGAGCTCGGCATCGGCTTTTACCTCGGCTTCGCCGAGAAGGTCGTCGAGGGCGGCGAGACGCACCGCTACAACACCGCGATCCTGGTCGAGCGCGACGGCCGGGTGATCGGCAAGTACCGCAAGATCCACCTGCCCGGCACCCGGGACCCGATCCGCAAGGCCAACTTCGAGCATCTGGAGAAGCGCTACTTCGAGGTCGGCGACCTCGGCTTCCGCAGCTTCGGGAGCTCGGTCGGCCGCATCGGCCTGTGCATCTGCAACGACCGGCGCTGGCCTGAGACCTTCCGGGTCATGGCGCTGCAGGGCGCCGAGGTCTTCCTGCTCGGCTACAACACGCCGACCCTCAACATCCATCACCCCGAGCCGGCGCACCTGCGCGAGTTCCACAACCGGCTCTCGCTGGAGTCGGCGGCCTACCAGAACGCCGCCTGGGTCATGGCCGCCGCCAAGTGCGGTGCCGAGGACGGCTTCGCGATGATCGGCGGCTCGGCGATCGTCGCCCCGACCGGCGAGACCGTGGCCCGTGCCTCGGGCGAGGACGACGAGGTCATCTCCTACGCCTGCGACCTCGAGCTCGGCGCCTACATCCGGCGCAGCGTCTTCGACTTCGCGCGGCACCGCCGCATCGAGCACTACGGCCTGATCGCCAGCCAGACCGGCATCGTCATCCCCGAGGACGAGCCGGCGGCCGGCGACGCGGGCGAGACCGGAAAGGCTGCGGAATGACCTTCTCGCTCGCCGGGATCTGCCGCAAGACCGGCCAGATCGGCTGCGCCGTCGCGACCTCCAGCGTCTGCGTCGGCGCCCGCGTCGGCCGGGTCGGCCGCGACTGCGTCGTGCTGTCCCAGGCGCGCACCGACCCGCGGCTGCACGCCGTCGGCATCGCGGCCCACGCCGCAGGCGGCGACGCCGCGGCCGCTCTGGCGGCGATGCAGGCGGCGGCGACGGCGCCGCACTGGCGCCAGCTCGGCGTGCTGGAGCGTTCGGGGGCCGCGGCGCACGTCACCGGCGCCTCCTGCCTGCCGTCCTGCGGCGGCCTGGTCGGCCGGGACTGCCTCGCGCTCGGCAACTACCTGGCCAGCGACGCGGTGCTGCCGGCCATGGTCGAGGCCTTCGAGACCACCGCGGGCCCGCTCGCCGAGCGGCTGATCGCCGGGCTGGCCGCCGGCCTCGCCGCGGGCGGCGAGCTGGACCCGCTGCAGTCGGCCGCCCTGCTGGTCTACGGCGGGCCGGACTTCGCCTATGCCGACCTGCGGATCGACAAGAGCGCGACGCCGGTCGCCGAGCTCGCCCTGCTCTGGCAGGACTGGAAGCCGAAGGCCGACGCCTACGTCGTGCGCACCCTCGATCCCGACTCGGCCCCGCCCTCGCGCGAGGTCGAGGCGGCGGGCCAGCGGTAGCCGCCCGCCGCCCTCACAGGATCCCGGCGTCGAGCGCCGCCGCCATCCAGCCGCCCAGCTCCTCGCACTGTCCGACGAAGGCCTCGTCGAAGGCGCCTCGGCAGATCAAGGGCGCGCGGGCCGGGCGCCATCTGAGGCCGGTCGCGATGGACTCGACGGCGCGCCGCGTGCCGGTGCCGTCGTGGCCGGCGCGGATCCAGAGCGCATAGGGCAGCCCCTGGGTCCGCTCCAGGCAAGGGTAGTAGCTGCGGTCGAAGAAGTCCTTCAGGGCGCCGCTCATGGTGCCGAGGTTCTCGGTCGTCCCGAGCAGGATCGCGTCGGCCGCCAGCACGTCCTCGGGCCCGGCCTCGAGCGGCGGCTGGTGCCGCGTCTCGACCCCCTCGATGCCGTCCTGCCGGGCGCCGCGCAACACCGCCTCCAGCAGCCGCCGGGTATTCTCCGACGGCGCGTGAGCGACGACCAGCAGGCGCTTCGACAGCGCTGGCGGCGAGGCGGTCATCTTGCGCGCGTCCTCCTCCCTCCGCGCCGGCCGGCCGGTCAGTCGAAGCGGCCGAGGTAGTCCAGCTTGCCGACCTCGACGCCCTGGTGACGCAGGATCCCGTGTGCCGTCGTCACATGGAAGAAGAAGTTCGGCAGCATGAAGCGCGTCACGTAGTCGGCGCCGGAGTAGCTCGCCTGAAACTTCCCGAAGCGCAGCTCGATGCTGCGCGCCTCGGCGCCGTCGAAGGGCTCCCGGCCGACGCCGCCGAGGAAGGCCAGCGTCCTGGCGACCCGCTCCTTCAGCTCGGCGAGCGTCGTCTCGCTGTCGGGGAAGCTCGGTGCCGCGAGGCCGGTCAGGCGCGCGACGCTGGCCTTGGCGGTATCGCTGGCCCGCTGGATCTGGCCCGACAGCGGGAGCATGTCGGGCGCGAGCCGGGCGCCGACCAGCTCGGCAGGGTCGAGGCCGCGAGCGGCTGCGTGCGCCTCCGCCTTGTCGAGGTAGCCCGACAGCACGCCGAGGCCGTGCGTCAGGACCGGGATGGTGAGCTCGTGGATGGTCGGCATGTCTGGCTCCTGGAAGCGCCCGCCGAAAGGCCGGCGGGCGGGAAAAAGGCTGCGCCGGGCAGCGCCGCCCTGAGATCTGGTGAGGCCACCGCCGATCGCCAGGGCGACGCCTGTGGACGAGTTGCGTTCTCTGGCGACGAGGCGGCAGGCGCGGCCCGACGCTCAGCCGGGGCGGTCGAGCAGCGCAAGGGCCGGGCGGACCAGGCCTTCGAGCAGCGCACGCTCGGGCCGGGAGCGGGCGAGCACGCGCAGGCCGAGCTGCACGCTCAGCAGCAGGCGCGCGAGATCCTCGGCAGGCTGGGCGGTCGAGATCGTGCCGTCGCGCTGACCGGCCTCGACGCAGCGCCGGAAGAAGGCCTCGATCTCGGCGATCATCGCGGCGACGGCCCGCCGGAGCTCCGGGTCCGCGGGCGCCGACTCGAGCGCCGAGTTGACCAGCAGGCAGCCCTTGCGCTCGCGGTCGTCGAGCGAGCGCTCGATCATCTCGGCGAAGAAGGCGGCGATCGCCGCGCGCGGCGGCAGGCCGGCTTCGAGGCGCCGGGCGCGCTCGCCGAAGCTCTGCGCAACGTAGCGGTCGATCGCCCGGCGGTAGAGCGCGCGCTTGTCGCCGAAGGCGTTGTAGAGGCTGGCCCCGGTGATGCCCATGCGTGCCGCGAGGTCGCGCACCGAGGTCGCCTCGTAGCCCTGCGCCCAGAAACACTGCACGGCCGCGTCGAGCGCCGCCGCTTCGTCGAACTGCCGGGGCCGTGCCATCGTCCCGCCTTCTCAGGATCTGTGACCGGAGGTCGGCAGCGCGGCCGTTGCCGTCCTGCCGTCGTCGCTGCATTTTAGATCGATCGTTCTAATATTCCAGCGCCGCGACGGCGGGAGCACGACGAAGACGATGACCGGCAGCGAGGCGGATGTTTCGGACGCAGGGCCCCTGGCGCAGCCGCAGGCCCGCACGCGCCTGCTCGCGGGCCTGGGCTGGGCCGCGCTGGCGGTCGCGATCTTCTCGGGCTGGTTCATCGTCACCCGCTTCGGCGTCACCCACGACCTGGCGGTCTGGGACGTCATCGCGCTGCGCTTCGGCGGCGGCGCCCTGCTGCTCGGGCCCCTGCTGCTGACCCGCCGGCACCGCCTGCCGGCCGGCGCCTGGCTGGAGGGCCTGCTCTTCGCCCTGCTCTGGGGCGCGCCCTTCGTGCTGTTCGTGGCGCTCGGCCTGCAGCTGACCTCGGCAGCCCAGGCCTCCTCGGTCACGCCGGCGCTGATGCCGGTCTTCGCCGGCCTGGTCGCCTGGCTGGCGCTGCGCGAGCCGCCGGGCCGGGGGCGCCTCTTCGGCTATCTCGCCATCGTCGCCGGCGTCGCCGCCCTGGCCGTCGGCCAGGCCCGCGGCAGCGCGCCGAGCCCGCTCGGCCTGGCCAGCCTGCTCGCCGCCGCCCTGCTCTGGGCGCTCTACACCCTGCGCTTCCGGCGCGGCGGCATCAGCCCGCTGCAGTCGGCGGCGCTGATCTGCCTCTGGTCGGCGCTGCTCTACCTGCCGGCCTACCTGCTCGGCGGCCTGTCGAGGCTCGGCACGGCGCCGGCCGGCGAGGTCGCCTTCCAGGTGCTCTACCAGGGCCTGCTGATGAGCGCCGTCGCGATCGTCGCCTTCAACCGGGCGGTGACCCTGCTCGGGCCGCGCTCGGCGGCGGCGATCATCGCCCTGATCCCGGTCGCCGCGACGACCCTGGCGATCCCGGCGCTCGGCGAGGTGCCCTCGCGGCTCGGCGCCCTGGCCATCGTCGTCATCGCCAGCGGCGTCCTGCTCGCCGCGCGCCCGGCCCGGCTTGCCCGGACCTCCTGACCAGATCCTCCTGACCCGCTCCCCCGATCCGCCGAAGGAAGAGACCATGATCCGATTCTACTTCCACCCGACGCCCAACCCCGCCAAGGTCGCCCTCTTCCTGGAGGAGGCCGGGCTGCCCTACGAGCTCGTGCCGGTCGACACCAGCAAGGGCGAGCAGCACGCCCCGGCCTTCCGGGCGATCAATCCGAACGGCAAGGTGCCGGCGATCGTCGACACCGAGGGGCCGGGCGGCACGGAGGCCCGGGTCTTCGATTCCAGCGCCATCCTGCTCCATCTCGGCGACAAGACCGGTCGCTTCGTCGGCAGTCCCGGCGACCGGCCGGAGCTGCTGTCCTGGCTGTTCTTCCTGGCCAGCGGCCTCGGCCCCTTCTCCGGCCAGGCCGTGCACTTCCAGCACGCCGCCCCGGAGAAGCTGCCCTATGCGATCAACCGCTACCGCCGCGAGGTCGAACGGCACTACCGGGTGCTCGACGAGCGGCTGGCCGGCCGCGACTTCCTGGTCGGCGAGAGCTACACGATCGCCGACATCTCGGCCTGGGGCTGGCTCGACCGGGCCGCCCGCGTGCTGCCCGGCGAGACCGATCCGCTGGCCGCCTTCCCGGACCTGCAGCGCTGGTTCGCCCGGATCGACGCCCGGCCGGCGGTGGCGCGGGCCCGCGCGGTCGGCAAGGACCACGCCTTCAAGAAGGAGATGGACGAGGCGGCGCGGCGCGCCCTCTTCCCCTCCAACTATCCGCCGGCGGCGGCCTGAGCGGAAGGGCGGGAATCAGCCGCCGCCGGTCCTGCAGTCGAGCGGCTTCTCGCCCGGCAGGGTCAGGGTCGCCGCGTCGCCCTTGTTCCAGAACTCGACCGGGCCCTTGCCGGTGTCGGCGCCGTAGCGGGCGCCGCTGCCGCTCAGCCGGATCTCCAGGAGGTAGCTGTCCGGCGCGCGCTGCAGCCAGGCCAGCGGCGTCGTGCCGCGGAAGAAGGTCAGGCGCGCCAGGCTGCCGTCGCTGCAATGGAAGTCGACCGGTCCGATCGAGATGCCGTCCTTGGTCTCGGCGCCGGCCGCCGGATAGGCGGCCCGCAGCTCGGCGATCCGCGCCAGGTAGGCGACGGTGACGCAGGCCGTGCGGTCGGCGGCCTTGAGGCAGCTGTCGAGGCCGCGCCGCCAGCCGAGCTGCTCGGCCTTGAGCAGTTCCATCGGGGCGCCGGCCGCATTGCCGCCGCGCAGGCTGTCGAGGGCCCGGCGATAGACCCGCCCCAGCTCGCGGTCGAGCTCGCCGAGCGCGGCGCTCTCGCAGACCTGCCGGGCGATCGAATCGGGCGCCGCCGCCGAACACTCGGGCGCCGGCGTCGCCGCTCGCGCCGGGCCGGCGGCGGTCGGCCCGGCCAGGACGGCACCGAGAACGGCCAGCCAGACGGCGAGGAAGGACAGCAGGCGGATCATCGAGTCGTCTCCGGAACGATTTTCAGGGTGACAGAGGGCGGATGCAGACTAGCTCGGAAGCAGGAGCAATCGAAGGACCCGTCATGAACCTGCCCTACAGCATTACCACCCAGACCGGCACCCGCATCGACTTCTCCTTCCCGCTGCACGACGAGACCGGCTCGCCGGTCCAGGTCAACCAGCTGGTGACGCGGCTGCTCGGCGCGCTGGACGGCGAGATCCGCACGCTGGGCGAGGTCTCCAACGGCGACGTGCTGCAGGCCCTGGCGATCACCCTGGCGGCGCGCGCGGCGATGATCGAGGCGCCGCTGGCCAGCAGCGTACCGCTGATCGAGCAGCTGCTCGGCCGGGCGCTGAGAGCCGCCTCGGAGGGCCAGCGCCGGCAGCCGACCAGCGGCCATGCGTGACCCTTCGCCGGACCGCGACCGCCATGCTTGACGCGCGTCGCGGGCTCGCCGACCCTTTGCGGCGGCACGCGACAGGCTAAAAGACGGAAGGAACGACCATGTCCCAGCAGCTGCGGCGCCGCCCCGGCCTGCGCATCCGGCGCCTGCTGGCGCTGGCGCTGTTCGCCCTGGCCAGCGCGACCCTGGCCTGCGCGACCCTGACCGGGGCGGCCCTGCCGGCCCAGGCGCGCGCCCTGCCGCCGGTCGGCGACACGCCCTACAGCGGCGACTTCACCATGGACTCGGCCGGCCAGATGGTGACCGGCAGGGTCTTCCACAGCCAGAAGGCCGAGCGCCGCGAGATCAAGGCGGCCGGCGGCGAGCAGATCTTCATCCTGCGGCCGATCGAGGCCGAGGCGCTGATGATCATGCCGGCCGCCGGCATGGCCATGCGCATGCCGCTGCCGCCGGACCCCGGCCTCGCCGCCTCGGAGGCCTTCGCGCGGCTCAATCCGGAGGTCGTGGGCGAGGAGACGGTCGGCGGCGAGAAGACGACGATCTACCAGACCAGCGGCAAGCTCGACGGCCGCTTCTGGATCACCGACGACGGCATCATCATGAAGATGAGCACCAGGACCGCCCGCGGCGACGTCACCATGACGCTGACCAACCTCAAGCGGGGCGACCAGGCACCCTCGCTGTTCGAGGCGCCGCCGGGCATCAAGATCATCGACGGCGGCGCCCTGCCGGCCGGGCAGCCCAAGCAGTAGCCGGGCCGGGGTGACCGCGACGCCGAGCGCGGCGCCGGCCGCTCCCGGGCCGGGGGCCGCCCCCACCTCGGGCGCCCTGCTCGAGCGCCTGCTCGGGCGGATGCCGCCCTCCGGCCTGGTGCTGCTGGCACTGCTCTCGATCCAGCTCGGCGCGGCGCTGGCGACACGGCTCTTCGAGGCCTTCGGGCCGGCCGGCACGGTGAGCTTCCGCATCGTCTTCGCCGCCCTGGTGCTGACCGCCGCCTTCCGGCCGCGCGTCCGGGCGGTGCCGCGCGGCTGCTGGCCCTGGATCCTGCTGCTCGGCGCCGCGATCGCCGGCATGAACCTCTGCTTCTACGAGGCGATCGCGCGCATCCCGCTCGGCGTCGCCGTGGCCGTCGAGTTCCTCGGTCCCCTGGCCATCGCGCTGGCGACCTCGCGCCGGCTGCTCGACCTCCTCTGGATCCTGCTCGCCGCGGCCGGCCTCTGGCTGCTGACCCCGCAGATCGCCGGAGCGACCGGCGGCGGGCTGGACCGCACGGGCCTGCTCTTCGCGCTCTCCGGCGGCCTCTGCTGGACCGGCTTCATCCTGGTTTCGCGGCAACTCGGGCGGCGCCTGCCCGGCCACGGCGGGCTCGCCCTGGCGATGATCGCCGCCGCGGCGATCAGCCTGCCGATCGGCCTGCCGGCGATCGCCGCCGGCAGCTTCGGCTGGCTCGCCCTGGCCGGCGCCGTCGCCGTCGCCCTGCTGTCGACCGCCTTCCCCTTCTCGCTGGAGTACGCGGCCCTCAGGCGCCTGCCGCCGCGCACCTACGCGGTCCTGGTCACGCTGGAGCCGGCGGTCGCCTCGCTGGTCGGGGTGCTGCTGCTCGCCCAGGGCCTGTCACCGGCCTCGCTCGGCGCCGTCGCCGCGATCACCGTCGCCGCCCTCGGCGCCACGCTGTCCGGAAGAGGCGCGACGGGGACGTAGCCGGCGCCAGACCCAAGGCACCCCTCAGTGCTCGTGGAAGGCGCTCTTGAAGACCTTCAGCACGGGCTTCAGCAGGTACTGCAGCACCGTGTGCGTGCCGGTCAGCACGTCGACCGTGGCGGTCATGCCGGGGATGATCGGCAGGACCTCGCCCCTGGCGTCGCGCATCCGGTTCTCGGTGGTCCTGACCCGGATCAGGTAGTGGCTCTCGCCGGTCTTCTCGTCGAGGATCGAGTCGGCGCCGATCAGCTCCAGCTCGGCCGGCAGCAGGCCGTAGATCGTGTAGTCGTAGGCCGAGATCTTGACGCGCGCCGGCAGGCCGGGGCGCAGGAAGGCGATGTCCGCGGGCTTGATCCGCGCCTCGACGAAGAGCGCGTCCTCGGCGGGCACGATCTCCATCAGGTCCTGGCCCGGCTGCACGACGCCGCCGACCGTGTTGACCATGATCCGCTTCACCGTGCCGGCGACCGGCGAGCGCACCACGGTGCGCTGCACCCGGTCGTTGCGCGAGGCCAGCACCTGCTCCAGCGCCTGGGCGTTGACCTGGGCCTCGTTGAGCTCCTTGAGGGCGCGCGAGCGGAACTGGGCGCGCGCCTCGGCCTTGCCCTGCTCGGTCTCGGCGACCGCGGCCTTGATGCGCTCGATCGAGTGGTGCGCGACCTCCAGGTCGCCGACGTACTGGTTCTCCTCGCGGCGCAGGCGGATCAGCTCGACCGGCGCGTTGATGCCCCGGTCGACCAGCGGCTTCAGGATGCCGATCTCCTGGCGCGCCAGGGCGACCGAGCGCTCGAGCTGGGCGATCTTGGCCTGGGTCTCCTCGAGCTCGCGCCGCCGCTGGTTGCCCTCCTGCTCCAGCTTGCCGACCGTCGAGGCGATCTCCTGGGCGCGCGACTCGTAGAGCGCCCGCTCGGAGGCGACGACGCGCGGCAGCGCCTGGGCGACCTCCTCGGCGAAGACCAGGGGATGGCCGTCGATCTCGGCGCGCAGCCGCTCGATCACGGCGCGCAGGCCGAGCAGCTTGACGTGGTTCTCCCTGAAGTCCGAGAGGAACTGGGTGTTGTCCAGCTGCATGACCACCTGGTCCTTGGCGACGCTGTCGCCCTCGTGGACCAGGATCTCCGACAGGATGCCGCCCTCCAGGTTCTGGACCAGCTGGACCTGGCGCGAGGGGATGACCCGGCCCGGGCCGCTGGTCACCTGGTCGATCTCGGCCCAGCCCGCCCAGACGACGGCCCAGACCAGGAAGACGACGATCGCCAGCAGCAGCAGGTGCGCGCCCAGGCTCGGCCGCCGGCTGACCGCGCCGTGCAGGCTGGTCATGAAGTCCTGGTCGTCGCGGGCCCGGGCCATCGCCCCTATCCCGTCGCGATGCGGCCGCTCGACAGGCGCGCCAGCACCTCCTCGCGCGGCCCGTCGGCGACGATGCGGCCCCTGTCGAGCACGATCAGCCGGTCGACCAGCTTGAGCAGCGACAGGCGGTGGGTGATCAGCAGGATCGTGCGGTCCTGCAGCAGCCGGCCGAGGCTGGCGACGATCTGCTCCTCGCTGCGCGTGTCCATCGAGCTGGTCGGCTCGTCGAGGATCAGCAGGTTCGGCCCCTTGAGCAGCGCGCGCGCCAGGGCGACGGCCTGGCGCTGGCCGCCGGACAGGCCGTCGCCGCGCTCGCCGACCTGCAGGTCGTAGCCGGCGGGATGCTGGGCGACGAAGTCGTGCAGGCCGACCGCCTCGGCGACCGCGACGACGTCGAGGTCGCTGGCCGCGGGGGCGGCGATCGCGATGTTCTCGCGGATCGTGCCGCGGAACAGGAAGAGCTCCTGCGGCACGAAGCCGACGTTGGCGCGCACGTCGCTCGGCTCGATCTGCCGCACGTCGGTGCCGTCGAGCCGCACCGAGCCCTTGCCCGGCTCGTAGAGCCCGCCGGCCAGCTTGGCGATCGTGCTCTTGCCCGAGCCGATGCGGCCGACGATGCCGACCTTCTCGCCGGCGGCGATCTTGAAGGAGACGTCGCGCAGCACCTCGCTGCTGCTGGCCGGATAGACGAAGGACACGCCCTCGAAGGCCAGCGCGCCGGAGAGGTGCGGCCGGTTCAGCAGCTGCGCCCCGGGCGGCCGCTCGACCGGCAGCCGCATGATCCGGTCGAGCGCGCGCAGCGACGAGCGCGCCTGGTGGAAGCGCATGGCGAGCTGGGCGACCTGCGCCATCGGGCCGGTCGCGCGGCCCGACAGGATCACGCAGGCGATCAGGCCGCCGGCCGAGAGCCGTCCCTCGCCGACCAGGAAGATGCCGGCCAGCACGGTGCCGACCATGGTCATCTGCTGGGCCATCTGGACGAAGTGGACGCCGAGGTTGCTGTAGAGCCGGCTCTTCTGGCCGAGCGCCGCGGTGTTGCCGACCAGCTCCTCCCAGATCCGGCGCATGCGGCCCTCGGCGCCGACCATCTTCAGCGTCTCCAGGCCGGTCAGGCTCTCGATCAGGATGCCGTGCTTGTGCTCGCCCTGCTTCTGGTTGCGGCTGGTGGCGCGCGCGATCGGGATCTGGATGACCGCGCCCCACAGCAGCACGACCAGCACGACGCCGAGCAGCAGCAGGCCGATCGGCGGGCTGATCAGCGCGATGACGCCGACGAAGAGGAAGGCGAAGGGCAGGTCGACGAAGGTCGAGAGCGTCGCCGAGGTGAAGAAGTCGCGCACCGTCTCGAACTCGCGCACGATCGCCGCGAAGGAGCCGGCCGAGGCCGGCCGGTAGGCGATCTTCATGTCGAGCACCTGGTCGAAGATCCGGCAGGCCAGGATGACGTCGGCGCGCCGCCCGACGAAGTCGATGAACCAGGCACGCAGGTTGCGCAGCAGGAAGTCGAAGAGGAACACCGAGGCGGCGCCGATCGCCAGGGCGACGCCGGTCTCGACCGCGTTGTTCGGCAGCACGCGGTCGTAGACGTTCATGGTGAAGAGCGAGTTGGCCAGGGCGAAGCAGTTGATCACGATCGAGGCCAGGCCGACCTGGATGTAGGTCCACCAGTTCTCCATCAGCGTGCCCCAGAACCAGGCCCGCGGCCGCGGCACGTCGCGCTCGGCGCCGCCGGTCGCCGCGAAGCGGTGCTCGGGCCGGGCCAGCAGGGCGTAGCCGCCGTAGCGCGCGGCCAGCTCGGCGGCCGGCACCAGGGTCTCGCCGCCGCCGCCGCTGCCGGGGATCACCAGGCAGCTGCCGTCGGGCCGGCGCTCGACCAGCACCGCGGCGTCGCCGTCGTCGAGCAGCAGCACCGCCGGCAGGGTCCAGGGATGGATCCGCTCGAGCCGCCGGCGCACGGCGCGGGCGACTAGCCCGGCCCGCTCGGCGGCGCGGACGAACAGCTCGGGGGTCAGTCGGCGGCCGCTGATCGGCAGCCCGGAGAGCAGCACCTGGGCCGAGCGCGGCCGGCCGTGGTAGCGGCAGAGGAAGACGAGGCAGGTGACCAGCGGATCGTCCGGCGGCAGCGAGCCGACGATCGGCGCCTCCGGCGGCTCGGGAGCCGCTTCCCCGGCTCCCGCCGACCCGTCCAGCGGTCGAACGATCCCAGCCTTCATGGCCTGTCCCTGCGCCTGCGCCTACTTCGGCGGAGCTGCCGGCTCCCTCTCCGGCACGCTGGCGACGTCCTCGACCTTCAGCTTGACGTCGAGCGCCGGCAGCACCGTGCCGATCCGCGTCAGGATCGCATAGGCGGCGCGGACCTGGTCGAGCTCCGTGCGTGCCAGGTCGACCCGCGCGACGAACAGCTCGTTGCCGGAATCCAGCAGGTCGAGGATCGTCCTCTGGCGCAGCTTGAACTGCTCGCCGTAGGCGACCGTGACCTTCTCGGCGGTCGCCACGCGGTCGCGCAGCAGCGCGACCTGGTCGGTCGCGACGCGATAGTTGGTGTAGGCGGTCTCCAGGTCCTGGCGCAGCCGCCGGTCGATCTCGTAGACCTTCAGGCGCGCCTGGTTCTCCTGCTCCAGGGCACGGCGGCGCGCCGCGGTGTCGGCGCCGCCGTTGTAGAGGTTCCAGCGCAGCTGCAGCAGCGCCGTGCTGTCGGTCTCGAAGTCCGGCTCGCCGCTGACGCCCTTGCGCCCCTCGTGGGCCAGCTCGACGTCGACGGTCGGATAGAAGCTGCCGGTCGCGGCATCGGCGCTGTGGCCGGCGGCCCGGGACTCGGCGAGCGCGGCCCGCCGGCGCGGGTTGCTCTTCCAGGTGATCTGGAGGGCGTCCTCGACGCTCGGCGGCAGCTTGTCGAGCGGCACGGCCGGCCGCTCCAGGCTGCCGGGCATGGCGCCGACCGCCTCGATGTAGTCGGCCTCGGCGTTCTGCAGGTCGCCCTGCAGCCGGCGCAGCTGGGACTCGGCGAAGGCGCGCCGGGTGCGCACCTGGTCGACGTCGGCGGTCGAGCCGCCGCCGCGCCGCGCCGCCTCCTCGACGTCGCCGAAGATGCGCCGGTGCAGCGCGACGTTCTCGCGGGCGAAGTCGACCAGCCGGCGGCCGAGCACGACGGCGAGATGCGCCTCGATGGCGCGCAGGGCGACCTCGTCGGCGGCGCCGTAGAGCTCGAAGAGCGAGGAGCGGGCCCGGCTGTCGGCGGCCTCGACGCGGTTGCTGGTCGCGAAGCCGTCGAACAGCAGCTGGCTCAGCGCTCCGCGGTAGCGGCGCCGCCAGAGGTTGGCCTTGGTCGCATCGGCATTGTCGGGGCCGCGCGTGGCGTGCTGGTAGCCGGTGTCGGCGGTGACCTCGACCGACGGCAGGAAGCCGCCCTTCTCGACCTCGACCGCCCGCTCGCTGGCCCGGTAGCCGGCCTCGGCCCCGCGCACCTGCGGATGGCCGGAGACCGCGAGCGCGACGCTGTCGCTCAGGGTCTCGGCGCGCGGCAGCCCCGGCTGGGCGGCCAGCGCCAGCGCCAGCGCCGCCCCGCCGGCCAGGGCCCGGAGGCCGGCCGGCGGCAGGCTGTGGTCCGATCCGTCACGAAGCGCCCGCGCAAGGAGCCTGCTAACCCTCATCCCCGATCCCCACGTTGTCTTCCCCTCCCAGTCGCCGGCCGTCGAGCGCCTCATGCCGCGGCCGTCAGCGTCACGTTGCCGTCGTGATCGACGGTCAGCGACGCCGCCGGCACGGTCTCGACGACGGCCAGCGGCAGCTCGGGCGCGGCGGCCGTCGCGACCTGCACGTGACCGTCGGTATTGTCGCCGAGGTGCAGCTCCGCCGGGCCGTCGCTCTGCACGACGTCGCTGAAGTCGAGCGCGTCGCCGCCGCTCATGTCGGTGACGCTGTCGCTGCCGCTCTCGCCCTGCTGGAAGACGACCTGGTCGTCGCCCTGGCCGCCGGTCACGGTGTCGCTGCCGTCGCCGCCGGCCAGCGTGTCGTTGCCGGCACCGCCGAACAGCACGTCGTCGCCGGCGCCGCCGAGGATCAGGTCGTTGCCGCCGCCGCCATCGATCCGGTCGTCGCCGCCGCCGCCCAGCAGCGCCTCGTCGCCCGAGCCGCCCGACAGGTTGTCGGCCCCGTCGCTGCCGACGATCAGCGAGAGCGTCCGCGACGCCGCGTCCGCCTCGCCCTTGACGACCAGCGAGTCGGCGCCGTGCAGCTCGTTCAGGTCGAAGTCGCCAGCCGACTGGCGGATCGCGAAGGACGGGCTCGAGGGGGTGACCGGGACGCCGCCCGGCAGCAGCGGACCGAAGTCGCCGTCGTAGGTCCCGATGGCCGGCGCACCGCTCGAGTCGACCGCATAGGCGTAGGCCGGCAGGTCGTTGTTCGCGATCAGCGACTGGACGTAGGCCAGGTCCGGCAGGTCCTGCGCACCCTCGCCGCGGACCCAGAAGATGCCGTCGCCGTCGGCGCCGAAGACGTTGCCGGAGATCTCGGTGGGCAGCGCGGCGGGCGCCAGCCGCCAGCCGATCTCGCTGTCCTGGCCGGTGATCAGGATGCCGTTGTTGTGCCAGGTGGGATCGTCGGCGGCCACGTTGATGAAGAGGTTGCCGACGATCCGCATGTCGAGCTGGTCGGCGGCATAGCCGTAGCCCGGTCCGCTGGCGACCTCGATCGTGCCGGCGAGCTGCGAGCCCTCGACGTCGTAGCTGCTGATCGCCGACTGCCAGCCGGCGAGGTCGCTGGGGACCGTGCTGTACCAGTCGTTGAAGTAGACCGCGGTGAGCATCTGGGTGTGGCTGTCCCAGCTGCCGCTCAGGTTGTCGGCGGCGGTCGGCTGGGTGTGCAGGTGCGCGTAGTCGACCGCGCCGACGACGCTGGCGTCGAGGGTGAAGCCGTCGGCGATGACCTCGATCACCTTGTTGACGTAGGGCTGGTTCGGGCTGCTGTTGCCGAGCAGCTCCAGGCCGTGGATGGCCACGTGGTCGGCGGTCACCAGGAAGCTCGTGCCGAAGTTCGACTGGCGGGTCGCGGAGATCGTTGCCTCGACGCCGCCGTGGTCGGTGATCGCGTGGCCGGCGGAGTCGACGCCCTGGATCGTCACGCTCTTGCCGATGACCAGGCCGAGCGGATTGTTGCCGCCGGCGTAGCTCGGATCGTTGAGGCCGGTGTTGGGGTTGTAGTTCGCGCTCTCGCTGTACTGGCCGGGATAGACCAGGATGGTGTCGCCGTCCGAGGCCGCGTCGATGGCGCCCTGCAGCGAGTCGAAGCCGGAGCCGCCGACCAGCAGCACCTGGCCGTCGCCGAAGGCGAGCTGCTCGACCCCGCTCAGGTGGTCGCTGCCGTCGCGTCCGGCGCTGCCGTCGGCGACCGTGAAGCTGCCGTCGTCGTTGAGCGCGATAGCGTAGTCGGCCTGCGCGCCGGTGAAGTGGGCCGTGTCGGTGCCCTCGCCGCCGACCAGGCTGTCGTTGCCGCCGCCGCCGGTCAGCGCATCGGCGGCGCCGCCGCCGAACAGCACGTCGTCACCCTCGCCGCCGGCCAGCAGGTTCGCCGTCTCGTTGCCGGTCAGCGCGACGTCGGCCGCGCCGGTGGCGGTGACCGCCTCGATGCCGCTGGCGAGCTGCAGCGCGATGCCGATCGCCCCGGCGTCGCCGTCGACGGTCAGGTTCTCGGTGGCGACCGCGACCGTCTCGCCGCTGTAGTCGCCAGCCTGGGCGTGCACCGAGCCGCCCTTGACCACGGCGTCGACGCCGTCCTGCAGGCTGCCGATCGGCAGGCGCTCGCTGCCGAAGCCGTTGCCCCGGGTCTCGCCGAGCGCGGCGCTCGGCGTGTCGTCGGCGCCGGCCCGGACCTCGACGTGGGTCCGGTTGGCGATCGCCGCATACTGCTGGGACAGGGCGGGGTCGCTGCTCGCGTACTGCTGGGTCAGCACGCCGCCCTCGCCGTAGCGCCGGTCGACGATGGTCATGCCGTCGTTGGCCGTCGACAGCGCCATCATGTCGTCGCCGTACTGGGCGACGTCGACCAGCGGATCGGCGAAGTAGTCGCCGGGCTGCGTGCCGGCCAGGATCGTCAGGTCCCACTCGTTGCCCTCGGCGCCGAAGCTGTTGTCGCTCAGCTCGACGCCTTCGGAGCGGACCAGGAAGGCGCCGCGGGTATTGTCGATCTCGTTGCCGGTGACGCTGGTCAGATGGCTCGGGTCCAGCGTGTCGCCGTTGGCGCCCTCGAAGGTGATGCCGGTGCGCAGGTCCTGGATCGTATTGCCGGAGAGGGTCGTGCCCAGCACGCCCTCGTCGACGAAGATGCCGTAGTTGTAGCCGCGGTTGGCGAAGTCGAAGCTGTCCTGCTGAACGTCGCCCAGCGGCCCGACGATCTCGAAGCCCGAGATGCTGACGTCGTCGGCGGCGACGGTGAAGCCCAGGGTGCGGTCGGCCAGCGCCGTCGAATCGGGCTCCGCGACCTGGATCGTCGCTCCGGGCAGGCCGATCAGCGTCAGGCTCTTGTCGACCAGGATCTGCTGGTTGAGCGTGCCCCTGCCGGCGCCGAAGGAGGCGGTTATGTAGTCGACCAGGCCCGGCGTGTAGCTGCCGGCGGCGACGACGATGGTGTCGCCGGCCTGGGCAGCGTCGATGGCCGCCTGGATCGTCGTGTAGTCGCCGCTGCCGTCGGCCGCGACGACGATGTCGGGCGCGACCCGCACCAGCATGTCCGACTCGCCGACGACCGCGCCGCTGGCCTTGTCGGTGACGGTCAGGCTGACGTCGTAGTTGCCGTAGGCGTTCGGGTCGTAGCCGTTCGCGCCGATCGAGTCGAACAGCAGGTTCTGCGAGTTCTGCAGGCCGTCGGTCGCGCCGCTCGGGTCGTCGTAGTAGTGCTC
>NZ_FWZX01000001.1:570630-792952 GCF_900177295.1 Tistlia consotensis USBA 355
CGTCCGTGCCCTCGTCGCCGTTGCCGGTGTCGCTGTCGGCGACCGTCACCCCGCCGTCAGACTGCGCCGAGAGGTCGTAGCCGGCCCGGTCGCCGTGATAGAGCGCGGTGTCGTCGCCGGCGCTGCCGATCAGCACGTCGTCGCCGCCGCCGCCGTCGATCGTGAAGCCGGCCGAGCCGTCCAGCGAGCCGCTGGAGGCGTCGAGCGTCTGGGCGCCGTCGCCGAGCAGGATCGTCACCCCGATCGGCGAGCCGTTGAAGAAGGGGCTGTTCTCGGCGTTGCCGACGGTGACGCCGTCGATCGTGACGTCCGATGCGCCGGCATCGGTGAACTTGATGCCGTTGTAGGTGCCGTCGATCGTGCCGTTGGAGATCGTCACGCCGTCCAGCGTCGCCGGCGGGTTGCCGTAGTTGCTGCCGTCGTCGCGGGCGTGGATCGCGATGCCGGCGCCGGTCGGATCGGCGATGCCGTCGGCGCCGTAGCTGTGGCCGACGCCGGTCAGGGTGAAGTCGTCGATCAGGATGTTGCTGTAGTCGCCGTACTTCAGGTTGAGCTCGATGCCGGCGCCGTAGAGGCCGTCGCCGCCGAACGAGGGCGTGCGGCCGTACTCGCCGACGTCGGTCAGCAGGGCGCCGGTGATCGTCAGGTCCTGGGCCTGCTCGAGGTAGATGCCCTTCTCGTTCAGGTCGGAGAGCGTCAGGCCGTTGATCGTCACGTCGCTGAAGGCGCCGGTGCCGACGGAGACCGAGGGATCGGCCGTCGCCTCCTTGCTGGCGTTGATCGTGATGCCGTGCTGGCCGTGGCTGATCGAGCCGCCGTCGATGGTCAGGTTGGTGATCGAGGGACCCTGGCCGTTCGTCGTCGGGTAGCCGTTGGTGATGCCGACGACCGACTGGCTGATGTCGAGGTCGCGGAGCGTCGTGCCGTCGGTGTCGCCGAGCACGACGCCCCACTTGAAGCCGCTCAGGTCCAGGTTCTGCAGGGTGACGCCGTCGGCCTCGACGGTGATGCCGTTGTCGCCGGAATAGCTGCTGTGGGTCTGCAGCCAGCTGTCGAGGTCGGCGCTGCCCGGGCCGCCGCCGGAGCCGGTGATCGTGCCGGCGATGACCGCACCGTCGGCGCCGACGATGTTGAGCGCCTTGTCGATCACGATGCCGCCGGCGTAGGTGCCGGCGCCGACGTAGATCGTGTCGCCCGGGGCGGCCGCGTCGATCGCCGCCTGGATCGTCGAGAAGTCGCCGAAGACGGTGTTGACCGTCAGCGTGACGTTCGCCGTGCTGGCATCGTCGAAGGTGTTGTCGGCGACCAGCGTCGCGGCATTGGTCAGCGAGCCTTCCTGGTGGAAGATCTGCGCCTCGTTGCCGGTCAGGCTGTTGCCGGTGATCGTGACGTTGGTCGGTGTCGAGTCCTTGCCGACCCGGATGCCGAAGGTCGTGTTGCCGTCGCCGGCGATGCCGTTGTCGTGGATGTCGTTGCCGGTGATCGCGATGTTGTCGACGGCGAACTCGACGAAGATCGCGCCGTTGGCGCTGTGGCTGTCGTGGATCTCGTTGCCGCTGACCGTGACGTTGCTCATGTAGACGGAGATGCCGTCCTGAGCGGTGTCGTGGATCACGTTGCCGACGACCTGGCCGCCGGAATCCCCGGCGTTGCTGCCGCCCTTGTCGCCGAGCTTGATGCCGTCGTTGCCGGTCACGGCGTAGATCAGGTTGCCCTGCACCAGCGAGTTCTGCGCACCGTCGAGGTAGATCGCGGCGTTGGTCGAGGCGATGTCGTGGACCTCGTTCGACAGGATCTGCCCGCCGGTCGAGCTGCCGGCCAGGTTGATGCCGTCGCCGGCGGTGTCGAAGACGTTGTTGAACTGGATCACGGCATCGCTGGCGTTGCGCAGCTGGATGCCCTCGTCGCCGCTCGAATCGTGGATGAAGCTGTACTGGATCACCGGGTCGGCGATCGTCCCCGAGGACGAGGAGGTGATCAGGTCGCCGCTGCCGTTGCGGATGTCGAAGCCGTCGATCGTGACGCCGTCGGCGGCGACCTGGATCAGGGTCGAGATGCCACCGCCGTCGATGATCGTCTCGCTGCCGTCGCCGGCCGTGCGCAGCCCGGCCGCGCCGCGCGGGTCGACGCCGGCCTGCTCGCCCAGCAGGGTCACCGCCTTGTCGATGACGATCGCGCTGGTGATGGCGTAGGTGCCGGCCTTGACCAGGATCGTGTCGCCGTCCTGGGCGGCGTCGACCGCTTCCTGGATCGTCGCGAAGCCCGAGCCGCCGACCAGCAGCGTCCGGCTGTCCGAGAAGGCCAGGGTCTCGACGCCGCTCAGCTGGTCGGTGCCGTCGCGGCCGGCGGTGCCGTCGACGACCGTGACGGTGCCGTCGTCGTTCTGCGTGATGCTGTAGCCGGCCGCGGTGCCCGTGAAACCGGCCGTGTCGGTCCCGGCACCACCGGTCAGCTGGTCGTCGCCGCCGCCGCCGTCGATCACGTTGGCGCCGTCGTCGCCGGCGAGGCTGTCGGCCTAATCCGAGCCGACCAGGTTCTCGATGCTGTCGAGGGTGTCGCCCTCGGCGTCGCCGCCGCCGGCCGTGCCGGCAGCCAGGTCGACGCGGACCCCGGCCGCCGAGCCGAGGTAGCTCGCCGTGTCGCTGCCGGCACCGCCGTGCAGCACGTCGGCGCCGCTGCCGCCGAGCAGGTAGTCGCCGCCGCCGCCGCCGCTCAGCTGGTCGTCGCCGCCGCGGCCGTTGATGAAGTCGTTGGCGTCGGTGCCGGTGATCACGTTGTCGGTGACCGGCTGGGCGCTGTCCTCGCCCTGCAGCGCCGCGGCGATGCTGCTGTCCGGCAGGACGATGTTGAAGGAGGTGCCGTCGACGTCGCCACTGATGCCGTCGAGGTTGAGGACGTAGCCCCAGGTCGTGACCACGGCCGAGAGGTCGACGCCATCGAGGGTCAGGCCGCCCAGGTCGCCGTAGTTGTAGACCGCGAGGCCGTTCTTCTCGAAGTCGCCGGACATGACGACGTCGGTCAGGGTCACGCTGCCGATCGGCGTGGTCGGCACGATCGTGCCGAGCAGCGGGTTCTCGACGCCGATCATCTCGATGCCGTAGTCGGGCTGCGCGGTGACGGCGGTGCCGTCCGCCGCGCCGACGATGGTGACGTTGGTGAAGGTCGCGTCGGCGGTGAAGTTGTAGAGCTTGACGTGGGCGCTCGAGCCGCTGACCGGCACGAAGCCGTTGTTCTCGAAGGTGCTGTCGGTGACGACGAGGGCGGTCAGCGAGCCCGAGTCGGTGCGGATGCCGTAGTTGCTGTTGCCCTCGATGGTCACGCCGCTGAGCGTCAGGGTGCCGACATGGGCGTCGGCGTCGACCTTCACGCCGGCGCTGCCGTCGGCGAAGGTCAGCCCCCTGACGGTGACGTCGGCGCCGGCGAGGTCGCCGCTGACCGTCAGGCCGCTGCCGCTCGCGGGATCGACGACGGCGCCGCTGCCGGCCGCGACCAGCGCGACGCCTTTGGTCAGGGTCAGGGCCTCGGCATAGGTGCCGTCCTGGACCAGGATGGTGTCGCCGGCACTGGCGGCGTCGATGGCCGCCTGGATCGTCGTGAAGTCACCGCTGCCGTCGGCCGCGACCACGAAGTTGGCGGCGACCTCGACGCGCATGTCGGCCTCGCCGACCACGGCACCGCTGGTCTTGTCGGTGACGATCAGGCTGACGTCGTAGCTGCCGATCGCGCCGGGGTCGTAGCCGTTCGCGCCGATCGAGTCGAACAGCAGGTTCTGCGAGTTCTGCAGGCCGTCGGTCGCGCCGCTCGGGTCGTCGTAGTAGTGCTCGCCCGTGGCGTCGTCGTGGGCGACCGGGTCGAAGTCGCTGACGATCGTCGAGCGGTTGCCGTCGAGGTCGGTGTAGTCGACCGTGATCCTGACGTCGTACTTCGAGAGGTCCGGGTTCGAGCCGTAGTCGATGACGCTGTAGTCGAAGTTCCACTGGCCGCCCTGCAGGCCGCTGCCGCTGGTCGTCAGCCCGGTCTCGCTGTGGTAGGTCGCGCCCTCCGAGGTCACCGTCGCGCTGAAGCGGCCGTGCGCCTTCAGCGCGACCTCCAGCCCGACGTCGGTGTTGTCGTTGATCACGAAGCCGGTGTCGGTCAGGCCGCTGCCCGGATGGAAGCCGTCGGTGCCGCCGCCGTCGTGCTCGGCGGCCGCGCGGCCCAGCGTCGCCCCGAACGACACCGTGCCGTCGGCGAAGACCAGCTGCTCGATGCCGGTCAGGTCGTCCGTGCCCTCGTCGCCGTTGCCGGTGTCGCTGTCGGCGACCGTCACCCCGCCGTCAGACTGCGCCGAGAGGTCGTAGCCGGCCCGGTCGCCGCGGTAGACGGCGACGTCGTCGCCCGCCCCGCCGACCAGGACGTCGTCGCCGCCGCTGCCGAAGAAGTAGTCGTTGGCGGCCGTGCCGGTGAAGCTGTTGTCGCCCTCGAGCAGCGCATAGGGCGCGGGCAGCGTCGCCGGATAGTCGACGCCGTGGGCCAGGTCCCAGCCGACGGCCGCCGCGGCCTTGGCGAGGTTGCTGTAGTGGCCCTCGCTGTCGACCCGGCCGTCGTGGTAGGGCCGGTCGCCGAAGTCGGCGCCTGCCTCGCTGCGCGGGTCCTCCTGGCCGAGGTTGGTGAAGCGGCTGGCGATCGGGCCGTCGCCGAGGTTGCCGAGCAGGTTGTCGTGCAGCGTCTGCAGGCGCCCGCTGGTCACCTTGGCGATGTCGAGCAGCGGCGTGCCGCCGGCCTCGAGATAGGCCGCGTAGTCGTTGCCGAGATGGGCGAAGGAGGTGTTGATCGAGAGGTCGTAGTAGTCGCCGGAGCCGACGTAGAGCTGGTCGAGCTGGACCCAGAAGGCGGCGATCGCGTCGCTGTGGCTGCCGTCGACCGTCAGGTTGTCGGGGATCAGCGACTTCTGGGCGTCGAGCCCCTCGAACTCCAGGGCCAGCAGATTGGCGACGCTGGGCGTCGCGTCGCCCGGCACCGTGAGCTGCGCGTTGACCACGTTGACCGCGGCGCCGCCGGCGATGGTCAGGGTGCCGTTGGCCTCGGAGAGGAGGTCGAGGGCCTGGCCGTCGAGCTGCAGGCTCTGGCCGGAGCCGGTGACGATGCGGGTCAGGTCACCGAGGTTGGTGAAGCGGACCGTGCCGCCCAGCTTCGAGAGATCGAGCGTGGTGACCCCGTCGAGCAGGTCGGCGTCGACGACCAGCGCGCCGTCGGAGGCGATCTGGATCGCCAGGCCGTCGGCGGTCTGGATGCCCAGCTTCTTGGCCAGCGTCAGCGTGTCGCTGCCGACCGTCGCGCCGTCGAGCAGGACGATGCGGTCGCCCGCGGCGGCGGCGGCGGCCGCCTGGCTGAAGCTGTACTCGCTGCCGCCGCCGACCAGGCGGAAGGAGCGGTCGGTGAACTGCAGCGTCTCGGCGTTCTCGACCCGGTCGAGGTTGCCGCCGCCGCCGTCCAGCGTGACGACGCCGCCCGACTGCGCCAGCTGGAAGGAAGCGGAGGTCCCGTTGAAGCGCACGATGTCGACGCCGCTGCCGCCGTCGATGCTGTCCGCGCCGGCGCCGCCGGCGAGATCGTCGTTGCCGCTGCCGCCGATGAGCACATCGTCGCCGGCGTCGCCGGACAGCACGTCGTTGCCGGCGCCGCCGTCCAGCGTGTCGTTGCCGCTGCCGCCCTGGATCGCGTCCTTGCCGTCCAGGCCGAACAGCGTGTCGTTGCCGCCGAGGCCGCTGATCGCGTCGGCCTCCGCGGTGCCGGTGAAGACGTTGTCGCCGTCGTCGAGGGTGTTGGCGCCGCCGACCGCGCCGACCTCGGCGTTGTCGGCGTGGTTCTGGACCTCGCTCGAGTCGTCGTAGTTGCCGACCGCGCTGTCGTCGTCGTTCTCGACCGCGTTCTGGATCGCCGTGGCGGCCTGGCCCTGGGCGACCTGGGCGGCCTGGGCCAGCTGGGTCAGCACCTGGGTCGAGCCGCCGCTGGTGTCGACGTTGTTGACCACCTGGTTCGAGGCCTGGATGACCTTCGTGACGTTGGCGACGTCGTTGGCGTTGAAGGTCGGCGTCGTGCCGGTCTGGCTGCCGTAGTTGGTCGCGGCGCTGTTGACCACCGTCGTCAGGTGGGTCGCGTTGGTCAGGTCGGAGGCCTGGTTGGCCGCGGCGTCGCTGGCGACCTGGCTCGCGATCGCCTTGGAGGCCGCGCTGGACGCCGAGCTGCTGCTGGTCGCGCCGGCACCCTCCAGCGCCTTCTGCACCTGGGTCAGGGTGTTGGCGATCTGGACGCCGGCCTTGACCGCCTGCACGGCGGTGGCGTCGCCGGCCTGGGCCGCGGCGACCGGATCGGTGCTGCCCAGCTTGAAGCTGGCGGGGATGCCGAGTGCCTGCTTGACCTGGGACTCGGCCGTCGCGGCGTCGGTGCCGCCCTCGACGAGGTCCTGCACCAGGGTGGTCAGGGGGGTCACGACGGTCGACCCGGCCGGCGCCCGCAAGGTGCCGCTGAAGGCCAGTCCGGTCGAGATGTCGGTGCCGCCGAACATGACCAGCGGGCCGCTGGTCGTCGGGTTGACGAAGGAGAAGTTGCCGCTGATGTCGGTGGTCGTGAACTCCTCGCCGTCGTCCAGCGTGCCGTTGCCGTTGGCGTCGATGAAGACGGTGGCGTTCGCGATGTAGCCGTCGACCACCTGGCCGCTCAGCGCCGTCGCCCCACCGCCGGAGCCGCCACCGCTGTCGGTGGTGCCGCCCTCGCTGCCGCTGCTGCCGCTGCCGCTGCTGCCGGCCGAGGACGTCTCGGAGGTGCCGCTGCCACCGCCGACCGCGCTCGACGAGACCGCGGTGGCGGTGCTGCTGCTGCCGCCGGACGAGCCGCCGCCCGCCAGGCTGCCGGTGGAGCCGCCGCCGTGCGTGCTGTTGCGCGCCTCGAGCGTGGTATTCGTCGAAAAGGCCGTGGATTCGGGCTGCGCCGGCGCAAAGGCCCGGAAGCCCGCGGTGTCGCGCAGCACGCTGTCGCTCGAGAAGCCGCCCGCCGGTTCGCCGCCGAACAGCACGTGGCCGCCCTCGCCGCCGGTCAGGCTGGCGGGGCGCAGGCCGCCGTCGCCCTCCGCGGTGACGCCGCGCACGTCGCCGGGATTGCTGAACGAGGCGTGGCCGGTCGGAAGCGGCGCGGACGACGGAGGTGCGCTCTCGTGGCCGGCCGCCGGCGCCATCTGCGACAGCTCGTCGGCGATCGCCGTCGTCAGGTCCTGCGCGTCGGCGATCGTCTGGACGGTGCCGCTGTCCGCGTCGACCAGCGAGACCTCGGCCTGTCCGTCGAACAGGTAGAGCGCCAGCTTCTCGAAGGTGAACTGCTCGCTGTCGCCGGATGCGGACTGCAGCGCGACGACGAGATCGTTGCCACTCAGGCTGACGGCGACCTTTTCCCCTGGCGCCGGCACAACCCGGATCTTGTCGCCGGGCTGGATCGGCGGCAGTGCAGTTCCGGGCGCAAGAGAGACTTCGACGACGCCGCCATCAGCCGACTCGATGACGAGCTTTGCCATGACCCGCGATCCCCCAAAATCGCAAGACGCAACCTATGCGGTAGCAACCTAAGCAAGAAGACCGGCGCCGATTCTCTGTCTTGCCAAGAAAGATAAAGACGTTTCGACTACCGGAACGACAAGGCTTGGTTGTCCATTAACGAATTTATAACCATTCGCAACGCACGTGCGGGCGGAAATTTCGTATCCCTTTTGTAAACAAAACCGAGAAGAACAAGAATCTCTTCATGCATTAAGGTTAATGAATCTGGCCCTTCAATTACTTGCGCCGCTTTCCTCCTGCCTAGACGGGTTCGATGCAACAGGCCCGGACCCTGAAGACGCCGGATAGCCTTCGGATGATTTCGCAGTGCGGCAGGACAGGACTTCGAGCCGGCGGCAGCGGCACGCGGCGGCGGCTCCCCGGCGACGCTCCGGGGCGCCCCGGGAAATTCGACCGCCGCGAGTCTCCCCGCCGACGCCCTCCTAGCGGGCCTTCTTGCCGGCGCGCGCCACCTCGGGATCGAACTCGGCGGCGCGCTCGCGGCCGGCCTTTTCGGCCGACGTGGGCGGCTGCCCCGGCGAGGTGACGCCCTTGGCCGCCTCCTTCGCCCTGCCCTCGACCTCGCCGCCATGGGCGAAGGTCTCGGTCTTCTCGCGATAGCGGCGGTCGGCGTCCTTGTTGCCTTCGCCCTGATTGCTCTGCCGGTCGGTCATTGCACGCTCCTGCGGGTTGCACCTCTGGTCCGGCAACGGCGCGCCGCTGGCGGAGTTCCGTCGTGCCGGCCGCAGGCCGCCCGGACCGGCCGGAGCGATCGCGCGTGGCGCTACCGCTCGTCGGGGCGCGCGAGACGGCCGACGGCGCTGCCGAGGCGTTCCAGGCAGCGGTCGAGCACGGCCCGCTCCTCGGCCGAGAGCTCCGCCGTCAGTTCCGCCTCCAGCTCTTCGGCGATCGGCACCACCGCCTCGAAGGTCCCGCGGCCGCGCGGGCTGAGCGACAGGCGCAGCAGCCGCTGGTCCTCCGGGTGCGCCGCACGGTCGACCAGGCCCTTGCCGGTCAGCAGCGCGACCGCCCGGCTGACCTTGGCCTTGTCCATGGCGGTGCGCTCGCAGATCTCGTTCGAGGACAGGGGCGCGAAGCTGCCGAGCACCGCCAGCACCCGCCACTCGGGGATCGACAGGCCGAAGCGCGCCGAGTAGCGCTCGGCGAAGGCGCGGGAGATGCGGTTGGTGGTCACCGACAGGCGGTAGGGCAGGAAGTCGCCCAGCGAGAAGCCGCCGGCGCCGGCCGGCTGCGCCGCCTCCAGCTCCGTCGCGTCGGATTGCCGCCGTCCCGCCATGCCCTGCGCCTTGACGTCCGTTTCACTTGAAACGATATTGGCCGTCACGCTCCAGCACAAGGGGCGAGACCGAAAGACGGGAGGAGGCCATGCGCAAGTACGTCGGACTGCCGCGCATCGAGGGACGCGCCGCGCGGCAGGCCCATGCCGGCCTGCCCGAGGGCACCTACGAGCGCGAGCTGGGCAAGGAAGGCTTCTTCGGCCCGGCGACCCACATGTACCATCGCCACCCGCCGACCGGCTGGACCTCCTGGGAGGGGCCGCTGAAGCCGCGCGCCTTCGACCTGACCGAGCTCGAGGGCGAGCAGGCCAGCCCCTGGGACGCCGGCGAGGTGCTGTTCAACACCAGCGTGCGCCTGCGCCACTGGCGCGCGCCGAAGGCCATGGACCACCTGGCGCGCAACGCCGACGGCGACGAGCTGATCTTCCTCCACACGGGCCGCGGCGACCTCTTCTGCGACTACGGCCATCTGGCCGTGGAGGCCGGCGACTACGTGCTGCTGCCGCGCTCGACCATGTGGCGCCTGGAGGCCAGCGAGCCGGTCACCGCCCTGCTGATCGAATGCAGCAACGGCAGCTACATGCTGCCCGACAAGGGCATCGTCGGCGACCACGCGATCTTCGACCCGGCGGTGCTGGAGACGCCGCGCCTGGACGAGGCCTTCGAGGCCCAGCGGGACGAGCGCGAGTGGCGGGTGCGCATCAAGCGGCGCAACGCCATCTCGACCGTGACCTACCCCTTCAACCCGCTCGACGCGGTCGGCTGGAAGGGCGACCTGGTGCCGGTCAGGATCAACGTGCGCGACATCCGCCCGCTGATGAGCCACCGCTACCACCTGCCGCCCTCGGCGCACACCACCTTCGTCGGCAACCGCTTCGTCGTCTGCACCTTCGTGCCGCGGCCCTTCGAGAGCAGCGAGGACGCGCTCAAGGTGCCGTTCTTCCACAACAACGACGATTACGACGAGGTGATCTTCTACCACGCCGGCGACTTCTTCAGCCGCGACAACATCCATCCCGGGATGGTCACCTTCCATCCCTGCGGCTTCACCCACGGGCCGCACCCCAAGGCCCTGAAGAACGCCTTCAGGCCGAAGAAGGCCGCGACCGACGAGTACGCGGTCATGATCGACACGCGCGACGCCCTGGAGATCGGCCCGGCGGCGGCGAAGGTCGAGTTCGAGGGCTACGCCCGCTCCTGGCAGACGCCGAAAGACGACGCAGCACAGGCGGCGGAATAGCCCGATGAAGCTCGCCAGCCTGAAACGCGGCGGCCGCGACGGTACGCTGGTCCTGGTCAGCCGCGACCTGACGCGCGCCGTCGAGGCCCTGGCCGCCCCGACCCTGCAGGACGCCCTCGACGTCTGGGAGGCGGTCCGTCCGGAGCTGGAGAAGCAGGCGGCGGCGCTGGAGGCCGGCGAGGCCGCCGATGCCTTCGTCTTCGAGCCGGCCGGCTGCGCCGCGCCGCTGCCGCGCGCCTATCAGTGGGCCGACGGCTCGGCCTACGTGAACCACGTCGAGCTGGTCCGCAAGGCGCGCGGCGCCGAGATGCCGCAGTCCTTCTGGAGCGATCCCCTGATGTACCAGGGCGGCTCCGACGCCTTCCTGGGCCCGCGCGACCCGATTGCTCTCGCCGACGAGGCCTGGGGCATCGACTTCGAGGCCGAGGTCGCCGTGGTCGTCGACGACGTGCCGATGGGGGTCTCGCCCGAGGCGGCGCGGCGCCACATCCAGCTGGTCATGCTGTGCAACGACGTCAGCCTGCGCAACCTGATCCCGGGCGAGCTGGCCAAGGGCTTCGGCTTCTTCCAGGCCAAGCCCTCGAGCGCCTTCTCGCCGGTCGCGGTGACGCCCGACGAGCTGGGCGCCGCCTGGGACGGGGCGAAGCTGTCGCTGCCGATGCTCTCGTCGCTCAACGGCAGCCTCTTCGGGCGGCCCGAGGCCGGCGTCGACATGACCTTCGACTTCCCGACCCTGGTCGCCCATGCGGCGCGCACCCGGCCGCTCGGCGCCGGCGCGATCATCGGCTCGGGCACGATCTCCAACCGCGACGCCGACGGCGGGCCGGGCCGGCCGATCGCCGAGGGCGGCCTCGGCTATTCCTGCATCGCCGAGCTGCGGATGGTCGAGAAGATCCAGGCCGGCGAGATGACGACCGGGTTCCTGAGCTTCGGCGACCGGGTGACGATCGAGATGAAGGACCCCGAGGGCCGCTCGATCTTCGGCGCCATCGACCAGACGGTCGAGCAATACCGACAGCCGGCCTGAGCCGGCGGAACGACAGCGCTTTTCCGGAGGACCACCGATGGCTCGCGGCTTCGCCTCGCAGAACGATCTCGCCGACAAGAAGGTCAGCTTCGACGAGCTCGGCGACGGGCTCTACGCCTACACGGCCGAGGGCGACCCCAACACCGGCATCGTCGTCGGCGACGACGCGGTGCTGGTCGTCGACACCCAGGCGACCCCGGTCATGGCCCAGGACGTCATCGAGCGCATCCGCTCGGTCACCGACAAGCCGATCAAGCACGTCGTGCTGAGCCACTACCACGCCGTGCGCGTGCTCGGCGCCTCGGCCTACGGCGCCGAGAACATCATCGCCAGCCGGCCGACCTTCGAGCTGATCCAGGAGCGCGGCCAGCAGGACTACGAGAGCGAGGCCGGGCGCTTCCCGCGCCTGTTCCGCTCGATCGAGTCGGTGCCGGGGCTGACCTGGCCGACGCTCGTCTTCGAAGAGAAGCTGACCCTGTTCCTGGGCAAGCGCGAGGTGCAGATCCTGCATCTCGGCCGCGGCCACACCAAGGGCGACACGGTGGTCTGGCTGCCGAAGGAGAAGGTGCTCTACTCCGGCGACCTGGTGGAGTTCGGCGCCACCCCCTACACCGGCGACGCCTACCTGAAGGACTGGCCGGGCACGCTCGCCAA
Organism: Tistlia consotensis USBA 355; assembly: GCF_900177295.1. GTDB lineage: Bacteria > Pseudomonadota > Alphaproteobacteria > Kiloniellales > DSM-21159 > Tistlia > Tistlia consotensis. The sequence continues at coordinate 582,418 of NZ_FWZX01000001.1, forward strand.
CCTGCGCGCGCTCGGCGCCGAAAAGCTGGTGCCGGGCCGCGGCGCCTCGCTGCTGACCCCCGAGCAGGTCGAGGAGGGCATCGCCGGCACCCAGGACTTCCTGACCGCGCTCTATTCGGCGGTCGAGGCGGGCGCCAAGGCCGGCAAGGGGCTCAAGGCGATCTACGACGAGACCATGGCCCGCCTGCAGCCGCGCTTCGGCAACTGGGTGATCTTCGAGCACTGCATGCCCTTCGACGTGACCCGTGCCTACGACGAGGCGCGCGGCGTCGCCGACCCGCAGATCTGGACCGCCGAGCGCGACCGCGAGATGTGGCAGGCGCTGGAGCGGGGCACGGCGATGAAGTCCGCCGAGGCCAATCCCTGAGCCTCGAGCCGCGGGAGACGGACCCGTGCCGAAGACCTACGAGAATCCCCGCTTCGACTACCGGCGCTGCGCCGACCAGCAGCCGGGCGCCGTGGCGCACCACCCGGTCGTGGTGGTCGGCGCCGGCCTGGTCGGGCTGACCGCCGCCGTCGACCTCGCGACCCGCGGCGTGCCCTGCCTGCTGCTCGACGACGACGACACCGTCTCCTTCGGCAGCCGGGCGATCTGCTTCTCAAAGCGCAGCCTGGAGATCGCCGACCGCCTGGGCGTCGGCGGCCGGTTCCTCGAGAAGGGCATCACCTGGAACCGCGGCAAGGTCTTCCTGAAGGACCGCGAGGTCTACGCCTTCGACCTGCTGCCCGAGCCCGGGCACGCCTATCCGGCCTTCGTCAACCTGCAGCAGTACTATCCGGAGGAGTGGCTGGTCGAGCGCGCCCGCGAGCTCGGCCTGACCGAGATCCGCTGGAAGAACCGGGTGACCGAGGTCGTGCAGGAGGACGCTCGCGTGCGCCTGACCGTCGAGACGCCCGACGGGCCCTACGCGATCACCTGCGACTGGCTGCTGGCCTGCGACGGCGCGCGCTCCCAGGTGCGCCGCTGCCTCGGCCTCGAGTTCAAGGGCCAGGTCTTCAAGGACCGCTTCCTGATCGCCGACGTGATCATGAAGGCCGACTTCCCGACCGAGCGCTGGTTCTGGTTCGACCCGCCCTTCCATCCCGGCCAGTCGGTGCTGCTGCACCGCCAGGCCGACGACGTCTGGCGCATCGACTTCCAGCTCGGCTGGGACGCCGACCCCGAGGCGGAGAAGCAGCCGGAGCGCGTGCTGTCGCGCCTGAAGGCGATGCTCGGCGAGCGGGACTTCGAGCTGGAGTGGGTCAGCGTCTACACCTTCCAGTGCCGCCGCCTCGACCGCTTCCGCCACGGCCGGATCCTGTTTCTCGGCGATTCGGCCCACCAGGTCTCGCCCTTCGGCGCGCGCGGCGGCAACGGCGGCATGCAGGACGCCGACAATCTCTGCTGGAAGCTGGCGGCGGTGCTCGAGGGCACGGCCCCGGAGACGCTGCTCGACAGCTACGACGACGAACGCGTGCCGGCAGCCGACGACAACATCCTCAACTCGACCCGCTCGACCGACTTCATCACGCCGAAGAACGCGGCCAGCCGCGCCTTCCGCGACGCCGTGCTGGAGCTGTCCGGGCAGCAGGCCTTCGCCCGTCGCCTGGTCAATTCCGGCCGCCTGTCCCTGCCCTGGGGCAACGCCGGCTCGCCGCTCTCGACGCCCTGCGACGAGCCGGGCGGCGTCGCCCTGCCGCCCGGTGCGCCCTGCCCCGGCGCGCCCTGCCCCGGTGCGCCCTGCCCCGACGCGCCGGTCGAGCGCGACGGCCGGCCCGACTGGCTGCTGCGCCAGCTCGGCGACGGCTTCGTGCTCCTGCTGGCGCTCGCCCCGGACACCCCGCTGCCGGCGAGCCTCGCCGCCCTGGCGCGCGAGGTCCCGGCGATCCGGCCGCTGCTGATCGCCCCGGCACCGCGCGACGCCGGCGGGCTGCCGCTGCTGGTCGACGGGCAGGGCCTGGCCGCGGCCCGCTGCGGCCTCGTGCCGGGCACCGCCCTGCTGTTCCGCCCGGACCAGCACCTCGCCGCGCGCTGGCCGGCCTTCGATGCCGCTGCCGTGCGGGCCGCGCGCGACCGCGCCCTCGGCATCGTTTCGGACCAGGAACGGAAGGCGGTGGCGTCATGACCGCGCACCTCGAGACCGGGCCGCGCCTCGACGACCCGGATGCCCTCTACGAGGCGCTGATGGCCGCCTATCGCGACCTGCCGGACGCGGAGGCCCTCAAGTTGAGCGCCAAGCTGGTCCTGCTGCTCGCCAACCACATCGGCGACGCGGCCGTGGTCCGCGAGGCGCTGGCGATCGCCTCCGGCCGGACGGACGGCTGAGCCTCTGCCTTGCCAAGGGAGTCGAGACATGGTCGATTCCCGGGCGATTGCGCGGCGGCGGGAACGTGCCGGGCGCCTGCGCATTCAATCCATCTGTGAGGGACCGGACGAGGCGAGGCGAGCGATGGCGGACCAGAGGCACGACGGAAGCCGCAAGCGAACCGTTGCACTGGCCGCGACGGCGATAGCGGCGATGATCCCGTCGCTGCTGCTGCCGCTCGCCCCCGCCGCCGCACAGATGCTCTGCAGCAAGCCGCTGCAGCCGCTCTGCTCGACCGACCTGCAGAACGTCACCGATGCGACCGAGCGGGATCGCTGCGTCTCGGACACCGACAAGTACCTTGACGAGCTGCGCAGCTATCGCGACTGCCTGCAGACCGCCCTCGAGAAGGCCGACGAGTCCCTGAAGCGTGGCGAGGGCTTCAAGAGCTGCCTGGATTCCGGCCGCAAGGACTGCAGTCTGAAGAACGACGGCGATCTCTGACGGGCGGCGCGCCCGGGTTGCACCGGGTGCGGCCGGCCGGCCTCGGAAACCGCGGAACGGCGGGAAGACGACACACGCTGCAGCTGCATTTGTCTTTCCGAATCGTTAACGGTCTGTCAAAGGCCGGCGCCTAGAATGCGATGATCGACGGGCTTGCGGGTTCGGTGAAGCGTCATGGCGTGCCTCAGTCTTCCCGTGCGGCGACGGACTCTCGCCGGGCTTGCGGCCGTGCTTCTGGCCCCGGCGCTCGCCGTGCCGGCCATGGCGGCCGACGCCCTGCGCATCGGCGGCACCGGCGCCGCCCTGGCGGTCGCCGACGCGCTCGGCAAGGCCTTCGCCGCCGGGCGTCCGGAGGTCGAGATCACCGTCCTGCCGAGCCTGGGCAGCAGCGGCGCGCTGCGCGCCCTCGCCGACGGCGCCGTCGAGCTGGCCATCGCGGCCCGGCCCCTGAAGCCCGAAGAACGGGCCGCCGGGCTCGACGCCGTCCTCTTCGCACGCACGCCCTTCGTCTTCGTCACCGCACGGCCGAGCGCGCAGCCCCTCGACTCCGCGGCGCTGGCGGCACTCTATGCCGATCCCGCGCCGCACTGGGCCGACGGCACGCCGCTGCGGATCGTCCTCAGGCCCGAGACCGACAGCGACAGCACGCTGCTCGCCGAGCGCCTGCCCGGCATGGCCGGGGCCCTGGCCCTGGCGCGCCGGCGGCCCGAGGTGCCGGTCGCCGCGACCGACCAGGACAACCTGCGCATCGCCCAGGAGATGCCGGGCTCGCTGACCGCGGCCACCCTGCTTCAGCTGCTCGGCGAGGGCGCCGACCTCCGGCTCCTGCCGCTCGACGGCGTCGCCCCCGGCCTCGAGGCGCTGGAGGCCGGCCGCTATCCGCTGTTCAAGGAGCTCTACCTCGTGACGCGCCGCGACGCCGGCCCGACGACGCGCGCCTTCCTGGCCTTCCTGGCGAGCGACCGCGCCCGGACGATCCTGCGCCGCGCCGGCGGCCTGCCTCTGCTGTAACCGGGCCGGGACCGCCAGGATGCACAACGTCCAGAGCATCGAACGGCTGCGCCGGCTGATCCGCCGGCTGGCGCTGCTGATCGCGCTGGTCACGGCGGTCTCGATTCCGCTCGGCTATTTCGCGATCGCCTACCGGAGCCAGAGTGAGGAGCTGGCCTTCCGCGCCGACCTCACCGCGAAGGTCCTGGCCCGCTACGTCTACATGCAGGGCCCGGCCTGGCGCTACAGCCGCGAGCGGCTCGAGGAGCTGCTCGCCGACGAGCCGGATCGCGCCGGCGAACCGCAGCAGGTCGTCCGGCTGCCGGACGGAACCGAGGTGGTGCGTCACGGCCCGGACCAGACGCCGCCGCTTCACGAAGCGGCAACGGCCGTCTCGGTGCGGGGCCGGCCCGAGGCCCGGGTCACCGCACAGGCCAGCCTGCGGCCGCTGCTGCTCGACACCGCGCTGGCCGCCCTCTTCTCCAGCGCCCTGGGCGGCGCGATCTGGCTGGTGATCGGCCTGCTGCCGCTGCGCGCCCTGAAGCGCAGCCTGGCCGAGCTCGACCGCACGCTGGAGACGGTCGAGCGTCACGCCGCCGAGACCGAGTACGCCTACGAGGAGCTGAAGCGCCAGCACCGCCTGGTCGAGGAGACGACCCACGAGCTGATGAAGGCGCGCGACGAGGCGATGGCCGCCGACCGCGCCAAGTCGGCCTTCCTGGCGACCATGAGCCACGAGCTGAGGACGCCGCTCAACGCCATCATCGGCTTCTCCGAGGTCTTGACGCTCGGCGTCTTCGGGCCGCTCGGCAACGACCGCTACCGCGACTACTGCCAGGCGATCGGCGACAGCGGGCGGCACCTGCTGGCGGTGATCAACGACGTGCTGGACATCTCCAAGATCGAGGCCGGCAAGCTGCAGCTGCACTTCGAGGAGGTGCAGCTCGACAAGCTGCTCGAGAGCTGCTGCGCCCTGGTCCGCGGCAAGGTCGACGGCGCCGGCATCCTGCTGGAGCTGGCGCCGCCGGAGACGCCGCTGCCGCGGCTCTGGGCCGATCCGGTCAAGCTCAAGCAGATCGTCCTGAACCTGCTGTCCAATGCCCTGAAGTTCACCCCGGCCGGCGGCACGATCCGGGTCTCCTGCGCGCAGGTCGAGGAGCGCGGCATCGGCTTCTCGATCGCCGACAGCGGCATCGGCATGCGCCCGGAGGACGTCAAGCTGGCCCTGCAGCCGTTCCAGCAGGTCGACAACAGCCACACCCGCCGCTACGAGGGCACCGGCCTTGGCCTGCCGCTGGCCAAGGCGCTGGTCGAGCAGCACGGCGGCGAGCTGGAGATCGAGAGCGCGCTCGGCCGGGGCACCACGGTGACGGTGGTGCTGCCCGACCACGACCGCAGCGGCGCCCAGCAGTCGACCGGCGCCCAGGGCCACCTCGACCTGCAGCTGCCCGGCTGGCTGGGCAAGCGCTCGGCCTGAGGCCTCACCCCCGGTCGATCAGGTGCAGGAAGGAGCCAGCGACCGTGCCGAGGGCGAAGCCGGCCTCCGGACAGGCCTCCCCGGCCGCGTCGGCGACGGCGAAGAGCCGCGGGCCGCTCCCCTCCCGGACGATCGAGGCATAGTGGAACTCGTGGCCCCGCAGCGCCGTGCCGGCCGGGCCGAAGGGCGTCGCGGCCAGCGTCCGCGCCACACGGTAGCCGAGGTGCAGGCGGCGCCGCTCGAAGGAGGTCTCGAGCGGCAGCAGGCCGGCCATCCGGTGGCGCGCGCCCTCGGCGTCGACCAGGCCCTCGCCGAGCACCATGTAGCCGCCGCACTCACCGTAGAGCCAGGCGCCCCGGGCGGCGGCATTGCGCAGGCCGGCCAGGAAGCGGCCGTTGCCGGCGAGACGCCCGGCGTGCAGCTCGGGATAGCCGCCGGGCAGGAAGACCGCATCGGCCTCGCGCTCCGGTGCCTCGTCCTGCAGCGGCGAGAAGCGCGTCAGCTCGGCGCCGGCCGCGCGCCAGCCCGCGACCAGATGCGGGTAGGCGAAGGCGAAGGCCTCGTCGTCGGCGATCGCGATCCGCTGGCCGAGCGGCGGCATGCCCGGCAGGCGCGCACCGCCCGGGCCGAGCGGCGCCGCCAGGGCGAGCAGCCGCTCCAGGTCCAGCCCCTCGGCGACCCAGTCGGCGGCGCGCTCGAGCAGCGCCTCCAGCTCCGGCTGCTCCCTGGCCTGGACCAGGCCGAGGTGGCGCGAGGGCAGCGCGAGGTCGTCGCGGCGCGGCAGCGCGCCGAGCAGCGGCAGGCCGAGCGGCGCCAGGGCCTCGCGGATCAGCGCCGCGTGGCGCTGCCCGCCGACCCGGTTGGCGATCACGCCGGCGACCCGGACGTCCGGGCGGTGGTCGCGGAAGCCGCGCGCCAGGGCGGCCAGCGACTGGGCCTGGGCCTTGGCGTCGACGACCAGCAGGACCGGCAGGGCGAGCCGGGCGGCGAGGTCCGCCGTCGAGCCGGCGCCGCCGGGGCCGCCGTCGAACAGGCCCATCACCCCCTCGACCAGCAGCAGCTCCGCCTCCAGCGCCGAGGCGACGGCGAGTCCGCGCAGGCCATCCGGCCGCATCGCCCAGGCGTCGAGGTTGACGCTGGCCCGGCCGCCCGCCGCGGCGTGGAAAGCCGGGTCGATGTAGTCGGGCCCGGCCTTGGCCGGGGCGACCGCGAGGCCCCGACGCCGCAGCAGCCGCAGCAGGCCGAGCGTCACCGTCGTCTTGCCGCTGCCCGAGGCCGGCGCGGCGATGACGAGGCCGGCGGTCATGGGCGGGATGCCCCGAGCCTCCGGGAATCACTCCCTCTCCGCCCCTTTGGGGGGGAGAGGGGCGGGGGGAGGGGGGGAACGACCTCGCCGCCGGGATCAGTCGCGCCGGAGAGCACCGCAGGTGGAGAGATACGGGAAAGGCCGGCGCGAGCCCAGCCCCCCACCTCACCCTGCCCTCTCCCCCCCCAAAGGGGCGGAGAGGGAACGCACCTGTCGGGCGACGTCACAGCGCTCACGCCCCTGCGCGCTCGCCGGCGCGTGCCCGGATCGCACCCAGCCAGTCGAGGGCGGAGCGCAGGCGCACGACCTCGCCGAGCACGATCATCGCCGGCGCCGTGGCGCCGCCGGCCGCGGCGTCCTCGACGCAGGTCCCGAGGGTCGTCTCGACGACCTGCTGCTCGGGCAGGGAGGCATGGCTGACGATGGCCATCGGCTCGGCCGCGGCGCGACCGCCGGCGAGCAGGCGCCGGCGGATCTCGTCCAGGTGCTTGAGCGCCATGTACATGACGATGACGGGCGAGCCTCGGGCGACGGCGGCCCAGTCGATGCCGTCGGGGGTGGCGCCGGTCGCGTCGTGGCCGGTCAGGAAGGTGACGACCGAGTTGGTCTCGCGGTGCGTGCAGGGGATGCCGGCGTAGGCCAGGCCGCCGATGCCGGCCGAGATCCCGGGCAGCACGCGGAACGGCACGCCGGCCTCGACCAGGCTCAGGGCCTCCTCGCCACCGCGGCCGAAGACGAAGGGATCGCCGCCCTTGAGCCGCAGCACCCTCTTCCCGGCCTTGGCCAGCTCGACGATGCGCAGCGAGATGTCGCGCTGCCTGGGGCTCGGCTTGCCGCCGCGCTTGCCGGCGTACTCGAGCAGCGCGTCCGGCCGGGCGAGACCCAGGATCTCCGGCCCGACCAGCGCGTCGTAGACCAGCACGTCGGCCTGCCTCAGGCCGTTGACGGCATGCAGGGTCAGCAGGCCCGGATCGCCCGGCCCGGCGCCGCACAGCCAGACCCAGCCGGGCTCGAAGCGCGGCAGATCGAGGCCGAGATGATCGATGCTGCTCGCGGTCATGCGCCCTCTGTTCCTCTGGAACCGGCCAGCCTATAAGCGCGGGCATGGGACGCAAGCCGGAAGGCGCGCTGAGACGCGGCTGGACCACGGGCGCCTGCGCGACCGCGGCGACCAAGGCCGCCGCCGGGGCGCTGCTCGGCGGGGAGTTCCCCGATCCCGTGTCCATCCTGCTGCCGAAGGGCGATCGGCCGGCCTTCGCCCTGGCCTTCGAGGGCCGCGACCCCGGTCCGGACGGCGGCGCGGCGACGGCCGGCGTGATCAAGGACGCCGGGGACGATCCCGACGTCACCCACGGCGCCCTGGTGCTCTCGACCGTGCGCCGGGGTGCCGCCGGCAGCGGCATCGTCTTCAGGGCCGGCGAGGGCGTCGGCACGGTGACCCGGCCGGGCCTGCCGATCCCGCCCGGCGAGCCGGCGATCAACCCGGTGCCGCGCCGCCTGATCACCGGAGTGCTGCAGGAGGCCGCGGCGGCCCACGGCCTGCCGGCCGACTTCGAGGTGGAGATCGCGATTCCCGGCGGCGCGGCCCTGGCCGAGCAGACCTGGAACCCGCGGCTCGGCATCCTCGGCGGCCTGTCGATCCTGGGCACGACCGGCATCGTCGTGCCCTACTCCTGCGCCGCCTGGATCGCCTCGATCCACCGCGGCATCGACGTCGCCCGGGCGACCGGCCTGGAGCACGCCGCCGCCTGCACCGGCAAGACCAGCGAGGCCGCCGTCGCCAGGCTCTACGGCCTGCCCGAGGGCGCCTTCCTGGACATGGGCGACTTCGCCGGCGGCCTGCTGAAGTACCTGAGGCGCCATCCCCTGCCCTGCCTGACCCTGGCCGGCGGCTTCGGCAAGTTCGTCAAGCTGGCCCAGGGCTTCCTGGACCTGCACTCGGGGCGCAGCCAGGTCGACTTCGCCTGGCTCGCCGAGCGCCTGGCCGAGCTCGGCGCCGCGCCGGCCCTGGTCGAGCAGGCGCGCGGCGCCAACACCGCCATCCAGGTGCTCGGCCTGGCGCAGCAGGCCGGCCTGCCGCTCGCCGAGGCCGTCGCCGAGCGCGCCCGGACGACCGCGCTCGGCGTGCTGGAGGGCGCCCCGGTGGCCGTCGAGCTGCTGATCGTCGACCGGCAGGGCGGGATCGTCGCCCGGACGGGTCGCCTCCCTGGCAGCCTCCCCGGCCGCCACGATGGCTAGGGTCCTGATCCTCGGCGGCACGACGGAAGCCCTGCGCCTCGCCGAGGCCGCGGTCGCTGCGGGCCATGCCGTGACGACCTCGCTGGCCGGCCGTACCGACAGCCCGCGCCGGCCGGCCGGCGCGCTCAGGACCGGCGGCTTCGGCGGCGCCGAGGGGCTGGCGGAATATCTGCGCGGCGAGGCGGTCGAGCGGCTGCTCGACGCGACCCATCCCTTCGCCGCCCGGATCGCCGCCAACGCGGCCGCGGCGGCCGAGGCGGCCGGCGTGCCGCGCCTCAAGCTGCTGCGCCCGGCCTGGCGGCCGCTCGACGGCGACGACTGGCAGCCGGTCGCGAGCCTCGAGGCGGCGGCGGCGGCGCTGCCGGCCGGCTGCCGGGCGCTGCTGACCATCGGCCGCCAGGAGCTGGCGCCCTTCCTGGCGCGCGCGGACCTGACGCTGGTCGTGCGGACCATCGAGCCGGTCGAGAACCTGCCCCCGAACGCCAGGCTGATCCGGGCACGCGGGCCCTTCGAGCCGGCCGACGAGACGGCGCTGCTGCAGGCCGAGCGGATCGACCGCCTGGTCACCAAGAACGCCGGCGGCAAGGCCGCCTCGGCCAAGCTGGAGGCGGCCCGGCGGCTCGGCGTCGCGGTGGTGATGGTCGAGCGACCGACGCCGCCGGCCGGGCCGACCGTCGCCCGCGTCGAGGCGGCGCTGGCCTGGCTCGCCGACACTAGCCGCTGACCTTGCCGGCGCCGGCCTTGTCGACGCCGGCCTTGTCGACGCCGGCCTTGTCGACGCCGGCCTTCCGGCGCGGGCGCAGCACATGGACGTGGCCGGCGTCGTAGAGCGCCGAGTCGCGGAAGCCCTCGGCGGCCAGCACCGGGCCGACCAGCACCAGCGCCGTGCGGGTGATCTTGGCGGCGCGCACCTTGTCCTGGATGTCGGCGAGGGTGCCCTCGATGAGGGCCTGGTCCGGCCAGCCGACGCGGTAGGCGACGATCGCCGGGCAGTCGGCGCCGTAGTGCGGCGTCAGGGCCTCGCGGACGTGGCGCAGGTTGCGCACCGAGAGATGGATCGCCAGGGTCGCGCCGCTGCGGCCCAGGCTCTCCAGCTCCTCGCCCTTCGGCATGGCCGAGGCCTTCATCGCCGTGCGGGTCAGGATCACCGTCTGGCTGACGTCGGGCAGGGTCAGCTCGCGCTTGAGCGCCGCCGCCGCGGCCGCGAAGGCCGGCACCCCCGGCACGACGTCGTAGGCGATGCCGAGCGCGTCGAGCCGGCGCATCTGCTCGGCGATGGCGCCGTAGAGCGAGGGGTCGCCCGAGTGTACGCGCGCCACCTCCAGGCCGTCCGCGTACGCCCGCTCGATCTCGGCGAGGATCTCGTCGAGGGTCAGCGGCGCGGTGTCGAGCACGCGGGCGCCGGCCGGCGCCGCCGCGACGATCTCCGCCGGCACCAGGGACCCGGCGTAGAGGCAGACCGGGCAGCGCTCGATCAGGCGCAGGCCGCGCAGGGTGATCAGGTCCGGGGCGCCGGGACCGGCGCCGATGAAGTGTACGCGTGGCGTCTCGGTCATCCCGCTTCCTTCTCGGCCTTGGCGGCGTAGCCGCGCGGCGTATAGACCCAGCTGCCGCCGTCGCTCCGCGCGACCCGGCGGCTCTCGCTGGAGCCGACCAGCACGACGGTCAGCATGTCGACCTCGGCCGGGTCGAGGCTGCCCAGGGTGCGCAGCCGGATCGTCTCGGCCGGCCGGCCGAGGTTGCCGGCCAGGATGACCGGCGTCTCCGCCGGCCGCCGCTCCAGCAGGATCTCGCGGGCGCGGGCGAGCTGCCAGGTGCGGCGCCGGCTGACCGGATTGTAGAAGGCGACGACGAAGTCGCCCTCGGCAGCCGCCTTCAGGCGCCGCTCGATCGCCGGCCAGGGGGTCAGCAGGTCGGACAGCGAGATCGTGCAGAAGTCGTGGCCGAGCGGCGCGCCGGCCCGGGCGGCGGCGGCCTGCAGCGCCGAGATCCCGGGGGTCACCACGACCTCGACGCGGCCCCAGTCGGGGCGTCCGCCGCGCTCCAGCAGCTCGAAGACCAGGGTCGCCATGGCGTAGATGCCGGCGTCGCCCGAGCAGACCAGCGCCACCGTGCGCCCCTCGGCGGCGAGGTCGAGGGCGGCGCGCACGCGCAGCTCCTCCTCGCCCAGGGCGTAGTCGTGGCGCGTCTTGCCGGCGGCGAGCGGCCCGAGCAGGTCGAGGTAGAGGCCGTAGCCGACCAGGTCGCTGGCCTCGGCGATCAGGCGTCCCGCCTCGGGCGTGCGCCAGGCCTCCTGGCCCGGCCCGATGCCGACGACGTGCAGCGCGCCGCGCGGCCGGCCGAGGCCGGCGGCCTCCAGCGGCGCCGGTGCCAGGGCGACGGCGCAGGTCGCGCGCCGGCTCTTGCGCTTGGCCAGCACCAGCGCGGCCTCCGCGCCGGCGGCGGCCAGCGCCGCGGCCTCGGCAACGCCGTGGCAGCCGACCTCGGCGAAGACCAGGTCCGAGGGGGTGGCCAGGCGCGGCGTCTCCTGCTCCAGGCGCCCGGCCCCGAAGAAGCGCGCCGGCACGCCGAGCGCCGCGGCCAGGGCCTGGACGGCCGGCTCGTCGGCCTTGAGGTCGAGCGAGAAGACGCCGGCCACCGCGGCCTCGGCGAGCCCCGCCTCGGCCAGGCTGTCGCGCACCAGGGCGCGCAGCTCCTCCGGCGCGCAGCCGCGCTCGCAGCCGACGCCGAGCGCCAGCAGCGGCGGATGGTAGACCAGGGTCGCGGGATCGCCCGCCTCGGCCGTCCCGGTGGCGCGCAGCACCAGACCGGCGTCGGGCGCCTGCGGCAGAGGCTCGAGCCAGGCCGCCTCGCCCTCGATCCGCACCGCCTCGCCGGCCAGCAGCCGGGCCATGACGCCCCGGGCGTGCTCCGGGTTGGCGAGCCGCCAGCCGGGCGGCGGCGCATCGAGCGCGACGCCGAGCCGCAGGTCTCCGGCGGTGGTGACGGCAGGCGCGACACCGAAGGTCCCGGCGAGCCGGCGGGCCAGGTCGTTGGCGCCCCGGTGGCCGCCGAGCAGCGGCACGACGGCGCTGCCGTCCTCGGCCAGGGCCAGGACCGGCGGCTCGGCCCGCTTGTCGCCCAGCAGCGGGGCGAGACAGCGCACCAGGATACCGGCGGCGCAGAGGCCGACCAGCGGGCGGCCGGCCGCGAAGAGCGCGCGCAGGGTCTCGCCGGTGTCCTGGAAGACGGTCTCCGCGCCCTCGACCCGGCCGGCGAGGCCGAGCAGCTCGCCGCCGAGCAGCTCCGCCGCCTTGCGGCCGCTCGCCAGGCCGCCCTGCGACAGCACGACCACGGCCGGCCGCGCCTCTAGTCTTTCGGCCATCGCCAGGCCTCCCCGCGCCGGTGGACGAGAATCATCGAGAAATAGGGGGCGGCGACCTCTCCCGCCTCGGCCAGCGGCACCAGGCGCTGCTCGGGCAGGGTCGCGCGCTCGACGTAGTGGGCCCGCTCCGCCAGCCCCTCGGCCTCGAGCAGGGCGCGGATCCGCGGATAGTGGCGGCCGAGCTTGATGATCGCAGCGGCGTCGGCCTCGGCGAGGCGCGCCCTGAGAACCGCGTCGGGCAGCGGCGCCGGCAGCACCGCCAGGCTGTCGTTGCGGGCCGCCAGCGGCTGGCCGACGACGGCGGCGCAGGCGGTCAGGCTGGAGACGCCGGGCACGACCTCGACCGGGAAGCGCTCGGCGAGGCGGCCGAAGAGGTACATGAAGGAGCCGTAGAAGAAGGGATCGCCCTCGCAGAGCACCGCGACGTCGCGCCCGGCCTCCAGGTGCCCCGCCATCTCGACGGCCGCGGCGTCGTAGGCCCGCTGCGCCGGCGCCCGCTCGGTCGTCATCGGCACCCGGATCGGCAGCTCCCGCTGGCCGCCCGGCAGGAAGCCCGCGACGATCGAGCGGGCGAAGGAGCTGCCCTCCTCCAGGGTCGGATAGGCGACGACCGCCGCCGCCCTGAGCAGGCGCAGCGCCTTCAGGGTCAGCAGCTCGGGATCGCCCGGCCCGACACCCAGGCCCCAGAGTCGTCCTGCGTGCCGTCCGGTCATGCCTCCTCCCGCGGCTTGGCGACCGCCCACTGGGTCACGGCCATCAGCGGCCGCCAGCCATGGAAGGGCCCGACCGGCTCGGCGCGCGACACGGCGATGCGCGAGAGCTGGCCGCCGTGGGCCGCCCGCAGCGCCAGGACCCGTGCCTCGCCCTCCAGGGTGACGACGTTGGCGACCAGCCGGCCGCCCGGCCTCAGCGCCGCCCAGCAGGCCTCGAACAGGCCCGGCGTGTCGAGGCCGCCGCCGAGGAAGACGGCGTCGGGCCGCTCCCGCCCCTCCCGGTCGAGCCCGGCCAGCGCCGCCGGCGCCTCACCCGAAACGACCTTGAGGGTCGGCACGCCGAGGGCGGCGGCGTTCGCGGCGATCATCGCGATCCGCCCGGCCTTGCGCTCGACCGCGACGGCCCGGCAGCGCGGGTCGCTGCGCAGCCACTCGACGGCGACCGAGCCGCAGCCGGCACCGACGTCCCAGAGCAGCGCGCCGGGCCAGGGCGCCAGCGCCGCCAGGGTCGCGGCGCGCACCTCGCGCTTGGTCATCTGGCCGTCGCCGAGGAAGGCCTCGTCCGGCAGGCCGGCGAGACGGCTCGCGGCCGGAAGCTCGGCGTCGGCGGGGATCTCGATCGCCAGGGTGTTGAGCGCCGCGACCGGCCGGTCGCCCCAGCCCACCGCCGTCGCCTCGACCCGCCCCTCCTTCGGCCCGCCCAGATGCTCCAGCGCGACCAGCCGAGCCGCACCCAGGCCCCTGTCGGCCAGCAGGGCCGCGATCCTTGCCGGCGTCTCGGCGCCGTCGGACAGGGCCAGCAGGCGCGCGCCCGGATAGAGCCGGGCCAGGACCAGCTCCAGGGGCCGGCCGTGCAAGGTCAGGGTCTCGACCCGGTCGAGGGTCCAGCCGAGCCGGGCGCAGGCCAGGGAGAAGGCCGAGACCGCGGGCAGGATCAGGCACTCGTCCGGCGCAAAGCGGCGCAGCAGGGTCGTGCCGATGCCGTAGCAGAGCGGATCCCCGGTCGCCAGCACGCAGACCGGCCGGCCGCGCCGCGCCTCCAGGACCGGCAGCAGGTCGAACAGCGGCCGCGGCCAGGTCAGCCGCTCGCGCCCGTCCCCATCGGTCTCGGGGGGGAGCATCGCGAGGTGCCGCTCGCCGCCGACCAGCACCTCGGCGGAGTCGACCAGGGCGCGGGCCGCCGGCGACAGCCCCTCGAGGCCGTCCTCGCCGAGCCCGACGATCGAGAGCCAGGGACCGGTCACGGCCGCACCTCCCGTCCCTCGCCGCGCAGGTTGAGCATCCAGGCCTCCTCCTCGACGACCGCCCGCCGCTCCGCCTCGGGCAGGGCCCAGGGCGCAGCGACGAGCCCGGCCAGGCGCCCGGCCGCATCGTCGCGCTGCAGCGCCTCGACGACGGCACGGACCTGGCGGGCGTCCTTGACCTCGGGACCTTCCGGGAGCGTCTCCAGGCTGGGATAGATCTCGGCCAGCAGCACCGCCGGCAGCGCGGTCGGATCCTGCCCGGCCTCGAAGGGCCAGATCGCGGTCTCGGCGGCGAGGGCCGGGTCGTCGCGCAGGCGCAGCAGCGCCGGCAGGCCGGTCAGCACCTGGCCGCCGACCTGGCCGTTGCCGACCAGCTTCCAGACCACGTGGGCGGAGCGGACCCGCCGGTCGACGACACGCCGCTCGGCCGGATAGCGCGTTCCGTAGCCGTCCGGCTTGCGCATCGGGACATGCTCGTAGCGATGCTGGTGCGGATGGCCCCAGAAGGGGCCGGCGCCGTCGAAGGCCTCGCGGTTGAGGGCCTCGGCGACGCGGTAGCGGTTGTTGGCGTTGTCCGGCCCGTCCTCGAGCCGCGCGGCGACCCAGTCCCACATCGCGCGCCAGCCGGGCCGGCCGGTCACCCGGAGGCCGGTGCCCTCCGGGTAGCCGAAGGGAAAGTCGAAGCCGACCAGCACGCGCCTGCCGGCGGCGCGCAGGCCGAGCAGCAGGGCGCGCAGGCGCGCGAGCGCGGCCATCCGGGTCGTCGGATTCTCCAGGGTCGTCGCGCCGCCGTCACGCAGCGCCAGCCAGATCGAATCCCTGCCCCGGCGCGGTGCCGCGGCAGCGCTCCAGTCGACCATCAGGTAGGCGTCGAAGAGACGCCCCGCGGCCATGGTCAGGCGCCTTCCTTCAGGGTGCGCGGCCCGAGCGGGTGGTCGGCATGGGGATAGGGGTGGTGATGGTGGTCGTGGGCATGGTCGTGCCCATGAGCGTGGCCGTGCTCATGGGCGTGGTGATGGTGGTGGCCGTGATCGTGCCCGCGGTCATGGTCGTGGTGATGGAGGTGGTCGTGGTCGTGGTCGTGGCCATGGTGATGATCGTGATCCTGGCCGGCGCGCGCGCTCAGGCCCTCGACATGGTGGTGGTGGCTCTCCTGGCGCAGCCCGACCTCGGCCTCGAAGCCGAGGAACTGCTCGCGGTACTTGCAGAGCTGGCAGTTCATGTTGTTGGCGCCCTCGAGGATCTCGCCGACCCGCTCGACCATGGTCTCGATCACCAGGGGATGGTCGTTGAGGTAGGGCGCCTTGACGAACTCGATCTCCGGATGGCGCGCGGCGACCCGGTCGGTCGCGTCGTAGATCCGCTGCACCAGGATGCCGGTGAAGAGGAAGTAGGGGAACACGACGATCCGCTTGAAGCCGAGCCTGACGGCCTTCTCCAGGGCCGGCTCGACGAGCGGGAAGGTGACGCCGGAATAGGCGGTCTCGGCCCAGCCGAAGCCGATGCCCTCCCACAGCATGCGGGTCACCTTGGCGACGTTCGAGTTGGCGTCGGGGTCGCTGGCGCCGCGGCCGACCACGACCAGCAGGGTGTCGTGGCGCGAGACCCCGTCCCCGGCCGCCGTCAGGGCCTGCTGCACGCGTTCGCCGGCGGCGCGCAGCATCTTGAGGTCGATGCCGAGCTCGCGGCCGTACTGGATCGACAGGCCCGGCTTGCCGGCGGCATAGGCGTTCAGCACCGAGGGAATGTCGTTCTTGGCGTGGCCGGCGGCGAACAGCATGCCGGGCACCGCCAGCACGCGGTTGACGCCGCGCTCCAGCAGGTTGTCCAGGCCGGTGCGGATGATCGGCGTCGCGAACTCCAGGTAGCCGTAGTCGACCGGCCACTGCGGGAAGCGCTCGGCAAGCCGCTCCGCCAGCACCGCGAATTCGCCGACCGCGTCCTCGTCGCGGCTGCCGTGGCCGCAGACCATCACACCGAGCCGTTCCGTCATGTCGATGCCTCTCCCCTTCCCTCGCGTTCGAGGAACCGCCGCCACGCCCGGACGGCGCGCGGAAATCCCTTTCCAACCCTGACGGCAAGGCATCGCTGACTCGCGCTCTCGCGGCGCCCCTGAGATCCACGTGGGGCGCGCGGCGCACACAGCTGCGATGGACAGTTCCGGCCTTGCCCCCCGGCTTGGGTCGGGCGCACCGGATTGCCTTTCACCCCCTGCCGGGGGACCGTCCGATGGCGCACCCTAGGCGCCGCGCCGAAAGGCGGTCAAGCCGATCCGCGGCGGCCACAGGTCGCTTTCGCGCCAGCGCCGGCTCGCCGCCAGGGCCGGCCCCGCGGGGGGAGAGGCGGAACCACGGGTCGCCCGGACGCGCTTCTTGTCCAGTTATTAGCGAATCGGTCCGAAACTGGGGCTTGCTTGACCGGGCACCCGGCGACGCCCATCTTAACAGTCGAGGCGGCGCCGATGTCGGGCCGCGGCGTCGGGCGGGGCCGAGAAGGGCCGCAGGACGTCAAACCACCAGCAGCCTTGCTCGTGAGCCAAGAGGAGGACGCTGCCAGATGACCCGTGCGTCTCTGTTCAACTCGCCGCTGTTGCTCGGCTTCGATCAGCTCGAAAGGGCTCTGGATCGCATGAACAAGACGACGGGCGACGGCTACCCCCCGTACAACGTCGAGCGGCTCAGCGAAGGCCACCTGCGCATCACGCTCGCCGTGGCGGGCTTCGCCGACGAGAACCTCTCGGTCCAGGTCGAGAACAACCAGCTGGTCATCCGCGGCAAGCAGTCCGAGGACGACGACGGCCGGGTGTTCCTGCACCGGGGCATCGCCGCCCGGCAGTTCCAGCGGACCTTCATGCTGGCCGACGGCATCGAGGTGACCGGAGCGCGGCTCGACAACGGCCTGCTGCACGTCGAGCTCAGCCGGCCGGTCGAGGCGCCCGAGGTGCGCACCATCGCCATCGAGAGCGGCGGCGTCAGGAACAGGCAGAAGCTGGTTCAGGAGTGAGTGAGATCAGCGAAGACACCAGGATTCCGAAGCGAAACAAGCAACGTGGACCGACGCCCGGCCGTGGAAAGGCGGGCCGGACGGTCGCCGAACCAGGAGCAGAAGCCATGAACCAGCACCGATCGCAGGACTTCGAGCCGCTGTCCCAGCAGGACTTCCTCGCCTTCGGCCTGAACGACGTCGCCTACCTGCGCGACGTCGAGACCGAGGACGGCGTGGTGGTCGGCATCTTCGCCGCCGACGGCACCCGCATGGCGGTGATGAAGGACCTCTCGACCGCGGCCGCCGCGGTCCGCCAGAACGAGATGGAGCCGCTCAGCGTGCACTGAGCCGCCGCCCGGCCGGGCCGCTCGTCCGGCCGATCCGATCGAACGAAAAGGCGCGCCCCCGGCATCCGGGCGGCGCGCCTTCGCGTCGCGGGGGAACCGTTCCGGGAGGGGTGGGCCGGATCAGGCGGCGTGGCTGGCCGGCGACTCGGTCAGCAGGGCGTAGAGCGCGTCGCGGCTCTCGGTGCCGCGCAGCTTCTCGCAGGTGGCGCGGTCGCGCAGCAGGCGCGAGACCCGGGCCAGGGCCTTCAGGTGGTCCGCGCCGGCCGCCTCGGGGGCCAACAGCAGGCAGATCAGGTCGACCGGCTGCTCGTCGACGGCGTCGAAGTCGATCGGCGTCTCCAGCCGGGCGAAGAGCGCATAGAGGCGGTCGAGCGCCGCCAGCTTGCCGTGCGGGATCGCGATGCCGTGGCCGATGCCGGTCGGGCCCAGGCGCTCGCGCTCGATCAGCACCTCGAAGATCTGCCGCTCGGGCAGACCGGTGATCTGGGCGGCCCGCTTGGCCAGTTCCTGGAGCGCCTGCTTCTTGCTGGTCACGCGCAGCGCCGGGATCACCGAGGCCGGCGTTATCAGGTCCGTCATCTCCATGACTCTGCCTTTCGCAAGATGTCAGGACGTGGCGCGGTTGCCGCGCGGATCGACCCAGCCGACGTGGCCGTCGGCGCGGCGGTAGACCATGTTCAGGCCGCCGTGGGACCGGTTCCGGAACATCAGCGCCGGCAGCTCGGCGAGGTCGAGCCGCATGACCGCCTCGTGGACCGTCAGCTCGGGCACTTCCATCTCCATCTCGGCGACGACCGCCGGCTCGCCGCTGCCCTCCTCGTCGGCGGCGCCTTCCGGCGTCTCCTCGGCGGACAGCACGACCTGCCGGGCCATCAGGCTCTCGGCGACCTGCTCCGAGGGCTTCGGCGCGGCGTGGTCGCGCAGCCGGCGCTTGTGCCGGCGCAGCCGCTTGGACAGGTGCTCGGCGGCCTGGTCGAAGGCCGGATAGACCTCGAGCGCCGTGCCGCTGGCGACCAGCTCGATGTTGCGGCCGACGTGGGCGGAGATCTGGGCGCGGAACAGGTGGGCGTCGCGCGACAGGGTCACCGTCGCCTCGATCGCGTCTCCGAAGTATTTGCCGAAGATCGCCGAGAGACTGCTCTCGGCGTGGCGGCGGAAGGCGTCACCGGTGTCGATGTGCCGCCCTTTGACCGTCAACTGCATCAGCGTCCTCTAAAACGACGACAGCGCGGTAAGCCCGACGAACCTGCTTGATCGGGTCGGGCCCCGCGCGAGGCCGGGACCATATGAGCGCCCCCCAGGCAAGTCAAGCAAGCCCCGGGAGCCGCCGATTCAGCGCGCCAGCGCCAGTGCCTTCTCGCGCCGCCGCTGCACCGAAGACGGGATGTTCAATGCCTCGCGGTATTTTGCCACCGTCCGCCGGGCGATTTCGATGCCCTCGGCCTTCAACTTATCCACAATCGCGTCATCGCTCAGCACCGCCTGCGGCGCTTCCGCTGCGATCAGCGTCTTGATCCGGTCGCGCACCGCCTCGGCGGCGTGCTCCTCGCCGCCGGCGCCGCCCAGCGCGGCGGAGAAGAAGTACTTCAGCTCGTAGGTGCCGCGCGGCGTCGCCAGGAACTTGTTGGAGGTGACCCGGCTGACCGTCGATTCGTGCATGCCGATCTCCTCGGCGATGTCCTTCAGGGTCATCGGCTTGAGGTGGCGCACGCCCTTGCGGAAGAAGGCGTCCTGCTGGCGCACCAGCTCTGTCGCGACCTTGAGGATCGTGCCGGCGCGCTGGTGCAGCGCCTTGACCAGCCAGTTCGCCGCCTGCAGCTGCTCGCTGACGTAGTCCTTGTCCTGGCGGGTCCGGCAATGCCGCACGACCCGGGCGTAGGTGCCCTGGTCGACCAGGACGCGCGGCAGGGTGTCGGCGTTGAGCTCGACCAGCCAGCTGCCGTCGGGCCGCGCGCGCAGCAGCACGTCCGGCACGATCGGCTCGGCGGCGCCGCCCTCGTAGGTCAGCGCGGGCCGCGGATCGAGCCGGCGGAGTTCCGACAGCATGTCTGACAAATCCTCGGCATCGCAGCCGACGACCCGGCGCAGCTTGGCGTAGTCGCGCTCGGCGACCAGCGGCAGGTTGTCGAGCAGCCGCGCCATCAGCGGATCGAGGCGGTTGCGCTCGGCGAGCTGCAGCGCCAGGCATTCCTTGAGGTCGCGGGCGAACACGCCGGTCGGCTCGAAGCGCTGCAGCCGGGCGAGCACCCGGGTGAGCTCGGCCTCGCCGCAGCCGAGCTGGCCGGCCAGCTCGTCGAGCGGCGCGCTCAGGTAGCCGGCCTCGTCGAGGCAGTCGACGAGGTAGGCGCCGATCAGCCGGTCGGCCGGCGTCTCCAGGTCCATCTGGACCTGCTCGAGCAGCAGGTCGCGCAGCCGCGGCCGGTCGGCCAGGCGCTGCTCGAAGCCGGCGTCCTCGTCGTCCTCGAAGCGGCCGCCGCGGCCGCTGCCCCAGTTGAAGGCGCCTTCGCCGCCGGCGCCCCAGGAGTCGCTGCCGCCCTCGGAGCCCTCGCCGCCGGCCGGCCAGTCGTCCGAGGGGCTGTTGTCGTCATAGACCTCGGTGCGGTCGAGCGGCGACTCGCCGGCAGCCGGCAGGCGGTCGGCGCTGGCGTAGTCGGCGGAGTCCTGCGGCCGGAAGGCGTCCGGCTCGGGCGGCATCTCGTCGGCGAAGCCACTGGGCTCGGGATCGGCACGGTCGAGCAGCGGGTTCTGCTCGAGTTCCCGTTCCACGTAGTCCGCCAGTTCCAGATTCGACAGCTGCAGCAGACGGATCGCCTGCTGCAGTTGGGGCGTCATCACCAGGCTCTGGGACTGGCGTAGCTCGAGACGCTGCGAGACCGCCATAAATCAAAGCCTTACAGCGTAAACCTTTCACCCAGGTAAACGCGACGAACGTCCTCATGGGCGACGATCTCGGAGGGCAGGCCCTCCATCAGGACCATGCCGTCGTGGATGATGTAGGCCCGGTCGACGATCTCCAGCGTCTCGCGCACGTTGTGGTCGGTGATCAGCACGCCGATGCCGCGATCGCGCAGGTGGGTGACCAGCTCGCGGATGTCGCTGACGGCGATGGGATCGATGCCGGCGAGCGGCTCGTCGAGCAGGATGAAGCTCGGGTCCGAGGCCAGCGCGCGGGCGATCTCGCAGCGTCGCCGCTCGCCGCCGGACAGCGCCATGGCCGGGGCGCGGCGCAGGTGGGTGATCGAGAACTCGGCGAGCAGCTCCTCGAGCTTGTGCTCGCGCGCCTCGCGCGACGGCTCGACGACCTCGAGCACGGCGCGGATGTTCTGCTCGACCGTCAGGCCGCGGAAGATCGAGGCCTCCTGCGGCAGGTAGCCGATGCCGAGGCGCGCCCGGCGATACATCGGCAGATCGGTGATGCCGTGGCCGTCCAGGGTCACGAAGCCGGTGTCCGGGGCGATCAGGCCGGTGATGATGTAGAAGCAGGTGGTCTTGCCGGCGCCGTTCGGGCCCAGCAGGCCCACGGCCTCGCCGCGCTGCACGGTGATCGAGACGTCGCGCAGCACCCGGCGCTTCTTGAAGGCCTTGCCGATGTTGATGGTCGCCAGACCGCGATTGTCGGCCACCAGCCGGGGGCCCGGCATCGCCTCCCTGCCGTCCATCGTGTCCATCACCTGCTGGCGCCTGTCACTTGCTCTTCGTCCCCTGGAGGTCCTGCGCGCCGTCCGGCGTCAGCAGTCCCTTGACCCGGTCCTTGCTGGAGATCAGTCGGCTGAAGCCGGTCTTCATGTCGACCTCGGCGGCGTCGCCGTTCAGCTGGTTGTCCCCGCGGGTGATCCGCACGTTGCCGGTCAGTATCGCCCGTTCCTGATTAACATAATACACAGCCTTGTCGGCAACGATGAATTCCGTCGCCGTCGCGATGCGCACGTGGTCGTAGGCGTCGATCCGCGAGATCTGGTTGCGGCCGTCCTTGTCGCGGCCGATGAGCGCGGTCATGACGTCCGCCTGGATGCGCCGCCGGCCGCCCTCGCTGCCGACGCCGAAGGGCGAGGTCGGCTCGCCGGCCTTCTTGCTCTTGGCGTTCTGGGGCTTGGCGCTCTGGGTCTTGGCGGCGGTCTCCGGCGCGACGCCAGGCTTCGGGCTCTCGACCAGGGCGTCGCCGCGGGCGACCGCCATCGGATGGCCCTTGTAGTCTTCCCAGTACTCGAGGCTGTCGCGTGCCGTGATCAGGTCGCGCGGCGTCTCGTAGCGCAGGTCCTTGCCGGTCAGGACCATGACCCGGTCGTCGATCGAGTAGACGCCGAAGTCGCCCTGGGCCCGGTCGGTGTTGGAGTGGATCACGACGTGGCCGTCGGCCTCGACGCGATAGATCTGGGTGCCGCCCTGCTGCTGCTCGCGGTAGTGCGCGGTCAGCACGTCGGCCTCGATCTTGGTGTCGCCGCGCGTCGCCACGGCATCGCCGCGCGCGACGTAGATCTTCTGGTCGCGATACCACTCGATGCCGTCGCGCGCATCGACCAGCAGCGGCTTGTCGCCCTGGGAGGTGTCGAAGGTGCTGAGCCCCTGGGCCGCCGCCAGGGTGGCGACGGCGGCGAGGGGTGCTGCCAGCAGCAGGCCCCACCAGCCCCTCACTTCGAGCCTCCCTCTCCGGGCAGGTGCGGCGCCGCGCTGCCGTCGCCCTTCTTCAGCGCCTCTGCATAGATCGTCATGTGCGCCGGGCCGGTGAAGATGACGACCGCGCCGCGGTCCTCGATCTGGATGCCCTCGGACTGGATCGTGCCGGACGGCCCCTGGGACTCGACCGCCCGCTTGCCGATGACCCGTCCGTCCTTCATGTAGACCTTCGCCGATTCGGTCGTCATCTCGTAACCCTGGTCGTGGAACATCGTCACGCCGTCATCCAGGTCCAGGACCTCCTCGTCCTTGTTGTACAGCCCCTTCTCCGCGTTGACCGCGATCCAGGTCTGGTCCCGGGTCAGGATGTCGCCGCTCGGCTTCACCAGGTCGACCAGCCGCTCGTCGTCGCGGCGCTGGACGGCCTGGTCGGCGGTCACGTGGTAGGGGCGCCCCTCGTCGTCGACGCCGTCGAAGCGGGCGTTGACCATGGTGGAGTTGGTCGGCTCGTCGGTCTGCAGGTCGCTGATGCCCAGCGAATAGGGCTTCTCGACGGGATTGACCCGCGGCCAGGCGACGAGCAGCAGCACCAGCGCCACGGCGATCGCGGGCAGCAGATACTTGAGGATGCCGACCAGCGACGAGTAGGCATCGCCGCCCGACAGCCGTGGCGGCCGCGGGCGCCCTTCGGGTGCAGCCGCCATCTCCGGCGCCTCGGAGGTCCGCTTCGGCCTATCGTTCTGCTCTACTCTCAAGGTGACACTGTCGGCCATCGGTTTCCATCAAGCGCCTCAACGGCTGCCCCGGCGCTGCGCGATACATCACAGCGGCATCCTATCGCAACTCACCGGCATCGCAGCGTCTTTCGACGGGCCGGCCGCCGGGGCGGCGACGCGGCGGATCCGCGGCAGGCGCGGCCGCGCCGCGCCCCCAAGCATATGAGCGCGCGCGTCGCATTCCCAAAGACGTTCGCGCACAAACGGCTAGTGCTGGAAGATGTCGGGCTCGTCCCAGCCTTGGAGGTCGAGGGCGGCGCGGCTCGGCAGGAAGTCGAAGCAGGCCTGGGCCAGCGCGCTGCGGCCCTCGCGGGCGAGCAGCGCATCGAAGCGCTGCTTCAGGGCATGGAGGTGCAGCACGTCGCTGGCAGCGTAGGCCAGCTGGTCGCCGGTCAGCTCCGGCGCGCCCCAGTCCGACGACTGCTGCTGCTTGGAGATCTGCACGCCGAGCAGCTCGCCGCAGAGGTCCTTGAGACCGTGGCGATCGGTATAGGTGCGGGTCATCTTGGAGGCGATCTTGGTGCAGTAGACCGGCCGGGTGACGACCCCCAGGTGGCGCAGCATCATGGCCAGGTCGAAGCGCGCGAAGTGGAACAGCTTGAGGCGGTCCGGATCGGTGAGCAGGCGCTTCAGGTTCGGCGCCGCGTAGCCCGCCGGGCTGCCGATCGGGAACTGCACCAGGTGGGCCGAGCCGTCGCCGCTCGACAGCTGGACCAGGCACAGCCGGTCGCGGCGCGGGTCGAGGCCCATGGTCTCGGTGTCGATGGCGACCACCGGCCCGAGGTCGAGGCCGTCCGGCAGGTCGTCGCGATGCAGCTCGATGGACAAGGGCGGGCTCTCGGCGCTTCTCTGGTCGGGGCGGACCGCGTTTCCGGCGGGGCCTGCCGGACGCGCGGGCGCGCACGGCAGGCCCGGCACCTTAGCGCCCGCCTTTCGGGTGTCAACGTCGCGTCGCCCGGTGCTATATAGCGGCCTTCCTGGAACGACTGGATCACGGAACGGGCACGGCAGACCATGGCGGCAGGCACCATCACGATCTTCGGCGGCTCAGGCTTCATCGGGCGATACGTCGTCGCGCGCCTGGCCGACAGCGGCTGGACGATCCGGGTCGCGGTGCGCCGGCCCGAGCGGGCGAAGTTCCTGAAGCCGCTCGGCAACGTCGGGCAGGTCGTGCCGATCGCCTGCTCGGTGCGCGACCAGGCCAGTGTCGAGGCCGCGGTCGCCGGCAGCGACGCCGCGATCAACCTGGTCGGCATCCTCTTCCAGCAGGGCCGCCAGCGCTTCGACGCGGTCCAGGCCGAGGGCGCCGAGCGGGTCGCCGCGGCCGCGGCGGCGGCCGGCATCGGCCGCTTCGTCCAGGTCAGCGCGATCGGCGCCGACGAAAAGTCGCCCTCCGCCTACGGCCGCAGCAAGGCGGCCGGCGAGGCGGCGGTGCGCCGCCACCTGCCGGGCGCCGCGATCGTCCGCCCGTCGATCGTCTTCGGCCCCGAGGACGACTTCTTCAACCGCTTCGCCGCGATGGCGCGCCTGTCGCCGGTGCTGCCGCTGATCGGCGGCGGCAAGACCCGCTTCCAGCCGGTCTACGTCGGCGACGTCGCCGACGCCGTCGTCGCCGCGCTGGACGGTCCGCGGGAGGGCGCTCCGGGGGGCGGCCGGACCTTCGAGCTGGGCGGCCCCAAGGTGCACAGCTTCAAGGAGCTGATGGAGCTGATGCTCAGGATCGTCCGGCGCAAGCGGCTGCTGCTGCCGCTGCCCTTCGGTCTCGCCAGCCTGATGGCGCTGCCGGCCGAGCTGCTGCCGGTGCCGCCGCTGACCCGCGACCAGGTCGAGCTGCTGAAGCGCGACAACGTCGTCTCGCCGGGCGCCGAGGGCCTGGAGGCCTTCGGCATCCACCCGCACTCGCTCGAGGTGATCCTGCCGACCTATCTCGACCGCTACCGCCCCGGCGGGCGCTTCATGGAGCACCTGCCGCACGGCATGTAGGGGCTCCCGGGTCCAGGCCGCCGCCGGCCGTCCGCGCGCGAGCGCGAAGCGGACCTCAGAGGTACAGCAGGCCCAGCAGGACCGCGCCGAGCAGCAGGCGGTAGATGACGAACGGCAGGAAGCTCGCGCGCTCCAGCCAGCGCATCATCAGCGCGATCGCGACGAGCGCCGTGACGAACGACAGGCCGACGCCGACCAGCACGTCGGAGCCGAGCGCCAGGTTGCCGCTCTCGTAGAGGTCCTTGCCGACCAGCACGCCGGCGCCGGCGATCGCCGGGATCGCCAGCAGCAGCGAGAAGCGCGCCGCCTCGCGCCGCTCGTAGCCGAGGAAGCGCGCCGCGGTCATGGTGATGCCGGCGCGGCTGGTGCCGGGGATCAGCGCCAGCACCTGGGCGAAGCCGACGATCATCGCCTGGCCGAAGGTCATGTGCTCGAGGCGCTGGATCAGCAGCCCCAGGCGGTCGGACAGCCAGAGCAGCAGGGCGAAGCCGATGTTGGCCCAGGCGACGATCTCGACGCCGCGCAGGTGCAGGCCGACCCAGTCCTTCGCCAGGAAGCCGACGACGACGACCGGGATCGTCGCCGCGACGACGTAGAGCGCCAGGCGGCCGCGCGGGTCGTCGCGCCCCTGCACGAGCTTGAAGGTGCCGCCGACCAGGCCCGCGATGTCGCGCCACAGGTAGCAGAGCACGGCGATCAGCGTGCCGACGTGGACCGAGATGTCGAGGTCGAGCCGCTCGGCGCCGCTGTAGACCACGGCCGAGGGGTCGAAGGCGGCGATCGCCTGCCAGGTCAGCACGAGATGGCCCGACGAGCTGATCGGCAGGAACTCGGTGATGCCCTGCACGACGGCCAGAATCAGGATGTAGAGCAGCGGCAACGGGCACTCCCTGGTCGCGAGGCCGTCCCTCTCCCGGCCGTCCGGGCTTATATCAGGCGCGCTCCGCGGCGCTCCAGCTTTTCCGATAGTCTCGATATGGTACTATTCTGTCACCCTCACTCTGGCGGAGACCCCGGTTTCCGGGGTAGCATCGGAAGCACTGGCCCATCTGTATGGCAGCTATGTTGACCTATCGGCCAATAAGTTCTCGCCACTGCTGCATTTGGACGTTATAGAACGCCTCCCCGCCGTCGACGGGGTCTTTCCTGTCCGCCGATCGGGCACCGCGAGGGCGCGGCGGCGGCAGGCGCGGGCAGAGCGCAAGCGAGGGAACGCAAGGGTATGGCCAGCCGGATGCTGAAGTTCGTCAAGGTGCAGCGCCAGATGCCGCACAAGCGCGAGGTCGCGGCGCGCGCCCACGACTTCGACGAGATCTACGACGATTTCAGCACGCCCTCGGCGGCGGAGCAGGCGAGCCGCTGCTCGCAGTGCGGCGTGCCTTTCTGCCAGGTCCACTGCCCGGTCCACAACAACATCCCCGACTGGCTGATGCTGACCGCCGAGGGACGGCTCGAGGAGGCCTACGAGGTCAGCCAGGCGACCAACAACTTCCCGGAGATCTGCGGCCGCATCTGCCCCCAGGACCGCCTGTGCGAAGGCAACTGCGTGATCGAGCAGTCGGGCCACGGCACGGTCACGATCGGCGCGGTCGAGAAGTACATCAACGACACCGCCTGGGCCGAGGGCTGGGTCAAGCCGGTCAGGCCGGCGCGCGAGCGCGAGCAGTCCGTCGGCATCGTCGGCGGCGGCCCGGCCGGCCTGGCGGCCGCGGAGCAGCTGCGCAAGAAGGGCTTCCAGGTCACGGTCTACGACCGCTACGACCGCATGGGCGGCCTGATGATCTACGGCATCCCGAACTTCAAGCTGGAGAAGGAGGTCGTCGAGCGGCGCACGAAGCTGCTCGCCGAGGCCGGCGTCGCCTACGTCCCGAACTGCGACGTCGGGCGCGACGTCAGCCTCGAGGAGCTGCGCCGGCGCCACGACGCGCTGCTGCTGGCGACCGGCGTCTACAAGGCGCGCGACATCAAGGTCCCGGGCGTCGGCCTGGACAACGTCCGCCCGGCGCTCGACTTCCTGGTCGCCTCGAACCGCAAGGGCCTCGGCGACGCCGTGCCGGCCTTCGAGGACGGCACGCTCAACGCCGAGGGCAAGGACGTCGTGGTGATCGGCGGCGGCGACACGGCGATGGACTGCGTGCGCACCGCGGTGCGCCAGGGCGCGCGCTCGGTGAAGTGCCTCTACCGCCGCAACCGCCAGAACATGCCGGGCTCGCAGCGCGAGGTCGCCAATGCCGAGGAGGAGGGCGTCGAGTTCGTCTGGCTGGCCGCCCCCGAAGCCTTCGACGGCGACACGACAGTCGAGACAGTCCGCGCCTGCCGGGTCCACCTCGGCGTGCCCGACGCGACCGGCCGGCAGCTCCCGCAGATCCTGCCGGACTCGAGCTTCAGCCTGCCCGCCGACCTGGTGATCAAGGCGCTCGGCTTCGATCCCGAGGACCTGCCGGCGCTGTTCGGCTGCCCGGAGCTGGAGACGACGCGCTGGGGCACCGTCAAGGTGCGCTACCCCAGCCTCGCGACCAACCTGGACGGCGTCTACGCCGCCGGCGACATCGTGCGCGGCGCCAGCCTCGTGGTCTGGGCGATCCGCGACGGCCGCGACGCCGCCGACTCGATCGCCCGCTACCTCGACAACAAGACTGCCGGCGCGAGCGCGACGGCGGTCGCCGCAGAATAGGAGCAGCTTCCCGCATGGCTTTCCGCGCGCCCGCCCGCCCGCTCCTCGCCGCCCTCCTGCTCGCCGCCGCGGCCCTCGCCGGCAGCGTGCTGTCGGCTGTGGCCTGGCCGGACCGGGCGGCGGCGCAGGACCTGAAGCTGCCGGCGCCGGGCACGGCGGTCGAGTTCGACAACGGCTCGGTCTACCGCGCCTTCGCGACGGTCGGCGACCAGGTCTTCGTCGTCGAGACGACCGGCGACGGGCGCACCGTCGTGCACGTCATGCGCTACGGCCGTTTCGACTCGCTGATCTTCCGCAATCCCAGCCGCTCCGAGATCTACTTCACCAAGGGCTCGGTCGAGGACCTGCTGGGCGCGACGCCGGACAAGCCGCTGGAGATCGCCTACGAGGTCTACGTCGACAACCGCCTGACCTCGCGGGTCAACGGCGTCGCGCTGCGCGGCCAGGTCACGCCGGTCGAGGTCGCCGGCACCAAGCTGCCGACCCGGCCGCTGTCGCTGCAGCTGTCCTACTACGACCCGGACGGCAACTTTCAGCAGAGCGTCAAGCTGACCCGCTACTTCTCCGAGGCGCTCGGCCTGCCGCTGCGCATCGAGTACGAGAACGCCACGTCGGGCGAGAAATTCACGATCACCGCCAAGAAGGTGATCGAGGGTACCCACTAGCCAGGACGGCCGGCCGCGCCGGCCCCCAGTTCGGGATTCACGACCATGTCCGTCATCGACCGCCCCTTCCCGCCCCAGGGCCCGACCGCCGCCGAGCAGCTCGCCTGGCAGGCCCGCGAGTCCGAGCGCCTGGCCCGCGAGGGCCTCTACGATCCGGCCGAGGAGCACGACGCCTGCGGCGTCGGCCTGGTCGTCTCGATCGACGGCAAGGCGCGCCGCGAGGTCGTCGAGAAGGGCATCGAGGCGCTGAAGGCGGTCTGGCACCGCGGCGCCGTCGACGCCGACGGCAAGACCGGTGACGGCGCCGGCATCCACGTCCAGATCCCGCAGGAATTCTTCCGCGAGCACGTGCGCCGCACCGGTCACGACATCGACGAGCGGCGCATCGGCGTCGGCATGGTCTTCCTGCCGCGCACCGACTTCGCGGCGCAGGAGCGCTGCCGGGTCATCGTCGAGCGCGAGATCCTGAACTTCGGCTACACGATCTACGGCTGGCGCCAGGTCCCGGTCGCGGTCGACGTGATCGGCGAGAAGGCCAACGCGACCCGGCCCGAGATCGAGCAGATCATGATCGCCAACTCCAAGGGCGAGACAGCGCGGCGCTTCGAGCGCGACCTCTATGTCATCCGCCGGCGCATCGAGAAGGCGGCCGAGCAGGAGTCGATCAAGGACTTCTACGTCTGCTCCCTGTCCGGCCGCTCGATCATCTACAAGGGCATGTTCCTGGCCGAGCAGCTCAGCACCTTCTACCCGGACCTGCTGGACGAGCGCTTCGTCTCGAACTTCGCGATCTTCCACCAGCGCTACTCGACCAACACCTTCCCGACCTGGCGCCTCGCCCAGCCGTTCCGGGTGCTCGCCCACAACGGCGAGATCAACACCCTCAAGGGCAACGTCAACTGGATGAAGGCCCACGAGTGCCGCCTGGGCAGCGAGTGGTTCGGCGAGCTGACCGAGGACCTGAAGCCGGTGATCCAGCCGGGCAGCTCCGACTCGGCGGCGCTCGACGCGGTCTTCGAGCTGCTGGTGCGCGCCCAGCGCGACCTGCCGATGGTCAAGACCATGCTGATGCCCGAGGCCTGGAGCGCCGACTCGGCGATGCCGCAGAGCTGGAAGGACCTCTACAGCTACTGCAACGCCGTCATGGAGCCCTGGGACGGCCCCGCGGCGATCTGCGCCTACGGCGGCCGCTGGGCGGTCGCCGGCATGGACCGCAACGGCCTCCGCCCGCTGCGCTACACGATCACCGACGACGGCCTGCTGTTCGCCGGCTCCGAGACCGGCATGGTCCGGCTCGACGAGGCGCGCATCGTCGAGAAGGGCCGGGTCGGCCCGGGCGAGATGATCGCCGTCGACCTGGAGGAGGGCCGCCTCTACCACGACCGCGAGATCAAGGAGCAGCTCGCCGCCAGCCGGCCGTGGAGCGAGTGGCGCCGCGAGATCAAGGTGATCGACGACCTGATCAAGCCGGACGCCGGCGAGCCGGTGCAGTTCGACAGGGAGCAGCTGCGCCGCCGCCAGCTGACCTACGGCCAGTCGATGGAGGATCTCGAGCTGATCCTCCACCCGATGGTCGAGACCGCCAAGGAGGCGGTCGGCTCGATGGGCGACGACACGCCGCTCGCCGTGCTGTCCGAGCGCTACCGCGGGCTGCACCACTTCTTCCGGCAGAACTTCAGCCAGGTCACCAACCCGCCGATCGACTCGCTGCGCGAGAAGCGGGTCATGACCCTCAAGACCCGGCTCGGCAACCTCGGCAACATCCTCGACGAGGACGAGGCCCAGTGCCGCCTGCTGCAGCTCGAGTCGCCGCTGCTCTCGAACGCCGAGTTCGACGCGATGCGCGCCTACATGGACAGGACCGCCGCCGACATCGACTGCACCTTCGATCCGGCCGAGGGCGACCATGCCCTGCGCGACGCCCTGGCGCGGATCCGGCGCGAGGCCGAGGACGCCGTGCGCGGCGGCCGCGAGCACGTCGTGCTGTCCGACTACGGGGTCGACGGGGGCCGCGCGCCGATCCCGATGATCCTGGCCGCCGCCGCCGTGCACACGCACCTGACCCAGCAGAAGCTGAGGACCTTCACCTCGGTCAACGTGCGCTCGGGCGAGTGCCTGGACGTGCACTACGTCGCGGTGCTGATCGGCGTCGGCGCGACGACGGTCAATCCCTACCTGGCCCAGGAGTCGATCGCCGACCGCCACCGCCGCGGCCTGTTCGGCGATCTCGCCCTGGAGGACTGCGTCCAGCGCTACATCGGCGCGCTCGACGAGGGCCTGCTGAAGATCATGTCCAAGATGGGCATCTCGGTGATCTCGTCCTACCGCGGCGGCTACAACTTCGAGGCCGTCGGCCTGTCGCGCACCCTGGTCGACGAGTTCTTCCCGGGCATGCCGAGCCGGATCAGCGGCATCGGCCTGACCGGCATCCAGCAGAAGCTGCTGGAGCTGCACGAGCGCGCCTGGAGCGAGTCGGTGATCGCGCTGCCGGTCGGCGGCTTCTACCGCTACCGCCGCGGCGGCGAGCACCACGCCTGGCAGGCCGGCCTGATCCACACCTTGCAGGCCGCCGTCGCCAACGACTCCTACTCGACCTACAAGAAGTTCTCCGAGGGCATGGCCAAGCTGCCGCCCTCGGCGCTGCGCGACCTGCTCGACTTCAAGCTCGAGGGCCGGCGCACCGTCTCGCTCGACGACGTCGAGTCGATCACCTCGATCCGCAAGCGCTTCGTGACGCCGGGCATGTCGCTCGGCGCGCTCTCGCCCGAGGCGCACGGCACGCTCAACATCGCGATGAACCGGATCGGCGCCAAGTCGGACAGCGGCGAGGGCGGCGAGGACCCGGCGCGCTTCAAGCCGAAGCCGAACGGCGACAACGAGAACTCGGCGATCAAGCAGGTCGCCTCCGGCCGCTTCGGCGTCACCGCCGAGTACCTCAACCAGTGCCGCGAGATCGAGATCAAGGTGGCCCAGGGCGCCAAGCCCGGCGAGGGCGGCCAGCTGCCGGCCTTCAAGGTCACCGAGATGATCGCCAAGCTGCGCCACTCGACGCCCGGCGTGATGCTGATCAGCCCGCCGCCGCACCACGACATCTACTCGATCGAGGACCTGGCGCAGCTGATCTACGACCTGAAGCAGATCAACCCGGAGGCCCGGGTCTGCGTCAAGCTGGTCGCCCGGTCCGGCATCGGCACGATCGCCGCCGGCGTCGCCAAGGCCGGCGCCGACGTGATCCTGATCTCCGGCCATGTCGGCGGCACCGGCGCCAGCCCGCAGACCTCGATCAAGTTCGCCGGCGTGCCCTGGGAGATGGGCCTCTCCGAGGTCCACCAGGTGCTGACCCTGAATCGCCTGCGGCACCGGATCAAGCTGCGCACCGACGGCGGCATCCGCACCGGCCGCGACGTGGTGATCGCCGCCATGCTCGGCGCCGAGGAGTACGGCGTCGGCACTGCCGGCCTGGTCGCCATGGGCTGCATCATGGTCCGGCAGTGCCACTCCAACACCTGCCCGGTCGGCGTCTGCGTGCAGGACGAGGCCCTGCGCAAGCGCTTCACCGGCACGCCGGAGAAGGTCGTCAACCTGTTCTCCTTCCTGGCCGAGGAGGTCCGCGAGATCCTGGCCCAGCTCGGCCTGCGCAGCCTCGACGAGGTGATCGGCCGCACCGACCTGCTGCGCCAGGTCAGCCGCGGCGCCGCCCACCTCGACGACCTGGACCTCAACCCGCTGCTGGCCCGTGCCGAGGGCGCCGGCCTGCCGGTGCACTGCACGCTCGAGGGCCGCAACGAGGTGCCGGACACGCTCGACGCGCAGATGCTGCGCGACGCCGAGGGGCTGTTCCGCGACCGCGAGAAGATGCAGCTGCAGTACACCATCCAGAACACCCAGCGGGCGATCGGCACGCGCCTCTCCTCGATGATCACCCGCAAGTTCGGCATGACCGGCCTGGCGCCGGGCCACCTGACCGCGCGGCTGCGCGGCTCGGCCGGCCAGTCGCTCGGCGCCTGGGCCGTGCAGGGCCTGAAGCTGGAGGTCTTCGGCGACGCCAACGACTACGTCGGCAAGGGCCTCTCGGGGGCGATCATCTCGGTCCGGCCGATGACCAAGAGCCCGCTGGAGACCCAGAGCAACACGATCATCGGCAACACGGTGCTCTACGGCGCCACGGCCGGGCGCCTGTTCGCCGCCGGCCAGGCCGGCGAGCGCTTCTGCGTGCGCAACTCGGGTGCCGTGGCCGTGGTCGAGGGCTGCGGCTCGAACGGCTGCGAGTACATGACCGGCGGCGCGGTCGTGATCCTCGGGCCGATCGGCTTCAACTTCGCGGCCGGCATGACCGGCGGCATGGCCTTCGTCTACGACCCGGAGGAGAAGCTGCCGCTCCGGATCAACGCCGATTCGGTGCTCTACCAGCGGGTCGAGACCGACTACTGGGAGGGCGTGCTGCGCGACCTGGTCGCCGAGCACGTGCGCGAGACCCAGAGCCGCTTCGCCGAGCGTCTGCTGATCGACTGGGCGATGGAGCGCGGCCACTTCTGGCAGATCGTGCCGAAGGAGATGGTCGAGCGCCTGGAGCAGCCGATCAGCCTGGCCGCCCGCGAGAAGCGGGCCTGAGGCGGCGGACCCGGCCTCCGCGCAAGCCGCGGATAGCCGGGAGCGCCCGGCGGTGCGACTCTCCCGGCCACGGGAGGGCGCAGAGCATGACGCTGATCGATCCGGTGCCCTGGGGGCGCAGCCACGCCGAATACCGGGCCTTCTTCGGGCTCGGCGGGCTGCCGCCGACGGCGCGGGTCCTCGACGTCGCCGGCGGGCCGTCGAGCTTCACCGCGGAGCGCAGCGCCGCCGGCGGTCCGACGGTCGCCTGCGATCCGCTCTACGACCGGCCGGCCGCCGGGATCGCGGCCGGCGTCGAAGCGGCCCGGCGGGCCATCATGGCCCGGGTGCGGGCCGCCCCGGAGCGCTACCTCTGGACCTCGATCGCCTCGCCGGACGAGCTGGAGCGGATCCGCCTCGCCGCGATGGGCCGCTTCCTGGCGGACTACGAGGCCGGCCGGGCGGCCGGGCGCTACCGCAGCGGCGCGCTGCCGGACCTGCCCTTCGCCGCCGACAGCTTCGACCTGGCGCTCTCGTCGCACCTGCTGTTCACCTATTCGGAGGGCCTGGACCTGGCCTTCCACCTGGCCGCGGCCCGCGAGCTGCTGCGCGTCGCGCCCGAGGCGCGCGTCTTCCCGCTGCTGAACCACGACGCAGGGCCCTCGCCGCACCTCGAGCCGCTGATCGGAAGGCTCACCGCGGAGGGCCTGCGCTGCGAGCGCCGCCGGGTCGGCTACCAGTTCCAGCGCGGCGGCGACGAGATGCTGGTGCTGACCCGCGGCACGGCCCCCCTGGCGACCCTCGGCCCGGGCCCGCAAAGCCCGGCGTGACGGGGTTTTCACTTAGCGATCGGCGGTGCGGCTGCTAGCCTTCGGGCCTAGCGCGGCCGAATCAGGCGTCCGGTCGGCAGAAGGGGGGAGAGATCGCCGTGGCTCGCATCATCCTGGTCGCTCCGCGCTTCGAGCCGTCGTTCTTCGGCTTCGACTACGCGATGCCGGTGCTGGGCAAGAGCGCGAACATGCCGGTCGCGGCCCTGCCCCTGCTGGCCGCGCTGACGCCCGGGGAGCACGAGGTGACGCTGGTCGACGAGGCGGCCGAGCCGCTCGACTACGACGCGATCGCCGAGGCCGACATCGTCGGCCTCACCGGCATGAACGTGCAGCGCTTCCGCATGGTCGAGATCGCCAAGGAGCTGAAGGCGCGCGGCGCCTTCCTGGCGATCGGCGGGCCCTGGGTGACGGTCCAGGAGGACTACTTCGAGGGCTTGGCCGACGTCATCTTCATCGGCGAGGCCGACACGACCTGGCCGCAGTTCCTGTCGGACTGGGCGGAGGGCGCGCATGTCCCCCGCTACGAGCAGGCCGAGCGCACGGACGTCACCACCCTGCCGCCCTCGCGCTTCGAGCTCTACGACATGTCGAAGTACTTCTCGGCCTCGATCCAGGTCTCGCGCGGCTGCCCCTTCCGCTGCGAGTTCTGCGACATCATCGTCACCTTCGGCCGCGTGCCGCGGGTCAAGACGCCGGAGCAGGTGATCGCCGAGCTCGAGGCCCTGCGCGCGCGCAGGGTGTTCGACGTCTACCTCGCCGACGACAACTTCATCGGCAACAAGAAGGCGGTCCGGCCGATCCTCGAGGCGATCGTCGAGTGGCAGCGCCGGCACGGCTATCCGATGATCCTGTCGACCGAGGCCTCGATCAACCTGGCCGAGGAGGACGAGCTGCTCGACCTGATGGGCCAGGCCAACATCGCCACGGTCTTCGTCGGCGTCGAATCGCCCAGCGAAGAGTCCCTGAAGGAGACGCAGAAGGTCCAGAACCTCAAGGGCCGCACCGGGGCGGGCGGGCTGTCGGTGACCGACGACATCATCCGGCGCCTGGGCGTCATCCGGGCCAAGGGCATCGAGGTCAACATGGGCATGATCGTCGGCTTCGACAGCGATCGCCCGGACATCTTCGACCGGCAGCGCGAGTTCGTCAGCCGCACCGGCATCCCGACGGTGCTGGTCTCGATGCTGGCCGCGATCCCGACCACACCGCTGCACAAGCGGCTGACCGGCGAGGGCCGCCTCGACGACGGCGATCCGCCGCCTTACGGCACCAACGTCGTGCCGCTCGGCATGTCGCAGCAGCAGCTGCGCGACGGCTACGTCCGCCTGATGACCGACCTCTACGCGCCCGAAGCCTTCTTCGGACGGCTTGACGCCTCGCTCGCGAGCCTCTCGGCACGCTGGCGGCGGGTCGTCAGGACCGAGGCGAAGAGCCCGCGCGAGCGCCTGCAGCTGACGCTCCGAGCCGCCGTCGGCTCGCTGCTGCTCTACCGGAGCATCATGCGCCACGAGCCCGACCAGGCGCTGCGGCGCACCTGGCGCCGGCGGATCCTGGGGGTCGTCGCCCGCCCGACGCGGCGCCTGCCGCTGAGGGATCTGCCGGCCTACCTGATGCAGGTCGCCTGCCACCTCCACTACCAGCAGTTCGTCCGCTCGATGGCCGCCGACGGACGGGTGCGCAACACCTTCTGAGGCGGCGCCGGCGTGCGGCGCACGCCGGGGCTCGCCGCCCGTGTTGCCGGCGCGGGCGCCGGCGCTATAGTCGCGTCGCGATGCGCATTCTCTACCACCTGCCGCTCGATCCCGGCTGCCGGAAGATCCGCCTGATGCTGGCGGAGAAGAAGCTCGCCTTCGAGCTCAAGGCCGAGCAGATCTGGGAGCGGCGCGAGTCCTTCCTGCGGCTCAACCCGGCCGGCGAGGTGCCGGTGCTGGTCGAGGAGGACGGCACGGTGCTGCCCGACCACCAGGTCATCGTCGAGTACCTGGAGGAGTGCTACCCGGAGGTCCCGCTGCTCGGTCACGGGCCCTTCGAGCGCGCCGAGTCGCGGCGGCTGGCCAACTGGTTCGACCGCAAGTTCGCGCAGGAGGTCTCCGAGCTGCTGCTCGAGGAGAAGCTGATGAAGCGCTACCTCGGCACCGGCACGCCGGACTCCTCGGCGATCCGTGCCGCCAACAGCAACATCCACCACCACCTGCGCTACATCGCCTGGCTGTGCGACCGGCGCACCTGGCTGTCGGGCGACGACTTCGGGCTGGCCGACATCGCGGCGGCCGCCCACCTCTCCTGCCTGGACTACCTGGGCGACGTGCCCTGGGAGCAGCACGAGGGCGCCAAGGACTGGTACGCCCGGGTCAAGTCGCGGCCCTCGATGCGGCCCCTGCTCGCCGACCTGATGCCTGGCAGCCCGCCGCCGAAGCACTACGCCGACCTGGATTTCTGAGGGAGCGGTGGACGGCGGCGCCGGCAGCCGGCGCCGTCACCCCTTCGAGGCCGACAGCGCCGCCAGATGGTTGCGCGCGACGTCGGCGGCCGGCGAGTCGGGGGCCAGCTCGATCACCTTCTGGAGGTCCTTCAGCGCGCCCTCCTTGTCGCCGGTGTCGGCGGACAGCAGGCCGCGCTCCAGCAGCGCCTCCGGATGGTCGGGCACCAGGGTGAGCGCGCGCGTTATGTCCTCCTTGGCCAGCTCCGGCACCTTGAGCAGACGATAGGCCGAGGCGCGGAAGATCAACGCCTCGGGGCTGTCGGGCCTGAGGTCGAGGACCTTGTTGAGGTCGTCGATGGCGTCCCAGTAGCGCTGCTGCGAGGCCAGGATCAGGCTGCGGTCGACCAGCAGATCCGGGTCGTTGGGCAGCAGGGTCACGGCGCGGCTCTGGTCCTCGTAGGCCTTGTCGAGGTTGCCGGCCAGCATCCAGGCCTGCCCGGCCTGGCCGAGCACGCGCGCGCGCTGCTCGCTGTCCTTCATCGAATCGGCCAGCTTCTCGAAGCGGCCGGCGGCCGATTCGTAGCGGCCGAGCGTCGCGTCGACCACCGCCCGGCAGTGCTCGGCCGGCCCGCCGCCGCCCTCCTTGATCCAGGCGTCGGCCTCCTTCTGGCCGTTGAGCGGGTCGCTGCGCGCCAGCTGCATGCAGTCGCGATAGCGCTGCTTGGCCGTCTCAGGCACGGTCTGGGCGCCGGCGGCGAACGGCAGCAGCGCCGCCGTCAGGAGCGCGAGCAGGAAGGCAGCCTGCGGAGGTCGGAGCGTCATGGCCAGGAAGATTGCGCAGCCGCCCCTGGCGCGCAAGGCGACAGCATGCCATCCCTAGGAGATGAGCGATTCGCCGCCCCGCCTGTTCTGCTTCGGCCTCGGCTTCAGCGCCCGCGCCCTGGCGCGGCGCCGGCTCGCCGACGGCTGGCGGGTCGCCGGCACGACCCGCGACCCGGCCAAGGCCGAGGCGCTGGCGGCCGAGGGCATCGAGGCCTTCGTCTTCGCGAACGGCCGGCCCCTCGAGGATCCCGAGGCCGCCCTCGCCGGCACCAGCCACCTGCTGGCCTCGGCACCGCCCGACGCCGAGGGCGATCCCGTGCTGGCGGCCCACGGCGCGGCGATCGCTGCCCTGCCGGGCCTGCAGTGGGTCGGCTATCTCTCGACCACCGGGGTCTACGGCAACCGGGCCGGCGGCTGGGTCGACGAGGCGAGCGCCCTGACGCCGAGCGGCGAGCGCGGCCGGCGCCGGGTCGCCGCCGAGGCCGCCTGGCTGGAACTGCACCGCCGGCACGGCCTGCCGGTCCACCTGTTCCGCCTGGCCGGCATCTACGGGCCGGGGCGCAGCCAGCTCGACAGCGTCGCCGGCGGCCGGGCGCGGCGCATCGTCAAGCCGGGCCAGGTGTTCAGCCGGATCCATGTCGAGGACATCGCGACGGTGCTCGAGGCCTCGATGGCCCGGCCGAACCCCGGCGCCGCCTACAACGTCTGCGACGACGAGGCCGCCGACCCGGCCGAGGTCGTCGCCTTCGCGGCCGCTCTGCTCGGCCTGCCGGCGCCGCCGGCCGTGCCCTTCGAGGAGGCCGGGCTGAGCCCGATGGCGGCGAGCTTCTACGAGGACAACAAGCGCGTCTCGAACCGCCGCATCAAGTCGGAGCTGGGGGTCGTGCTGCGCTACCCCGACTACCGGAGCGGCCTGAGGGCGCTGCTGGCGGCCCCGGAACCGGGTCCGGGCGGCTGATCAGCCCTTGGCGCGCAGCTCGGCGATCTTGTCGCCGAGCAGCTGCAGCAGCTTGTCGAAGCCCTGGTTCTCGACCACGGCGGTGTATTCCGAGCGCTTGGTCGCGAGCTCGCTGTACTTGGCCTCGAGCAGGATGTCGATGATCCGCCAGCCGCCGTCGTCGTCGCGCAGCAGGAAGTTGATCGGCACCGCCTCGCCGCTGGTCTTGATCAGGCGGTTGATCACCAGCTTGGTGCCGCGCGGCCCGTCGCGCGTATCGCCGACCTCGAACTTCTCCCCGGAATAGCCGTCGAAGCGCGAGGCGAAGGTCGCGACGCTCATCTTGCCGAAGGCGTCGACCAGCGCCTGCCTCTGGCCGTCGTCGAGCTGATTCCAGTGCCGGCCGACGGCGATCTGCGCCATGTAGGCGAAGTCGAAGACCTTGTCGAGCACCGGCTCGAGCAGCTTGTAGCGGCCCTCGAAGCCCAGCTCCTTGGCCTGCTTCATGGCCTCGAGCAGCGCGCCGTCGACCGTCTGGACCTGCTCGGCCGGCGCGGCCTCCGCCGCCGAGGCGGCGAGCGGCGCCAGGGCCAGGAAGGCGGCGGCCAGAACGGCGAGCAGACGGCGGCAACGGGGCAAGAGCATGTCGTTTCCTCGGTACAGTGCTGGCATCGTGCCGCGGGGCGGCGTTTCCCAGGTGACTCGGCCTGCGCTCTTTGTCAGAACAGGGGCCCGCAGCCAAGGGTTCCCGAGAGAAGACCCCGGCAGCCGAACGCGCGCCTTATGTGTCCCCGCCTGCGCCGAAAGCAAGAGAAACACCCGTGACCCCGACAGCAAGGACAGGCCTGGCCCGCGTCGGATACGCCTGCGTCGCCTTCTCGGCCCGCCGCCCCCTGGTCGTGCTGCTGGCCGGGCTGCTGCTGACCGGGGCGACGCTCTGGGGCGTGATCGGCTTCCTGGGCATCGACACCTCGACCGACGACATGATCTCGGCCGAGGTGCCCTTCCGGCAGCACGACATCGCCTTCGACAAGGCCTTCCCGCAGCTGCGCGGCCTGCTGGTCGCGGTGATCGACGCGCCGACGCCCGAGCAGGCCGACGCCGCCGCCAGCACCCTGGTCGGGCGGATGCGCCAGCACCCCGAGCTGTTCTCCCAGGTCTTCTGGCCGGCCGGCCTGCCCTACCTGCGGCAGAACGGCCTGCTGTTCCTCTCCGAGAGCGAGCTGCAGTCGCTGGCCGACCGTCTGGCCGGCGCCGCCCCCCTGCTCGGCTCGCTGGCCGCCGATCCCAGCCTGCGCGGCCTGGCCGACGTCCTGGACCAGGCGCTGACCCACCGGGACGAGGCGGGCGGGCCCGAGCTGGCCCCGGTGCTCGACCGGCTGGCCGAGGTCGCCGAGGCGCAGGCCGCCGGGCAGCCGAAGCGGCTGTCCTGGCGCAGCCTGGTCTCGGGCCAGTCGGCGGAGGGCTCCGAGGACACGCTCGGCGGCGACAAGCGGCAGTTCGTGCTGGCCCAGCCGGTGCGCGACTTCGGCGGCCTGAAGCCGGCGGCGCCGGCGATCGCCTTCCTGCGCCAGCAGGGCAAGGCGCTGGCCGCCGAGGGCGAGATCACGCGGCTGCGACTGACCGGCAGCCCGGCCCTGGACCAGGAGGAGCTCGACAGCGTCGCGCTCGGCGGCAAGACCGCCGGCATCCTGTCGTTCGTCGGCGTCACGCTGCTGCTGTTCCTGGGCCTGCGCTCGCCCAAGGTGGTCGGCGCGGCGACCCTGGCCCTGCTGATCGGGCTGATCTGGACCGCCGGCTGCGCCCTGCTGCTGGTCGGCTACCTCAACCTGCTGTCGGTCGCCTTCGCCGTGCTGTTCATCGGCCTCGGCATCGACTTCGGCATCCACTTCTCGCTGCGCTTCCTGGAGGAGTCCGAGCAGGCGCCCGACCGCGGCAGCGCGCTGGCCGCGACCGGCGGCGCGATCGCCGGGGCCCTGACCCTGAGCGCGGTCTCGGCCGCGGCGGGCTTCCTGTCCTTCCTGCCGACCGACTACCTGGGCCTGGCCCAGCTCGGCCTGATCTCGGGCGCCGGCATGGGCTGCGCGCTGATCGCCAGCTTCACCGTGCTGCCGGCGACCCTGGCCCTGCTCAAGCCGCGCGCCCGCCTGCCGCGCCTGCGCCGCTTCGGCGACGCGACCAACGGCCTGGTGCGCCGCCGCCGGAAGGAGATCTGCATCGCCTCGCTGCTGCTCGGCCTGGGCTGCGCCGCGCTGCTGCCGTCGCTGAGCTTCGACTTCAACCCGATCAACCTGAAGGACCCGAAGGCCGAGTCGGTCGCGACCTTCCGCGAGCTGGCGGCCGAGCCGAACAACTCGGTCTACACCCTGGAGCTGCTGCGCCCCGACCTGAAGGCGGCGGTCGCCGAGGCCGCACGCCTGGAGCAGCTGCCCGAGGTCGGCCGCGTGCTGACCCTGCAGAGCTTCGTGCCCGAGGACCAGGACGCCAAGCTGGACATCGTCGACGCCATGGCCAGCTACCTCAGCCCGGTGTTCCTGAGCTTCCCCGAGGCACCGCCGGGCGACCGGGAGCGCGCCGCGGCGGTCGCCAAGCTGTCGGCGAGCCTGGCCACGGCGGCCGGGGCCGGCGACGACGCCCTGGCGAAGGCCGCCGGCCGGCTCCGGGCCGCGCTGGCGAAGCTGACGGGCCCGCAGGCCCTGACCGAGTACGAGACCCGCGTCTTCGCCGGCTTCAAGCCGCTGATCGACCAGCTGAACACCGCGCTGGAGGCCAAGAAGGTCGGTCTCGACGACATCCCGGAGTCGCTGCGCAGCCAGTGGATCAGCGCCGACGGCCGGGCCCGCATCCAGGCCTATTCGGCGCACCAGATCCTCGACAACGCGGACCTGGCGCACTTCGCCGACGCGGTGCAGGCGGTGGCGCCCGACGCGACCGGCACGCCGATCATCGTGACCCAGGCCAGCCGCACCGTCGTCGCGGCCTTCATCGAGGCCTCGCTGATCGCGCTGGTCTCGATCGTCGCGATCCTGCTGATCGTGCTGCGCCGGCTCGACGACACGCTGCTGGTGCTGGCGCCCCTGCTGCTCGCGGCCCTGCTGACCGCCGCGGCCTCCGTGCTGTTCGGCCTGTCCTTCAACTTCGCCAACGTGATCGTGCTGCCGCTGCTGCTCGGCCTCGGCGTCTCGGCCGGCATCCACCTGGTGCTGCGCCGGCGCGAGCAGGGCGCCGGCCACGCCGTGATGGAGAGCTCGACGCCGCGCGCCGTGCTGTTCAGCGCCCTGACCACCCTCGCCTCCTTCGGCAGCCTGGCCCTGTCCGGGCACCGCGGCATGACCTCGATGGGCCAGCTGCTGACCGTCTCGATCATCGCGCTATTGTTCTCGACGCTGGTCGTGCTGCCGGCCCTGCTGGCCTGGCTGCACCCCGGCCCCGGCGGCAGCGCAGGAGAGGCGCAGCGATGACCGTCCTCGTCACCGGCGCCAGCGGCTTCGTCGGCGCCGCCGTCGCCCGGCACCTGCTGGCCGAGGGCGCGGCGGTGCGCGTCATGACACGCTCGACCAGCGACCCGCGCAACCTCGAGGGCCTTCCGGTCGAGCGGGTGACCGGCGACCTGACCGACCGCGCCTCCCTGGACCGCGCGGTCGCCGGCTGCGACAGCCTGTTCCACGTGGCGGCGGACTACCGCCTGTGGATTCCCGATCCCGAGGCGATGCTGGCCGCCAACGTCGAGGGCACGGTCAACCTGATGACCGCCGCCGGCGAGGCCGGGGTCGGCCGGATCGTCTACACCTCCAGCGTCGCGGTGCTCGGCCTGCGCGGCGACGGCGGCTCGGCCGACGAGACGACGCCCTCGTCGCTCGCCGACATGATCGGCGCCTACAAGCGCTCGAAGTTCCTGGCCGAGGCGGCGGTGCGTCGCATGGTCGCGGAGCAGGGCCTGCCCTGCGTCATCGTCAATCCCTCGACGCCGATCGGCCCGCGCGACCTCAAGCCGACGCCGACCGGCCGGCTGGTCGTCGAGGCGGCGCGCGGGCGCATGCCAGCGGTCGTCGACACCGGCCTGAACGTCGTCCACGTCGACGACGTCGCGGCCGGCCACCTGCTGGCCTACGCGCGGGGCACGCCCGGGGAGCGCTACCTGCTGGGCGGCGACAACATGACGCTGTTCGACATCGTCGGCCTGGCGGCGCGCGAAGGCGGCAAGGCGCCGCCCCGCGCGCGCCTGCCGCACGCCCTGA
The DNA here is from genome assembly GCF_900177295.1 of Tistlia consotensis USBA 355. Classification (GTDB taxonomy): domain Bacteria; phylum Pseudomonadota; class Alphaproteobacteria; order Kiloniellales; family DSM-21159; genus Tistlia; species Tistlia consotensis. Next base: position 624,422 of record NZ_FWZX01000001.1, read on the forward strand.
TCCTGCCCTTCGCCTACCTCGCCGAGGGCTGGGCGAAGCGCAGCGGCCGCGAGCCCTTCGCGACGGTCGACGGCCTGCGCATGGCCCGCAAGAAGATGTGGTTCTCCTCGGCCAAGGCGGAGGACGCCCTCGGCTACCGCCACCGGCCGGGCGCCGAGGCGATCCGCGACGCCGTCGCCTGGTTCCGCGAGCGGGGCTACCTGGGCTGAGCCGCGGGCCGGCGCCCGGCGGCCACGGGGAACCTTGACGCTCTACGGCACAGAGCGCAGGTAACTGTCAGTCGCGGGGACTTGAGACTTGATGTTGTGCAGTGCAATGTAGAGCATCTGCGCGTCCCGATTGAAATATCCCTGACAAGACTAGGGCTTATCCCTTGCCCGGGAAGGAATGACAAGTGCCTGTACCGCTTCGCCAGCAGCTTCGGGTCGGTGCCTACATCGTCAAGCAGCGCCTGACCCGGACCAAGCGCTACCCGCTGGTGCTGATGCTCGAGCCGCTGTTCCGCTGCAACCTAGCCTGCCCGGGCTGCGGCAAGATCGACTATCCGGACGCCATCCTGAACCGGCGCCTGTCGGTCGCCGACTGCGTCGAGGCGGTCGAGGAATGCGGCGCGCCGATCGTCTCGATCCCCGGCGGCGAGCCGCTGCTGCACAAGGAGATCGGCGAGATCGTCGTCGAGCTGGTGAAGCGCAAGAAGTTCATCTACCTCTGCACCAACGCGCTGCTGCTCGAGAAGAAGCTGCACCTCTTCACGCCCTCGCCCTACCTGACCTTCTCGGTGCACCTCGACGGCCTGAAGGACGAGCACGACAAGGCGGTCAACCAGAAGGGCGTGTTCGACCGCGCGGTCAAGGCGATCAAGCTGGCGCGCTCCAAGGGCTTCCGGGTCAACGTCAACGCGACGCTGTTCGACGGCCTCGATCCCGACCGGGTCGCCGAGTTCTTCGACTACGTCTCGAGCGAGCTCGACGTCGAGGGCATCACCGTCTCGCCGGGCTATGCCTACGAGCGCGCGCCCGACCAGGAGCACTTCCTGACCCGGCGCAAGTCGAAGCAGCTGTTCCGCGACGTCTTCGCCCGCGGCAAGGGCAAGAAGTGGCGCTTCAGCCAGTCGACGCTGTTCCTCGACTTCCTGGCCGGCAACCAGCAGTACAAGTGCACGCCCTGGGGCAACCCGACGCGCAACGTCTTTGGCTGGCAGCGGCCCTGCTACCTGCTGAACGAGGGCTACGCGCCGACCTTCAAGGCGCTGATGGAAGAGACCGAGTGGGAGTCCTACGGGACCGGCAACTACGAGAAGTGCGCCGACTGCATGGTCCACTGCGGCTACGAGCCGACCGCCGTCAACGACACCGTCGGCAACCCGCTGAAGGCGCTCTGGGTCGAGCTGCGCGGCGTCAGGACGACCGGCCGCTTCGCCGCGGACATCCCGCTCGAGGGCCAGCGCAAGGCCGAGTACGTCTTCGACGGCCTGGTCACCCAGGCCGTCCAGGAGATCCACTCAACCAAGGACCAGAAGGCGGCGAGCGGCGACGGCGAGCGCGCCGCCTAGCGCCCGCTCGGCGCGGCCGGCGGCACGGGCCAGGGCCAGCAGCGCCGGCAGCTGGCCCGGCGCGCGCAGCAGACGGCCGGTGACCAGCAGGCCGCGGCTGCGGCCCTCGGCGTCGAGCACATTCCAGGCCGCCGGCGGCAGGGCGAGACCGGCCGGATCGGCAACCGCCCGCAGCACCAGGAACGGCAGGCCGGCCCCCGCCGCGGCGCGCGCCAGCAGATGGCTCTCCATGTCGGCCGAGGCCGCGCCGCTGGCGGCGGCCAGGGCCGCCTTGTCAGCCGCCGTCTTGAGCAGGAGATCGCAGCCCGCCAGGGGCGCCGCGCCGGCCTCCAGGCCGAGCCGGCCGCGCCAGGCGGCGTCCGCCGGCCAGCGCCGCCCCTCGGGATCGACGACTTCGGACGGCAGCAGCAGGCTGCCCGGCGGCAGGGCCGGATCGAGTCCGGCGGCGAGGCCGAAGCTGACCAGGCCGGCCGCACCGGCGGCCACCAGGCGGGCGGCGGCGGCTTCGGCACGCGCCGGATCGGCGGCGCTCACTTCGATCAGGGGAGCCGGCGTCAGGCCTCGGGCGGCGCGCCGGAGCAGCCGGGCCTCGGACGCCAGGCCGACCAGGACGCCGACCGGCCGGGCGCCGGCCACCGGCTACATCCCGTGGCTGACGCGCCGCGAGTTGCCCTGCAGCAGGTTGCGGTAGCGGGCGACGGCCCAGAGCGGGAAGTAGGCGGCGTAGCCGTGGTACTTCAGATAGAAGACCCGCGGGAAGCCGATGCCGGTCCAGAGCTCCTCGTCCCAGCGCGCGCCGTCGCGCGGCGTGCGCTCCAGGAAGGCGACGCCCTTCGCGACGGCCTCGCTCTCGACCTCGCCGGCGGCCATCAGGCCGAGCAGCGCCCAGGCAGTCTGCGAGGGCGTCGAGTCGGCCATCTCGCCCTTGCGGTTCTCCCAGTAGGTCGCGCAGGTCTCGCCCCAGCCGCCGTCGGGCCGCTGCACCGCCTTCAGGAACTCGACGGCGCGGCGCACGTGCGGCGCCTGTGGGTCCTCGCCGACGGCGTTGAAGGCCGAGAGCGCCGACCAGGTACCGTAGATGTAGTTGACGCCCCAGCGGCCGTAGAAGGAGCCGTCCGGCTCCTGCTCGGACTTCAGGAACGCGACGCCGCGCGCGACCACCGGATGGTCGCGGCCGTAGCCGAGCTGCGCCAGCATCGACAGGCAGCGCGCCGTCACGTCGACGGTCGGCGCGTCGAGCAGCGCGCCGTGGTCGGCGAAGGGGATGTGGTTCAGGTAGGTCTTGTCGTTCTCGGCGTCGAAGGCGCCCCAGCCGCCGTTCTTCGACTGCATGCCGAGGATCCAGCGCTCGGCGCGCTCGATCGCCTCGCCGTAGCGCTCCGGGTCGGCGCGGTGCATGGCCATGACCACGACCGCGGTGTCGTCGACGTCGGGATAGTAGTCGTTGCGGTACTGGAACGCCCAGCCGCCCGGGGCGAGTCCCGGCCGCTGCCAGGTCCAGTCGCCCTCGACGTCCTTGATCTCGCGCTCCAGCAGCCAGTCGAAGGCCTTGGTCATGGTCGCGCCTTCGGGGTCGGCGCCGGCCTCCAGCATGGCGTGGGCGGCGAGGCAGGTGTCCCAGATCGGCGACAGGCAGGGCTGGCAGTAGAGCTGGTCCTCGCCGCGGGTCAGCAGCAGCTTCTTCACCGACCGCTTGGCGATCGCCAGGTCCGGATGGTCCTTCGGGTAGCCCAGCGCGTCGAAGGCCATCACGGCGTTGGCCATCGCCGGGAAGATGCCGCCCAGGCCGTCCTCGCCGTTGAGCCGCGGCGTGATGAAGTCGACGGCCCTGTCGATCGCCTTCTGGCGCAGGTTCTTGGGCACCAGCGGCTCGGTCGCGCGCAGCAGGTGGTCGGCGGCGACGAAGGCCCCGCCGAGCAGCTTGCCGGTGGCGTTGTGGATGTAGTGCCGTTCCTGCTCCGGCGGCGTCGTGAACAGCTCGCGGATGTCGACGCCGCGCGGATTGCGCGCCTTCGGCTTCAGGGCATAGAGGATCAGCAGCGGCGCGATGACGGTGCGCGACCAGTAGCTGACCTTCGACATGGTGAAGGGCGACCACTCCGGCAGCAGCATGATCTCGATCGGCATCACCGGCACGGCACGCCAGGGCACCTGCTCGAACAGCGCCAGGGCGATCCGGGTGAAGACGTTGGCGGCGGCCGCGCCGCCGCGCGACAGGATCAGGGCGCGGGCCCGGCGCATGTGCGGCTCGGCCGGATCGTCGCCGATCAGCTTCAGGGCGTAGTAGGCCTTCACCGTCGCCGAGATGTCGGCGTAGTGGCCTGGGAACAGCGGCCAGCCGCCGTCGTCGCCCTGGTTGGCCCTGAGATAGTTGCCGATCCGGCGCTGCTCGTCCTCGTCGATCTCGTCGAGGTAGTGCTGCATCAGCACGTACTCGGCCGGAATCGTGACGTCGGCCTCGAATTCGAAGACCCAGTGGCCGTCCTCGCGCTGCATCGCGCCGAGCGCCTGGGAGGCGTCGGTGATCAGCGTGTCCAGGCGGTCGAAGAGGGGCGCGCGGTCCAGCATGTTGCAACTGCGTAATAGCGGGTCGGCGCTTGTAAGGAAAGAGCCTTCGGGCGGGATTCCAGGGCATTAGGCCCCGTCTCACGCGCTTGTCAAGGTGCCGGAAGCAGGGTTGCAGCGGCTGCACGTCCGGAGCGGATCGCGCCCTCGATGGTTGCCGGCAGGCCGGTGTCGGTCCAGTCGCCGGCCAGCCGCAGGTTGTCCCAGGCCGTCCGGCAGCCGGGCCGCTTCGCGACCTCGGCCGGCGTCTGCAGGAAGGTCGCGCGCTTCTCCTTGACGATGCGGCCGGCCGGCGCCGGGGCATCGCCGAGGCCGAGCGCCGCCGCGGTGTCGCGCCAGAGCCGCGGCAGCAGCGCCTCGGCCGGCTGCTCGGCCAGGGCGTCGGCGGCGCTGACGGTGACGCTGGCGACCGTGGCGCCCTCGGCAGTCCGGCGCAGGAAGACCCAGTCGGCCGTGCCGCCGATCAGGCCGGTCAGCGGCGCCCCGCCGGGCAGCTGCGCCGGCCCGTCGAGCCGGAAGTGGGCATTGACGATCGCCGAGCTGCCCTGCGGCACCGCCAGGCCGGGCAGCAGGCTCTCGGCGACCGGCGCCGGCACCGCGAGCACCAGGCTGTCGCCGGGACCGAGCGGGACCGGCCCCTCGGGAAAGTCCAGGCCGGCGACCCGGCCGCCCTGGCGCTCGATCGCCCGCAGGCGCCGGCCGAAGCCGACCGCGACGCCGCGCTGCCGCAAGGTCGCCAGCGCCGGCTCGACGAAGGACTCGCCGAGCCCCTCGCGGGCGATCAGCGGCCGGCACCAGCGGCCGCCGCGACCGAAGGTCTCGAGCAGCACCGGCAGCAGCAGGCTGGCGGCCGCGATCTCCGGCTGGGCGTTCAGCGCGGCGACGACCAGCGGCCGCCAGAGGCGCTCCATCAGCGGCCCGGGCCCGAGCACCGCCATGACCGTCGCCTCGGGCCCTGCGCGCAGCAGGCCGAGCGCCTTGAGGTAGTCGAGCGGCCGGCTGCCGGGCACCCGGCGTCCCGGGACCAGGATCCACCAGCCCAGGCGGCCGGCGTTCGGTCGCAGCGTCCAGCGCTCGCCGCTGGCGAGGTCGAGGAAGGGGAAGAGCGGCACCTCGGGCCCGGTCAGGCTGCCGCCGGCGCCGACCTCCTCGAGGTAGCCGAGGGCGGCATGGTTGGCCGCCATCAGCAGGTGGTTGCCGTTGTCGATGCGGCAGCCCAGCGCCCTGTCGAAGTAGGAGCGGCAGCGCCCGCCGGCCTGGCCGGCGGCCTCGTGCACGACGACGCGGCGCCCGGCCCGGCTCAGCGCCAGGGCAGCCGCCAGCCCGGCCAGCCCGGCGCCGACGACGTGGACCGTCCCCGCCGCGCCGCCCGGGGCCATCAGAAGACCAGGTGGCGCAGCAGCAGCAGCTTGCGCCATTTCGGCAGCGAGATCCGGCGGCGCGGCTCGCGCCAGCCCTCGGCCTGCATGCGGTGCAGCAGCGGCTCGTAGCTGGCCATCATCAGGATCGCGGGCTTCAGGCGGCTGCGGTCGCAGCGGTCGATCAGCTTCCGCGCCTCGGCGTAGCGCCCCTGCGCCAGCGCCGCGAGGTCGCCGCAGACCGCCGGCAGCCGGGGATCGTCGAGCACCGCCTCGGGATCGCGCGAGGCGATGCCGTGGCGCTGCAGCAGCTCGGCCGGCAGGTAGAGCCGGCCGTCGGCCGCATCCTCGCCGAGGTCGCGCAGGATGTTGGTCAGCTGCAGCGCCTCGCCGAGCACGATCGCCAGCTGCTCGGCCTCGCGCGCGCCCCGGCCGGAGTCGAGGGCGCCGAAGCAGCGGATCGACAGCAGGCCGACCGCGCCGGCGACGCGCCGGCAGTAGAGCAGCAGCTCGGCCATCGTCGGCGCGACGTTCTGCTTGTGCAGGTCCATCTCCATGCCGGCGATGAGCGCCTCGAACTCGGCCTTGGGCAGGTCGTAGCGGCGGATCGCCGGCTGCAGCGCGCGGGCGATGGGATCGCGCGGCGCACCGCCGGCATAGAGCCGGTCGAGCTCCCTGCGCCACTCGTCGAGGCGGGCCTGCTGGACCGCCGGATCGCCCGGCTCGTCGGCGATGTCGTCGACGACCCGGCAGAAGGCGTAGACGGCGTACATCGCGCGCCGCCGCTCCTCCGGCAGCGCCCGCATGCCCCAGAAGAAGGAGGTGCCGGACCGGCGGACCATCGCCTCGGCGTAGGCGGCGGCCGCCTCGGCGCTCATGGTCGCGGCCTCGGTCATGCCGTGCGCTCCGTGCCCGCCGGCCGCCGGCCGAGCGTGCGGCCGATCAGGCAGGCCAGCGCCGCCCCGCCGCCGTGCCAGAGCATCGCCGGCTTCGACAGCTCGACCCGCTCGGCCAGCGGATCGCGCGCCTTGAGCTCGCGGGTCAGCACCTCGGCGAGCCCGAGGATCGCCGCCGATTCCAGGGCGAGGCGCGTGGAGCGCAGGCGCCAGGGCAGCGGCCGGGCCTCGACCAGCAGTTCGTCGACGCCGGCCAGGCAGCGGTCGAGCACCCGGCGCAGGCCGGGCCCGGCGCGGGGCGCGTCGAGATCCTCGACGGTCACCGCCTCGCCGGCCATCCAGTCGCCGGGCAGGTAGACCCGGTCGAGCGCCCGGTAGTCCTTCTGGCAGTCCTGCAGGTGGTTGATCACCTGCAGCGCGCTGCAGAGGGCGTCCGAGGCCGGAAAGTCGGACCGGTCCTCCCTGTGCAGGTCGAGCAGGAAGCGGCCGACGGGGTTGGCCGAGTCGGCGCAGTAGCCCATCAGGTCGTCCCAGTCGTCGTAGCGCAGCTTGACCGCGTCGCGCTTGAAGGCCTCGCAGAGCCGCCGGGCGTGCTCGACCGGCACTCCGGCGGCCTGCAGCGCCGCGCGCGCGCGCACCGCGGTCGCGACCTCGGCGCCGTCGAGCCGGCCCTCCAGCGCGGCCTGGAAACGCTCCAGGCGGGCGATCTTGTCCAGGGGCGCGAGCCCGGGGTTGTCGGCGATGTCGTCGGTCGCCCGGGCAACGGCGTAGTAGGCCATGACCGTCGGCCGCAGCGCCTTCTCGATCAGCAGCGAGCCGACCGGGAAGTTCTCGTCGCCGGCGCCCTTGCCCGAGGGCGTCTCGAGCCCGCCGCCCGCGTCGTGCCGGGTCTCGGCCGCGGCGGCCTGGTGGCGGCCCTTCCAGGTGCCGCCTCGGCCCTGCCGGTGGACCAGGCCGGAATCGACGGTCATGGCGGTGTAGAGCAGCGCCGCCAGCGGCAGCACCGGGGCCCAGAGCCAGGGCAGGCCGTAGAGCCGGAGCGCGGGCAGCAGCGAGGCGGCCATGGCCGCCCAGACCAGGGCGCCGAGCGCCGCGGCCGGGCCGTCGCCGTGCCAGCCGGCGGTCAGCACCAGCAGCGGCGGCACCAGATAGGTCAGCACCATGCCGACGACCGTGCCGGCCAGGATCAGGGGCGAGCGGCGCAGCTGCTCGTAGGCGCTGCGCCGGACCATGCGCCAGATCCCGCCGAGGTCGTCGTAGCCGCGCAGGCTGACCGATTCGGGCCCGTGGCCGAGCCACAGGCGCCCCCGGCCGCCGGGCCGGCCGTAGCGGCGCAGGCGGCGCGCGAGGCTGCAGTCGTCGATCAGCGCGGCGCGGATCGGCGCCAGGCCACCGGCGTTCTCCAGCGCGAGGCGCCGCACCAGCATGCAGCCGCCGGCCGCGCCGGAGGTCCCGAAGCTGTCGTCGGCGATCCAGGCGAAGGGGAAGAGCTTGGCGAAGAAGTAGACGAAGGGCGGCACCAGCAGCCGCTCCCAGAAGGTCCGGCAGCGCAGGCGGACCATCAGCGAGACCAGGTCGCGGTCCTCGGCCTCGCCCTTGGCGACCAGGCGGCGCAGCAGGCCGGGCGGGTGGGCGATGTCGGCATCGGTGAGCCAGAGCCAGGCCGCCTCGGGCGCCGCCTCGCGTGCCGCCAGCAGGCCCTGGTGCTGGGCCCAGAGCTTGCCGGTCCAGCCCGGCGGCAGGGCGGCCGCGGGCACCACGGTCAGGCGCTCGTCACCGTCTGCGGCCGCCAGCGCCGCCTCGGCGGTGCCGTCGTCGCTGTGGTCGTCGACCAGGATCACCCGGAACGGACCGGGGTAGTCCTGGGCCAGCAGGGTCGCCACCGCCTCGCCGACCACCTCGGCCTCGTTGCGCGCCGGCACGACCGCCACGACGGCCGGCCAGGCGGCCGGTTCGACCGCGCGGCCGAGACGCTCGGAAAGGCGCCAGAAGCCGCCGCGCGCGGTCAGCAGCACACACCAGATCGCGAGGCTCAGCAAGGCCAGCAGCAGGGCCCAGGACATCGGGGCTCCCAGTCCAGGATTCGGAAGGCCGGCAAGCCATAGCCGCTGCCGCTGCCGGTGCCAAGCGTGCAGAGCGGCCCCGATGCCCGGGAGCCGCCCGGGTGGCGTCAGGCCGGCGGCCGGCGGCCTTCGGAGCCGCCGCCGCCCGGGCCGCCGCCCGGGCCGCCGAGCGCGTCGCGCAGCGCGTCGAGGCACCGGGCGAAGACGCGCGGATCGTCGAGCGCGCGCGCCAGCACGATGGCGCCCTGGATGCCGGCGACCGCGCCCTCGGCGAGGCGCCGCGCCTCCGCGACCTCATGGCCCTCGCGCGTCAGGGCGGTGGCCAGCGCCTTGATCCAGCGCGAGAAGTAGCCGCGCACCGGCTCCGCGAAGCGGTCGCGCGCGTCGCCGAGGGCGAAGGCGCCGACCAGGCAGACGCGCCGGCCCGAGCGGAAATAGGCCTCGACGCCGTCGAACATCGCCGCGATGCCGGCCGCCGGCGGCTGGGCACTGCGCAGCGGCGCGAAGATCTCGCGCTCGAACCAGCCGTCGATCTCGGCCAGCACGGCCGCGGCCATCTCCTGCTTCCCGCCCGGGAAGAAGTGATAGAGGCTGCCCTTGCCGAGCCCGGTCGCCTCGCCGATCAGCGTCAGGCTGGCGCCCTCGTAGCCGTGCTCTCGGAACACCTCGGCGAGCGCCGGCAGGGTGTCGGAGCGCTCGGCGACCGTGCGCGCCATACCCTAGAGACCGAGCTCCGTCAGGCCCGGATGGCCGGCCGGCCGGGGCCCGAGCGGCCAGTGGAACAGCCGCTCGGCTTCGGCCAGCGGCCGGTCGTTGATGCTGGCCTCGCGCCGGCGCATCAGGCCGGCCGCGTCGAATTCCCACAGCTCGTTGCCGTGGCTGCGGAACCACTGGCCGGAGTCGTCGTGCCACTCGTAGACGAAGCGCACGGCGATGCGGTCGTCGTGCTGCGCCCAGAGCTCCTTGATCAGGCGGTAGTCCAGCTCGCGCGCCCACTTGCGGGTCAGGAAGGCGACGATCGCCGGCCGGCCCGAGAAGAACTCGGCGCGGTTCCGCCAGCGGCTGTCCTCGCTGTAGGCGAGCGAGACGCGCTCCGGGTCGCGCGAGTTCCAGGCATCCTCCGCCAGGCGCGTCTTCTGGGCGGCGGTCTCGGGCGAATAGGGCGGCAGCGGCGGACGGCTCGACATGGCGGACTCCTGTGCGTCTGTACCGAATGGATAATATTTGACCGATTGGTACAACAAGGGCCGAAAGAGGTCAAGGGCGCCCGGTCGCCTCGGAGCGCTCGGCAGATCCGCGCCTAGTCGTCCGTCTCGGGGTCGGGCAGGTCCTGGGTGCGCCGGCGGGCGCGTGAGCGCCGCTTCGGGCGGTCGGACAGGTCCTCGCCGTCGGCCTCGCCCTCCTCGTCGTCGACAGCCTCGGGCGCCAGCGGCGCGGCCTCGCGCACCAGGTGGAGCGGCGGCGCCGAACCGTCCTTGTCGACGCCGAAGTAGATGGTCTGGTGCGGGAAGGGGATCTCGATGCCCTTCTCGTCGAAGGCCTTCTTGATGCGCTTGTTGTAGGCGCGCTTGACCGACCACTGCATCAGCGGCGTGGTCTTCAGGCGGACGCGCACGACGATCGCCGAATCGCCGAAGGAGTCGAGGCCGAGCACCTCCAGGTCGTCGACGATGACGCCCTTGAACTCCTCGTCCTGGCGCAGCTCGGCAGCGACCTCCTTGAGCACGGCGATCACCTCGTCGACGTCCTCGCGGTAGGCGACGCCCATGTCGATCAGGGCGTAGGCGAAGCCGCGGCCGTAGTTGGTCACGGTGGTGACGTCGCTGAACGGGATGACGTGGACCCGGCCCTCGAGGTCGCGCAGGTGCGCAGTTCGGATCGAGATCTGCTCGACGACCCCCGAATGCCCGCCGATCTCCACCACGTCGCCGACCGCGATGGTGTTCTCCATCAGCATGAAGATGCCGGTGATGACGTCCTTGACCAGGGTCTGGGCGCCGAAGCCGATGGCCAGCCCGACGACGCCGGCGCCGGCCAGCAGCGGCGCGATGTCGAGCCCGACCTCGGAGAGCACGACCAGCACGACCAGCACGGCGAGCACGATCCTCAGCGCGTTCTGGAACAGCCCGAGCAGCGTCGTGGTGCGCGCGCTGCGCCCGCCCGGCTGGCCGCGCAGGTAGGATTCGATCAGCGAGGAGGTCAGCTCCCAGACGACGAAGCTGCCGGCGACGACCAGGACGATCTTGACGACCTGGCCGACGAAGGCCCGGCCGGGATCGCTGACCAGCCAGGCGAAGGGCGAGGCGCCCCAGACCTCGAGCAGCAGCAGCAGCGCCAGCAGGCCGATGCCGCCGAACAGGATGGCGCGCAGCACCGGCAGGTAGCGGTTGGCCCGCTCCTGCAGCAGCGGGAAGCGCTGCCGGGTCTCCTCGTCGAGCCGGAAGCCGCGCTCGACGGCCTCGCCGAGCAGCTGCATGGCGACGCGCGCGCCGGCGACGATCAGCAGGGTCAGGATCGTCGCCCGGGCCAGGAAGGAGAAGCCGCCCTGGATGTTCAGTACGAAGATGAACCAGCAGCCGGCGATGTAGATGATCGCCAGCACGTGCCAGATCTCGGACAGGCGGGCGCGCAGGTTGGCCAGGGCGCCGCGGCGCGGATGCTGGCCGCGCAGCCAGTGGGCGACCTCCTTGCGCTGCTGCAGCACGAACATGATCAGCATGGCGGCCATCAGCAGGGCCAGCAGGTTGACCAGCAGCCCCTGGGCCGAGGGCTCGAGGCCCAGGGTCAGCGCCATCTGGGTCGCCATGAAGCCGTAGATGCCGACGAACGAGAGCCGCCGCAGCCAGACGTAGAGATAGTGCGCCGTCTCGTCCTCGATCGGCAGCAGGCGCTGGTTGCGGTTCTGCGGCACCAGCAGGACCCGGCCGATCAGCCGCACCGCCCGGTCCATCACGTTGGCGTTGATGAAGGCCAGCGCCACGACGTCGGTCGAGCGCGTCGTGTCGGCCAGCGTCAGGATGCCGTAGGTCGTCGCCGCGAAGGCGAGGATCGGCACCAGGTCGAGCAGCAGCCGCAGCACCAGGTAGAGCAGCCGCAGGGCCCAGCTTTCGGCCGGCCTGTCGTCGAGGGTCCGGCGCGGCGCCGCGAGCAGGCGCCCGACCAGGAACTCGACCAGCAGGCCGCCGATGGCGATCGCCAGCAGCGTGACCGAGACCTCCAGGAAGCGCCGCTGCGCTTCCGGCCGCTCGAGCGACCGGACGCCGGCGGCCAGCTCGGCGGGCAGCTGACCCAGGGTGCGCGCGGCGTCGACCAGCTGCGCCGACAGACTGCTCATGCCGCCGACCACCGCCTCCAGCGCCTCGGCACCGAAGGTCCTGTGGTCCTGCTTGGCGGCCTCGGCCTGCTGCTGGTTGGCCTTCAGCAGGGCCTGCAGGTTGTCGATCAGCTGCTGGCGCGCCTGGGGGTCCTGCAGCGTGTCGATCAGTGTCCTGAGCTGCCGGTCGGCGAGTTCGGCCGGCGACTGGCCGCCCTGGTCCGCGGCCGCTCCGCCGTCGGAGGCCTGGCCACCGCCGCTTGCCGTCGCCGAGCCTGCCCCCGGGGCCGCCCCCGTGGCCGCCCCCGTGGCCGCCCCCGTGGCCGCCGGGGCGCCGGACAGCTGGGCCGAGGCCGGCCCGGCGGGAGCGAGGAGCAGGAGGCCGGCGAGCAGCAGCGGCAGAAATCGCATGACAGACCTGGGTGCGGTTGGTCCTGGAAGTCTCGGCGGGTCCGGAGCCCGAGCGGCGGGACCGCCGGGCGCGACGACCGGCAATCTAGCGGCCGGAGACCGGCATTCAAACCCCGACGCCCCGGCAATGGATCCAGCGGCGGCTCCAGCGGCGGCTTTGGCGGCGATCCGCACGCGGCCGGCCGGGGCGCGGCCGGAGGGCCGCTCAGGCAGGCGGCGGCAGCCGCTCCCAGCCATCGCCCTGATGGCCGAAGCCGAAGGCCTGCGGATGCAGGATCTCCGCCAGGATCTCCAGCGATTCGGCGAGGCGCGGACCGGGCCGGTTGAAGAAGCGGCTGCCGTCGCAGAGCGCGACCCGGCCGCGCGCGACGGCCTGCAGCTCGCTCCAGCCCGGCCGGGCGGCCAGCGTCGGCGCCTCGCGGCGGGTCTGCTCCAGGTCGAAGCCGCAGGGCATCAGCACGATGACCTCGGGATCGAGGGCGCGCAGCCGCTCCCAGTCCAGGTAGGTCGACTGGTGGCCGGCCTCGCCGGCCAGGTCCCGGCCGCCGGCCAGGGCGACCAGCTCCGGCATCCAGTTGCCGGCGCCCATCAGCGGGTCGAGCCACTCCAGGCAGACCACGCCGGGTCGCCAGCCCTGCTGCTCGGCGCGCTCGGAGATCGCCTCGATGCGGGCGACCAGGGCGCGCACCAGGCGCTCGCCGCGCTCGCCGGCGCCGAGCGCCTCGGCGACCCGGCGGATGTCGCTCCAGACCTCGGCGAGGCCGGCGGGCCGGAGGCTGACGATGCGCGCGGCGACCTCGAGCGCCGCCGCGGCCTGCTCGACCTCGGCCAGCGACACGGCGCAGACCTCGCACTGGTCCTGGGTGACGATCAGGTCCGGCCGCAGGTCGGCGAGCCGCTCGAGATCGAGGTCGTAGAGCGCCGCGGCCTCCTGGAGCAGGCCGCGGACCGCGCCGTCGATCTCGGCCGAGCTCGCCTCGGGCTGCAGGCGCGAGCGCGTCACCGCCGGCAGGCTCCGGATCTCGGGCGGGAAATCGCATTCGTGGCTGCGCGCGACCAGCCGGTCGGCGAAGCCCAGGGCCGCGACGATCTCGGTCGCGCTCGGCACCAGCGTGGCGACCCGCCGCGGCCCGCTCACCACGGACCGCGCCCGCCCTGCGTCGCCCTGCGTCGGCTCCGACCGGCGGTTCCCGGCCGAGGCCGGGCGCCCTGCGCCGCCCGCTCCCCGAAGTCGCCTTCCATCGGCGAAGTCTAGCCGCTCGCCCGGCGCGCCGGCAGAGCCATTTTCCCGGCGCCCGCGCGATCGGGGAGTGACCGATGACCGCACGCGCCGGTCGTCCGGCGCGGCGCCCCCCGGGCCAGGCCGGATTGAAACAGATCAATGTGATGCGCGCCGGGGTGGCGTAAGCCTGGGTTCCGGGGGCAGCGGCGGGAGCCGGAGGATGGCACAACCAGACAGGGCGGCGGGGCAGCGCGCCGCGGCCGCCCTCTACAGGCATCTGCGCCGCCTGGACATCTCTCACGCGGTCGCCTTCCGCGCCGCGGTCGAGCGCTGCGGCCAGTTCTGCCGAGGCCTGCCGAGGGCGCAGGTCGAGGCGGCCGCCTGGCAGGCCGTCCAGAGCCGGCTGCGCGAGGAGCGCAGGACGATCGCCGGGCCCGCGGCAGGGCCGCCCGAGCCGGCGGGGAGGGACTGAGCCATGGACGCGGACGCAGCCCGGCAGGACGCCGCGCCCGGCGGGCGCGGCCTGCCGGCAGGGCAGGACTCGGCCTTCACGCTGACCTCGGTCGAGGACTACCTGCCGCTGATCGGCCCCGAGGCGGTCACCCGCATCCTCGCCAAGGCGGCGGCGCTGCGCGACCTGCACGTCGTCAACGTCAACTCGACCTACTACGGCGGCGGGGTCGCGGAGATCCTCTCGTCCCTGACCCTGCTGATGAACGGGGCCGGCATCCACGCCGGCTGGCGCGTGCTCCAGGGCCGGCCGGACTTCTTCAGCATCACCAAGAAGATGCACAACGCCCTGCAGGGCGGCGAGATCAACCTCAGCGACCTCAAGCGCGACATCTACGAGGAGGTCGTCTTCGAGAATGCCGCCCGGATGCACCTGGACCACGACCTGATCGTCGTCCACGACCCGCAGCCGCTGCCGCTGGTGCGGTTCTTCCGCAAGAAGGCGCCCTGGGTCTGGCGCTGCCACGTCGACCTGTCGGACCCGCACCCCGGGCTGTGGTCCTACCTCAGCGCCTTCATCGAGCAGTACGACGCCGTCGTGCTGTCGCTGCCCGAGTACGCCCAGCCGATCGGACCGCCGCAACGCTTCGTCATGCCGGCGATCAATCCCTTCTCGACGACCAACAAGGCGCTGTCTGAGGCGGAGATCGACGACCGGCTGCAGCACTACGACATCCCGACCGACCTGCCGCTGGTCGTCCAGGTCTCGCGCTTCGACCGCTGGAAGGACCCGCAGGGCGTGATCGACGCCTTCCGCCTGGCCCGGCGCGAGGTCGAGGCGACCCTGGTGCTGGTCGGCAACGTCGCCACCGACGATCCCGAGGGCCAGGAGATCTTCGAGTCGCTCTGCAGCTGCCGCGAGGAGCGCATCCGCATCCTGTCGGTCCAGGACTCCGCGCTGGTCAACGCCCTGCAGCGGCGCGCGGCGGTCGTGCTGCAGAAGTCGCTCCGCGAAGGCTTCGGCCTGACCGTGACCGAGGCCATGTGGAAGGGCACGCCGGTGATCGGCGGCCGGGTCGGCGGCATCCGCCACCAGATCGAGGACGGCGTGAACGGCTTCCTGGTCGAGAGCGTCGAGCAGGCGGCCGGGCGCATCGTCCAGCTGCTGCAGGACGCCGAGCTGCGGCACCGCCTGGGCCGCCGGGCGCGGCAGACGGTCCGGGACCGCTTCCTTATGACGCGGCTCATGGAGGACTGGCTGGACCTGATCGGCTCGTTCGAGCCCCATTTCCGACTCAGGGGACAGAACTGAAGGCAACAGGGCGCCCGCCGGCGCCCGGGAGCGGGAGAAGATGGTCGAGAGCGACGGTGCCTGGGTGATCTGGTTCGAGGCGCTGCGGCGCCGCGACGTGCCGCGGGTCGGCGGCAAGAACGCCTCGCTCGGCGAGATGGTCGGCGAGCTGGGCGCCAAGGGCGTGAAGGTGCCGCCGGGCTTCGCGACCAGCGCGGAGGCCTATCGCCGCTTCGTCGAGGCGAACGGCCTGGAGCGGACCATCGCCGGCGCGCTCGGCGATCTGGAGGCCGGCAAGGCGACGCTGGCCGAGACCGGCCAGGCGATCCGGCGCGCCTTCCTGCGCGGCGAATGGCCCGAGGAACTGGCCGAGGCGATCCGTGCGGCCTACCGCGAGCTCTGCCGTCGCCGCGGCCGCGACGACGCCGACGTCGCCGTGCGCTCGAGCGCCACGGCCGAGGACCTGCCCGACGCCAGCTTCGCCGGCCAGCAGGAGACCTATCTCAACATCCGCGGCGAGCGCGCCCTGCTCGCGGCCTGCCGGCGCTGCTACGCCTCGCTGTTCACCGACCGGGCGATCAGCTACCGCCAGGCCAAGGGCTTCGACCACATGAAGCTGGCGCTCTCGGTCGGCGTCCAGGCCATGGTGCGTTCCGACCTCGGCGGGGCCGGGGTGATGTTCTCGATTGACACCGAGACCGGCTTCGAGCGGCTGGTGCTGATCAACGCCGCCTGGGGCCTGGGCGAGAACGTCGTGCAGGGCGCCGTCGACCCGGACGAGTACGAGGTCTTCAAGCCGCTGCTCGCGGACGCCTCGCTGACGCCGATCATCGAGAAGAAGCGCGGCGAGAAGGCGCGCAAGATGATCTACACCAGCGAGGCCGACAGCCCGACCAGGAACGTGCCGACCTCGAAGGCCGAGCGCGCCGCCTTCGTGCTCGACGATGCCGAGATCCTGACGCTGTCGCGCTGGGCCTGCACGATCGAGGCGCACTACGGCTGTCCGATGGACATGGAATGGGCAAGGGACGGCGAGAGCGGCGAGCTGTTCATCGTCCAGGCCCGCCCGGAGACGGTGCAGTCGCGCCGCGAGGCCGGCGCGCTCAAGAGCTACCGGATCGGCAAGACGGGCCGGCGGCTGGCCAAGGGCCTCAGCATCGGCGACGCGGTGGTCGCCGGGAAGGTCTGCGTCATCGAGAGCGCCCACGACATCGCACGCTTCGTCGAGGGCTCGGTCCTCGTGACCTCGACGACCGACCCGGACTGGGTGCCGATCATGAAGCGCGCCGCGGCGATCGTCACCGACCACGGCGGCCGCACCTCCCATGCCGCGATCGTCAGCCGCGAGCTCGGCCTGCCGGCCGTGGTCGGCACCGGCGACGCGACGCGGCTGCTGCACGACGAGCAGGAAGTCACGGTGTCCTGCGCCGAGGGCGACGAGGGCTTCGTCTACGAGGGGACGGCCGACTTCTCGGTCGAGGAGCTCGACCTCGCGGCGATCCCGGCGACCCGCACCAAGGTCATGCTCAATCTCGCCAACCCGGCCGCCGCCTTCCGCTGGTGGCGCCTGCCGTGCGACGGCGTCGGCCTGGCGCGCATGGAGTTCGTGATCAACAATCAGATCAAGGTCCACCCCATGGCGCTGGTCCGCTACGGCGAGCTCGAGGACCCGGAGGCCCGGGCGCGGGTCGATGCGCTGACCGCCGGCTACGGCGATCGCACGGAGTACTTCGTCGACCGTCTCGCCCGGGCGCTCGCCCGCATCGCCGCGGCCCACCATCCGGCACCGGTGATCGTGCGGATGAGCGACTTCAAGACCAACGAGTACGCCAACCTGATCGGCGGCGCCCAGTTCGAGCCGAAGGAGGAGAACCCGATGCTCGGGTTCCGCGGCGCCTCGCGCTACTACTCGCCGCGCTACCGCGAGGGCTTCGCCCTGGAATGCCGGGCGATCCGCCGCCTGCGCCAGGAGATCGGCCTGAAGAACGTCATCGTCATGATTCCCTTCTGCCGCTCGACCAGGGAGGCCGACCGCGTGCTGGCGGTGATGGCCGAGAACGGCCTGAAGCGCGGCGAGGACGGCCTCGAGGTCTACGTCATGTGCGAGATCCCCTCGAACGTGATCCTGGCCGGGGACTTCGCCGAGCGCTTCGACGGCTTCTCGATCGGCAGCAACGACCTGACCCAGCTGACGCTCGGCGTCGACCGCGACTCCGAGGCCCTGGCCGAGCTGTTCGACGAGCAGGACGCGGCGGTGAAGTGGATGATCCGCTCGGTGATCGGCGAGGCCCACAAGGCCGGCGCCAAGGTCGGCCTGTGCGGCCAGGCGCCGAGCGACCATCCCGAGTTCGCCGAGTTCCTGGTCGGCTGCGGCATCGACTCGATGTCGGTCAGCCCGGACAGCTTCATCGCCGTCAAGCGCCACGTCGCCGAGGCCGAGGCCGAACCGCAGAAGGCCGGCAGGGCCGGACAGGCCTGATGCCGGCAAGGAGGACCCGATGATCGAGACACTGAGCGGCTTTCCCGACGGCGTCGTCGCCCTGGCCTGCCACGGGCAGGTGACGCGCAAGGACTACGAGACCGTCCTGGAGCCGGCCGTCGAGCGGGCCCTCGCCGGCCACCAGAAGGTCCGTCTCTACTACCGGATCGGCGAGGACTTCACCGGCTTCGACCCGGGCGCCCTGTGGGAGGACCTCAAGGTCGGCCTGGGCCACCTGTCGCGCTGGGACCGCATCGCCCTGGTCACCGACGTGGCGTGGATCGGCCAGGCCGTCCATGCCCTCGGCTTCCTGCTGCCCGCCGAGGTCCGGATCTTCCCGGCCGCCGAGGCCGGGCAGGCGCGCGCCTGGCTGCTCGGCTGACCCGAAAGGCCGGCCGGCGGCAGAGCGTGATTCCGGCTAGCCGGCCGGGGCTCCGGCCGGCTCTGCCGGCTCGGCGATGCGTTCGACCACGACCACGGCCAGCGTCGTCTCGCGGCCGCGCAGGCTGACCTCGCGACGCTCGCCGCGCAGCGGCAGGCCGCTGCGCCGCACGACCTCCTCGGAGACCACCAGCTCGGCGCCGAAGTCCTTGGTCAGCGCCTCGAGCCGGCTGGCAGCGTTGACCGTGTCGCCGATCGCGGTCAGCGACACCGCCTGGCCGTAGCCCATCTCGCCGACGATCGCCGGCCCGACGTGGATGCCGATGCCCATGGTCAGGCGGCCGCCGATGGTGTCGGCCAGGTGCTCGTTCATCTCGGCCAGCCGCCTGGCCATGGCCTGCGCCGCCTCCAGGGCCTGGCGGCAGCCGGCCTCGGCCGTGCCCTCGACCCCGAACAGCGCCATGACCCCGTCGCCGATGAACTTGTCGACCCGGCCGCCGGCCCGCTCGACCGCGGTGCCCATGGCGCTGAAGTAGCGGTTGAGCAGGAAGACCACGTCGTAGGGCAGGCGGCTCTCCGAGAAGCGCGTGAAGCTGCGCAGGTCGGCGAACAGCACGACGATCTCGCGCTCCTGGCCCTGCAGGTAGCCGGGCCGCGCCTGGGCCTCGCGCGGCGTCACGTTGGGCGGCAGCAGCGGCGTCACCTCCAGGTCGCCCTGCGGCCGGGTCTGGCAGGCCAGGCGCACGTTGGGCGCGGCGCCGACCCGGGCCAGCACCCGCTGCTCGGCCTCGTCCGCCGGCGCCAGCGTCTCGAGGCCCTGGCCGATGCGCACCCGGCAGGTCGAGCAGCGGCCGCGGCCGCCGCACAGCGAGGCGTGCGGAATGCCGGCGAGGCGGCTGGCCTCGAGGATCGTCGTGCCGCGCGGCGCGGTGACCCGCCGGCCGCCGGGATAGGTCAGCGCGACGCGGCCGCCGCGATGCTCCCACCAGCGGCGCAGCAGGCGTGCCGCCAGGGTCGCCAGCAGCAGCAGCGCGAAGCCGCCCAGCAGGCCGCGCTCCAGGCGGCCCAGCACGGCGAGCTTCTGCGGGTCCTGGATGGTCTCCTGCAGCGAGATCCAGGCGGCGGCGTTGGCGGGCTCCTCGAGCCAGTCGACGACCGAGCGGCCGGCGCTGAGGGCGCCGGTCGCCGCCAGGGTCGGCAGCAGCACTGCGAGCGCCAGCAGCCAGGGCGCCCAGCGCGCGTAGCCCGGCTTGAAGCGCAGCCAGAGGTGCAGGCCCAGGCAGCCGTGCAGCCAGGCGGCGAGCAGGCCGAGGAACTGGCGCAGGCCCTGGCCCGGCGACAGCTCGAAGTAGATCGCCAGGACGTAGCGGTAGCCGGTGTCGATGCCGAAGATCCCGCCGATCGCGCGCGTGCCGAGGACGTGGGCGGCGAGCAGCGGCGGAATCAGGAAGCCGAGCACCAGCTGCGCCCACTCGGCCGCGCTCATCTCGCGGAAGCGCCGCCGCACGTAGAGCGCCCAGAAGGCCAGCAGGGCGTGCACCAGCAGCGCGCCGTAGAGCAGCAGGGTGCCGGGCCGGCTGCCCCAGAACCGGCTGATCACGGTCAGGGCGTCCTGGGCGGTGCCGAGCGAGACCAGGCCGAGCGCGTGATTGAAGAGATGCAACGTGACGTAGGCGAACAGTACCAGTCCGCTGGCCAGCCGCAGTCGTCGGATCATCCCTCTCCTCTTCCCGCCGCCCCTCGCCGGCCGGCATGGCTGGCATGAGCCCGCGCGCTCGGCCTAGGCAGTGCGTGCCCGCCTCCGCTATAGAGCGGCCAGCATGACAGAGTCAGCCCTTTCCGACGACGCAGGGGACGACGACGGCCTGACCCGCGAGGAGCGGCGCGAGCGCCGCCGCCGCCGGCGCGCCGCCCGGGTCTTCGACACCTCGGTGCCCTCGCCCTGCATCTCGGTCTGCCAGATCGACGACACGACCGGCCTCTGCCTCGGCTGCCGACGCACCCTCGACGAGATCCGCGACTGGCTGATCCTGACGGCCGAGGAGAAGCGCGCGCTGCTGGCGAAGCTCGCCGAGCGCGGCGGCCCCGCGTGAGCGGGGACGGCAGAGACGGCCGGCTCGGCTACCTGCTGCTCGCCTCGATCACGCTGTTCTGGGGCGTCAACTGGCCGGCCATCAAGCTGTCGGTCGGCGTGCTGTCGGTCTGGGACTTCCGGCTGCTCAGCGCCGGCGTCGGCGGGCTCGGGCTGCTGACCATCGCCCGGCTCGGCCGCGAGCGCCTGGCGGTGCCGCGCAGCCAGGTCGGGCCGCTGCTGCTCTGCGCCCTGTTCAACGTCGTCGGCTGGCACCTCTGCTCGGCCTTCGGCGTGCTGCTGATGCCGGCCGGCCGCGCCGCGATCCTGGCCTTCACCATGCCGCTCTGGGCCTCGCTCTTCGCCGTGCCGATCCTCGGCGAGCGGCTGACGGCGACCCGCGTCTACGGCCTGCTGCTCGGCCTCGCCGGCCTCGCGGTGCTGGTCGGCCCCGACCTCGTGGTCTTCCGGACGGCACCGCTGGGCGCCGGCTTCATGGTCCTGGCGGCGGTCTCCTGGGGCCTCGGCACGGTGCTGCTCAAGCGCTTCCGCTGGACCATCGCGACGACGACGCTGGCCGGCTGGCAGCAGCTGGCCGGCGCCCTGGCGATCGGCCTCGCCGGCCTCGCCGCCGGCGGCCTCGACCCCTGGCCGGCCGACATCGCCCCGGTCAACCTCGCGGCCATCGCCTACGCCGTCTCGGTGCCGATGATCTATTGCTTCTGGGCCTTCATGTACACGGTGCGCCTGCTGCCGGCGCCGGTCGCCGCGATCGGCACCCTGGCGGTTCCGGTCGTCGGCGTGTTCTCCGGCGCGCTGCTGCTCGGCGAGCCGGTCGGCCTGCGCGAGGTCGGCGCGCTGCTGCTGATCTGCTCTGCCCTGGCCGTCGTCCTGGTGCTGCCGGCGTGGCGCGGCCGCCGGGCCTGAACGCGGCCTGAACCCGGCCGGAGGGCCGGCCGCTTCCTTGCATCGGGCCCGCCGGCGGGACTATATCTCGGGTCCGCCGCGCCGGCCTCGCCCCCCGGGGTCCGCCGCATCGATCCGCCTTTTCCAGGGAACCGCCGTGATGCCGGCCATCGAATCGCTCAAGGTCAAGATCTTCGCCGACGGCGCCGACTTCGAGAGCATGAAGAAGCTGGCGCAGAACCCGCTGATCAAGGGCTTCACGACCAATCCCTCGCTGGTCAAGAAGGCCGGGGTCACCGACTACGTGGCCTATGCCAAGCAGGTGATCGCGGCGATCCCCGACCGGCCGATCTCCTTCGAGGTCTTCGCCGACGACCTGCCGTCGATGGAGGCCCAGGCCCTGGAGATCGCGACCTGGGGCGAGCACGTCAACGTCAAGATCCCGGTGATGAACACCAAGGGCGAGACGACGGCGCCGCTGCTCAAGAGCCTCGCCGAGCAGGGCGTCGAGCTCAACGTCACCGCGCTCTTCACCCTGGAGCAGGTCGAGGAGGTCGCCGCCGTGCTGTCGCCCGACACGCCGGCCATCGTCTCGGTCTTCGCCGGCCGCATCGCCGACAGCGGCATCGATCCCGTGCCGATGATGGCCGAGGCGGCGCGCATCCTCGCCCACAAGCCCAAGGCCGAGCTGCTGTGGGCGAGCCCGCGCGAGATCCTCAACATCTATCACGCCGACGAGGCCGGCTGTCACATCATCACGGTCAGCCACGACGTCCTGGCCAAGCTCGACCTGATCGGCAAGGACCTCTTCGAGTACAGCCTCGAGACGGTCCGCACCTTCTACAAGGACGCCACGGCGGCCGGCTTCACGATCCCGACGCGGCGGGCCGACGCCGCCGAATAGCCGGGGCCGCCGGCGCACGCGCGCCCGGCGGCTCCCCCACAGGCGAGGGTGCCACTTTCCCGTGTGTGGTATTGCCGGACTGTTCAGCGCGGGCGGCGCGCGCGAGGCGGAGCTGCGCGGCCGCGTCGAGGCGATGACCGCGGCCCTCGCCCACCGCGGGCCCGACGGCCAGGACCTCTGGCTGCAGCCCGAGGCCGGGCTCGGCTTCGGCCACCGGCGCCTGGCGATCATCGACCTCTCCGACGCCGGCCGCCAGCCGATGGTCTCGGAGGACGGCCGCTGGGTCCTGACCTACAACGGCGAGATCTACAACCACCTGGTCCTGCGCCGCGAGCTGGAGGCGGAGGGCGCGCGCTTCAGGGGCCATTGCGACGCCGAGGTGCTGCTCGAGGCCTGCGCCCACTGGGGCGTGCGGCGCACCGCCGAGCGGCTCAACGGGATCTTCGCCTGCGCGCTCTGGGACCGGCGCGAGCGGCGGCTCTACCTGGTCCGCGACCAGCTGGGAGTCAAGCCGCTCTACTGGACGCTGCAGGACGGCGTGCTGCGCTTCGGCTCGGAGTTGAAGGCGCTGCGCGCCGATCCCGGCTTCGAGCCGGCGCTCGACCGCCCGGCGCTGGCCGCCTACCTGCGCTTCGCCTACCTGCCGGCGCCGCACACCGCCTATGCCGGCGTGCGCAAGCTGCTGCCCGGCCACATCCTCAGCGTCGCCGGCGGCGAGGAGCCGCGGCTGGAGTGCTACTGGGACGCCCTGGCAATCGCCGAGGCCGGCCAGCGCCGGCCGATGACCCTGTCGCGGCACGAGGCGGTCGACCGCCTGGAGGTGCTGCTCAAGGACGCGGTTGCCGGCCAGACCATGGCCGACGTGCCGCTCGGCGCCTTCCTGTCCGGCGGCGTCGACTCCTCGACCGTCGTCGCGCTGATGCAGGCGGCGACCGGCCGGCCGGCGCGCACCTTCACCATCGGCTTCTCAGAGGCCGGCTTCGACGAGGCGCCGCACGCCCGGGCCGTCGCCAGGCACCTGGGCAGCGAGCACACAGAGCTCTACGTCCAGGCCGAGGATGCCCTGGCGGTCGTGCCGGAGCTGCCGCGGCTCTACGACGAGCCCTTCGCCGATCCCTCGCAGATCCCGACCTTCCTGGTCTCGGCCCTGACCCGGCAGTCGGTGACCGTCGCGCTGTCCGGCGACGGCGGCGACGAGCTCTTCGCCGGCTACAACCGGCATCTCTGGGGCCGGCGCATCGGCCGCTGGCCCCTGCCCTTGCGCCAGGCCGCCGCCGGCGCGCTCGGCAGCCTGCCGAACGCGCTCTGGCAACGGGCCGGCGGCCAAGCCGCCGACCGGGTCCGCAAGCTGACCCGCGCCCTCAGCGCGCCCGACCTGCAGGAGCTGTACCGCCGCACGGTCAGCCAGTGGGACGACCCGGCGGCCCTGCTCGGCCTGCCGGCCGGCGCCGAGGCGCCGAGCCTGCTCGACGCCTCCGATCTCGCCGAGCGCTTCCCGGACCCGCTGGCGCGCATGCAGCTGCTCGACCTGACGACCTACCTGCCGGGCGACGTGCTGGCCAAGGTCGACCGCGCCTCGATGGCGGTCGGGCTGGAGGTGCGCGTGCCGCTGCTCGACGCCCGGGTCGTCGAGTTCGCCTGGGCGCTGGCGCCGCGCTTCAAGCTGCGCGGCGGCCGCGGCAAGTGGCTGCTGCGCCAGGTCCTGCGCCGCCACCTGCCGGCGCGCCTGATCGAGCGGCCCAAGCAGGGCTTCTCGGTGCCGATCGGCGGCTGGCTGAGGGGCCCCCTGCGCGACTGGGCCGAGGCGCTGCTCGACGAGCGGCGCCTGGCCGGAGAGGGCCTGCTCGATCCCGCCCCGGTGCGCGCGCTCTGGACCGACCACCTGGCCGGCCGGGTCGAGGGCCAGTACCCGCTCTGGACGGCGCTGATGCTCCAGGCCTGGCGCGAGGCCTGGAGCTAGGCCTGGGGGCTAGGCCTAGCTCCAGGCCGGCCGCCGATCGCGCCGCTCCGCGCTCAGCGCCACCAGAGCGCTGTCCAGGGCAGGTAGGTGACCAGCAGCAGCACCAGGAACATCACGGCGATGAACCACTTACCGTAGGCCATGACCTGCTCGATCTTGAGCCCGGTGGTCGAGCAGACGGTCAGGAGCACCGAGGCGACCGGCGGCGTCTGCTGGCCGATGCCGAGGTTGAGGCAGACGATCACGCCGAAGTGCACGGGATCGATGCCGAGCTGCCGGGCCAGCGGCATCAGCAGCGGCACGACCACGATGATCGCAGCGCTGGCGTGCAGGAACATGCCGAGCACCAGCAGGAACAGGTTGATCAGCAGCAGCTCGACGACCCAGACGTCGGTGACGCCGCCGAGCATGCCGGCGATCTTCTGCGGCAGCTGCTCGTTGGCGAGGTACTGGCCGAGCACCGCCGAGCCGGCGACGATCATCATGACCACCGCGGTCTGGCGCGCCGTCGCGGTCAGGATGCCGCCGAGCCGGGCCAGGGTCAGGTCGCGCGACAGCAGGAAGCCGAAGGCGAGCGCGATCAGCACGCCGATGCCCGCCGCCTCGGTCGGCGTGTAGACGCCGACGATCAGGCCGCCGACCACCAGCACCGGGATCAGCAGCGGCACGGCGGCGCGCCAGAGCGCCCTGCCCAGCGCCGGCGCCTCGAAGCGGTTGGCGCGCGGATGGCCTTCCTTCAGGGCGAACAGCCAGGAGGCCGCCATGAAGGCACCGCCCAGGATCAGGCCGGGCACGATTCCGGCGACGAAGAGGTCGCGGATCGAGGTGTTGGTGGTGACGCCGTAGAGCACCATCGGGATCGACGGCGGGATGATGATGCCGAGGGTCGCCGAGACCGCGGTGAGCGCGCCGGCGAAGCTGCGCGGGTAGCCGTGCCGCTCCATCTCCGGCACGAAGATCTTCGACATCACCGCCGCGTCGGCGACCGCCGAGCCCGACATCTCGGCCATGAACATCGAGGTCAGCACGTTGACGTGGCTGAGCCCGCCGCGGATCCAGCCGACCAGCGCGTAGGCGACGGCGATCAGGCGCTCGGAAATCGAGGTCGCGCTCATCAGCTCGCCCATCAGGATGAACAGCGGGATCGCCAGCAGCACGATCGACTTGCTGCCCGAGAACATCTGCACCGGCAGGACCAGCAGGTTGACGCCCGAGGCCGCCATCGCGGCCGCCGCGGTCATCATGAGGGCGAAGCCGACCGGCACGCCGAGCAGGATCAGGCCGAGCAGCAGGAAGAGGACGAAGCCGGCCATCCCTCAGACCCTCCCGCCGTGGCGCAGCCGGAAGCCCGCGCGCAGCGCCAGGGCCAAGGCGATGAGGGCGAAGGCGACCGGCAGCACCGCCATGAACAGGCCCTGGGGCAGCGGCAGGGTCTCGATCTCGCGCCAGCCGACCCGGCGGATCATGGCGAGCGAGAGCCAGACCATGAGCAGCGCGAAGCCGGCGACCGACAGCTCGACCAGGGCGGAGAGCAGGCCGCTCAGCGGCCGCGGCAACTTGGCGACGAGCAGGTCGAAGGCGATGTGGCCGTCGTCGCGCGCCGCCAGATAGGCGCCGAGGAAGGCGATCCAGACCAGCAGAAAGCCCGGCAGCTCGTCGGCCCAGACCAGGCCGGAGGCCAGGACGTAGCGGTAGAAGACGTTGAGGCAGACGGCGACCGCCGTGGCCGCGACGCAGAGCCCGGCGACGGCGCCGACCAGCCGGTCGAGCGCACGCAGCAGCCGGCCGCCGCTCGGCCGCGGCCCGGCCGCCGTCGGCAGGCTCTCGCGAGGATCGGTCATGCCCGGACCTCCGCCGGAGCGGCAGCGGCAGGCGCCGCCGCCCGCTTCCGGATCACCGCGCGGCGTCGACGAGGTCGATCCAGTCCTTGCCGTTGGCCTCGATGTAGCTCTGGTAGACCGGCCGGGTCGCCTGCTGGAAGGCCGGCAGGTCGACCTCGTTGACCGCGATCGAGCCCTTCATGTCGGCCAGATACCTGTCCTCGAGCGCGGCGGCGTCCCGGTAGCTCTGCTCGGTGATCTCGCGGCCGACCTCGATGAACACCTTCTGCTGCTCCTGGGTGAGGCGGTCGAAGAAGCTCTTGGAGGCCATCAGGAAGCTCGGCGTGTAAACGTGCTTGGTCAGCGAGAGGTACTTCTGCACCTCCTGCATCTTCTGCTCGTAGAAGCCGTAGATCGCCGCCTCGGCACCGTCGACGACGCCGGTCTGCATGGCCGTGAAGGTCTCGCCCCAGGCGACCTTGGCCGGCACCGCGCCGAGCGATTCGAAGACGCCCTGGCGGAACTTGCCGCCCGAGATGCGGACCTTCATGCCGGCCATGTCGGCCGGCTCGACGATCGGGTTGCGACTGTCGATGACGTGGCGGAAGCCGTTCTCATAGATGCCGATGACCTTGACGTCGGCCTTGCTCTCGATGCGCCGGCGCACCGCCTCCTCCAGCCCCTTGGCCATGGCGCGCTCGACGTGCTCGCGGCTGTCGAACAGCCAGGGCAGGTCGAACAGGCCGAGCTTGGAATCGAGCTTGAGCACACCCGAGGCGACGTCGACCATCTCGATCACGCCGAGCTGGACGCCGTCGATCAGCGCCGATTCCTTGCCGAGCTGGCCGCCCGGGAAGATCTTGAACTCGAACTGGCCGGGCAGCCGCTCCTCGACCTTCTTGGCGAACAGCACCGACTGCGCGTACTCCGGCGCCAGCTCCGAGACGTGGCTGGCGATCCGCACCTCGATCGGCTCGGCCGCGGCCGCGGTGGCGAACAAGGTCAGGCCGGCGGCCAGGGCAAACAGGCGATGCATCGGAATGGTCCTCCCCTTGGGTCTTTGGCGAGCTCGCGGCTTCAGCGGATCTCGATCGAGTAGGCGAACTTGTCGGCGGCGCCCCAGGAGCGCCGCCACTCCATCGGCCGGCCGTCGTAGCCGTAGGCCAGGCGGTCGACGACCACGACCGCCGCGCCGGGCGCGATGCCGAGGCGCTCGGCGGTGACGGCGCCGGCGCTGCCGACCGTCAGCAGCTCGGTCGCCCGGGCGACGACCGCGCCGCAGGCGCGCTCGTAGAGCGGGTAGAGCAGGTCGCCGAAGTCCTCGAGCGGCAGCTCGGCCAGCGCCGCGAAGCGGCCGGCCTCCAGCCAGATGCACTCGAGCAGCGCCGGCTTGTCGCCGACCAGCCGCAGCCGGTCGAGACAGAGTCCCTCGGCGCCGGGCCGCAGCGACAGGCGCTCGGCGACGGCCGCCGGCAGGGGCGCCAGGCGGCGCGCCAGGATCCGGCCCTGGGGCATCAGCAGCGCGCCGTCCTCACCGGTCATGCGGAAGAAGCGGAACAGCGAGTTCGAGAAGTCGGCCTTGCGCACGAAGGTGCCGCGGCCCTGCTGGCGGGTCAGCAGGCCGTCGTCGACCAGGACCTCGATCGCCCGGCGCACGGTGCCCAGCGCCGCGCCGGTCTGCTCGGCAAGCTCGCTCTCCGGCGGAATGCGGCTGCCCGGCGCCCAGTGGCCCTGCTCGATCCGGCTGCGCAGCAGGTCTGAGAGCTGGCGGTAGATCGGCAGGCGCGGGTCCGAGGCGACAGACAGGCTGGCGTGCACGGGCTTTCCTCTGGTTCTTTATTCCTCTATAGGACTAGAGGATTATCGTGCGCCGTGCAACAGCCTGCTGCCCGCCGGGCCGCCGGCGACGGCGGAGGCGATGGAGCTGACGGGCAAGGTGACCTCGGAACGGGCTGGCGAGGGCGGGGAAGCGACGGCGGAGCCGCTCGATGCCCACGCCCATGTCTTCGATCTCTCGGGCCCGCTCGCCAGCGGGCGGCGCTACACGCCGCGGCGGCCGGCGCCCGTCGCCGACTACCTGGCGCTGCTCGACGCCGTCGGCATCGGCCGCGCGCTGCTGGTCCAGCCGTCGTTCCTCGGCAGCGACAACCGCTTCCTCCTGCGGGCGCTGGCGGCGCTGCCGGCGCGCTTCCGCGGCGTCGCGGTGGTCGAGCCGGACTGCCCGGAGCCGGCACTGGCCGAGCTCCGGGCGCGCGGCGTCGTCGGCCTGCGGCTGAACATCCTGGAGCGCCCCGCCGAGCTCGGCCTGACCGCGGCAGAGGTCGGGCTCGCGCGCCGCGCCGCGGGGCTCGGCCTGCACCTGGAGCTGCACTGCCGGGGGGGCGCCCTGCCGCGGCTGCTCGACCGCCTGGAGCGGGCCGGCGTCGACCGGCTGGTGGTCGACCACTACGGCCGGCCGGATCCGGCGCGGGGCCTCGCCGACCCGGGCTTCCGCCGCCTGCTCGACAGCGGGCCGGCGGGCCCGGCCTGGGTCAAGCTCTCCGGGCCCTACCGCTGCGGCGGCGTGCCGACCGAGCCCTACCTCGACGCCCTGGCGGAGCGGCTCGGGCCGGGCCGGCTGGTCTGGGGCAGCGACTGGCCCTGGACCCAGCACGAGGACGGCCGCGACTTCGCCCGGCTGCGCGACGGGCCGGCCCGACGGCTCGGGGCCGCGGCCATGGCTGCGGTCGACGCGACCGCCGGCCGGCTCTGGAGCGGAACGATCTAGCTCAGAACGCGCGCGTCTCGCCCGGCTTCATGACGACGACCTCGGCCTCGAAGCCGCCGAGCGCCTGCTCGAACTGCTCCGGCGTGCCCTTGAGCGGCGGGAAGGTGCCGTAGTGCATCGGCACCACGACCGGCGCCTTGATCAGCTCGCGCTCGGCATAGGCGGCGTGGGCCGGATCCATGGTGAAGTGCCCGCCGACCGGCAGGAAGGCGACGTCCGGATGGTAGTAGGAGCCGATCCAGGCCATGTCGCCGAACACGTCGGTGTCGCCGGCATGGTAGAAGGTCTTGCCGTCCTCCATCCGGACGATGTAGCCGCAGGGCTCGCCGCCCGGATGGCTCTTGCCTTCGTAGACCACGGTCGAGCTGTGCTCCGCGTGGACCATCGTGACGGTGATGCCGTCGCCGAGCGGCTGGATCGGCCCGCCCTTGTTGAAACGGATCAGCTGGTCGCCGGGAACGAGCCCCAGCTGCTGGTAGACGGTGCCCATGTCGGCATTCATGGCGACCTTGGCGCCGGTCATCCTGGCGAGCGCGGCGACGTCGGCCGTATGGTCGAAATGACCGTGGGTCACCAGGATCAGGTCGACCGGCCCGACCTTCGAGAGGTCCTTGAGATCGGCGGGGGGCACGGGGGTCTTGGTGATGAAGGGGTCGATGACGATGACCTTGCCGCCCGGGGTCGTGATCCGGAAGGCGGACTGGCCGTACCACAGCAGTTCCGCGGCCCGGCTCGCGACCGGGGCGAGCAGCAGCGCGGTGCTCGCCAGCACACCGACGGCGACCGCGCGAATCTTCTTCGTGAGCATCGGATGCCTCCTCCCTGAGCGCCTGCCTCGAGCCGGGGCCTGTCGGCCCCTCGTGCCGACAACGCTAGGCCGGGACGGGCCGTATCGAGTCATCAAATTCCCGCGAAAGCCGCGGGCCTCGATGATTCGGTCGCGGTGACCGGCGCGGACGGAAGGGTATATCTCTTGCCCACGGTGACGATCCGGACGGGAGCGGCGGGGTGAGCGACGAGGCGCGGATGGCCGCGGACGAGCAGACGAGCGAGCGGCAGGCCGCGGACTGGATCGTCCGCCTGTCCGATCCGGCCCTGAGCCCCGCGCAGCGCGCCCGGCTGCAGGAACAGTGCGAGGCGTGGCGTGCCGCCGCGCCCGCCCACCGCGCCGCCTATCGGGACGTCGACCGGATCTGGCGCCTGCTGCGCACGGCGGCGCTCGAGGCCGGGACCCTGTCGAAGGCGCCGCCGCGCCCGGACGCGGGCGCGGACAGGCCTCGCCGGCGGCGGTGGGTCGGCTGGCTGGCGGCGGCGCTGGCCCTGCTCCTGCTGCTCGGCCTCGCCCGCTTCTATCTCGGCGATCCGCTGGTCGCGCTCAGCGCCGACTACCGCACCGGCCCCGGCGAGACGCGCAGCATCGCGCTGGCCGACGGCAGCAGCGTCGTGCTGGACGCCAACAGCGCGATCGCGGTCGAGCCGGCGGCCGGCGGCCGGCATCTGCGGCTGCTCGCGGGCTCGGCCGCCTTCACCGTCGTCAAGGCGAAGGCCAAGACGGAGGCAGGGGCCGAGACGGGCGCCGCCGCCCCCTTCGTCGTCGAGGCCGACGGTCTGGAGGTGCGCGCCGAGGGCACGCGCTTCGAGCTGCAGCTCGACGACGAGGCGGCCCGGATCACGGTGCTGGAGGATCTGGTCCGGGTCGCGCGCCACGGCGAGCCGGAGGCCGCGGCCGTGGTCGTCGGGCCCGGCGAGCGGCTGACCATCCCCGCCGACGGCGAGACCGAAACCCTGGAGCCGGTCGACCCGGCGCAGGCGACGGCCTGGCAGCAGGGCCGCCTCGTCGTCGACAAGCGGCCCCTCGCCGAGGTCGTGGCCGCACTGAACCGGCACCGGCGCGGCCGCCTGCTGATCGCCGATCCGGCGCTGGCCGGCCGCGAGGTCAGCGGCAGCCTGCCGCTCGACGCGCCGGCCGAGGCCGATGCCGCGCTGGCCGGCCAGCTCGGCGCCTCGCTGCTCGAGCTGCCGCCCTTCCTGGCCGTGCTGTACTGAAGCGCGCCGCCGGCGTCAGGGCCGGCTGAAATAGGGCGCGAGGTTGGCCCGGACGCGCTCGAGGACCGGCCGCTCGTCCGCCGGGAAGGCGAAGGCCTCGCCGGTGATCGTCTCGAAGGCCCGGATGTAGACCTCGGCGGTCTGCAGGATCAGCTCGGCCGGGATCTCGGGGATCGGGTCGCGATAGGGGTCGCAGCGCTCGGCGACCCAGCTGCGCACGAAGTCCTTGTCGAAGGACTCCGGCCGCTCGCCGGCCGCGAAGCGCGCCGGGTAGCTGTCGGCCAGCCAGTAGCGGCTGCTGTCCGGCGTGTGGATCTCGTCGGCCAGCACGATGCGGCCCTCGGCGTCGGTGCCGAACTCGTACTTGGTGTCGGCCAGGATCAGGCCGCGCTCCGCCGAGAGCGCCTGGCCGCGCGCGAAGAGCGCCAGGGCATAGGCCGAGAGCTGCCGCCACTGCGCCTCGGTCAGCAGGCCGCGCTCCAGGATCTCCGCCGGGCTCAGCGGCTCGTCGTG
This sequence comes from Tistlia consotensis USBA 355, assembly GCF_900177295.1. Lineage (GTDB taxonomy): Bacteria > Pseudomonadota > Alphaproteobacteria > Kiloniellales > DSM-21159 > Tistlia > Tistlia consotensis. The sequence goes on from NZ_FWZX01000001.1 coordinate 655,390, forward strand.
GGCGCCGGCCTCGGCCTTGCTGGTCGGCGTGATGACCGGCTCGGGCAGCTTCTCGTTGGGCCTCAGGCCGTCCGGGAAGGTCAGGCCGTACATCTCGCGCCGGCCGGCCTTGTAGAGCGTCAGGATCGAGGTGCCGGTGGTGCCGGCCAGGTAGCCGCGCACGACGACCTCGACCGGCAGAATGTCGAGGCGCCGGCCGACCACGACGTTCGGGTCGGGATAGTCGAGCACGTGGTTGGGGCAGAGGTCGCGCGTCGCCTCGAACCAGAAGCGCGCGCTCTGGGTCAGCACCTGGCCCTTGAAGGGGATCGCCGCGAGGATGCGGTCGAAGGCGCTGATCCGGTCGGTCGCGATCAGGATGCGCCGGCCGTCGGGCAGGTCGTAGCTCTCGCGCACCTTGCCGCTGTAGCGGTTCGGCAGCTCGGGAATCGCCGCGTCGCGGAGGGTCTGATGCGCGTGCGCCCGCAGGGCGGTCAGGTCCATCGGCCTCGTCCGGCGTCAGGCTTCAGGTCTGTCGGAAAGAAAAGTGGCGCGCCCGAGAAGATTCGAACTCCTAACCTTCTGATCCGTAGTCAGATGCTCTATCCAGTTGAGCTACGGGCGCTTTGAAGAGGCTGCGGACCCGACCGGGCGCCGCGAGGGCGGTTGTCTAGCAAAAGCCGGCGGTCGAGGCAAGCAGTCTCGGCAGGGCGCCTGCACCGCTCGCGCGAGACGCCGCCGCAGTCCGCCTTCCAGGCTTAGCAGATTCTTAAGAGGGACCTGCGAAGCCCTTGAGTCTTCGAAAGAGTCCTGCGGATGACAGGGGGAAATGCGCCTTGTCCGGACTCCAGTCATTCGTTAGTCTCCGCCAAGCGGGAGACAGCCCGACTCCGTGATCTTCGCAAGGAATGTGGCGCATGCAACGACGCGGGGGGCAAAAGTCGGGCGGTTCGGGGCGGAAGGAACACATGACGGGTCTTAGCCGCGTCCTGGCATTCGGCATGCTTCTGGCGCTCTGCGCCTGCTCGTTCAGCGACGAGGCGATGATGCCCTCGCTGTTCGGCAGCGGCAGCGTCGGCGACAGCGGGCTCGCGCTCGGCACCAGCACCTTCGTGCCCCCCGGCGTGACGCCGGGCCGCTCGACCGGCACCGCGGTCGGCGACCGGGTCGACGAGCTGCGCGACCAGCTGAAGACCCTGCAGAGCCAGATCATCGACGAGAACAACAAGCTGCAGACGCTGCGCCAGACCTCCCGCCAGGGCGCGGCCGCCTATCACGAGCTCAAGGGCCGCATGAACGCGCGGCTGACCGTCGGCACCACGCCCGGCAACCCCGAGCTGGTCAAGGACTGGCGGCAGGCCCAGAAGGAGCTCTCCCAGGTCGATTCCTCGATCAACTCGATGAACGCCCTGTCGAACGAGGTCGACGGCTCGGCGACGCTCGGCGCCTACCTGCTGCAGGCGATCCCCGCGACCCTGCGCATCTCCGGCGCGGTCGACGAGGACCACCGCCAGCTCGCGGTCCTGGAGGACGAGACCAACCAGACCGTCGTGCTGGTCGACCGGCTGCAGAGCGAGCTGAGCGAGGACGTCGCCCGCCAGAGCGCCTACCTCTCGACCGAGCGCGCCAACCTGACCGCGACCTCGGTCGCGATCAAGAACGGCGAGTACGTCGGCGTCTCCCTGGCCAACCGGGCCTACGGCGTGCCGCCGCCGCCGCCGCCGCAGGGCGCCGCCCCCCTGGTCGGCCGCGTCCGCCCGCTGGTCGTGATCCGCTTCGACCGCCAGAACGTCGACTACGAGCCGGCCCTCTTCTCGGCGGTCAGCGCGGCGCTCGAGCGCAAGCCCAACGCCGGCTTCGACCTGGTCGCGGTGGCGCCGGGCAGCGGTCCGGCCGGCGAGGTCAACCTGGCCGCCCAGACGACCCGGCAGAACGCCGAGAAGGTGCTGCGCTCGCTGACCAACATGGGCCTGCCGGCCGACCGCGTCTCGCTGTCCTCCGTGACCAACCCGTCGGCGACCGTCGGCGAGGTCCACGTTTACGTCCGCTGAGCGCACCATGGCTGAGCCCGGCAAGGCGGCGGTCCCGACGGTCCAGGTCGACAACGAGCGGACCCGCGTCACCGAGTGGCGCTTCGCGCCGGGCGCGGCGACCGGCTGGCACCGGCACGACTACGACTACGTGGTCGTGCCGATGACCCCGGGCCGGCTGAAGCTGGTCGACGCCGAGGGCAAGGCGAGCTTCGCCGAGCTGACCCCCGGCGTCTCCTACTTCAAGCAGGCCGGCGTCGAGCACGACGTCTTCAATCCCAACGAGGGCGAGTTCGTCTTCGTCGAGATCGAGTTCAAGTAGGGCCGGGCCCGCCCCCCACGCCCCCCGCTTCAGAACCCGGCCACCGAGCCGTCGCTGCGCGGGTCCGCGGCGCCCTCCAGGCGGCCGTCGGGATAGAGCCGGATCGCGCCGGCGTGGCCCATCACCTCGTCGTAGGCGCCGACCGGCTCGACCGCATGGCCGGCCGCGGCCAGCGCCTCGATCAGCGCCGGGTCGAAGCGGCTCTCGAGCTTCAGTGTCACCGATTCCGCGCCCCAGGTCCGGCCGAGCAGCCAGCGCGGCCGGCTGACCGCACGCTGCAGGCCGATGCCGTGCAGCGCGTGGCGGGCGAAGACCGCGGCCTGGGTCTGCGGCTGGCCTTCGCCGCCCATGCAGCCGTAGACCAGGGTCGAGCCGTCCGAGAGGCGTGCCAGCGCCGGGTTCAGGGTGTGGAAGGGCCGCCGCCCCGGCACCAGGCTGCGCGGCGAGCCGGGCTGCAGCTGGAAGGCGGCGCCGCGGTTCTGCCAGACCAGGCCGAGGTCGGCCAGGGTGACGCCCGAGCCGAACTCCCAGTAGAGGCTCTGAATGAAGCTGACCGCCCGGCCTTCGCCGTCGATCGCGCCCATCCAGATGGTGTCGCCCTCGCCCGGCAGGGGCTGTGGCCAGGGCGCGGCCCGGCGCCGGTCGATCGCAGCCAGCTCGGCATCCAGCGCCGCGTCGGTCAGGCAGGCCGCCGGGTCCTCGGTCATCGCCTCGGGATCGCCGACGACGCGGTCGCGGATCAGGAAGGCGCGCTTGGTCGCCTCCACCAGCCGGTGCAGGAAGTCGAAGCCCTCCGGCGCCTCGGCGGCCATCCGCTCGTAGAGCGCCAGGATCGCCAGCGAGGCGAGGCCCTGGGTCGGCGGCGGCAGGTTGTGCAGCCGGCCGGCGGCCAGCTCGACCGTGAGCGGCGCGACCCGCCGGGCGCGATAGCCGGCGAGGTCGGCCGCGGCGACCGGGCTGCCGGCGGCCTGCAGGCCGGCGCCGATCGCCGCCGCGAGCTCGCCGCGGTAGAAGTCGTCGAGCCCGGCCTCGGCCAGGCGCTCGAGCGTCGCCGCCAGCCCCGGCTGGCGCAGGCGCTCGCCCGGCGCCGGCGGGCGGCCGTCGAGCAGGAAGGTCTCGGCGAAGCCGGGAAGGCCGAGCAGCTCGTCCAGCTTGCCGAGGGTCAGGCGCGCCTGGCTCTCGGTCACGGCGACGCCCTCGCGGGCGTGCCAGAGCGCCTCCTCGAGCAGGCGGCCCAGCGGCAGGCGGCCGCCCCAGCCCTTCGAGACCTCCAGCGCGACGCGCCAGCCGTCGACCGCGCCGGCGACGGTGTTGGCGGCCAGGGGCCCGCGCGTCGGCACCGCCGCGTGGCCTTCGTAGAGCGCCGGGGTCGCCGCCGCCGCCGCCGTGCCGCAGGCCTCGATCGCGACCGGCGCCTTGCCGGGCGCCGCGATCAGCCAGAAGCCGTCGCCGCCGAGCCCGTTCATGTGCGGGTAGACGACGGCGATCGTCGAGGCCATGGCGACCATCGCCTCGACCGCGTTGCCGCCCTCGCGCAGCACCGAGAGGCCGGCCTGGGCGGCCAGGTGATGCGGCGCGGTGGCCATTCCGCGATAGGCCATGAGGCTCTGCAGCATCCGGATCCTTTCGTCCTGCGTAGCGCTGCCGGACTGGTCGCGCGTCCGGCCGGCCACAGTATTAGGAGAAAGCACGGAGTCCAGCCATGGCCAATCCCCGCTCCCTGCCCGGCCACGCCGCCCTGCCCGTCCCGCGGTCGCCCGTCCTGCTGCTGCCCATCCTGCTGCTGGTCGCCGGCCTGCTCGCCGCGGCGCCGGCCCGCGCCCAGGACGCCGAGGCGATCCGCGCGGTCATCGGCCAGCAGCTCGACGCCTTCAGGCGCGACGACGGCGGCGCGGCCTTTTCCTACGCCTCGCCCGGCATCCAGGCCCGCTTCGGCAACGCCGCGACCTTCATGGAGATGGTGCGCGCCGGCTATCCGGCGGTCTACCGGCCGCTCGAGGTCGAGTTCCGCAAGCTCAGCCTGGAGGACGGCAAGGCGGTGCAGGAGGTCTATTTCGTCGGCGCCGACGGCAAGGCCGCGCTGGCGCTCTATCTGATGGAGCGGCAGCCGGACGGCAGCTGGCGGATCAACGGCGTGCGCATGGTCGCGCTGCCCGAGACGATCTCCTGAGGCAGCCGGCGACCGGCCGAGATCTCTCAAAAGCCATACCGTTCGTTTTTATCGAACGATTTGACAAATAACATGCGTTGGATCGATTGTTCCGGCGCTGTCATTCTCCCGGCGAGCCGCAGGAGAGAAAACCGTCCTGCCGCGACGCAGCAGGAGAGAAGAGATGTCCGCGATCGCCCGAGAGCAGTCCCAGAAGGTCCCGCCGCTCGGCGGCCTCGCCGGCATCGCGCCGGGCCTCGTCCTGACCGGGCTGGTGGCGGCGCTCGCCTTCGGGCTGCACCGCCTGCCGGTGATCGGGACGCTCAGCCCGCTGATCCTGGCGACGCTGGTCGGCATGGCCTTCCACAACCTGGTCGGGACCCCCGGACGCGCCAAGGCCGGCATCGCCTTCACCCTGCGCCGCATCCTGCGCCTCGCAATCATCCTGCTCGGCCTGCAGCTGACCGCAGCGCAGGTCGCCGAGGTCGGCGCGCCGGGCATCGCGGTCATCGTCGTCGTGCTGTTCTCGACCTTCGTCTTCACGACCTGGGCCGGCCGCCGGCTCGGCGTCGAGCGCAAGCTGGCCGAGCTGATCGCCGCCGGCACCTCGATCTGCGGCGCCTCGGCGGTGATCGCGACCAACACCGTGACCGGCGCCTCCGACGAGGACGTCGCCTACGCCGTCGCCTGCGTCACGCTGTTCGGCACCGTCGCGATGTTCGCCTATCCGCTGCTGCCGGGCCTGCTGCACCTCGACCCGCAGGCCTTCGGCCTCTGGGCCGGCTCCTCGATCCACGAGATCGCGCAGGTCGTCGCCGCGGCCTTCCAGAACGGCCCCGCCTCCGGCCAGTTCGGCACGGTCGCCAAGCTGTCGCGCGTGATGATGCTGGCGCCGGTCGTGCTGGGCCTCGGCCTGCTGGCCGCCCGCCGGGCCCGCGCCGCGGGCGGTGCCCAGGGCGATCGGGGCCACAGCCACGCGCGCGCGCCGATCCCCTGGTTCGCCTTCGGCTTCATCGCCATGGTCGTGCTGAACAGCCTGGTCACCGTGCCGGCCGAGGCGAAGTCGGTGATCGTGCCGGTCACGACCTTCCTGCTGTCGATGGCGCTGGCCGCCATGGGCCTCGCGACCGACTTCCGCAAGCTGCGCGAGAAGGGCCTCAGGCCGGCGCTGCTCGGCCTCGGCGCCTTCCTGTTCATCGCCAGCTTCAGCCTGCTGCTGGTCGAGGTCGTGCTATGAAGCCGGGATGACGCTGGAGCAGCTGCGCATCTTCGTCGCCGTCGCCGAGCGCGAGCACGTCACCCGGGCGGCCCGCGACCTCAGCCTGACCCAGTCGGCGACCAGCGCCGCCGTCGCCGCGCTGGAAGCCCGCTACCAGACCCGGCTGTTCGACCGGGTCGGCCGCCGCATCGTGCTGACCGAGGCCGGGCGGATCTTCCTGGAGGAGGCCCGCGCCGTCCTGGCCCGTGCCGCCTCGGCGGAGACCGCCCTCGCCGACCTCGCCGGCCTCAAGCGCGGCTCGCTCTCCCTGGCCGCCAGCCAGACCGTCGGCAACTACTGGCTGCCGCCGCTGATGCAGCGCTACCGCGCGCGCTTCCCCGACATCGCCCTCGAGGTCCGCATCGGCAACACCGAGACGGTCGCCGGCTGGGTGCGCGAGGGCGTCGCCGACCTCGGCTTCGTCGAGGGCGAGGTCGACGGGCCGGAGCTCGAGGCCCGGCCGGTCGCCGAGGACGAGCTGGTCCTGGTGGTCGGCGCGGGCCATCCCTGGGCGAGGGCGACGCCGGCAGGGCCGCTCGACTTCGCCGCGACCGACTGGGTGATCCGCGAGCGCGGCTCCGGCACCCGCGCCGCGCTGGAGGCCGCCGCCGCGGCCGCCGGCCTGGCGCCGGAGGCCCTGCCGGTCGCCTTCGAGTTCCCCTCCAACGAGGCGGTGCGCGCCGCCGTCGAGGCGGGAGGCGGCGCCTCGGTGATGTCCCGCCTGGTCGCCGGGGCGGCGCTCAAGGCCGGCACGCTGGTCGCGCTCGACCTGGCGCTGCCGTCGCGGCGCTTCTCGCTGCTGCGCCACCGCCGCCGCTCGGTGACCGCCGCCGAGCGCGAGTTCTGCGCCCTGGCGCCCGGCGGGGACGCGGCGGCCTGAAGAGCGCGCGCCGGCTTGCGGCGATGGCCCGGCTCGGCTAGAGCCCTGGTCGAACAGCGCACGAGGGCCCGATGAGCGACCATCCCTTCACCAAGACCTTCCCCGTCTCCTGGTGGGAGCTGCACCGCGACTCCAGGGCCCTGGCCTGGCGGCTGATGGAGCGGGGGCCCTTCCAGGGCGTCGTCGCGATCACCCGCGGCGGCCTGGTGCCGGCCGCGGTGGTCGCCCGCGAGCTGGAGATCCGCACGATCGACACGATCTGCATCGCCAGCTACGACGACAAGAAGCAGGGCGAGCTGACGGTGCTGAAGGGCGTGCCCGGCGACGGCGAGGGCTGGGTCGTGGTCGACGACCTGGTCGACACCGGCAAGACCTACCGCAAGGTCCGCGAGATGCTGCCCAAGGCGCACTTCGCCACGGTCTACGCCAAGCCGGCCGGCCGGCCGCTGGTCGACAGCTACGTCACCGAGGTCAGCCAGGACACCTGGATCCTCTTCCCCTGGGACGCCGAGATGCAGGAGGTCGCGCCGATCGCGCGGCGCTAAGGGGACGTTCGAGGCAGCGCCGGCCCACGCCAGCCGAGGGCATCGGCAAAGAGGCCGAGGTCACGATCAGAGACGGTCGACTACGACGCGGTCGGCAACATCACCTACAAGTCGGACGTAGGCACCTACTCCTACGCGCCGGCCGGCGGCGCGCTGCCCCATGCGGTCGCCTCGATCAGCGGCACGTTGACCACCAGCTTCAGCTACGACGCCAAGGGCAACATGCTCTCCGGCAACGGCCGGGTGATGACCTGGACGGCCTTCGACCAGCCGGCGACGGTCGAGCGCAACGGCCAGACGCTGATCTTCGGCTACGGCCCGGAGCACCAGCGGGTGACCCAGTCGGCGCCCGGCGCGATGACCTACTACATCGGCCTCTCGGCCAGTGCGCACCTGGAGAAGACCGTCGACGCGGTCACCGGTCTCGCGCGCTACGAGGCGCTGATCCACGCCGGCGGCAGCACGGTGGCGACGCTCTACGAGATCGAGGAGGCGGGCGGCGGCGGGACCACGACGATCTCGACCATGACCCGCTACTTCCAGGCCGACAACCTGGGCTCGATCTCGGTCATCACCGACGAGGCGGGCCAGGTCGTCGAGCGGCTGAGCTACGACGCCTGGGGCAAGCGGCGCTTTACCGACGGCACGGACGACCCGCAGGAGACGATCACCAGCCTGACCAACCGGGGCTTCACCCAGCACGAGCACCTGGAGGAGGTCGCGCTCGTGCACATGAACGGCCGGCTCTACGACGCGCAGATCGGCCGCTTCCTGTCGGCCGACATCGCGATCCAGGACCTGACCAACTCCCAGGCCTTCAACGCCTACAGCTACGTCCTCAACAACCCGCTCGCCTACACCGACCCGACCGGCTTCTTCTTCGGCTTCTTCAAGCACATCGTGAAGAGCATCGTCTCGGCGGTGGTCCACGTCGTCGAGAAGACGATCATCGAGCCGCACGTCGCGATCATCAGCAAGGGCATCGAGATCGTCCAGCAGAACCAGATCGCCCAGGTCGCCCTGGCCGTGGGCCTGACGGCGGTCCTGGGCCCGGCCGGCGGCTCGCTCGCGATCGGCACGGGCCTGCTCAACGCGACCCAGGCCGCGGTCGTCAGCGGCGTGGTCGTGGGCGGCATCACCGGCGGGCCGAAGGGCGCGATCCTGGGCGGCATCAGCGCCGGCGTCACCTACGGCATCGGCGACGCCTTCCCCAAGGATCAGCTCCTGCAGCGTGTTGTCGCGAACGCCGCTTTCCGGGGTGCACTGGCGGAGGCCACAGGCGGGGACTTCAAGACGGCCGCTCTTTCCGCAGGCTTCAGCGTCGTCGCCGGGCACTATGCAGATGTAGCAACGAAGGGTGATTTTGGCGCTGGGATTGCCGCCTCGGCTGCCGTTGGCGGCACAACGGCACTGATCGGTGGTGGAAAGTTCCAGAACGGTGCTGCGAGCGGGGCTTTCACGTACCTGGCTAGTCACGCAGGTGCCGACAGCCGCGGTGGTGAACCGACGCTGTCGCACTCAGGGAAGGGGGCCACGGCTTTTGTCGGTGGATTTTTCGACCACACGATCAACGGGCCAGCCTATACGGCTTACAATGACTACATCCAGAGCAATCCTGAAGCAGGCGCTGCCTACTTCACATGGGATCAAGGTGGTGCGCTCGCCTCTTGGATCGATTCCTACGGCGGAGCGGTTACGGTAAGCGGTCATAGCTATGGTGGTGATACAGCTGCATCTGTTGTTGCCGCTGGGCATCGGGTAGACTCGTTGATCACGGTAGATCCGGTGAGTTGGATTCGGCCGAACTATGCTGATGTCGCTGCGAACGCTGGTACGTGGACCGACTTCAATGCAGTGGGGGGTGCAGGAAGTTTTGTCAATTTCATCGCCGTTATTGGTGGAGACTGGGGATCTGGCCCTCAACGACTTGCAACGACATTCAAGAATATTGACTTGAATCATGCTAATATTGATCTTGCGTGCATGACGCCGGGAGCTTGTACGAAATGAGGATCACGAAATTGGGTGTTGCCTGTACGGTGGCACTGATTGCAACGCTCTTCAGCGGATGTGCCACCGCCAACACACCTGATGACCTTGCCTTCGTTTCGGTGCAAGCCGTGGATTGGTACGATCAGGATGAGATGCCTGGACCCGCGGCCAGCCCGGTACTTGGCATGGTGAACAGCAGTGACCTGGAACGAAGCGGACAATCACTCACCGGAACAGTGAAACCGCATCGGCTGTTGCTTAAGATCGAGTTCACGAGCGCGACGAATCTGTCTCAGTTTGCAATGGAGCATTTATACAATCTCGGTAACACAGCTTTCCTCTGCAACCGACCAGACGATCGCCTTACTATATCGTTCTCCTATGTTTTTTGGCGTGGCGTGCGGCTTGGTCTACAGGAAATCGACCCGATTCAGAGACAGGATGAACTTTCGAGCGGGAGGATCACCTACTACATTTTCGTAAACGTTGCCGACAAGGAACGTCTGCAAGACAAGCCACCGCAAGCCGCTTTTGATCTTCGTCGGAGCCCCGAGAACATTTGCTTTTACTTGAGAGGTGGTAGCGAATCGGGTCTGGGTTACAAGTCGAATGTGGTCCTTGTTCCCGAGGATGCGATTGCTACAGCGTTGACAAGAGCTTCGATGGGGTCGGGTGGGTAGACACCTGTCGAGCTACTGGGGCTGTCGCAGGTCGCTGCCGAAGTCCTCCCCGCGCTTCGCCGAGATGCAGAAGCTGCCACTGGCCGAGGAGGCCCAGGGCTTGGCGCTGGCCATGGCCGATTCGCTCGACGACGCGGCGGCCGAAGCCGTCGCCTATACCTTCGGGCGAGGCATCGACTGGTTCAGATATGGGACATGAGGGATGAGAATAGCGATCGCTCTTTGGGTGGCGCTATCTGTCGGTGTGGTTTTGGGGTAATCGTCAGCGAGCTTCCTGCGATCTCAGCTCATATGGGGAGGACAATGTCGAGAAGAGATAGTTAAGAAAGTAGTGTCGCCAGGGGGTGTCACCGCAGCAGTTGTTGCTGTGTCCGATTGCAGTGCAACAACAGATTTTGCAACAAGCATCTCATTACTACCAGATGCGAAAATTGGAGAAATCGGAGATGATTATTTTTTCTCCATGCGCGGTCGGAGGGAGATTGATGTTCGCTGGGTTAGTGATGAAGAGGTGCGGGTGACGTATCCCAAAGATGCTCAAGTCTTTAGAAAATCTGTGATTTGGGGGTTGATGCGCATTTCCTACCGGGAATAGCTCCTGGACGGGAGCATTGGGAAGCCCGGTGGGGCTAACAATTCGCGCACGAAAGTGTTGAAGTGGCACAGTAGGCTAAACGACGAGGACGCAGGAGAAGGCTGCATGCATGCACGCGAGCCGACGCTATCCGTAGTGCCCGGCGACCTGCTGGACGGCCTGGTCGCCGACGGCCGGATCGACCGGGCGGCGGCGGGGCGGGCGCGGCATCTGCAGGCCGAGACCGGCGAGCGGCTCGACCGGGTGCTGACCCGGCTCGGGCTGATCGCCGAGACCGAGCTGGCGGCGCGCTTCGCCGAGCTGCTCGGCTTGCCGCAGGTCGCCGCCGAGGCCTTTCCCGCCGGCCCGCTGCACGAGGAGCGGCTGAGCGCGCGCTTCCTCAGGGAGGCGCGGGTGCTGCCGCTGGCCGAGGAGGCCGGGGGCTTGGCGCTGGCCATGGCCGATCCGCTCGACGACGCGGCGGCGGAGGCCGTCGCCTATGCGCTCGGGCGGCCGGTGCTGCGCCGGGTCGCGGTCGCCGGCGACATCGAGCGGGCGCTGGAGCGGCTCTACGGCGACGCCGCTCTCGAGGCGGAAGCGGGGGGCGGGGGCGCCGCCGACACGGCCGCCGAGGCGGCGCTGCGCGCCGAGGACGCCGAGCGGCTGCGCGATCTGGCGAGCGACGCGCCGGTCATCCGCCTGGTCAACCGCTGGCTCGCCGAGGCGGTCGAGGCCGGCGCCTCGGACATCCACCTGGAGCCGACCGACAGGGCCCTCTTGGTGCGCCTGCGCATCGACGGCGTGCTGGTCGAGCTGGACAGCCAGCCGCTGGCCCTGCACCTCGCCGTGGTCTCGCGGCTCAAGATCATGGCGCGGCTGGACATCGGCGAGCGGCGCCTGCCCCAGGACGGCCGGCTCGACCTGGCGGTGCGCGGGCGCACGGTCGACGTGCGCGTCTCGATCCTGCCGGCGGTGCGCGGCGAGAGCGTCGTGCTGCGCCTGCTCGACCGCGGCGGCATCGAGCTCGACTTCGCGGCCCTGGGTTTCGACGACGCGACCCGCGACCGCTTCCTGGAGGTCGTCGAGCGGCCGCACGGCATCCTGCTGGTCACCGGCCCGACCGGCAGCCCGACCGGCGCTCCCTACCCTACCGCGACGTTGTCGATGAGCCGGGTGCGGCCCAGCCAGGCGGCGGCGAGCAGGCGGCCGGGGCGCTCCAGGCTGGCGAGCTCGCCCAGGTCGTCGGCGGCGCGCAGCTCGACGTAGTCGATCTTGTCGAAGCCGCCGCGGCCCAGCCTCAGGCGCGCCTGGGCGATGAAGGGCGCGGCCTCGGCGGTCGGGTCGACGGCGATGGCCTCGGCGGTCTCGTTCAGCACCCGGGCGAGCAGCGGCGCCAGGGCGCGCTGCTCCGGCGTCAGCAGGCGGTTCCTCGACGACATGGCGAGGCCGTCGGCCTCGCGCACCGTCGGCACCGCCGCGATCTCGACCGGAATGTCCAGGTCGCGGGCCATGCGCCGCACGATGGTCTGCTGCTGGAAGTCCTTCTCGCCGAAGAAGGCGACGTCGGGCAGGGCCTGGAGCAGCAGCTTGCTGACCACCGTCGTGACGCCGTCGAAGTGGCCGGGCCGGTGCAGCCCGTCGAGGCAGGCCGACAACCCGGCGACCGAGACCCTGGTGACGAAGCCGGGCGGGTAGATGACCGCGACGTCGAGCGGCGCGAACAGCAGGTCGCAGCCGACCGATTCGAGCAGCCGCACGTCCTCGGCCTCGCTGCGCGGATAGCTCTCCAGGTCTTCCTTGCGGTCGAACTGCTTGGGATTGACGAAGATCGTCGCGACCGCCCGGTCGCAGCGCTCCTTGGCGCGGCGTACCAGGGTCAGGTGGCCCTCGTGCAGCGCGCCCATGGTCGGCACCAGGCCGACGGTCTCGCCGGCGCGCCGCCAGCCGGCGACCTGCCCGCGCAGCGCCGCCACGTCGCGGGCGATCGCGAGGCCGCTCACGGCCGGCCGCCCGTCACGTCCATCCGACTCCTGGCCGCCCATCTCATGGCTTGGCGAGGCGCACGACCTGACCATCGCCGGGGAAGCGGCGCTGGCGCACCTCCTCGGCGTAGTCGGCGGCGGCGCGCTCCAGCGCCTCGCCGAGCTCGGCGTAGCGCTTCACGAAGCGCGGCACGTGGCCGACCGTCAGGCCGGCCATGTCGGGCGTGACCAGGACCTGGCCGTCGCAGGAGGCCGAGGCACCGATGCCGATGGTCGGCGCGGCGGCGACCCGCGTCGCCTCGGCCGCGACCTCCTCGACCGTGCCTTCGATGACGATCGCGAAGGCGCCGGCGGCGTCGACGGCCCGGGTGTCCTCGATCACCGCCTCGGCCTCGCCCGGCGTCTTGCCCTGGGTGCGGAAGCCGCCCATCGAGCGGATCATCTGCGGCTTCAGGCCGACATGCCCCATCACCGGGATGCCGCGCTCGACCAGGAAGGCGATGGTCTCGGCCATCTCGCGCCCGCCTTCCAGCTTGACCGCGGCGCAGCCGGTCTCGCGGATCACCCGGACGGCGCTGCGCATCGCCTGCTCGCGCGACTCCTGGTACCAGCCGAAGGGCAGGTCGACGACGACGCAGGCGTGGGCGGCGGCGCGCGCGACGGCGCCGCCGTGGGCGATCATCATGTCGAGGGTGACGCCATGGGTCGTGTCGAAGCCATAGACCACGTTGGCCATGGAATCGCCGACCAGCAGCAGGTCGACCAGCGGGTCCAGGCGCCTGGCCGTCGGGAAGTCGTAGGCGGTCAGGCAGACGATCGGTTCGCCGCCCTTGCGGGCGCGGATCCGGTTCGGCGTCATTGCGGGCGTCGGCTTGGCGGCTCCCCCGTACTCGACCACGGCGGCCTCCTCATGCTGCGCTGCAGGGCGGACAGCATTAGCGCGCCGCCCGCGGCGGCGCAACGCGGGCGGCCGGCACCGAAGCGCAGGCCTCCCTTGTCGTCGTTTCAGTTGCCTTCGGCGATCTCGCGCAGTGCCTCGACGTCGAGCAGGTCGACGCGCCCGGCCGGCAGCAGGGCGATCAGCTTGCCCTGGCGCAGCTGGGTGAAGGTGCGGCTGACCGTCTCGGTGGTCAGGCCCAGGTAGTCGCCGATGTCGTTCCGGCTCATCGGCACCGAGACCGGATTGGCCGTCTGCCCGCGCTGCGCCGCCCGCTGGCCGAGCAGCAGCAGGAAGCTCGCGATCTTCTCGCGGGCGGTCTTGCGGCCGAGCAGCAGCATCTGCTCCTGGGCGGCGGCGAGCTCGTGGCTGGCCATGCCGAGCAGGCGCCGCTCCATGCGCGGATAGCGCTCGAGCAGCGCCTCCAGCTTGCGCCGCGGAAAGCGGCAGAGCGTCGAATGGATGATCGCCTCGGCGCTGTAGGCGTAGACCTCGTCGTCGGCGAGGCCCAGGAAGTCGCCGGAGAACAGGAAGCCGATGATCTGGCGGCGGCCGTCGGGCAGCAGCTTGTAGACCTTCATGGCGCCGGCGGTGACCGAGTAGATGTTGGTCGCTTCCTCGCCCTCGTCGAACAGCGGATCGCCCGGATGCAGCTCGACGTTCTGCACGATCCGCGTGACGTGGTTCAGCTCTTCCTCGCCGAGCGGGGCGCAGAAGGTCAGGTGACGCACGGAACAGGCCCCGCAGGGCGACTCCTTCTCGGCGCCGGCACGTTCCTGGGCCGGCGCCAGGCCGCGGATCCTGCTGATATCGAAAGGAGAAAGTGTCTGGTGCATCCCACCACCGTTGGGTTGTGCTCCGGCCCCGAAGGCCGGCCACGCATTCGGCTTTCCGCACATTACCACCTGCGCCGCGTGAAATCGAGACGTCGGCTGCATGCCAGCAGCGACCGTTTGACGTAGGTCAAGGCCGGCGGCTGGCGCGACGCGGCATGCTCCAAAGGCCGTCCCTTTCCGGCGACGGGCCTGCGTAGCGGAAGAACGATAAGAAGTGCCCAAGAAACCATGACGCCCCTGACAGAAGCGATCCCCGTGACTGGAAAGACACCCGTGCGCAGCTTCACGACCCGGCCCTTGACGCGGGAGCGTGCGTTCCTGGCCTACCCGCTGGTGCGCAACGCCCTTCCGGAGACGACCCTCGAGGTCTGGACGGCCTTCGCGGAAGCCTTCGTCGGCGACGGACATTCCGATCCGCGGCGCTCGATCCTCACGGTCGAGAACGAGAGCGGCGTGATCATCGGGCTGGTCGCCTTCCACTGCCTGCCGGACATCGTGCACGGCTGGGTGCTCATGGTCAGCCACCTACTCGCCTTCGAGCTGCTCGACCGGCGCGGCGTCGCCGAGATGATCGTCCAGGCGCTGGAGGCCGAGGCCGGGCGACTCGGCTGCCGGGCGATCCACACCTGCCTGCCGGTCGTGGAGGGCGAGCAGCGCCCGGCCTGGCTGGTTGCCCTGCTCCAGAGCCACGGGCACCATGTCGAGAGCATGTCGCTCTGCAAGAGGCTGGCCCCCACCTGATCCGCCCGGGGCCCCTGCCAGGGAGTCCCGATGGCCCACCGTTTCCTGCTGCTCCTCCTGCTCGCCCTCGCGCCGCTGTGCCTCGACGCGGCACCGGCGTCCGCCCGCAGCGGCAAGCTGGCTGCCGGCATGGTGGCCGCGGCCAATCCCCGCGCCGCCGAGGCCGGCATGGCGATCCTCAGGCAGGGCGGCAGCGCGATGGACGCGGCGGTCGCGATCCAGGCGATGCTGGGCCTGGTCGAGCCACAGTCGTCGGGCATCGGCGGCGGCGCCTTCCTGCTCTACTGGGACGCCGCGGCGCAGAAGCTGCACGCCTACGACGGGCGCGAGACGGCACCGGCCGCGGACAGCCCGGACCAGTTCCTGCACGCGGACGGCACGCCGATGGACTTCTACGAGGCGGTCGTCGGCGGCCTTGCGGTCGGCGTGCCCGGCGTGCCGCGGCTGCTCGAGCTGGCCCATCGCAACCACGGCAAGCTGCCCTGGGCCGGCCTGTTCCAGCCGGCGATCGCGCTCGCCCGCGAGGGCTTCCAGGTCTCGCCGCGCCTGGCCATGGAGATCGCCGAGGACCCCTACCTGAACCGTTTCGACACGCCGAAGACCTACTTCTACCGGCCCGACGGCTCGCCCAAGCAGGCCGGCGACCGGCTGGTCAACGAGCCCTACGCCGAGACCCTGGAAGCGCTGGCCGGCGGCGGCGCCGACGCCTTCTACAAGGGCCGCATCGCCGAGGACATCGTGAAGACGGTGCGGGCCGCACCCGGCGATCCCGGACGCATGACCGCGGCGGATCTCGCCGGCTACCAGGCCAGGGAACGCGATCCTCTGTGCAGCGGCTACCGGTCCTACAAGGTCTGCGGCATGCCGCCGCCGACCTCCGGCGGCATCGCGGTGCTGCAGATGCTCGGCATCCTGGAGAACTTCCAGCTGGGCAAGGAGGCGCCGAATTCCCTGGACGCGGTCCACCTGATGGCCGAGGCCGGGCGCCTCGCCTTCGCCGACCGCAACGCCTACGTCGCCGACAGCGACTTCGTGCCGGTGCCGGTCGCGCGGCTGCTCGACAAGACCTACCTGCGCAAGCGGGCCGCCCTGGTCGAGCGCAGCCACAGCCTGGGCGTCGCCGAGCCCGGCCAGATCAAGCAGAAGGCCGCCGTCACGCGCCAGTACGAGCCGCCCTCGACGACCCATTTCGTGGTCGTCGACGCGGCCGGGAACGTCGTCTCGATGACCTCGTCGGTCGAGAACGCCTTCGGCTCGCGCCTGATGGTCGACGGCTTCATCCTGAACAACCAGCTGACCGACTTCTCCTTCGTGCCCCAGGTCGACGAGGTGGCGGTCGCCAACCGGGTCGAGCCGGGCAAGCGGCCGCGCAGCTCGATGTCGCCGACCATCGTCTTCGACGACGAGGGGCGCTTCTTCGCGGCGACCGGCTCGCCGGGCGGCAGTGCGATCATCGGCTACGTGCTGCAGGACCTGATCGCCCTGATCGACTGGCACCTGACCGCCCAGCAGGCCGTCGCCCTGCCCCACGTCGTCAACCGAAACGGCGTCACCGACCTGGAGGCCGGCACGGCGCTGAGCGGGGACGTCCAGGCGCTGACCGCACGCGGCCACGAGGTCCGGCTGCGGCCGCTGGTCAGCGGCCTGCACACGATCCGGCGGGTCGAAGGCGTCTACGACGGCGGCGCCGATCCGCGGCGCGAGGGCGTGGTGCTGGCGGAGTAGCGCCGCCGGCGGGGCCGCCCCGGCGCGCCCGGCTCAGCGGTCGTTGCCGGGCTTGGTGAGCCTCCGGCCCGCGCCGTCCGAGCGCGGCTGCGCCGTGCCGCCGCCCGAGCCGGTCAGCCGCTCGATCAGGTTCTCCAGCAGCCCCGGCCCGCCGCCGCCCTGATCGCTCGCCGGCGCTTCGCCGGCCCGCCCGGCGCCGCTCGGCACCGCCGCGGCGTAGACCAGCGGCCGCGGCGGGAGGCCCGCGGAGATGCGCGTCATGATGGCGCGCCAGAGCTGCGCCGGCAGGCTGCCGCCGGTGACACCGTCCATCGGCTTGCCGTCGTCGTTGCCGAGCCAGACCGCGACGGTCCAGTCGGCGGTGAAGCCGACGAACCAGGCGTCGCGGAAGTCCTGGCTGGTCCCGGTCTTGGCGGCGGCCGGGCGGCCGGGATCGGCGTGGCGCGCCGTGCCCCAGGCCACAGCCGACTGCATCATGTCGACCATGCTCGCCTGCACCGCCGGCGGAATCACCCGGCCGAGGCCGCCGCCGTGACGGTCGTAGATCAGCTGGCCGTCGGCGCTCTCGATGCGCGAGACGCCGTAGGGCAGCACGCCGTCGCCGCCGTTGGCCAGCACGCTGTAGGCGGTGGCCATGTCGAGCACGCTGACCTCGGAGCTGCCCAGCGCCAGGCTGAGGTTCTCGGCGAGCGGCGTCGTGATGCCCATGCGGTGGGCGACCGCCGCGACCTTGTCGACGCCGACGCTCTCGGCGAGCCGCACGGCCGGCGTGTTGAGCGAGCGCGCCAGGGCCTCGCGCAGGGTGACGGTGCCGCGGTACTTGTCGGTGAAGTTGGACGGCCGCCAGACGCCGTTCGGCGTCTTGAACTCGATCGGCGCGTCGAGCACCGGGCTGTCCGGCGTCATGCCGGACTCGAGGGCGGCGAGATAGACGAAGGGCTTGAAGGACGAGCCGGGCTGGCGCAGCGCCTGGACCGCGCGGTTGAACTGGCTGTCGCCGTAGCTGCGGCCGCCGACCATCGCCTTGACCGCGCCGTCGGGGCCCATCACCACGACCGCCGCCTGGCCGGCGCCCGCCTTCCTGGCCGCGCCGTCGAGCAGCTTCGCGGTCTCCTCCTCGGCGATGCGCTGGACGCGCGAATCGAGCGTCGTCGAGACGACGACGTCGCCCTCCAGCGGCCCGGCCTCCTCGGCGACGCGGCTCAGCGCCCAGTCGGCGAAGTAGCGGCCGCGGTCGGCGACCTGGGGCTGGCCGCGCTTGCGCTCGCGGATCGCCCGCTCGGCCTCCGCCTCGGTGATGAAGCCGGCCTCGGCCATCGAGTGCAGCACGGTCGAGGCCCGGCGATGGGCGAGATCGGGATCGTTCGCCGGGTTGTAGCGCGACGGCGCCTTCAGGAGGCCGGCGATCATCGCCGCCTCGTAGAGCCCGACCTCGCGCGCCGACTTGCCGAAATAGCGATGCGCCGCGGCGTCGACGCCGTAGGTGCCGGCGCCCAGATAGACCCGGTTGAGGTAGAGCGAGAGGATGCGGTCCTTGCTGAGCTTGGTCTCCAGCCAGATCGCCAGCATCATCTCCTGGACCTTGCGCTTGATCGTGCGGTCCGGGGTCAGGAACAGGTTCTTGGCGAGCTGCTGGGTGATGGTCGAGCCGCCCTCGCGCAGCTGGCCGGCCATCACGTCGGCGACCAGGGCGCGCAGGATGCCCCAGGGGTCGATGCCGAAGTGGCTGTAGAAGCGCCGGTCCTCCACCGCCATGACCGCCTGCGGCAGGTAGGCCGGCAGGTCGGCGACCGGGATGGTGTCGCCGTAGAGGTCTCCGAAGGCCGCGAGCGGCCGGCCGTCGGCGTCGATCAGGCGGATGCTGGGCTTGCGCGTGTAGTCGCCGAGCGCCGAGACCGAGGGCAGGTCGTAGGCGTACCAGGCCAGCAGGCCGCCCAGCGCGACCGCGCCCCAGATCGCCGCGACACCGGTCCAGAGCGCGAGGCGGCGCAGCCAGCGCCAGTCGCGCGGCCTCGCCGCCGCGCGCTTTCCGGTGCCGCCGCCCGAGCCGCCGCGCGCCGCGGCCGAGCGGCCACCGCCACTGCCGCTGCGCGCCGCCCCGCGAAGCCGCCGCTCGGCGGCGCTGGTTTCAATGTCGGCGCGCAGGGCCGGAGTGGCGGTGCCCCGAGGAGCTGTACGGCGTGCCATGCTTCGAGATGTGGTGTAGGGTGAGCCGGATTAACATAGATCTTGGAGTTGGCACCATGCCCCTGGTCATTCGGGCCGCTCGGCCCGAGGACGCCGGGACGATCGTCGGCTTCTGCCGGGCACTGTCGGCCCACGAAGGCCTCGAGCTGCCCGGACTCGACGAGGAGCGCTTCCGCAACGACGGCTTCGGCCCTGACGCCGCCTTTGCGACCCTGCTGGCGGAATTGGACGGCCGTGCGGCGGGCTACGTGCTGCACTGCCCGATTTACGACACAGGCGACGGGATGCGCGGCCGCTACATCGCCGATCTCTTCGTCGCCGAGTGGGCACGCCGCCGCGGCGTCGGCCGCGCCCTGCTGCAGGCGGCTGCGCGCAGCGCCGCCGCCGGCGACGGCCGCTACCTCGTCTGGACGGCGATGCGCGGCAACCGCGCGGCGCGCGCCTTCTACGACAGCCTCGCCGAAGGGCTGGAGGACCTGGTCGTCTATTGGACCGACGCCGCGGCCTTCGCCCGCCTGAAGGCCGGATAGGCCGGAAGGACGGGGGACGGGTCAGGCTTTCGCGGGAGGAGAGTCGGCGCCCGGCGGGAAGTACAGCGTCGCCGTCGTGCCTTCGCCGGGTCGGCTGCAGACCTCGAGGCGGCCGCCGTGCAGCTCGATCAGGCCCTGGACCAGCGGCAGGCCGAGGCCGGTGCCCTTCTGGCTGACCCCGGTGCGGGCGATCTGGCCGAAGGCCTCGAGGGCCCGGGCGATCTCCTCCCCGGTCATGCCGATGCCGTCGTCGGCGACGTCGACCCGCACGCCGCCGTCGGCGGCCGGCCGGAAGCGCAGCCAGATCTGCCCGCCGGCCGGCGTGAACTTGCAGGCGTTCGACAGCAGGTTGACCAGCATCTGCTTGGCCGCGCGGCGGTCGGCGTGCAGCTTGAGGTCCGTCGGCTCGACCAGCTGGTCGATCTCGACGCCGTTCTCGTCGGCGAGGCCGCGCACCAGGGTCCGGCAGGAGCGCGCCAGATCGGCGGCCGAGAGCCACTCGCGCTCGATCTCCATCTTGCCGGCCTCGATCTTCGACAGATCGAGGATGTCGTTGATGATCGACAGCAGGTGGGCGCCGCTCTCGTAGATGTCCTGGGCGTACTCGACGTACTTCGGCTCGTCGATCGCGCCGAACAGCTGGTCGCGCAGGATCGAGGAGAAGCCGAGCACGGCGTTGAGCGGGGTGCGCAGCTCGTGGCTCATCATTGCCAGGAAGGCCGACTTCGTGCGGCTCGCCTCCTCCGCCCTCAGGCGCGCGGCATTGGCCTCCTCGCCGGTCGTGCGCAGGCGCTCGGCCAGCTCGGCGAGCTGGCGGTTCGCCTCCTCGATGGCACGCTCCTGGCGCTTGCGGTGCGAGATGTCGATGATCGAGATGAGCAGCACCGGCTCGCCGCCGTAGACCGTCGCCGTGCCCGAGAGCAGCGCCCAGAAGGGGTGGTCCTGCGCGTCCTTGAGCTCGATCTCCGCGTCCTGCACCACGCCGTCGCGCTTGAGGCGCTCGACCAGGCGCGTGCGATCGGCCGGATCGACGTAGAAGTCGGGCGCGTGCTTGTCCGGCGCCTCCGCGAGCGGAACGCCGAACAGTTCCGAGGCGCTCGGATTGATGTAGACGACCCGGGCATCGGTCAGCCGGGTCAGCACCATGGCGACCGGCGAGGTGTCGGCCAGCGTGCGGAACAGCTCCTCGCGCTCGACCAGGCTGGCCTCCAGCCGCTTGACCTCGGTGATGTCGCTGCGTAGCGAGACGAAGCCGATCTCCGGGATGCGCAGCTCCTGGACCAGGTGCCAGCCCTCGCGGACCCGCTGCTCGAAGGGCCCCTTGTGCGGCCGGTGCAGCCGCTCGATCCGCTTGGCGAGATAGGCCTCCGGATCCTCGCGGGCGAGCGGGTCCTGCACGACCCCGGGTGCCGCCATCGAGCGCCGGACGATGTCGAGGAAGTGCGCGCCCTCCAGCTCGTCGAAGCCGGGCATGTAGGGAAAGATCCGGCGATAGGCCTGGTTGAAGTAGATCAGGCGGTCGTCGTCGTCGAACAGGATCAGCGCCTCGGGCAGCTCGTCGAGGGCCGAGCGCAGCAGCGCGTTGAGGCGGGCGGCGCGGGCCGCCTCCTCCGCCGCGGTCAGGGTGACGATCCGCAGCGGCCGGCCGTCGAGCTCGATCCGCCCGACCTGCAGCGTGCAGACCAGCAGCGACCCCTCGCCGCACTGCAGGACGCAGCTCCCGCCCGTCTCGAGCAGCCCGCCGTCGGCCGGATCGGCGAGCAGGTCGGTCGCGGGCCGGCCGGTCAGCGCGCGCCCGTCGAGCCGCAGCAGGGCCGCCGCCGCGGGATTGATCGACAGCAGCGTGCCGGCCGCATCGACCGCGATCAGCGCGGCCGCGCGCTCCGCCGCCTCCTGAGGCGCGGCGTCGTGCCTTCCCGGAACCTCGACCGCCAAGGACATCCTTCGCGCCACCCCCACAGGCTCGGTTCCCGCCGAGTCTCGCGCATTCCCGTTAAGCGAGGATTAACCATGGACGGCCTCGCCGAATCGCTGCAAGGCGCTTGTGGCGCGCAGGCACGAGAAGGCCCCGCGGGCGGGCCGGCCGTCTAGACGTCCAGGTTGGCGACCTCGAGGGCATGGGTCTGGATGAAGTCGCGCCGCGGCTCGACCAGGTCGCCCATCAGGGTGTCGAAGATGCCGTCGGCGTCCTCGGCATGGGCGATGCGTACCTTGAGCAGCGAGCGGGCGTTGGAATCCAGCGTGGTCTCCCAGAGCTGCTCGGGGTTCATCTCGCCGAGGCCCTTGTAGCGCGACAGCGAGACGCCCTTGCGGCCCCAGGCGAGCACCGTGTCGGCCAGGCTGACCGGTCCCCAGATCGCCGCCTCGCGGTCCTTGCCGTGCAGGGTCGCGGGCCGGAGGTAGGTCTCCTTCAGGTCGCGCGCCATGGCGTCGAGCTGGCGCGCCTCGCTGGACTGGATGAGGGCGGCGTCGATGCGCCGGCTCTCCGGCACGCCGCGCAGAGTGCGGGTGAAGAGCAGGCCGCCGTCGGCCGGGGCCAGGCCCTGCCAGCCCCGCTCGTGCTCCGGGGCCAGGGCGTCGAGGCGCCGGGCGATGATCTCGGCGGCCTCGGCGGCACGCGCCGGGTCGCCCAGGATCTCCCGGCTGAGCGCGCCGGCGATGGCGCTCTGCTCGACGACGTCCCAGGAGCCGACCTTGTGGACCAGCGAGTCCATCAGGTGGCGGGCGCGCAGCGCCTTGCGCACCAGGTCGGCCAGGTCCTCGCCCGCCCGCTGGTCGCCGGACCCGCCGTCCGCCCCGGCGAAGCGCAGCACCGCCTCGCGGATGGCGGAGCCGATCAGGTACTCCTCCATCTCCCGGTCGCCCTTCATGTAGGTCAGGCTGTCGCCGCGCTTGGCGCGGTAGAGCGGCGGCTGGGCGATGTAGAGGTGCCCGGCCTCGATCAGCGCGCGCATCTGCCGGAAGAAGAAGGTCAGCAGCAGCGTGCGGATGTGGCTGCCGTCGACGTCGGCGTCCGTCATGATGACGATCTTGTGGTAGCGCAGCTTCGAGAGGTCGAACTCCTCGGGGCCGATGCCGGTGCCGAGCGCCGTGATCAGGGTGCCGATCTCCTGGCTCGACAGCATCTTGTCGAAGCGCGCCCGCTCGACGTTGAGGATCTTGCCGCGCAGGGGGAGGATCGCCTGGGACTTGCGGTCGCGTCCCTGCTTGGCCGAGCCGCCGGCCGAATCGCCCTCGACGATGAACAGCTCGGACTTCGCCGGATCGCGCTCCTGGCAGTCGGCCAGCTTGCCGGGCAGCGAGGCGACGTCGAGCACGCCCTTGCGCCGGGTCAGCTCGCGCGCCTTGCGCGCCGCCTCGCGGGCGGTCGCCGCCTCGACGACCTTACCGACGATCTTGCGCGCCTCGTTCGGATTCTCCTCGAAGAACTGCTGCAGCTTGTCGTTGACGATCGACTCGACGACCGGGCGGACCTCGGAGGAGACCAGCTTGTCCTTGGTCTGGCTGGAGAACTTCGGGTCCGGCACCTTGACCGACAGCACGCAGGTCAGGCCCTCGCGCGCGTCGTCGCCGGTCAGCGCCACCTTCTCCTTCTTCAGGAGGCCCGATTCCGTCGCGTAGCCGTTGACCTGGCGGGTCAGGGCGCCGCGGAAGCCGGCGAGGTGGGTGCCGCCGTCGCGCTGCGGGATGTTGTTGGTAAAGCAGAGCATGGTCTCGTGGTAGCTGTCGGTCCACTGCATCGCGACCTCGACGGTGATGCCGTCGCGCTCGGCGACCATGTGGACCGGCGGGTCGATCAGGCTCTGCTTGCTGCGGTCCAGGTACTTCACGAAGGCGACCAGGCCGCCCTCGTAGTGCAGGTCGCAGACCAGCGGCTCGGGCTTGCGCGCGTCGGTCAGGCGGATGCGCACGCCGGAGTTCAGGAAGGCCAGCTCCCGCAGCCGGTGCTCCAGGGTCGCGAAGTCGAACTCGGTCTTCGTGAAGATCGCGGTCGAGGGCAGGAAGGTGATCTCGGTGCCCTTCCTGCCGACCGGCTCGCCGCGCACCGCGAGCGGCGCCTCGGCCTCGCCGCCGCGGAAGCGCATCCAGTGCTCCCTGCCGTTGCGCCAGATGCGCAGCTCGAGCCACTCGGAGAGCGCGTTGACCACCGAGACGCCGACGCCGTGCAGGCCGCCGGAGACCTTGTAGGAGTTCTGGTCGAACTTACCGCCGGCGTGGAGCTGGGTCATGATGACCTCGGCGGCCGACACCCCCTCCTCCTCGTGGATGTCGACCGGGATGCCGCGGCCGTTGTCGCAGACCGTCACCGAGCCGTCGCCGTTCAGCGTCACCTCGACGATGTCGCAGTAGCCGGCCAGCGCCTCGTCGATGGCGTTGTCGACGACCTCGTAGACCATGTGGTGCAGGCCCGAGCCGTCGTCGGTGTCACCGATGTACATGCCCGGGCGCTTGCGCACGGCTTCGAGGCCGCGCAGCACCTTGATCGAGCCGGCGCCGTAGGCGTCGCTCGCGGCCTGGTCGTCGGACGGAGAGGTCGGGGTCTGGTCTGTCATGGTGTCTACTCAGTCTAGCAGATATGGGGTCGGCTGACGCCAAGTGCTTGTGGAATCAGCCTTGCGTGCGGAGCAGTCCTTCCTGCACCAGGACGTGCTGCGCGGCGGCGCCGAGCGGCGCGAAGGGAGCGGTGTCCGTGCCGGTCAGCCAGGACTGTGCGCCGAGCGCCAACAGCTCCTCGAACAGGGCCTCGCGGCGCGGCTCGTCGAGGTGCGCGGCGACCTCGTCGAGCAGCAGCAGGGGCGCCGCCCCCTTCTCCAGGGCGATCAGCCGGGCGTGCGCCAGGACGATCGAGATCAGCAGCGCCTTCTGCTCGCCGGTCGAGCAGAGCGCCGCCGGCAGGCGGCGCTCCAGGTGGCTGACGCTGAAGTCGGCGCGATGCGCGCCGACGCCGGCGCCGCCGGTCTCGGCGTCGTGCTCGCGCTGGCGCTCCAGGGTCTCGCGCAGCCGGCTCTCGACCTCGACGGCCGGCGCCTCGCCGAGCCGCGTCTCGGCGTCGCCGGCGAGGCCCAGGCCCGCACGCGGGAAGGCGCCGAGGCTCTGCGCGCAGGCACCGGCCAGGCGCTCGACGGCCGCGCGGCGCGCCGCGGCGATGGCGACGCTGCGCTCGGCCAGGCTGTCCTCCAGCGCACCGACCCAGACCGGATCCCAGCTGCCGGCACGGAGCAGGCGCGAGCGCTCGCGCAGCGCCTTCTCGTAGGCGGTCAGGCGCCCGGCGTGGCGCGGATCGAAGCCGTAGACCAGGCGGTCAAGGAAGCGTCGCCGCGCGCTCGGCCCGTCGAGGAACAGGCGATCCATCTGCGGCGTCAGCCAGACCACCGAGAGCAGCTCGCCGAGCGCCTGCTGGCTGCTCGCCCGCTCGCCGTCGATGCGCACCAGGCGCTTGTCGGCGGCCTCGCCGCCCGACCTGCCCGGCACGCCGGGCTCGCTGCCGGTGCCGAGGCTGCGCGGCCCGTCCGGGGTCACGAGCTCGGCGGCGACGGCCCAGCCGACGGCGCTCGCGTCGTTGGCCGGCTCGCGGCTCTCCAGCTCGGCGAGCGGCGCGCGGCGCAGGCCGCGGCCCGGCGTCAGCAGGGAGATTGCCTCGAGCAGGTTGGTCTTGCCGGCGCCGTTCGGGCCGGTCAGCACGACCGGGCGGGCGTCGGTCGCCAGCTCCGCCTGCCGCAGGTTGCGGAAGCGGGTCAGCGCCACCCGCCGAAGCCACAGAGGGGCGGTCTGGCGGCTGGTCAAAGCGGTCGCGGTCGCTCCCAAGGGCGGTCGCCGGGGGGCCGGGGCGCGTCCGCGCCCTAGACCCGCATCGGCATCAGCACGTAGAGCGCGCTGGAGTCGGTGACGTCGCGCACCAGGGTCGGCGAGGAGGCGTCGGCCATGGCGAACTCGGCGCCGTCGCCCTCGATCTGGCCGGCGATGTCGAGCAGGTAGCGCGAGTTGAAGCCGATCTCGATGGTCGGGCCGCTGTAGTTGATCGCGACGTCCTCTTCGGCGCTGCCGTTCTCCGGGCTGGTCGCCGACAGGGTCACGGCGCCCTCGGCGACGCTCATCTTGACCGCCCGGCTCTTCTCGCTGGAGATCGTCGAGACGCGGTCGACCGCCTCGGCGAAGGACTTGCAGTCGACCTCCATGATCTTGTCGTTGCCGGTCGGAATGACCCGCTCGTAGTCCGGGAAGGTGCCGTCGATCAGCTTCGAGGTCAGCAGCGTCGCGCCGAAGGCGAAGCGGATCCGCGTCTCCGACAGCGACACGGTCAGCGAGCCGTCGACCTCGTCGATCAGCTTGCGCAGCTCGTTGACCGTCTTGCGCGGCACGATGACGCCCGGCATGTCCTCGGCGCCCGACGGCAGCGGCATCTCGAAGCGGGCCAGCCGGTGGCCATCGGTCGCGACCGCGCGCAGCACGGGCACCTCGCCGCTCTTCGCGGCGTGCAGGTAGATGCCGTTGAGGTAGTAGCGGGTCTCTTCGGTCGAGATCGCGAAGCGCGTGCGGTCGATCAGGTGCTTGGCCTCGCGCGCCTGCAGCTCGAAGGAGTGCGGCAGGTCGGTCGTGCCGGCGGTCGGAAAGTCCTCGCGCGGCAGGGTGGCGAGGTTGAAGTTGGAGCGCCCGGCCCGCAGCGTCAGCTGGCCGTCGCCGCCGGTCGAGAGCTCGACCTCGGCGCCGTCCGGCAGCTTGCGGATGATGTCGTAGAGCGTGTGCGCCGGCGCCGTGGTCGCCCCGGGCGTCGCGACCGCGGCGTCGGTCTGCTCGACGATCGTCAGGTCCATGTCGGTCGCGGTCAGGCCGAGCCGTCCGTCCTGTGCCTCGATCAGCACGTTCGACAGGATCGGGATGGTGTTGCGCCGTTCGACGACACTCTGGACGTGGGCCAGCGACCGCAGGAGGGCCGCGCGTTCGATCGTCAGCTTCATCGTTCGGGAAACTCTTCGGTCTGGCTGGAAGGCGCCTCGGTGAACTCGGATCCCCATCGGAAAAGGCGATGCGGACTGGCTCCCGGCTTCGCAAGCGCACACCGACGACTCGGCGGCACCGGAATTCGGGGGCGCACTATAGCATAGCGGCTTTGAAGGGTAAGGATTTTCGCGCCTTTTCGGGCCGTCGCCCATGGCCGCGGCGACCCGCCGGCCGCCCGCTCACGAGGGCCCGGCCGGCGCCGCCCCCGAGCGGCCGCAACATCGCCGGGGGCGAGGCGCCGCCGCGTCAGGCCTCGAGCATGCGGCGCAGCAGCTCGACGTCCTCGGCGAAGCTGGAATCGCTGGTCTTCAGCTCCTCGACCTTGCGCACCGCGTGCATCACCGTGGTGTGGTCGCGGCCGCCGAACTTGCGGCCGATCTCCGGCAGCGAGCGGCTGGTCAGCTGCTTGGCCAGGTACATCGCGACCTGGCGCGGCCGGGCGACCGCCCGGGCGCGGCGCGCCGAGGTCATGTCGGCGAGGCGCATGTTGAAGTGCTCGGCGACCCGCTTCTGGATCTCCTCGATGGTGACCCGGCGGTCCGAGGCGCGCAGCAGGTCGTGCAGCACCTCCTGGGTGGTCTCCAGGGTGACCGGCCGGCCGACCAGCGTGGCGTGGGCGACGATGCGGTTGAGCGCGCCCTCCAGCTCGCGGACGTTCGAGGTGATCTTGTGGGCCAGGAACTCGATGACCTTGAGCGGCACGGTGACGCCGACCTGCTCGGCCTTGGCCTGCAGGATGCCGAGGCGCAGCTCGTAGGTCGTCGGGTGGATGTCGGCGACCAGGCCCCAGCCGAAGCGCGAGCGCATCCGCTCGTCGACACCCTCCAGGTCCGAGGGGCTCTTGTCCGCCGAGATCACGACCTGCCGGTTGTGGTCGACCAGGGCGTTGAAGGTGTGGAAGAACTCCTCCTGGGTCGCCTCGCGGCCGGAGATGAACTGCACGTCGTCGATCATCAGGACGTCGACCGTGCGGAACTGCTCCTTGAAGGCCATGGTGTCCTTGGTGCGCAGGGCACGCACGAACTGGTACATGAACTTCTCGGCCGACAGGTAGATGACCCGCTTCCTGGGCTTGTGCAGACGCAGGTGCCAGGCGATGGCATGCATCAGATGGGTCTTGCCGAGGCCGACCGAGCCGTAGAGGAACAGGGGATTGAAGGGCGCGGTCTCGGCCTCGGCGACGCGCCGGGCGGCAGCGTAGGCCAGCTCGTTCGGCTTGCCGACCACGAAGTTGTCGAAGGTGAAGCGCGGATCGAGCGGCGCCGAGATCTCCAGGGCCCGGGCGTCGAGCGCCGCCTCTCCGGCATCCTGCGCGCGCGCCGCCTGGATCGCGGCCGCGGACGCCGTGCCGGCCGGCGGCGCGACGCCGGCCTCGGAATCGCCCTGGGCGCCGGCGGCGGCCGGACGCGCCGCCGTGGACGGCCCGGCGCTCGGCGGCAGCACGACGACCTCGACGCCGCGGACCTCGGGCGCCTCCTCGCTCCAGAGATGGCGCAGCCGCTCGGCGTAGTTGCCGATCACCCAGTCGCGCATGAAGCGGGACGGCACGCCCAGGCGAATCGAGGCGTCGCGAACACCCATCAGCACCAGCGGCTTGAGCCAGCTCTTGAAAGCCGCCTCGCCGACCTCGGCGCGCAGCCGGCTCCTGACCCGGACCCACCGCTCGGCGAGTGCACCTCCCTGCACGTCCTCGCCGGCCAACGTCCGCACGCTCGCGTCTGGTGTCGCGTCCACAGTCTGCCCTCGTCCCTGGATGTTCCCGGCGGCACCGCCTCTCGCCAGATGCGGTCTCCGCCTCTCTTCGCTATCGACGAAGACGCCCGAACCTCCCGGACCGGAACGCTGACGTCCCGATCGAAGCCGGCGCCTACCCTTGCGGGCCCCCTGCCGTCCGTCGTCCTGACGAACAGTCGGGGCCGCTCTCGGGCCGCCGAGTCAGCGCGAGACCGTGCAATGAGTCAAGTGTCCACCCCCTTGGTCGCAGAAAGTTTTGCTTTTTTCTTTAAGAAGGACGCATTTAATCTTTAAGTGTAACATTCAATAGTTGCGTCCGAAGATGGCTAACAAGGTGATTTAATGTACCCGACAGGCCGATGGCCGGCAACTGGACCAAAAACCGAACGAAATATTACGGTTCTCGCCGCACCTCAAAGCCCTCGGCTAAGGGCCCGCGGAATCGGACGATTCCCCCGTCAGCCTCTTGTGAAAACTTTTCCCGGGCAAGCTGCCTGCACAAAAAGCAAGCAGCGCCGTTCAAGGAACGGCGCTGCCAGAAACTCTACCGTTGCGCGCCCTCGGCAAGAGGGCGGGCGGCTCAGGCCATGGCCTTGATGCGCGAGGACAGCCGCGACAGCTTGCGCGCCGCGGTGTTGCGGTGCACGACGCCCTTGCTCACGCCGCGATGCAGCTCGGGCTGGGCGACCTTGAAGGCGTCCTGCGCGGTTGTCTTGTCGCCGCCGGCGATCGCCAGCTCGACCTTCTTGAGGAAGGTGCGGATGCGCGAGCGGCGCATCCCGTTGATGTCGGCGCGCCGGGTGTTGCGACGAATGCGCTTCTCGGCGGACTTATGGTTCGCCATCTTGTCCTAGTCCATCGGTCCATTCAGCAGGAGGCGCGCCTTATAGCGATGCGCCCCTGCCCCGTCAAGCGTCGCGCGGGGCCCGGAGCGATCGGCCGGGCCCCGGCGCGGCGCGCGCCCGTTCAGCGGTGCTTGAAGTTCGGCTTGCGCTTCTCGGCGAAGGCCTCCATGCCCTCCTTGCGGTCCTCCAGGGCGAAGGTGCCGTGGAAGGTGCGCCGCTCGAACAGCACGCCCTCGGCCAGGGTCGTCTCGTAGGCCCGGTTGACCGCCTCCTTGCAGGTCCGCAGCACCGGCAGGGAGTAGGAGGCGATCGTCTCGGCGACCTTCATGACCTCGTCGAGGAAGCCCTCGGCCGGCAGCACCTTGGCGACCAGGCCGGCGCGCAGGGCGGTCTCGGCGTCGATCATGTCGCCGCTCAGGCAGAGGTACATGGCCAGCGACTTGCCGACCGAGCGGGTCAGGCGCTGAGTGCCGCCGGCGCCCGGGATCGTGCCCAGCTTGATCTCCGGCTGGCCGAACCGCGCGGTCTCGGCCGCCAGGATCATGTCGCACATCATGGCGACCTCGCAGCCGCCGCCGAGCGCGAAGCCGGCGACCGCCGCGATGGTCGGCTTGCGGCAGTGCGCCACGACCTCCCAGTCGCCGGTGATGAAGTCCTCGTCGAGCACGTCGGCGTAGGACTTCTCCTTCATCTCCTTGATGTCGGCGCCGGCGGCGAAGGCCTTCTCCGAGCCGGTCAGCACGATGCAGCGGATCGCCTCGTCGGCCTCCAGCTCGGCCAGCGCCTGGCCGAGCTCGTCGATCAAGGGCGTGCACAGCGCGTTCAGCGCCTTCGGCCGGTTCAGGGTGACGACGCCCACGGCGCCCTTGCGCTCGACCAGAATATCCTCGAATGCCATCCGGCTTCCTCTCCCTCGGTTTCGCGGGCGGCCGCCCGCCGCGATCGCGGCGCCGGTCGCTCCGTCCTTCCAGCAATCAGTCGATGGGCGACAGCGAGATGCGCAGCGTCGTGACGCCCTTGGCCTCGCTCACCTCGATCTCCAGCCGCTCGCCGTCGCGCTCGTAGCGGTGCTCGGAGACCTTCTGCCAGCCGAACTGCGGCAGGGTCTCGCCGTAGAAGGCGCGGACCTTGTCGGCCGGCACCTTGCCCTCGGCGTAGACCTCGCCGATGCGCCCGGCCGGCTTGTCGAAGGCGACGTTGGCCTCCTCCATCTCCTGCAGCCCGGCCATCAGCGGCAGGTCGTCGAGCTCCTCGAAGAAGCGCGGCTGGTCGGCCTTGGCCGCGGCGCTCCCGGCACCCTGGCCGGCACCCTGGCCGGCCCCCTGGGTCGCGGTGGCCGTCTGCGCCGGCGCCGGACCGAGACCGAGCGTCGAGAGGGCGAGCGCCGCGGACAGGACGACCGCGCCGCGCCGCAGGCGATGGCCCGGACCTGGCGAGTGGCGGGGCGGCTGGCTCGACATGACTGGCAGAGATAGCTTAGCGCTGGCGGCGGGGACAGTAGAAAGTCGAGCGGTTCGACTGCACCAGCCGCCGGATCCCGCCGCTCCGCGCAGGCTCGCAGTCGCAGCCCGGACAGGCCTCGCCCTCGCGGCCGTAGACCGCCCAGGCGTGCTGGAAATAGCCGAGCTCGCCCGAGGTCTGGACGTAGTCGCGCAGCGAGCTGCCGCCGGCGGCGATCGCCCGCGTCAGGACGTCGCGCACCGCCGCGGCCAGGCGCTCGGCCCGCCCGCCCTGCACCGTCGCGGCGAGACGCCTGGGCGACAGGCCGGCGTGGAACAGCGCCTCGGAGACGTAGATGTTGCCGAGCCCGGCGACGACCCGCTGGTCGAGCAGCGCCGCCTTGATCGGGCTCATCCGGCCGGCCAGGGCGGCGGCCAGGGCCGGGCCGTTGAAGGCGTTGGACAGCGGCTCGGGCCCGAGCGGCGCCAGCATCGGGTGCTGGGCCAGCCCCTCGGTCGGCCAGAGGTCCATGAAGCCGAAGCGCCGGGCGTCGTTGAAGCGGACCTGCCGGCCCTCCTCGGTCTCGAGCACGACGTGGTCGTGCTTCTCGAGCGGCAGCGACGGGTCGTCGACCAGCAGCATGCGGCCCGACATGCCGAGATGGCAGATCAGCGTCTCGCCGCCCTCGAGCTGGGCCAGGATGAACTTGGCGCGGCGGTCGATCCGGGTCAGGCGCTGGCCGGTCAGGCGCTCGACGAAGCGCGGCGGCAGGGGAAAGCGCAGGTCCGGGCGGCGCTGCTCGACGCGGCGCAGGCGCCGTCCTTCCAGCACCGGCCTCAGGCCGCGGCACACGGTTTCGACTTCGGGCAGCTCGGGCATCGGAAGGTCCGTCGGGCAGCTCGGCCGGCAGCGGGCGCGCCGGCCGAGCGGCACGCTAGCCGAAGCAGGGGGCAAGCGCTATCGTCCCGCGCCATGACGAAGGCAAAGGCAGAGCAGCGGCCGCGGCGCGGCGGAACCGGCACGGCGGGGCCCTCCGACGGAAAGGCCGAGAGGGAGGCCGGCGCCGAGCGCGTCGCCTTCGGCGAGCGCGAGGTCGACGCCCGCGACAAGCCGGGACTGGTGCGCGACGTGTTCCGCTCGGTGGCCGGCCGCTACGACCTGATGAACGACCTGATGTCGCTCGGCATCCACCGGCTGTGGAAGGACGCCATGCTCGACCGGCTGCGCCCGCGCGCCGGCGAGGCCTTCCTGGACGTCGCCGGCGGAACCGGGGACATCGCCTTCCGGATCCTGGACCGCACCGGCGGCGCGGCGAGTGTGACCGTGCTCGACCTGACCGAGGACATGCTGCAGGTCGGCCGCGACCGCGCCGTCGACTCCGGGCGCCTCGGCGGCCTCGACTGGGTCTGCGGCGATGCCGAGGCGCTGCCGCTGCCGGACGGCACCTTCGATGCCTACACCATCGCCTTCGGGCTCAGGAACGTGACCCACATCGACCGGGCGCTGGCCGAGGCCCGGCGCGTGCTCAAGCCGGGCGGCCGCTTCCTCTGCCTGGAGTTCAGCCGGGTCGTGCTGCCGGTCCTCGACCGCGCCTACGACCTCTGGTCGGACAACGTGCTGCCGCGGCTGGGCGGCGTCGTGGCGCGCGACCGCGAATCCTACGTCTATCTGGTGGAATCGATCCGCCGCTTCCCGCCCCAGGACGAGCTGGTCGAGCGGATCCGCGCCGCCGGCCTGGAGCAGGTCCGCTATGCCAACCTGTCGGGCGGCATCGCGGCCCTGCATTCCGCCTGGCGCATCTGAACAACAGAGCGAACGGTCCCGTGACCCTGCCGCAGATCTGGCGCAGCGCCGCCCTGCCGTTCCGGCTTCTCGGGATCGCCCGGGTGCTGGCGCGCCACGACGCCCTGGCGGCGGTCGAGGACCTGCAGGTCTTCCCGACCCTGGTCGCCTTCCTGCGCCGGCTCGGCCCGCACGGCGTGCCGGGCCGGCCCGGCGAGAAGCTGGCCCGGGCGCTGGTCGCGCTCGGCCCCTCCTTCATCAAGCTCGGGCAGTTCCTGGCGACCCGCGCCGACCTGATCGGCGAGGCCATGGCCGCCGACCTGGCGCAGCTCCACGACCGCCTGCCGCCCTTCCCGACCGAGGCGGCCCGCCGCGCGATCGAGCGCGAGCTCGGCCGGCCGCTCGACGCCGTCTTCCTGGCCTTCGACCCGAAGCCGGTGTCGGCCGCCTCGATCGCCCAGGTGCATTTCGCGCTGACCCGCCCGGCGGGCGACGAGGACCTGGCGGACGGCCAGGCCGAGCCGCGCGCCGTCGCGGTCAAGGTGCTGCGCCCCGGCATCGAGCGCGCCTTCGAGCGCGACCTCAACCTGTTCTACTGGCTGGCCCGCCTGGCCGAGCGCGCCCAGCCGCGCCTGCGCCGCCTCAAGCCGGTCGAGCTGGTCGACCTCTTCGCCGAGACCGTGCGCTGCGAGATGGACCTCAGGCTCGAGGCGGCGGCCGCCTCGGAGCTGGCCAGCAACTTCGCCGGCGACGACAGCTACGTCGTGCCGGAGGTCGACTGGGAGCGCACCGGCCGGCGCGTGCTGACCATGAGCCGCGTCTCCGGCATCCCGCTGGACGACCGCGCCGCCCTGCTCGCCGCCGGCCAGGACATCCCGCGCATCCTGGAGGTCGCGGCGACGATCTTCTTCAACCAGGTGTTCCGCGACGGCTTCTTCCACGGCGACCAGCACCCCGGCAACATGATGGTCACCGAGAGCGGGGCGATCGCCGCCGTCGACTTCGGCATCATGGGGCGGCTCGACCGCACGACCCGCTACTTCCTCGCCGACATGCTGCTGGCGACCCTGGCGCGCGACTACCGCCGGCTCGCCCAGGTCCACGTCGACGCCGGCTTCCTGCCCCCCGGCCAGTCCGAGGAGCTGTTCGCCCAGGCCCTGCGCTCGGTCTGCGAGCCGATCTTCGGCCGGCCGCTGCAGCGCATCTCCTTCGCCCGGCTGCTCGGCCAGCTGCTGAGCCTGACCGAATCCTTCTCGATGCCGGTGCAGCCGCAGCTCGTGCTGCTGCAGAAGAACATGCTGATGGCCGAGGGGGTCAGCCGGCAGCTCGACCCGAGCCTCAACATCTGGCTGCTCGCCGAGCCGCTGATCGCCGAATGGGTGCGGGTCAACCGCGGGCCCGAGGCGCGCGTGCGCGAAGGCGCCGAGACCCTGGTCCAGGGCCTGCAGCGCCTGCCCGACCTGCTGCGCCAGCTCGAGACCGCGGCCCGCCAGGTCGCCGACGAGGGGATCAAGCTGCACCCCGAGGTGCTGGCGGCGCTCGACCGCCGGCGCAGCACGGCGCGCCTGGCGCTCGCCGCCTGCGCGCTGGCCGGCGCCGCCCTGGCCCTGGCCGCCGTAGCGCTGGTCCGATAGCGGAGCGGCTTGCCGCCGGGCCCGCTTGGGACTATTTACCAGTTAATAGAGTGAAATAACGCCCGACCACACGCGAGACGACCGCTTGACGGACACCCGAGCCACGCAGACGCCGTCCCCTCTGGCCGGCAAGCGCATCCTGCTGATCGTCGCCGGCGGCATCGCCGCGTACAAGTGCCTGGAGCTGATCCGGCGCCTGCGCGAGCGCGGTGCCGCGGTGCGCTGCATCCTGACCCGTGCCGGCGCGCAGTTCGTCACGCCCCTGTCGCTCTCGGCGCTGACCGAGGACAAGGTCTACGGCGAACTGTTCTCGCTGACCGACGAGTCCGAGATGGGCCACATCCAGCTCAGCCGCGACGCCGACCTGCTGGTCGTGGCGCCGGCCACCGCCGACATCCTGGCGCGCATGGCCCACGGCCTCTGCGACGATCTGGCGACCACCGCGCTGCTGGCCACCGACAAGCCGGTGCTGGCGGCGCCGGCGATGAACGTGCGCATGTGGCAGCACCCGGCGACGCGCGACAACCTCGCCCTGCTGCAGGCGCGCGGCGTCGCGACCGTCGGGCCCAACGAGGGCGCCATGGCCTGCAACGAGTACGGCTTCGGCCGGATGGCCGAGCCGGCCGAGATCCTCGCCGCCGTCGAGGCCTGCTTCGCGGCGGCCGCAGACCGCCCGCTGGCCGGGCGGCGCGCACTGGTCACCAGCGGCCCGACCCGCGAGCCGATCGATCCGGTCCGCTATCTCTCGAACCACTCCTCGGGCAAGCAGGGCCACGCGATCGCCGCCGCGCTGGCCGCGCTCGGTGCGGAGACGACCCTGGTGACCGGGCCGGTCGCCCTGGCCGATCCGCCCGGCCCGCGCGTCGTCCGGGTCGAGTCGGCCGAGGAGATGCTGGCCGCCTGCCGGGCCGCGCTGCCGGTCGAGGTCGCGGTCTGCGCCGCCGCCGTCGCCGACTGGCGCGTCGCCGGCGTCGCCGGCCAGAAGCTGAAGAAGGACGGCGGCGGGCCGCCGCGCCTCGAGCTGGCCGAGAACCCCGACATCCTGGCGACGCTGTCGAAGCCCGGCCCGCAGCGCCCGCGGCTGGTCGTCGGCTTCGCCGCCGAGACCGAGCGGCTCGTCGAGCAGGCGATCGCCAAGCGGGCGCGCAAGGGCTGCGACTGGATCCTGGCCAACGACGTCTCGGCGCCCACCGGCACCTTCGGCGGCGACAGCAACCGGATCCATCTGATCGGCGGCAGCGACGACCCGCAGGCCGTCGAGAGCTGGCCGGTGCTGTCCAAGACCGAGGTCGCCCGGCGCCTCGCCCGCCGCATCGCCGAATCCCTGGGAGACAAAGCGACATGACCGACGGCCCCTCGTCCGTGACCCATCGGGGGCCCGTCGGCTCGGTCGAGGTCGCGATCCAGCGGCTGCCGCACGGCGAGGGCCTGGCCCTGCCGGCCTACGCCACCGAGCTCTCGGCCGGGCTCGACCTGCCGGCCGCGGTCGAGGCACCGCTGACCCTCGAGCCCGGCGCCTGGGCGGCGGTGCCGACCGGCTTCGCGATCGCCCTGCCGCCCGGCACCGAGGCCCAGGTCAGGCCGCGCTCGGGACTGGCGTTGCGTCACGCCATCACCCTGCTCAACAGCCCGGGCACGATCGACGCGGACTACCGCGGCGAGATCAAGGTGATCTTGATCAATCACGGACGCGATCCCTTCGTGCTACGGCGTGGCGAGCGGATCGCCCAGCTCGTCGTCGCGCCCTACCTGCAGGCCGCGTGGCGGCCGGCCGATCGGCTGGAGGAAACAGCGCGCGGCACCGGCGGCTTCGGCTCGACCGGCGTCGGCGCCACAAGCACCGGCCATTCGCCCGACGGAAGCGGCTGAGTCGGGGGAGACCCGAATGCTCCGGCTGTCGAAGAAGCTGCTGTTCGCCATCGAGGCGGTCGTCGACATCGCCTACTACAGCGAATCCGAGCCGGTCCGCTCGACCGACATCTGCAAGCGCCAGGGCATCCCGCGCCGCTACCTCGAGCAGGTGCTGCAGCAGCTGGTGCACCACGACATCCTGACCGGCCAGCGGGGGCCGCGCGGCGGCTACCGCCTGGCCCGCGACGGCGAGAGGATCCGCCTGGGCGACATCATCCGCATCGTGCGCGAGCTCGAGGGCACGCCCGACCCGATCGCCGATCCGGTCGGCTCCGAGCTCGGCCAGCGCATCGTCCGGCCGATCTGGCGCGAGATGCAGAACGAGATGATGAGCCGCTTCGACGCGATCACCGTCGCCGACCTCTGCCGCCGGGCCTCCAGCGACGGCCTCGACGAGCGACAGGCCGCCGAGGCGGGCTGAGGGGGCCGGCTGCCGCCGCGGCTTCACAGCCGTTTTCGACAACGCGTCCTGATGCCGAGCCGCCGCCGTCGAGGCCGCGGCAGGGGGACGCGTTCCATGGCCCAGGAGGACAGCGCGCTCGCGCGCACCTATCGCCAGCTCCTCGCCGACGCCGGCAAGGCGCTGGCGCTCGCCGGCAGCAGCGTGACGATCGGCGGCAAGCCGTTCCGCAATGCCGCGGACGCGCAGACCGTGGCCGGCGCGCTCCAGTCGCCGACCGGGACGGTCGTCGCGGCGGCCGACGCGGTGGCCGGCTGCAGGGCGACGGCCGCCGACGAGAGCGCCTTGGTCGGCAGCGCCCTCGGTCTCGTCGAGGCCGCGGTCACCGCCGTCGAGGCGCGCGAGAAGAAGCGGGCCAGCCAGGCGCTCGGCAACGCTGCCGACCTGCTCGCCGCGGCCAGGCGCCAGGCGCAGGCCGACGCGACCTTCCTGGAAGGCCTCCGGGGGCTGGTCGCCAGGTTCGAGAGCGACCTCGGCGCCGTCGAGTCCACGCCCAGCGACGACCTCTACGACGCCTTCCAGGAGGTCGAGGCCGCCGAGGACGACCTCCTGGTCTGGGCGCCGTGACGCAGGACGACCGCGTGTCCGGCGAGCGGAAAAGGAGGTGCGGGTGACCAAGCAGGCGAGTGTCATGGGCATGACCTTCACGATCGCCAATCAGGCGGGCGTTCCCCTGCAGCAGCTGGGGCCGACCTGCGGCATCTACGCCCTCCACAATGCGGTGACCTTCCTCGGCATCCTCGACGCAACGCCACCGCGCAAACTGCAGAAGCCGGGCGTCTCGATCCGCCAGCTGGCCAAGGACGCCGACAGCGCCGCCTTCCCCGGCAACAAGATGAGCTATGTCGGGGAGATCTTCGCGACGGAGGACATGCTCGAGCTGGCCGAGAAACTGAACGAGCGCTTGAAAGCGGGGTCGTCGAAGGAACTCTTCGAGACCTGGCTCGTGAGCAGCGGCAAAGACGCCCAGACCCTCTTCGGACGCTTGAAGGCGGCGATCGATCTCGGCTCCGTCCTGGTCTTCCCGATCGCAGTCGATCCGGACGACGGCATGCCGAAGGCCAACACGGATGCGCAGCACTGGATCGTGATTCTCGGGTACGAAGAAGGTTCGTACCGGCTGCTTTGCTACGACAGCAACAAGCAGGCCGTGGACGTGCGGGAGCTCAAGGCTCTGTTCGAGGCGAACGGGCAGATGAAGGCTTTCCCGGCCAGCTGGTGGGTCAAGCTCGTGCCGCGCCTCTTCGCCTCGGCCGCGCAGATGGGTGGCCCCTCCTACCCGGAGGTCTTCTCGAGCGTCTTCAACACCTTCGCCGCCATGACGGGCCCTCAGGCGAAGGCGACATTGGACGGCGTCGTCGACAACAACGAGGGCACTGCGGCCCTGGACAAGCTGAAAGCCTGGCCGCTGGGTGCCCAATCCAAAGCCCCGGCGGCCTTCGATGAGCTGGACCCCGCCAAGCTCGGTCTCCTCAACAAATGGCTGAGCGATACGAAGATCGAGAACGCCCTCACGGGCGCGGACGCCCTGCTGTCCGTCAACCACCTGCCGAGACGCAGCTCCGATACGCATCTGGCGGGCAGGTTCATCGAGATCAAGCCGGCCTAGCCGCCGCCCCTTCCGCGTCACGCCACCGCCGCCCGACGCGTCTCCTCCTCAGGCGCGACGAGGCGGGACCCGGGCCATGGCGAACGGCGACAGCACGCTGGCGGCGACCTACCGGACGCTGCTCGAGAACGACGGCAAGGCGCTGGCGACGGCGAGCGGGGCGGTGACGGTCGGCGGCAAGCCGTTCCGCACGGCCGCCGACAGCCAGAGCATCGCCAGCGCCCTGGCTTCGCTCACGGCGACCGTCGTCTCGGCCGCGGAGGCCGCCGGCGGCACCTATCCGAGCCGGGCCGCCCTGACCCAGACCCTCGACGCGCAGCTGAGTCTGGTCCGCAGCAGCCTCGGGCTGGTCAAGGGCACGCTCGACTCGGTCGAGACGCGCGAGAGGGCGCGGGCCAGCCAGGCGATCGGCAACGCCGGCGACATGATCGCTGCCGCCGGCCGCCAGCGCGAAGCCGACAGCGTCTTCGCCGGCAGCCTCGACCGCACGATCGACAGCCTGGCTGCCGAGTTCCGAAGGATCGAGGCGGCCTGGCAGGCGCCGGCGCCCGCACCGGCCCCGGCCCCCGCACCGGCTCCCGCTCCCGCTCCCGCGCCCGCCCCCGCTCCAGCCCCTGCTCCAGCCCCTGCTCCAGCCCCCGCTCCAGCCCCTGCGCCGGCCCCCGCGCCCGCCCCGGCTCCCGCACCGGCTCCCGCACCGTCCCCTGCTCCGGCGCCGGCTCCCGGCCCGGAACCGGAGACGCCGGCCGAGCTCGACGAGACGGCGCTGGAGCGCTTCGAGTCCTGGCTCGAGACGCTCGGCCCGGCCGAATCGGACGCGTGAGGAGGGAAGACCATGGCCTTCGACCCGAACCCCGGCGGCACCGACACCGACTACGACCTGGTGCTGATCGGCAGGGGCTACAGCATCGCGACCTACCTGCTGATGGCCGACCTTTCCTGGGCACAGCGCATCGCGATCCTGGGCGGGCCGGACGCCTGGGACCAGCAGCTGCGTGGCGACGGCATCGTCAACCACGCCCAGTTCCTCGTCGACCCGCGCTTCGCCGAGCGTCTGGCGGTGACGCAGGAGGCCACGAAGCGCGCGGATTTCCTGGCCAGCAACGCGTCGGTCTTCGAGGCGGCGCGGGACGGGCTGGGAGACAACCAGCCGATCGTCTGGCCGGGCGGCGAGCCGACCGGCCTGAAGACCGCCTTCGGCAAGGACGCGGTCAGCCAGGTGGCGCTCGACGGCAGCGTCCCCTTCCTGGTCGTCTCGGTCACTCCGGTCAGGGAGGCGGCCGGCGCGCCGATCCAGCGCGGTGTCAAGTACACCGGCGGAGGCCCGGCCCCGGCCCTCGACCTGGCCCAGGGGGCAAGGCTGTGCGTCTACGAGATCGGCTACAAGGACGCGGGCGCCGGCGACACCACCAACCCGAAGCGGATCAGGGCGATGAGAGTGGTCTTCGGCGGCGGCGCCGGACCGCATCGCGTGCCCGGCTTCGCCGCCGGGCTCGTCGACTCCCAGGCCGGCACGATCTCCTACACCGCGGACGACCAGGTCATGGACCTGGACGGCTTCATGCGGCGCTTCGGCTCGGTCGGCCAGCCCAGTCCGGAGCTCGCAGGCCAGACCGTCGCGGTGATCGGCCCCAATGCGGGGGTCGATGCCGCCGTCACCGCCCTGCAGAAGCAGGCCAAGCTGAAATGGCTGATCTCGGGTCGGCCGGGCAGCAAGCCGGCCTGGCTGGCGACGGAGCACTATGACCCGAACTTCGGGGCGCTCCGGGACGAGGCGCACCGGAACATCGTCAACTTCCAGGACGACAGGGCGAGGCAGATCGGGTTGACGATCGCAGAGTCCGGCACCGACGGCGACGGCCAGAAGGTCTACGACGTCACGCTGCCCGACGTCACGCAGGACGGCCAGACCTACTGGTCCTTCGGCGTTTCCCCCGACGCCCAGGGCGTCGCGCTGCGCCGTCTCGATCCGGCCATCTTCGTGCGGCTGACGGGCCCGGCGCTGACCTTCAAGGCGCGCTTCATCGTCTATGCCATCGGCCAGGATCCGACGCTGACCGAGAAGATCGGCAACGCGATCACGCGGATCGGGCCGGCGAAGGTCCTGCAGAAGCCGGTCCTCGATTCCCTGGTGCCGCTCTACGACGTCAACCAGCGCTTCGGCCCGCCGACCGGCACCGTTCTCGGCTTGGCGACCCGCATGGCCTGGGACGATCAGGGGCAGGCGTTCGTCGGCAACGTCACCCAGGCCGTCGACCTGCTGCAGAGGAACCAGCCCACCTACGAGCTCTACGAGACCGACCGCTTCCGGGGCCTGGAGGTGGTCGGCGCGGCGGTCTTCGCGCTACGCGACAAGGCGGTGCCGGTCGAGCAGTTCACCAGGAAGGAGATCGCGCAGCAGCTCGGCGAGGCAATGTCGAACCTGCCCA
Source organism: Tistlia consotensis USBA 355 (assembly GCF_900177295.1). GTDB lineage: Bacteria > Pseudomonadota > Alphaproteobacteria > Kiloniellales > DSM-21159 > Tistlia > Tistlia consotensis. The sequence goes on from NZ_FWZX01000001.1 coordinate 695,580, forward strand.
AGGCGCTGCGCCAGAAGGCGGTGGCGACCGCGGACCAGCTCGCCGCGCTGCGCAGCGGGATCGAAGCGGCGACCGGCGCGGACTTCAGGAACCAGGTCTCGACCATGACCGGCTTCCAGGTCGCCGAAGCGAACTACCGGGAGGCGGTCGCCGCCGTCCAGCAGGATACCGGCGTCCTCGGGGAGCAGCAGACCCGCGCGCGGGCTCTGAGGCAGAGCGCCTCGCTGCTGCTGCTGGCACTCTCCCCGGCGGCCCGCAACGCCTACCGAGAGATGTACGAGCAACGCCGCGGAGAGATGAACCAGGCGCTCGGCGAGGCGGCACCGCTCGACGCGGACTTCTTCGTCGCCTGGATGGCGCGCGCGCAGAGCTGGATGGGCACCGTCAGCAGCGCGGTCTCGACCTTTCTCCTGCCCGCGGCCGACTATGCTCTCGTGCAGAAGGCTGCGACGGACTCCCTGGCTCCGCTCGACAAGGTCACCCCGGCGATCACCTGGCTCCAACAGCATGCCGCCGCCGACTACAACGGCATGGACCAGACCGCCCTGGCGGTGCTGATCGCGACCAACTACCCGCACATCCTGCCGGAGGCCTGGCAGGAGATCACCGGCAAGATCATCCAGCAGCGGAACGATGTGAGCGCCTGGGGCTATGATCAGGATCAGCTGATGGCCATCTCCGACTGGCTCGCCGAAGTCGACAGGCTCTCGGTGCCGCTGATGACGGCGCGGCAGGAGAAGCAGCCGCTGCCCCAGCAGGCCGTCGAGGCATTGGCGCAGTTCCTCACCGCCAATCCGAAGCCCTGGGAATACCCGGGCTGACGCCGCGCCCGCCCCCTGGCAATCGAGGCCGCGAGGGGGCACATTGTCCCTCATGGACGAGGAGCGCGACTTCAGCGACGGCGAGCTCGAGCGCTACGCGCGGCATCTGGTGCTGCCGGAGATCGGTGAGGCCGGCCAGGCGAAGCTGCTCGACAGCCGGGTGCTGGTGATCGGCGCCGGCGGGCTCGGCTCGCCGCTGCTGCTCTATCTCGCGGCGGCCGGGGTCGGCACGCTGGGCGTCGTCGACGACGACGCGGTCGACCTCTCCAACCTGCAGCGCCAGGTGATCCACGGCGAGGCCGAGATCGGCGCGCCCAAGGTCGCCTCGGCGGCGCGGCGCCTGAAGGCGATCAATCCCGACGTCCGGGTCGAGGAGCACCGCACGCGGCTGACCGCCGCCAACGCCCTGGCCCTGGTCTCGGCCTACGACCTGGTCTGCGACGGCTCGGACAACTTCGCGACCCGCTACCTCGCCAACGACGCCTGCCACCTGGCCGGGCGCAGCCTGGTCACGGCGGCGATCATGCGCTTCGACGGCCAGCTGACGACCCTGCGCTCGCACCGGGGCCACGGGTCCGACGGCGCCGAGAACCCCTGCTACCGCTGCCTGTTCGGCGAGCAGCCGGAGGATCCCAAGCAGTCCTGCGCCGACGTCGGCGTGCTCGGGGCGCTGGCCGGCACCATGGGCGCCCTGCAGGCGGTCGAGGCGGTCAAGGAGCTGCTCGGCATCGGCCGCTCCCTGGCCGGGCGGCTGCTGCTCTACGACGCCCTGGAGGCCGGCTTCCGGACGATCCGGGCGAAGGCCGACCCGGACTGCCCGCTGTGCGGCGCCCGGCCCTCGATCGGCTCGCTCTCCGACCTCGACTACCGTCCCGACGCGGCCGTCTGCGCCGCCGAATAGCCGGCGCGCGTACCGGACCGGACCCTTGCTACCGGCCGGGGCGGCTGCTATGTCCAGCCCCGCTCCGCAGCCGCAACAACAGCCGACAGGACGGACCCGACGTATGGCCGAGTTCACCGACTACAAGGTCAAGGACATCTCCCTCGCCAACTGGGGGCGGATGGAGATCGAGATCGCCGAAACCGAAATGCCCGGCCTGATGGCCCTGCGCGAGGAGTTCGGCGAGAAGCAGCCCCTGAAGGGCGCGCGAATCACCGGCTGCCTGCACATGACGATCCAGACCGCGGTGCTGATCGAGACGCTGGTCGCGCTCGGCGCCGAGATCCGCTGGTCGTCCTGCAACATCTTCTCGACCCAGGACCACGCCGCCGCCGCGATCGCCGCGGCCGGCATCCCGGTCTTCGCCTGGAAGGGCATGACCGAGGAGGAGTACGAGTGGTGCATCGTCCAGACCATCGAGGGCCCGGACGGCTGGCGCCCGAACATGATCCTGGACGACGGCGGCGACCTGACCGCGATCATGCACAAGCCGGAGTACAAGGAGGTCATGGCGCAGGTGCGCGGCATCTCCGAGGAGACCACGACCGGCGTGCTGCGGCTCTACGACATGGCGCGCAAGGGCACGCTGGAGTGCCCGGCGATCAACGTCAACGACTCGGTCACCAAGTCGAAGTTCGACAACAAGTACGGCTGCCGCGAGTCGCTGGTCGACGGCATCCGCCGCGCGACCGACGTCATGATGGCCGGCAAGATCGCGATGGTCGCGGGCTTCGGCGACGTCGGCAAGGGCTCGGCGGAGTCGCTGCGCCGCGCCGGCTGCCGGGTGATGGTCAGCGAGATCGACCCGATCTGCGCCCTGCAGGCCGCGATGGAGGGCTACGAGGTGGTCTCCATGGAGACGGCGGCGCCGCGCGCCGACATCTTCGTCACCGCGACCGGCAACCGCGACATCATCACGGTCGACCACATGCGCGCCATGAAGGACCGGGCGATCGTCTGCAACATCGGCCACTTCGACAACGAGATCCAGGTCGAGGGGCTGCGCAACTTCAAGTGGACCAACATCAAGCCGCAGGTCGACCAGATCGAGTTCCCGGACGGCAAGAAGATGATCCTGCTGTCCGAGGGCCGGCTGGTGAACCTGGGCAACGCGATGGGCCACCCGAGCTTCGTCATGAGCGCCTCCTTCACCAACCAGGTGCTGGCGCAGATGGAGCTCTGGAACAACAACAACCAGTACGACAAGCAGGTCTACGTGCTGCCCAAGCACCTCGACGAGAAGGTCGCGGCCCTGCACCTGGCCAAGCTCGGCGCCGAGCTGAGCAAGCTGACCAAGGACCAGGCCGACTACATCGGCGTGCCGACCGCCGGCCCCTTCAAGACGGATCAGTACCGCTACTGACCCCGGGCCTGCCCGACGACGGCCGGACGGCCGCCCGGAACCCTCCGGGCGGCCGTCCGCTTGCCGACGCGGACGGATCTATCTACCGTTCCCCCTCTGCCATGGCGTGTTTGGGGACATGAGGCGGAGCGGCCACCAGAGGCACGGCACGGCGAGGCGCCCCGGAGCTCGGGCCCTCGCGGGCCAGGGGACGTGATGGACGGGCTGCCGGTCATTGTCGCGCTCGCCCTGCTGGCCTGCGTGCTGCTCGCCGTCGCCCTGCTGCTGCGCGGCCGGTTGCGGGCACTGGGCGAACGGAGCGGGGAGCTGGAGCGCCGCCTTGCCGAGAGCGGGGCCGCGCTGGCCGCGGCCGGCCGCGAGTCGGCCGAGCGCGAGGCCGGCAACGAGGCCCTGTCCGCCGAGCGCGATCGCCAGGCGGCCGAAGCCTCGCGCCTCGCCGCCCTGCTCGACGCCCTGCCCCAGCCGATCTGGGCGCGCGACGAGACGATGCGCGTCACCTATTCGAACCGCGCCTACCGCCGGGCCGTCGGCGCCGAGCGCGACGCCGCGGCCATCAACGGCGCCAGCGCGGAGCTGTTCGAAGGCGGCGACCTCAGCGAGTCCCTGCGGCTCGGCAAGCGCGTCCTGGCCGAGGGCGGGACCAGCCATGCCCGCTTCCATGCCGTGATCGACGGCGAGCGCCGCCTGCTCGAGGTCAGCCAGAGTCGGCTCGAGGCCGGCGGCCTGCTCGCGACGGCGCGCGACCTCACCGACTGGGAGGAGATGAAGGGCGAGCTGGCGCGCCACGTCGCGGCCGAGCGCGAGGTCCTGGAGAAGCTCGGCGTCGGCATCGCGATCCTGGGCGGCGACCTGCACGTCCGCTTCCACAACACCGCCTACCTGAGGCTCTGGAAGCTCGACGAGGCCTTCCTGTCCGGCGAACCGCACATGGGCGAGGTGCTCGACCGGCTGCGCGAGCAGCGCCGCCTGCCCGAGCAGGTCGACTTCACCGAGTTCCGGCGCCAGTACCTGCGCCGCCTGCAGACCCTGATCGAGCCCTTCGAGGAGCTGGAGCACCTGCCGGACGGCACGACGGTGCGCGTCTCGGTGCATCCCCATCCCTTCGGCGGCGTGCTGGTGACCTACGAGGACGTCACCGACACCCTGAAGCTGGAGCGCACCTACAACACCCTGCTCGAGGTCCAGCGCGCGACGCTCGACAATCTCTACGAGGGCGTCGCCGTCTATGGCGGCGACGGGCGCCTCAAGCTGTCGAACCCGGCCTTCCAGCGGATCTGGAACCTGCCCGACGAGCTGCTGGCCCGCGAGCCGCACGTCCGCGAGCTGGTGCTGGCGGCGCGCGACCTCTACGACATCTCCGAGGCGCGCTGGCCGGAATACCTGGAGCGGCTGGTCGGCCGGGTCACCGAGCCCGAGCCGCGCACCGGACGGCGCGAGCGCGCCGACGGCTCGGTCATCGACTTCGCCCAGGTGCCGCTGCCCGACGGCGCCTGCCTCTACACCTTCCTCGACGTCACCGACTCGACCATGGTCGAGCGCGCGCTGCGCGACCGCAACGACGCCCTGGAGACGACCGACCGCCTGAAGAGCGAGTTCCTGGCCAACATCTCCTACGAGCTGAGGACCCCGCTCAACGCCATCGTCGGCTTCGCCGAGATCCTGCAGAAGCAGTACTTCGGCGAGCTCAACGAGCGGCAGCTCGACTACAGCCAGGCGATCGTCGAGTCCTCGCAGCGCCTGATCGGCCTGATCAACGACATCCTGGACCTCGCCTCGATCGAGGCCGGCTACCTGAGGCTCGACCAGAGCCCGGTCGACCTGCATGCCCTGCTGGTCGCCGCCCAGAACCTCTGGCGCGAGCGGGCCCGGGCGCGCGGCCTCGACCTCGTGCTCGACTGCCCGGAGAACATCGGCGCCCTGGAGTGCGACGAGCGGCGCATGACCCAGGCACTGTTCAACCTGCTGTCCAACGCCTTCAAGTTCACGCCCGAGGGCGGCACCATCACGCTCAGCGCCGAGCGGGTCGAGGGCGAGGTCAGGATCTCGGTCAGCGACACCGGCATCGGCATCCCGCTGCAGGACCAGGCCCGGGTGTTCGGCAAGTTCGAGCGCGTCGACTACAGCGGCTCGCGCGGCCGCCAGCCCGGCGCCGGCCTCGGGCTGTCGCTGGTCAAGAGCCTGATCGAGCTGCACGGCGGCTGGATCGAGATGGAGTCGGCCGTCGACCTCGGCACCAAGGTGATCTGCCACCTGCCGGCCAAGCCCCAGGTCGCCCGCGAGCCGGAGCGCCTGGCCGGCCAGTAGCCGGCGGCTCAGGCCCCCTCGACGGCTCGCCGCAGCGCCGCCCGCGCCAGCAGGCGCGTCGAATCGAGAGTCGGCAGCGGCGCGCTGCCGTCGTCGACGATCAGCGGCAGCTCGGTGCAGCCGAGCACGACGGCGTCGCAGCCGGCCTCCTCGAGGCGCCCGATCACCTGCCGCAGATAGGCCCGCGCCTCCGGCCGGAACCGGCCCTGCACCAGCTCGTCCATGATGATGCGGTCGATCTCGGCGCGCTCGGACTCCTCCGGGCGCAGCCAGGCGAGGCCCCGCGCCGCCAGCTTCTCCGGATAGACCGCGCTCTCGACCAGCCAGCGCGTGCCGGTGATGCCGAGCCGCCGGTAGCCGCGCGCCACGGCCTCGGCGGCGACGACATCGGCGATATGCAGCCAGGGCAGCGGCGAGCGCGGTTCGATCCGGGGCAGGGCCTGATGGATCGTGTTGTCGGGGCAGACCAGGAAGTCGGCGCCGGCCTTCGCCAGCTTCTCCGCCGAGGACAGCATCAGCGCGCCGACGCCGTCGAGATCGTCGCGCTCCAGGCAGGCGACGTAGTCGGCCAGCGAATGGCCGTGCAGCGAGACCTCGGGATGGGCGTGGGCGCCGAGCAGCGCGGCCCCCTCGACGCAGATCGTCCGGTAGCAGAGCGCGGCCCCCTCGGCCGAGCAGGCGACGATGCCGATGTTGAGCGTCATGGCGGCTCAGCCTCCCGGCACGCCCCGGGTCGTCGAGTACTCCCAGTGCAGCTCCTCGTCCGGGTGCAGGCGCCTGCGGATCGCATGGGCCGCCATCGCCGCCTCGGAGAAGCCGCAGAGGATCAGCTTCAGCTTGTTCGGATAGGTCGCGATGTCGCCGATCGCGTAGATGCCTGGCTTGTCGGTGGCGCCGCTCGCCGGGTCGGCGACGATCAGGTGATGGTCGAGGTTGAGGCCCCACTCGGCGATCGGCCCGAGGTTCATCGACAGGCCGAAGAAGGGCAGCAGCACGTCGGCCTCGAGGGTCCGCTGCCCGCCGTCGAGGTCGCGCACCACCACGGCCTCCAGCGCGCCGTCACGGCCCTGCAGCGAGTCGAGCTGGAAGGGCACGACCAGCTCGATCCTGCCGGCCTCGGCCAGGGCGTGCAGCCGGGCGACCGATTCGGGCGCGCCGCGGAACCGCTCCCGGCGGTGCACCACGTAGAGCCTGTCGGCCAGCTCGGCCAGGATGATCGCCCAGTCGAGCGCCGAGTCGCCCCCGCCGGCGATGACGACGCGCTTGCCGCGGAAGCCCTCCGGCCGGGTGACGAAGTAGTGCACGCCGCGGCCCTCGCCCCGGCCCTCGTAGGCCTCGATGCCGGCGAGCGGCGGCCGGTTCGGGCCGAAGGCCCCGACCCCGGCGGCGACGATCACCGCGCGCGCCTCGACGACCGTGCCCTTCGAGGAGGTCAGGCGCCAGCCGTCTGCTCCATCCAGGCTGCAGGCCTCCAGCCGCTCGACCCGCTCGCCCAGATGGTAGGCCGGCTCGAAGGGGGCGGCCTGCTCGAACAGCCGTTCGACCAGCTCGGCGGCCTGGATCTTCGGGTAGCCGGGGATGTCGTAGATCGGCTTCTCGGGATAGAGCGCGGTGCACTGCCCGCCGGCGGCGTCAAGCGCGTCGAAGACGTGGCAGCGCAGCTGCAGCATGCCGCACTCGAAGACGGCGAAGAGGCCGACCGGGCCGGCGCCGATCACGGCGACGTCGGTGCGAGGGGGTGTCTCGGTCATCTCAACCCTGGAAAGGCAGATTCTGGAGGCCGGGGTGCGCGGCCAAGATGGCCGGCCGGCGGCGCCTTGGCAAGGCAGCCGGCGGCCCTGGTGGCGCGATCCGCCAGGGCGGCGTTGCCCGGGCGCGGCCGGCCCGTGTAGAACCGCCTTCCATGACCTCCGCCGTCCGGCTGTCCGACCGTCCAGCGCCACCCGCGATGCCCGACCCCGCCCCCGCTTCCGATCCGATGGTCCTGGCGCTGCCCGACGAGGCGGCGACGGCGGCCCTGGCCGCGCGCCTGGCGCCGCTGCTGCGGCCGGGCGACCTGGTCTGCCTGGAGGGCGAGCTGGGCGCCGGCAAGACCGCCTTCGCGCGCGCCCTGATCAACGCCCTGCCGGGACCGCGCGAGGAGGTCCCGAGCCCGACCTTCACCCTGGTCCAGACCTACCCGCGCGACGGGCTGGAGGTCTGGCACTTCGACCTCTACCGCCTGGAGCGGCCCGGCGAGATCTGGGAGCTCGGCCTGGAGGAGGCGCTGGTCGCCGGCGCCAGCCTGATCGAGTGGCCGTCCCGCGCCGGCGGCCTGCTGCCCGAGGAGCGGCTGGTGCTGCGCTTCGCCCACGCCGGCGCGGGCCGGCGGGTGACCCTGGAGCCGCACGGGGCCTGGGCCGGGCGCCTGACGGAGCTGGCCGGGTGAGCGCCCGCGAGGCGGCGCTGCAGCGCTTCCTGGCCGAGGCCGGCTGGGGCGAGGCCGAGCGCGGCGTGCTGGCTGCCGACGCCTCGTTCCGGCGCTACGACCGCCTGGTCGGCAGGCAGGGCCGGGCGGTGCTGATGGACGCGCCGCCGGAGCACGAGAAGCCGGCGACCTTCGTGCGGCTCGCGCGCATCCTGACCGGCCTCGGCCTGTCCGCGCCGCGGATCCTGGCCGACGACAGCGAGCAGGGCTTCGTGCTGCTCGAGGACCTGGGCGACGAGACCTTCACCCGGGCGCTCGCGGCCGGCCGCGCCGAGGCGCCGCTCTACCGCCTCGCCGTCGACACGCTGGTCGCGCTGCAGCGCGCCTGGCGGCCGGAGCTCGGCGCTGGCATCGGGCGCTACGACGAGGCCACCTACCTGGCCGAGGCCGAGCTGCTGACCGGCTGGTACCTGCCCGCGGTGACCGGCCACTCGACCGATCCGGCGGCGCTGGCGGACTACCGCGAGGCCTGGCGCGCCGTGCTGCCGGTCGTCGAGCGCCTGCCCGCGACCCTGGTGCTGCGCGACTTCCACGTCGACAACCTGATGGTGCTGAAGGGTCGCGAGGGCGTCGCCGCCTGCGGCCTGCTCGACTTCCAGGACGCCCTGATCGGATCGCCGGCCTACGATCTGGTCTCGCTGCTGCGCGACGCCCGGCGCGACGTCGACCAGGGGCTGGCGGCCGAGCTGCTGGCGCACTACCGGGCCGCGCTGCCTGAGCTCGACGGCGCGGCGCTGCAGGCGGCCTACTGGGTGCTCGGCGCCCAGCGCAGCAGCAAGATCATCGGCATCTTCACCCGGCTCTGCCGGCGCGACGGCAAGCCGCGCTATCTCGCCCACCTGCCGCGCCTCTGGCGCTGGCTGGAGGAGGAGCTGAGCCATCCCGAGCTGGCGCCGGTCGCCGCCTGGTTCGAGCGGCACCTGCCGCCCGAGCTGCGCCGCGTCCCGGCCCCGGAGCAGGCGGCATAGACGAGGCGCGAGCGGCGGCGCGAACGGGCGACACGGATGGACAGCGTGGACGGGCAGCAGGGACAGGCTGGCGTGAGCAGGAACGGCAGGGCCGGCGAGGCCAGGACGATCACCCGGGCGATGGTGCTGGCGGCCGGCCGCGGCGAGCGCATGCGGCCGCTCACCGATGAGCGGCCGAAGCCGCTGATCCCGGTCCGCGGCGTGGCGATGATCGACCAGCTGCTCGACCGCCTGGCCGAGGCCGGAGTCGAGGAGGCGGTGGTCAACCTGCACTATCTCGGCGACCAGCTGCGCGCGCACCTGCAGGGCCGCCCGCGCCCGCACATCCTGTTCTCCGAGGAGGAGAGCCTGCTCGACACCGGCGGCGGCACGCTGCGCGCCCTGCCGCTGCTCGGCGAGTCCGCCTTCTTCGTCGCCAACGGCGACGTCGTCTGGCTCGACGGGCCGAAGCCGGCGCTGCAGCGCCTGGCCGCCGCCTGGGACCCGGAGCGGATGGACGCCCTGCTGCTGCTGCAGCCGGGCAGCGGCGCCTTCGGCTATGACGGTCTCGGCGACTTCCGCATGGCGCCCGACGGGCGCCTGACCCGCCGGCCGGAGCGCAAGCCGGCGCCCTTCGTCTATGCCGGCCTGCACGTGCTGCACCCGCGGCTCTTCGAAGGCGCGCCGCAGGGGGCCTTCTCGCTCAACCGCCTCTGGGACAAGGCGGCCGAGGCCGGGCGCCTGTTCGGCCTGCGCCACGAGGGCGCCTGGTACCATGTCGGCACGCCCCGGGCCCTCAAGGCGGTCGAGCGCGAGCTCGCCTTCGAGCTCGGCGGCTGGCGCGACGAAGGCAATGGGAGCTAGAACCCGCCGGTGACCGAAGGAGCTCCCCGCGTCTCGACCATTCCGACGGGGGTGCCCTTCGTCGATGCCCTGGCGCGCGGCCTGCTCGACCGCTTTCCCGACCCCGAGGCCCTGGCCGACGTCACGCTGCTGCTGCCGACCCGGCGCGCCTGCCGCGCGCTGCAGGAGGCCTTCCTGCGCGAGAGCGCCGGCCGGGCCCTGCTGCTGCCGAGCCTGCTGCCGCTCGGCGACCTCGACGCCGAGGAGCTGCTGCTGAGCGGCGACGAGCGCCTCGCCGAGGGCTTCGAGGCGCTGCCGCCGGTCATGCCACCGCTGACCCGCCAGCTGCTGCTGACCCGGCTGATCCTGCGCTGGGCCGAGCTGGAGGTGGCGCAGGACAGGCAGGGCGGCGGCGGCAGGAGCAGCGGCTTCGAGGTGCCGAGCTTCGACCAGGCCCTGCGCCTCGCCCAGGGCCTCGCCGAGTTCCTCGACGAGGTCGAGACCGAGGGGCTGAGGTTCGAGGACCTCTCGAAGGTCGTGCCCGAGGCCCATGCCGAGCACTGGCAGCACACGCTGCGCTTCCTGGCGATCGTCGGCGAGGCGCTGCCGGCGCTGCAGCAGGAGCTCGGCAGCGTCGGCCCGGCGGAGCGCCGGCGCCGGCTGCACGAGCTGCAGCTCGAGCGCTGGCGCGGCGAGGCGCCGGCCGGCGCGGTGATCGCCGCCGGCTCGACCGGCTCGATCCCCTCGACGGCGGCGCTGCTCGACTGCATCGCCCGCCTGCCCGGCGGCGAGGTCGTGCTGCCCGGCCTCGACCGCAGCGCCGAGCCCGAGGTCTGGGAGCGGGTGCGCGAGGACCCCGGCCATCCGCAGCACAACCTGGCGCGGCTGCTCGAGCGCCTGGGCATCGAGCGCGAGGCCGTGACCGACTGGTGCGACCCGGAGTCCGGCGCCAGCCCGTCCCACTCGCCTCCCCTGCGCGCCGAGCTGGTCGAGCTGGCGCTGATCCCGGCCGAGGCCGCGGAGCGCTGGCGCGAGCGCATCGTCGCGATCGACCGGGAGCGGGCGCGCGAGGCCCTGGCCGGCGTCGTCCGCCTCGACCTGCCCGATGCCGGCGCCGAGGCCTCCGCCGTCGCGCTGATCCTGCGCGAGGCCCTGGAGACGCCGGGCCGCCGCGCCGCCCTGGTCACGCCCGACCGCGCCCTGGCGCGCCGGGTCGCCGCCGCGCTCGGCCGCTGGGGCATCGAGATCGACGACTCCGCCGGCCGGCCGCTGGCCGCGACGCCGCCGGCCCAGTTCCTGCGCCTGACCGCGGCGCTCGCCGCGGAGGGCTGCGCGCCGCTCGGCCTGCTCGCCGCGCTGAAGCATCCGCTGGCGGCCGGCGGCCAGGACCCGGCCGCCTTCCGCCGCCTGGTCCGCGACCTGGAGCGAACCGCCCTGCGCGGCCCGCGGCCGGCACCGGGTTTCGACGGCCTGCGGGCCGCCCTCGACGGCTGGCGGGACGGCGAGGTGGCGCGCAGGGAGCGCGAGGCGGCGCGCCGCGCCCTGGCCGGGCGCCACCGCCGGCTCTCCGCTTTCGTTTCCGATCTGGAACGGATGGCCGCGCCCTTCCTGGCGGCTCTCGACGACGGGGAAGCGGCCGGGCAGCTCGACGCCCACCTCGGCTTCGCCGAGCGCCTCGCCGCCGACGCGGACGGCAGGGGCGCGGACCGGCTCTGGGCCGGCGAGGCCGGCGAGGCCCTGGCCGGCTTCGTCGCCGAGCTGCGCGAGGCCCTGGCCGACGGCGCGGCGCGGGTCGAGCCGGGCCGCTATCCGGCCTTCCTGGAGGCGCTGCTCGCCGGCCGGGTGGTGCGGCCGCGCTGGAACCGCCACCCGCGCCTGGCCATCCTGGGGCCGCTCGAGGCACGGCTGCTGCAGCCCGACGTGCTGGTCCTCGGCGGCCTCATCGAGGGCAGCTGGCCGGCCGAATCGGAGCCGGGCCCCTGGCTCAGCCGGCCGATGCGCCGGGAGTTCGGCCTGCCGCCGCTGGAGCGGCGCGTCGGCCTCGCCGCCCACGACCTGGTCCAGGCGCTGGGTGCCGGGCGCGTCTACCTGACCCGCGCCGAGCGGGTCGAGGGCACGCCGACCGTCGCCTCGCGCTGGCTGCTGCGCCTCGACGCCCTGCTGGAGGCGCTCGGCCTGCCGCCGGACAGCCTCGCCGATCCGGAGAACGACTGGGCCGGCTGGGCCGAGGCGCTCGACCACCCGCAGCGCGCGGCGCGCCCGCTGCCGCCGCCGGCTCCGACGCCGCCGCTCGAGGCCCGCCCGACCCGGCTGTCGGTGACCCGCATCGAGACCTGGATGCGCGATCCCTACGCGCTCTACGCCGACCGCATCCTCGGGCTGCGGCCGCTCGAGGCGATCGACGCCGATCCCGGCGCGGCCGACCGCGGCACCATGATCCACGACGCCCTGGAGGCCTTCATCCGGGCCTGGCCGGAGCGCCTGCCGGACGACGCCCTGGAGCAGCTGCTGGCGATCGGCGAGGCCGCCTTCGCGCCGCTGCGCGCGCGGCCCGCGGTGCGCGCCTTCTGGTGGCCGCGCTTCGAGCGCATCGCCCGCTGGATCGTCGAGACCGAGCAGGCCCGCCGGCCGGCGCTCGCCGCCCTCTTCGCCGAGGTGAAGGGCGAGCTCGCGATCGGGGCGGAGGGCTTCCGCCTGACCGCGCGCGCCGACCGCATCGAGCGGCGCCGCGACGGCGGCCTGGTGCTGATCGACTACAAGACCGGACAGGCGCCGACCGCCAGGCAGATGGAGAGCGGCCTCAAGCCGCAGCTGCCGCTGGAGGCGGCGCTGCTGGCACGCGGCGCCTTCCCGGACCTGCCGGCGGCCCTGCCCGTCGAGCTCGCGGTCTGGCGCCTCGGCGGCGGCGATCCGGCCGGCGAGATCAAGGCCCACAGCGGCAAGGTCGATCTCTACGCCGAGCGGGCCTGGAGCGGCCTGGAGGAGCTGGTGCGCGCCTTTGCCGATCCCGGGACGCCCTACCACGCCCGGCCGCGCGGCGGCAGCTGGCTGCCGCAGTACGGCGACTACGACCACCTGGCGCGGGTCAAGGAGTGGTCGAGCGCCGGAGGCGAGGCCGAATGAGCGCGGCCGAGCCCGACCGGCTGGTCGCCGCCGCAGCCGAGCGCCAGCGGCGGGCCGCCGATCCCGAGGCCTCGGCCTGGGTCGGGGCCTCGGCCGGCACCGGCAAGACCCGGGTGCTGACCGACCGGGTGCTGCGCCTGCTGCTGGCCCGCGCGCGCCCCGAGCGGCTGCTCTGCCTGACCTTCACCAAGGCGGCGGCGGCCGAGATGCGCCAGCGCCTCGCCGACAGCCTGCGCCACTGGGCGACGCTCGACGACGAGGCGCTGGCCGAGCGGCTGCGGCGCCTGCTCGGCCGGCCCGCCGAGGCCGGCGAGATGACCGTGGCGCGCCGGCTCTTCGCCCGCGTGCTCGACACCCCGGGCGGCCTCAAGATCCAGACGATCCACGCCTTCTGCCAGTCGCTGCTGGCGCGCTTCCCCCTGGAGGCCGGGGTCGCGCCGCACTTCCGCGCGCTCGACGAGCGCGGCCAGCAGGAGCTGCTGTTCGAGGCCTTCGAGGGCACCCTGGCCGCCGCCGGTGCGGACGGGGACGGCCTGCTCGACGCGCTCTCCGTCGTCACGGGCCTGGCCAACGAGGAGGACTTCCGCAGCGTCCTCGGCGAGCTGATCAAGGAACGCGGCCGGCTCGAGGCCCTGCTGACGCAGCACGGCTCGGCCGAGGGCGTCGGCCGGGCCGTCGCCGCCGCGCTCGGCGTCGAGCCGGGCGAGAGCGCCGAGGCGGCGCTGGAGGCGGCCTGCCGCGACGAGGCCCTGGACCTGATGGGTCTCCGGCTCAGCGCCAGGGCGCTGCTCGAAGGCAAGAAGAGCGACGTCCCCAAGGGCGAGGCGATCGCCCGCTGGCTCGAGGAGGTCGAGAGCCGGCCGCAGCGCTTCGCCGGCTATCTGCGCGCCTTCTTCACCGCCGACGGCAAGGTCTTCGCGAAGTTCGCGACCAAGGAGGCCGAGGCCTCCTTCCCCGGCCTCTCGGAGATCATGGGCGCCGAGGCCGAGCGCCTGCGGATCCTGCGCGAGCGCCTCAACGCGATCCGCTTGGCCGAGGCGACGCGCGCCCTGGTCACCCTGGCCGCCGACATCCTGACCCGCTACCAGCGCCGCAAGGCCGACCACGCCGTGCTCGACTACGAGGACCTGATCCTCAGGACCCGGTCGCTGCTCGCGCGGCCCGGCCTCGCCGCCTGGGTGCTGTTCAAGCTGGACGGCGGCCTCGACCACCTGCTGGTCGACGAGGCCCAGGACACCAACCCCGACCAGTGGGCGGTGATCGAGAGCCTGACCAGCGAGTTCTTCGCCGGCGAGGGCGCCTACGAGGCGCGCGGCGAGGGCCTGCCGCGCACGGTCTTCGCGGTTGGCGACGCCAAGCAGTCGATCTTCGGCTTCCAGCGCGCCGACCCCCACGAGTTCGGCCGCATGGAAGGCGTCTTCGCCGGGCGCGTGAAGGCCGTGCAGCGGCCCTGGGCGCCGGTCGCGCTGTCCCACTCCTTCCGCTCGGCGGACGCCGTGCTGAAGGCGGTCGACGAGACCTTCCGGCCGCCGGCGGTGCATCGCGGCGTCGCCCTCGCCGGCCGCTGGCTCGACCACGAGCCGGTGCGCGTCGGCCAGGCCGGGCTGGTCGAGCTCTGGCCGCCGGCGCCGACGCCCGAGGAGGCCGAGGAGGAGGGCTGGGCCCCGCCGCTCGCCCGCTCGGCCCAGGTGCCCTCCCAGACCCGCCTCGCGCGCCTGATCGCCGCGCGCATCGCCGCCTGGCTGCGGCCCGCCGCGACCGGGCCCGGCCAGGACGGCTGGCTCGACAGCAAGGCCCGGCCGGTCGGGCCCGGCGACGTGCTGATCCTGGTGCGCCGGCGCAACGCCTTCGTCGAGGAGCTGGTGCGCGCCCTCAAGCAGCGCGACGTGCCGGTCGCCGGCGTCGACCGCATGGTGCTGTCCGAGCAGCTCGCGGTCATGGACCTGATCGCGCTGGGCCGGGTGCTGCTGCTGCCCGAGGACGACCTGACCCTGGCCTGCCTGCTCAAGAGCCCGCTGATCGGCCTCGACGAGGAGACGCTGTTCCGGCTCTGCTGGCGGCGCCCGGGCAGCCTGTGGGACAGCCTGCGCCGGGCCGCCGCGGAGGACGCGGACTGCGCCGGCGCCCTCGCCTTCGTCGAGGCGCAGCGGGCGCGCGCCGATTTCGTCGCCCCCTACGAGCTCTATGCCGAGCTGCTGGAGCAGGGCGGCCGGCGCCGGCTGCTCGCCCGCCTCGGCCAGGAGGCCGCCGATCCGATCGAGGAGTTCCTCGGCCTCGCCCTCGCCTACGAGCGCGAGCATACGCCCTCCCTCGAAGGCTTCCTGCACTGGGTCGAGCAGGGCGAGCAGGAGATCAAGCGCGACCTGGAGCAGGGCCAGGACCGGGTGCGCGTCATGACCGCCCATGCCGCCAAGGGCCTGCAGGCGCCGATCGTCATCCTGCCCGACACCCTGCAGAAGCCGCAGCCGCGCGACCGCCT
This sequence comes from Tistlia consotensis USBA 355, assembly GCF_900177295.1. Classification (GTDB taxonomy): domain Bacteria; phylum Pseudomonadota; class Alphaproteobacteria; order Kiloniellales; family DSM-21159; genus Tistlia; species Tistlia consotensis. The sequence goes on from NZ_FWZX01000001.1 coordinate 710,867, forward strand.
GCTGTGGCTCGAGCAGGCGGCCGGCGCGCCGCTGCCGCTCTGGCTGCCGCGCAAGGAGCTCGGCGAGCCGGTCTCGCTGGAGGCCCGCAACCGCCTCGCCGAGCGCCAGGACGAGGAGCACCGGCGGCTGCTCTACGTCGCCATGACCCGGGCCGAGGACCGGCTCTACCTCTGCGGCTGGCAGAGCCGGCGCGGCGCGCCCGAGGACTGCTGGTACAAGCTGGCCGAGGCCGGGCTGGCGGCCTGCGGCGAGGCGCTCGACCTCGACTTCTCGGCGCTGGCGCCGGAGGGCTGGAGCGGGCCGGGCTGGCGCCTCGCGACCCGCCAGCGCGCCGCGCCCGAGACCGAGTCCCGGCGCCGCAGCGCCGGCGCCGCCGCCGCCGCGGTGCTGCCCGACTGGCTGCGCGAGCCGCCGCCGGCCGAGGCCGAGCCGCCGCAGCCCCTGGCGCCCTCCCGGCCGGCCGCCGCCGAGCCGCCGTCGCGCTCGCCGCTCGCCACGGGCGGCGAGGACCGCTTTCGCCGCGGCCTGCTGATCCACCGCCTGCTGCAGTCGCTGCCCGAGCTGCCGGCCGGGCGCCGCCGGGCCGCCGCCGAGCGCTTCCTGGCGGCCCCGGTGCACGGCCTCGGGCCGGCGGTGCAGGCCGAGATCCTGGCCGCGACCCTGGGCGTGCTGGAGCGGCCGGAGCTGGCGCCGCTGTTCGGCCCCGGCAGCCGCGCCGAGGCGCCGGTGATCGGCGTCGTGCCCGACGCCCGGGGCCGGCCGCAGGTGGTCAGCGGCCGCATCGACCGGCTCTGCGTCACGCCGGAACAGGTTCTGGTCCTCGACTTCAAGACCCAGCGCCCAGCCCCCGCGGAGGCCGCCGCGGTGGCGCCGCTCTACCTCCAGCAACTGGCGGTCTACCGCGCGATTCTGCGGCGCATCTACCCCGACCGGCCGGTCGCCTGCGCCCTGCTCTGGACCGACGGGCCGCGCCTGATGCCGGTCGCGGACGCGCTGCTCGACCGCCACGCGCCTTGACCTTGCGTGGGGCCGCGGACCATATACGCTCGACCATGCAAGCGCGCCGGCACGTCCCGTCGGCCCCCGGTAGCGGGGCCGGATCGCGAGCCGGGAGCCGAGACGCGTAGACGGTTCTGGAGGAGAGCAAGAATGGCGACCACGAAGATCAGCGACGACAGCTTCCGGGCTGACGTGCTGGAGTCCGACAAGCCGGTTGTCGTCGATTTCTGGGCGGAGTGGTGCGGGCCCTGCAAGATGATCGCGCCGGCCCTGGAGGAGATCGCCGCGTCGCTCGGCGACAAGGTCGTCGTCGCCAAGCTGAACATCGACGACAACCCGAAGACCCCGGCGACCTACGGCGTGCGCGGCATCCCGACCCTGATGCTGTTCAAGGACGGCCAGGTCGCCGCGACCAAGGTCGGCGCCCTGCCGAAGAACGCCCTGCAGTCCTGGATCGAGGCCAACGTCTGAGGCCTCTCCGGACGGAGCAGAATCGGATGCGAGCCCCCGCTTCGGCGGGGGTTTTGCTTTTGGCGGCATTATGCAGCAAGCACACCAAGGCTGCTGCACTGCCTCGCCGAGCCTCTGGCCCAACCCCGCAAGCTAAGGAGGGAACGATGAGCTAGGGGCCGGGGCGATGTTCGCCAAGGCGGCTGGGGCCGCGCTTGCGTTAATTGGACTTGTTGCCCTTTTCGCAGGGAACCAATTCGTTCTCGCCAGTCCGATCAATGTGGAACGGGAGCCAATAACGGAAACGTGTAGTTCTCCGCCCTTTGAAAGCATCTTGATATTTGATTTCGCCAAAAACATACAGGTTATATGTTTTACTATCTGCGAATCCCAGGAACATAGAGAGCAATTGACTCTTTATAGGAATTGTATGATAGATCTCTTGATTAAGAAAGATATCAATAACATTTTTAACACGCTCCCTATCAACCTCGAAAGTCTCCGATCCTACTTTGAAGACCGTGCTAGTTGCAAAATATTTTACTTTGTATGCCGGCGTAGATCCGTAGTTTTTAATGGATACAATAATATTAGCAGATTTCCCTCCATCATGGAGGGCCAAATTTACTTTCGAAAAGCCAACATAGGCGCGGATCTCTTTCTGGGTGTTCTTCCGCGCCTCTTTAATGGAAACAACTGCAGCATTGGCAGTTCTTTTTGTCTCGTGCAATGTGTCTCGCACAAACAATACACCGACGAAGGTAAGAACTATCGTTATAAGCCCGACGCTTCCCGCAACGATGACGGCGCCATACGTCCAATCAGCCATCGATTTCTGGGCATACAGATCCTCTTCGGCGCGCTGGGCCTCGCGATTGGCCTCTACCTTCAGTTTAAGGCAATCGAGAGCTTTCTGAGGTTCGCTGAGCCGCAGGCAGTCGCGTTGAAGTTCATACTGAGTACGCTGTTGTGTATTGGCAGCGGCATAATCTTCGTACGCGCGGTTGTATTGCTGACTGGCCCCTGACCACCAAATGAACGGTGCTATGAAAGCAAGATAGACGACGAGAATCAGCCAATGCGCATTTCGCGAGTACCAATCGCTTCTAGGCATTGGAGCAGAAAGGCAGCGGTGAATTTTCCACGGCTGACCTTGTTCCTCAGGTTGCGTTCATCCTCGTGAACGCCAATTGATTCCAGCTTCTGCTGCAATTGGGAATAGGTAATCCCCTGACGCGCCATCTCGCTGCGGATGAGGCCGCGCGCCTTGGCTTCCCAATCGGTCCTTTCTGGCATGGTCGCTGCTCCTATGATGCGATTTGTCATCATATAGCGTGCTTCTGCCCTTGAAAAGGTGATAGATCGTCATCATCTCTGATGCGTAGGCACTGGAGACGATGACAATGACCCAACACTTCCTTCTCTCAGCGAAAGCCCGGACCCTCAGCGTGGTCCAGGTGGCTCGCATGTCCGAGGAAGAGGCTCGGGCCGCATTCCGGGCGATCCGCTGGGCCACGACCGATGGCGACCCCGTCTGCCCGCGCTGCGGCTGCTGTGCTGTCTACGAGTACGCCAGCCGCCCGATCTTCAAGTGCAAGGCTTGCGGCCATCAGTTCAGCGTCACCAGCGGGACGATCTTCGCCAGCCGCAAGCTGCCGGTGCGCGACTACCTCCTGGCCATCGCGATCTTCGTGAACGCCGCCAAGGGCATGTCCGCGCTGCAGCTCGGCCGCGACCTCGATGTGCAGTACCGCACGGCCTACGTCCTGGCGCACAAGCTGCGCGAGGCGATGGCTGCCGAGAACGAGACCATGACCCTGAGCGGCACGGTCGAGGTTGATGGCGCCTACTTCGGCGGCTACGTCCGGCCGGAGAACCGCAAGGAGGATCGCGTCGATCTCCGCCTCAAGGCCAACCAATCCGGCAAGCGCCGCGTCGTGGTCGTCATGCGCCAGCGTGGCGGCCGGACGCTGCCGTTCGTCTTCCGCAGCGAGGGCGAGTCCCTGCCGTCGATCCTGGCCCGCGTCGAGCCGGGCAGCACGATCCACGCGGACGAAGCCCCGAGCTGGGATGAGCTGCACACCCGGTACGAGACCCGCCGCATCAACCACAGCATTGCCTTCTCGGATGACGGCGCCTGCACCAATCAGGCGGAAAGCTACTTCTCCCGTCTGCGCCGCGCCGAGTGGGGCCAGCACCACCACATCAGCGGCCGGTATCTCGGCTTCTATGCTGGCGGGGCCGCGTGGCGCGAGGACACGCGCCGGAAGCCCAATGGGGCGCTCTACGGGCTGCTGATTGCCGCTGCCGCCGCCCATCCGGTTTCGCGGCAGTGGAAGGGGTACTGGCAACGGGCCCGCTAGTCTCGGGCGTACAGACACTTCAATGCGAGGAATATGGCCATTTCCTCGCGTCTGGGAGATAGCAAGTAAACCATCAAGTCATGGAATAATTCAGGGGTCATTCTAAAGACAAAAATGTCTTTTCTGTCGTCTCTTACACTCTCAAACCAGTTTATAACGTGTATTGTGAAGTGAAATGCGAGGTAAGTTCCGCGTCCTGCATTTAGGTCTAGCCTTGCTTCTGCTTTCTCAGAATCGCTTCCATTGAAAATTATGCCATCAGCCGATGGGTCATACTCATAAATATCATTTACCCAATCCACTGTTGCTAGCTGGTATAGCAATATAGCCATCATCTTTAAGTGGGAAAGTCCAGATGAATCAGACATGACCCACTCGCTTTCCCACAACTCGCAGCGGCTCCGCCAATTATCGTGGGCCACCTTCAGTGCTGATTCATCAAAATCAAAGTAATAACCAACAGCCTTTGCCATGATCTGGCAATGGCGGAGGAAATAATACTTAAATTCGGAAAAATTGCCCAGCCACTCGTCTAGGCAATCCCGAGTAAGATGCTGATTGTGTGGAGATGCTTCGTTGGACATAAACGCCACTTACCCCATTTTAGGGTGTAGCGTCTAGTCCAACAAGCAATGGTGGAAACGCGCTTTAGCTCGTCGCGGCCACTTTCTGCCGCTTACGTTCCCCAATCAAAACGCGAATCGTGCGCGTCTCCAGGGGAGCGCTATAGCCCTCCGGAATGCTCGGACGGCCATTTGTGAAGAGGAACTTAAACCGCTCCTCATCGCGCTTAACTGGCTCGCCGCGACCTACGACGCCCTGATGCTTCGCCATTGCACCACCCCTCCTCGCGCGCTCCGTGGAGTGTCCCGAAACGCTGCTTATTCGGGCTATATGCAGCATGCGGCCCGCCAGGTCAAACAAGGAGTGAGGGCTAAACCTCTTTTCCACTTGACAGCTCCGACGCGCCGGCGGGTGTTTCGCACACCGATTCGACGCTACTAAGACGTGCGTGTGACCACGAAAGTACGCCCAGGTCAACGGGCATTAAGTTAAGCCGTTCCCGATGTTTTTTCAAAAGACCTGTGACAATATGGCACGTGTACTACTCGATACAGCGCCGGGAAGCCCGCAGCGCCTGCTTTCGCTTCTCGACCCTTCCGGCCGTCACGAGCTGGTCTGCCCGCTTGGCTTCGTCCGGATCGATCAGGCAATGCCAGTAGCCGTCCGCCAGCTTGGCGAGGACGCGGGCCTCTAGGTCTTCCTCGGTGTCTGCCATGCGCTCCCTCTCGCATGAGAACGTAGAGGGGACAAGCGTGATTCACGCAAGGCCGCGTCGCACTGCCTACCGCTTCGGCTTCCACAGCACGACGCCATCCTCCGTCCAATACCGCCGGACGGTACCGCGCAGCTCCTGCCGCTCCAGCATCTTGAGGACCTTGCGCCGTACCTCGATGTAGGCCGGTGAGGCGGGGTCGAGCGCCTTGCGCTCCAAGATGGCGTCGCGGAGATCGACGACGGACAGCGGGCCGCGCTCGCGCAGAAGATCGAAAATCAGGCGCACCAGCTCGCCGCGCTTGAAGTAGCCGCCGGGGTACGGGCGGATCGCCTTCACCGGCTTGCCGTCCCGGTGCCCGAAGATGCCGAGCGTGGCCTCTACGTGGGCGACCTGGCGCTCAAGGACGTCCAGCTTCTCCCGCGTGACTTCCAGCTCGCCAAGCAGCCTGGCGCGCTTGTCCATGAGCGCGGAGATGACGTGTGGCTCTCCCATGGCCCGATGGTAAAATTTTCAACCACTTAGGGTCTATCGGGCGGAAGGTGCGTTTGCTGCATAATGCCGGCTTTTGGGCAGCGCCATATCTCACCTCTCCCTCAGGGAGAGGTCGAAACGCGTGAGCGTTTCGGGTGAGGGGCGGCACGGGCCTGTCAGCGGCCCTCCAACGCCTCCGCGATCGCCGTGAGCACCCCCTCCATGTTCTCGATCACCTCGTGGTTCCAGAACCGGACGACGCGAAAGCCCTCCGACTGCAGGTAGCGGGCCCGGCGTTCGTCGGCCTCGACATCGCCGGCGTGCTGGCCGCCGTCGAGCTCGACGACCAGTCCGGCCTGCAGGCAGGCGAAGTCGACGACGAAGGGCCCGAGCGGGTGCTGGCGCCGGACCTTGGCGGCGCCGAGCTGGCCCCGGCGCAGGCGGTACCACAGGCGCCGCTCCACCATCGTGGCGTCTCGGCGCAGGCGACGGGCGGTGTCGACGCTCTGTCCCGGAGCCGGCATCCTCGGCTGCTCCTCGGCCGTTGCCCTCACCCGGGTCGGCAGCGCCGATCCGACCTCTCCCGCAAGCGGGAGAGGTGATCTTAGCGCTCTGGCAACGATGCCGTCAGGATTCTACCCGTTCTGCCGCAGCACCTGGCCGGCGAGGTAGAGCGAGCCGCAGATCAGGATGCGCGACGGCGGGCCGCCGGCGGAGACGATGGCGCGCAGGGCCGCCTCGAGCGACTCCGCGGGTTCCGCCGTCATGCCGCAGGCGCGGGCGTGGGCGGTCGCCTCCGCGGCGCTGAGCGTCGCCGGCTCGCCGGGGATGGCGACGCCCTTGAGGTCGGCGGCGTGGGGCGCGAGCGGCCTGAGGAAGCCCTCGGCGGCCTTGGTGTTGAGCATGCCGTAGACCAGGTGCAGCGGCCGGTCGGCCCAGTCGGCGAAGGAGGCGGCCAGGACCTCGCCGGCGGCGGCGTTGTGGCCGCCGTCGAGCCAGAGCTCCCAGCCGTCGGGCAGCGCCTCGGCCAGCGGCCCCCGGGTCAGCCGCTGCAGGCGCGCCGGCCAGACGACGCCGGTCAGGCCGCGCCGCCGCGCCGCCGGCGAGGGCGCGAGGGCGCCGAGCGTGCCGGCCAGCACCAGGGCGGTCACGGCGTTGTCGACCTGGTGGCCGCCGCGCAGGGCCGGCCGCGGCCAGTCGCTGCGTCCGGCCAGGGGACCTTCCGGCGGCCCGAACAGCGCGAAGCCCTCCGGCGTCGGCTCGCTGCGCCAGTGCCGCTGCACAACGGTCAGCGGCGCGCCGATCGCCGCGGCCCGGCGCTCGATCGTCTCCAGCACGACCGGCGGCTGGGGGCCGATCACGCCGGACACGCCGGGCTTCAGGATGCCGGCCTTCTCGAAGGCGATCGCCGCCAGCGTGTCGCCCAGGTACTGCATGTGGTCGAGGGAGATCGGCGTGATGCAGGTCGCCAGCGGCCGCTCGATCACGTTGGTCGCGTCGAGCCGGCCGCCGAGGCCGACCTCGAGCAGCAGGACGTCGGCCGGCTCGCGGCTGAAGGCCAGGAAGGCCGCCGCGGTGGTGATCTCGAAGAAGGTGATCGGCGCGCCGCCGTTGGCCGCCTCGCACTCCTCGAGCAGGGCGGTCAGGTCGGCCTCGGAGATCAGGCCCCCGGCGAGGCGGATGCGCTCGTGGAAGCGCGCCAGGTGCGGCGAGGTGTAGACCTGGACGCGCCGCCCGTCGGCCTCGAGCATCGCGCGCAGGTAGGCGATGAGCGAGCCCTTGCCGTTGGTGCCGGCGACGTGGACGACCGGCGGCAGGCGGCGCTCCGGATGGCCGAGGCGCGCCAGCAGCCGCTCGATGCGGCCGAGCGACAGGTCGATGACCTTGGGATGGAGCGCGAGCAGGCGGGCCAGGACGCGGTCGCTGGCGGCCGGCTCACTCGGCGGGGTCACGCTCCGGCTCGTCCTTGGCAGGAGTCTTGGTCTTCGCGGCCGCCGGCTTGTCCGAGGCCCTGGCCGCCTCGCCCGCCTCGCCCTTCGCCTCGCCGGCGGGCTCGCCGACCAGGCGCGGCGTGGCCTCCTGGCGAGCCTTGGCCTCGCCGGCCTCGTCGCCGGCGGACGGGCGCAGCGGCACGACCTCGGCCTCCGGCCGGCGCTCGCCGAGCAGGCGCAGGATCCGGCCCAGGGTCTCGGGCAGGTCCTTGCGCTCGACGACCATGTCGACCATGCCGTGGTCGAGCAGGTACTCGGCGCGCTGGAAGCCCTCGGGCAGGGTCTCGCGGATCGTCTCCTCGATGACCCGCGCGCCGGCGAAGCCGATGACCGCGCCCGGCTCGGCGATGTGGATGTCGCCGAGCATGGCGAAGGAGGCGGTGACACCGCCGGTCGTCGGGTCGGTCAGCAGGACGATGTAGGGCAGGCCCTTGTCCTTGACCATCTCGACGGCGACGGTGCTGCGCGGCATCTGCATCAGGGACAGGATGCCCTCCTGCATGCGCGCGCCGCCGGAGGCCGGCACGGCGATGAGGGCCGCCTCCTGGGCGATCGCCAGCTTGGCCGCGGCGAGCAGGCCCTCGCCGACCGCGATGCCCATCGAGCCGCCCATGAAGGAGAAGTCGAAGGCGGCGACCACCGCCTTCCTGCCGCCGATCGTGCCGTGCGCGACCAGCAGGGCGTCCTGCCGGCCGGTCGCCGAGCGGCTGCGCCGCAGGCGCTCGCTGTAGCGCTCGCGGTCGCGGAAGCGCAGCGGGTCGGCGATCGTCTCGGGCAGCTCGATCAGGCTGTAGTCGCCCTCGTCGAACAGCAGCTCCAGGCGGCGCTTGGCGCCGATCCGCATGTGGTGCCCGCAGCTCGGGCAGACGCGCAGGCTGGCCTCGAGCTCGCGGTGGAAGATCATCTGGCCGCAGGCCGGGCACTTTTCCCAGAGGTTGTCGGGGATGTCGGTGCGGCTGACCAGCGCCCGGATCTTCGGCCGGACGTAGTTGGTGATCCAGTTCATCGGGGCTGGCGCCTCCCGGCCCGGACGCCCTCGGCGAGGCTGCGGACCAGGCCGTGGACCGCCGCCGCGAGGCCCGGCTTGGCCCGGTTCTCCTCGTCGAGGTTGCCGCGCACGACGTCGACGATCGCCGAGCCGACGACGGCGGCGTCGGCCGCGCGGGCGATCTCAGCGGCCTGCTCCGGCGTCCTGATGCCGAAGCCGACGGCGATCGGCAGGTCGGTATGGCGCTTGAGCCGCTGGACCGCCTTCTCGACCTCGACGGCGGCGGCCGAGCGGGTGCCGGTGATGCCCATGATCGCGACGTAGTAGACGAAGCCGCCGGTGCGCGACAGCACGACCGGCAGGCGCGCGTCGTCGGTCGTCGGGGTCGCTAGGCGGATCCAGTCGAGCCCGGCCTCGCGCGCCGGCAGGCAGAGCTCGGCGTCCTCCTCGGGCGGCAGGTCGACGATGATCAGGCCGTCGACGCCGGCCCCCACCGCCTCGGCCAGGAAGCGGTCGACGCCCATCGCGTAGATCGGGTTGTAGTAGCCCATCAGCACGATCGGCGTGTCGGCGTCGCCTTCGCGGAAGCGGCGGACCAGGTCGAGCGTCTTGCGCAGGGTCATGCCGGCCTTGAGGGCGCGCAGGCCGGCGGCCTGGATCGCCGGGCCGTCGGCCATCGGATCGGAGAAGGGCATGCCCAGCTCGATCACGTCGGCGCCGGCCGCCGGCAGGCCCTTGAGGATCTCGAAGGCGCTGTCGGGATCGGGATCGCCGGCGGTGACGAAGGTGACCAGGCCGGCGCGGCCCTCGCGCTTCAAGGCGGCGAAGCGACGGCCGAGGCGCGTCCCGGCGCGCTGCGCGCTGCCGCCGTCGGCGCCGTTCACGGACAGGGTGGCGGTCACAGCTCGACCCCCAGGATCTTGGCGACCGAGAAGACGTCCTTGTCGCCGCGGCCGCAGAGGTTGACGACCAGCACGTGGTCCTTCGGCAGCTCCGGGGCCAGCTTGGCGACCTGGGCCAGGGCGTGGCTCGGTTCCAGGGCCGGAATGATCCCTTCCAGGCGCGTGCAGAGCTGGAAGGCGTCGAGCGCCTCGCGGTCGGTGATCGCGACGTAGTCGACGCGGCCGGTGTCGTGCAGCCAGGCGTGCTCGGGACCGATGCCCGGATAGTCGAGGCCGGCCGAGATCGAGTAGGCGTCGATGATCTGGCCGTCGTCGGTCTGCAGCAGGTAGGTGCGGTTGCCGTGCAGCACCCCGGGCCGGCCGCCGTTCAGCGAGGCCGCGTGCTCGCCGGTCTCGATGCCGTGGCCGGCCGCCTCGACGCCGACCATCCTGACGCTCGGCTCGTCGAGGAAGGGATGGAACAGGCCCATGGCATTGGAGCCGCCGCCGATCGAGGCGACCAGGGTGTCGGGCAGGCGGCCCGGGCCCTCGAACTCGGCGAGCTGCTCGCGCACCTCGCGGCCGATCACCGACTGGAAGTCGCGGACCATCGCCGGATAGGGGTGCGGGCCGGCCACCGTGCCGATGATGTAGAAGGTGCTCTCGACGTTGGCGACCCAGTCGCGCAGGGCGTCGTTCATCGCATCCTTCAGGGTCCCGGTGCCGCTGGTCACCGGCACGACCTCGGCGCCGAGCAGCTTCATGCGGAACACGTTGGGCGCCTGCCGCTCGATGTCGGTGGCGCCCATGTAGACGACGCAGGGCAGGTTGAAGCGGGCGCAGACCGTGGCGGTCGCGACGCCGTGCTGGCCGGCTCCGGTCTCCGCGATGATCCGGGTCTTGCCCATGCGTCTGGCCAGCAGGATCTGGCCGAGGGTGTTGTTGATCTTGTGCGCGCCGGTGTGGTTGAGCTCGTCGCGCTTGAAGTAGACCTTGGCGCCGCCGAGGTGCTCGGTCAGGCGCTCGGCGAAGTAGAGCGGGCTCGGCCGGCCGATGTAGTGCTTGGCGTACCAGTCGAACTCCTCCTGGAAGCTCGGATCCTGGCGCGCCGCGGCATAGGCCTTCTCGACCTCGAGGATCAGCGGCATCAGCGTCTCGGCGACGAAGCGGCCGCCGTAGATGCCGAAGTGCCCGGTCTCGTCGGGGCCGGAACGGTAGGTGTTGAGGGACTGGGTCATCGCCTTTCGGGGGGCTCCTTCGCTCAAGCGGCGGCACTCTGCAACAAAGCGCCCCGGCAAGCAACGCGAGCGGCCGGCGGAACGGCGCCCCCGGGGTGCCCTCAGAGGCTGCGCGCGAGCTCCAGAAAGGCGGCGATGCGCGCCGGATCCTTGACGCCCGGCGCCGATTCGACGCCCGAGGAGACGTCGACCGCCGGGGCGCCGCTGATCGTGACCGCCTCCTCCAGGTTCTCGGCCTTGAGGCCGCCGGACAGCATCCAGGGCTTCGGCCAGCGCCGGCCGGCGAGCAGCGTCCAGTCGAACGACAGGGCGTTGCCGCCGGGCAGCGCGCCGGCCATCGACTTCGGCGCCTTGGCATCGAACAGCAGCCGGTCGGCCACCGGGGCGTAGGCCTCGACGACCTCCAGGTCCTCGCGACGGGCGACCTTGATCGCCTTCATCACCGGCCGGCCGAAACGGCCGCGGATCTCGGCGACGCGCTTCGGTGGCTCGTCGCCGTGCAGCTGCAGCAGCTCGAGCGGCACCGCCGCCAGCACCCGTTCCAGCAGGGCGTCGTCCGGGTCGACGAACAGGCCGACGCGGCCGAGCCCCGGCGGCGCCTCGCCGGCCAGGCTCGCGGCCTGCTCGACGGTCACCGCGCGCGGGCTCGGCGGGAAGAAGACGAAGCCGACCCAGCGCGCGCCGCCGCGGGCCGCGGCGGCCAGCGCGGCACGGTCGGAGACCCCGCAGATCTTGCTTTCGAGCGCCATGACGCTTCAGGTAGCGGCGCCGGGCCCGCTTGTCCAGCCGATGCGGCGGGCGAAGACCACGGCGAAGCCGGCCTGCAGCACCGCGACCCCGAGCAGGGCGAGAGCCGGCAGCGCCAGGGCGATCAGCAGGCGCTGGGACCCGACGTAGGTCAGGCCGTGGCTGATCCGGCTGACCAGCAGCAGCGCGAGCAGGAAGAGCGCGAGGCCGAGCAGGGCGACCGCCAGGTTGGCCGGCCAGCTGCCGCGCGCGACCGCCCACAGCGTGGCGCCGCGGCCGGCAGCAAGGGCGCCAGGACGGCCAGCAGCAGGCAGACCGGCAGCCCGGCCAGCAGCAGCCGGCCGAGGAAGGGGCCCGGCGCGACCGTGCCGAGCAGGAACAGCATCGGATGCCAGTTCGCGAAGGGCAGGCGCAGGACCAGCAGCACGAGGCCGGCCGCCAGCACCGCCGGCAGGCCGGCCAGCGCGCAGCGCAGCTCGGCCCGGTCGAAGCGGGGCAGCGCCGCGATCGGCTGGCCGGTCAGCAGGCCGCGCGACACGCCGGTCGCGAAGCCGACCAGCATCCAGAGGCAGGCGAGATCGCCGGCGAGCAGCAGCAGCGGCCAGAGGAAGACGCTGCCGGGGCGGTCGGCGAGGTAGACGAGGTCGTCGCGGAACAGCAGCCACAGCACGCCGAGCAGGTAGGCCGGCAGCCCGACCCACAGCAACCTCGGGGCGCGTCGCAGCAGCAGCAGCAGCAGGACCGCCTGGATCGCCCGGAGCGGCGCGACGAAGACCAGCGCCCGGCGTTCCAGGTAGCGCTGCCAGTCCAGTTCGGGCACCGCCCCCGATCCCCTCAAGCCCGTTGCTCGCCCCCGGTGGTACCGGGATCCCCTCTCTTCTATCCAGCGCGCGGGAGTCGCGTCCAGCGGACAGCGGCCGGCCGGTCTCGGGCGATCAGGCGGCAGGCGACGGCGCTCTTGGCGGCGCTCCGACGCAGCGGCCGAGCGCCGCCGCGGCGACCAGCGCCGCGAACATGCCGAGCGCCAGGTTGATCGCCTGTGCGGCGGCGAGGCCGGGCACCGGCGAGCCGAGCAGGCCCGACAGCGGCAGCACGACGATCATGTTGAACAGGCCGCCGAACAGCACCAGGCCGATCAGGGTCAGCACCAGCGCGATCAGCGTGCCGGCATTGCCGGCGCTGGCCGACCAGGCCCGGCCGGGCCCGAAGCCCGGGCCGAGCGCCGCCGCCGGCAGGGCCAGCCAGACGCGGGCGAAGGGGTAGAGGCAGAGCGCCCCGGCCAGGGCCAGCGCCTGCAGGGCGCCGGCCATCATGCCCATCATGTCGCCGCCGGCCGGCCCGGAGGCGCCGATCCCGAAGACCAGGCTGAGGAACACGGCGACCGTGACGAAGCCGATCCAGAACAGCAGCAGGTAGCCGAAGTAGCGCCAGTCGGCGCGGCGCCAGACCGGCAGGTAGCCGTCGACCCGGCCCCACAGCGCCAGCCGGGTCACCGAGACGGCGAGCCAGACGCCGAGGTAGACGCTGACCAGGAAGGCGATCGGCCCGAGGCCGCCGAACAGCTGGCCGAGGCCCTGGCTCGGCGCTGTGAAGAGATTGACCGTCTGCACCGCGAAGGCGATCAGCAGCGGCGCCAGCAGCAGGCGGCCGATCTCGGTCTGCTGGCGGCGCAGCAGGCCCAGCGCGTCCTGCATGACCTCGCGATAGCTCAGCCGGGGCTGGCCGCCAGCCGGGCGCGGCGCCACCCGGCTCCAGTCGATGTCTTCCCCCTTGCCGGCCATCCGAGCCCCTCCGCAGATCCTGCCGCCTCTCATCTGGCGACCGGACGCGTCCTGTTCCAGCACCTTCGGCCCGTGCTGTCTCTTCCCGGTCCGGTCAGGCCAGCTCGCCGGCGATCCGCCGGGCGGCCGCCGCGGGATCCTCGGCGCCGGTGATCGGCCGGCCGATGACCAGCAGGTCGGCGCCGGCCTCGATCGCCCGGGCCGGCGTCATCACCCGCTTCTGGTCGCCGCTCGCCGACCAGGCCGGCCGGATGCCCGGCACGACGAGCCGGAAGTCGGCGCCGCAGGCCGCGCGCAGCGGGACGATCTCGCGCGGCGAGCAGACCACGCCGTCGAGACCGCAGTCCTGGGCCAGCCGCGCCAGGCGCAGGACCTGGCTCTCCGTCGGGCCCTCCTGGCCGACCGCGGCGAGGTCGGCGTCGTCGAGGCTGGTCAGCACCGTCACGGCGATCAGCCAGGGCCGTTCGCACTCCAGGTCCTCGGACGCCTCGCGCACCGCCTCGACCGCCGCCTTGAGCATCGCCGGCCCGCCCGAGGCGTGGACGTTGACGACGCGCGGCCGCAGGTGCATCGCCGCGCGCAGGGCGCCGGCCACGGTGTTCGGGATGTCGTGGAACTTGAGGTCGAGGAACAGCGGCTCGCCGCCGACCGCGGCGCGCACGCCGTCCGGGCCCTGGGCGGTGAACAGCTCTTTGCCGACCTTGAAGCCGCCGACGCTGCCGCGCAGCGTCGCGACCAGCTGGCCGGCCCGCTCCAGCTCCTGGGTGTCGAGGGCGACGAAGATCCGCTCGGTCGGCGACAGCCCGGTTTCACCGGCCGGGGTCGAGGCCGTGGCGCTGGCCTGGCTCATGGCGTGGACTCCCCTGCGAGATGCCGAGAGGCAGTACACGAGAGGGGCGCGCCGGGCAATTCCGGAAGCGGGCGAGGCCGGCGACCGGGGACGGCGGCGGGTCGACCGCCCGGTCCCGGCGGACCGCGCCGTCAGGCCCCCCTACCGCGAGGCGCTCTCGCTCTCGGACCTCTCGGCGTTCGCGAGGTCGGAGACTTCGGCCGCTTCGCTGCGGTCGACCGAGACGCTCAAGGTGCCGCTGGCCGCCAGGTTGCTGTTCACCGCCATCACCGTGTCCGTGGTCAGCGCCTTGTTGGCCGCCTTGGCGAGCGCCGCCGCAGCCTCCGTGAGGTCGCCCCGGTTCAGGGCGGCGGCGTAGTCGGCGAGCTGGCCGACCACCGAGTTGGACGACGCGTTCGCAAGCGCCTCCGGCGCGGCGTGCGAGGCGTTGAGCGAGCCGAGATCGGCCGCCGCGCGGCCCCTGTCGCTGCCGAGACCGTGAGATCCCGCGGCGCCGTGGCCGCTCGCCGCGCCGGCGCCCTGTCCCGCGCCGTCGCCGTTGGCACCGTTGCCACCGCCGTTACCGCCGCCATTCCCGCCACCGGCACCGCCGCCACCGCCACCGCCACCGCCACCGCCACCGCCACCGCCACCGCCACCGCCCGCGGCGAGGACCGTCCCGGCCTTGATGGTCAAGCCCTGCCAATCGAAGTTCAGCGGGGCGAGCACAAGCGCCAGCGCAAGGGCGCCCGTGGACGCGAGCAACCGGATTCTGCCGTCGCGCATGATCGTTCTCTCCCGACTCCTGCCGCCCGCGCCGGCCCGCCATCCGCCTCTCCGGCGGTGGGTCGGCCACCCCCAGACTCCATCTCCGCGCCGCGAATCGGTCGGCGCCCTGGCGACATTGCGGAGGATTTGCGCCGGCGCCCGCCGATCGCCGGCCGGGCGCGCGGGAACCGGAACGTGGCTGCCCGGCGGTTCCGCCGGCGGCTTGCTAGGCGGCGGCCGGGACCTCGCCCCGCGCCCAGGCCTCGAAGTCGGCGCCGCCGAGCCCGCCGGTCGCGGCCTCGGCGAGCCGCTCGCCCATCAGGGCGGCGAACTTGAACATGTGGCCGCTGCAGCCGGCGACCGCGACCAGCCGGTCCCGGGCCAGCGGCAGGAAGCGCTCGCCGTCCGGGCTGAGCGCATAGCGGCAGACCTTGCCGCCGAGCAGGCGGTAGTCGTCGAAGTCGGCGAGCAGCGGACGGAACGGCTCGAAGACCGCCGCCGGCTCGTCGGCGCCGAGCGGCGCCGCGCCGTCGGGATCGGCCGGCCGGCGCAGCTCGCCGCGGCCGAACTTGAGGCGCGTGCCGTCGAGCGGCGGCGCGCAGTAGGCCGAGGGGCCCGAGGCCAGGTGGGTCAGGGCCGGCGCCCGCCGCCAGGCCTCGGCGAGGCGGGCCGGCGGCTCGACGAAGGCGACGATCTGGCGCATCGGCCGCTGTCCGGCAAGCTCGGGCAGCAGCTTGCCGGCCCAGGCGCCGCCGGCGACGACCAGCGCGTCGGCCTGCTCCCGGCCGCCGTCGGCGAGCTCCAGGCGGCCGGTTCCGGCATCCAGCGCGACGACCCGGCTGTCCGGACGCAGGGCCACGCCCTGGCCGCGCAGCCAGTCCGCCAGGCCGCCGACGATCCGGTCGGCGAAGAGCACGCCGCCGAGCGGCGAATAGAGCGCCCAGACCCCGCTCTGCCAGCGGAAATAGGGGAAGCGCTCGGCCAGCGCCGGCCCCTCGACCCGCTCGCAGGGAATGCCCAGCGCCCGGAAGCTGCGCTCGCTCGCCTCCGCGAAGCCGTCTCCGGGCAGGCCGAGCGCCAGGGCGCCGTTCGGCGCCAGATGGCGGCGGCCGAGCGTATCCCAGAGCCGCTGCCAGGCCTCGAGCGCCGCCGGCACCAGCGCCGCGTAGCCGTCCAGCGCACCGTAGTGCGGCCGGATCAGCCGGTGCTCGTCGAACGAGGCACCGAGCGGATTCGGTATCGCGCCCTGATCGAGGACCAGGACCTCGTGCCCCCGGCGCGTCAGAGCCCAGGCTGCCGACAGGCCGACGGCCCCGGCACCGACCACGGCGACTTTCATGAACTACCTCCCCGTGAAGTGCAGTGCAGCAAGCTACCCGCTCCGCCGCGCCGAGGGAATCCTCCGGCGGCCGCGCGCAGGCGGTGCCCCGGAAGGACGCGTCAGGAGGTCGCAGCGCCGTCGGCGGTATGCCGAAGAAACCATACAATGCTGTAAGGAGGCGCCCGGCGAGTCGCCGGTGCCTACCGCCGGCCGGGCCGCTGGCCTATAGTGGCGGCCTGCCTGTGGATGACCGGAATGGCTCACTACCTGGTGCAACCTCTGGTGATGCTGTCGGTCGGCGCGGCCGTCTGTTCGCTTGCCTACGTGCTGGCGGCGATTGTCTGCGTCCGCCGCTTCGGGCGCCGCGGCGTCGGCCGCCCCGGCGCCTGCCCGCCGGTCTCGGTCCTGAAGCCGCTCTGCGGGCTGGAGCCGGGCGGCTACGAGAATCTCCGCTCCTTCTGCTGCCAGGACTATCCGGCCTATCAGGTGCTGTTCGGCGTGCGCGACGCCGACGACCCGGTGATCCCGCTGGTCGAGCGGCTGATCGCCGAGCTGCCGGAGCGCGACCTGCAGCTGGTCGTCGCCCCCCGGACGATCGGTCCGAACCTGAAGGTCAGCAACCTCGCCAACGTCTATCCGCTGGCGAAGCACGACCTCCTGGTCATCGCGGACAGCGACATGCACGTCGGTCCCGGCTACCTGGCCGCCGTGGTCGCCGCCTTCGAGGCGCCGCGGGTCGGCGCCGTCACCTGCCTCTATCACGCCAGGCCGGCGGGCGGCCTGTGGTCGCGCCTGGCCAGCCTGTCGATCAACGAGTGGTTCCTGCCCTCCGCCCTGGTCGGCGCCGCCCTGTCGCCGGTGCGCCACTGCTTCGGCGCGACCATGGCGGTGCGCCGCGAGGTGCTGGAGCAGATCGGCGGCTTCCCGCGGCTCGCCCACTACCTGGCCGACGACTTCTACCTGGGCCATTTCGCCGCCGCCCACGGCCACGAGGTCCGGCTGTCGCGCTACCTCGTCGAGAACGTGGTGCGCGAGCCCAGCTTCGGCGCGCTGTTCAGCCACGAGCTGCGCTGGTCGCGCACCGTGCGCTCGGTCAAGCCGACCGGCTTCGCCTTGTCCTTCCTGATCTACCCGATCACCCTGGCGCTGCTGGCCGACCTGGCCGGCGCCCTGCTGCCGGGACCGCTGCCGGCCGGCCTCTCGCTGGCCCTGCCGGCACTGACCCTGCTGGCGCTGGCACTTCGCCTCGGCCTGCACTATGTGGTGCGCAGCGCCCTCGGCATTCCCGGTGTCGGCAGGCCCTGGCTGATCCCGGTCCGGGACCTGCTCGGCTTCGCCGTCTGGGCCGCCGGGCTGTTCGGACAGGGTGTCGTCTGGAAGGGGCGGGCCTTCTCCGTCGACGGGCACGGCCAGCTGGTCGAGCCCAAGGAAAACACACAAGCGGTGGTCTCCAAGCCATGATGAAGACGCTGTTCCTCAACCCGCCGTCGTTCGACGGCTTCGACGGCGGCGCCGGCTCGCGCTACCAGGCGCGGCGCGAGGTGCGCTCCTTCTGGTACCCGACCTGGCTGGCCCAGCCGGCCGCCCTGGTTCCGGACAGCAAGCTGATCGACGCGCCGGCGCGCGACCTGTCGCTCGAGCAGATCCTGCCCCAGGCCAAGGACTTCGAGCTGCTGGTGCTGCACACCTCGACGCCGTCCTTCGCCTCGGACGTCAAGGTCGCCGAGGCCTTCAAGAAGGCCAACCCGACCCTGATGATCGGCCTGGTCGGCGCCCACGTCGCGGTCTCGCCGGAGCCTTCCGTGCTGGCCTCGGAGGCGATCGACTTCGTCGGCCGCGCCGAGTTCGACTACACGATCAAGGAGGTCGCCGAGGGCCGCCCGCTCGCCGAGATCGACGGGCTCAGCTACAAGGTCGACGGCAAGGCGGTGCACAACCCCGAGCGCGCGATCATCCACGACATGGACGCGCTGCCCTTCGTCACCGAGGTCTACAAGCGCGACCTGGTGATCGAGGACTACTTCATCGGCTACCTGCAGCACCCCTACCTGTCGCTCTATACCGGCCGGGGCTGCAAGTCGCGCTGCACCTTCTGCCTCTGGCCGCAGACCATCGGCGGCCACCGCTACCGGACGCGCAGCCCGGAAAGCGTGGTCGAGGAGATCGCGCTGGCGAAGAAGCTGTTCCCGCAGGTCAAGGAGTTCTTCTTCGACGACGACACCTTCACCGACGACCTGCCGCGCGTCGAGGAGATCGCCCGCGGGCTCGGCAGGCTGGGCGTCACCTGGTCCTGCAACGCCAAGGCCAACGTGCCCTACGAGACGCTGAAGGTGATGCGCGACAACGGCCTGCGCCTGCTGCTGGTCGGCTTCGAGAGCGGCAACCAGCAGATCCTGCACAACATCAGGAAGGGCATGCGCCTGGAGTTCGCCCGGCGCTTCAGCGCCGACTGCCGCAAGCTCGGCATCACGATCCACGGCACCTTCATCATCGGCCTGCCCGGCGAGACGCAGGAGACGATCGAGGAGACGATCCGCTTCGCCAAGGAGATCAACCCCCACACGATCCAGGTCTCGCTGGCCGCGGCCTATCCGGGGACCGAGCTCTACCGCCAGGCCAAGGAGAACGGCTGGCTGGTCGACGAGGGCCACAGCCTGATCAGCGACCACGGCCTGCAGGTCAGCGCGCTGGAGTACCCGCAGCTGTCGCGCCAGGAGATCTTCGACGCGCTCGCCGTCTTCTACAAGCGCTTCTACTTCCGGCCGCGCAAGATCGCCGAGATCACCGGCGAGATGCTGCGCAGCCGCGAGATGATGGTGCGGCGCCTGCGCGAGGGCGTGGAGTTCTTCCACTTCCTGCGCGAGCGGGAGAACCAGGCCTGACGGCGCTGATCGTCACCGCGGACGATTTCGGTCTCAGCGAGGCGGTCAACGAAGCCGTCGAGCGCGGCCATCGCGACGGCATCCTGAGCGCCGCGAGCCTGATGGTCGCCGAGCCCGCGGCGGCCGACGCGGTGGCGCGGGCCAGGCGGCTGCCGTCGCTGAGGGTCGGCCTGCACGTCGTCGCCGTCGACGGCGCGCCGCTGCTGCCGCCGGAGCAGGTGCCGGCCCTGGTCGGGACGGACGGGCGTTTCCCGACCAACCTGGCGGGCGCCGGCGTCCGGATCTTCTTCGACCCGGCGGCGCGGCGCCAGCTGAAGGCCGAGGTGCGGGCCCAGTTCGAGGCCTTCGCCGCGACCGGCCTGCCGCTCGACCACGTCAACGCCCACCACCACTACCACCTGCATCCGACCCTGCTGGCGACGATCCTGGAGGTCGGACGCTCGTTCGGCATGAAGGCCCTGCGGCTGCCCGCCGAGCCCTCGGGCCCGGTCTTCCTGCGCCCCTGGATCGCCCTGATGCGCCGCCGCCTGCGGCGCGCCGGCCTCGCCCACAACGACTGGCTGCTCGGCCTCTCGGCGACCGGCCGCATGACCGAGGCGACGACCCTCGAGCTGATCGGCCGGGTGCCGCGGCAGGGCGTCTCTGAGCTCTATTTCCATCCGGTCGCCGAGCGGCCCGGCAGCGCAGGCGAGCTCGAGCTGCGCGCCCTGACCGCGCCGGCGGTGGCGGCGGCGCTTGCGCGCGCCGGCCTGCAGCCGGCAGGCTTCGCCGAGCTGGCCGGCTGAGCGGACGCGGGGGCCCGAGCGTGGCGACAGAGACGGAAGGCGGTCCCGGGCCGGCCCGGGACCGCCGGGCCCGGCGCATCAGGCTCGGCATCGGGCTCACCGCCCTGGCCGGCCTGCTGGTCGCCATCGCCCTGATCGCCGGCCAGGGCGTCGCGGCGGTCACCGGGGCCGTGCTCGGCCTGGGCTGGGGGCTGCTCTGGACCAGCCTGTTCCATCTCGTCCCGATGGTCTTCTCCACACTCGGCTGGTGGGTGCTGCAGCCCTCGCCGCGGCTCGGCGGCCCGCTGCTGTTCTTCTGGACGCGCTGGATCCGCGAGGCGGTCGACGCGCTGCTGCCGCTCGGCCAGCTCGGCAGTGGCCTGGTCGGCGCCCGCATCCTGTCGCTGCACGGCGCGACGCCGCGCGACGAGAAGGGCGCGGCGATTGGCGGCACGATGGGCGGCGCGGTCGTCGACATGACCCTGGAGGGCATCACCCAGGTGCCCTTCACCCTGCTCGGCATCGCGCTGCTGGCCGTCCGGCACGGCTACGACGAGCGGATCGGCTGGATGGTCGTCGGCGTAGGTGTCGCCGTGGTGCTGCTGGCCGGCCTGGTGCTGGCCCAGCGCGGCGGGCTGTTCGCCCTGCTGGAGCGCGGCCTGGAGCTGATCGCCCGGCGCACCGGCTGGCAGGCGCTTGGCCGGACCCAGGGCCTGCACGACGCGATCGCCCTGCTGCACCGCGACCGCCGGCGCCTGACCGCGGGCTTCCTGCTGCACAGCCTGTCCTGGCTGTTCGGCGCCGGCGAGACCTGGCTCGCGCTCTGGTTCATGGGCCGCCCGGCCGACCTGGTCGACGCGCTGATCCTGGAGAGCCTGGGCGCCGCGGTGCGCAGCGCCGCCTTCGCGATCCCCGGCGGGCTCGGCGCCCAGGAAGGCGGCTACCTGCTGGTCGCCGGCATGCTGGGCCTGGATCCCGGCACCGGCCTCGCGCTGTCCCTGGTCAAGCGGGTCCGCGACCTGCTGCTCGGCCTGCCCGCCCTCGCCGCCTGGCAGGTCGTCGAGGGCCGCCATCTGCTGCGGCGCGGCGCCGAAACCGGCGGCCGCGACAGCTGACCCCCTGGCGCCGGCCGGCCGGCTCGCCTAAACCTCACGGCATGCGCCGCACCACGACCTACCTCTTCGCCCTTCTCGTCGCCGTCGTCGCGCTCGGCTACGCGGCTTGGCGCTTCTACGACGTCAACGGCGGCGCCGGCAGCGGCACCGCGGCGATCGGCGGGCCCTTCACCCTGGTCGACCAGTACGGCAAGACGCGCACGCGCGACGACTTCGCCGGCCAGTACCGGCTGATCTACTTCGGCTACACCTTCTGCCCCGACGCCTGCCCGACCGCGCTCTGGGCAATGACCCAGGCGCTCGACCAGCTGGCGCAGAGCGATCCGGCGGTCGCCAAGCAGGTCACGCCGATCTTCATCACGATCGATCCCGCGCGCGACACGGTCGAGCACATGAAGACCTACGCCGCCAGCTTCCATCCCCGGCTGGTCGCGCTGACCGGCACGCCGCAGCAGGTCGCCCAGGCCGCCAAGGCCTACCGGGTGTTCTATCGCAAGGTCCCGCAGGAGGGCTCGGGCGACTACCTGATGGACCACAGCTCCTTCATCTTCCTGATGAGCCCGGACGGGCGCTACCTGGCCCACGCGACCCACCAGACCTCGCCCGACGACCTGGCGAAGCTGATCGACCAGACGGTGAAGAAGAACGCGGGCTGAGCCGGGCCAGCTGCACGGTCGGGCCGGTCGTCAGGCCGGCGGCCGCGCCGGTCGCCGGTTGACCAGGAACAGGCCGCCGAGCACCAGCAGGCCGGCAAGCAGCAGGCCCGCGGTCGGGCGCTCGCCGAAAATCACCATGCCCCACAGCACGCCGGTCACGGTGACCACGTAGCCGACCTGGCTGAAGAACACCGGCCCGGACCGGCGCAGCACCTCGAAGACGACGACGTAGGCGATCGAGGAGACGGCGATCTGCAGCAGCATCGCGATCTCCGCGGCGCCGAGCCCCTGCGGGACGTAGAGCGAATCGCTGGCGAGCATGGCGATGCCGGAGGTCAGCGCCGCGCCGAACAGCATCAGCCGGGCGAGGCGCAGGGAGCCGACGCCCGGCGGCATGAAGCGGGCGGCGAAGAGGCCCTGGGCCGAGTAGCAGAGCGGCGTCAGGATGCCGAGCAGGATCCAGTCGCTCTGGTCGACCCCCGGCAGGGTCGCGCCCGGGACCAGCAGGACGAGGGCGCCGGCGAAGCCGCAGAGCAGGCCGAGCAGCCGCGGCAGCGAGCGCCGCTCCATGCCGAGCAATAGGGCGCCGACGTAGGTCGCCAGCGGCGAGAGGGTGATGACCACCGACATGGTGCCGGCCTCGAGGTGCTGGATCACCACGGTGAAGTTGACGTTCGGCAGGGTCAGCCCGACGGTGCCGGCGACTAGGCCGTAGAGCAGCAGCCCGGCGCGCGGCCGTGCCAGCTCGCCGCGCAGCAGGGCCAGAACCAGCAGCACCGAGCCGGCGCCGGCCGACTGGAAGAAGGCGTAGGCGGCCGGCGGGATGCCGTGGGTGACGGCGATCTTGCCGATCGAGAAGGTTGCACCCCAGAGCGTGCCGACGACCAGCAGCAGGACCAGCGGCAGCCAGTCCGCCGCCTTCGTCGCCCCTGCCCCGCCCGCGTCGCGCATGGCGCTCCTATAGCCGCGCGGGCGGCGCCGTGGCGAGCCTTGCCGGCGCGACAGGGCGCTGATAGAGCAGGAGCATCGGGGTCGCGGCGCCAGGGGGCTGGCGCGGGGGGGGAGAGTCCGCGGGATGGCCGTCAACGTCCTGTTCCTGCTCGTGCTGTCGGTCTGCTGGTCGGTCGGCTACCTGTTCATCGCCGACTCGGACCATGGCCTGCCGCCGCTCGCCGGCACGGCCGTCATGTGCAGCCTGGCGGCGGTCTTCCTGCTCGCCGCCGTCGCGGCGCTGCGCCGGCCGCTGCTGGCGACCCTGAGGCAGCGGCCGCTGGCGCTCGCCGCCATGGGCCTCTCGGCGATCGCCCTGCCGCAGCTCTCCGACGTCTACGGCCAGACCGAGATGGGCCCCGACGTGGCGGCGCTGGTCGGCACGGTCGTGCCGGTCTTCACCTTCCTCCTGACCGCCTTCGTGCTGCGCAGCCGCCCCTACAGCAACCGCCGCGGCCTCGGCGTCGCGACCGCGCTCGGCGGCCTCGCGATCTTCCTGCTGTGGGACGGCGTCGACGGCGCGCTCAGCAGCGTGCGGGGCGCCATGATCATGGCCTCGGGCGGCCTGGTCTTCGCGATCAACGGCGTCGTCACCGAGCGCATCACCCGGACGCTCGATCCCCTGGCGGTCGGCGCCTGGGCGGTCGCCTTCGGCGCGCTCTGGATGATCGCGCTGGCGCTCGGCATCGAGGGTCCGCCGGAGAGCCTGCCCTCGCAGCTGGCGCTGCTCGGCGCGGTCGGCGACGGCCTGGTCTCGATCGGCTTCGCCTTCCTGCTCTACTACCTGCTGCTCGGCCGCGCCGGCGCCGACTTCGCCGCGCTCTACGCCTACATCGTGCCGATGCTCGGCGTGCTGCTGGCGGTGGTCGCCGGTGACAAGGCGCCGAGCGCCGGCCACCTGCTCGGCCTCGCCGTGGTCATGCTCGGGGTCTGGCTGCTGGTCGGCGGCCGCAGGCCGACGCCGCAACGGCGGGCGGCGGCAGCCGAGTAGCCGGCCCGGCCGCCCGTCTCAGACGTCGGCGATGCGGCGGCCGCTGTCGGGGTCGAAGAGGTGCAGTTCGCCCTCGGCCATGCGCAGCGGCAGGCGCTCGCCCTCGCGCACCGGCGCCAGGCCGGGCAGCCGCACGGTGATCAGGCCCGGCGCCTCGCCGCCCAGCGCGGCATCGCCCAGCGGCGTGCCCGCTGCGCCGACCGGCCGGCCGTGCGCCAGGGTGTCGGCGCCCAGGGTCTCGACCAGCTCGACGCCAAGCCGGATCTCGGCCTCCGACTCGCCGACCGCCAGCAGGTGCTCGGGGCGCACGCCGAGCGTCACCGCCCGCCCGGCGAGGCCGGACAGGTCCGAGCCCTTGTCCGAGATTCGCGCGTCGCCGCCGAGGAACAGGCCATGTCCGTCGGCCTCGACGGTGCCGGCCAGGAAGTTCATCGCCGGCGAGCCGATGAAGCCGGCGACGAAGGTCGTCGCCGGATCGCTGTAGACCGCCATCGGCGTGTCGATCTGCTCGGCCCGGCCCTGGTTCATGACGACCAGGCGGTCGGCCAGGGTCATCGCCTCGATCTGGTCGTGGGTGACGTAGAGCGAGGTCGTGCCGAGCTTGCGCTGCAGCTGCTTGATCTCCAGGCGCATCTGCACGCGCAGCTTGGCGTCGAGGTTGCTGAGCGGCTCGTCGAACAGGAAGACCGCCGGCTTGCGCACGATCGCCCGGCCCATGGCGACGCGCTGGCGCTGGCCGCCGGACAGCTGGCGCGGCTTGCGCTCGAGCAGGCCGCCGAGCTCGAGCAGCTTCGCCGCCTCCTCGACCCGGGCGCGGATCTCGTCCTTCGGCGTGCGCGCGATCTTCAGGCCGTAGGCCATGTTGTCGAAGACCGACATGTGCGGATAGAGCGCGTAGTTCTGGAACACCATGGCGATGTCCCGTTCCTTCGGCTCGAGCTGGTTGACGACCCGCCCGCCGATCGAGATCTCGCCCTCGGTGATCGTCTCCAGGCCGGCGACCATGCGCAGCAGGGTGGACTTGCCGCAGCCCGAGGGACCGACGATGACGATGAACTCGCCGTCGGCGATCTCGACGTCGATGCCGTGGATCACCTGGGTATCGCCGTAGCGCTTCCGGACGCCACGCATGCAGATTTCGGCCATCGCTCGCTTTCCTATTTCTCGGTCTCGACGAGGCCCTTGACGAACAGGCCCTGCATGAGGACGACGACCGCCACCGGCGGCAGCATGGCCAGCACCGCGGTCGCCATGACCAGATGCCACTGGGGCTCCGCGTCGGCCACGGTGACCATGCGCTGGATGCCCATGACGATCGTGTAGAAGGACTCGTCGGTGGTGACGAGCAGCGGCCAGAGGTACTGCACCCAGCCGTAGATGAAGAGGATCACGAAGAGCGCCGCGACGTTGGTGCGGCTGAGCGGCAGCAGGATGTCGAGGAAGAAGCGCAGCGGGCCCGCGCCGTCGACCCGCGCCGCCTCGGTCAGCTCGTCGGGCACCGTCAGGAAGAACTGCCGGAACAGGAAGGTCGCCGTCGCGCTGGCGATCAGCGGCACCGACAGGCCGGCGTAGGAGTTCAGCATCCCCAGGTCCGAGACGACCTCGAAGGTCGGCAGGATGCGCACCTCGACCGGCAGCATCAGGGTCACGAAGATCAGCCAGAAGCAGAGCATCCGGAAGGGGAAGCGGAAGTAGACGATGGCGTAGGCCGAGATGATCGAGATCGCGATCTTGCCGACCGCGATCGACAGCGCCATGACCAGCGAGTTCCACATCATCAGGCCGACCGGCACGCCGCCCGAGGCGGAGAGGCCGCTGCCCAGCACGGTGCGGTAGTTCTCGAACAGCCGGTCGCCGGGCAGCAGCGGGGTGACGCCGCTCAGCAGGTCGCCGCCGGCATGGGTCGAGGCGACGAAGGCGACCCAGAGCGGAAAGGCGACCAGCAGCACGCCGCAGAGCAGCACCAGGTGCGTGATCCAGGCCATCCAGGGGCGGTTCTCGACCATCGCCGGCGCCTCCTAGTACTGGACCCGCCGCTCGATGAAGCGGAACTGGATCATGGTGAGGGAGATGACGATGACCATCAGGATCACCGACTGCGCCGCCGAGCTGCCGAGGTTCAGGCCGATGAAGCCGTCGTTGAAGACCTTGTAGACCAGGATCGTCGTCGCCTGGCCGGGGCCGCCGCTGGTCGTCGCGTGGACCACGCCGAAGGTCTCGAAGAAGGCGTAGACCATGTTGACGACCAGCAGGAAGAAGGTCGTCGGCGAGAGCAGCGGGAAGACGATGGTCCAGAAGCGCCGCGCCGGGCCGGCGCCGTCGATCGCCGCCGCCTCGATCAGCGACTTCGGGATCGCCTGCAGCCCGGCCAGGAAGAACAGGAAGTTGTAGGAGACCTGCTTCCAGGTCGAGGCGACGATGACCAGGATCAGCGCGTCGGTGCCGGAGACCGCGTGGTTCCAGTCGTAGCCGAGGCTGCGCAGGGCGTAGGCCAGGATGCCGATCGTCGGGTTGAACAGGAACCACCAGAGCACGCCAGCGACCGCCGGGGCCACGGCGTAAGGCCAGATCAGCAGGGTCTTGTACGTCGCCGCACCCTTGACCACGCGGTCGGCCATGACCGCGAAGAGCAGACCGAGCGCCATGCCCGACAGCGTCACCGAGAGCGAGAAGACGATCGTGACGTCGAAGGAATTCAGATAGGTCGGGTCGCTGAACAGCCGCTCGAAGTTCTGCAGCCCGACGAACTTCGTCTTCAGGCCGAAGGGATCCTGGCGCAGCACCGAGTAGTAGAGCGCCTGGCTGGCCGGCCAGAGGAAGAAGACGAAGGTGATCGCCAGCTGCGGCAGCACCAGCAGGTACGGCAGCAGCGGGTGCCGGAAGGTGACGCGCTTGTGCATCGGACCGTCGGGTGCGTGCGGGAAGGGATCGGGGCGGGAGCGACGGCGGCGCCGCCCGCCGTGACGGCGGGCGGCACGCGACCGTCGCTAGCCCCGGGGCCGGCCGATCAGGAGTTGTCGGCTTCGAACTGGCGCAGCAGCTCGTTGCCGCGCTTGACCGCGTCGTCGAGCCCCTGCTTGGCCGACTTCTTGCCGGCCCAGATGTTCTCCAGCTCCTCGTTGATGATGTCGCGGATCTGGACGAAGTTGCCGAAGCGCAGGCCCTTCGAGTTCTCGGTCGGCTTGTTGAGCGTGATCTGCTTCACGGCGACGTCGGTGCCGGGGTTCTTCTCGTAGAAGCCCTGCTTCTTGGTCAGCTCGTAGGCCGCCTGGGTGATCGGCAGGTAGCCGGAGAACTGGTGCCAGTCGGCCTGGACCTCGGGCGAGGAGAGGTAGTTGAAGAAGGCCGCGACGCCCTTGTACTCCGCCTTGTCGTGGCCCTGCAGGACCCAGAGGGTGGCACCGCCGATGATCGAGTTCTGCGGCGCGCCCTTGACGTCGTCGTAGTAGGGCAGCATGCCGACGCCGAACGCGAACTTGGCATTGCCCTTGACGCCGGCGTAGGAGCCCGACGAGTTCATGTACATGGCGCACTCGCCCGAATAGAACAGCGGCGCCGAGTCGGAGCGGCGGCCGCCGTACTTGAAGATGCCGTCCTTCTGCCAGGCGGCCATGTCGCCGATGTGGCGGACGTCGAGCGGCGAGTTGATCGTCAGCTGGGTGTCGAGGCCGCCGAAGCCGTTCGACTTGGTGCCGATCGGGATGTTGTGCCAGGCGCTGAAGTTCTCGATCTGCACCCAGGACTGCCAGCCGGTGGTGAAGCCGCAGGTCGCGGCGCCGCTGTCGATGATCTTCTTCGAGTCGGCGGCCAGCTCCTGCCAGGTCTTCGGCGGGCTGTTCGGGTCGAGACCGGCCTTCTCGAAGGCGTCCTTGTTGTAATAGAGCACCGGGGTCGAGGAGTTGAACGGCATCGACAGCATGTTGCCGTCGGTGTCGGTGTAGTAGCCGACCACGGCGGGCAGGAAGGCGTTCGGATCCCACTTCAGGCCGCTGTCGTTCATCAGCTTGTAGACGGGATAGACCGCGCCCTTGGCGGCCATCATGGTCGCCGTGCCGACCTCGAAGACCTGGACGATGTCGGGCTGCTGGCCGGCCCGGAACGCGGCGATGGCCGCGGTCATGGTCTCGGTGTAGTTGCCCTTGTAGATCGCCTTGAGCTCGTACTGGTCCTGGCTCTTGTTGAAGTTGGCCGCGATCTCCTCGACCTTCTTGCCGAGCTCGCCGCCCATGGCGTGCCACCAGGTGATCTCGGTCTTGGCCTGGGCCGAGGCGGCCAGGCCGGTCATCGCGACGGCGGCGACGGCCGCCAGCAACGTGTGTCGGAGCGACATCTGAAGTCTCCCTGTCGTTTCCCCGCGGGACGGTCGGGCAGGTCTTGCCGGTCGCCGGACGCGACTGGCTTGCCGCCTCTGTAAGGGCCGTCCGCAACGGCTATCTTGCACTTATATGATGCTTTTGTGACAGACCCTTTTCCGGGGTGGCTCTTTCCGGTCCCGGCACGCGCCGGGTGTGCGGACGCCGGTCGCCGGGCTTGCGCAAGGAACGGATAGTCGCGACCTTCCCAGGGCGGCAGGATCCGCCCTGCACTGGACAGAGAGCGGAGTAGCGACGATGGACGCAGGCTTGTTGACCCCAGAGCCCATAGACCGGGACAGCCGCGATTCGCGGCGGCACGACGCGAGCGAGCGGCGCGGCCCGGCCCAGGTCCGCCCGGCCCAGGCCCGCCCCGTCGAGGCGCGGCCGGTCGGGACGCGACCGGCCGAGGCGAAGCCGGCCCAGCACCGGCGCGCCTCGACCCGCCAGGTCGCCGCGGTCGAGGAGGCCTGCCGCCTGCTCGACGACCCCGAGAGCGAGCGGCTGACCCTGGCCGAGCTGGCCGAGCGCGTCGCGCTCAGCCCCTGGCACCTGCAGCGGCTGTTCAAGAAGCTGCTCGGCGTCAGCCCGCGCGAGTACGCCGAGGCGCGGCGCAGCGCGCGCTTCCGGGCCGAGCTGCGCGAGCACGGCCGGGTCGCCGAGGCGACCTACGGTGCCGGCTACGGCTCCTCCTCGCGGGTCTACGAGGACTGCGCCCGGCGCCTCGGCATGACGCCGGCGACCTACGCCAAGGGCGGCAACGGCGCGCGCATCGTCTATGCCGTGACGCCCTCGCCGCTCGGCCGGCTGCTGGTCGCGGCGACCGCCAAGGGGCTCTGCTTCCTGGCGCTCGGCGAGGACGAGCGGCGGCTGGTCGCCGAGCTGAAGGCGGAGTTCCCCTCGGCCGCCTCGATCGAGCACGACGAGCTGTCGATCAAGCCGTCGGTCGAGGCGGTGCTGGCCTTCATCGCCGGCGAGACGCCGCACCTAGACCTGCCGCTCGACGTCCGGGCCACCGCCTTCCAGCGCCGGGTCTGGAACGAGCTGGTCGCGATTCCCTACGGCGAGACCATGACCTACGCCGAGCTGGCCGAGCGCCTGGGCCTGCCGAAGGGCCAGCGGGCGGTGGCACGGGCCTGTGCCACCAACCCGGTCAGCCTGGTCATCCCCTGTCATCGCGTGCTGCGCGACGACGGCGCGCTCGGGGGCTTCCGATGGGGTATCGACCGCAAGGCCGGCATGCTGACCACCGAGGCCAAGGGCACCAAGGCCTAGCCGCCGACCCCGACGTCCGGTGACTGGAAAGGGCCTCACCCCGCCGGGTGAGGCCCCTTTCGATTCGTCACGCCGCCCCGGCGGCGGCCCGCGCGATCTCGGCGCCGTCCGGCTCGGCGGCGAGATCCAGCGTCACGCCCTGGCGGTCGCGCAGGGGCCGCCGGAGGCCCCGCTTCCCGGCCGGCTCCAGCAGCAGGCGGCCCGCGTCGTGCAGCGCGGCGACGCGTCCGCGCGGGACCCCGAGACCCTCGGCCAGGAGCCGGTCGAGACGCAGGCCGAGCGGCAGCGGAGCGACCAGCTCGATCGCCAGGATCGCGGCGCTCGCCGCGACGCCGGACCTCGGCCTCCTGGTGATCGCCACCTCGGAGCACAGCTCGACCCGCTCCGCCCGGCGCCGCAGGCCGTCGAGGTCGAAGGCGACGGCGCGCGCTTCGGCCGGGTCGTTCGCCGTCAGCGCCCGGAGCAGCCCGGGGTCGAGGCTGGCGACCGGCCGGCGCTCCAGTACCGGGCGGTTCCAGCTCTTCTGGCAGCGGGTGCAGCGGTAGACCAGCCAGGCGTCGACGCGCCGGCCGTTCGCGTTGATCCTGAACCTGCCGCTGCTTCGGAACGCCGTGACCTCGCCGCAGCGGCTGCAGGGCAGCCAGGGCTGCGGGGCGATCAGCGGCACGATGGTCCAGAGGACCGACAGCCTGTCGGACACGCCGAGCTTCTCCTCCCCAGGGGAGGTCCGTCAGGACGGCGTGTCGAAGCCCCTCGATCGGAGGCACGGCGTGGCGGGAAGAAGGAAGGCGATCCGGGGAATGCGCGCGCCGGGAACAGGCGCGGTCGGGCGTCGATCCAGCCAGGCCGGTCTCGACGCGCCACCCCGGCGGACGCAACTGCGCCTTGCCCGGCGGCGCGAGCGCGCGGCCGGGCGGAACGGGTGGACTGACGAGACCGGCTAGTACGAAGGCAAGGTGCAGGCGCCCGCGGCGGATGAAGACGGCAGCGGTTCTAGCAGAAAGCGACCGGAGAGCGAAGGTCCTGAGCGCGCTGTCTCGGCGCGGCTCCCTCTCCGCTCCCCTCGGGGAGGGGAGAGGGTTGGGGTGAGGTGAGGTGAGGGGGCTACCCTTGCCCGACGCCTCGGCAACCGAAAGGTCGCCCCCCACCTCTCCCTGCCCTCTCCGCCCCCAAGGGCGGAGAGGGAACGCCAGGAAACGACCTCGGCCCGCGCCCTACTCCGCGGCGTCCTGGTAGGCCTCGGGAGAGGGGCAGGTGCAGACCAGGTGGCGGTCGCCGTAGACGTTGTCGACGCGCCCGACCGGCGGCCAGTACTTGGCCTCGCGGTGCGAGCCGGCCGGATAGGCCGCCTCGGCGCGGCTGTAGGGATGGCTCCAGTCGTCGGCGAGCACCGACTCGGCGGTGTGCGGGGCGTTGACCAGCGGGTTGTCGTCCTTCGGCCAGACGCCCTTCTCGACCTTGTCGGCCTCCTGGCGGATCTCGACCATCGCCGCGACGAAGCGGTCGAGCTCGGCCTTCGCCTCCGATTCGGTCGGCTCGACCATCAGCGTGCCGGCCACCGGCCAGGACATGGTCGGAGCGTGGAAGCCGTGGTCCATCAGCCGCTTGGCGATGTCGTCGACGGAGATGCCGGCGCTGTCCTTGAGGCCGCGGGTGTCGAGGATGCACTCGTGGGCGACCAGGCCGTTGCGGCCCTTGTAGAGCACCGGGTAGTGGCTCTCGAGGCGCCTGGCCAGGTAGTTGGCGTTGAGGATCGCGACCTGGGTCGCCCGCTTCAGGCCCTCGGCCCCCATCATCGCGATGTAGGCCCAGGAGATCGGCAGGATGCCTGCCGAGCCGTAGGGCGCGGCCGAGACCGGCCCGAGGCTGCGCCTGGTGCCCAGGGTATCGCCCTCGACCTGGCCGGGCAGCGGGTGGCCCGGCAGGAAGGGCGCGAGGTGCTCTGCGACACCGATCGGCCCGACGCCCGGGCCGCCGCCGCCGTGCGGGATGCAGAAGGTCTTATGCAGGTTCATGTGGGCGACGTCGGGCCCGAACTCGCCGGGCAGGCAGAGCCCGAGCAGCGCGTTGAGGTTGGCGCCGTCCATGTAGACCTGGCCGCCGGCCTCGTGGACGATCCGGCAGATCTCGCGGATGCCCTCCTCGAAGACGCCGTGGGTCGAGGG
Source organism: Tistlia consotensis USBA 355 (assembly GCF_900177295.1). Lineage (GTDB taxonomy): Bacteria > Pseudomonadota > Alphaproteobacteria > Kiloniellales > DSM-21159 > Tistlia > Tistlia consotensis. The sequence goes on from NZ_FWZX01000001.1 coordinate 742,164, forward strand.
GTAGGTGACCATCAGCGCGGCCAGCCGGTCCTTGTGCTCCCCGGCCTTGGCTTTCAGGTCGTCCAGGTCGACGTTGCCCTGATCGTCGCAGCCGACGACCACGACCTTGAGCCCGGCCATGACCGCGCTGGCCGGATTGGTGCCGTGCGCGGACGCCGGGATCAGGCAGACGTCGCGGCCGCCGTCGCCGCGGCTGTGGTGCCAGGCGCGGATCGTCAACAGGCCGGCGTACTCGCCCTGGCTGCCGGCGTTGGGCTGCAGCGAGACGGCGGCGAAGCCGGTCAGCGCCGACAGCTTGGCCTCGAGGTCGTCGATCAGCTCCCGGTAGCCCTCGGCCTGGTCGGCCGGCGCGAAGGGATGGATCTTCGCGAAGCCCGGCCAGGTGATCGCCATCATCTCGGCGGCGGCATTCAGCTTCATGGTGCAGCTGCCGAGCGGGATCATCGCCCGGTCGAGCGCGATGTCGCGCTCCTGCAGGCGCTTCAGGTAGCGCAGCATCTCGGTCTCGGAGCGGTAGGCGTGGAAGACCGGATGGGTCAGGAAGGCGTCGCGCCGCAGCAGCGCCGCGGGCAGCGCGTCGTCGACCCCGGCGTCGAGCGACTCGACGGTCATGTCGAGGGCGCGTTGGGCGAAGGCCTGCCAGAGCTTCTCGACCGTCTCGCGCGTCGTCGTCTCGTCGAGCGCGATGCCGACGCGGTTGCTGTCGACGATCCTGAGGTTGATGCCGGCGCTGCGCGCGCGCTGGTGCACCGCGGCGTCGGCCTCGACGACGATGGTGTCGAAGAAGGCCGTCGTCTCGATCCTGAAGCCGAGCCGGCGCAAGCCCTCGGCCAGGATCGCGGTCAGGCGGTGGGTGCGCCGGGCGATCCGGGTCAGGCCCTCGGGACCGTGCCAGGCCGCGTAGAAGCCGGCGATCACCGCCAGCAGCACCTGCGCCGTGCAGATGTTGCTGGTCGCCTTGTCGCGGCGGATGTGCTGCTCGCGGGTCTGCAGCGCCAGGCGATAGGCCGGCTTGCCGTGCGAATCGACCGAGACGCCGACGATGCGGCCGGGGATCGAGCGCTTGAAGGCGTCGCGGGTCGCCATGAAGGCGGCATGCGGGCCGCCGTAGCCGAGCGGCACGCCTAAGCGCTGGGCCGAGCCGACGGCGATGTCGGCGCCCCAGGCGCCCGGCGGGCTGAGCAGGGTCAGCGCCAGCAGGTCGGTCGCGACCGTGACCAGGACGCCGCGCTCGTGCAGCGCCTCGACCAGCTCGGCGTCGTCGCGCACCTGGCCGTAGGTGTTGGGGTACTGCAGGATCGCGCCGAAGATCTCGCCCTCGGGCAGGCCACCCGCCACCAGATCGGCCGTCGGGTCGCCGATCACCAGCTCGATGCCGAGCGGCTCGGCCCGGGTCTTCAGCACCGCGAGGGTCTGCGGATGGCAGTCGTCGGCGACGAAGCAGCGCATCGACCCGGACTTCGACTGGCGGTGCATCAGGGTCATGGCCTCGGCCGCCGCCGTGCCCTCGTCGAGCAGCGAGGCGTTGGCCAGCTCCAGGCCGGTCAGGTCGACGACCATCTGCTGGAAGGTGACCAGCGCCTCCAGGCGGCCCTGGGCGATCTCCGCCTGGTAGGGCGTGTAGGCGGTGTACCAGCCGGGGTTCTCCAGCAGGTTCCGCTGGATCACCGGCGGCGTATGGCAGTCGTGATAGCCGAGGCCGATCAGCGAGACCGCCTGCTTGTTGAGCGCGGCCAGCTCGGCCAGGCGCGCCAGCGCCTCGGCCTCGGTCAGCGGCGGCGGCAGGTCGGGCAGGCGGTCGGAGCGGATCGACCTGGGCACCGCCCGGTCGGTCAGCTCCTCCAGCGAGCCGAGCCCGATCTCCTTCAGCATGGCGGCGATCTCGTTGTCGCCGGGACCGATGTGCCGCCGCCGGAAGTCCGTCTTCGCTTCGAGTTCCGTCAGGCTCTGCCGCGCTGCCGTCATGACCACGTTCTCTCTCTTGCGCTTCGTTTACGCTGCCCGGAGGGGCCCGGGGCGACGCCCCGGCGTCAGCCGAGACCCTCGACGAAGGCCTTGTAGGCCGCCTCGTCCATCAGCCCGGACAGCTCGCCCGGGTCGCTGAGCGTCATCTTGAAGAACCAGCCGCCGCTCTCCGGCTCGGCGTTGACCTTGGCCGGCTCGTCGACCAGCGCCTCGTTGACCGCGGTGACCTCGCCGGAGACGCCGGCATAGACCTCGCTGGCCGCCTTGACCGATTCGACGACCGCCGCCTGGTCGCCCTTGGCCAGGCTGCTGCCGACCTCGGGCAGCTCGACGAAGACCACGTCGCCGAGCTGCTCCTGGGCGTACTGGGTGATGCCGACCGTGGCCTCGCCGCCCTCGACCTTCAGCCACTCGTGCTCGTCGGTGAAATAGAGATCCGCCACGCTTCTCGCCTCCGCTGTTCGCTTGGTTCGGGATGTCCTCAGGATCGCTTGTAGCCGTGCTTGACGAAGGGCATCGCCGCGACGGTCAGCGCCGTCGGCTTGCCGCGCAGCTCGGCGGTCAGCGCGACGCCGGGATCGGCCAGGGCCGCCTCGACGTAGCCCATGGCGACCGGCCGGCCGAGGCTCGGCGCGAAGCCGCCGCTGGTGATGCGCCCGACCTTGTGGCCGGTGCCGTCGGCCAGCTCCAGGCCCTCGCGCAGCGGCGCCCGGCCCTCCGGCAGCAGGCCGATGCGCTTGCGGGCCGGGCCCTCGGCGAGCTGGCGCCGGATGATCTCGGCGCCGGGAAAGCCGCCCTCGGCGCGGCGCCGCTTGCCGATCGCCCAGGCGAGGCCGGCCTCGATCGGCGTCGTCGTCTCGTCGAGGTCGTGGCCGTAGAGGCAGAGCCCGGCCTCCAGGCGCAGCGAATCGCGGGCGCCCAGGCCGGCGGGCGCGACCTCCGGCTCGCCGAGCAGGCGCTCGGCGAAGGCCGCGGCCGAGTCGGCCGGCAGCGAGATCTCGAAGCCGTCCTCGCCGGTGTAGCCGGAGCGCGAGACCCGCGCCGGCAGGCCGGCGAGCTCGAGCTCGCGCGAATCCATGAAGCGCAGCCCGGCGACCTCCGGCGCGAGGCGCGCCAGCACGGCCGCCGCCCTGGGGCCCTGCAGGGCGAGCAGGGCGCGGTCCTCGAGCAGCGCGCAGCGGGTGCCGGCCGGCAGGGCCGCCTCGAGGCGGGCGACGTCGGCGGCCTTGCAGGCGGCGTTGACCACCAGGAACAGGTGGTCGCCGGCATTGCTGGTCATGAAGTCGTCGAGGATGCCGCCGGCCGCGTTGGTGAAGAAGGAGTAGCGGGTCCGGCCCTCGGGCAGCCCCTGCGCGTCGAGTGGCGCCAGGCCCTCCAGCGCCGCGGCGGCGCCGGGCCCTTCGAGGCGCACCTGGCCCATGTGCGAGACGTCGAACAGCGCCGCCTGCTCGCGGCACTGCAGGTGCTCCTTCAGGATGCCGGCCGGATACTGGACCGGCATCTCGTAGCCCGCGAAGGGCACGAGGCGGGCGCCGAGGGCCCGGTGAAGCTCGTAGAGGGGGGTGCGTCGAAGGTCGTCTTCTGGGGTGCCGTTCAAGGGTCGCTTTCCAACAGAGATGGACGGCGCAGCACCTCGCCGAACCGCGAGCTGCGACGCGCCCCCTCTGTCCACGACCCTGAGAGATTTCCCGCCGCCGAACCCAAAGCCGTAACAAAAACGGGTTCGCGGGGTGCTGGACCCCGCGGGCGAACGGATTACCCCCTTCGGTGAGACCGCGTGCAGGATCTGCGCGCGGCCCGCTCTCCAGAGGCGTCCAACCTACGGTCGCGGTCCTTTTGCCTGAGAGTTTCCGGGGCGGTTGCTCCTTCGGCCCCGGGCCCGGGGTCTCCCCCTGCCCGGCGTCTCCCGCGCACGACTCTGGACGCGCCGCGGAGGGTAAAGGAGTTCGGACTTTTGTCAATCGACGACGCTTCCTGCTACAGAACCGCCAAGCCGCGCGACGCCGCCGCGGGACACCGGAAGGCCCCGGCGGGCAACCTCTGGGCAAGCGGCGACGAATCCCCTACCGCTGGACCCGCGATGACGGACCTGACGAGCGACCAGACGACGGCCCCGGCGACGGAGCCCGGGACCGAGGGGGCCGGGACCGACCGGCCGACGCCGCATGGCATCCTCAAGAGCCTGTTCGGCCACGAGACCTTCCGCGGCCAGCAGGAGGAGATCATCCGCCACGTCTGGCAGGGCGGCGACGCCGTGGTCTTCGCGCCGACCGGCGGCGGCAAGTCGCTCTGCTACCAGGTCCCGGGGCTGCTGCGCCCCGGCATGGCGATCGTCGTCAGCCCGCTGATCGCCCTGATGCGCGACCAGGTGGAGGCCCTGCGCCAGCTCGGCGTGCGCGCCGCCGCCTACAACTCCGACCTCGGCGAGGCCGAGGTGCAGGCGCTGCGGCGCGCCATGCTGGCCGGCGAGATCGACCTGCTCTACGCCGCGCCCGAGCGGGTGGCGCTGCCCAGCTTCGTCGCCTTCCTGCAGCGCATGCCGATCGCCCTCATCGCCATCGACGAGGCGCACTGCGTCAGCCAGTGGGGCCACGACTTCCGGCCCGAGTACCTGAAGCTCGGCGAGCTGGCCGAGAGCTTCCCCGGCGTGCCGCGCCTGGCGCTCACCGCGACCGCCGATCCGCAGACCCAGCGCGACCTGGTGCATCGCCTGCGACTCGACGACGCACGCATCTTCATCAGCAGCTTCGACCGGCCGAACATCCGCTTCTCGATCGAGGTCAAGGACAACCCGAAGCGCCAGCTGCTGGGCTTCCTGCAGCGCGAGCACCACGGCGACAGCGGCATCGTCTACTGCCTGTCCCGCCGCAAGGTCGAGGAGACCGCCGAGTGGCTGGCCGGCCAGGGCCTGCGCGCCCTGCCCTACCACGCCGGCATGCCGACCGCCGTGCGCCAGGCGAACCAGGACGCCTTCCTGAAGGAGGAGGGGCTGGTGCTGGTCGCGACCATCGCCTTCGGCATGGGCATCGACAAGCCGGACGTGCGCTTCGTCGCCCACCTCGACCTGCCGTCCAGCATCGAGGCCTACATGCAGGAGGCCGGCCGTGCCGGCCGCGACGGCCTGCCCGCCAACGCGATCCTGTTCTACGGCCTGGCCGACATGGCGCTGCGGCGCCGGATGATCGACGACTCGGGCAGCCCGGACGAGATCAAGCGGGTCGAGCGGGCCAAGCTCTCGGCCCTGCTCGGCATCTGCGAGACCGCCGAGTGCCGGCGCAACGCCCTGCTGCGCCACTTCGGCGAGCATCGCGAGGGCCCCTGCGGCAACTGCGACACCTGCCTCAGTCCGGTCGAGAGCTACGACGGCACGGTGCCGGCGCAGAAGGCGCTCTCGGCGGTCTACCGCACCGGCCAGCGCTTCGGCATCGGCCACCTGATCGACCTGCTGCAGGGCAGCGACTCGGACAAGATCCGCCAGTGGCACCACGACCGCCTGCCGACCTTCGGCGTCGGCCGCGACCTCGACAAGACCGAGTGGCAGTCGGTGTTCCGGCAGCTCGTTGCGCGCGGCGCCCTGGAGGTCGACCACGACGCCTACGGCGCCCTGCGCCTGGCCGGCGAGGCGCGCGCCATCCTGAAGGGCGAGATGAAGCTGATGCTGCGCCACGACCGGCGCCGCAAGGCCGGCCGCGCCGCCCGCCCGGCGGCAGGCGAGAGCGCCGCGCTGCGACAGGCCCTCGATGCCGGCGAGGCCCAGGTCTTCGAGCAGCTGCGCGCCGTCCGCACGACCCTGGCCCGGGAGCAGGGCGTGCCGCCCTACATCGTGTTCCAGGACACGACGCTGATCGCCATGGCCAAGGCCCGGCCGCGGGACCTCGACGCGCTCTCGGAAATTCCCGGTGTCGGCGCCAGCAAGCTGGAGCGCTACGGAACGCGTTTCCTGGAAGCGCTGCAGAAGGCGGACGAGCCCTCCTGAGGCCCGCCGCTCACCGGCGCCGGCTCACTGGTTCCGGTTCACTGGTTCTGGCGGTTGTAGTCCAGCTCGGCGTGGTTGAGCTCGATGCCGACGTAGATCCGGTAGTTGCTGCCGTCCTCGCCCGGCTTCAGGGAGATCTGCGGGGCGATCTCGTCGGTCAGGGCGACCCGGTTGTTGTTGCCCTCGAAGGTCGCGTTCACGTCGAAGGCCTGGCGGCTCAGGATCTTCGGCTGGTCGGCGTTGGTCGCGACCGCGACGAAGTAGCTGAAGCCGGCGGCGTTGCTGTCCTGGCCCGCCTGCAGGCGGCGCAGCGCCGGCCCGCGCTCGATCTCGAAGGTGATCAGCAGGTCGCCTTCCAGGCGGGTGTCGTCGTCGTGGTACTCGCAGCTCGACTTGACGTCGCGCAGCCGGGCCTTGAAGACGACGTCGGTCAGGTCGCGGCCGGACCCGTCGAAGCGGGTCAGGTGATCGGTCTCGCTCGGCCGCGCGACCGTCGGGCAGGGCGGCGGCGGCCCGTCCTTCTGGAACAGCGAGCAGGCGCCCGGCAGCAGCAGCAAGGCGGCCAGCAGGGCGCCGCGCCCGATCGTCGCGCCGAGCCGTCGGGCAGCCCCGGGCCGCCTGCGAGGGCCGCCGACGGCCATGCCGGCGCGTTCCGCTCCTGCCTGAGCCATCTCTCAATTTCCCTTTGCGGCTGACTATATTAGGGTGCGGCGCAGCAGTCGGCGCCGGCGCGGCACTCTAGGAGAGGCCCGGCGGAGCCACAAGACCGCAACCGCCGCAGCCCCGGAGAGCGGTTTTCCAGGGGTGGCGCGGCTCACAGGGCGAGGACCGAGATGACAGGCGAGAAGATGACGATCGTCCTGGCGAACCCGCGAGGCTTCTGCGCCGGCGTGGTGCGCGCGATCGACATCGTCGAGCGGGCGCTCAAGAAGTTCGGCCCGCCGGTCTATGTCCGGCACGAGATCGTGCACAACCGCTACGTCGTCGAGTCGCTGGAGCAGCAGGGCGCGATCTTCGTCGACGAGCTCAGCGAGGTGCCCGACGGCTACCCGGTCATCTTCTCGGCGCACGGCGTGCCGAAGTCGGTGCCGGCCGAGGCCGAGACGCGCAAGATGCTCTACGTCGACGCGACCTGCCCGCTGGTCAGCAAGGTCCACCGCGAGGCCGAGCGCCACTACAAGGACGGCCTGCAGATCGTCATGATCGGCCACCGCGGCCATCCCGAGGTGATCGGCACCCTGGGCCAGCTGCCCGAGGGATCGATCCTGCTGGTCGAGGGCGAGGAGGAGGTCGAGCACCTCAAGGTGCGCGACCCCGAGCGCCTGGCCTACGTCACCCAGACGACGCTGTCGGTCGACGAGACCGCGGGCGTCGTCGACGCCCTGCAGCGGCGCTTTCCCAAGATCCGCACGCCGCGCAAGGAGGACATCTGCTACGCCACGACCAACCGCCAGCAGGCGGTCAAGGACATCGCCCAGAGCTGCGAGGCCCTGCTGGTCGTCGGCGCGCCGAACTCCTCGAACTCGCGGCGCCTGGTCGAGGTCGCCCAGAAGCTCGGCTGCCCCTTCGCGGCGCTGGTGCAGCGCGCCACGGAGATCCCCTGGGCGCAGCTGGAGGGCAAGACCCGGATCGGCCTGACCGCCGGCGCCTCGGCGCCGGAGGTGCTGGTCCAGGAGGTCATCGAGGCCTTCCGCCAGCGCTTCGACGTCGCCATCGAGTATGCGACGACGCCCGACGAGAACGTGACCTTCAAGCTGCCGCGCGTCGTCGCCGACGTCACCGCCGCGGCGTGACCGCCGCGAGGACCGGCCGGGCGGCATCGGGCGCGACCGGCGGCGGCCGGCCCGCGATCCCCGACAGGCCGGACGACGGCGCGGGCGACCGGCGCCGCCCGGCCCCGCGCGCCGCGCTTTCTCGGGCGCGGCTTTTCCGCTAAGAGGCGGCGCCATGGCCGTCTACACCGAGGTTTCCGACGAAGAGCTGCGCGCCTTCCTGGGCGCCTACGACCTGGGCGAGGTGCTCACCTTCAAGGGCATCGCCGAGGGCGTCGAGAACTCCAACTTCCTGCTCGGCACCCGCTCCGGCAACTACGTGCTGACGCTCTACGAGAAGCGCGTGCACCGCGAGGACCTGCCGTTCTTCCTCGGCCTGATGGAGCATCTGGCGAGCCGCGGCATCGCCTGTCCGCTGCCGGTCAAGGCGCGCGACGGCGCCGTGCTGCACGACCTGCGCGGCCGGCCGGCGGCGGTCATCACCTTCCTGGAGGGCCTGTGGCCGCGCCGCGTCCATCCCTTCCACTGCCAGGAGCTCGGCGCCCAGCTGGCACGCCTGCACCTGGCCGGCGGCGACTTCGCGCTGAAGCGTCCGAACGCCCTGTCGGTCGGCTCCTGGCGGCCGCTCTACGAGTCCTGCGACGGCCGCGCCGACCAGGTCTGCGAGGGCCTCGCCGCCGGCCTGGAGCGGGAGCTCGACCGGCTGGAGGCGGAGTGGCCGGCCGGCCTGCCCGAGGGCGTCATCCACGCCGACCTGTTCCCGGACAACGTCTTCTTCCGTGACGAGAAGCTGACCGGCCTGATCGACTTCTACTTCGCCTGCAACGACTGCTTCGCCTACGACCTGGCGATCTGCATGAACGCCTGGTGCTTCGAGCCCGACGGCGCCTTCAACGCGACCAAGGCGCGCCACCTGCTGAACAGCTACCGCGGCCAGCGCCCGGTCGGACCCGAGGAGCTGGCAGCCCTGCCGATCCTGGCGCGCGGCGCCGCCATGCGCTTCCTGCTGACCCGGCTCTACGACTGGCTGAACTGCCCGGCGGGCGCCCTGGTCACGCCGAAGGACCCGCTGGAGTACTGGCACAAGCTGCGCTTCCACCAGGGGGTGCGCGGCCCGGGCGCCTACGGGCTGACGTGAACGGAGCGCTATGACCGACAGTGTCGAGATCTTCACCGACGGGGCCTGCAGCGGCAACCCGGGCCCCGGCGGCTGGGGCGCGGTCCTGCGCTACCGGGGCCGCGAGAAGGAGCTCAGCGGCGGCGAGCGGCAGACCACCAACAACCGCATGGAGCTGATGGCGGCGATCGCGGCCCTGGAGGCGCTGAAGCGGCCGAGCCGGATCGAGCTCTGGACCGACAGCACCTACCTGCGCGACGGCATCACCAAGTGGATCCACGCCTGGCGCAAGCGCGGCTGGAAGACCGCCGACAGGAAGCCGGTCAAGAACCAGGACCTCTGGGAGCGTCTGGACGCCGCGATCCGGCCGCACGAGATCGAGATCCACTGGGTCCGCGGCCATGCCGGCCACCCGGAGAACGAGCGCGCCGACCGTCTGGCCGTGGCCGCGATCCCGCGCTGAGCAGCCGGGTCGGGCCGCCCCTCAGTCCGGCGGCGTCGCCTTGGCGGCGATGCCGAGCTGCTCGGCGATCTGGTCAGGCGCCACCGCGAGCATCGCGAAGGCGAGCAGCGGTACCGGCTCGGACGGCCTGATCTCGACCTCCAGGCGCCCGGGATTAGCCAGGAACTCCTGCACCGCGAGCCCCAGGTCGCGCGGCATCTGGCCCTGGCGCAGCGCCTCGGCGACCTGGAAGGCGGCGACCTGGCGCAGCTGCTTGGCGGTCATGCCCTGCTCTCCGGCCGGGCCGGTCAGGATGGCGTCGAGGCCGCCCTCGTCGATCAGGGTCAGGCTGGCCGAAGCGAGCTTGGCCTTGCCCGCGACCTTGTCCAGCGCTTCCGGATCCTCGAGCAGCTGATCCTCGTTGAGCTTCAGCACGTGCGCCTTCACCTCGAGCGACGCGGCCTTCGGCAGCTCCAGCAGCAGCGAGCGCAGGTCGACCTCGCCGCCGTCGGGCGCCAGCAGCGCGACGCTGTGCAGGCGGAAGCCGGGGCCGTAGCCGGCGGCCTCGATCGGCGCCCAGAAGCGGGCGAGGGCCGGGTCCTGGCCGGAGAAGGTCAGGCCGTCGAGCGTCATTTCCTGGCGCAGGTTCTCGTCGACGGTCCGGTCCTCGATCGCCAGGCTGGCCAGGCGCAGGTCGACCTTGTCGTCGTGCAGGCGCACGTCCTCGAGCCGCATGGTTCCGGCCGGGGCCCGCGGCGGGATCAGGTCGCCGAGCTGGCCCGAAGCGATCAGGGTCAGGTCGAGGTCGGTCAGGCCGCCCTGCGCCACTTCCAGGCGCCGGCTCTCGGTCTCGTCGACCGCCATCCGCTCGAAGTGCAGCGTCGCCAGGCGGCCGCGGACCAGCTGCCCGAGCTCGGCGTGGGCCAGGGAGCCGCGCAGCGACGGCGGCGGGGCCGGCGCCGGCTGCCCGGCGGCCGCCCCTTCCCCGGGCGTCGCGTCGGGCTTGTCGGAGGGCGTCCCGCCGGCGGCGCCCTGGTCGGCAGGCGTCTCGCCGGGCGGCGGCGCCAGCGACTCGTCCTGGCGCTGGTCCGGCAGGCTGGCCGTCTGGTCGGGCGGCGGCGGCTTCCTGATCTTGAAGGTGCCGGGCACGTGCTCGACGAAGGGCTGGGCCGGATTGACCGCTCCAGAGCGGTCGAAGCTGATCTGCTCGACGCTGCCCGAATCGAACGACAGGCGCCCGGTCCAGGTCTCCGGGCCGGTCGCCGGGCTGTCGTCGAACACCATTTCCCGCAGCGCGACCCGGTCGATCCGCCAGCGGCCCCAGTCGGTGGCGACGACGACCCCCTCGGCCGCTCCGGAGTGGAAGCGCAGGCCCTCGCTGCCCTCGATCACGAGCCCCTTCGCGGACAGCGTGGCCACCGTCAGGGTGAAGGGATCCTCGAGCGCCGGGGCCGATATCTCCAGGCCGTGCACCGTGCCGCCGCGCGCGAAGAGGGCGACGTCGAGCGATCGGTAGCTGACCTCGGCGCCCGGCCCGAGCCGCTCCTGCAGCTGGTCCAGCGCGACGCGCCAGTTCTCCTCGACCTGGTTGCGCAGCGTGACGCCGACGGCGACCGCCGCCGCGGCGACCACCAAGAGCGCCGCACCGGCGACCAGCAGTCCTCTCCGCATCCAGGCGTCCTCTCGTCTCCAGCGCTTCCTTTTGGCCGGCAGTCTAGAGCAAATGCGGCGCTCCGGAAAGCAAGGGTTGTCGTCGATATGGACGGTAAACTATTTCTGAATCAAATACTTATAGAGGGATCGGAGGCGTCGTGCGGCAGCCCGCCGCGCCGGGCCCCGTCATCCACCCGGAAAGCGAAGGCGGCGGCCGGGCCGGCCGCCGCCTCGCGCCGTCCGAGGGCGACAGAGGCTCAGAGCACGTTCAGCACGGCCTCGGCGCTCGACACCTCGAAGGCGCCCGGCTGCTCGACATGCAGCGCCTTGACCACGCCGTCGTCGACGACCATGGCGTAGCGCTGCGAGCGCTTGCCCATGCCGAAGCCCGAGGCGTCGAAGGACAGACCGAGGGCGTCGGTGAACTCGCCGTTGCCGTCCGCCAGCATCATGACCTTGTCGCCGGCCCCCTGGTCGCGGCCCCAGGCGTCCATCACGAAGGCATCGTTGACCGACACGCAGGCGATCCGGTCGACGCCCTTGGCGCGGATCTCGTCGGCCCTCTGGATGAAGCCGGGCAGGTGCTTGGCCGAGCAGGTCGGCGTGAAGGCGCCGGGCAGCGCGAAGACCACGACCTTCTTGCCGCCGAACAGCTCGTCGGTGGTCACCTCCTGGATACCGTCGCTGGTCTTCAGCTTCATCTTGGCGCTGGGAATCTTGTCGCCGACCTTGATCGTCATGGTGCTTCCCCCTTCGTGCTTGCCAGGGTTGGGAAATGGCTCGAGCACGCCGGCCGGCGCGCTCGCCCCTCACAGATAGGCCGTCCGGGCTCGCCCGCCAAGCGTGCCGCGCGGCGCCGCGGCCCGGCGCCGGCCGCAACCCCTCGCCGCGCTAGTCGCGCGCCGCCAGATGCCCGGACGGGCCGGCCGCGGCCAGGGCCGAGAGCACCTGCTCGACGGTCAGCAGCTCGGGCAGCGGCTTGCCGTTGGGCGCCGCCGGGCCGTAGACGGCGTTGAAGGGGATGCCGTAGCGGCCGAAGCCGGCCAGGTAGCCGGCGATCGCCGGGTCGGGCCGGGTCCAGTCGCCGCGCAGGCGCACGATGCCCTTGCCGCCCAGCGCCGCCTGGACCTGCGGGTCGTCGAGCACCAGGGCCTTGTTGACCTGGCAGGTGATGCACCAGTCGGCCGTGACGTCGACGAAGACGACCTTGCCCTCGGCGACCAGGGCCGGGATCGCCGCGACGTCGAGCGGCTGCCAGCCGGCCTCGTGGCTCGCGCCCGCCCGCCCGCCGGGCGTCGGCTGCGGCCAGGCGGCGACGACCAGCAGCAGCGCGACCAGGGCCGCGCCGCCGAGGGCCGCGGCCGGGCGCGGCAGGCGGCGGCGCAGGGCGATCAGCAGCGCGACGGCGCCGAGCAGCAGGGCGACGCCGGCGGTCGGCAGCCAGCCGAGCTGCACGGCCAGCACCGAGAGCAGCCAGGCAGCCGTGCCGACCAGCGCGAGGCCGAGCAGCCGGCGCAGGGTGATCATCCAGCGACCGGGCCGCGGCAGCCGGGTCGCCAGCCCGGGCGCCGCGGCGACCAGCAGGTAGGGCAAGGCGAGGCCGAGGCCGAGGGCCGTGAAGACGGCGAGGATCTCCGGCGCGCCGCGCGACAGCGCGAAGCCGACCGCGGTGCCCAGGAAGGGCGCCGAGCAGGGCGTCGCCAGCAGGGTCGCGAAGGCGCCGGTCAGGAAGTTGCCGGCCAGGCTGTGGCCGCCGGTGCCGCCCGGGCCGTGACCGATCGTCGCCACGCCGCCGAGCCAGCCGGGCAGCGGGATCTCGAAGAGGCCGAAGAGGTTGAGCGCGAACAGCACGACCAGCAGGGCCATCGCGGCGAGGAACAGCGGCTGCTGGAACTGGATGCCCCAGCCGACCGCCAGCCCCGCCGCCTTGACCGCGATCGCGGCGCCGGCGAGCAGCAGGAAGGACGCCAGGATGCCCGCGGCCGAGGCCAGGAAGGACAGCCGCACCGCCCCGGTCTCGCGGCCGCCGTGGCCGATCGCCGAGAGCAGCTTGATCGACAGCACCGGCAGCACGCAGGGCATCAGGTTGAGGATCAGGCCGCCGAGCAGCGCCAGCCCGAGAATCGCCGCGAGGCCGCCGAAGCCCGCCGCGCGCTCGCCCGCGGGCCCCTCCGGTGCCGCGGCCAGCGGCTGCAGGGTCGTCGCCTGTTCCAGGCCGCGGTTGCCGTCGACCAGGGTCAGGGTCGCCGGCGTGCCGGCGACCGGCCGCTCGCCCTGGGGCCCGAAGGTGACCGGTAGCGTCAGCGTGGCGCTGCGCTTGTCCGCCGCCAGCTTCACCGCGGGCGCGCCGAAGCGCAGGTCCGACCCGGTCTCGACCAGCAGGTCCGGCGCGAGGAGCGGGACTGCCGAGCGGACCTGGGCGACCAAAGTCGGCTTCGTCGCCGTGCCGCCGACCCCGGTCCGCTCCAGCGTCAGGCCGCTGTGGCCGCTGCCCTGCTCGGGCACGCGCGCCTCGAAGCGGTCGATCAGGAAGGCCTCGCGGGCAGGCCTGGCGGCGCCCGGCGGCAGGTCGAGCGTCAGCGTCGCGCTCTGCGGCACGCAGATCTCGGCGCAGACCAGGTAGTCGACCTTGGCCGTCAGCGCGAGCGGCCGGCCCGGGTCGGCGGCCTTGGCCGCGATCGGGAAGACGACCTCCTTCTCGTAGCCGAAGGTGTCCAGGCCGAACAGCGTGAAGCGGTGCGGCACCGGCCATTCGAAGCGGGTCGAGGCGAGGTTGCCCGAGCCCGACCAGTCGACGCTGACCGGGAAGCCGGCGTCGCCGGGCGAGCGCCAGTAGGTCTTCCAGCCGTCCTTGAGCTCGATCTGCAACCCGAGCTTCGGCTCGCCCGTTTCACCGATGGCGTCCGCGGCCGCGACCAGGCGCAGCCGGCCCTGGTCGTTGTCGACCCAGGGACCGGCGGCGGCGCGGGCCCCGGAGACGGCACAGGCGCTGCCGAGTGTCAGCGCGGCGAGAAGCAAGAACAGGCGGCGAAGCAGAACGGACATCCCTGGGCCTGGAGGAACGGTAACCTTTTTCTGAGGTCTGGCTGGCATATAATAGCTTCCAGGACACACGACATCGTCACGAAGTCGTGCGGCGATACGTCCGCTGGCCGCAGCGGGGAACGAGCGATGAGCAAGCAGCGAGCGTCCATGTTCGATCGTCTGAGCGAGGCCGAGGGCAACTTCCTGACCGGCAAGCTCCTGATCGCCATGCCGTCGATGCAGGACCCCTGGTTCGAGCGCTCGGTGGTCTACCTCTGTGCCCACAGCGAGGAGTGGGCCATGGGGCTGGTGCTGAACCGCCTGGTCGAGAGCCTGAGCTTCCCCGACCTGCTGGAGCAGCTCGGCATCGAGTCGGCGACCGAACGGGCGATCCGGGTGCACTTCGGCGGCCCGGTCGAGACCGGGCGCGGCTTCGTGCTGCACTCGACCGAGTACCTCCAGGATTCGAGCCTGCAGATCGACGACGGCGTGGCCCTGACCGCGACGGTCGACATCCTGCGCGACATCGCCCACGACCGCGGCCCGCGCCGCCACCTGCTGGCGCTCGGCTACGCCGGCTGGGGACCGGGCCAGCTCGACCAGGAGATCCAGGCCAACGGCTGGCTGATCGTCGATCCCGACGAGACCCTGCTGTTCGACTCGGACCTCGAGGGCAAGTGGCAGAAGGCGGTCGACAAGATCGGCCTCGACGTCGCCAAGCTGAGCGGCTTCGCCGGCCACGCCTGAGCCCCGCTGCGCCCCGGCCGCGGCCCCGCCCGCCGGTCAGTCGCGGCGTGCCTTCCAGTCCGCGTCGACCAGGCCGTAGAGCACGTGGTCCTGCCAGCGGCCGTCGATCATCAGGTAGCCGCGCGCCAGCCCCTCCTCGGTGAAGCCGAGCTTCTCCAGCAGCCCCCGGCTCGGCCGGTTCCCCGGCAGGCAGGCGGCCTCGACCCGGTGCAGGCCGAGCGGACCGAAGCTCCAGTCGAGCAGCTCGACCAGGGCCTCGTGCATGTAGCCCTGGCGCGCGTAGCGCCGGCCGATCCAGTAGCCCAGGCTGGCCGACTGCGAGACGCCGCGCCTGACGTTGGTCAGCGAGGCGCCGCCGACCAGCGCGTCCGCGCCTCTCGGCTCGCCCGGCCCGGCCGCCTCGGCGCGCCGGAAGATCAGGAAGGAGAAGCCGCTGCGCGCCTGCCGCTCGCGGGCGTACTGGCGGATGCGGCGGCGGAAGGCCGGCACGGTCAGGGCGTCGGCCGGCCAGGTCGGCTCCCAGGGCGTCAGGAAGCCGCGGCTCTCGCGCCGCAGCTCCGACCAGGCACGCCAGTCGTCGATCGTCGGCGGACGCAGATAGACGCGGGCGGCGTTCAGGCGAGGTCCGAGCGCCGCGGACCACAGGCGGGGCAGCCCGCGGACCAGCGGCCCGGACCTCATGCCCCGGCGGCGGCCACCCTCGGCGCCGGGCCGCCCAGGCGCTCGAGCAGCCGATCGTAGCTCTCGACACCGGCGGCCGGCCCGAGCAGGGTCAGGCTCGGCGGGCTGGACAGCAGGCGGCCGACCAGACGGAGAATGTCGTCGGGGCCGACGGCCTCGATCTTCGCGACGACCTCTTCCGGCGGGATCGGCCGGCCGTGGGCCAGGATGTTGCCGCCCAGGGCCTCGGCGCGCGCGCTGGTCCGTTCGCGGCTCATCAGCACCGAGGCCTTGAGCTGCGCCTTGGCCCGCTGCAGCTCCGCCTCGCCGACCGGCGCACCCGCCACCTTGCCGAGCTCGTCGCAGAAGATCGGCAGCAGCTCGCCGGCCTCGGCCTCGCCGGTGCCGGCGTAGAGGCCGAACAGCCCGCTGTCGGACTGGCTCTGCAGGAACGAGAAGATCGAGTAGACGAGGCCGCGCTTCTCGCGCACCTCCTGGAACAGCCGCGAGGACATGCCGCCGCCGAACAGGGTCGAGAAGACCTGGCCGGGGTAGTAGTCGGGATCCTCGATGCCGAAGCCCTCGAAGCCGAGCAGCAGGTGCAGCTGCTCCAGGTCGCGCTCGAAGCGCGCCTCGCCGCCGGCGTAGCGCGGCGGCGCCTGCTCGGCGACGCTCTCGCTGCGGTGCCCGCCGAAGGCCGCGGCCCCGAGCTCGACCAGGCGCTCGTGCTCCAGTCGTCCGGCGGCCGCCAGCACCATGCGGCGGGCGCCGTAGCGCGACTGCTGGTAGTCGAAGAGGGCCTGGCGCGGCAACACGGCGACGATCTCCGGGCGGCCGAGCACCGGCCAGCCGATCGGCTGGTCCGGATAGGCGACCTCCTGGAAGTAGTCGAAGATGATGTCGTCGGGCGTGTCCTCGGCCTGGCCGATCTCCTGCAGCACCACGGCGCGCTCGCGCTTCAGCTCCTCCTCGTCGTAGGTCGAGCGCTGCAGGATGTCCGAGAGGATGTCGAGCGCGAGCGGCAGGTCGTCGGCCAGCACCTTGGCGTAGTAGGCCGTGGTCTCGCGCCCGGTGTAGGCATTGAGGTGGCCGCCGACCGCCTCGATCTCCTCGGCGATCGCCTGGGCCGAGCGGTTGCTCGTGCCCTTGAAGGCCATGTGCTCCAGCAGGTGCGCGACGCCGTTGGCCTCTGCCGGTTCGTGGCGCGTGCCGACGCCGACCCAGACGCCGATCGAGGCGCTCTCGACCGTGTCCATGCGGTCGCTGGCGACGGTCAGGCCGTTCGGCAGGGTGGTGACGGTGACGCTCATGCCGCGGCTCCCGCCAGGGCGGACCGGGAGCGGATGTGCGCCTTCAGGACCTCGGTGTCGGCCGGCAGCACCTCGAAGCGCTCCGGGCGCTCGTAGAGGTCGGCGAGGCGCGGCGGCAGCGGCGGCCGCTCGCCGGTCGCCTTCTCGACCGCGTCGGGGAACTTCGCCGGATGGGCCGTGCCGAGGGCCACGACCGGCAGCCGGCGATCGAGCTCCAGGCTGCGCGCCGCCGCGGTGCCGACCGCACTGTGCGGGTCGATGAGCTCGCCGGATTCCTGCCGGCGCAGGGCCATCTCGGCCAGCGTGCCGGCGTCGTCGAGCCGGAAGCCCTGGAAATCGCTGCGGATCGCCTGCCAGAGCTGCTCGCCGAGCTCGACCCGCCGCGCCTCGCGGAAGCGGTCCAGCAGGCTGCGCACCAGCGCCCCGTCCCGGTCGGCGGCCTCGAAGAGCAGGCGCTCGAAGTTGCTCGAGACCTGGATGTCCATCGAGGGCGAGAGGGTCGGCACGACAGTCTCCATGGCCAGCGCGCCGGTCTCGAAGAAGCGGGCCAGGATGTCGTTGGCGTTGGAGGCGACGACCAGGGTCTCGATCGGCAGGCCCATGCGCTTGGCGGCGTAGCCGGCGAAGACGTTGCCGAAGTTGCCGGTCGGCACGACGAAGGCCAGCGGCCGGCGGCCCCCGGGCCCGATGGCGCCCAGCGCCAGGCCGGCGGCGAAGTAGTAGACGATCTGGGCCATGACCCGGGCCCAGTTGATCGAGTTGACCGCCGAGAGCGGGAGCTCGGCGCGGAAGCCGCGGTCGTTGAACAGCGCCTTCACCAGGTCCTGGCAGTCGTCGAAGCTGCCCTCGATCGCGATGTTGTGGACGTTGGCGGCCTGGACCGTGGTCATCTGCCGGCGCTGCACCTCGCTGGTCCGGCCCTTCGGATGCAGCATGAAGATCTCGACGTGGGCGCGATCGCGGCAGGCCTCGATCGCCGCCGAGCCGGTGTCGCCGGAGGTCGCGCCGACGATGGTCAGGCGCTGGCCGCGCGCCGACAGGATGGCGTCGAACAGCAGGCCGAGCAGCTGCAGCGCGACGTCCTTGAAGGCGAGCGTCGGCCCGTGGAACAGCTCGAGCAGCCAGAGCCGCGCGTCGAGCTGCTTCAGCGGCGTGACGGCGGCGTGCTCGAAGCCGGCATAGGCCTCGGCGACCAGCAGGTCGAAGCGCTCGGCGACCACCGAGCCGACGACGAAGGGCCGCATGATCCGGGCCGCCAGCTCGGGATAGGGCAGGCCGGCCAGCTCATCGAGGTCGGCCGCGGAGAAGTGCGGCCAGGCCTCGGGCAGGTACAGGCCGCCGTCCGACGCCAGGCCGGTCAGCAGGACCTCGTCGAAACCGAGGACCGGGGCGTCGCCCCGGGTCGAGCAATAGCGCATCAGTCATTCCAACGATCGGGAGCAGGCACTCTAGGGTCGGCGGGCCTGCGGCGGCAAGGCGCAGCGCCCGCGGGACCGGGCCGGCGCCTCAGGAGTCGAGATAGCGGGCTTTCAGATGGGCCTTGAAGACGCCGGGATCGAGGGGTTTGCCGCTGGCGCGCCCGACCAGCTCGGCGGTGCTCCAGCGCGAGGCCTCGCCGTGCACCTTCTCGCGCAGCCAGCCGAGCAGCGGCGTGAAGTCGCCGCGGCCGATCGCCTGGGGGATCTCCGGCCGGGCGCGGCGGGCGGCGTCGAACAGCTGGGCGGCGATCAGCGCGCCCAGGGTGTAGGTCGGGAAGTAGCCGAAGGCGCCGTCGTACCAGTGGATGTCCTGCAGGCAACCGAGCCGGTCGTCCGGCGGCGTCATGCCGAGCAGACGGTGGAAGCCCTCGTTCCAGGCGCCCGGCAGGTCGTCGAGCGACAGCTCGTCCGCGACCAGGGCGCGCTCCAGGCGGTAGCGCAGGATGATATGCGCCGGATAGGTGACCTCGTCGGCCTCGACCCGGATGAAGCCCGGCTCGACCCGGTGGTAGAGGCGCAGCAGGTTCTCCGGCTCCCACAGGGGGCCGCTGCCGCCGAAGGCCTCCCGGGCCAGCGGCGCCAGGAAGCCGACGAACTCGGGGCTGCGGCAGGCCTGCATCTCCATCAGCAGCGACTGGCTCTCGTGCATCGCCATGCCGCGCGCCCGGCCGACGGGCTGCAGCCGCCAGGCGGCCGGCAGGCCGCGCTCGTAGAGGGCGTGGCCGGTCTCGTGCAGCACGCCCATCATGGCGCTGGCGAAGTCGGCCTCGTCGTAGCGCGTGGTGATGCGCACGTCCTCCGAGACGCCGCCGCAGAAGGGATGGGCGGAGGTGTCGAGCCGGCCGTGCTCGAAATCGAAGCCGATGGCGGCCATCAGCCGCTCGGCGAGGCGCTTCTGATGCTCGGCCGGGAACGGCCCGGGCGGCAGCTCGCCCGCCGGCCGTGCCGCCTGGCGCTCCAGCACCGCGCCGAGGAAATCGGGCAGGAAGCCGGCCAGGTCGTCGAACAGCGGGTCGATGTCTGAGACCCGCAGGCCCGGCTCGTAGGCGTCGACCAGCGCCTCGTAGGGCGACAGGCCGAGCGCCGCCGCCTTGGCCTCGGCCTTGCGGCGCACCAGGGTCAGCAGCTCGGCGAGCAGCGGCTTGACCGCCGCGTAGTCGCTCTCGGCCCGGGCCTGCCGCCAGGCCAGCTCGCAGCGCTGGGAGGCGCGCGACAGCGCCTCGACCAGGCCGGCGTCGAGCGCCGTGCCGTGGCGCCACTCCCGGCGCATCTCGCCCAGGTTGGCGCGCTGCCACGGACCGAGCGCCGGCGCCTCCGCCTCGCTCGCGTCGAGCAGCTCCTCGGTCTCCGGAGCGGTGAGCATCTCGTGGCTCAGCACCTCCAGGACCGCCAGCTGCTCGGCACGCGCCGCGGCGCCGCCCGCCGGCATCATCGCCGCCCAGTCCCACTGCAGCATGCCGGCGGCCTCGTCGAGGGCCTGGCGGCGGCGGAAGCGGGCTTCCAGTCGGCTGTAGGGCGTTTCGTTCATCGGGCTCCCATCCTCGTCGTCCGGCCCCTATAAGGGGACCGCTCCCCCAACCCGGGGACTACAGGTCCGTTCCCCGACACTGAACAGGAGAGACGGCATGGCAGGCAAGCTGCCGGACAGCGGCAGGCGGCCGGGCGACGGGACGGGCGAGGTGCTGCTGCGCATTCCGCTCAACCGTGCCAAGGCGCGCGCCCTGCTGGCGACCCACTTCATCCTGCCGGCGCTGATCCTCTACCGGGTCGTGGAGGGGCAGGGCCCCCTGCGCGAGAGCCTGGTCGCGCTGCTCGTCGTTGGCAGCGTCTTCGGCTTCGCCGCCTGGTCGGTGATCCGCGAGCTGCGCACCCCCGGCCCGGCCGTCGTGCTGGAGCGCGAGGGCTTCCGCGACTTCCGGCGCGGCGACGAGCTCGTGCCCTGGGAGCAGGTCTCCGAGGTCAGCCTGAAGCGCGGCATCCTGTCACGCGGGGTCAAGATCGTGCTGACCGACGGCAACCGCGCCGACATCGACACCGGCCTGCTCGACATCCGCGCCCGCAAGCTGACCGAGCGCATCGTCGACCTGCTGCACGAGCGGCAGGCCGGGGACGCGGAGGAGGAGGAGAGCTAGCCGCGCTTGCGTCGCCAGACCAGGAAGACGATCAGCAGCACGACCGCGAGCGAGAACCAGGTGAGCGCGTACTGCAGATGGTCGTTCCTGAGGGTGACGCGGGTCTGGCCGCCGACCGGCCAGGCGCCGGGATGCTGGTCGGGCAGGGCCTCGAGGTAGAAGTCGGTGATCGGCTGTTCCAGGCCGGCGACCTGGGCCATGGCCGGCAGGTCGAGCCAGAGCCACTGGTTCTTGGCCGGCTCGTTGACCGGCTGGAACCACTTGAGGCCGTGCCAGCCGCCGCGGCGCAGCAGGCCGACCTGGGTCGCCTCGCCCTGCAGCAGGCCGTCCTGCCGCGTCGCCGGATCGAGCTTGTCCGGCGGCAGCCAGCCGCGGTCGATCAGCAGGGTGCGGCCGTCGTCGAGCCGGAAGGGCGTGACGACATGCAGGCCGACCTGGCTGTCGCGGGTCCGCGAGGCGAGGTGCAGCTCCTTGTCGTTGAGATAGTGCCCCTGGACCCGGAAGGGCCGGTACTCCAGGGCCGCGACATCGGCCGGCAGGGGCTGCGGCAGCGGCGCCGGGGCCTGGGTCGTGCGCTCCTGGAGCCGGGCGATCAGCCCCTCCTTCCAGGAGAGGCGCTGCAGCTGCCACACGCCGAGGCCGACCAGCAGGGCCAGGGCGGCCAGCACGATCGGCCAGGCCCAGGGCCCGCCGGGGCGCCCGCCTGGTCGTCGTTGCCCGGAACGGGTGCTCGCGGTCACCGGGCCGCTCCGCTCACTCGTCCTTGTCGTAGTCTTCGGTGCCGCTGTCCGAGGCGCGGTGCCGGTACTGCAGGGCGATGAAGTAGGCCTTGAGCGGCCGGATCAGCAGCAGCGTCGTGCCGAGCACCGTCGGCACCCAGATCGCCATGTGGACCCACTTCGAGGGCGCCCAGACGGCGTCGACCCAGAGCGCCAGGGGCACGAAGAGCGCGCCCAGGCCGAGGATCAGGAAGACCGCCGGGCCGTCGCCGCTGTCGGCCTTCTTGAGGTCGAGGCCGCAGGATTCGCAGCGGTCCGCGACCTCGAGATAGCCGCCGTAGAGGCGGCCCTTGCCGCAGCGCGGGCAGCGGCAATGCAGCGCGGCCTGGAGCGGCGAGACCGACCAGCCGGCGTTCACGGCCGGACCGGGGCGGCGGCGGTCATTCGACCGCCGGTACGCCCGCGCCGTACCAGTAGACGCAGGTGAAGAGGAACAGCCAGACGACGTCGACGAAGTGCCAGTACCAGGCCGCCGCCTCGAAGCCGACGTGCCTTTCCGGCGTGAAGTCGCCGCGCAGCGCCCGGAAGAAGCAGACCGTCAGGAAGATCGTGCCGACGATCACATGGAAGCCGTGGAAGCCGGTCGCCATGAAGAAGGTCGAGGAATAGATGTTCTCGCGGAAGCTGAAGGCGGCGTGGCTGTACTCGAAGGCCTGGAAGCTGGTGAACATCAGGCCGAGGATGATCGTCAGGCCCAGGCCCTGGATCATGCCGCGCCGGTCGCCCTCGCGCAGGGCGTGGTGCGCCCAGGTCACGGTGCAGCCCGAGAGCAGCAGGATCAGCGTGTTGAGGAACGGCAGCGCGAAGGGATCGAAGGTGTGGATCGAGGTCGGCGGCCAGACGCCGCCGGTGATCTGGGTGCGCAGGAACTGCTTGACCTCGTCCGGGAACAGGCTGGCGTCGAAGTAGGCCCAGAAGAAGGCCACGAAGAACATCACCTCCGAGGCGATGAACAGCAGCATGCCGTAGCGCAGGCCGATGCGCACGATCGGCGTGTGCAGCCCGACCCTGGCCTCGTGGACCACCTGGCTCCACCAGCCGAACATCGTGGTCAGCACCAGCAGGATGCCGACCGGCAGCAGCCAGGGCGTGATCTCGTGCATGAACAGCACCATGCCGGTCGCCAGCACGCCGCCGGAAAATGCGCCGATCAGCGGCCAGGGGCTCGGGTCGACGAGATGGTAAGGGTGGTGCTGGCCGTGCGCCTCGCTCATGGTCCTCTTTCCCCTTCGAACTGCCCCGCGTCTCGCGGCAGGCTATAGCTCAATCGCGCTCACTTCGGAAGGGCGGCAGTCTGCCGCTCGGCCGGCGCGACCTTCTGGATCGCACTGGTGTCCTGCTCGCCGGCGCCTCCCGCCTTGCCCTTGCCCAGCGCGTCGGGGTCGGGGAAGAAGGTGTAGGCCAGGGTGATGGTCTTGACCTCGGCGACGTTCGGGTCGTCGGCGATCGAGGGGTCGATGAAGAACGACACCCCCATGTCGACCGACTGCCTCGGCTGCAGCGTCTGCGCGTCGAAGCAGAAGCAGTGCACCTTGTTGAAGAACTGGCCGATCTTGCCGGGCGTCACGTTGAAGGTCGCGACGCCGGCGGTCGGCCGGTCCGACAGGTTGGTCGCCTTGAAGAAGGCGAGCCCCTGCTCGCCGACCTTCAGGGTCATCTCGCGCTGCTCCGGCTCGAAGCGCCAGGGCAGGCCCGGGTTGACGAAGCCCTCGAAGCGGATCTTGACGACGCGGTCCAGGGTCCGGTCGGGCACGACCGTCGCCGTGCGGGTCGTGCCGCCGGTGCCGGTGACTTGGCAGAACAGCCGGTAGAGCGGCACCATCGCGAAGGCGAAGCCGACCATCGCGCAGACCACCACGGCCAGCACGACCGCGACGCGCCGGTTGCCGCGGGCGGCATCGCGCCGGGGCGCCGGCCGGGGGGAGTCGCTGTGCCGGTCCATGGCCGCCTCAGCCGCTCATCCGCACGATCGAGACCAGGTAGACCAGCAGCGCGAAGCCGACCAGCGCCGCCAGCACCGCGAGGTTCTTGCCGCGCTTGGCGCGGTAGAAGGCCCGGCGCTGCGCCTCCTCGTCGGCGGGATCGCGCCGCGGCGAGGCGGCCGGGCCGCCGTTGGGCTTGCCGCCCTGGCTCGCGGCCATCGCGCTCACCCCAGGACGCCGCCGGCGAAGCCCGGCAGCAGGCTGGAGAGGTGCCCCGGCCCGCGGTCGACGATCAGCGCCGCGAACAGCAGGAAGAGATAGAGGATCGAGAAGCCGAACATCCGCTTCGGCGCGCGCGGATCGCGGTCGCGCAGCACGTCGAGCGCGCAGGCGATGAACAGCAGGCCGAGCAGGATCGCGAGGCCGGCATAGAGCGGCCCGGCGATGCCGAGCAGGCTCGGCAGCGGCGCCAGCGGCAGCAGCACCAGCGTGTAGAGCAGCATCTGGCGTCGCGTCGCCTCGGGGCCGGCGACGACCGGCAGCATCGGCACGCCGGCGCGCGCGTAGTCGCCGGCCCGGTAGAGCGCGAGCGCCCAGAAGTGCGGCGGCGTCCAGAGGAAGATGATGGCGAACAGCACCAGCGGCGCGACGTCGAGCCCGCCGGTCACGGCGGCCCAGCCGATCATCGGCGGAAAGGCGCCGGCGGCGCCGCCGATCACGATGTTCTGCGGCGTCCGGCGCTTCAGCCAGATGGTGTAGACGAAGACGTAGAAGCCGTTGGCCAGCGCCAGCAGCGCCGCCGCGGTCCAGTTGACCGCCAGGCCCATCAGCATGACCGAGAAGAGCGAGAGCACGACGCCGAAGCCGAGCGCCTCGGCCGGCTCGACCCGGCCCCTGGGGATCGGCCGGCTGCAGGTCCGGCTCATCACAGCGTCGATGTCGCGGTCGTACCACATGTTGATGGCACCGGCCGCGCCGGCGCCGATCGCGATGCACAGGATCGCGACGCCGGCGAGCAGCGGGTGCAGCTGGCCCGGCGCCACCACCAGGCCGGCCAGACCGGTGAACACGACGAGGCTCATGACCCGCGGCTTGAGCAGCGCGAGGTAGTCGCCGACCGTCGCCTCGCCGCCCGCCGCCCGCGCGGCGCCGGGGGCCGTGGCCGGCCGGCCCAGTCCGATGTCAGCCGTGCTGTCGCTCACCGTGATCCCATCCGCTTGACGCTGAACCGCAGACGGCGCCGGAGGCCGGCCGGGGCCGAGCGGGCCGCGGCCGGCCCGACCCGGGCCGCCTGTCCTCGAACTGCCGGATTACTTGATCTGCGGCAGTTCCTCGAAGGTGTGGAACGGCGGCGGCGACGCCACGGTCCACTCCAGGGTCGTCGCGCCCTCGCCCCAGTAGTTGGCGCTCACCCGGCGCCCGGCGGTCAGCGTGTAGATCATCACGCCGACGAAGAAGATCGTCGAGGCGAAGGAGATGTAGGCGCCGATCGAGGACACGTAGTTCCAGCCGGCGAAGGCGTCGGGATAGTCGACGTAGCGCCGCGGCATGCCCTGCAGGCCGAGGAAGTGCTGCGGGAAGAAGATCAGGTTGACGCCGATGAAGGTCGTCCAGAAGTGCAGCTTGCCGGCCCACTCGGGGTAGGTCCGCCCGCTCATCTTGCCGATCCAGTAGTAGATGCCGGCGAAGATGCCGAAGACGGCGCCGAGGCTGAGCACGTAGTGGAAGTGCGCGACCACGTAGTAGGTGTCGTGCAGGGCGGTGTCCATGCCGGCGTTGGCCAGCACGACGCCGGTCACGCCGCCGATCGTGAACAGGAAGATGAAACCGACCGCCCAGAGCATCGGCGTCTTGAACTCGATCGAGCCGCCCCACATCGTGGCGATCCAGCTGAAGATCTTCACGCCGGTCGGTACCGCGATGATCATCGTCGCGGCGGTGAAGTAGGCCTTGGTGTCGACGTCCAGGCCGACGACGTACATGTGGTGCGCCCAGACGATGAAGCCGATCGCGCCGATCGCGACCATGGCGTAGGCCATGCCGAGGTAGCCGAACACCGGCTTCTTCGAGAAGGTCGAGACGACGTGGCTGATGATCCCGAAGGCCGGCAGGATCATGATGTAGACCTCGGGGTGGCCGAAGAACCAGAACAGGTGCTGGAACAGGATCGGGTCGCCGCCGAGCTCGGGATTGAAGAACGAGGTGCCGAAGTTGCGGTCGGTCAGCAGCATGGTGATCGCGCCGCCGAGCACCGGCACGGCCAGCAGCAGCAGGAAGGCCGTGACCAGCATCGCCCAGATGAACAGCGGCATCTTGTGCAGCGTCATGCCGGGCGCGCGCATGTTGAAGATCGTCGTGATGAAGTTGATCGCGCCCAGGATCGAGCTGGCGCCGGCCAAATGCAGGGCGAAGATCGCCATGTCGACCGATGGCCCGGGATGGCCGAGCGCCGAGGACAGCGGCGGGTAGATCGTCCAGCCGGTGCCGGCGCCGGGGCCGACGAAGGCCGAGCCGAGCAGCAGCAGGAAGGCCGGCACGATCAGCCAGAACGAGATGTTGTTCATCCGCGGGAAGGCCATGTCGGGCGAGCCGATCATGAGCGGGATGAACCAGTTGCCGAAGCCGCCGATCAGCGCCGGCATGACCACGAAGAACACCATGATCAGGCCGTGCGCCGTGATCAGCACGTTCCACATCTGCCCGGGATCGCTGGACAGCTGGTTCATGATCTGGATGCCGGGGTGCTCGAGCTCGGCGCGCATGACGACCGAGAAGGCGCCGCCGATCAGGCCGGCGACGCAGGAGAAGATCAGGTAGAGGGTGCCGATGTCCTTGTGGTTCGTCGAACAGAACCAGCGGACGAAGAAGCCGGGCTTGTGGTCGTGATGCCCGTGGGTGTCGTGCGCGGCCGCGTGCTCGGTTGCCATTCGCTTCAGGTCCTCTCGTTTCGTCTCAGCGCGTCAGGCCGGCATCGGCGAGCTGGGTGGCCCCGCTCGGCGTCGGCAGCGCGGCATACTCGTCGTGGGCCTTGTCGAGCCACTTCTTGAACTCTTCCTTGGACACCACCTTGACCATGATCGGCATGAAGTAGTGGCCGCTGCCGCACAGCTCCGAACACTGCCCGTAGTAGGTGCCTTCCTTCTCGACCTTGGTCCAGGTCTCGTTGGCGCGGCCCGGCACGGCGTCGATCTTGAAGCCGAAGGCCGGCACGGTGAAGTCGTGGATGACGTCGGTCGAGGTCACGATGAAGCGCACGGTCGTGTTCACCGGCAGCACCAGCTGGGTGTCGGTGCCGAGCAGGCGCGGCAGCCCCTTGGCCTTGTCCTCGTCGTCGCTCAGGGGCAGCGAGGTGAACTCGAACTTGCCCTTCGGCGAGTCGTAGCCGTAGCTCCAGTTCCACTGGTGGCCGGTGACCCGGATCGTCAGGTCGGCGTCGGGCACGACGTCCTCGGCGTAGAGGAGCTTGAAGGAGTCGATGGCGATGAACATCAGGATCAGGACCGGCACGACGGTCCAGACGATCTCGATGAGCGTGTTGTGGGTGCGCTTGGAGGGCGTCGGATTCGCCGCCTTGCGGAAGCGCACGATCACGTAGAGCAGCAGCACCGTCACGAACAGGGTGATCACCGTGATGATGATCAGCAGTTCGTGATGGAACGAGCCGATCATCTCGCGGATGTGCGTGGCCGCCGGCTGCAGCCCGAGAGCCCAGTCCTGCGGCTGCTCTGCGAACGCATGGCCGCCGACGGCAGAAAGACCGCACACCAGGGCGGCCAGAACCAACCAGCGCATCGACATCCTTCCCCTTTTGTCCCGGGCCGGCCGCCTCTTGCCGCCGTCCCTTTGTCGATCGGGCGCAAACTAGCCAACTTGCCGACGCCCCTCAAGCCGAGACGCGTGCGGCATATTGCGTCCGAAAACAAGGCTTTTTCGCCGTTCGCCTCGCTCTTTTCCTACTCCCCGTGCCGATCCGCGGGCGAGCCGGCCCGCTCGGCGAGCTGGCGACGCACGCGGCGCAACCCGATCCAGCAGAGACCGGCGACGACCGGCACCGCGATGCCGGTGACCAGGCTGGTCGGCAGGTGCAGCCCGCCGGCCTCCAGGCCCTCGGCCAAGTAATGTACCAGACCGACACCATAGTAGGTGATCGCCGCCACGGACAGCCCCTCGACGGTCTCCTGCAGCATCAGCTGCAGCCGGGCCCGGCGGTCCATCGAGCGCAGCAGGTCGCGGTTCTGCGCCTCCAGGTGGATGTCGACCCGGGTGCGCAGCAGCTGGCTGGTCCGGGCGACCCGGTTGGCCAGGCTGTCGAGCCGCTCGGCGACGGCCTCGCAGGTGCGCATCGCCGGGGTCAGCCGGCGGTCCATGAACTCGCCGATCGTCTGCAGGCCCTCGATCCGGCCCTCGCGCAGCTCGGCGACGCGCTTCAGGACCAGGGCGTTGTAGGCGCGCGCCGCGCCGAAGCGGTAGGAGGTCTCGGCCGACAGCTTCTCGATCTCGGCCGAGACCGCCGTCAGGCGGTCGAGCAGGGCCTGCTCGTCGACGGCGCCGGCGGCCTCGGACAGCGCCTGGGTCACGGCGGTCAGCTCGTCGCCGAGCCGCGACAGGTCGCCGACGTGGCGGCGCGCCGTCGGAAAGGCGAGCAGCGCCATCGTGCGGTAGGTCTCGATCTCGAACAGCCGCTGGACCAGCCGGCCGGCCTGGCGCGGCCGCAGGCTGTGGTCGCGCACCAGGATCCGGCCGAAGCCGTCCTCGTTGATCGAGAAGTTGAAATAGGCGGTGGCCGCGCCGCCCGAGACGGCGGTGCCGGCGAAGTTCTCGATGCCGAGCAGCTGCGGCAGCTCCTCGAGCGCGACCTCGGGCAGGTCGGCGGCCTCGAGCTCGAGATGCACGCCGACCAGCAGGCTGCCGGGCAGCTGGGCCAGCCAGTCGCGCGGCACCCGCTCGATGACCGGATGCTCGAAGCGGCCGATCCGGCCGTCGTCGCGCAGCGGCGCCGCCTCGCGCGCCAGGAAGGAGTAGCTGGAGAACTCGGTGTGCCGCTCCCAGCGCAGCCGGAAGGGGCCGAGGTCGACGAGGTGGAAGTCGGCGCCGTCGGCCGGCGGCGGCGCGCCGTAGTGCTGGCAGAGCCGCGCGACGTGGGCGCGGTCCGCGGTCCGCCCCTCCTCGCCCGAGAGCATCGCCAGATGGGTCGCCCGCTCGCTCGGCTGCAGGTGCATGAAGGGCCGCGCGTGGACCTCGGCCGAAACGGCCCGGCGCAGCGGATGCTCCTTCATCCCGAGAGTCATGGTGGCCCCCTGCCCGACGACAGGTCATTTGTCGCATGCGGGCGGGGCGGCGCAAGAAAAAGGCGCGGCAGCCGGCCGGCCGCCGCGCCTCGCGTCCGCGACCCGGCGCCGGCTATTCGCCGGCGAACAGCTGGCGGACGCCCTGGAGCGCCTGCTCGGCGGCGGCGCGGTCGCCGGTCTGGCAGGCCTGGCGCGCCGTCTCGAGGCCCTGCAGCGCCTGCTGCATCTGCTTCTCGCCGATCGCGGCGGCCTTCGCTTCGCTCTCCATGTCCTTGATGCCCCGCTCGCAGCTGATGCCGTGGCTCGGCATGGCGAGGTCCCGGGCGCTGTTGCCGATGGCGAGCGCAGGGGTGGCGGCGGCGAACGCCAGGGCGAACGCGGCGAGACGGATGACCATGGGGGGATGAGTCCTTTTCGACCCGAGGGGACGGTCCCGATTGACCGTCGACGCCAGGGAGGTCGGCGAACCAGCCATGCGTTTCAAGCCGGGGGCGAAGCTCGACCTATGCGGGAAGCGCATGCGTCGCCGCCCCGGCCCCGCCCCTGCCCCCCTGCCGCGAGGGGGTGCAACGACGGCCGCTTGCCGCCATATGATGGCCGATCGCCCTTTCGCCCCCGACACCCCCGAGCCAGCCGAGGTCCCCGCCATGTCCCATCTCGCCACCACCGACGCGCTGTTCTACGAGCGGGCCGGCCTCGACCGCGACCGCCTGCAGGCCCTGGTCGACGATGCCCTGGGCGGCGCCGACGACGGCGAACTGTTCCTGGAGTACCGCCAGTCCGAGGCGCTGGGCTGGGACGACGGCCGGCTGAAGAGCGCCTCCTTCGACACCGCCCAGGGCTTCGGCCTGCGCTCGGTCGCCGGCGAGGCGGCGGGCTACGCCCATGCCAGCGAGCTCAGCGAGGACGCGGTCCGGCGTGCCGGCGAGACGGTCAAGGCAGTGCAGCGCGGCCACGGCGGCGTCATGGCCGCCGGCCCGGCCGGTACCAACCAGCGGCTCTACAGCGACGACAACCCGCTCAACGCCCTGGCCTTCGAGACCAAGGTCAAGCTGCTCGGCGAGATCGACGCCTACGCCCGCGCCAGGGACCCCCGGGTCCGCCAGGTCTCGGCGGGGGTCTCCGGCAGCTGGCAGGCCGTGCAGATCCTGCGCGCCGGCGGCGAGCGCCTGGCCGACGTGCGGCCGCTGGTCCGGCTCAACGTCGCCGTGGTGATGGAGCAGGACGGCCGCATGGAGACCGGCAGCCACGGCTTCGGCGGCCGCTTTTCCTACGACAAGCTGATCGACCCGGCCGAGTGGAGGGCCGGCGTCGACGAGGCGATCCGCCAGGCGGTCGTCAACCTCTCCTCGATCGACGCGCCGGCTGGCGAGATGCCGGTCGTGCTGGCCTCGGGCTGGCCCGGCATCCTGCTGCACGAGGCGGTCGGCCACGGCCTGGAGGGCGACTTCAACCGCAAGAAGACCTCGGCCTTCGCCGGCCTGCTCGGCGAGCGGGTCGCCGCGCCCGGTGTCACGGTGGTCGACGACGGCACCATCCCCGACCGGCGCGGCTCCCTGACCGTCGACGACGAGGGCACGCCCTCGGAGCGCACGGTGCTGATCGAGGACGGCAGGCTGGTCGGCTACATGCAGGACCGCCAGAACGCCCGCCTGATGGGCATGAAGCCGACCGGCAACGGCCGGCGCCAGTCCTTCGCCCACATCCCGATGCCGCGCATGACCAACACCATCATGCTGGGCGGCGACCGCGAGCCGGCCGAGCTGCTGGCCGGCGTCAAGAAGGGCCTCTACGCCGTCAACTTCGGCGGCGGCCAGGTCGACATCACCAGCGGCAAGTTCACCTTCTCCTGCACCGAGGCCTACCTGATCGAGGACGGCAAGGTCGGGCCGGCGGTCAAGGGCGCGACGCTGATCGGCAACGGCCCCGACGTCATGACCAGGGTCGCGGCGATCGGCAACGACATGGCCCTCGACCCCGGCATCGGCACCTGCGGCAAGGAGGGCCAGGGCGTGCCGGTCGGCGTCGGCCAGCCCTCGCTGCTGATCTCCTCGATCACCGTCGGCGGCACGGCGGCGTGAAGCCGATCAGGCCGGCTGTCCACGACCATTGCCAAATGGCTTCATCCTGAGCCTGTCGAAGGGTGAAGCCATTCGGCTCCGTCCGTGCCGTCTTCGCTTCGCCCTTCGACAGGCTGTTCAGACAGGCTCAGGGTGAAGCGAATCGGGAGCCGCGAAAGCGCAGGAAGCGAGCGCGGATGCCCGCTCAGCTCGCGGCCACGGCCTCGATCTCGACGACCCAGGCGGGATCGGCCAGGCCGGCGACGACCAGCAGGGTCGAGGCCGGCGCGGCGCCGGCCAGTGCCGCGTCGCGCGCCGCGCGGTAGGCCGGCAGCAGGTCCTGGCGGGTCAGGTAGGCGTTGGTCCGCACCAGGTTCTCGGGGCCGAGGCCCTCGGCGTGCAGCAGCGCCAGCAGGTTGGCCCAGGCCTGGCGGATCTGGCCGGCCGCGTCCTCGGCCAGGGTGCCGTCCGGCGCCACGCCGACCTGCCCGGAGAACCAGACCCAGCGCCGGTGCGGCTCGACGCTGACCAGCTGGCTGTAGCGAGAGGCCGGGCGCGGCGCCCCCTGCGGATCGCCGTGTCGGTGGATCGTCTCGGCCATGCTCCCCCTCCGGTCGAGAAATTTCCGGCGCGACCGCAATTTTCCGTTGCGCGTTAACCATCGCTTAATAACTCGCGCCTATGCTCCTGATTACGGTAGCCGTCCCCCAAACGCTACTGCTTCCCTCCAAACCCCAGGCAGAGCCGCGGCCCCCAACCGCGGCTCTACCGTTTGTGGCCTCCGCCGCCGCCTGCCGGCGGGCCCGGTTCCGGGCCCCGCCCCCGTTTCTTCGCTTGCCTGCGACTCCCGGCGGCAGCGTATAAGCGTGCCCGCGATGACGAGCTTCCGGATCCGGCGATGAGCGCGCCCAGGGCGCGGCGCGACTGGCGGCAGGCGATGGCCGTCTACGGCACCCGGCGCATGCTGGCCGTGCTGCTGATGGGCTACGCCAGCGGCCTGCCGCTGCTGCTCGGCTTCTCGACGCTCAGCTACTGGATGGCCAAGGCCGGGGTCGACCTGACGACGATCGGCCTGACCCTCTCGATCGGCACGCCCTACGCCTTCAAGTTCCTCTGGGCGCCGGCGCTCGACCACCTGCCGCTGCCCTTCTTCACGCGCCGCTTCGGCCACCGCCGCGGCTGGCTGATCGCGATCCAGCTGGCGCTGGCCGGCGCGATCGCCCTGGTCGGCCAGACCAACCCGGTCGCGGCGCCGCTCACGACCTTCCTGGCGGCCCTGCTGATGGCGACCCTCTCGGCGACCCAGGACATCGTCGTCGACGCCTACCGCATCGAGGTGCTGGACGAGGCGGAGCAGGGCGCCGGCGCGGCGACCACCCAGGCCGGCTACCGGATCGGCATGATCGTCGCCGGCGCCGGCGCGATCGGCCTGTCCGACTTCCTGTCCTGGGACCTGGTCTACCTGATCATGGCCGGGATGATGCTGCTCGGCCTGCTCGGCAGCGCGATCGGCCCGGAGCCGGCCCGGCCGCCGCGGCCGGCGGAATTCGCCCGCAAGCAGGGCGAGGCCCTGGTGCTGGCGCGGCTGCGCTACGCCGTCCTCGACCCCTTCCTCGACTTCATGGGCCGGCGCGGCTGGCTGGTGATCCTGCTGTTCGTGCTGCTCTACAAGTACGGCGACGCCGTCGCCGGCGCGATGCAGAACCCCTTCTTTCACGACCTCGGCTACAGCGGCGTCGAGATTGCGGGTGTCACCAAAGTCTTCGGCGTCCTTGCCACGCTGGCCGGAGTCTTCGCCGGTGGCGCCCTGGTGGCGCGCCTGGGGATCCTGCCGGCCCTCTTCGTCGGCGGCGTTCTCCAGGCCGCCACCAACCTGCTGTTCGCGGCCCAGGCCGCGATGCATCTGGACGGCGTGGCGACTCTGGCGGTCGTGGTCGGGGCCGACAACTTCACGGGCGGCCTCGGCTCGGCCGCCTTTGTCGCCTACCTCTCGAGCCTCTGCAACGTCGCCTTCACCGGCACGCAGTACGCGCTGCTGACCTCGCTGATGGCCTTCGGCCGGACCCTCTTCGCGACCTCCAGCGGCTGGCTCGCCGCCGAGCTCGGCTGGGCCGGCTTCTACGTCTCGACCCTGGCCCTGGCGATC
The DNA here is from genome assembly GCF_900177295.1 of Tistlia consotensis USBA 355. Classification (GTDB taxonomy): domain Bacteria; phylum Pseudomonadota; class Alphaproteobacteria; order Kiloniellales; family DSM-21159; genus Tistlia; species Tistlia consotensis. The sequence goes on from NZ_FWZX01000001.1 coordinate 774,635, forward strand.
CCCGGCCTGCTGCTCCTGCTGCTGCTGATCCGGGTCTATCCGCCGAAGCCGGCCGCCGAGAGCTCCTCGACCGCCTGACGCACCGCCGCGAGCGGGATCGCGGCCATCTGCCCCTCCGACCCCGCGCCCCCGAAATCCTGGGCCCGCAGGATCCGGCCCCGCCCCCTGCCCTGGCCGGTCCAGGGCGCGAACTTGGCCGGCGCGGTCGGGCCGAACAGCGAGACCAGCGGCACGCCGGCGGCGGCGCAGAGGTGGCCCGGCCCGGCGTCGTTGGCGACCGCGACCCGGCAGCGCGCGGCCAGCGCCAGGGAGGCCAGCGGCGAGGCCTCCGGCATGCGCTCCAGCGGGAAGTCGGCGTCCGGCAGGATCGCCGCGATCCGCTCGCGCCAGCCCTGCTCCTGGGGACCGAGCAGGAAGGCCGGCGCCCAGCCGCCGGCGGCCGCCTCGGCGGCGAGCGCCAGGTAGCTCTCCAGCGGCCAGCACTTCAGCTTGCCGCCGGCCCCGGGGCAGAGCAGCAGGCGCCGCGGTCCCCCGGGCAGCGCCGCCGCGGCGGCCTCGGCCAGGGCCCGCGGCACCGCTACGCTGCCGGAAGGATCGAGCGGACCGCCGGCCGCACCCCAGCGCGCCACCGAGGCGAGCTCGAGCAGCTGGTCGACCATGCGCGGCGGCCGGCGCCGCGGCCCGCGCCGGTCCGAGAGCAACCAGCCGCCGGTCGCCGAGACGAAGCGGCGGTGGCGGATGCGGCGCAGGATCAGGGTGGTCAGGCCGCGCCGCTGGGTGTCGAGGATCAGGTCGAAGCGGCGGCCCGGCAGCGGCCGGCGCAGCAGCTCGCCGGCCCGCAGGCCGATGCCCTGGTCCTCCAGCACCTCGTCGAGCAGGCCCGCGACCGCCGGCGCCAGCTCGTGGGCGAAGACGGTCCGCCCCTTGCCGGCCAGCCAGGTGACCCGCGCCGCCGGCCAGGCCCGGCGCACGGCGCGCAGGAACGGCAGCTTCATCAGGCCGTCGCCGAGCAGGTCGAGGCCGACGTAGATCAGGACGCTCTCCGGATCGGGGCCGGGATCGGGGGCGGGCTCGGGATCGGGGCGGGGAGACGGCATGGCGCGCCGCTTATGGCAGCGCCGGGCCACGCGGTCTAGACTGGCGCCATGACCGCGACGCGCCTGGAGCTGCACGCCGGGGACATCACCCGGCTCGCCGTCGACGCCATCGTCAACGCCGCCAACGGCCGGCTGATCCCCGGCGGCGGGGTCGACGGCGCGATCAACCGCGCGGCCGGGCCGGAGCTGGCCCGGGCGATGGCAGCGCACGGCGGCTGCCCGACCGGCGAGGCGCGGATCACCCCCGGCTTCCGCCTGCCGGCGCGCTACGTCATCCACACGGTCGGCCCGGTCTGGCACGGCGGCGGCAGCGGCGAGGACGCGCTGCTGGCCTCGGCCTACCGCAGCAGCCTGGCGCTGGCGCTGCAGCACGGCCTCGCCAGCATCGCCTTCCCGGCGATCTCGACCGGCGTCTACGGCTTCCCGCCGGAGCGCGCCGCCGACATCGCCATCGCCACGGTCCGCGACTGGACCGCCGCCCATCCGGGCCTGGAGCGGGTCGTGTTCTGCGTCTTCGGTCCCGAGGCCGAGACGATCTACCGCGACAGACTGTCTTCCTGATGTCATCAGAAAGAGGCTGAAGAGCCGGTCCGGAGACACTATGTTGCACTGCAACAAAACTCTGGCAGGCGACTAGACGACCATGAGCGTGCGCAACCTCGACCGGCTGTTCAAGCCGACCTCCCTCGCGCTGATCGGCGCCAGCAAGCGGCCCGACTCGGTCGGCCGCGTGGTCGCCCGCAACCTGTTCAACGGCGGCTTCGACGGGCCGATCATGCCGGTCCACCCGAAGCATCCGGCGATCGAGGGCACCCTCGCCTACCCCTCGGTCGCCGACCTGCCGATCGCGCCCGACCTGGCGGTGATCTGCACGCCGCCGGACAGCGTGCCGGAGCTGGTCGCCGAGCTCGGCGCACGCGGCACGCGAGCCGCGGTGGTGATCACCGCCGGCTTCGGCGAGGGCGGCAACGAGGCCGGCGCCGCGCGGCGCCAGCGCCTGCTCGACGCCGCCCGGCCGCACACCCTGCGCATCGTCGGGCCGAACTGCGTCGGCGTGCTGCTGCCGCGGCTCGGCATCGACGCCAGCTTCAGCCACATCGCCGCCGCGCCCGGCGACCTCGCCTTCCTGACCCAGTCCGGCGCCATGGTCACGGCGATGCTCGACTGGGCGGCGCCACGCGGCATCGGCTTCTCCCAGGTCGTCTCGCTCGGCGACATGACCGACGTCGACTTCGGCGACCTGCTCGACTACCTGGCGGTCGATCCGGGCACCCGGGCGATCCTGCTCTACGTCGAGGGCGTGACCAACGCGCGCAAGTTCATGTCGGCCTGCCGAGCCGCCTCGCGCGCCAAGCCGGTCATCGTCATCAAGGGCGGCCGCCACGCCGAGGGCGCCAAGGCGGCCTCGTCGCACACCGGCGCGCTGGCCGGCTCCGACGCGGTCTACGAGGCCGCCTTCCGGCGCGCCGGCGCCCTGCGCGTGCAGACCCTGGAGGAGCTGTTCGACGCCGCCGAGACCCTGGCGACCGCCAGCCCGGCGCGACGCGGCGCGGCCGACCGCCTGGCGATCCTGACCAACGGCGGCGGCCCCGGCGTGCTGGCGACCGACGCCTTGATCGACCAGGGCGGCCGCCTGGCCGAGCTGGCGCCCGAGACCATCGCGACGCTCGACGCCGCCCTGCCGGCGACCTGGAGCCGCGGCAACCCGGTCGACATCATCGGCGACGCGCCGGGCAGCCGCTATTCGGCAGCCCTCGAGGCGCTGCTCGCCGATCCCGGCGTCGACGCCGTGCTGGTGATGAACTGCCCGACGGCGGTCGCCGATCCCGGCGAGGCGGCCGGCGCGGTGATCGAGACGGTGCAGGCCGCCCGCGCCCGCGAGATCCGCCGGCCGGTCTTCACCAACTGGCTCGGCGACCCGGCGGCGCAGGCCTCGCGCCGGCTGTTCGCCGCCAACCGCCTGCCGACCTACGACACGCCGGAGCGGGCGATCCGCGCGGTCATGCACCTGGTGCGCTACCGCCGCGGCCAGGAGGAGCTGCTCGAGACCGTGCCCTCGATCCCCGAGGGCCACCAGCCCGACACCCAGGGTGCGCGCGAGATCCTGCGCCGCGCCCAGGACGAGCAGCGGACCTGGCTGACCGAGCCCGAGGCCAAGCGGATACTGGAGTGCTACGGCATCCCGACGGTGCGCACGCGCACCGCGGCGACGGTCGACGAGGCCGTCCAGGTCGCCGGCGAGCTCGGCTATCCGGTCGCGCTCAAGATCCTGTCGCCGGACATCACCCACAAGTCGGACATCGGCGGCGTCGCCCTCGACCTGGAGAGCGAGGCCGACCTGCGCACCCACGGCGAGGCGATCCTGCGCCGCGCCCGCGAGGCCAAGCCGGACGCCCGCATCGACGGCTTCTCGGTGCAGGAGATGTGCCGCCGGCCCGGCGCCATCGAGCTGATCCTCGGCCTGGTCGAGGACCACCAGTTCGGCCCGGCGGTCCTGTTCGGCCAGGGCGGCACGGCGGTCGAGGTGGTCAAGGACAAGGCGATCGGCCTGCCGCCGCTGAACCTGCGCCTCGCCCGCTCGCTGATGGCCGAGACCCGGATCTACCGCCTGCTCAGCGGCTACCGCGACACGCCGCCGGCCGACCTGGAGGCCATCGCCCTCGCGCTGGTGCGCCTCTCGGAGCTGGCCGCCGAGCTGGCCGAGGTGGCGGAGGTCGACATCAACCCCCTGCTCGCCGACAGCAAGGGCGTCATCGCCCTCGACGCGCGGGTCAAGGTCAAGCCGAAGGAGGCCGTGGACCCGACGGTCTCGCCGGCCGCGCGCCTGGCGATCCGGCCCTACCCCAAGGCGCTGGAGCAGGAGGGCACGCTGCTCGACGGCACGACGGTCAAGATCCGCCCGGTCAAGCCGGAGGACGAGCCGGCGGTCCAGGAGCTCTATCGCCACCTGACGCCGGAGGACATGCGCCTGCGCTTCTTCGCGCCGAAGGCCGAGATCGGCCACGAGTCGGCGGCGCGCATGACCCAGATCGACTACGACCGCGAGATGGCCCTGGTCGGCCTCTTCCCCGACGAGCCGGGCCAGATCTTCGGCCTGGCCCGGATCGCCGCCGACCCCGACGGCCGCACCGCCGAGTATGCCGTCGCCGTGCGCTCGGCGATCAAGGGGCGCGGCCTGGGCTTCCTGCTGATGCGCCGGATCCTCGACTACGCCCAGCGCCGCGGCATCAAGGAGGTCCACGGCGACGTCCTGACCGAGAACCGCCGGATGCTTCAGATCTGCGGCGAGCTCGGCTTCGAGCGCCGCCTCGACCCGCAGGACAGCCAGGTCGTCAAGGTCGTCAAGACCTTCGAGTAGCGGGCCGGGCGCGGAGCCCGCAGCCTGCTATTCCCCGAAGGCGCCGGCCCTCAGGTCGCCGGCCAGGGCCTCGATCTCGGCCGCCAGCGGCCGGTCCTCGGCGAGCGGCGGCGAGCGGCGGCGCACGGCGGCCAGCACCGCCGCCATCGGCGGCGTCAGCGCCCCGGCGAGCCCGCGCAGCTCGACCGCCTGGGCGGCGACCAGGGCCTCGATCGCGACCAGCCGCTCGAAGGCGTCGAGCAGGCCGAGGCCGCAGCGCGCGGCGAGCGGCGCATTGGTCAGCGAGTCCTCGACGCCCTCCGCGTTGACGCTCGGCCAGACCGCGACCGGCTGGGCCGCCTGCTGGACCTCGCCGAGCAGCGCCTCGGCCAGCTTCATGACCGGGGCGAAGCCGTTGCTGTCGGCGCCGGGACGCGCCAGGAACAGCGGCAGGCCGGTGAAGCGCTCGGCCAGCAGCTTGGCGCAGCGCCCGACCAGCAGCACCGCGACCTGCGCCAGGGCGCGGTTCAGGGTCTCGACCGCCAGGGTCAGCCAGGGCGTCTGGAAGGCGCCGTTGGAGACCACGCGGTCGTCCTCGAGCAGCACCGCCGGGTTGTCGCTGGCGCCGTTGATCTCGGCCTCCGCCGCCGCGCGCGCGGCCGCCAGGGCGGCATGGGCGGCGCCGTGGGTCTGCGGCAGGGTGCGGAAGGACAGCGGGTCCTGCAGGCGCCGGGCCGCGCCCGGTGCCTCGAGGCCGCTGCCCGCGAGCAGCTCGCGCAGCTCGGCCGCCGCCTCGTCCTGGCCCGGCTGCGGGCGCAGCGCCAGGGCCGCCGGGTCGAGCGGCGAGAGATTGGCGCGGAAGCCCTCCATCGACAGGGCCGCGCTGCGCTGCACGGCCGCGAGCGCCGTCGCGGCCCGCGCGGCGAGGAGCGCGGCGAGGGCGCCCGAGAAGCTGGAGTGGTTGGCCAGCGCCAGGCCGTCGCGCGGGCCGAGCGGCAGCGGGGCGAGGCCGGCGGCGCGCAGCAGCGCCGTGCTCGGCCCGACCCGCCCCTCGGCGTCGACCAGCTCGCCCTCGCCGGCCAGCGCCAGCCCCATCGTCGCGCCGAGCAGCAGGTCGGAGGCGCCGATCGAGCCGCTTTCGCGGACCAGCGGCGTCAGGCCGCGCGCGAGGCAGGCGACCAGGAAGTCGGCGACCGCCGGGTCGCAACCGGCGGCGCCGCGGCCGAGGCCGTTGAGCCGCACGATCATGGCGGCGCGCACGACCGCGGCCGGCAGCGGCCGGCCGAGCGACAGGGCCCGGCCGCGCAGGGTCTGCAGCGAGAAGGCGGAGAGCTCGGCCTCCGACAGGCGCTCGGTGGCGCGTGCGCCGAGCCCGGTGGTCAGCCCGTAGACCGCCTCGCCGGACTCGAGGGCCCGGGTGACGACCGCGCGCGCCGCGACCAGACGCGCCCGTGCCGAGTCGCCCAGGCGCACCTCCGGCCGGACCGCCGCGGCAGCCTCGGCGAGCGCCCGGCAGGTCAGGCCCTCGCCGTCGAGTTCCAATGCTTCCATGGCCCGCAGACTGCCCGCTCCGCGGCCCGGACGGAAGAGCAGCTTTGGCGAAACTGCGGGTTCCCGATCATGCCGGGCTCTGCCAGGGTGCCGGGCCCGCCCGCCCCGTCCCCGCAGGAGCCCCGACCGCCATGCCCGAGATCCACATCACCTACCTGAACGGCCCCGACATCGAGCGCCTGGCGCTCACCGACGCGGAGATCCTGGCGGCGATCGAGGACAGCCTGGCGGCCCAGGGCCGCGGCGAGACGGTGATCGAGCCGCGCGTCCACCTGATCCCCGAGCCGGGCCGGGTCGAGGGCCACTTCAACGTGCTGCGCGGCTACATCCGGCCGCTCAAGGCGGCCGGGGTGAAGATCGTCGGCGACTACGTCGACAACTACAAGAAGGGCCTGCCCTCGGAGTTCGGCGTGCTCAACCTCTTCGACCCCGAGACCGGCACGCCGACGGCCCTGGTCGACGCCACCGGCATCACCGAGATGCGCACCGGCGCGGTCACGGCGGTCGGCGCCAAGTACCTGGCGCGCAAGGATTCGAAGGTCCTGGGCCACATCGGCGCGCGCGGCACGGCCTACTGGAACGTCCGGCTGCTCGACCACCTCTTCGACTTCGAGGAGATCCGCGTGCATTCGCGCCGGCCGGAAAGCCGCGAGGCCTTCGCCGCGAAGCTCTCGGCCGACCTCGGCAAGCCGGTGACGGTGACCGAGGACTGGCGCTCGACCGTCGAGGGCGCCGACATCGTGGTCGAGGCCTCGCGCCTCTCGGAGCCGACGCCGCTGCTCAGGACCGAGTGGATCAAGCCCTCGGCCTTCGTCGTGCCCTACGGCACGATGAGCGCGGTCGAGCTCAGCCTCACCGACATCATGGACAAGCTGGTGGTCGACGACTGGGGCCAGTGCAAGGGCGGCCCCTTCGGCTCGCTGCGGGCCCACGTCAATGCCGGCAAGCTCAGCGAGGCGACGCTGCACGCCGAGCTCGGCCAGATCGTCGCCGGCCTGAAGCCCGGCCGCGAGCGGGACGCGGAGACGCTGCTGCTGTGGCACCGCGGCCTCAGCACCAGCGACGTCGCGCTCGGCGTCGCCCTGCTGCAGAAGGCGGAACGGATGGGGATCGGGCAGCGGCTCAGGTACGCGTGAGGCCGGGGCGTGTGGCCCCCTCACCCCGCCCCTCTCCCCTCAGGGGAGAGGGAGGGACCCGCGCAGCGGGAGGGTGAGGGGGAAGCCTGCTCCCGGCGCCTATTCCACCAGCTGTCCGTTATCCAGGGCGTAGCCGGCGGAGCGGACGGTGCGGATCAGGTCGGCCTCGTCGCCGTCGTTGAGCGCCTTGCGCAGGCGCCGGATGTGGACGTCGACGGTGCGCGGCTCGACGTAGACGTCGCGGCCCCAGACCGCATCGAGCAGCTGCTCGCGGCTGAACACCCGGCCCGGGTGCTGCAGCAGGTAGCGCAGCAGGCGGAACTCGGTCGGGCCCAGGTGGACGTGGCGGCCGCCGCGCCGCACGCGGTGCGCGGCCAGGTCCATGATCAGGTCGCCGAACTCCAGGGTCTCGCTGGACAGGGCCGGCTGGGCGCGGCGCATCACGGCGCGGATCCGGGCGATCAGCTCGGCGGGCGAGAAGGGCTTGGTAATGTAGTCGTCGGCGCCCGAGTCGAGGCCGCGGATCTTGTCGGTCTCCTCGCCGCGGGCGGTCAGGATGATGATCGGCACGTCCCGGTTCTCGGGCGCCCGGCGCAGCTGCCGGCAGACCTCGAGGCCGCTCATCAGCGGCAGCATCCAGTCGAGCAGGATCAGGTCCGGCTTCTCCTCCTTGGCCAGGACCAGGGCCTCCTCGCCGTCGCGCGCCTCGATCAGCTTGAAGCCCTCGCGCTCCAGGTTGTAGCGCAGCAGGGTGACCAGGGCGGCCTCGTCCTCGACCAGCAGGATCAAGGGAGTCATGGCTTCGGGCTCTCCTCCGTCGCGGCCCGGCCGCGACCGCCTTCGGGCGGCTCGACGACGGTGTAGCTGGAGGTGTCGCCCTTCGGCCGGCCGCCTTCCAGCCGCTGCCCCTTGACCAGGTAGTAGACCAGCTCGGCGACGTTGGTCGCGTGGTCGCCGATCCGCTCGATGTTCTTGGCGATGAACAGCAGGTGGGTGCAGGGCGTGATGTTGCGCGGATCCTCCATCATGTAGGTCAGGGTCTCGCGGAACAGGCTGGTGTAGGTCTCGTCGATCTCCTCGTCGCTCTCCCAGACGTGGGCCGCCAGCTCGGCGTCGCGCGCGACATAGGCGTCGAGCACCCGCTTGATGTTGCTCTGGACCAGCCGGGCCATGCGCGGGATCGAGTGCGCCGGGCGCATCGGCGGCAGCTGGTTGAGCGCCATGGCGCGCTTGGCGATGTTGGCGGCGTAGTCGCCGATCCGCTCCAGCTCGCCGGAGATGCGGAGCGCCGCCACGACCTCGCGCAGGTCGCTGGCCATCGGCTGGCGCAGCGCCAGGGTGTGGATCGAGCGTTCGGAGATCTGCTGCTCCAGCAGGTCGATCTCGCGGTCGCCCTGGACGACCTCGGCGGCGACCGTCGAGTTGCGCCGGGCCAGCGCCTCGACGGCGGTCTCCAGCGCCGCCTCCGCCATGCCGCCCATGCGCACGATGGTGTGCTCGAGCTCCTGCAGCTCGGCGTCGAAGGCCCGCACGATGTGCTCGCCCCGTGGATCTGTCATGGCTCTGCTGGTCCGTCCTTCTGGTGGAAGCCGTCGAAAGGTGCCGGGCGGTCTAGTCTCGCCTCTGCCGGCCGGGTCGCCAAGCCGCGAGACGGCCCTCGGCCGGTGATGCGGCCGGCGCGACGAGTCGCGGACGGGGTGGCCGGCAGTTCGATCAGGGTCTCGTCCATCGCGACTTCGACTGGCCGATGCGGGGGCGGCTCGGGGATCGGCCGGAACGGCCGGAAGACCTGGCCCGTCCGCTCGGGCGGGTGGCGGCGACTCGGCCGCCGCGGGACGGCGGCCGAGCGGACCCTAGCCGGGCGCCGCTGCCGAAATACTACCGTTCCGTGACGCTTCGATGACAGAGATGACGGTTTTTCGACCGGCCGGGGGGACGGCCGGCGAAAGCCGCCGCGGCGGGACGGCCCGGTCAGCCGGCGCGGCGCACCGCGGCGGGCTGCGGCGGACGCTGCGCGGCGGACTCGGCGAGCGGCAGGAAGACCGTGAAGGTCGTGCCCTTGCCGACCTTGCTGTCGATGGTCAGGTGGCCGCGGTGGCGGTTGACGATGTGCTTGACGATGGCGAGGCCCAGGCCGGTGCCGCCGAGCTCGCGCGAGCGCGCGGTGTCGACCCGGTAGAAGCGCTCGGTCAGCCGCGGCAGGTGCTCGCGGGCGATGCCCTCGCCCTCGTCGCTGACGGCGATCGCCAGCACCGGCCGGCCGACCCGCCGGGCCGCGGCGTCGCCGGCCGGCTCGGCGCGGCGTGCGACGACCCGGACGGCGGTGCCGGCGCGGCCGTACTTGATGGCGTTGTCGATCAGGTTCTGGAAGACCTGGGCCAGCTCGTCCTTGTCGCCGACGACCGGCAGGTGGTCGAGGATCCGCACCTCGAGGCGCATGTCCTTGGCGCGGGCGCGCAGCTCCAGCGCGCCGACCACGCTGTCGAGCAGCGCCTGGGGATCGACCGCCTGGTCGGGCGGCGTGTGCTCGCGCATCTCGATGCGCGACAGGCTGAGCAGGTCCTCGACCAGCCGGGCCATGCGCAGCGCCTGCTCGTGCATGATCGCCAGGAAGCGCTCGCGCGCCTCGCCGTCGTCGCGCGCCGGGCCGAGCAGCGTCTCGATGAAGCCGAGCAGGCTGCTGAGCGGCGTGCGCAGCTCGTGGCTGGCGTTGGCGACGAAGTCGGCGCGCATCCGCTCGGCCCGGCGCACGCTGGTCAGGTTGTGCAGCGAGACGATCGCGACCGTGCCGTCGAGCGCCGGCGTGGTCAGCGGCACGACGCGCGCCGAGAAGTACTGCTCGACCTCGCCGGTCAAGGTGAACTCGACGACCCGGCCGCCCTCGCCCGAGACCGCGGCGTCGGCGGCGGCCAGCAGCTGCGGGTTGCGCAGCACGCCGGTCAGGTTGCGCCCCGCCGTGCCGTCGCCGAACAGCGTCTCGGCCGCCGGGTTGGCGCGCACGATCCGGCGGTTGCGGTCGAGCATGATCAGCGGGTCGGGCAGGGTCGAGAGGATCGACTCGTTGCCGGCCATCGCGGCCTCGAGCTCGCGGCGCCGGCGCTCGCGCTCGCGCGCCGTCTCGATGATCGCCTGGTCGAGCTCCGGGGCGAGCAGCTGCGAGCCCGACGCCGGCGGCTTCGGCAGGCTGCCGCCGGCCTCGCTGGCGCGCGGCAGGCTGGCGACGTAGCGGCGCAGCGCCTCGATGTGGTGGAAGTGCGGATAGAGCAGCAGCAGCAGGCCGGCGACGACCACGGCGAGCGCCCCGAGCGCCCAGGCGCCGTCCAGCCGGCCGAGCAGCCAGAGGCCGCCCAGCGCCGCGAGGCTTGGCAGGGTCATCACGAACAGGGCGACCGGCAGGCGCCGGCCCAGGGTCGATTTCGCCGCCATCGCGGTCGCTTTCGCCTTCCTCTTCCCGGCCGCCGGGGGTCGCTGCGGAGCGCCGGAGCCGACCGGCAATGGTATAGATGTCCGCCGCGTCGCGCGAGAAGACCGCAGCCTATAGCACGCTTGTGTGAAGGCTGTGCTGCAATCACAAGGCGATGCTACTGTTGCTCGGGCCGCCGGCAGGCCATGGAGGAAACGGACCATGGACGGGGGTGGGCAGCCATGGACGCGCCAGACTTCGACCCGGACGCGCCGAGCCACTGGATCTTCCAGGCCAACCACGAGAAGTACGACCTCGCCAGCGAGCTGAAGCCGGGCGGGACCGAGGGCTGGCTGGCCAGCCGCTACGCGACCCGCATGCGCCCTGGCGACGTGGTCTGGCTGTGGCAGTCCGGCGAGCGCGCGATCCACGGCTGGGGCCGGCTGGTCAGCCCGGCCCTGCGCGATCCGGACGACGGCCGTTTCTGGGTCCAGCTGCAGTGCGAGGCGCGCTTCGGGGAGCCGCTGCCCCTGGAGGCGATCCGCGGCGAGCCCGATCTGGCCGGGCTGCAGATCCTGCGCGCCCCGCAGGGCACCAACTTCGCGCTGACGCCGTCCCAGGCCGCCGCCCTGACCCGGATCGCGGCGGCACGGGACCTGCAGGCGCCCGAGCCGCCGGGCACGCTGGAGCGCGGCGCCTTCGTCTCCGCGAGCTCGTCGACGCCGCTGCTGGATCTGCTGGGCCGCGCCCGGACCCGCCCGCTGATGCTCGGGGCGCTGGTGCAGTGCGTCGACCTGCTGGCGGCGCTCTTCGCCGAGGGGCAGACGACGACAGCGGCGGCGGCGGACGAGGAGCCGGCGGTCGTCTGGCTGCGTCGCGCCCTGGCGCCGCAGCTGTCGTCCGGCGGTCCGGAGGCGACGGCGGGCCCGGCGCTGTCGATCCTGGAGAGCCTGCCCGCGCGGGAAGACCTCTACGACGCCGGCGTCGACGGCGAGACGGCGGGCCGGGCGATCGAGCGCCTGGGCGAGAGCTTCTCCGCCGAGGCGGCGGCCGTGGTCGAGAGGGCGGCGCAGATCCAGTCCGCCACCGAAGTTTTGACCGATGGTCAGTCGCTGCCGCCGCCCGAGCAGCGGCCGGCCTTCGACTATGCCCTGGTCGCCGCGCTCCTGTTCGGCGACCTGCGCGGGGTGCGGGCGCTGCTGGCCGCGGAACGGCTGTCGCTGGCCGCGCTGCGCGAAGCCTTCCTGGCCCAGGTCGAGCGGGTCTTCGGCGCAGGCGCCGCGGCGCGCTGGCGGCGCTTCACCCGCCTGCCCGGCGCCGGGCAGGCGCTGGCCAACTTCTCGGCCGACCGGCCGGAGGGCGAGGACGCGCTGGAGATCGAGCCGGACGTCAAGGCCTTCGCCAGCGTCATCGCGGCGCGCGCCGTGAAGCCGCCGCTCTCGATCGGCCTGTTCGGCAACTGGGGCTCGGGCAAGTCCTTCTTCATGAACCGCCTGCGCGGCCAGATCGAGGCGCTGGCGGCCTCGGCGACGCGGCCGGCGGCGAGCGATCCGGCGGGACTGGAGGAGAATCCCGACTCGCCCTTCTGGCCGAAGGTCGTGCAGATCGAGTTCAACGCCTGGCACTACGTCGAATCGAACCTCTGGGCCAGCCTGGTCGCCCACCTCTTCAACAGCCTGGCGCGCATCGAGGAGAAGGCCGAGGCCGAGCGGACGCTGCGCCACGAGACCCTGCTGCGCCAGCTGAACGTCGCCGCCGAGATCGAGCGCGAGGCCCACGACGAGGAGCGCGCCGCCCGCGACCAGCTGGCAGCGGCGCAGTGGAAGCTGCAGATCAAGCGCCGCGAGGTCGACGAGACGCGGGTCCGGCTGTCGCTGCTCGACCTGCTGCGCGCCGTGCCCTGGGAGGCCGTCGGCGAGCGGATCGAGCCCGAGCTGCGACGCCGGGCCGAGCAGGGCGACGGCGCGGCGCTGGCCGCGATCGAGCGGCAGTTGCGGGAGGAAGTCGAGCGCTCGCGGACCCTCGCCGGCCGGGCGGCGGCGCTGCTGCGCGCCACCGGGCAGCTTGACGGTCGCTCGCGCCTGCTGCTGGCAGTCCTGGCCCTCGCCGTGCTCGGCGCCGGGCTCGGCCTCGCCTGGCTGCTGCGGAGCGTCGACTGGCAGCCGGTCCTGGCCGGCGGCCTCGCGCTGCTCGCGACCGGCCTGGCCTGGTGGCAGCGGGTCCAGGGCATGGCCGACCGGGCCCTGAGCCTGCTCGAACGCAGCCAGCTCAGGCTGGAACGGGTCGTCGCCGCACGGCCGGAAGAGCGGCAGGCGGCGGCCCTGCGCCGAGAGCTCGCCGACCTGGAGGTCGAGCTGGCCAATGCCGAGGTGCAGAGCCGCCAGGCGGCCGGGCGGGTCGAGCGCGCCGAGGCGGCGCTGCGCGAGTTCCGCACCACCAGCTCGGTCGCCCACTTCATCGAGGAGCGCGCCGGCAGCGGCGACTACCGCGGCCAGCTCGGCCTGCTGGCGCTGATCCGCAACGACTTCGAGGAGCTGTCGCGGCGGCTGCGCCGGGCGCGCGGCGAGGCGGACGAGCCGGCGCTGCCGCTGGCCGACCCCGGCCGCATCGACCGGATCGTGCTCTACATCGACGACCTGGACCGCTGCCCGCCGGAGCGGGTCTTCGAGGTGCTGCAGGCGATCCACCTGCTGCTCGCCTTCGACCTCTTCGTGGTCGTCGTCGGAGTCGACGAGCGCTGGCTGTCGCGCGCCCTGGCGATGGCCCGCGCCGGCCTGCTGGCCGGATCCGGCACCGAGCGCCTGAAGCTGCTGCAGTCGCTCGGCGTCGAGACCGCCGACACCGCCGACCCGGCGGACTTCCTGGAGAAGATCTTCCAGATCCCCTTCTGGCTCAGGCCGATCGACAAGAACGCCTTCGGCCGGCTGGTCGACGAGCTGGTCGCCGGCGACTTGCCGCCGGTGGCGGGCGAGGACCGGACCGACGACGCCGCGCCCGGCACGGAGGGAACGGTCACGCCGGGACCGGCGTCCGGCGCCGCGCTCGGCGGCCGCGCGGTCGGGCTGGAGGACGAGGTCGAGGCCGAGGCCGAGACGATCTTCATCGAGCCCTTCGAGCGCGACTGCATGCGCGACCTCTCGGCCGTGGTCGGCCGCTCGCCGCGCACCGCCAAGGCCTTCGTCAACATCTGGCGGATCCTCAAGAGCCGCGAGTCGATCGGCCGGGCCCTGGCGCCGCTGCGCCGCGAGGAGAGCTGCGGCGGCCTGCTGCTGCTGGCCCTGGTCGTCGGCCACCCGCACGGCGCCGAAGCGATCCTCGACCTGGTGCAGTCGGCAAACCCCGCCACGCCGGTCGGCGATCTCTTCCCGCAGCCGGAAGAAGGGGCCATGGACAAGCGGCCGGGTGCGCTGAAGGAGGCCGGCGTCTCGCAGGCTCTCTATCGAGAGATCGCGCGCGTGACCCGCACGCACCTGGGCAGCGAGCTGACCGCGGCCGCGCTGCAGCACTGGCTGCCGACCGTCCGGCGCTTCTCCTTCAGCGCCGCGGTCGCCCGCGACCCGGCCTACCTGGACCTGTTCCGGCGCGCCGGGACGGGCGCCGAAGCACAGACATGACCGCCGGTCACCCGACCTTGGCGGAGACCGCGGCGTGCGCCGCCAGGGCGCCGGCAATGACCAGGTCGTTGACCGTCGAGCCGAGGGGGACGATCTGGGCCGGCTTGTTGAGGCCGAGCAGGATCGGCCCGATGACGTTGGCCGAGCCGAGCTGCTGGACCAGCTTGGCCGAGATGTTGGCGGCGTGCAGCGCCGGCATGACCAGCACGTTGGCCGGGCCGGAGAGGCGCGAGAAGGGATAGAGCTCGCGCATCAGCTCGTAGTCGAGCGCGACGTTGGCCTGCATCTCGCCGTCGTACTCGAAGTCCGGCTGGCGCCGGTCGAGCACCTCGATGGCGTCGCGCACCCGCATCGCCCGCTCGCGCGGCGGGTTGCCGAAGTTCGAGAAGGACAGCAGGGCGACGCGCGGCTCGTGGCCGAGCACGCGGGCCGCCTCGGCGCTCTGCATGGCGATGTCGGCCAGCTCCTCGGCGCTCGGCAGCTCGTTGACCTGGGTGTCGGCGATGAAGACCGAGCGGCCGCGGTGCACCAGGATGTTGAGGCAGAAGGGCACGTGGCCCGGCTTCGGGTCGAGGCAGCGGGTCAGGTCCTCGAAGGCGACGTTGAAGGCGCGGGTCAGGCCGGTGACCAGGGCATCGGCCTCGCCACAGGCCAGCATGCAGGCGGCGAAGACGTTGCGGTTCTGGTTGACCGCGCGCTGGCAGTCGCGGAACAGCATGCCCTTGCGCTTGGCCCGGTTGTAGAGGAACTCGGTGTAGCGCTCCCGGTGATTGCCGATCGAGGCGTTGACGATCTCGCAGAAGTCGCCGGTGCAGCCGATCGACTTCATGGCGTCGCGCACCCGGTTCTCGCGGCCGATCAGCACCGGCCGGCCGTAGCCGGCGTTGAAGAAGGCCTGGGCGGCGCGGATCGTCTTCTCCTCCTCGCCCTCGGCGAAGACGACGCGCTGCGGATGCTGGCGCACCTTGTCGAAGATCCGCTGCAGGCTGGCCGCGGTCGGGTCGAGGCGCCCGGAGAGCTGCTGCTCGTAGCCCTCCATGTCCTCGATCGGCTTGCGCGCGACGCCGGTCTCCATGGCCGTCTGGGCGACCGCCTTGGGGATGGCGACGATCAGGCGCGGATCGAAGGGCGCGGGGATGATGTACTCCGGCCCGTAGCGCAGGCGCCGCCCGGCGTAGGCGCGGTCGACCTCGTCCGGCACGTCCTCGCGGGCGAGCGCCGCCAGCGCCTGGGCCGCGGCGATCTTCATCTCCATGTTGATGGTGCTGGCGCGCACGTCGAGCGCGCCGCGGAAGATGTAGGGGAAGCCCAGGACGTTGTTGACCTGGTTCGGGTAGTCCGAGCGGCCGGTCGCGACGATGGCGTCGGAGCGGACCTCCCTGACCTCCTCCGGGGTGATCTCCGGATCGGGGTTGGCCATGGCGAAGATGATCGGCTTCGGCGCCATCGCCTTGACCATCTCCTGGGTCACCGCCCCCTTGGCGGAGAGGCCGAAGAACAGGTCCGCGCCCTCCAGCGCCTCGGTCAGGGTCCGCCGCTCGGTCTTGACCGCGTGGGCCGACTTCCACTGGTTCATGCCCTCGCTGCGGCCCTGGTAGATGACGCCCTTGGTATCGCAGATCAGCACGTTGTCGTGCTTGAGGCCCATGGCCTTGAGCAGCTCGGCGCAGGCGATGCCGGCCGAGCCGGCGCCGTTGATCACCATCCGGACCTCGCCCAGGTCGCGCCCGGTGAGGTGGCAGGCGTTGATGACGCCGGCCGCCGAGATGATCGCGGTGCCGTGCTGGTCGTCGTGGAACACCGGGATGTCGAGCAGCTCCTTCAGCTGCTGCTCGATGATGAAGCACTCCGGCGCCTTGATGTCCTCGAGGTTGATGCCGCCGAAGGAGGGGCCGAGGTAGCGCACGCAGTTGACGAAGGCGTCGACGTCCTCGGTGTCGATGCAGAGGTCGATGCCGTCGACGTCGGCGAAGCGCTTGAACAGCACCGCCTTGCCTTCCATGACCGGCTTCGAGGCGAGCGCGCCGAGGTTGCCGAGGCCGAGCACGGCGGTGCCGTTGGAGACCACCGCGACGAGGTTGCCCTTGGCCGTGTAGTCGTAGGCCAGCGCCGGCTCCTCGGCGATCCTCAGGCAGGGCTCGGCGACGCCAGGCGAATAGGCCAGCGACAGGTCGCGCTGGGTGGTCAGCGGCTTGGTCGGCGCGATCTCCAGCTTGCCGGGGCGGCCCCGCTGATGGAACTCCAGGGCATCGGCCGCCAGGGTACGGGCCTTCATGGGATCGGTTGCCATCGTCTCGGGACGCTCCCCTCTGGAAAGGAAGGGCCGCTCTGACGGCGGCCTTTCCTCATCCTAGGGCCGCCCTAGTTTGGGGTCAAAGCGCCGCGATCGCAGGCCTGCCGCCCGCGATTCGCGGTGCCCCCGGGGGAGGGACGGGCCGAGGTGACGGCCGAGCCACGACAAGCCGAAAGCCCGGCCGGCGGCGCGCCGGACTCCTCGACCCGGGTCCTGGCGCCGCTGCTCGCGGCCTGCGCCGCCGGCGACCGGGCCGCCTTCGCCACCCTCTACCAGGCGAGCAGTGCGAAACTGTTCGGCGTCGCGCTGCGTATCTTGCGCCGCGATGACTGGGCCAGGGACGTGGTACAGGACGCCTATCTCACGATCTGGCGGCGCGCCGGCGACTATCGGGCCGAGCGCGGCACGCCGATGACCTGGATGATCGCCATCGTGCGCAACCGCGCGCTCGACCGGCTGCGCCGCGACCGCGGCGAGCGCTCGCTCGACGAGCTGACCGAGGCCGGCCTGGAGCCCGACGATCCGCAGGCGCTGGCGCGCGTCGCCGCGGCCGGCGAGGGCTCCGGCACGCGCCTCGTCACCTGCCTCGGGCAGCTCGACGCGCGGGCCCGGCGCTGCATCCTGCGCGCCTACTGCGAGGGCTACACCCACAGCGAGCTGGCCGAGCGCGAGGCCGCCGCGCTGGGGACCGTCAAGAGCTGGATCCGGCGCGGCCTGATCCAGCTGAAGAGCTGCCTGGAGTCGAGGGAAGCGACGCCGTGAGCGAGGCCTGGAGCAAGCGCGAGCAGCTCGCCGCCGACTACGTGCTGGGCACGCTGCCGGCCGCGGAGCGCGCCGCCGTCGAGCGCCTGGCCGTCGAGGACGCCGCCCTGGCCCGGCTGATCGCGGCCTGGCAGCAGCGGCTGGCCGCGCTCGACGCGGCGACGCCCCCGGTCGAGCCGCCGCCCGAGCTCTGGCGGCGCATCGCCGCGGCCCTGCCGCCGGCGGGCGGCTCCGGACCGGCCGAGGGCGACGGCCCCGCGGCCGGCGCCGGCACGCTGGTCTCGCTGCGCCGGGCCCTGAGGCGCCAGCGCTGGGCGACCGCCGGCTTCGGCGCCCTGGCCGCCGGCCTCGCCCTGCTGCTCCTGCTCGGTCCCTCCGGCCTGGGCCTGCTGCTGCCGGAGCCGCCGCCGCCTCCGGGCGCCGAACGGCCGGCCGCGGCGCCGCAGCGCTTCGTCTCGCTGCTGCGCCAGGATCCCGACCAGCCCGGCTTCCTGGTCGAGGTCGACCTCGCAAGAGGCGAGATCGTCGCCCGCCCGGTCGCCCCGACGCCGCCGGCGGTGGGCGGCGACTACGAGCTGTGGCTGGTCGACCAGGGCAAGCCGCGCTCGCTCGGCCTGCTGCCGCACGGCGAGAAGAGCGGCCGCCTGCCGCTCTCGATCCCCCAGCTCGGCAAGGCCGGGCCCGGCGCGCTGCTGGCGGTCAGCCTGGAGCCGGCCGGCGGCTCGCCGAGCGGCCAGCCGACCGGTCCCGTCGTGTTCCGCGGCCGCCTGATCCCGCTGCCGGACTAGGAGCCTGTCCGAGTAAGCGCCTTTGTCTCGACGCTCGGCAGTGGTCGTGATTCACTACGGTTCATGGGCAAGACCTATCGGGCTTGGGAGGTGGACCAGCGGTGGCTGTTGCCGGCGTCGGTGCACGACTTCGTTGCCGCGGACCATCCGGCGCCCCTGGTGCGGGAGATCGTGCGCGGCGAGCTGGACCTGTCGGCGGTGCTGGGGCCGTACGAGCGGGAGCTGCGGGGCTATCCGCCCTATCATCCTGCGATGATGGTAGCGCTGCTGCTCTACGCCTACAGCCGCGGCGTCTACTCCTCGCGGCAGATCGCGCGGGCCTGCGAGGAGCGCCTGG
>NZ_FWZX01000072.1 GCF_900177295.1 Tistlia consotensis USBA 355
TGCTCGGCGGTCGCCCGGTCGACGTGCCGAGCGTCTGGGCGCTGGTCTCCCAGGTCCAGGACAGCTGGGAGCTGGTGGCGATCTCCTTCGGGTCGGGCTTCGCGGCCTGCGTCTCGGTCGTGCGGCGCTACATGGCCGCCCGCGAGCGCGACAAGGCGCAGGAGTACGAGCTGCAGGCGGGCCAGCCGCTACAGGCGAGCGGCGCCGTCGAGGCGGCCGCCGGTGGCCTGGTGGCGGGGGCCATCAAGGCGATCCGAGGGAAGTGACGGTTGGGAGCTTGATGGTGGACGAGGTCGACCACGTCCAGGAGCTGCAGCTCCGCCGGACCGAGCGGGCCGTCCGGGCAGTCCAGTCCTTCCTGGAGCAGGACGGGGCCGACGACTGCACCGACTGCGGCAACCCGATCCCGGCCGCCCGGCGCCAGGCCTATCCGGCGGCCCGGCGCTGCGTCGTCTGCCAAGGCTACCTCGAGCGGAGGGAAGCCTGATGGAGGGGCTGCTCAAGCTGTGGCCGCTGCTGCTCTTCCTCATCAACGGCCTGATGGGCTGGGCGGTGTGGTCGATGCGCAAGGAGTTCGCCACCAAGGCCGACGTCGCCGAGGTGAAGGAGTCCGTCGGCAACCTCGCCGGGCGCGTCGAGCTGGTCGAGCGCGACCTGGAGCACCTGCCGAGCAAGGACGATCTCAACAAGCTCCAGCTGGAGCTGGCCAAGGTGGTCGGCGAGCTGCGCGAGGTCCGGTCCGACTATCGGCACCTGATGGAGAACCAGGGGCGCATCGACCAGGTGCTCACCCGGCACGAGCAGATCTTCAGCGACGCGGCGAGGCAGCGATGACCACGACCTCACCCGGCCCCAAGCCCGACTACGGCGACGCCTGGCTGCAGCACCTGCGGATCGCGGTGCTGCGGTCGCTCGGCGACTGCAAGGGCCAGACCGGCCACGAGAGCCTGCTGACCGACATGGTCAACGCGGTCCACATCATGGCCGACCGCGACCAGGTGCGCGAGCAGCTGGCCTGGCTGCACGAGCAGGAGCTGGTGATCGCCGAGGTCTCGCGCGGCGCGCTGGTGGCGACGCTGACCGAGGCCGGCCAGTGGGTCGCCGAAGGCAAGCGCACGCACCCCGGCGTCAAGCGCCCGAACGTCACCGCCGCCGTCGCGCGCCAGGCGCTGTCGATCGCCCTCGACCAGCTGAAGCGGTAGCCGGCCATGGCGCACCCGCCGGAGATCCGGGCCAAGCTGCGCGCCGCCTACGTCTACGACCGCCTGCCCCTGGAGACGGCGGCCGAGAAGTGCGGCGTCTCCTACGCGACGGCACGACGGTGGAAGTCCGACGCCGAGGCCGAGGGCGACGACTGGGAGCGCGCGCGCTCGGCGGCCCGGCTCGCCGGCGACGGCATCCGCCAGGTGACGCAGATGATCCTGGACGACTACCTGACCCTGCACCAGGCGACGATCGAGGACGTCAAGGCCGGCAGCGAGATCGGTCCGCTGCAGAAGGCCGAGGTGCTGTCGCGCCTGGCCGACGCCTTCACCAAGACCATGTCTGCCGTCGCCAAGGCCTCGCCCGAGCTGGGCCGCCTGGCGGTCGCGACCGAGCTGCTGCAGGATCTCGCCGGCTTCGTGCGGAACCACTTCCCGCACCATGCCGAAGCCCTGGTCGAGGTGCTGGAGCCGTTCGCCGCCGAGGCCGCGCGGAAGTACGGCTGACCATGGCCCAGGTCAAGGTCAAGGCGCAGGACTTCCTGAAGCAGATCGCCGAGGTCGCGGCCGAGCTGCGGCGCGGCATCCAGGCGCAGGTCGACGGCTTCGATCCGGACCCGAAGGCAGCTGCCGAGCGGCGCCGGCGCGGCAAGGCGGACTTCGGCTTCTTCTGCCGCACCTACTTCCCGCACCACGCGCGCGGCGAGGCCTCCGCCTTCCACGCCTTCCTGTTCCGGCGGCTGCCGGAGATCGCCCTCGATCCGGCCGGCGGCGCGCGCGAGCTGATCGCGGCACCCCGCGGCAACGCCAAAACCACCTACGCCGGCCAGCTCTTCGTGATCTGGTGCCTGGCCTACGGCTACAAGCGCTATCCCGTCATCCTGTCCGACAGCTTCGACCAGGCCGCCGTGATCCTGGAGGGCATCAAGGCGGAGATCGAGGTCAACCCGCGCCTGGCGCAGGACTTCCCGGACCTCTGCGG
>NZ_FWZX01000034.1 GCF_900177295.1 Tistlia consotensis USBA 355
TCCGTCGCGCCCTGCGACAGCTCCTCCGCGCTCGCCGACAGCTCCTGGCTGCCCGCCGAGACGTTGTCCGCGGCGCTCAGGGCCTCCGCGACCACGGAGCGGAGCCGGTCGAGCATGCGCTCCAGCGCGATACCGAGCGTGTCCTTCTCGGACAGGCGCTTGGCCTCGACCGTCAGGTCGCCGTCGGCGATCGTGTCGGCGACCCTTGCGGTCTCGCGCAGGTTCACCGTCATGCGGTTCAGGGAGTCGACCAGGTCCTTGATCTCGTCGTTGCTGCGCACCTCGATCTTCTGGTCGAGGTCGCCGATGGCCACCGCGTCGGCCAGGCCGCTCGCGCGGCTCAGGCCGCGGCTGATGGCGAGCGAGATCCAGGTGCCGGTGCCGGCGGCGATCAGCAGGGCGATCAGCACCACGCCGATCAGCTCGCTGCGGGCGTCGTCGTACTCGGCGGCGGCGTCCGTCTCGGCCTGGTCCATGCGCTGGCGGTTGAGCTGGACGATCTCGGCGGCGTGCTTCTCGGCTTCGACGACCCGCTCGCGGGCGTCGCCGCTCGACAGCGCCTGGGCCTGGTCCTGCAGCCCCTGGTGGACGAGGTCCAGGATCTTGTCCTGGTCGGCCACGTATTCCTGCACGCTGTCGCGCACCGCCGTCCACTTCGCCCGGTCGTCGGCGCCGGCGTCGGCGAGGCCCGCCTCGATCTTGGCGAGCAGCTGCCGGCGGCTCTCGGCGACCTCGCGGCTGAAGCGCTCGATGTCGCTCTGGGAGCTGGCGGTGACGAGCTCCTTCTCGACGCGCACCAGCCCGAGCAGGTTGTTGGACAGTTCGAGCGACAGCTCGACCCGCTGCGCCGGCCCCTGGACGACGTCGTCGAGCGAGCTGTTGAGCGTGCCGAGGCCCCGGATCGCGATCACGGCGGTGACCGCCGAGAGCAGGATGATGACGCCGAACGCCATCGCGAGCTTCAATTTGACGGTGATGCGCATAACGAAGTCCCCCGACTATGCCGTCGTCGCCAACTGGGCGACCTGACGTTCCGCCGGGGCGGCCCCCACGCCGGGAGCCTCCGCGCCGAGAACGCACGAGAAGATGCGGCCGATGTCGAGCACGATGACGAAGTCGCTGTGCCGGCGGCCGATGCAGCGGATGAACTCGGGACGCCAGCGCATGCCAAGCTTCGGCGTCTCGGAGAGGGAGGCGGCGACCAGCTGGGTCACCTCGTAGACCTTGTCGGCGCGGATGCCGACGGTCGTCGGCTCGCCGTCGATCTCGACCTCAATCACGACGATGCGGGTGTCGATCGTCGGCGGCGTCGGCTCCATGCCGAACTTCAGCCTGAGGTCGGCCAGCGGCACGACCTTGCCGCGCACGTTGATCAGCCCGTTGACGAAGGGCTGGGCGTCCGGGACCTCGGTGATCGGCACCAGGTCCAGGATCTCGCGCACGCAGGCCGCCTCCAGGGCGAAGGTCTCGCCCTCGAGATCGATGGTCAGGACCTCGATCGCCCCGCCGGGGCTCGTGGTGGCGGCGGTGGTGGTGGGGGTGCTGGTCATCTCCGGCTCCTCAGCCCGCCGCCTTCAGGCGCTCTTCCTGGACCTGGCCGTACTCGACCAGGTGCGCGACCTCCAGGATCAGGGCGACGGTGCCGTCGCCCAGGATGGTCGCGCCGGAGAAGGTCTCGACGTCGGCGTGCAGCCTCGACAGCGACTTGATCACCGTCTGGTGGTCGCCGATCACCTGGTCGACGACCAGGCCGACGCGCACCTCGCCGGACGAGACGATGACGACCTTCTGGAAGCGGTCCGGCGGGGTCGTCGCCTTGAACAGCTCGCGCAGCCGCAGGAAGGGCACCAGCTCGTCGCGGATGTTGAGGAAGCTGCGGCCGCGCGCGCGGGCGTCCTCCTCGGGCGGCAGCTCGACGCATTCCTCGACGGCCGACAGCGGGATGACGTAGCGGCCGTTGCCGACTCGCACCAGCAGGCCGTCGATGATCGCCAGGGTCAGCGGCAGGCGCAGCGTCACCTCGGCGCCGTCGCCGGGCCGGCTGGCGACGTCGATGGTGCCGCGCAGCGCCTCGATCGTGCGCTTGACCACGTCCATGCCGACGCCGCGGCCCGACAGGTTGGTGACCTGCGCGGCGGTCGAGAAGCCGGGCTGGAAGATCATCTGGAACAGCTCGCCGTCGGTCAGACGGGCATCCGGCGCGATCAGGCCGTTGGCCTCGGCGCGCGCCCGGATCCGCTCGCGGTCGAGGCCGCGCCCGTCGTCGCGGATCGAGATCAGCACCTCGGCGCCGGCATGGCGCGCCGAGAGCGAGATGCGGCCCTGCGCCGGCTTGCCGGCCGCGGCGCGCCCGGCCGGATCCTCCAGGCCGTGGTCGACGGCATTGCGGATCAGGTGGACCAGCGGATCGTTGAGCCGCTCGATCACCGTCTTGTCGAGCTCGGTCTCCTCGCCGCTGGTGACCAGCTGGATGTCCTTGCCGAGCTCGCGCGACAGGTCGTGGATCAGGCGGCGGAAGCGGCCGAACAGCGAGCCGAAGGGCACCATGCGCACGCCCATCGTGCTGTCGCGCAGCTCCAGGGCCAGGCGCTCGATCTCCTCGGCGACCGACTTGACCTGCAGGTCGTCGCTGGCCGCCGCGACCTGCTTCAGGCGCGACTGGGCGATGACCAGCTCGCCGACCCGGTCCATCAGCTCGTCGAGCCGCTCGGCCGGGACCCGGATGCTGTCGGCGGCCTTGGCGGCACGCGCCTCGCGGCGCAGCTTCTGCTCACCGAGGGCGGCGGCGACCTTCTCGCCGGTCACCGCCCCCGCCTCGACCAGCAGCTCGCCGAGCTGCTGGCGGGCGAGCGCGCCCTCGACCGCCTCGGGTGTCGCGTCGCCGCGCTCGACCAGGATCTCGCCCAGGCGCTCGTCACCGTCCGGCTCGGTCTCGATCCGGTCGATCTGCAGCTCCATCTCGTCGAGCACGAAGAGGAAGACCGACTCGATGGCGCCGCGCGGCTGGTCGGTCGTCAGCACGACGTCCCAGCCGAAGTAGCAGTCGGTCGGCACCAGCTCGTCGAAGGCCGGCAGGCCGTCGGTCTGGGCGACCACGGTCGCCGTGCCGAGGCCGCGCAGCTCGGCCAGCATCGGCAGCGGATTGTTGCCGCTGGTCATGGCGTCGCGCGGCAGGCGGAAACGGATCCGCCAGGTCGCCGTCTCGTCGTCCCCGGCCGCCGCGGCGGGCGCCGGCGCGCCGGCCTCCGGCGCTGCGCCGCCGTCGACCAGCAGCTTCAGCTCGCCCAGGATCGCCACGCCCTCGGCCTCGCCCGCCTGCTCGGGCTCCTCGATCAGCCGGCGGATGTGGTCCCGGGCGGTGAGCGCCAGCGCGATCAGCTCGTGGCTCGGCGCGACCTCGCCCTTGCGGACGCGGTCGAAGGCGGTCTCGACGTGGTGCGTGAAGTCGGCGACCCGCTGGAAGCCGAACATCGACCCGGAGCCCTTGATCGTGTGCAGGGCCCTGAAGGCGCTGGCGATCAGCTCGCCGGAACCCGGGTCGTGCTCGAGATCGAGCAGCGTCTGCTCGAGCAGCTCAAGCAGCTCCTGGGCTTCCTGGCGAAAGGTATCCGCCGGATCGGAACCAGCCATCAGCCGAGCACCCGCTTGACCACGGCGACCAGCTGCTCCTGCTGGAACGGCTTGGTGATCCAGCCGGTGGCGCCCGCAGCCTTGGCTTCCTTCTTGATCGCCTCGTCGGACTCGGTGGTCACGAAGATGATCGGCACACCCCTGTAGGCGGGCAGCTTGCGCAGCTCGCGGATCAGGGCCAGGCCGTTCATGTTCGGCATGTTGAGGTCGGTGACCACCATGTCGACCGCCGTGCTGCGGGCCTTGGAGAGGCCCTCCGCGCCGTCGCTCGCCTGGATCACCTCGTAGCCGGCGCCGGACAGCGTCAGCTTCACCATCTGCCGCACGCTCGCCGAATCATCGACGCTGAGGACGACCTTGCTCATCACGCATCCCTTCCCTTCGTCCAGAAGGCCTGATCCGGGCCGGCTTCGCCCCTGACCTCGGCAAGAAGACCGCCCTGCGTCAGGGCCTCGAGCAGCGCGCCCTCGGCGGGGGCCGCCAGCACCAGGCGCTTGCCCTCCCGCCCGGCGCTGCGCCTTGCCGCCAGCAGCAGCTGGACGAGGCTCAGGTCGGCCTCGCTGACCGCCGAGCAGTCGACCTCGATCTCGCCGTGGGCCGGAAGCAGCGCGGCGAGCTTCGCGTGCATCGCCTCGGCCTCGCGCACCGTCGCCGGACCGTCGAGAGCCAGGCGCCCGACTTTCGAGTGCTTCGCCGTCACGTTTTCGCGTCTCCCGTCTGGGTGGAGCAGCCGGCTGGCCGGCGCGCACGGTTGTGAACAACCACGGATAAATTCGCAGAACAGGATTAAATTAAGAGTTAAGCTGCGCGCCGTGAGCACCCCGGCAGATCAAGCCTATGAAATCCAAGCCGATTCCTTGATTCCGAAGGGCTATTCCTTTGGCCGCCGACGCGAATCACCGGAAGATCCCGGCAAAAAAATTTGCAAGCTATCGAATAAATGGCCAGGGCGCGCGGCGGCTGCCGTCTGCTTGCCGAAGCCGGCGGAAAGCCGGCGAGATCGGACGGCATGGAGGCCGCGGGCCGACCGCCGCTCCGCGTCGCGCCCCGTCAACCGGTGCGAGAGGAAGCCGAACGGCAAAGGGCCGCCGGATCGCTCCGGCGGCCCTTCGTGCGGCACGCCCCGGCCCGGACCGTCGTCCGGGCTCCACAGCCTGTCACGTGTCGAGGAACGACCTCAGCTTGCGGCTACGGCTCGGGTGCTTGAGCTTGCGCAGCGCCTTGGCCTCGATCTGGCGGATGCGCTCGCGCGTCACCGAGAACTGCTGGCCGACCTCCTCGAGGGTGTGGTCGGTGTTCATGCCGATGCCGAAGCGCATGCGCAGCACGCGCTCCTCGCGCGGCGTCAGCGAGGCGAGCACCCGGGTCGTGGTCTCGCGCAGGTTCGACTGGATCGCCGCGTCGAGCGGGATGACGGCGTTCTTGTCCTCGATGAAGTCGCCGAGGTGGCTGTCCTCCTCGTCGCCGATCGGCGTCTCGAGGCTGATCGGCTCCTTGGCGATCTTCAGGACCTTGCGGACCTTCTCCAGCGGCATCACCAGGCGCTCGGCCAGCTCCTCCGGCGTCGGCTCGCGGCCGATCTCGTGGAGCATCTGCCGGCTGGTGCGCACCAGCTTGTTAATCGTCTCGATCATGTGGACCGGGATGCGGATGGTCCGGGCCTGGTCGGCGATCGAGCGGGTGATCGCCTGGCGGATCCACCAGGTCGCGTAGGTCGAGAACTTGTAGCCGCGCCGGTACTCGAACTTGTCGACCGCCTTCATCAGGCCGATGTTGCCCTCCTGGATCAGGTCCAGGAACTGCAGCCCGCGGTTCGTGTACTTCTTGGCGATCGAGATCACGAGGCGCAGGTTCGCCTCGACCATCTCGGTCTTGGCCTTGCTGGCCTCGCGCTCGCCGGACTTCACGGTGGCGACGACGCGGCGGAACTCGCTGACCGGCAGGCCGGTCTCGCCGGAGATGTCGGCGATCTGCTTGCGCAGCTCCTTGACCTCGTCCTTCTCCTTCTCGGCGAAGTTCACCCAGCCCTTGCCGGACAGGCGCTTGACCTTGGAGAGCCAGCGCGGATCGAGCTCGCGGCCGTAGTAGTACTTCAGGAACTCCTCGCGCGGCACCTTGTGCTTCTCGGCGAGGCGGAGCAGGCGGCCTTCGAGGTTCACCAGCCGCTTGTTGTGGCCGTAGAGCTGGTCGACGAGCTGCTCGATGCGCGCGTTGTTGAAGTGCACGTCGTCCATGATGTGGACGAGCTTGTTCTTGTACTCCTCGTAGATCTCCTCGATCTCCTCGGAGATCTGCTCGCCGCGCTGCATGTGGCCGAGCCGGGCGCGCTGCACCTCGACGAGGGCCGTGAAGGTCGCGCCGATCTGGTCGAAGGTCTCCAGGACGTCGGGCAGCAGCTGCTGCTCCATGGCGGCCAGCGAGAGGTTGTTCTCCTCCTCCTCGTCGCCCTCGGAGTCGTCACCGGACTCCTCGGCACCCTCCTCCTCTTCCTCCTCGGTCTCCTCCTCCTCCCCGGCGCCCTCCGCGCCGGCGGCCGAGCCGTTGGCGCCGTTCGGGCCGCCGGGGCCGTCCGGGCCGCCGGAATAGGTCGCGTCGAGGTCGATGATGTCGCGCAGCAGGATCTGGCCGTTGATCAGCGCCTCGCGCCAGGCCAGCAGCGCGCGGATCGTCAGCGGGCTCTCGCAGAGGCCGCCGATCATCTTCTCGCGGCCGGCCTCGATGCGCTTGGCGATGGCGATCTCGCCCTCGCGGCTCAGCAGCTCGACCGAACCCATCTCGCGCAGGTACATGCGCACCGGATCGTCGGTGCGGCCGACCTCGTCGTCGTCGAGGTTGCCGGCGGCGCGCACCGAGCTCTCCTCGGCCGCCTCCTCCTGGTCCTCCTGCTCCTCGCTCTCGATGGCGCTGATGCCCATCTCCGAGAGCGTCGCCATGACGTCCTCGATCTGCTCCGAGGACACCTGGTCGGGCGGCAGGACCTGATTGAGCTCGTCGTAGGTGACGTAGCCGCGCTCCTTGGCGCGGGCGATCAGCTTCTTGACCGAAGCTGTCAAGGAATCGACGAGCGGACCCTCGGTGGTCTCCTCTTCCCGGCTCTCCGGAGCCTCCGCGGCCTCGTTTTCCTTGCTCACCACTGTCCCTTCCATCCTGGACACCTTCCGGCCACGGCGCCTGCCAGGGGGCTGTAGAGTGCGCGCGCCGCCAAACGTTGCCTAGTCAGCGACTTCCGAGGTATCGAAGCGTTCGATGACGCGCTGCTGCGCCGTGCTTTCCTCCGCCATCGCCCGCTCCGTTGCCGTCCCGGCTCCCTGGGCCTCCCCCCCCTGCCCGGTCGCCGCCGTCTCGTCCAGGCCCGGGGCCAAGGATGGCCGCCCCCCGCTGTTCTCGCGAACCCGCAGGATCCAATAGCCGATCCGCTTGCGGACGTCCCTTGGCGGAGCCTCGGGCCGAGCAAGGGATTCATGGAGATAGATCTGCGGGCCGGAAAGCCCATCCAGCAGGCCTGAGAAACCCTGGCCGCGTAGGTGGCATTGGAGCGCTGAGGAGTCAAGATCCCCGGCTTCCGCCAGCCAGTCGACCAGAGCCTCGCGCAGGCGCCGGTGGTCCGGCGCCTGCAGGGGGGCGGCGGCCAGCTCCTCGATGCGCTCGAGCGCCGCGTCCGGGTGGGCCACGGCGAGCGCCAGCAGCACCTGCTCGGGCCGGCGGCGCAGCAGCGAAGGCGCCTGGCGCGGCGGCGCCGGCCGCACCTCGGGCTGGTCCCAGCGCCCGGCGCCGCGCCCCCGGCCCGGCTCGCGACCCAGCTCGCGGCCCGACCGGCGCTTGAAGCCGAAGGCCTCGTCGAAGCGGCGCAGCATCTCCTGGCGGTACTCCTGGCGCACGCCGGGATCCTGGATGCGCTCGACCGCCGCCATCAGCTCCTGGCGCAGGGCGGCACGGCGCTCCGGCGTGTCGCTGCGCCCGGCCGCCAGGCGGCCGGTCCAGAGCACCTCGGCGAGCGGCTGCGCGGCCGCCAGGACCCGCGCCATGGCGGCGGCGCCCTGGCTGGCGATCAGGCTGTCGGGATCCTCGCCGGCCGGCAGCGTCGCGAAGCCGAGCGAGCAGCCGGGCCGGAGCGCCGGCAGGGCACGCTCGACGGCGCGCTGGGCGGCGCGCTGGCCGGCGGCGTCGCCGTCCAGGCAGACGACCGGCTCCGGCGCCATGCGCCAGAGCTCGGCGATCTGCTCCTCGGTGATCGCCGTGCCGAGCGGGGCGACGGCGCCCGAGAAGCCGGCCTGGGCCAGCGCGATCACGTCCATGTAGCCCTCGGCGACGATCAGCGCGTTGCCGTCGTGGGCGGCCTGGCGTGCGCGCGCCATGTTGTAGAGTACGCGTCCCTTGTGGAAGAGCGGCGAGTCGGGGGAGTTGACGTACTTCGGCTTGGCGTCCGGCGAGAGCGTACGGCCGCCGAAGGCGATGATCCGGCCGCGCCGGTCGGGGATCGGGAAGATCACCCTGTTGAAGAAGTAGTCGCGCAAGGGGACGTCCGGCCCGGCCCCCTCGGGCCGCTTCACGAGGCCGGCCTCGAGCAGCCGCCCGTCGTCGACGCCGCGCGCGTTGAGCGCCTTGCGGAGCGCGCCGCGCTGGTCGGGCGCGAAGCCGAGGCGGAAGTCGCGGAGCGTCGCCGCGGAGAGGCCGCGGCCCTGCAGGTAGGCGCGCGCCTCGGCCCCGCCCGGCGCCTGCAGCTGCTCCTCGAACCAGCGGCAGGCCTCTTCCAGGGCCTCGTGCAGGTCGGTGCGCCGCTGGCGGGTCTCGGCCTCGCGGGGATCGCGCTTCGGCAGCGGCAGGTTAGCCTCGCCGGCCAGCTTCTCGACCGCCTCCGGGAAGGACAGCCCCTCGGTCTTCATGACGAAGCCGATGACGTCGCCGTGGGCCCCGCAGCCGAAGCAGTGGAAGAAGCCCTTGTCCTCGCTGACCGTGAAGGACGGCGTCTTCTCGTTGTGGAAGGGGCAGAGGCCGCTGTGCTCGCGGCCCTTGCGGATCAGCCGCACGCGGCGGCCCACGACCTCGGCGATCGAGACCTGGTCGCGCAGGCGGTCGAGGAAGTTCGGATCGAAGGACATCAGGGGTCCGGGCGGTTCGCGCGCGGGACGGTCGAACGGGTCACCTTAACGATATGGGCCGCCGCGGCGCGCTAGGGAATCGCCCCCGCCGGAAAGATTTCCGGGGACGGTCCTGAAGATAAGCCTGTGGACCGGCCTGTGGACCGGCCCTTGGAGCGGGCCCGGAGTCCCGCGCACCGCCCGGCTCAGCCGAGCCGCGACTTGACCTGCTGGCTGGCCCGGGCGAAGTCCATGCGGCCCGGGAAGCGCTCCTTCAGCAGCGCCATGACCCGGCCCATGTCCTTGATGGTGCTGGCCTCCAGCTCGTCGATCGCGGCGCTGACCGCCTGCTCGCTCTCGGTCTCGTCGAGCGGCTTCGGCAGGAAGCGCTCGATCACCGCGATCTCCTCCTCCTCGCGCTGGACCAGGTCCTGGCGCTGGCCCTTGGCGTAGAGCTCGATGGCGTCGCGCCGCTGGCGCACCATCTTCTGCAGCATCTCCAGGATCTCCTGCTCGCCGACGCCGTCGCCCTGGCCCTCGGTGCGGGCCTGGATGTCACGATCCTTGAGCGCGGCGAGAATCAGCCGGATCGTCGCGAGTGCGCGCGTGTCCTTGGCGCGCATCGCCTCCTTCAGCGAATCGTTGAGTTGCTGGCGAAGCATCGATCCTTGAACCTCCAGTTCGTCGAGAGTCGCCGCTGCTCGTCCACAGGCGGAAGAGAAGGGCCGCCGGCAAGCCCCAACGGCCGGCCCCGGGCGACTGCGACATTCCCCAAAAAACGCTCTGTCTTGACCGGCGTTGGCGCCCCGCGTAAGTCATGCGCCCGCGAGCGATCGCACGGTCCGGGTCTTCGTTTCGGCGCCCGGCCGGCTCTCCCGGCCGCGCCGGGAAGGCCTATATAGGAACCCGACCCCCGGGCGCAACTGGCTCGATGGCGCCTCCCGGACGGAGGCGGCCCCGAGCCGGCATGCGCGCAACGGCTCTGGCGAGGAGCAGCTCGATGAGCGAAGGCAAGAGCAGAACGGCGCAGGGCGAAAGCCCCGCCGAGCTGTTGACACGCGCGTACGACCACCAGCCGGCGGACGCGACCGCGGCACTGGTGCTGGCCGACGGCACGGTCTTCTGGGGCCGCGGCCTGGGCGCCGCGCGCACGACCACCGGCGAGGTGGTCTTCAACACCTCGATGACCGGCTACCAGGAGATCATGACCGACCCCTCCTATGCCGGCCAGCTGATCACCTTCACCTTTCCGCACGTCGGCAACGTCGGCACGACGCCGGAGGACATCGAGACGATGACCCCGGCGGCGCTCGGCGCGATCGTGCGCCAGTCGATCACCGAGCCCTCGAACTGGCGCGCCGAGCGCCACCTCGGCGACTGGCTGTCGAGCCACGGCCTGCCCGGTATCGCCGGCGTCGACACCCGCGCGCTGACCCACCGGATCCGCGACGCCGGCGCGCCGCACGCGACCCTGGCGCACGCGCCCGACGGCCGCTTCCAGCTCGAGGCGCTGCGGCAGGCGGCCGGGTCCTGGCCGGGCCTCGAGGGCATGGACCTCGCCGCCGAGGTCAGCTGCGCCCAGGCCTACCAGTGGGACGAGACGCTGTGGACGCTCGGCCAGGGCTACGGCCGGCTGGAGCAGCCGAAGCACAGGGTCGTCGCGGTCGACTTCGGCGCCAAGCGCAACATCCTGCGCTGCCTCGCCTCGGCCGGCTGCGCGGTCACGGTGGTGCCGGCCTCGGCGAGCGCCGAGGAGATCCTGGCCCACGAGCCCGACGGCATCTTCCTGGCCAACGGGCCGGGCGACCCGGCGGCGACCGGCGTCTACGCCGTGCCGACCCTGAGGAAGCTGATGGAGAACCCGAAGCTGCCGATCTTCGGCATCTGCCTCGGCCACCAGATCCTCGCCCTGGCGCTCGGCGGCGAGACCCGAAAGATGCATCTCGGCCACCACGGCGCCAACCACCCGGTCAAGGAACTGGCGACCGGCCGCGTCGAGATCACCAGCCAGAACCACGGCTTCGTGGTCGTCGAGGAGAGCCTGCCGGACAACGTCGAGCCGACCCACGTCAGCCTGTTCGACGGCTCCAACGAGGGCATCCGGGTCAAGGACCGGCCGGTCTTCTCGGTGCAGTACCACCCGGAGGCCTCGCCCGGGCCGATGGACAGCCACTACCTCTTCGACCGCTTCGTCGACGCGATCGAGAAGGCCAAGAGCTGAGGCCGGCCCGGGAGCGGCCGAGCCCCCTTCCCTTCGCCGTCGGGCCGTGGCATAGGACTGCCCTCAGCACGACACCGACCGACCCTTCCGCTGCGCGCGCTGGAGCCACTACCGGCGCGCGCTCCGCACGAGCGCGCCCATGCCCAAACGCACCGACATCAAATCCATCCTGATCGTGGGCGCCGGCCCGATCGTCATCGGCCAGGCCTGCGAGTTCGACTACTCGGGCGCCCAGGCCTGCAAGGCTCTCAAGGAAGAGGGCTTCCGCACGATCCTGGTGAACTCGAACCCGGCGACGATCATGACCGACCCCGGTCTCGCCGACGCCACCTACGTCGAGCCGATCACCCCGGAGTTCCTGGAGAAGGTGATCGCCAAGGAGCGGCCCGACGCCCTGCTGCCGACGATGGGCGGGCAGACCGCGCTCAACGCGTCGCTCAAGCTCTACGAGCTTGGCGTGCTCGACAAGTACGGCGTCGAGATGATCGGCGCCGACGCCGACGTCATCGACAAGGCCGAGGACCGGCAGCGCTTCCGCGAGGCGATGGAGAAGATCTGCCTGAAGTCGCCGCTGTCGCGCCTGGTCAACTCCTTCGACGAGGCGCTGGCGGCGCTCGACCTGGTCGGCCTGCCGGCGATCATCCGCCCCTCCTTCACGCTCGGCGGCACCGGCGGCGGCATCGCCTACAACCGTGAGGAGTTCGTCGAGATCGTCAAGGGCGGCCTGCGCGCCAGCCCGACCAACGAGGTGCTGATCGAGCAGTCGGTGCTCGGCTGGAAGGAGTACGAGATGGAGGTCGTGCGCGACTGCGCCGACAACTGCATCATCATCTGCTCCATCGAGAACATCGACCCGATGGGCGTGCACACCGGCGACTCGATCACGGTGGCCCCGGCGCTGACGCTGACCGACAAGGAATACCAGCTGATGCGCAACGCCTCGATCGCGTGCCTGCGCGAGATCGGCGTCGACACCGGCGGCTCCAATG
Source organism: Tistlia consotensis USBA 355 (assembly GCF_900177295.1). GTDB lineage: Bacteria > Pseudomonadota > Alphaproteobacteria > Kiloniellales > DSM-21159 > Tistlia > Tistlia consotensis. Next base: position 11,919 of record NZ_FWZX01000034.1, read on the forward strand.
TGCAGTTCGCGGTCAACCCGGCGAACGGCGAGATGGTCGTCATCGAGATGAACCCGCGCGTCTCGCGCTCCTCGGCCCTGGCCTCCAAGGCGACCGGCTTCCCGATCGCCAAGATCGCCGCCAAGCTGGCGGTCGGCTACACCCTGGACGAGCTGACCAACGACATCACCAAGGTGACGCCGGCGGCCTTCGAGCCGACCATCGACTACGTCGTCACCAAGATCCCGCGCTTCGCCTTCGAGAAGTTCCGCGGCGCCGAGCCGACGCTCACCACCTCGATGAAGTCGGTCGGCGAGGCCATGGCGATCGGCCGCTGCTTCCAGGAATCCCTGCAGAAGGCCTTCCGCTCGCTGGAGACCGGCCTGTCGGGCCTCGACGAGATCGAGATCCCCGGCGCCGTCGGGCGCGACGGCTCGGTCGACAAGGAGGCGGTCGCCTCCTGGCTCGGCCGGCCGACCCCGGACCGCCTGCTCGGCGTCGCCCAGGCCCTCCGCTACGGACTCGGCGTCGAGGAGATCTACCGCGCGACCTCGATCGACCGCTGGTTCCTGCGCCAGATCGAGGAGCTGGTGGCGATCGAGGCGGAGCTGCGCAGGGACGGCCTGCCCCACGACCCGCTGGCACTGCTGCGCCTCAAGCAGCGCGGCTTCTCCGACGCGCGCCTGGCGACCCTGGCCGGCCACGACGAGGAGGCGGTCGGCGCCGCCCGGCGGGCACGCGGCGTGGTGCCGACCTTCAAGCGCATCGACACCTGCGGTGGCGAGTTCCCGGCGCTGACCCCCTACATGTACTCGGCCTACGAGGGCGACGGCTTCACCCCGCCGCACTGCGAGGCCGACCCGAGCGGCCGCGACAAGGTCATCATCCTGGGCGGCGGGCCGAACCGTATCGGCCAGGGCATCGAGTTCGACTACTGCTGCGTCCACGCCGCCTACGCGCTGGCCGAGGCCGGCTACGAGACGATCATGGTCAACTGCAACCCGGAGACCGTCTCGACCGACTACGACACCTCGGACCGGCTCTACTTCGAGCCGCTGACCGCCGAGGACGTCACCGAGATCGCCCGCATCGAGCGCTCGGCCGGGCGCCTGCACGGCTGCATCGTGCAGTTCGGCGGCCAGACGCCGCTGAAGCTGGCCGGCGTGCTGGAGAAGGCCGGCGTGCCGGTGCTCGGCACCTCGCCCGACGCCATCGACCTGGCCGAGGACCGCGAGCGCTTCCAGCATCTGCTCGCCGAGCTCGACCTGAAGCAGCCGGCCAACGGCACGGCGCGCAGCCGCGAGCAGGCGATCCGCGTCGCCGAGGAGATCGGCTATCCCGTCCTGCTGCGCCCCTCCTATGTGCTCGGCGGCCGCGCCATGGAGATCATCCACGACCAGGACGAGCTGGAGAACTACATCGAGAACGCGGTCAAGGTGTCGGGCAAGAACCCGGTGCTGATCGACAGCTACCTGCGCGACGCCATCGAGGTCGACGTCGACGCGATCTGTGACGGCGAGGCGGTCTTCGTGGCCGGCATCATGGAGCACATCGAGGAGGCCGGCATCCACTCCGGCGACTCGGCCTGCTCGTTGCCGCCGCACTCGCTCGACGACGCGATCGTCGCGGAGATCGAGCGCCAGACCGAGCTGCTGGCCAAGGCGCTCGGCGTCGTCGGCCTGATGAACGTGCAGTTCGCCGTGCGCCAGCGCGAGATCTACATCCTGGAGGTCAACCCGCGGGCCAGCCGCACCGTGCCCTTCGTCGCCAAGGCGACCGGCGTGCCGATCGCCAAGATCGCGGCCCGCGTCATGGCCGGCGCCAAGCTCGCCGAGTTCAAGCTCGCGCGCTCGAAGCGGAGCCACGTCGCGGTCAAGGAGGCGGTCTTCCCCTTCGCGCGCTTCCCCGGCGTCGACGTCGTGCTCGGCCCGGAGATGAAGTCGACCGGCGAGGTCATCGGCCTCGACCGCGACTTCGCCCGTGCCTTCCTGAAGTCCCAGATCGGTGCCGGCACGCCGCTGCCCAAGCAGGGCCGCGTCTTCATCTCGGTGCGCGACGAGGACAAGGCGGCCGCCGCCAAGCTGGCCGCCGAGCTGCTCGACGAGGGCTTCCAGCTGATCGCGACGCGCGGCACCGCCGGCTTCTTCGAGCAGCAGGGCCTGCCGGTCGAGACCGTGCTGAAGGTCCGCGAGGGCCGGCCGAACATCGTCGACCGCATGCTCTCGGGCGAGATCGACCTCGTGATCAATACAACCGAGGACAAGAAGGCCCTGGCGGATTCCTTTTCGCTGCGGCGCACCGCCCTGACCAATTCGATACCCTATTATACGACCATCGCGGGCGCCGACGCGGCGGTCCAGGCGATCGCCGCCCTGAAGCGCGGTCACCTTGAAGTCAATCCGCTACAGTCCTACTTTGAGGGTTCGTTCTAGGCAGGGGGACCAGAGCGCAGATTTCTGTGCCCGCTCCCCCGGGCCCCCCGGACAGCAAGCAACGACGATTCAGGCCAGCGAACGGGCAGGTATGGAACAATGAGCGACAAGGTACCCATGACGGCGGAAGGCTACGCCCGGATGGAGGAGGAGCTGAGGCACCTCAAGGCCGTGGCCCGGCCCGAAGTCATCAAGGCGATCGCGGAAGCCCGCGCCCACGGCGACCTGTCGGAGAACGCGGAATACCATGCGGCACGCGAGCGCCAGTCGTTCATCGAAGGCCGCGTGGGCGAACTCGAGGACAAGATCAGCCGCGCCCAGGTGATCGACCCCGCGACCCTGTCCGGCGACACCGTCAAGTTCGGCGCGACCGTCAAGGTGGTCGACGAGGACTCCGAGGAGGAGACGACCTACCAGATCGTCGGCGAGATCGAGGCCGACGTGAAGCAGGGCAAGATCGCCGTCACCTCGCCGCTGGCCCGTGCCCTGATCGGCAAGGCGCTCGGCGACTCGGTCGAGGTCGCCACGCCCAAGGGGCCCAAGGCCTACGAGATCCTCGAAGTCCGCTACAGCTGAGAGCGGCCACTGAGCGGACGCGCGCGCGCCTCCGAAGGGCGTGCGCGGGTCTTTCAGGCCAGCAGTACTGCCACTGTTTTTCCGTCATCCTCGCGAAAGCGAGGATCCAGAGGACAGCGCCGCCCGTACGGACCTCCGCAGTTCGTGCCCACGGCATCGTTCTCTGGATCCTCGCTTTCGCGAGGATGACGGGAGTGGGAGACCCTCAGTTCAGGTCGTGGGCGTAGCGCTTGAGGTCGAAGAGGTCGACGACCTCGAGGGCGCGCTCGTGGGTCGAGGCCAGCACGACGCGCGGCGCGCGCCCGGAGGCGTAGGCCTCGCGCCAGCGCAGCGCGCAGAGGCACCAGCGGTCGCCCTCCTTGAGCCCCGGAAAGCCGAACTCCGGGCGCGGCGTCGAGAGGTCGTTGCCGCGCTCCTTGGAATAGGCCAGGAAGGCCTCGGTCATCTCGGCACAGACGGTGTGGGAGCCTAGGTCCTCGGGCCCGCTGTTGCAGCAGCCGTCGCGGAAGAAGCCGGTGACCGGGTCGTGGCTGCAGGGCTCCAGCGGCTCGCCCAGCACGTTGCGCGACGGATATCGGCCCGGCTCTGCCATCGGCTCACCCCTCCTCCTCTTCCTCGTAGCCCTCGCCGCCGTGGTCCTCCAGGGGCGCGCTGGCCAGCTCGACCGGCACGCCCGACTGGTCCTTCGAGGTCCGGATGACCTGGACGGTGAGGACGCGGGAGACGTGCGGCGCCGCGGTCAGGCGCTGGGTCAGCTCGTTCTCGTGGCTGGTGTTGCGCGCGACCAGCTTGAGCACGAAGTCGTGAGGCCCGCGCGCCATGTGGCACTCGCGGACCTCCGGCCAGGCGTCCATCTGCTGCTCGAAGCCGGTCAGCACGGCATCGCTCTGGCTGTCCAGGCCGACCAGGGCGAAGAACTGCACCTCGAAGCCGAGCGACTCGGCGTCGAGCTCGGCGTGGTAGCCCTTGATGAAACCGGCCTCCTCCAGCGCCCGCACCCGGCGCAGGCAGGGCGGCGCCGAGATGCCGGCGCGCTTGGCCAGCTCGACGTTGGTCATGCGTCCCTCCGCCTGGAGGTCGCGCAGAATCTTCAGATCGATCCGGTCGAGCTTGACCCGCCGCATTGGTTTTTCCCCTGAGCCTGCCCAGTGTCCCGATCGCGACATCGAGTGATCGAATTTCGCGTGAATCGGCACACCACCCTTTTGATTCCCGTGTGATTCAGCTTCCGTACGTCGGCCCACGGGGTGGGGCGACGTACGGGACCGTCACACTCGTGTGACAGCGCAAGCTTTTCTATCGGCCGCGCTCGAACTCGCGCAACAATATTGCCGGTTCGGGGCGCCGCTTCAAGGTGCGCGGAGAGGCTCGGCATTCGTCTTGCCAAGCCGCGGCCGAGCGCGTATCCCGCGGCCGTCATGTCCCTCCCCGCCCATCTCGAAACCTGCTGGGTCGTCAGCGACGGCAAGGCCGGCATGGAGATCCAGTGCCTCGGCCTCGCCGAAGCGCTGGGCCTGGAGCCCCAGACCCGGCGCATCGTCACGCGCCGGCCCTGGCGCTGGCTGCCGCCGCTGCTCTGGCGCGATCCGCTGCGCGCGATCGACGGCCGGCGCGGCGACCCGCTGGACCCGCCCTGGCCCGACCTGCTGATCGCGACCGGCCGCCAGGCGGTGGCGCCGGCCCTGGCGATCCGCCGGGCCAGCCGGCGCGACGGCCGGGGCGGCCGGCAGCCGAGCTTCGTCGTCCAGATCCAGAATCCGACGGTCGATCCGGCCCGCTTCGACCTGGTGGTGGCGCCGGCCCACGACCGCCTGACCGGCGACAACGTGCTGGTCACGCTGGGTGCCATGAACCGGATCACGCCGGCCCGCCTGGCGGAGGCCGCCGAGGGCTTCGCGGCCAGGGTCGCGACGCTGCCGAGGCCCTATGTCGTGGCGCTGATCGGCGGCGCCAACAAGGTCTACAGCCTGCCCGCGGCGCGCGCCCGCGAGCTCGGCGAGCAGCTCGGCGCGGCGACCCGGGCGCTCGGCGGCAGCCTGCTGGTGACGCCGTCGCGGCGCACGCCGACGGCGGCGCTGGCCGCGCTCAAGGCCGGGATCGGCGAGACGCCGTCGCTGATCTGGGACGGCAGCGGCGAGAATCCCTATTTCGCCTTCCTCGGCCTCGCCGACGCCCTGGTGGTGACGGCCGATTCGGTGAACATGCTGTCGGAGGCCGCCTCGACCGGCCGGCCGGTCCATCTGGCCGACCTGCCCGGCGGCTCGGCGAAGTTCCGCCGCTTCCACCGCGCCATGCTGGAAGGCGGCTATCTGCGGCCCTTCGCCGGACGGATCGAGCAGTGGAGCTATCCGCGGCTCGACGAGACGGCGCGCGTCGCCCAGGCGATCCGGCAGCGGCTGGGCCTCGCCTGATCGGCGGCCCGGCGCCAGCGTGATCGGCGTCAATTGCACCGCTCCCGCCGAGGCGATAAACAGGGCCCGTGCGGTCGACGCTTCGCCGGCATAGCCGGAGCATCGAGTCCGCGGCTGAGGAAACGAGGACCATCGTGGCAGAAGCCAAAGCCATCGAGCGGCCGCAGGGCCTGCTCGATCTCGAGCGGTTCGCCGCAACGCCGCTGGTGCGCGAGCCCTTCGACCACCTGATCGTGCCGGCCTTCCTGCGCCCCGAGGCGATGCCGCGCGTCGCGGCCGACTTCCCGGCGATCGAGGAAGGCGGCAGCTTCCCGGTCGCCAGCCTGCGCTGCGGCCCGGCCTTCGAGGAGCTGCTCGCCGAGATCCAGTCGCGGCGCACCGCCGAGGTCCTGGGCGAGAAGTTCGGCCTCGACCTGACCGACAAGCCGGTCATGATCACCGTGCGCGGCCAGTCGCGCGAGAAGGACGGCCGGGTCCATACCGATTCCAAAAGCAAGCTGCTGACCGTCCTGATCTACATGAACGACGCCTGGGATTCGTCGGGCGGCCGCCTGCGCCTGCTGCGCCGGCCCGACGACCTGGAGGACTTCGTCGCCGAGGTGCCGCCGCACCAGGGCACCCTGTTGGCCTTCCGCTGCGCCGACAACGCCTGGCACGGCCACAAGCCCTTCGTCGGCCAGCGCCGCTCGATCCAGGTCAACTGGATGCACCACAGCTCCGTGGCCTGGCGCGAGCAGGCCCGCCACCGCCTCTCGGCCCTGGCCAAGCGGCTTTTCGCCAGGCACGGCTGAGCGCCCGCCGGCCGCTTCCCTTCGTTCCGCATTCCAGGACCCGATCCGCTTCATGGCCCTCAGCATCGAGACCTACCGCAACGACCGCGGCGGCAACGCCTTCTTCAAGGCGATCGGCCATCCGCTGGCCGCGCGGCGCCTGCCGGCGCTGCGCGCGGCGCTCGGTCGCGGCCCGGTCGCGGTCTACGATCCGCTCGGCTTCGCCGCCGGCCTCGCCGAGCTCTACGACCTGGGGGACCTGGAGGTCGCCGGCTTCTTCGTGCAGGACGTCGAGACCCTGGACGGCGGCTTCGCCGGCTGCCCGGCCCAGCCGGTCACCGATCTGCCCGGCTGCCGCGCTGCCACGGTCTTCGTCACCGCCTTCGACGCCGGGCGCCTGGTCGAGCAGATTCGCCACCTGCTGCCGGCCGGCGCCGAGGTCGTCACGCTCGACACCCTCCGCCTGCCCGACGCGCTGCTGACCGACCCGCGCAACTACCTCAACGGCCTCAACTTCGCGACCAACTTCGCCTTCTTCCGCGACAGCGACGACGGGCAGCACACCCGGATCGTCTCGGCCAACTACTGGGGCGGCTACGGCGCCGCGGCGCCGCGGCTCTGGTGCTGCCTGTTCGATCACGAGGGCGCGGTGCTGGCAGAGTGGGACCAGGACCTGCCGGCGGCCAACGCCGTCTTCACGATCGACAGCGCCGAGGTGCGCCGGCGCTTCGGCCTGTCCGCCTTCGTCGGCTCGCTGTTCCTGCACGTCACCGGCGTGCGGGGCCACGACGTCGTCAAGTACGCGCTCGACACCTACGGCGACGCGCCCGAGGTGCTGAGCTGCACCCACGACGCCAACGCCTGGCCCTCGCAGTGGTACGCCGGCCTGCCGGCGCCGAAGGACGGCGAGCGGGTCGTGCTGTGGATCCAGAACAGCCACCCCTGCCCGGTGCCGGCCGGGGCGATCGGCCTCAACCCGATGGGCCGCGACGAGGCGGTCTGGCTCGACCGCGAGCTGCCCGCCTTCGGCACCTACGCGCTCGACGTCGCCGAGCACCTGCCCGGGCTGCGCTGGCCGCAGCAGATCGAGGTCATGGCCGGCAAGCACTTCGTGCGGCCGCGCTACGAGATCGACACGGCGCAGGGCCGCCGGCGCATCGCCCACATGAACGTCGAGCGCAGCGACCTCAGGCCCGACCCGAAGATCCCCGAGCTCGCCAACCTGATGGGCAAGGGCTTCCTGCTGCCGGCGCCGCTGCTGCCCACGGCGCGCTTCCGCACCCTTGTGCTGCCGACGCCGATGGCGCGCGCCCAGGACGACCTGCCGCTCGGCCTCCTGGTCTTCGACCGCGAGGGCAAGGAGCTCGCCGCGCTCAGCCTGGGGCGGCTGCCGCGCGACCACGAGCGCCTGGTCGACGTCACCGCCCTGCTCGAGGAGCAGGGGGCCCTGGCCGGCCTCGACGGCGGCTACGGCCACGTCGAGCTGGTCTACGACTTCGCCGAGGGCGGCGGCGCCGACGGCTGGCTGCACGCGATCTTCCGCTACGAGGACCGGGTCTCCGGCCATGCCGCGGAAACCTCGTTCGGCTCGCACATCTTCAACTCGGTGCTGGTCTACAGGAACGAGCCCCAGTCCTACGCCTCCCGGCCGCCGGGCCTCTCGACCCGACTCTTCCTGCGGCTCGGCCAGGCGCCCTACGACACGCTCTGCCAGCTGATCTACCCGGCCTCGACGCCCTGGCACCCGCAGAGCAGCACCACCCTGGCGCTGGTCGACGCCCAGGGCCGTGAGATCGCGAGCCGCGAGATCGCGATCGCCTGCGGCGGCTCCTTCCTGTTCCGCGCCTCCGAGACCTTCGAGGCGGCGGCCCTGGCCGAGGCGGCGGGCGGCTACGTGCTGATCCGCGACCGCACCTGCCGGCTGTTCGGCTACCACGGCCTGCTCAGCGGCGAGGCCGCCTTCTCCCTCGACCACATGTTCGGCTTCTAGGGCCTGATCCGATCGCATCCGAGCGATGCGATCGCTGAACCGGTCCCTGGCCCTACGATTCCGGGCCGAGACCGCGACATTCGGGCGACCGGATGTCGCGCGGGTCGGCGCAGGCTCCCGGCCTGAGTCGCGTCCGGCGCCCTCGCCGGCCGCCCGCGCGGGCTGCTCTTAACAATATATACGCGAGATTCTTTAGTATTTTTACGGCTTTTGCTTGTATTGCCAGAATCTTGCTTTGGGGCTATGCCTCTCTGCGCCTGGAGCGACGCGGAATTCTCTCAACAAAAACTGAAGATTGCCGCCGCGTTGCTTGAGCCGGAAGAGCCGCGCAGCAAGTCGACGGCGGGCCCGGGTGTGATCGAGAAGAGACCGCTAGGGCAGGTGCTGGGGGGTGCCGCGATGTACCACAAGACCGACGTTCACATCGGGCACAAGATCCGCGAGCGCCGGATCGCCAAGGGCCTGAGCCAGGCGGCGCTCGCCGAGCAGCTCGGCATCACCTTCCAGCAGATCCAGAAGTACGAGAGCGGTGCCAACCGGGTCGGCGGCAGCCGCCTGTGGGACCTGAGCAAGGCGCTCGGCGTGCCGGTCGGCTACTTCTTCGAAGGGCTGGAGAAGGAAGGCACGGCGGCCCAGGCCGGCGGCCCGCCGCTCAGCCGCCAGAGCCTGGAGCTGGCGCGCGCGATCAACGCGATCCCCGAGGGCGACATCAAGGAGCAGGTGATCCGCCTGGTGAAGGCCTTCACCAAGAGCGGCTGACACGGCGGCGAAACCGGCCTCCGGCGGCCGTCGCGCCTTGCACAGGGGGGTGCGGCTTCCTATCCTCGGAGTTCGTCGATCCTTAAGCCTGCCGGAACCGAGATGCCCCAGACCCACCGCACGAAGGTCCTGATCCTCGGATCGGGGCCCGCCGGCTATACGGCCGCGGTCTACGCCGCGCGCGCCAACCTGAAGCCGCTGCTGGTCCAGGGCCTGCAGCCCGGCGGCCAGCTGTCGATCACCACCGAGGTCGAGAACTACCCGGGCTTCGCCGAGCCGATCCAGGGTCCCTGGCTGATGGAGCAGATGGGCGAGCAGGCGAAGAACGTCGGCACCGACCTCAAGTTCGACACCATCGTCGAGGTCGACCTGTCGCGCCGGCCGTTCCGCTGCGTCGGCGATTCCGGCGACATCTACGAGGGCGAGACCCTGGTCATCTGCACCGGCGCCCAGGCGCGCTGGCTCGGCCTGCCGAGCGAGCAGAAGTTCCAGGGCTTCGGCGTCTCGGCCTGCGCGACCTGCGACGGCTTCTTCTACCGCGGCAAGCAGGTCGCGGTGGTCGGCGGCGGCAACACCGCCGTCGAGGAGGCGCTGTTCCTGACGAACTTCGCCGACAAGGTCACGCTGATCCACCGGCGCGACAGCCTGCGCGCCGAGCAGATCATGCAGGACCGCCTGTTCCGCCATCCGAAGATCGAGGTGGTCTGGAACAGCGTCGTCGAGGAGGTCGTCGGCCACGACGACCCGCCGGGGGTCACCGGCCTCAGGCTGAAGAACGTGGTCGACGGCTCGACCGCCGAGATCGCGGTCGACGGCTTCTTCGTGGCGATCGGCCACGATCCCGCGACCAAGCTGTTCCGCGGCCAGCTGGAGATCGATTCAGAGGGCTACATCCTGACCGCCCCCGACTCGACGGCGACCGGCATTCCCGGCGTCTTCGCGGCCGGTGACGTCAAGGACAAGGTCTTCCGCCAGGCGATCACCGCCGCCGGCATGGGCTGCATGGCGGCGCTCGAAGCCGAGCGTTTCCTGGCCGAACAGGAAGACACCACCGCCGAGGCGGCGGAGTAGGCCGCAGCGCGGCCGAGCGAAGGCGGTCGCCGGCACGGCCGTCGGGAAGACACCTACCGGAGCTTCCGGTATCCTGGTCGGCTCGAATCGAGTCGCCGAGACGGGGCCATGGTCAGGGGACCGGGCCGATCGGGGCTGTGCGGGGGTTTCCATGACGATGGACTGGGACAAGCTGAGGATCTTCCATGCCGTTGCCGAGGCGGGCAGCTTCACGCACGCCGGCGAGCAGCTGAACCTGAGCCAGTCGGCGGTCAGCCGGCAGATCAGCGCGCTGGAGGAGAGCCTGCGCGTCCCGCTGTTCCACCGTCACGCCCGCGGCCTGATCCTGACCGAGCAGGGCGAGCTGCTCTACCGCACCGCCCACGAGGTCTTCGGCAAGCTGGCGATGACCGAGGCGCTGCTCGCCGAAAGCAAGGACCGGCCCCAGGGCCTGCTCAAGGTCACCACCACCGTCGCCTTCGGCTCGACCTGGCTGGCGCCGCGCGTGCGCGAGTTCATGGAGGTCTATCCGGAGATCGAGCTGCACCTGATCCTCGACGACCGCGAGCTCGACCTCTCGATGCGCGAGGCCGACATCGCGATCCGCATGTCGCCGCCGCGCCAGGGCGACCTGATCCAGCGGCACATCCTGACCAGCCACATGCACGCCTACGCCTCGACCGGCTACATCAAGCGCTACGGCATGCCGAAGGATCCCTCGGAGCTCGACCACCACCGCCTGATCGTCTACGGCGAGGACAAGCGGCCGCCGGTGCCTGAGGTCAACTGGCTGCTCAAGGTCGGCGACCGCGACCAGTCTCCGCGCCGGGCCGTGATGACGGTCAACAACGTCTACGCGATCATGCGCGCGGTCGCCGCCGGCGGCGGCATCGGCGCCCTGCCGGAGTTCATGGTGCAGCGCGACGGCGAGCTGGTCGAGGTGCTGCCCGAGCTCGAGGGCCCGCGCATCGACGCCTACTTCGTCTATCCCGAGGAGCTGCGCGGCACCCAGCGGGTCGAGGTGTTCCGCGACTTCCTGCTCCGGGAGGTCGCGCAGACCAAGTTCTAGAGACTGGTCCGATCGCATCGAGGCGGAGCGGTCGGCGTCCCCATCTCCAGTCATCTGATTCCAGAGGGCGATTCTTCGACCGGGTCGGTTCGACCCGATCGGATCGCGCTCCAGGCACGAAAATCGGGCAGCCTGCCTGCCCGCGCGGCAGGACGTGGCGGTGCGGCCACGTAAGCGGCGTGGAGCCGGCCGAACTGTTGCAAAAATGCGACTGAGTGTAGCCATGCAACAACAGCATGCCACCACTGTCGTCTTGCAACTCGACAGGCCCGGCCTTCCGTCCCATCTTCGGATCACAGGATGCTGCGTCGCAGCATCATCAGGGGCCCCGATCTCTCTCCCCCCGATCGCGATCGGCGCCCCGACGGGACCGCTACGGCGGCCCCGACGTCTCCCAGACGTGAAGCCTCCCTGTTCAACTTGCCGGGCCCTAGTGGCCCGGCATTTTTTTTGCGCGCCAGGCGGGTGGCGGGCCCCGGCAAAGCAGAAGGGGCGCCCGCGGGGGCGCCCCTTCCCGAACTCTCGCCCGGATCCGTGCCGTGCGGATCCGTCGTCCGGCCGCGCTACTCGACGGCCTGGATCACGACGCGGCGGTTGGCCTGCAGCCGCTGGCCGTCCGGCGTCGGCACCGCCGGCCGGCTCTCGCCGTACCACTCGGTGTCCAGCACCCTCGGGCTCAGGCCCTGCGCCTTGAGCGCGCTGGCGACGCGCTCGGCACGGCGGCGCGACAGCTGCTCGTTGTAGGCGGCGCTGCCCGAGCGGTCGGCGTAGCCCTTGACCTCGACGTTCTTCAGCTTCCAGGTCTGCATGCTCGCGGTCAGCTCGTCGACCTTCCGCTGCGCCTCGGGTGTCAGCTTGGCCTTGTCGAAGTTGAAGTAGAGCGTCTCGTTCATGCTCTTCAGGTCGGGCTGCTTCGGCGCCGGCACGGCCGCCTGCTGCGGGACCGGCTGCTGCTTCCTCGCGATGTCGAGAAACAGCGGGTGCGGCGCCTTGTCGCCGACCACGTCGCTGGCCGCCCACTGCTGCTGGCCGGAGGCCTTCGGCAGATAGGGATCGACCATCGGCCTGGTCACCCGCGGATCGGCGGTCGTCGTATCGATGGCGTCGACCTCCGGGCCGTTCGCCTGCATGCCGACCGGGTTGGCGGCGATGTAAACCGGCTGCTGGCCGTTCACGTAGAGCTGAGCGTGCGCCATGCCGGCACCCGCCAGCATCAGGCCAGTCGCTGCGGCGGCAGTCGTAACAAGAAGGAACTTACGCATCCTTGATCTGCTCCTTTCGGTGCATCCGTGATGGTTCGTTCCCCAGAGCCCCAGGGCGTCGCGCGCCCATGACTGCCGATCTAGGGCAATCGGCGCCCGATCAAACCGGAATATTTTTGGCCGTAAGTGGAACTCGTGGCGGGAAAAGGTCGGAGCCTCGGCAAGACCGGCTGGATCCCGCGACCGGCGGGCGCGTCGTCGCCGCCCGCGTTGTCGGGCGGCGACGCGAAGGCCGCGCGGCGGACGAGCGGCCCGCCTGCCCTACATGTAGAGCTTCTCGCCCTCCATGCCCTTGTAGAGGTCGGCGACGTAGTCGGCGTAGCCGTTGAACAGCTGCGTCGGCACGCGCTCGTCGGTGCCGAGCACGCGCTCGCTCGCCTGGCTCCAGCGCGGGTGCGGGACCTTCGGGTTGACGTTGGCCCAGAAGCCGTACTCGGCGGGCTGGATCTCCTCCCAGAAGGTCTGCGGCCGCTGGTCGGTGAACTCGAAGGAGACGATCGACTTGACCGACTTGAAGCCGTACTTCCAGGGCGTCGCGAGGCGCAGCGGCGCGCCGTTCTGCCTCGGGATCGGCTTGCCGTAGAGGCCGGTCGCGATGAACGCCAGCTCGTTGGTCGCCTCGGCGATGGTCAGGCCCTCCGTATAGGGCCAGGGATACCAGCCGGCGCGTTGGCCGGGCATGACGTCTGAGTCTTCCAGCGTCACCATCTTCAGGTACTTGGCCGCGGACAGCGGCTTGGCGAGCTCGACCAGCCGGGCCAGCGCGAAGCCCGACCAGGGCACGGCCATCGACCAGGCCTCGACGCAGCGGTGCCGGTAGAGCCGCTCCTCGAGCGGCATCTTGGCCAGCAGGTCGTCGATGGCGATCTCGAAGGGCTTCTCGACCATGCCCTTGATGCTCACGGTCCAGGGCCGGATCGGCAGGTCCTGGGCCTCGCGCCAGATGTTCTTGGACGAGCCGAACTCGTAGTAGTTGTTGTAGGTCGTCGCCAGCTCCTCGCCGGTGACCGGGCGGTCGAGCCGGTAGCGCATGTTCTGCTTGGCCGGATAGAGCTTGGCGGAGGGGTCGGCTTCCTCGGCGGCCGCGGGCGACGCGCCGCGGCCCGCGAGCAGCGCGCCGGCGCCGAGCAGGATCGGCCCCGCCGCGAGTCCGGCGATCAGCCGCCGCCGCTGACGGAAGACCGACTCCGGCGTCGCCTGGCTCTCCGGCAGTTCCCAGCCGCGCTTGCGCTTGATGAGCATCGCTCTGCCTCCAGTGGTTTCCTCCTACCTAACCCTCGGGCCCGGCGGGACGAAATCAACTGCGCGCGAGCGCCGCGTGGCCGGGCCGTGATCGCGGAACGGGCGCCGGCGGCAGCGGAACCGCCGCGGCGCCCGCGTCGGCCGTCAGTCCTCGGCCGTGGCGATCGGACCGTCGCGGTAGAGGTACTCCTTCAGCATGCCGGCGAAGTCGTCGCTGTTGCGGCGCATCCACTCCAGGACCATCGTGGCGTGCTCCATCTCTTCGCGCATGTTGTGGAGCAGGATCTCCTTCAGCGCCTCGTCCTCGCAGTCGTCGGCGCGCTGCTGGTACCAGTCGACCGCCTCCATCTCCTCGATCAGCGAGACGATGGCGTGGTGCATGGTCAGGGTCTTCTCGGACAGGCGCTCGCGTGGCGCGTGCAGGCCTTCGCTGGACATGCTGATTCTTCCCTTTCTCGGCACGGAATTCGGTCGGGACGCCGTGTTGCGACGCCGGTGGCGAAGGTAGCGAAGCCTCCGGTCGTGACAAGCCCCCGGAAGGGCGACGCCTGCCGTGCCGCGCCCCGGACAGGGGAGGCGAGGCACGGCGTCGCGGGGTCAGGCGGCCGTGGCGCGCAGCATCCAGGCGGCCTTCTCGTGGGCGGCCATGCGCTGGGTCAGCAGGTCGACCGTCGCCTCGTCGGTCGCACTCTCGGCGGCCGGGAAGACCGCCCGCGCGCTGCGGGCGACCGCCTCGTTGTCGGCGGCCAGCTGCTCGACCATCTCGCGGGCCGAGGGCACGCCCTCGGCCTCCTCGATGCTGGCCAGGGCGGCAAAGGCCTTGTAGCTGCCGGGCGCCGGGAAGCCGAGGATGCGGATCCGCTCGGCGACCTCGTCGACGGCCGCCGCCAGCGCCGTGTACTGCTCCTCGAACAGCCGGTGAAGCTGCGGGAAGCCGGGGCCGGTGACGTTCCAGTGGTAGTTGTGGGTCTTCAGGTAGAGCGTGTAGCTGTCGGCCAGGACCTTCGACAGGCCCTCGGCGATCACCTTGCGGTCCTCGGCCGCGATGCCGGTGTTCAGCGACATGTTCCATCTCCTTCCGTCTGCGGCGCGCGGCGCGCCATTGATCAAGGAGATGGCTATGGAATAACCTCTTGCAAGTCTCTTTAGAGATATTCCAGACTTTGCGGCAAGGCGGCCGGCGAGGCCCCGTCCGACGCTCGGGGCCCCGCCTTTCCGGCTGTCGGAGCGCCTACTGGGCGGCCTCGACGCGGTGCTGCTCGACGACCTTGTCGGCGAGCTTGCCGTGCAGCTCCTGCAGGTGGTCGTGGCGCCAGGTGAAGCTGCCCACCCCCTGGGTCAGAGAGCGCAGCTCGACGATCAGGTCGAGCAGCTCGGCCTGCGGCAGGTGCGCCTTGACCTCGTCCCAGCCGGCCCAGCCCTCGCGGGCGTCGAAGCCGAGGATCTGGCCGCGCCGGCCGCTGATCAGGCCGTGGACCCGGTTGGTGAAGTCGCTCGGCACGAAGACCGAGACCTCGCAGATCGGCTCCAGCAGCACCGGATCGCAGTCCGGCAGGCCCTCGCTCATGGCCAGGCGCCCGGCGGTGCGGAAGGCCATCTCCGAGGAGTCGACGGCATGGAACTGGCCGTCGAACAGCGTGACCTCGAAGTCGACCACCGGGAAGCCGAGCGGCCCGCGCTTGGCGTAGTCCTGGATGCCGTGCTCGACCGCGGGGATGAACTGCTTGGGGACCGCGCCGCCGACGATCTTGTTGTGGAACTGGAAGCCCTCGCCGCGCCCGGTCGGCGCGATCTTGACCTTGATATCGGCGAACTGGCCGTGGCCGCCGGTCTGGCGCTTGTGCCGGGCGTGGTGCTCGGTGCCCTTGCGGATCGTCTCGCGATAGGCCGGGGTCGGCGCGCGGGTCGCGACCTCGACGTTGTACTTGCTCTTCAGGCGCTCGACGGCGATCTGCAGGTGGATCTCGCCCTGGCCCCAGAGCCTGAGCTCGTTGGCGTCCTGGTCGTGCTCCAGCGACAGCGAGGCGTCCTCCTCGATCAGCTTGGCGATCGAGGCGGTCAGCTTGACCTCGTCCTCGCGCTTGGCCGGCTCCAGCGCCATCGCATAGACCGGCGCCAGCGGCTCCGGCCAGGGCAGGCCCGACTCCTCGACCCGGCCGGCCGAGGTCACCAGGTCGCCGGTCTTCAGCGAGTCGACGCGGCCGAGGCCGATCAGCTCGCCGGGCCCGGCCTCGCTGGCCTTCTCGCTGCTGCCGCCCTGCAGGCGGAACAGGCCGGACGGCCGCTCGCCGCCGATCGTCGCGCCCTCCTTGAGGCCGCCGCGCCAGATGCGCAGCAGCGAGATGCGGCCGGTGTGCGCCAGGTGGAAGGTCTTGACCACCGTCGCCGCCAGCGTCTCGTCGGCCGGGATGCCGAGCCGCTCGGCGGTCGCCTCGACTGGCGGCGCCTCGTGGCGCAGCGCCTTGAACAGGCGGTGGATGCCGTGGTCCTGCTCGGCCGAGCCGAACAGCAGCGGCACGATCAGGTCGTCGCGCAGGTCCTTGGTCAGCTGGGCGTAGACCTCGTCGCGGGCCGGCTCCCTGTCCTCGAGCAGCTGCTCGAGCAGACCGTCGTCGAAGTCGGCGAGCGCTTCCAGCAGCTCACGGCGCGCCTCGCTCTCGCGCTCCCTGACCGTCTCCGGCATCTCGATCAGCGACGAGGGCTTGTTCGGCTCGTAGTGCCAGGCGCGCTCGCTGACCAGGTCGACGAAGCCGGTGACGCTGTCGCCCTCGCGGATCGGCACCTGGCGCAGCACCAGGGGCCGGTTGGAAACCGCCTGGAAGGCGGCCAGCAGCTCGCGCACGCGCACGTTCGCGCGGTCCATCTTGTTGACGAAGACCAGGTGCGGGATCTGCCAGTCGTCGAGGAACTTCAGGATCGGCGTCAGGGCCACCGCCTTGGCCGGCTCCGGCTCGGCGACGACGATCGCGATGTCGGCCGCCATCAGCGTGTTCATCGCCTCCTGGCCCAGCTCGACCGAGCCGGGGCAGTCCAGGAAGGTCCAGCGGTCGCCCAGGTAGTCGCAGGACGCGACGTTGACCTCGACGGTCATCTGCCGCGCGCGCGCCTCGGCGGAAGCGTCGCCGACCGTGTTGCCGTCGGTCACCTTGCCCTTGCGCGGCGTCGCCCCGGCGGCGTTCAGCAGGGCCTCGAGCAGCGAGGTCTTGCCCGCCGTGTAGGGACCCACCAGCACGGCGCAGCGCGCCGTCGATCTACCTCCAGCCATGGCTTCCTCCCGTGGACGTGCGTGGTCCTTTTCCGCACACCCGGGACGGCCCGCCGTTCGACCGGACCCGGCGTTCCCGAGTCGCGTTTCTTCTGGTCCGTCCATGCTTTCAAGGGGGCACCGGCTTGACAAGAAGAATCACCCCGAGTCCCCTCCCGCGCGCTATCATCGGCGATCAAGAAGAACGCCGGCGCCGCCCGACCGCCCTCCGCCCGGCTGCCGGGCCAGGCGTCGCGACCGGAATGGGAGGATTGACGATGTGCCGCATCTTCGCCGGGCAGGACCCGGCGAGCTATGAGCCCGTCACGCGCTCGGTCAGGCTCGCCGGGCATGCCACCTCGATCCGCCTCGAAGCCGCCTTCTGGCTGATCCTCGACGAGATCGCCGCAGGCCAGGGCCTGTCGACGCCGCGCTTCCTCTCGGTGCTCTACGACGAGGTCCTGGAGCTGCACGGCGAGGTGCACAACTTCGCCTCGCTGCTGCGGGTGTCCTGCATGAAGTATCTCGCCGGCCACCGGCCGGCGGCCGCGGAGGCGGCCGAGCTGACGCCCCAGGCGGCCGAGTAGCCGGGCCCGCCGCCGGCCGGTTTCGGCTGTAGTATCCGGCTACTACCAGCGCGCGTCGCGCGACGCCTAGGCTTCCTGCCGAGAGACGGCAGGAGGGAGGCGCTGCATGGCGAAGGCGATCCACACGATGATCCGGGTTCTCGACCTGGAGCGCTCCATCGACTTCTACGGCAAGGCCTTCGGCCTGACCGTCGCGGACCGCTACGACTTCGACGGCTTCTCGCTGGTCTACCTGCGCAACGCCGAGAACGACTTCGAGGTCGAGCTGACCTGGAACGCCGACCAGGCCGAGCCCTACAGCCACGGCAGCGGCTACGGCCACCTCGCCGTGGTGGTCGACGACGCGGCCGCCGAGCGGGCCCGCTTCGAGGGCCTCGGCCTGGAGCCCAAGGAGGTCAAGGAGTTCCACCGCGACGGCGCGCTGATGGCGCGCTTCTTCTTCGTCCAGGACCCGGACGGCTACAAGATCGAGGTACTCGAACGCCACGGCCGCTACCGCTAGCGGGCCGGGGCTTCGCGCGCCCGGCAAGCGGAACAAAACAAGCTCGCAGACAAAACAAAAAGCGGGCGCCAACAGGAGGAGACGAGAGATGACACGGAAAGGAATGAACCGACGCCAGTTCCTGCAGGGCAGCGCGCTGGCGACCGCCGCGGCCCTCGGCAGCGGCGCCCTGGCCGGCGCCGCGCGGGCGCTGGCCGCCGAGCTCGAGCTCAGCACCCTGGACCCGAAGACCGCGGCCGGCCTCCTGGTCATGACCCGGCGGATCTATCCGCACGACACCCTGGCCGACCAGTACTACGGCGGCGTGGTCGAGGCCCTCGACGAGGCCGCCAAGGCCGATCCGGCCGTGGCGGCGCTGCTCAAGGACGGCGTCGCCGGCCTCGACCTGCCGATGGAGATGGCCTTCCTCGAGCTCTCCGAGGGCAACCAGCTCAAGGTGCTGACCGGCCTCGCCGGGACGCCCTTCTTCCAGAAGGTCCGCGGCACCGCGGTGGTCGCGCTCTACAACAACGAGCTGGTCTGGCGGCACTTCGGCTACGAGGGCGCCTCCTTCCCCTACGGCGGCTACCTGCATCGCGGCTTCGACGACCTGGCCTGGCTGCCGCAGCCGCCGGAAGACGCCAGCCCGAAGGCCGAGTGAGGGGGGAGGAACGATCATGGCTACCTACGACCTGACCGACGATTCCGTCGTCGTCATCATCGGCTCGGGCGCCGGCGGCGGCACCCTGGCCAACGAGCTCTGCCAGAAGGGCGTGCCGGTGGTGCTGCTGGAGGCCGGCCACCGCTACACCATCGACGACTTCCACAACAACGAGTGGGAGGCCTTCGGCCAGCTGTCCTGGCTCGACAAGCGCACGACCTCCGGCACCTGGCGGGTCGCCCACGACTTCGCCGGCCTGCCGGCCTGGATCTGCAAGACGGTCGGCGGCTCGACGGTGCACTGGGCCGGCGCCTCGCTGCGCCTGCAGGCCCACGAGTTCAAGACGCGCACGACCTACGGCGAGATGGAGGGCGCCAACCTGCTCGACTGGCCGCTCGACCTGGCCGAGCTCGAGCCCTACTACGCCCGCGCCGAGGACAAGATGGGCGTGACCCGCACCAACGGCATCCCGGGCCTGCCGGGCAACAACAACTTCAAGGTGATGTACGAGGGCGCGACCCGGATCGGCTACAAGCAGGTCCATACCGGCCGCATGGCGATCAACAGCCGGCCGCGCGACGGCCGCGGCTCCTGCCTGCAGCTCGGCTTCTGCTTCCAGGGCTGCAAGTCCGGCGCCAAGTGGTCGACGCTCTACACCGAGATCCCGAAGGCCGAGGCGACCGGCAAGCTGGAGCTCCGGCCGCAGTGCCAGGCCCTGCAGATCCAGCACGGCCCCGACGGCAAGGTGACCGGCGTGCTCTACGCCGACAAGGACGGCCAGCAGCAGGTCCAGAAGGCCCGCGCCGTGGCCGTCGCCGGCAACTCAATCGAGTCGCCGCGGCTGCTGCTCAACTCGGCGACCAGCCAGTATCCGGACGGCCTCGCCAACTCCTCGGGCCAGGTCGGGCGCAACTACATGCGCCACACCACCGGCTCGGTCTACGCGGTCTTCGACCGGCCGGTGAACATGTACCGCGGCACGACCATGGCCGGGATCATCCAGGACGAGGCGGGGCACGATCCGTCGCGCGGCTTCGCCGGCGGCTACGAGATGGAGACCCTGTCGCTCGGCCTGCCGTTCATGGCCGCCTTCCTCGACCCCGGCGCCTGGGGCCGCGAGTTCACCGACGCCATGGACCACTACGACCACATGGCCGGCATGTGGATCGTCGGCGAGGACATGCCGCGCGGCGAGAACGGCGTGACCCTGCACGCGACGGAGAAGGACCAGTTCGGCCTGCCCGTGCCGAACGTCAACTTCGACGACCACCACAACGACGAGGCCATGCGCAACCACGCCTACAAGCAGGGGCGCGCGGTCTACGAGGCGGTCGGAGCCACCCGGGTCTACGAGGTGCCGCCCTACCCCTCGACCCACAACCTCGGCACCTGCCGGATGAGCGAGAAGGCCAGGGACGGCGTCTGCAACAAGTGGGGCCAGACCCACGACCACGCCAACCTCTTCATCTCCGACGGCAGCCAGTTCACCACCGGCGGCGCCGAGAACCCGACCCTGACGATCGTCACGCTGGCGATCCGCCAGGCCGAGTACATCACCGACCAGATGGGCAAGAACGCGATCTGACGGACCTGCGGGGGGCTATGGCGGATCGGGATGGCAGCCCCGACGCCGCAGCCCCTCGCACCCCCTGGCGCGACCCCGGGCGGACCGGCTATCAAGCCGGCCCATGAGCAGCAAGAGCTACGACGTGGTCGTCATCGGCGGTGGGGTCATCGGCTCCGCCGTCGCCTACTGGCTGGCCGCCGAGCCGGCCTTCGCCGGCCGGCGCGTGCTGGTCGTGGAGCGGGACTCGAGCTACCAGGAGTGCTCGACCGGACGCTCCGCGGGCGCCATCCGACAGCAGTTCTCGACCAGGGAGAACATCGAGATCTCGCTGTTCGGGGCGCAGTTCATCAAGAACGTCGGCGACTGGCTGGCGGTCGACGGCGAGGCGCCGGCGCTGTCCTTCCGCGAGAACGGCTTCCTGTTCCTGGCCTCGGCCGAGGGTTGGCCGATCCTCGAGGCGAACCACCGGCTGCAGAAGGATCTGGGCGCCGACAACGCGCTGCTGCCGGCGCCGGCGCTCAAGGAGCGCCTGCCCTGGCTCGAGGTCGAGGACCTCGCCGGCGGCTGCCTCGGCCTCTCGATGGAAGGCTGGCTCGACCCCTTCAGCCTGCTCCAGGGCTTCCGCCGAAAGGCGCGCGCACTCGGCGCGGACTATGTCGAGGACACGGTGGTCGGGGTCTCGGTCGAGAACGGCCGCGCGACCGGCGTCACCCTGGCCTCAGGCGAGACGATCGCCGCCGGCTGGGTCGTGAACGCCGCCGGCCCCCGCTCGCGCGACATCGCGGCGATGGCCGGGCTCGCGCTGCCGGTCGCACCGCGCAAGCGCCAGGTCTTCGTCTTCGACTGCAAGACCCACATCCCGACCATGCCGCTGGTCATCGATCCCTCGGGCCTCTACTTCCGGCCGGAGGGCGCGGGCTACATCTGCGGCATCGCGCCGAAGGAGGGCGAGCCGGACCCCGACAGCCTCGACCTCGAGGTCGACTGGACGCCCTTCGAGGAGATCCTCTGGCCGGGCCTGGCCGCGCGCGTGCCGGCCTTCGAATCGATCAAGCCGACCGGCGCCTGGGCCGGCCACTACTCGGTCTGCCTGCTCGACCACAACGCCGTCCTCGGCCCGCATCCCGAGCTGCCGAACTTCCTCTTCGCCAACGGCTTCTCCGGCCACGGCCTGCAGCAGAGCCCGGCGGTCGGCCGCGGCATCATGGAGCTGATCGTCCACGACGGCTGGCGGAGCCTCGACCTCTCGCGCTTCGGCTACGAGCGCATCCTCCGGAACGAGCCGGTGCTCGAGCGCAACGTCGTCTGAGGCTCCTCCCCCGGCGTGACCGAGCCCTGCGCGCCCGGCGCTGGCCGCGGGCGCCGGCGATCCGCTACCCTTCGGGCCAACGCGCGGCTCAAGGCTCTGAGGAGGAGACATGCTGCTCGGCTGCATCGGCGACGACTTCACCGGCTCCAGCGACCTGGGCTCGACCCTGGTCAAGGAGGGCTTCCGCACGGTCCAGTACTGCGGCGTGCCGGAGCGGGACGCCGAGCCGGACGTCGAGGCCGGCATCGTCGCCCTGAAGTCGCGCACCTGCCCGGCGAACGAGGCGATCGCCGACAGCCTGGCCGCGCTCGACTGGCTGAGGCGCCAGGGCTGCCGCCAGTTCTTCTTCAAGTACTGCTCGACCTTCGACTCGCGGCCCGACGGCAACATCGGCCCGGTCGCCGAGGCCCTGATGAAGGAGCTCGGCGCCGACCGAGCGCTGTTCTGTCCGGCCTTCCCGGCCAACGGCCGGCGGATCTTCCAGGGCCACCTCTTCGTCGGCGACAGGCTGCTCAGCGAGTCGGGCATGGAGCGGCATCCGCTGACGCCGATGACCGATCCGGACATCCGGCGCTGGCTGGCGCTGCAGACCACGCTCGGCGTCGGCCACGTGCCGCTGCAGACGATCCGGCAGGGGCCCGCTGCGGTCGCCGCCGCGCTCGACGGCGAGGTCGCGGCCGGCCGGCCCTTCGTCGTGCTCGACGCCGTGGCCGACGAAGACCTCAGGATCATCGGCAAGGCGGCCGCCGGCGTCACCCTGGTCACCGGCGGTTCCGGCGTCGCGCTCGGCCTGCCGGCGAACTTCCGCGACCAGGGCGCCGCCGGTGAGCACGAAGGCACCGCCGGCTGGCACGCGGTCGAGGGACCGGCCGTCGTGCTCTCCGGCTCCTGCTCGACGGCGACCCGCGGCCAGGTCGCGGTCTACGCCGAGCGGCATCCCTCCCTCGCCGTCGACCCGGAGCAGGTGCTGTGCGGCAAGGAGACCGCCGACTCGGTCGCCGAGTGGGTCGCGGAGCATCTCGACGATGCCCCGCTGGTCTACTCGACCGCCGATCCGGAGGCAGTCGGCGCCGCCCAGTCGGCCTACGGGCGAGACCGGGTCGCGGCGGCGATCGAGCGCTTCTTCGCCGGCCTCGCCGCGACCCTGGACGCCCGCGGCGTACGCCGCTTCGTCGTCGCCGGCGGCGAGACCTCGGGCGCGGTGACCGCCGCGCTCGGCGCCGGGAGCCTGCGCATCGGCCCGGAGATCGCGCCCGGCGTGCCGGCGCTGCTCGACGACGCCGGCCGCGGCCTCGCGCTCAAGTCCGGCAACTTCGGCGCGCCCGACTTCTTCGAGCGCGCGCTCGGCGTGCTCGCTTCCGGCGCATGAGCGCGGAAGCGGCGCTGCGCGAGGCGATCTGCGGCTTCGCGAAGTCGCTCTTCGAGCGCGGCCTGACCAGCGGCGCCTCGGGCAACATCTCGGCGCGCCTGCCCGACGGCGGCCTGCTGGTGACCCCAACCGGCTCCTCCTTCCGCGATCTCGACCCGGCGCGGCTCAGCCGCTTCGACGCCGCGGGCACGCTGGTCGAGGGCGACAGGCCGACCAAGGAGATGGCGCTGCACGGTGCCTTCTACGAGACGCGGCCCGGGCGCACCGGCGCCGTCGTGCACCTGCATTCGACCCACTCGGTGGCGCTCTCGCTGCTGCCGGAGACCGACCCCGAGAACGCCCTGCCGCCGCTGACCGCCTACGCGGTGATGAAGCTCGGCAAGGTCAAGCTGCTGCCCTACTTCCGGCCCGGCGACCCGGCCATGGGCGACGCGGTCAGGGGCCTCGCCGGCAAGCGCAGCGCCGTGCTGCTGGCCAACCACGGGCCCGTCGTCGCCGGCAAGGACCTGGAGGCCGCCGTCTACGCCATGGAGGAGCTGGAGGAGACGGCGCGCCTCGCCCTGCTGCTGCGCGGCTGCAACCCGCGCCTCCTGACCGGGGCCCAGATCGCCGACGTCGTGACGACCTTCGACGTCGAGTGGAAGGACTAGGCATGCGGCCGCGGGGGATTGGGCCGGTGCCGACACGCCCCTCGACAGGCTCGGGACGAAGCGACTGTTGGGGCATGCCGCTGCCTCTGCTTCGTCCCGAGCTTGTCGAGGGGCGTGGGAGCGCGAGGCCGCCTCGATGACCGGGACTCCCGTCACCTTCCGCCCAGCGGTTCGCGCGGACATGGCGACGGTCGCCGAGCTGGCGGCAGAGTTCTTCGCCTACCTGGCGGCGCTCGGCGGTAGCGACCCGAGCTTCGACGTCGCCGCCTGCCGGGACAAGCTGGAGCGCTGCGGCTTCGGCGAGAAGCCGCTCTTCGCCATGGAGCTCGCCGAGGCCGAGGGCGGGATCGTCGGCTACGCCAACTACAACGTCGGCTTCTGGGCCGACGCCATGGAGGGCATGCTGCTGATCACCGACCTCTTCGTGACCGAGGCCTGGCGCGACCGCGGCATCGGCCGGCAGCTCATGGAGCGGCTCGCCGAGATCGGCCGGGCCGAGGGCTGCGGGCGGGTGATGTGGACGGTGTGGGACCGCAACCCGTCGGCGATCCGCTTCTACGAGCGGCTCGGCGGCCGGCCGATCGACGACGAGATCCTCTACAGCTGGCCGATCGGCTGACCCGACGCACTGGCCGGACGCCGGGCCCGGACGGCAGAACGCCGCCGGCCGAGAGGGGCAGCCGGCGGCGTCTGGATCCGCGATGCGGCGGGAAGGGGGAGGGCACCGCGCCGCGGAGGGGGCTCGTGCTCAGCTGCTCGCGTGGACCGTGCCCGCGTGGACCAAGCTCGCGTGGACCAGGCTCGCGACCACGTGGTGGGGAGGCCTGTGGGCCCCGGCCGCGAGGGCGGCAACCGTGCCCAGCGCGATCACGACGACCAGACCGAAGGCGATGGCGTTGCCCAGGAAGGCCTGCTTCACGGCTCGCGTCCTCCTCGTCCCGAGTCAGAGGAGGAGTCTGCATCGCCGCGCCTTGCCGCGTCCTGTCCGCCGGATGAACTCGCGTCCACCTTGCGGGCGGACGCCCCGCCCGCTCAGATCGAGTGCGCCTCCAGGGTCGCCGGGTGGAAGACCTCCTCGAGGGCGAGGCGGCGGCTGGAAAGGCCCTGCCGGTGGTGGTGGTCGAGGAAGGTCTCCAGGGTGCTGCGGTTCGCGGCCACGCCGTAGGACCAGTAGTCCTCGCCCATCAGGACCCTGGCGGCGGCGAGCTGCTCCTCGACGAAGGGCAGCGTGACCTTGGTTGCCGAGGTGTCGGCGAGCAGCTTCAGCGCCGCCGCCTTCGACTGGCCGAAGGCCTTGAGCAGGGCCGCCGGCAGCCAGGGCTGGGCCTCGGCGATCTCGCGCCTGAGGCCGAGCAGGTGCATGACCGGGAAGATGCCGCTGCGGCGGTAGTAGTCGGCCGCCGCCGCGGTCGGGTCGCGGAACAGGCGGCGCACCTGGGGGTGGCCCTGGTCGAAGCAGGACAGCGTGCGCGGGCCCATGAAGCCGTCGATCTCGCCGGCCGCCAGCAGCTCGTTGAGGGATTTGCCTTCCGGCGCCTGCTCCAGGCGGATCTCCGGCGGCAGCTTCAGGGGGATCTTCTCGGGCCGACCCGGGGTCTCCATGCCGCCGCGCACCCAGGTGACGTCCGACGGCTTCACGCCGTGGTCGTCCTCCAGCAGGGCGCGGGCCCAGACGTTGGCGGTCAGCTGGTACTCGGCCAGGCCGATCCGCTTGCCCTTGAGGTCCGAGGGATCCTCGATGCCCTTGTCGTCGCGCACGTAGATCGAGGTGTGGCGGAAGGCGCGGCTGAGGAAGGCCGGGATCGCGACGTAGGCCGGGGCGCCCTTGTCGACCGTCACCAGGTAGGAGCTGAAGGACAGCTCGCAGATGTCGAACTCCCGGTGCCGGAAGGCGCGGAAGAAGATCTCCTCCGGCGACAGGGTCATGAAGACCGGGTCGACGCCGTCGATCTGCACGCGGCCGTCGATCAGCGGGCGGTTGCGGTCGTAGTCGCCGATGGCGACCGAGAGCCGGAGCTTGGACAAGGTCGGGTTCCTCCCCTCAGATTCGGTGCGTCGTCACCCCTCACCCTCCCGCTTCGCGGGCCCCTCCCTCTCCCCCAAGGGGCGAGGGAACAGGGAGAGCGCCTGTTTCATCCCTCGCCCCTTGGGGGAGAGGGAGGGGCCCACGCGAAGCGTGGGAGGGTGAGGGGTAGATTCCTCTCATTCGCCCCGATAGGGCACCTGCAGCGTCATCATGATCTCGCGCCGCTCGGCGGCCGAGCGCAGGATGCCGTGGCAGACCTCGAGCGAGGCCAGGCCCCAGGCGCCGCTGTGCAGGGGCGCGCGGTCCTCGACGACGGCGGCCCAGAGCTCGTCCATGACCTCCCGGCGCGGCACCTCGGGCGCCGGGATCGGCCGCTCCTCGATGGCCTCGTCGCCGTAGACCAGCAGCCGGTCGGGCAGCGGCCGCAGGTCCGCCTTCTCGCAGCTCGCCAGCAGGAAGCCGAAGTGCTCGTGGGCCGCCGGCAGCGGCGGCTCCCGGTCGCCGGCCCCGCCGCCGCCCGATCCGCCATAGGTGCGGGTGCGCTTGAGCGCCGCCTCCTCCGCCGCCGAGGCGAGCCCCCTCAGCGCCCGGCGCGCCCGGCCGTAGCCCGCCGGCGACTTGCGGCTGCCGAGCTCGCCGAACCAGCCCATCAGCTCGTCGGAATCGAAGCGCGCGTAGCCCGAATAGGTCAGCGAGGCGAAGGCGCCGTCCTCGAAGTCCAGGAGCAGCGCATAGGCGCCCTCGGTCGGCCGCTCCGGATCCCAGTCGCCGGTCATGGCCCGCACTGAGCGGACCAGGCCGCCGCCGAGCAGGCGGACGACGTCGATCTGGTGCACCGCCTGGCTGAAGACCACGCCGCCGCCCTCGGCCGTCACCAGCTCCTCGGGCCGGCGCGGACGATAGAGGAAGTCGGTGTAGTTGAGCGCCTGGATCATGCGCACCCGGCCGACCGCGCCGCTGTCGATCAGGGCGCGCGCCTCCAGCACCGGCCGGTCGAAGGAGTGGCTGGGGCCGACGATCAGGTGGATGCCCGCCGTCTCCGCCGCCGCGACCATCGCCTTGCCGTCCTCCAGCGAGACCGCCAGGGGCTTCTCGACCAGCAGGTGCTTGCCGGCCGCCGCCGCCTGGGCGACCTGCTCGGCGTGGAACTGGTGAGGGCTGGCGACGTAGATCGCCTCGACCTCCGGGTCGGCGCAGAGCTCGGCCATGGTGGCGTAGGCGCGGCCGCCGAAGTCCCGGACGAAGCGCGCCCGCCCGGCCTCGCCCGGCGTCGCCGCCGCGACCAGCCGGAAGCGCGCGTCGCGCCGGAAGGTCGGCAGCATCAGCATGAAGGCGCGGCCGAGGCCGCAGATCCCGAGCCGGACCTGCCGGCCCGCCTCCCTGCCGCCGCTCACCACTCCAGCACCAGCTCGTCGGAGCGCGCGCGCGACACGCAGATCATGATGTGGCCGGCCTGCTCCTCGTCGGTCAGCACCATGTCGCGGTGGTCCGGCTCGCCGGCGACGAGCTTCGTCCGGCAGGAGCCGCAGGTACCGCTCTCGCAGGAGCTGGGCAGGCGGTGGCCGGCGGCGCGCAGGGTCTCCAGGATCGTCCTGTCGGCCGGGATCTCGACTGTCTCGCCGGTCCTGGCGTTGCGCACCGTGAAGGCCCTGTCGTCCGGCTTGACCGCCGGCACGTCGCCGGCGAAATCCTCGAAGTGGATGGCGCCCGGCGGCCAGTGGCCGGTCATGCCGCGCACCTCCTCCATCAGCGGCTTCGGGCCGCAGCAGTAGACCTGGGCCCTGCCGGGCTTCTCGAAGACCACCCAGAAGTCGTAGACCCGGTCGGGGTCGCCCTCGTCGTGATGGATCACGACCCGGCCCTTCAGCTCCGGCGCCTGCAGCTCCTCCCGGAAGGCGGTCAGCTCGGGGCTGCGCGTGCAGTAGATCAGGCGGAACCTCGCCTCGCCTTCCCGCGCGACCTTGCGGACCATCGAGAGGATCGGCGTGATGCCGATGCCGCCGGCGACGAAAAGGTACTCCGGCGCCTCGACCAGCGGGAAGCGGTTGATCGGCAGCGAAACCGGCACGCTGTCGCCTTCCTGCACGCCCTCGATCAGGCTGGTCGAGCCGCCACGGCCCGAGCGCTCCTGCTTGACCCCGAGGACGTAGCGGTCGCGCTCCTCGGGGTCGTTGCTCAGCGAGTAGGTGCGGCGCGCGCCCGAGGGCGTCTCCACCGTGACGTGGCAGCCGGCCTCGAAAGGCGGCAGCTCGCCGCCGTCCGGATCGACCAGCTCGAACTGCCAGATGTCGGGCGTCAGCTGCCGCTTGCTGCGCACCAGCAGCGGCCGCAGCTCCGCCACGGTCGTCTCTTCCGCCATTCGGCGTCTCTCCCGGTCGGCTCGGACCCTGGGCGCCATCTCGCCGGCCGAAGCCGCGGGGCGCCCTTGAACTTGATCTTAGATATCTAAATTGAAGCGTCAAGCGATTGACCACACCTTCTTAGATATCTAAAATTTAGGCCCGGATGCGCGAGCAAGCGACGGAAGGTGGGAGGACTGCATGCTGACGGCCGAAGAGAACGACCTGCTCTGCCGGGTCGAGAACGGCGCCCCGATGGGCAGGCTGATGCGCCAGCACTGGGTGCCGGCGCTGCTGTCCGAGGAGGTCGCGGAGCCCGACGGCAAGCCGGTGCGCGTGCGCGTGCTGGGCGAGAACCTGGTCGCCTTCCGCGACAGCGAGGGCCGGGTCGGGGTGCTCGACGAGCTCTGCCCGCACCGCCGCGCCTCGCTGGTCTACGGCCGCAACGAGGAGTGCGGCCTGCGCTGCCTCTACCACGGCTGGAAGATGGACGTGGAGGGCAACGTCGTCGAGATGTCCTCCGAGCCGCCCGAGAGCCCGCTCAGGGAGAAGGTCAAGCACAAGGCCTACCCGACCCGCGAGGCCGCCGGCTTCGTCTGGATCTGGATGGGCGAGGCCGAGGCGATGCCCGCGTTCGAGCGGCCGCCCTTCTCGCCCGGTGAGGACACCAAGGTCTCGATCCTGAAGATCAGGGTGCCCTGCAACTGGGCGCAAATCACCGAGGGCCAGATCGATTCGGCGCACTCCTCCAGCCTGCACTCCTCCGACATGGTGCCGGCTCGGGTCGAGAGCGCCGGGGCCACCGAGACCAACTGGCTCAGGCCCTCGACCGACAAGTCGCCGCGCCTGCAGGCCGAGCGCACGCCCTACGGCTTCCGCTACGCCGCGATCCGCCGGCCGATCAAGAACGCCGCGACCCACGACTACGTCCGCATGACCGTCTTCGTCGCGCCCTTCATCTCGCTGATCCCGCCGAACAGCTCCTACAACGTCGCCAGCGTGATCGTGCCGGTCGACGACGAGACCACGGCCTTCCACTTCATCGCCTGGGGCGGCGCGAGCTGCCCGGACACCGAGACCTGGCGCAAGTTCAACAGCGCGCGGCCCGGCATCGACCTCGACGCCGACTACAACTGCCTGCGGACGCTGGAGAACGACTTCGGCCAGGACCGCCAGGCGATGAAGGCCGGCAACTTCACCGGCATCAAGGGCATCCCGAACCAGGACATCGCGATGTGGGTCTCGATGGGCGCCATCGTCGACCGCACCAGGGACACGCTGGGCGCCAGCGACCTCGCGATCGTCGAGTTCCGCCGCCTGATGGTCGAGGCGGCCCGCCAGGTCGGGTCCGGCGGCCCGGCGATCGGCACCACAGAGCCGCGGATCCCGCAGGTCGAGATCGCCTCCTACCAGGGCATCGTGCCGAAGACGACCGACTGGCGCACGCTCGGCGGCGGCAGCGGCGAGGCGGAGACGCGCAAGGCGAGCTGAGCGGGGCGTTCCCCCGATGGCTTCGTCCTGAGCCTGTCGAAGGGCGAAGCCATTCCGGCGCGGCCGGAGCCTCCTTCTCTCCCCTACCCCTCCTCCCCGCCCCGGCCGCGACGGCCGAGCGAGCGGGTCGAGGGCATGCGCTGGCCCTGGTCGAGGGCGGCGGCCTCGTCGACCGCGAGGTTCTGGATCATCGCCAGCAGCACGCGCCGGGTCGTCTCGACCTCGGCCGGCGGCACGCCCTCGACCGACATGGCGTTGACCTGCTCGGCGAGCGGCACCAGCACCTTCTCGAGGCGCCGGCCCTGCTCGGTCAGGAAGATGTGCAGCTTGCGCCGGTTGCCCTCGGGATGGCGGCGCACGACGTAGCCGAGCTCCTCCATCCTGAGGATCGCCGAGTGGGTCGTCGGCTCCATCAGGCCGGCCTGGACGCTGAGGTCGCGCTGGGTGATGCCGTCGCGCGCCCAGAGGATGCGCAGGAAGGACCAGTGGCCGAAGGAGACGCCGTGCTCGGCGAGGCGCAGCTGCAGCGCCCGGGTCAGGCCGCGCGCGGCGTCGCGCACCAGGTGCGCCAGGCGGTCGTTCGGCACGGCCTCGCGCCAGTGCGCGAGGATCGCCTGAGTGGTCTGGTCGGTCGGCTTCACGGGGTGCTTCGGCATCGCTCGTCGGCACCGGGAGGAGGGGAACAGCCCTCACTAAGCCGATGCCGGCCGGAGCCGGTCAAGGTTCGGGGTCCAGCCGGGGCCTCGGGGCCCCTCACCCTTCCGGCGCTCCGGCCTCGCGCTTCCACAGCTCCCAGGCGCGCTGGACCTGGCCGCTGTTGGTCGCGGTCGTCGCCGCCGCCTCTCCGGCGGTCAGGTAGGTGACCGGCCCGAAGGGCAGCGCGCGCAGCAGCACGTCGGCGTTCATCTTGGTGTAGACCGAGCGGAACACGGCGATCGCCAGGGACTCGCCGACCAGCGTCGCGCCGTGGCCGCGCATCAGCGCGACCGGCGCCCCGCCCAGCGACTCGGCGAGCGCGCGGCCGAGCGCGTTGTCGCGGATCAGCAGGTCGCTCGCCGGCCCCGCCGTCTCGCGGATCTCGAAGACCGGCAGGCCGGCCTCGCCGCCCCCGCCGCCGCCCGCGCCGTCTCTGGCGAAGTCGCCCAGGAAGCCGGCCATGTGCCAGACCGGCCGGAGCGCCAGGCCCTCGACGATGCCGAAGGGCAGCAGGTCGGGGGCGTGGCTGTGCACGACCGCCTGGACGTCGGGGCGCGAGCGGTAGATCTCGCCGTGCAGGAAGCGCTCCAGGTAGACCCGGCGGCCGGCGGCGTCGACCGGCGTGCCGTCCAGGTCGAACTCGACGATGTCGGCCCCGGTGACCAGGCCGGGCGCCATGTTGCGCGACAGCAGGAAGCGGTCGGGCGCCTTGTCGTGACGCACCGAGACATGGCCGAAGGCGTCGACGACGCCGTGGCGCGCGAGGATGCGGTTGGCGGCGACCAGGTCGTCGAGCAGCGCCGGGTCGGCGGGCGGCGCCGGGCGCCCGCGATCCTCGGCGCTGGCCGAGGCCCCGCCCCGGCTGCCGTCGTCCTGAAGCCTGTCGCACATGCCGCCGTCTCCCTGTCTGCGCCGAGGCACGCCGCCGCCAAGCTGTCGTTGACTTGGATCAAGCGGGCTCGGTAGAGTGATTCAAAATTAGACCTCTAAGATCATGCTTCGCGAGACGCGGTCGGGGGTCAACAACAAATCGAAACGAAAACAACGGGAGGAACCTGAGACATGATCACGACGAGAAGGTCGCTGCTCGCCGCCGTCGCCCTCGCCGCAGGGGCGGCGCTGGCGCTGCCCGGCCCGGCTCAGGCCGGCTACAACCTGACGCTCTGCGGGGCGAGCCCGGGCGGCCTCTGGTCGCTGCTCGGCGCCGGCATCGACGGCGCGCTCAAGGCCGCGCTGCCCGGCTCGACGGTCACCTACCAGACCTCGGGCGGCGGCTTCGCCAACGTCGTGCAGCTCGACCAGGGCAAGTGCGACCTGGCGATCATCCACGACGCCGAGGCGACCGCGGCGATCAAGGGCCAGGAGCCCTTCAAGGCGCCGGTCGACTCGATGCGGACGGTCGCGGTGCTCTACACCTGGGCGCCCGAGCAGCTCATCATGCGCAAGGACTACGCCGAGGAGCACGGCATCAAGACGATGGAGGACATCGGCAAGCAGAAGCTGCCGATCAACATCCTCCTGAACCGCCGCGGCAACGTGGTCAGCGCGATCGGCGCCTCGATGCTCGACGCCGCCGGCGCCGGCGTGAAGGACATCGAGTCCTGGGGCGGGACGGTGACCTACGCCGCCTCCAAGGAGCAGGGCGAGATGATGCGCGACCGGCGCGCCGACGCCCTGCTCAACTCGCTGTTCGTCAACCACCGCTCGATCCAGCAGCTGCAGACCTCGCTGCCGGTCGTGCTGATCCCGATTACCGACGCGACGGCCGACGCGGTCACCAAGGAGTGGTCGATCAACCGCTTCACGATCCCGGCCTCGGCCTATTCCTGGAACGACAAGGACGTGCTGACCGTCACGGTCTCGGCGCAGCTCTTCGTCCGCAAGGACGCCGATCCCAAGATGGTCACCGACCTGACCACGGCGCTGGTCGAGCACATCGACGCCCTGCAGGGCGTGCACAAGGCGATGCGCCCGCTCGACGCCAAGCTGATGGCGAGCGCCAAGGCGGTGCCGTACCACCCCGCCGCCGCCGCGGTCTACAAGGCCAAGGGCCTGCAGTAGCAGGCGCCGGGCGGCGCCCCCGGTGCCGCCCGGACTGCCGCCGCCCCGACCGGCCGTCCCGACGAGAATCCGACCCAACTCCGCCCGACAGGAGCCGTCCGCCGTGTCCCTTCTCGGTCTGGCTTTCGACACCGGCACCCGGCGCCGTCCGCAGGGTCCGCTGGGCCATGCCATCCGCCTGTTCGCCGCCGGCACCGCGGTCTGGACCGTCTATGCCGCGGCCTGGTCGAAGGGCGACGCGCTGTCCCTGACCATCACCTTCCTGTCGCTGATGCTGGTCATGACCTTCCTGCTGATCGGGCCGAGCGCCAAGTCCGATGCCGAGCAGGTCAAGGCCGTCGACCTGCTGCTGGCGCTGCTCTCGGCAGCCTGCGGCATCTACTTCATGACCGAGGCCGACGCGATCGCGGTGCGCATCACGCTGCTCGATCCGCTGAGCCAGGGGGACGTCGTCTTCGGCTCGCTGCTGATCCTGCTGGCGATCGAGGCGATGCGGCGCACGGTCGGCCTCGGCCTGACCGCGATCGTCTGCGTCTTCATCCTCTACAACCTGTTCGGCGACCGGCTCGGCGGCCCGCTGAAGCACGGCGAGATCTCGCTGGCCCACTTCCTCGACATCATGGTGCTGACGACCGACGGCCTGTTCGGCGTGCCGCTCCGGGTCGCCGCGACCTATGCCTTCCTCTTCGTCATGTTCGGCACGACCCTGGCCAAGACCGGCGGCGCCGACTTCTTCTTCAATCTCGCCGCCTCGCTGACCGGCAAGACGCGCGGCGGGCCGGCCAAGATCGCGGTCATCTCCTCGGCGCTCTACGGCACCATCTCGGGCAGCCCGACCTCCGACGTCGTGACGACCGGCGCGGTCACCATCCCGATGATGAAGAAGCTCGGCTACAAGGCCGCCTTCGCCGGCGCCGTCGAGGTCGCGGCCTCGACCGGCGGCAGCCTGCTGCCGCCGGTGATGGGCGCCGCCGCCTTCATCATGGCCGAGTACACCGGCATCCCCTACGTCGAGATCGCCTTCGCCGCGATCATCCCGGCGCTGCTCTACTACCTGCCGATCTATCTGCAGGTGCACCTGCGCGCCGAGCGCATCGGCCTGCGCGGCATGACCGAGGACGAGATCCCCTCGGTGCGCAAGACCCTGCGCGAGGGCGGCCTGTTCCTGGTGCCCCTGGCGGTCATCACCTGGTCGCTGGTCGAGGGCTACACGCCGACCTACGCCGCGCTCTACGGCACCGGCGCCGTGCTGATCGTCTCGAGCCTGCGCCGCGCGACCCGCCTCAACCCGCGCAAGATCTACGAGATCCTGGCCGAGACCAGCCTGCGCATGGTCGCGGTGGCCGGCGCCTGCGCCGCGGCCGGCCTGGTCATCGGCGGCATCACCATGACCGGCCTCGCCTCGAAGTTCAGCAACCTGGTGTTCCTGATCTCCGGCGCCAACCAGTTCGTCTCGCTGGTCCTGGCCGGCCTGCTGACCCTGCTGCTCGGCCTCGGCATGCCGACGCCCTCGGCCTACATCCTGGCCGCCGTGCTGGTCGCCCCGGTGATGAAGAATCTCGGCATCGAGGTCATGGCCGGGCACCTCTTCCTGCTCTACTTCGCGGTCATGTCGGCGATCACGCCGCCGGTCGCGGTCGCGGCCTACGCCGCCAGCGCCATCGCCGACGAGAACCCGCTGAAGATCGCCGTGCAGGCCGTGCGCATCGCGCTCGCCGCCTTCTTCGTGCCCTTCGCCTTCGTCTACAGCCCGGCCCTGCTGCTGCAGGGCAGCTGGATCGAGACCGCGGTCGCGACCGTCACGGTGGCTGCCGCGCTCTGCCTGCTGGTGGTCGCGGCCGAAGGCTACTGGAAGGTCGCGATCGGCGCTCTGTCGCGCCTCGCGCTGCTGGCCGCCGGCCTGCTGCTGCTCTCGGTCCAGCCGGTTGCCGTGGCGGTCGGCGTCGCGCTCTTCGTCCTGGTCGTGCTGTTCGAGCGGCGCGGCCTGCGCGCCGCGGCGCCGAGCCCCTCTGCGGAGCCCGACTGAGCGGCCGGGCGGCCTCGACGGCGCGCCGCGGCTGCGCTATCAGCGTCGGACGCCGTCGCCGCCAGCCGGAGGTCCCGCCTTGCCGCGCCTCACGCGCACCCCTGTCCTCCTCGCCGCCCTGCTGCTGCTCGGTGCCTGCGCGCCGCTGCCGCGACCCGCAACGCCCTCGATCCCGACCGAGCCGCTGCTGTCCTGCCTCGAGGGCGGGCAGTCCGCGACCGAGGCGCGGCTCTACTTCGGCCGCTCGCTGCCGGGCGGCGGCCAGGTCGGCGAGACCGACTGGGCGGACTTCCTGGACGAGGAGGTGACGCCACGCTTTCCCGACGGCCTGACCGTGCTCGACGGGCGTGGCCAGTGGCGCGCCGACGCGACGGCGCCGGTCGAGAAGGAGGCGAGCAAGCTGCTGGTCGTCGTGATGACCGATCCCGAGGCGCAGCGGCCACGCCTCCACGACGTGATCGAGGCCTACAAGGCCCGCTTCCACCAGCAGTCGGTGCTGCTGACGACGGCGCCGGTCTGCGCCAGCTTCTGACGCCGCCCCGGCCGCTCCCGCCCGGCGGTCAGCGCGCCCCCCTCGATGCGGGCGAAGAGGGCGGCGCCGGCCTCGGGCCGCCGCGCCGCCGGAGCCGGCGGCGCGCCGCCCGGCAGCGCCCCTTCCGGCGCCGCCGCGAACAGCGGCCGCAGCGCCTCGAGCGCCGAGAGGTCGCCGGTCCGGTAGATCACGTTGCGGCCCTGGCGCTCGGCAGCGATCAGCCCGGCCTTGCGCAGCCGCGCCAGGTTCTGGGACAGCCAGGGCTGCTCCAGCCCCAGTTCGGCCTGCAGGCTGGCGACCGGGCAGGCGCCCGCGGCGAGGCGCAGCAGGATCGCCAGCCGCTGGGCGTGGCCGAGCAGCCGCAGGCACTCGGCCGTCGTGGTCAGCTCCGCCATGGTCACCGTTGCCGCCTCCGATCAATCCTGTATGATTTCAATAACTATTGGATTCATAAAGTCAAGGTTCGGGGCAAGGCGATGGAGCAGGACGAGAGCGGTGCGGCGCCGGGCTTCTGGCCGCGCATCGGCGAGCCGGCGCCGGCCTTCGAGGGGCGCTCGACCGATGGCCCCGTGCGCCTCGCGGACTTCCGTGGCGGCTGGCTGTTCCTGCTGTCCCACCCGGCCGACTTCACGCCGGTCTGCACCAGCGAGCTGGCCGCCTTCGGCCGCCGTCAGGAGGCGTTCCGCAGCCGCGGCTGCGCGCTGCTGGCCCTGTCGATCGACAGCCTCTACGCCCACCTCGCCTGGCTGCAGTCGATCGAGCGGACGCTCGGCGTCCGGGTCGCGGTGCCGCTGCTCGAGGACGTCTCGATGGCCGTCGCCCGCCGCTACGGCATGATCCATCCGGCGGCGACCAGCACCGCGACGATCCGCGCCTCCTACCTGATCGACCCCGACGGTCTGGTCCAGGCGATCACCTGGTACCCGCTGCAGATCGGCCGCTCGGTCGAGGAGCACCTGCGCCTGCTCGAGGCCGCCCGCGCGGCGCGCGCCAGCGGCTGCGGAACGCCGGCCGACTGGCAGCCGGGTGGGCCGCTGCTCGAGCCGCCACCGACGACCCGAGGGGAACTGCCGCGGGTCGAGACGGAGGGCGGCGAGGCCCCCGGCAGGGCCTGGTACTACCGCCCGCGGCCGCCGGGCGACGCCGCCGGCTGAGCCGGCCCGTCGCTCGGCCCTTGCAATAGTTATCCATTTTACTATTAATATATTCGTAGAATGTGAAGCGAGGCACCCCGGCCTCGCCCCGCCTTCCGGAACCGCCCTGGAGACCGCCATGCGCAAGCCCGAGGTCAAGGCCTTCTTCGACGAGCCCACCTTCACGGTGTCCTACGTCTGCGTCGATCCCGAGACGAAGAAGTGTGCGATCATCGATTCCGTGCTCGACTTCGATCCGGCCTCCGGCCGGACCAGCCACGACAGCGCCGACGCGGTCATCGCCTACGTCCGCGCCGCCGGCCTCGAGGTCGAGTGGATCCTCGAGACCCATGTCCATGCCGACCACCTGTCGGCCGCGCCCTATCTGAAGCAGACGCTCGGCGGCAAGACCGCGATCGGCGCCAACATCGCCGTCGTGCAGAACACCTTCGGCACGCTGTTCAACGCCGAGCCCGGCTTCCGCCGCGACGGCAGCCAGTTCGACCGGCTGTTCCAGGACGGCGACCGCTTCCAGGTCGGCTCGATCGAGGCCAGGGCGATGCACACGCCCGGCCATACCCCGGCCTGCATGACCTACGTGATCGGCGACGCCGGCTTCGTCGGCGACACCCTGTTCATGCCGGACTACGGCACCGCGCGCTGCGACTTCCCGGGCGGCAACGCGCACACGCTCTACCGCTCGATCCAGAAGATCTTCGCCCTGCCCGAGGAGACGCGCCTCTTCATGTGCCACGACTACAAGGCGCCGGGCCGCGACGAGTACCGCTGGGAGACCACGGTCGGCGAGGAGAAGGCCAGGAACGTCCACGTCCACCGGGGCATCGACGAGGCGGCCTTCGTCAAGATGCGCAGCGAGCGCGACGCGACGCTCGGCATGCCGCGCCTGATCCTGCCGTCGGTGCAGGTCAACATGCGCGCCGGAGCGCTGCCGCCGCCCGAGGACAACGGCGTGCGCTACCTGAAGCTCCCGCTCGACGCGATCTAGCGACAAAACCAGCGGCCGCCCGCGCGACGGCGACGGCCGATCCCAGGAGGAATGCCCCATGGACCCGAAGCGGATTTCCCCGTTCCTGTCGGTCTCGCCGCAGATCCTGCCGAGCGACCTCGGCACGCTGGCCGCGCACGGCTTCAAGACCATCGTCAACAACCGCCCGGACGGCGAGGGCGAGGACCAGCCGGCCGGCGCCGAGATCGAGCAGGCGGCCAAGGCCGTCGGCCTCGCCTACCACGCCCTGCCGGTCGTCTCCGGCAAGGTGACCGACGCCGACGTCGAGGCCTTCGCCAAGATCATGGCCGAGGTGCGCGGGCCGGTCTTCGCCTTCTGCCGCACCGGCACGCGCTCGACGACGCTCTGGGCACTGGCCGAGGCCTGGCACCTGGATCCCGACACGATCGTCGAGACCGCCCAGGGCGCCGGCTACGACATCTCCGGCCTGCGCCCGCGCCTCGAGCAGCGCGCCCAGGCGAGCGCGACCGGGACCGCGGCACCGTCGGGCAAGGCCGCGGCGCCGGGCGAGCAGCGGCCGCTGACCATCCACGACGTGGTGGTGGTCGGCGCCGGCACCGGCGGCATCTCGACCGCGGCGAGCCTGCTGGCGCGCCGGCCGGGCCTCGACATCGTCGTCGTCGACCCGCGCGACAAGCACTACTACCAGCCGGGCTGGACCCTGGTCGGCGGCGGCGTCTTCGAGCGCGCCATGACCGAGCGGCCGATGGCCTCGGTGATCCCCAAGGGCGTGCGCTGGCTGCACGCGGCGGTCGCCGCCTTCGAGCCGCAGCGCAACGAGGTCGTGCTCGAGGACGGCGAGCGGCTGCGCTACCGCACCCTGGTCGTCGCCCCGGGCCTGGAGCTTAACTGGGACGGCGTCGAGGGCCTGCGCGAGTCGCTCGGCCGCAACGGCGTGACCTCGAACTACCTGTTCGACATGGCGCCCTACACCTGGCAGCTGACCCAGAGCCTGCGCGGCGGCACCGCGCTGTTCACCCAGCCGCCGATGCCGATCAAGTGCGCCGGCGCACCGCAGAAGGCGATGTACCTGTCCTGCGACCACTGGCGCCGCACCGGCCGCCTCAAGGACATCGACGTGGCCTTCCACAATGCCGGCGGCGTGCTGTTGGGCGTCGCCGACTACGTGCCGGCGCTGATGGAGTACGTGAAGCTCTACGGCATCGACCTGCGCTTCAACAGCCGGCTGGTCGCGGTCGACGGCGACAAGCAGATCGCGCGCTTCGCCAACAGCGGGCCGGACGGCACCAGCGAGACGATCGAGCGGCCGTTCGACATGCTCCACGTCTGCCCGCCGCAGCGTGCGCCCGGCTTCGTGCGCAGCAGCCCGCTGGCCAACGAGGCCGGCTGGGTCGAGGTCAGCCCCGAGACGCTGCAGCACGTGCGCTTCGGCAACATCTTCAGCCTGGGCGACGCGATGTCGGCGCCCAACGCCAAGACCGCCGCGGCGATCCGCAAGCAGGCGCCGACCGTCGCGGTCAACCTGCTGGCGGTGCTCGACGGCGAGGCGCCGCGCGCGGTCTACGACGGCTACGGCTCCTGCCCGCTGACCGTCGAGCGCGGCAAGATCGTGCTCGCCGAGTTCGGCTACGGCGGCAAGCTGCTGCCGACCTTCCCGACCTGGCTGATCGAGGGCCGCAAGCCGACCCGCCTCGCCTGGCTGCTCAAGGAAAAGGCGCTGCCGGCGATCTACTGGGAGCTGCTGCTCAAGGGCCGCGAATGGCTGGCCGGGCCGACCCTGCTGCCGCACCGCCCGCAGGCCCAGCAATCGCCCGAGGCCCTGTCCGAGAAGGGCAGCCCGGGCGGCAGCAAGGCGGCCTGATCCCGCCTCCCTCGCGCGCCTTGCCTCCCTTGGTCGCGCGAGGACGGACGCCGGGGCGATGCAGCGCGCCCCGGCGTCCGCGAGCTACCGCATCCGCGACTTCAGCCGGATCGTCTCGCCGTCGACCACGAAGCGGCCGTAGCCCTGGTGGTGGATCGTGCGCGGGCGCTTCTGCGCCGGGTCGCGCCAGGCCTTGACCACTTCCAGGACGAAGAGCGCGTAGTCCGCGACCAGGCGCCGGTCGGCGACCCGGCATTCCAGGTTGGCGAAGCACTCGGCGACCAGGGGCGCCGCGACGCGCCCGGCCGGCAGCGGGGTCAGGCCGAAGGCCTCGAACTTGTCGAGCGCGCGGCCCGAGCTGTTGCCGACCTGCACGACCTTGGCCGCGAGGCGGCGCGCCGGCAGCGCGATCACGCACTCGCCGCTCCGCTCGAGGGCCGCGAAGCTGTGGTTGGCCGGGCTGACCACGCAGGCGATCTGCGGCGGCTCGAACTCGACCATCATGTGCCAGGACAGGGTCATGACGTTGGCCCGGCCGTCCAGCGCCGTGGTCAGGAGCACCACCGGGCCGGGCTCGATCAGCTGGTAGACCTCGGCCAGCGGCAGCTCGTCCAGCGCCGCCGACGCCGTGGCCGGCCGGCGCGCGCTCACGGGCCGATCCAGCGGATCTCCGGCGCCCGGCGCGGCACCGGCGGCGGGAAGGCCCTCGGCCGGCCGAGGATGATCGGCGCGACCGGCAGCGCCTCCGCCGGCAGGCCGAGCGCCACCCTGCCCTCGGCGGTGCCGAGCCAGGCCTGGGCGAAGCCGATCCAGCAGCTGCCGAGCCCGGCCTCGCGCGCCGCCAGCATCAGGTTCTGAGCCGCCAGGGCGCAATCCTCGACGGTCCAGGGGTCGGCCGTCGCGCCGGCGATCACGACCAGCGCCGGGGCGGCGTAGAAGATGTCGAAGTCCGGATCCTCCAAGTAGCCGCGCAGCCGCGCCTCCCCCACGCCGGGCGGTGTGCTCGCCAGGAGGTGGGCCTTGGCTTCCCGGGAGATGCGGGCGAGCAGCGCCCGGTCGCGCACCACGACGAAGCGCCAGGGCTGGCGGTCGAGCGCGCTCGGTGCCTGCACGGCGGCCTCGATCAGCCGGCGCAGCAGCGCCTCGTCGAGCGGCTCGCCGGTGAAGTCGCGCACCGCTCGCCGATTGTAGATGGCTTCCGTCAGCTCCATGGCGGTCCCTCGCTGCGGCGAACTGTCCAGCCATGCTAGCCGGCCGGCGCAAGGGCGCCTTGACCGGGATCAAGAGCGCCGATGCCGGGCCGACGGCCCCATGGGATCGCAGCGCGATTCCACGGGGTCGCCATCTGCTCTAGAGACGCGCGAGCAGGACCTCGAGACCGATGCGGACCTGGTCCATCTCAGGGTGCCGGACCAGCCGCTGCAGGGCCAGGAAGTAGGTCATGACGGCGGGCGGCAGCGCCAGCACGGCCGCGAGGTGCGCGGCGGTCGCGCCGTCGGCGTCGTAGAGATAGTCGCTGGTCGCCGTCGACAGCAGGCCGACGGCGGCCAGGCAGGCCTCGACGTTCAGCGCCGGGTCGAAGCCGAAGTTCGCCTGGACCTGGTCGTCGATCGTCACGTAGGGCGTGGCGGTGGTGTTGACCGAGAGGTAGGGCTTGCCGAGCATCTGGCAGAGATTGGTCGTGTTGGCCCCTTCCAGGATCACCGGGAAGGTCGAGGCCTGGACGAAGCACTGGAAGATCGGCCCGGGCAGGCCCGGCGACTGCACCAGCAGGACCTTCGGCGTCTCCGCCGCCTCGAGGGCCGCCAGGGCGGTGCCCAGGTCGGCGGACGGAGCGGACAGGTCCAGGAAGCCGCAGTCGTCGGCGAGCCCTTCCGGCACCAGCGCGCCCAGGGACCGTACGCCGTAGACGGCGAACAGCACGGCCGGCTTCAGGTCGAACGTCGCCTGCGCCGCCAGCAGCGCCCTCAGCAGGTTGCCGAGTACCAGCGCGACCTGGTCGTCCCTGGTCTGGTGCAGCCCGTAGGCCGTCATGAGCGACGTCTTCCTGGCGCCGACGGAGGTCAGGATCTTGGCCAGGTCCACGGGATCGGCGCCCCGGACGTAGCCGCCGTAGAGATCGAAGGCCGGGCCGGACTCGACCGGCTCGACGAAATAGGTCGCGGGGTCGTAGAGCCAGCAGGCCGGCGGCTGCGGCGGCAGCGGGTCGCCGATCTTCTGACCGGCGAACTGCGCCTCGCCGTTCCGCGCGGTGCTGACGAAGCGATGGTGCGGATGCCACAGGAAAGGCTGCAGGACCAGCAGGCCCTCGGTGCGCAGGTAGGCGGTGCGCAGCGTGGAGACGGTCTCCGGGCTGCTCGCGGAGGCCGCGTCGCTGGCGGCAATCAGCCCCAGGGTGGTGTCGCTCGCCTCGTCCGGAAAGCGGTCGCTGCCGACCAGCCAGCGGACCCCGGGAATCCGGTCGTAGCGTGGATCGAGCCGCGCAATCTTGTCGAGACTGCTCTGCCCCGCGGCCTGCCTCGACCAGCGGAAGGCGACGGTCAGCAGGAATCCCTTGTTGCCCATGACGATCCTGGACGGATCGACGGTGCCCTGCTGATCGTCGCCGTTGTCCTCCACGGGGAGGCCGGCGATGTCGACCGCGGTGCCGAGCAGCGCCATTCCCTCCGGCGCCTCGAAGTTCTGCCGGAAGGCCGCCAGCATCTCGGCCGCGGTCGTGGCGGTGAAGCCGGACGGCAGCGCATCGGGCACGCTCCCTCCCGCCAGGTCCGCGGTCTGGTAAGGCTTGCCCGCCGCGTCGTGGTCCTGCAGGCCGGTGATCTCGCCCAGGACGTAGTAGTCGGCATCCGTACAGAAGGCTTCCAGCGCGGCGTCGACCGCCTGGCGGATCGCCACCTCCGGGTGCTCCACCGCCAGCGGCATGGTGAACAGCTGGGTGACGGTGATCCGCTGATCGAAGCCGCTCGGGTCGGCGTCGCTGACGGCGACTTCGATGTTGACCCCGGAGGGCGGCGCCGCGAAGCCCAGGCGGCGCAGGTTGGCGATCAGCGCCAGCACCGCACTCTGGTGGCCGAGGTTGGGCGCGTCGGCGACGCTGATGCGGACGTCGCTCATCCGCGCGAAGAGACCGGAGCCGGGCTCGACGCCCCCGCCGCCCGACCCGCTCTCCCGGCCGAACGCGCTGCGGGCGACCCGCGCCGCCGCGATCAAGGAAACAAGCAGGTCCCGGAACGGCTGAAGCAGGGCGAGGTTCTCCTTGGCGGCGCGGGCGTCGATCACCTTGGCCAGGCTCAGCGGCCCCATCTTGAGCACACGCGCGTTCCACGTGGCGAAGGCGCTGGTCAGCGGCAGGACGACC
This sequence comes from Tistlia consotensis USBA 355, assembly GCF_900177295.1. Classification (GTDB taxonomy): domain Bacteria; phylum Pseudomonadota; class Alphaproteobacteria; order Kiloniellales; family DSM-21159; genus Tistlia; species Tistlia consotensis. The sequence continues at coordinate 53,838 of NZ_FWZX01000034.1, forward strand.
CTGCTCGCCTGGTCCTCGATCCGCGTCACCGTCTCCTCCGACGGCGTCTCCTCCTGCAGCCAGGTCTCCAGCAGGATGGCGAAGTCGGTGAGCTCCTGCCCGGCATCGGCGAACTGGCCGGTCGCCTCGGTCATCGGCAGGTGCAGGAAGACCTCCTGGATGCCGCTGATGAGCTGCAATATCTCCTCGATGATCTCGCGCATCGGCCGGCTTCCAGTCTGAGGCGCGGGGCGAGGCCGGACGCCGCGTCCCGCCGGAAAGGTCGTCCGGAAGCTTGACGCTCGGCGCACGGCCGGCGTGTTCCGGTCGCCTGTCTCCGGCGGGACGGCGCTGTCGAGAAAGCGGCGAGGTGGCGAGCGGCGGTGGACCGGCCGGCGGAGCTGAGGAGGGTCTAGCCCTGCTCCTCGCCGGCCTGGTGGCGCATCATGAAGGGCACCTGGGTCCCGATGAAGACCAGCGAGAGGGCGATCTGGCCGACCGTGTCGAAGGTCACCCAGAGGTCTGTCGGCTGGGTCCGCCAGATCACCTCGTTGAGCCCGGCCATGGCCAGGAAGAAGACCGCGAAGCGGTGGGTCAGGGCGACGTAGGCCGCCGGACGCAGCGGGAAGCCGCCCTGCAGCAGGACCTTGAGCAGCGGCCGCCGAAGCGCCAGCGAGGCCCAGAGCACCAGCGCGAAGAGCGTCTGGACGATGGTCGGCTTCATCTTGATGAAGGTGTCGTCGCGCAGGATCAGGGTCAGGCCGCCGAACAGCCCGATCGCGCCGGCCATGACCAGGGTCATCAGCGGGATCCGGCGGGCGACCAGCCAGGACAGGGCGACCGCCGCGACCGCCGCGGCGACCACAGCCGCCGTCGCGGTCCGGATGTCGCTCGCCAGATAGCTGCCGAGGAAGACCAGCAGCGGGCCGTAGTCGACCGTCGGCTTCAGCCACTTCGGGCCGTCGGGCGCCGGCTGCGCGTCGTCCCGTCGTGCCCGTCCGTCAACAGTTCCGCTCATGCCTGACCCTTCGCGACCGATCGTCCCAGCCAATTTGGGCGGAACGGCCGCTCCGTTCAACTCGCGAGCTCGGCCGGCAAGCCGGAGACGCCGGACGACACGGCGTCTCGACGGCAGCCCCTGTCGTCACGAGAGAAATCCCCGCGCCTCCGCGAGTAATATTCAGCAAGAAAGCCTTATACTTCCGATTGATTCATGGACTTCGTCAGAAACAACCCAAGAAATATATTGCCAACTTAAACGAATCATTTACGCTCTTCTGAGATAAATCGAGGCTGCCGCAAGAGACGGCCAGCGTGCCGCGGCGCCGGGAGCCTTCGGGCACCGGCGGCGGCGCCCGAAGGGATGAGCGTCCGGGACTTTGTCGAAACCGATGGAGTGACGGAAGTGATCAAGGTCATCGTGCTCATCTGCAGTCTGGCCAGCGTGCCGAACTCCAAGGACTGCAACGGCGTCAACGCGATCGACATGGTCGAGGCGCCGCCCGCCACCGACAGCCGGAGCTGCGTGTTCGGCGCCATGACCTACGTCGCCGGCAGGCCGAACAGCTACCCGGACGACTACTACCTGAAGGTGCTCTGCCAGAGCGGGCCGAAGTCGCCGATCGGCTGAGGACGCCTCGGCAGCCCGCAGCGGAGGCCGGTCAGGGGGCGGCGGCCGCGACCTCGATCTCGATCAGCAGCTCGGGCCGGGCAAGGCCGGCAACGACGAGCGTGGTGACCGCCGGCGGCTCCGCGCTGCCCCAGCGCCTGCGGCGGATCTCGCCCAGGCTCGCCTGGTCCTCCGGCCGCGTCAGGAAATAGCCGACCTTCGCCATGTCGGCGGGCGTCATGCCGGCGGCCGCCAGCAGCGCCTCGACGTTGTTCATCGCCTGCTCACACTGCGCGGCGAAGCCCGGCGGCAGAGAGCCGTCGGATGCGATGCCGATCTGGCCGGAGAGGAACAGCAGCCGGGACCCGGCCGCGACCTCGACGGCATGGGAATAGATGCTCCTGAACGGCTCCGGGACCGGCCAGAGCGAGCCTGGATTGTGGCGCCTCGCCGCTCCGCCCATGCCGTTCCCCCTGCACGTCTCTGTCGTCTCTGTCGTCGCCAATCTGGCCGGAGCGGCTGCGTCGGTCAATTCGCAGGCTGCCCGCCCGCCGCTCGTCGGACGCACAACTGCAACTCGACAGCAGCGGCGAGGCTCGCCAAGCTGGCAGTCCCGGAGAGGGGAAAGCCGCCATGCCGTTCCGTCCGTCGTGCAAGCCGTCCGCCCGTTCCGTCCTGTCCCTTTTCGCCCTGCCCCTCTTCGCCCTGCCCCTTTTCGCCCTGCTGCTGCTCGCCGGCTGCGCCGCGCCGCCGGCCGCGCCTCGGAAGCCGGCGGCCCAGCCCTACGTCTGGGTGCAGATGGCGCCGGACCGCGCGGCCGACGGCGCGGCCCTCGGGCACGCGCCGGGCCAGCTGATCGCCCGCGCCCTGCTCCCCGCGGGCGGCGCCTGCCCGGACATCGAGCTGACCGGTACCGGCGGCAGCCGCCGGGAGGCGATGCACGAGCGGGCGCCCTCGACCCGGGCCGACTTCCCCTCGAGCTTCTGCGAATTCCGCTACGACGGCCGGCTCTCGGCCCGGATCGGCGACACGGTCCTGCCGCGCCGGCCCGAGAGGCTGCAGCGCATCCTGGTGATCGGCGACACCGGCTGCCGCCTAGTCTACTACCTGATCCCGGGCGGCCAGCAGGACTGCAACGATCCCGACTCCTGGGCCTTCGGCGCGGTCGCGGCGGCGGCTGCCAGGCTCGGGGAGGAGAAGCCCTTCGACCTGATCGTCCACGTCGGCGACTACCACTACCGCGAGGCGCCCTGCCCGGACTCCCTGCCCGGCTGCGCCGGCAGCCCCTGGGGCGACCGCGAGCCGGCCTGGCGGGCCGACTTCTTCGAGCCGGCGCGGCCGCTGCTGGCGATGGCCCCCTGGGTCTTCGTGCGCGGCAACCATGAGACCTGCGCGCGCGCCGGCACCGGCTTCCTGCAGCTGCTCGCCGCGGACTACCGCGACGGCGGCCCGCCGCCCCAGGGCTGCAAGGACGACACGGCGCCCTACTGGCTCGACAGCGCCGACCTCGACCTGCTGGTGCTCGACAGCGCCGACGCCGGCGACGCCTACGGCACCGCCAAGCGCGCCGAGCTCTACGGCGACTGGATGAAGCGGGCGCTGGACGGCGCCGAGCGCGACAAGACCCGGTGGCTGCTGCTGCACCACCCGCTGTGGTTCTGGCCGGGCAAGGGCGCGCCGGACCTGACCGCGATGGGTGCGGCGACGACGCTCAACACCGTCGCGTCGGCGGTCGCCCGGGCCGCCGCCGACCCCAGGGCGCCCGCGTTTGAGCAGGTGCTGGCCGGCCACGTCCACCTCTTCGCCGCGATCGCCCCCGAGAAGCCGCTGGCGGGCGGCCGCCGCCTGCCCTGGCTCGGCGTCTACGGCGCCGCCGGCACCAAGGAGGACCGGCCGAAGGACTTCAAGGGCCTGCCGGCCTGGGGCCCGAGGGCGACGCTGGCCGACGGCCCGGAGCGCCTGAACCTGCCGATGACGGTCGGCGCGCCGGCCTACGACGCGCCGCCGACGGGCAGGCGCCTGCCGCCCTTCGACCTGAGCGGCCTGCTGCCCTTCCAGACCCTGCCCTATCCGCCGGCGCGCAAGCAGCCGGCACCGCCCGCGCCCTTCGGCGCGCGGACCAGCCTGTCCTTCGACTTCGGTTTCGCGGTGATCGAGCGCGGCCCCGCGGGCAGCGAGATCGACTACTACGGCCGCGACGGCAAGCCGGAGCTGGCTTGCAAGGTCCGGGCTGCGGTCGGGAAGGACGCGCCGTGCCTGCCGGCAGGGTGACGGGAGCGCGGCCCTACGCCTCGCCCAGCTCCGCCGCCAGCCGCTGCGCCACCTCGGCCAGCCGCGCGTCGGGCTCGCGCGGCGGCGGGCGGAAGGTCAGCTCCGGCTCGGCAATGTAGCGGCGCGAGGTGACGTCGGTCTTCTCGACCAGCGGTACGACATGGGCGTGGACGTGGGACACGTCGCCGCCGGTGAAGAAGAAGCCGGCGCGCTCGACGCCCCAGAGCCGCTTCTGCAGGGCGCCGAAGCGCCGGCCGAGGCGGACCATGCTTTCGGCCAGCGGATCGGGCAACTCGGTAAAGTCGACGTAGTGGCGGCGGGTCACGATCAGCACGTGGCCCGCGCGGATCGGCTGGATGTCCAGGAAGGCGACCAGCTCGTCGTCCTCGAAGACCCGATGCGACGGGATGGAGCCAGCAGCGATCCGGCAGAAGACGCAGTCGGTCACCACGCCCTCCCGCCGGACTACTTCAGGCTGGCGCAGAAGCGCTCGATGCGGTTGCAGGCCTCCTCCAGCGCCTCGGTCGAGGTCGCATAGGAGATGCGGAAGTAGGGCGACAGGCCGAAGGCCGCGCCGTGCACCACCGCGACGCCCTCGGCCTCGAGCAGCTTGGTCGCGAAGTCCTCGTCGGAGCGGATCTTGCTGCCGTCCGGCGCGGTCTTGCCGATCGTGCCGGCGCAGGACGGGTAGACGTAGAAGGCGCCCTCCGGCTTCGAGCAGGTCAGGCCCGGGCAGCGGTCGAGGCGGCCGACGACCAGGTCGCGGCGCTGCCGGAAGGTCTCGTTGCGCTCGGCCAGGAAGTCCTGCGGGCCGTTGAGCGCCGCGACCGCGGCGGCCTGGCTGATCGAGGAGGGGTTGGTCGTCGACTGCGACTGGATCACCGCCATGGCCTTGATCAGCTCGACCGGGCCGGCGGCGTAGCCGATGCGCCAGCCGGTCATCGCGAAGGCCTTGGAGACGCCGTTGACCGTCAGGGTGCGATCGTAGAGCGACGGCTCGACCTGGGCCGGGGTGCAGAACTCGAAACCGTCGTAGACCAGCTTCTCGTACATGTCGTCGGTCAGGACCCAGACCTGCGGGTGCTTCTTCAGCACCTCGGTCAGCGCCTTCATCTCGTCCCAGGAATAGGCGGCGCCGGTCGGGTTCGAGGGGCTGTTGAGAATCAGCCAGCGGGTCTTCTTGGTGATCGCCTGCTCGAGGTCCTCGGGACGCAGCTTGAAGCCGTGGTTCTGGGAGCAGGGCACGGCGACCGGCACGCCCTCGGCCAGCAGGGTCATGTCGGGGTAGCTGACCCAGAAGGGCGCCGGGATGATCACCTCGTCGCCCGGGTTCAGGGTCGCCATCAGGGCGTTGTAGAGCACCTGCTTGCCGCCGGTGCCGACGGTCACCTGCTCGGGCACGTAGTCGAGGCCGTTGTCGCGCTTGAACTTGGCGCAGATCGCCTGCTTCAGCGCGGGCGTGCCGTCGACCGCGGTGTACTTGGTCTCGCCGCGGCGAATCGCCTCGATCGCCGCCTCCTTGATGTGATCGGGCGTGTCGAAGTCCGGCTCGCCGGCCCCGAGGCCGATGACGTCGCGGCCGGCCGCCTTCAGCTCGCGCGCCTTGGAGGTCACGGCGATGGTGGGCGAGGGCTTGATGCGCGACAGGCGCTGGGCGATCACGGACATGGCGGCTTCCCTTGCGGCAGCGGTCCTGGGAACGGACGGCGCCGCAACCTAGTCGAGCCCAGGCGCCCCCGCAACTGCCCGGACAGGCTTGCGGCCATGCTCCGGGAGGGGGTGCCGCAAACGCGCCGCAATTCGCCGCCGAATCACCCTTTTGACACCCCGCCGCCGCCGGACGCCACCGGCGTTATGGGAAGCGGTCAAATTCTCACGGGGGGGTCGTCATGAGCCCGCATTGCGCCCTGTTTCATCGCGGCTTTCGGGACCGCGCCGGCGAGCGCCAGCGCCTGCTGGTCACCGGCCTGCTGTTCCTGCTCTTCGCGCTCGGCACGCTGGCGCTGGCCAGCCTGCCCGGCCTGCGCGCCGCCCACGGTCAGACCCTGGGAGCGGGCCGGCCGGCCCCCGTGCAGCAGGCCGGCGTGCAGCAGGCCGCCCTGCCGGGCGGCCTGGCCGCCGGCCTCTACTTCCGCAAGGCCGCGCCGGCCGGAACCGAGGGAGCGGAGCGGCCGGTCGCGGACGCGCCGACCTTCGCCGCGCCCCTGGTCCATTCCGAGGTCTCGATCGAGGTCCACGGCCCGATCGAGCGGACCACGGTGCGCCAGTACTTCCTCAACCCCTCGGACGACTGGCTGGAAGGCACCTACGTCTTCCCGCTGCCCGAGCAGTCCGCCGTCGACCGCCTGACCATGGTCGTCGGCGAGCGCCGCATCGAAGGCGAGATCCACGAGAAGCAGGAGGCGCGGCGGATCTACGAGCAGGCGCGCGCCGAGGGCCGCCAGGCCGGCCTCTTGAGCAGCGAGCGGCCGAACGTCTTCACGACCGCCGTCGCCAACGTCGGGCCCCGGCAGGCGGTCTCGATCGAGATCGCCTACCAGCAGCGGGTCCGCTACGACGCCGGCCGCTACGAGCTGCGCTTCCCGCTGGTCGTGGCGCCGCGCTACACGCCGGGCGGCCCCAGCCTGGTCGCCGTGCCGATGCCGCCCCGGCCCGGCGCGGCGCCCGGCGCGCCGAAGGTCGTCCCGATCGCCGAGCGCCGCGGCCAGCAGGACGGCGAGGCGCCGACGCCGCAGGCCGAGCGCGGCGACCTGTTCGGCCCGGTCGTCGACCCGGCGAGCGGGCGCCTGGTGCCGACCGCGGCGATCTCCGTGCATCTCGACGCCGGCCTGCCGCTGGCCGGGATCGACAGCCCCTCGCACAGGGTGACGGTCAGCGACCTGCCCGACGGCAGCCAGCGGATCGACCTCGCCAGCGGCCCGGTTGCCGCCGACCGCGACGTCGTCCTGCGCTGGCAGCCGAAGATCGGCGCCGAGCCGCAGGCCGCGGTCTTCGCCGAGCAGGTCGGCGGCGAGACCTACCTGCTGGCCAGCCTGCTGCCGGGCAGCGCGCCGGCGGCGGCGCTCGAGCGGCCGCGCGACCTGATCCTGGTGGTCGACAACTCCGGCTCGATGTTCGGCGCCTCGATGGACCAGGCAAAGGCGGCGGTCGGCCTCGCCCTGCGCCGCCTGAAGCCGACGGACCGGGTCAACGTCATCCGCTTCGACGACACGACCGAGTCGCTGTTCGACAAGGCGCGCCCGGCGACGCCCGAGGTGCTGGCCGAGGCGCGGCGCTTCGTCGACGCGCTGCACGCCGACGGCGGCACCGAGATGCTGCCGGCGCTGCAGTCCGCGCTCGGCGAGCCGAGCGAGCCGGGACGCCTGACCCAGATCGTCTTCGTCACCGACGGCGCGGTCTCGAACGAGCGGCAGCTGTTCGAGGCGCTGTCGGCCGGCCTCGGCGAACGGCGCCTCTTCACCGTCGGCATCGGCTCGGCGCCGAACAGCTGGTTCATGACCAAGGCTGCCGAGCTCGGCCGTGGCAGCTTCACCTACGTCGGCTCCAGCGACACCGTCGAGAGCGGCATGGCGGCGCTGTTCCGCAAGCTGGAGAGCCCGGCGATGACCGACGTCACGGCGCGCTGGACCGGCGCCGGGGCGGTCGAGATGGTGCCGGCGCGCCTGCCCGACCTCTACGTCGGCGAGCCGGTCGAGCTGGCCGCCCGCCTCCCCGGCGTGCCGCTCGACCGCCTGTCCGGCACGCTCGAGCTCCAGGGCGCGCGCGGCGGCAGAAGCTGGCAGGCGAGCCTGCCGCTCGACCGGCTGGAGAGCCGCGAAGGCGTCTCGGCGATCTGGGCCAGGGCGAAGCTCGACGAGCTCGACAACGCCCTGGCCGAGGGACGCGACGAGAGCGCGGTGCGCGCCGAGGCCGTGCCGCTGGCCCTGGAGCATCGCCTGGTGACCCGCTGGACCAGCCTGGTCGCGGTCGACAGGGGCCCGGCCGCCCGCCCGGCCGGCGCTCCCCTCGGCAGCGCGCCGGTGGCGCGCGCCCTGCCCTACGACTGGAGCTACGAGAAGGTCTTCGGACCGGCCGGCGAGCAGGCGGACGGGACGGCGGAGCCCGGACGCGCCCGGCTGCGGCAGGCGCTGGCGCTGCGCCCGGCCCCGCCCGAGGAGCTGCAGCAGGCCGGCATCGCCGGCTCCGTGGCCCTGCCGCAGACCGCCACCGACGCCCCCTGGCGGGCCCTGGTCGGCGGCCTGGCGCTGCTCGGCGGCCTCGTGCTGCTGGCCGCCGTGCGCCGCAGTCGCCCCGGGGGCCGGCCCGGAAGGCTCTGGCGATGAGCGGCCACCTGCGTATCCGGCGGGCGCTGCTGCTGCTCGCCGGGCTGCTGGTCGCCGGCGGGCTGTGGCAGCTCGGCACGGCGGGCTGGATGGCCGGCAAGGCGGCGCTGGCGCAGATCCTGCTGGAACGGGCCTGGTCGGCGACCCTGGCGGACGGCCGGCCGGCGCGTCCCTGGCCCTGGGCCGACGGCTACCCGGTGGCGCGCCTGGAGGTGCCCGACCTCGGCGAGTCGCTGCTGGTGCTCGATCGCGCCAACCCGCGCAACCTCGCCTTCGGCCCGGGCCGGGTCGCCGGCAGCGCGCCCTTCGGCGGCCACGGCCTGACGATCGTCGCCGGGCACCGCGACAGCCACTTCGCCTTCCTCGACGCGCTGGCGCCCGGCGAGCGGCTGCGGCTGCAGTCGCCCGACGGGCGCTGGCGCGACTATCGGGTCGTCGACATGGAGGTGCTGGACCAGCCGCGACTGCCCGTGCCCGAGGGCATGGACGGGCTGGCGCTGGTCACCTGCTGGCCGCTCGACGCGCTCCGGCCCGGCGGCGCGCAGCGCTACGTCGTGCTGGCCGAGCCGATCGGCCGCACGCCGGCCGAGCTGGCCGGGCGTTTCCCCGCGCCCGCGGTCCTGCAGCAGGCGTCGCTGGCCGGCATCCCGGCCAGCATCCCGGCCGGCGACCCGCTGCTGCTGCCGCGCTAGGCGTGAGGCTCAGGCCGCGGCGCGGGCCTCGCCGGCCAGCGCGTCCTCGGCCTCGAGCACCGTGGCGACCGCCTGGATCACGGCGGCGATGCGCGCGGCGTCCTGGACGGCCTCCTTGGAGGCCCCCTTCGCGATCACCTCCTTCTCGTGGCTCTTCAGGCAGAGCCCGCAGCCGTTGACCGCCGAGACGGCCAGCGACCAGAGCTCGAAGTCGAGCTTGTCGACGCCGGGGTTGGCGATCGCGTTCATGCGCAGCCGCGCCGGCATCTGCAGGTAGTCGCTGCCGGTCAGGTGGCTGAAGCGGTAGTAGACGTTGTTCATCGCCATGATGGCGGCGGCGGTCTTGGCCGCCTCGGTCGCCTCCGGCGACAGGTGCCGGTCGGCCTCGGCGGCGACCGCGGCGATGACCTCGGGGCTGCGCGTCGCGATGGCCGAGGCCAGGGCGGCGCCCCAGACCTGCTGCTCGGTCAGCTCACCCGTCTGCAGCACGTTCGAGATGTTGAGCTTGATGTCCTTGGCGTAGGCCGGCATCCGGGCCTTCAGGGCGTCGATCGACATGGAAAGAACCTCTCGTCTTCGGCAGTCGGCAGGGAATGGGCGCGCGGCGCGTCCCGCCGGAGCGGGACGCGCCGAAGCGGGATCACGCGGCCTGGAGCGTGTCCTGGCCCTTCTGCCAGTTGCAGGGGCAGAGCTCGTCGGTCTGCAGGGCGTCGAGGGTGCGCAGCACCTCCTGGACGTTGCGGCCGACGCTGAGGTCATAGACCGAGACGTGGCGGATGATGCCCTCGGGGTCGACGATGAAGGTGGCGCGCAGGCAGACGCCCTCCTGCTTGTGCAGGATGCCCAGGGCGCTCGCGAGCTCGCGCTTCAGGTCGGCGAGCATCGGGAAGGGCAGGTCGCGCAGCTCCTCCTGGTGCATCCGCCAGGCGCGGTGCACGAACTCGCTGTCGGTCGAGAAGCCGAGGATCTGGGCGTCGCGGTCGGCGAACTCCTCGTTCAGCTTGCCGAAGGCCGCGATCTCGGTCGGGCAGACGAAGGTGAAGTCCTTCGGCCAGGCGAAGAGCACCAGCCACTTGCCGGCGTAGCTCTGGTCGGAAAGGGTCTCGAAGGCCTGGTCCGGGCTCGGCGCGTCCAGGCGGGTGACGGCTTGCAGCTCGAAGCTCGGCAGACGGTCGCCAACGGTCAGCATGATCTCTCCTCTTGTGTTTCGGTTGCTCGGTCGCGGGACAGGCGCCGGTCGGCAGGTGCCGCTCGGCGCGGATTTATAGAATGGTTCTAATTCGCATTCTCGGCAACTGAAATGGTGCGCCGCAGCAAGGCCGCAAGGGGAGACCCGCGAAAATTCCGCCGAAAAAGATACGGGCCGCCCGCAGGCGGCCCGGAGGCAGGGAGGGGGAAGACGAAAGGCGCCGGCGAGACGCGGGGCGCCCGGGCCCGGCCGCGGCGCTAGGGCCGGCCGCGGAACAGCCCGGCGATGAGCGAGAGGGCGAGCAGCACCAGGGCGACGAAGAAGATGATCTTCGCGATGCCGACGGCCGCGCCGGCGATACCGCCGAAGCCGAGGGCGGCGGCGATCAGGGCGATGATGAAGAAGGCGAGAGCCCAACCAAGCATGATCCGTTCTCCTCCAGTGGCGAGCAGCGATGCTCAGGTCCGCACGGCGCCGCCGCCGCGCGGGCCGGCCAGCAGCCAGGCGAGGAAGCCCAGCAGCGGCAGGATCAGGATGAGCAGCACCCAGATCACCTTGCTGCCTGTCGAGGCGCCGCTCTGGACGACGTTGATGATGGCCCAGATGTCCGCGATCAGGATCAGCAGGCCCAGCAACCCACCAACTTCGATACCCATGGTCCGGTTCCTTTCCTTGTCCGGTCACCGGCGGCAGCCGGCGGTTGATCAGGCGAGCCCGATTCGACTCGGTGGATGGCGCGGGAGTGCCGCCGGCACGATCGAGACGGTCCGCAGACCAAGTCCGCAGGCGGAGCCCGGCGGGCGGAGGCGGGGACCGAGGCCGGACAGGGCGGCCATCCGGCGCGAGGCCGGCAGCCGGGCCGCGGCGCCCGATCAGGTCTCCTGGACCTGCGGCGGCGGCGTCGGGCGTTCCGGCGGCGTCTGCCCGTCACGGTCGAGGCCGTCCAGGAAGCGCTCGACGGCATCGAGGAAGATCCGCGCACCGGCCCGCCAGGCCTCGGAGCTCTGCTCGGCCAGCTGGGCGAGCCGCCTGGTCAGCTCCTCCTGCAGCTTCTGGAGGACGCCGCGCTCTTCGAGCAGCCGGCGCTTCGTCTCCTCGGAGGCGCCCCGGAGCCGCTGGTCGAGGCGGCTCAGGTCCTCGCGCAGCCGCTCCGCCAGCCGCGCCGCCTGGTCCTCGAGGGACTCGCTCCCGCGGTCGGGCGCCTCGGCCCGGATCGCGCCGGGCAGGCCGGCCGGCGGGCGCGGCATGACCGGCTCGCCGGCCGCGGCCGCCCCGCCCGCGAGAGCGAGCGCGACAGCCGCGGCCAGGGCTCGGATCGCGGGCGGCAGAGGCATCGTCCGTCTCCTCGGCAAGGCCCCTGGGGCGAGCCCTCGGAGACGGGCTTCGCGCCGGGTTCTGCGGTCAGTCGTGATTCTCCGACTCGCCCATGATATAGCCCGCACCGGCGCCGAGCGCACCGCCGAGCGCCGCGCCGCAGGCGACGCAGCCGCCGGTCAGGGCGGTGCCGGCCGCGCCGACGCCGGCGCCGATCGCGCCGCCCGACAGGGTCTTCTGCTGGGTGTTGTTCATGCCGCTGCAGCCGGCGAGGCCGAGCGTGGCGATGACCACCAGGGGAAAAGCGAGCTTACGCATGGGACTTTCCTTTCCTGAGAAATCCGCTTTCGGTGTCGAGCGCGTGCTCGGCGAAGGGCCGACGGGGGAAAAGCCGGAGCGGGGGACTCGGGGGATGGGGGGCTGAACCCCGCCTTCCACCCCGCCGGCACTTCGCCGAATACGCGTCGGGGGAGCGGTACTGCTGCGCTCAGGCGGCTCCCGCCGCCCGCAGTCCCTCGTCGATCGAGCGGCAGCGGGTCAGCACCTCGGCGATCCGCTCGTCCTGGATGGCCGCCGCCTCGATCTCGCGGCGCTCCGCCTCGCTCAGGCCGCCGCGCAGGTAAGCGACCAGAATCTCCTCTGTAATGATCTCGATCTGCACTGCCATGACGTGATCGCTCCAGATCATCTTCGCGACAGACAACTCGAGACCCCCCGGTCCGGTTTCCCGATTTCCGGAAAATTCGCATCGGTCACTTGATCAAGGCACGCTGCCTACGCCATCCACGCAGGCGATAGCACCGCCATTACTGGAACAGGTCATGGAGACGCCGTCAGTGACGTCGGTTACGTCGGCGAGGGAACCGCTGTCGGGCAGCGTCGTTTAACAGGGTCCGGAAACGCGGCCCCCGCTGCGATCGCCAGGAGACGACAGCCATGGCCGAGGCGCAGCCTCCGAAACGCACCGAGAAGGTCCAGGTGATGCTGGACGACGAGGAGCTCCGGGCGATCGACGACTGGCGCTTCGACAACCGCGTGCCGACGCGCGCCGCCGCGATCCGAGAGCTGCTGAGACGGGGCCTGCTGAACAGGGAACTCGACACGCCGCCGGCCGACCTGCCGACCCGCGATTTCCGGGTCACCGACGCCGAAGGCACCTGAGCCGCACCGGCCCTAGCGAGATCCCGGCACGCCGGGACACTAGAGCAGTTTCTCAGCTGACGGAATCGTTAGGGATTCCGGCGCGCCGGGAAATCTGATTCAAGATGCCGGCTGGTGAGGGAGGCCAGCCTGCATGACGCGACCTCTATCGATGGACATCCGGGAACGGCTGGTTCGGGCGGTTGACGGCGGCATGAGCCGGCGGTCTGCGGCCAAGCGCTTCGGTGTCTCGGCTTCGGCGGCGATCAAGTGGGTCGAGCAATGGCATCGGAGCGGCACGGTCGAGCCGCGGCCGCAGGGCGGCGACCGCCGTTCGCAGCATCTCGAGGCTCATGCCGAGGAGATCCTTGGCCTGGTCGAGCAGACGCCGGACA
>NZ_FWZX01000083.1 GCF_900177295.1 Tistlia consotensis USBA 355
AGCTCCTCGATCACCCGGCCGAGCTGCGCCGGCGTCAGCTCGGCGGCCGAGGTCTTGCCGGTCAGCCGCTGCAGCAGCGCGCGGTAGCTGTCGTCGGCGAGTGCCAGGGCCTTGGCCCCGACCTTGATCTTGCCGATCGCCGCATTGCGCTGGGCGCGGGCAGCCTGGTCGGTCGCTGTCGTCACGCCGGGCCTCCGATCAGCCTGCGCGGTCCGTCCAGCGCGCCGTCGCGCCGATCGGCACCAACGCCGGCGGACAGCTCGACCCGCCGCGCAGCGGCGGCGCCTTGGTCCGCGGCCCGCGGGTCGCGCGTCGGCTTCGCCTTGCCGACCGACGCGGCGTCCGGCTCCAGCCGGTCCAGCCAAGCACCGGAGCGGGCCGCGATGGCCTCGTTGCGTTGACCGCGGAAGGCATCGCGGAGGCGGAGTGCCAGCACCGAGACCATGCCCTCGACGAAGGCGCGCGAGGCCTCGCCGCGCGTCTTCTGGCTCCGCTTGCGCGTGTAGGCCGGGGTGCGCTGGAAGGCCCGCAGCTCTCGGTCGATCGCCGCCTCGCAGAGGTCGCGGGTGTAGGCGGCGATCTCCGCCAAGGGCGCGGGCCCGACGAAGAAACAGCGCGCCCCGCCCCACCGGATCGTCTTCAGCCCCGCGCAGTTGGTGCAGTAGGCGACGACGGCGGCGAGTCGGTCGCGGGCGTGGGCCTTCGCCGTCGCCGGCCGTTGGCACTCGACCTGCGCCATCTCCAGGTCCGCCTCGTCGAGCCCGTGGTCACGCATCAGCCGCGCGGCCATCTCCATCGCGGTGGCCGCTTCAGCCTCCGTGCAGCCGCGCGCGACGGTGCGGGCGCGCAGGGCGCGGATCTTCGTCTTGACGGCGTCCAGTCTCTCGCTCATCGGTGACCTTTCCGGGCATGGCTGTTGAAGAAGGCGGCAACGTCGGCGTGCGGGATGCCGGCGGCGTCGAGCGCGTCGAGCAGCGACCAGGTGATCGCCCGCGCCTCGTCCTGGTCGAGGCGCCCCGCCGCCGGAAGCGGCCGGTCCTGGAGCGCCGCAGTGGCGGCCAGCGCCCAGCTCCGCAGCTCCAGCTTCACGGCGGCAGGGATGGTCCTCTGGCGTCGGACGCAGGCGACCAGGCGCCAGAGAACCAGCAGGGCGTCGAGGCGCTCGGCCATCTCAGCTCTCCCGGCCGGGGACGCGGCGGATGATGCGCAGCGCCCGTGCCCGGCCCCGCGG
>NZ_FWZX01000008.1 GCF_900177295.1 Tistlia consotensis USBA 355
CGGCTGCACGAGCTGCTGCCGTGGGAGTGGAAGGCCTTGCGGGACGCCGCCAAGGCAGCCTGACGATGGCGGCACCCATCCTGGTGCTGACGATCGAGCGCGTGGCCGAACTCCTGGGCGAAGACCTCGACTGGCTGTGGGACGTGGCCGGCGAGATGGAGCCCGAGGACGGCTGCCTCTGGGTCCACGGCGCCGACGACCAGCAGACCATCGCGTTCACGCCGGACAGCCTGGATCGTCTCAAAGAGCTGGTCGAGCACTACAAGGCCACCCCGCACCAACTCCGCCGCTACGAAAGCCTCTGACCCGCGGTCCTCACCGGACGGGTACGGCGGCCCGGGCGCTGTCGCAGCAGCTGCCGCAGCTGCTCGGCGGCTTCGGGCTCTGGGGCGCCGTCGTCGGTGCGGCCGTCGCGCTCGGCGGCGCCCTGATCACGACGATCTTCGACATCGGCTACAGCGCCAACGAGACCGACAACAAGCTGAAGGCCCTCGCCGATTCGACGGGCCTGGTCACCGACCGCCAGCGGCGCCTCGACGGGGGCCTCGAGGAGACGCGCCAGGCGGTGATCCGCCTTGCCGAGGCCTACCAGCTGGCGGACAAGGCGCAGAAGGGCTTCGCCGCGACCGACCTGTCCGGGGCGCTGGGGCGCAGCCGGACCGCGATTGAGTCGGAGATCGTCAGCAACCTCTCGGCCCAGCAGGAGGCGCTCAAGCAGCGTCTGTCGAGCTTCGGCGACACGCTGCGATCCGGACCGTTTACGATCCAGCAGGGCATGGCCGCGCGCTTCGGCATCCCGCGGAAGATCATCGCCGACCTGCCGGTCACCGACGAGCAGGCGGCCAGCCTGACCGGCGCGATCGGCGCCTTCCTCGACCACAAGACGGTCGACAACGCCAAGGCCGTCGCCGACGCGCTGAACAAGATCAACGCTGAGGCGAGCAAGATCTCGCCGGAGGTGGCGAAGCTTGCTCAGCAGGTCGGGGACGACTTCGACGCGATCGCGCAAGACCAGCGCGCAATCGACGCTCTCAAGGAGCTGCGCCGGCAGATCCAGGATACCGGGACGGTCGCGGCGCAGTTCGCCAGCGACGAGGAGCGCCTCCTCCAGCGCAAGCTGAGCCTCGTCGGCGCCGACCCCGCGAAGGCTGCCGGCGAGATCGCCGCCCTGCAGAAGCGCCTCGAGCTGCAGAAGCAGCAGCAGGGAGCGCTGACCGCCGAGCAGGAAGCCGAGGTCGAGCGCGCCCGGCGCCTGGCCGAGGGCAACGTCCTGCTCGAGCAGCAGACCGGCCTGGTCCGGCAGGTCCGCCAGGCCGAGGACGACGGCGAGCTGCTGCAGCGCCGCCTCGAGCTGATCGGCGCCTCGAAGGTCGAGCGCGACGTCGAGCTCGCCCGCCTGCAGCAGCGCCAGGAGCTGGAGCGCCAGGGCATCCCGCTCGACGACGCCCGCGCCAGGAAGCTGGTCGAGCAGGCCGGGACGCTCGCCCGGCAGAACGACCTGGTCGAGTACCAGGTCAAGCTCGCCGAGAAGCTGGCCGGCGGCCAGGACAGCCTGACCATCCTGCAGCGCCAGTTCTCCCTGCTCGGCGCCGACCCGGTCGTGTCCGCCGGCGTGATCGCCCGCGAGCAGCAGCGCCTCGAGATCGTCCGCGAGATTGGCAGCGCCGATGACCAGCGCTCGCGCGACCTGATCGACCAGGCCGGCCGGATCGCCGAGCAGAACGCCCGCCTGACCATCCAGAAGGGCCTGGTCGAGGACATCCGGGCCGCCAACGACAACTTGCGGGTCCTCGAGGCCGAGCGCGACCTGGTCGGCGCCACCTCGATCGAGCGCGAGACGATCCTGGCGCAGCTGCGCACCGAGCTGGACCTCAAGAAGCGCGGCGTCGATCTCAGCTCCGCCGAGGCGCAGCAGCTGATCGCGCTCAACCGGGAGATCGCCGCCAAGGGCGTGCTGCTCGACCAGCAGAAGCAGTTCGTCGACAGCCTCTCGGACTCGATCCGCCAGGCCTGGGAAGACGGCACCGGCGACGTCGACCTGGGGAACATCACCGACGCGCTTACCAAGGCCTTCAAGTCGGCCTGGTACTCGGCGATCATCGACGCGCCGCTGCGCCAGCTCGCCGGCGCCGCCAGCAAGCCGCTGACCGAGGCGATCGGCGGCACGGGCACCGGCGGGCTCGGCAATCTCTCGCTCACCAAGATCGGCGACTGGCTCGGGCTGACCGGACACTCGTCGGCGGCCAACGACCTCTCGGCCTTCGGCGGCGCCGGCCCGACGATCGCCGGAACCGGAGTCGGGCAGTCGGCGGCGCTCGCCGCGAGCGGTCCGCTCGGCGGCGCTGGCACTCTGCCGGGAACCGTGACCGGCTCGAGCGGCGGTGCGACGGCGGCGGCGACCGCCGCCCAGGCGACGCCGGGTGCCGCTTCCGGCCTGTCCTTCGGCCAGGCCTTCGGCGCGGCCGGATTCGGCTTGGGTGCATTCCAGGGCTTCCAGAGCGGCAACTACGCCCAGGGCGTGTCCAACCTGGTCGCCGCCGGGCTCATGTTCACGCCGGCGGCGCCGATCGCGCCGCTCGTCCCGATCGCCGGCAGCATCATCGGCGGCTTCTTCGGCAACCACCATCCGACAGTCGGCCCGAACTCGGCCGCCACCGGTACGCTCTACGGCGGCCTTGCCGGGATCACCGACGCCGGCGCGGACAACGACGGCCACGTCGCCAACAGCGTCAACTTCCTCAAGCAGCTCGCCCAGGCGCTCGACCAGGTCGGCACGGCGGCCGGCAAGGCGCTGCCGCCCGTCGACGCGAACGTCAAGATCAACGAGAAGAGCGGCGAGATCCTGGTCACGATCGCCGACGAGACCCGGCGCTACACCGACGCGACCGAGGCGCAGCTCGATTCGCTGAAGCGCCTCACCGAGCGCTATGGCGACCTCGACGGCGACATGGCCAAGGTCGTCGCTGGCGCCGGCAGCCTGGACGACGCTCTGCAGGGCCTGCAGACGATCGCCACGATCGATGCCCTGCCGACGTACTTCAAGGCGCAGACCGACCTGGAACGGCAGGTCACGGAGCTGACCGACCGCTACCAGGCGCTCACGGATCAGGCCGAGAAGCTCGGCCTGTCGGAGCAGCGCCTTCAGCATATCCGCGAAGCCGAAGCCGCCCAGCTCGAGCAGCTCCGGACCGACTTCGAGGCGAGCATCCAGCGCCAGATCCTGGAGATCACCAACTCGGGCTCCGCCTCACTCGCCAGCCTGCAGGATGCCTTCGTCCAAACCCTGCACGACGCCGCAGCGGTCGGTGCCGACCTGGAGGCGGTCGAGCGGCTCTACGGCCTGAAGCGCCTCCAGGCGGTCCAGTCCTTCAGCGAGCAGCAGCTGCGGGCCCTGCAGTACGGGACGCAGCTCGACCAGGCGCTCGCCGCCTACGAGACCGCCAGGCGGCGGATCCAGACGGCGGTCCAGGACATGGTCTCGCCGCTGCAGCAGTTCATCGATGCAGCCGAGCAGTTCCGCGACTCGCTCGGCCGGATCTTCGACAGCCTCTTGACGAACAAGGAACTGTCGCCGCTCGCCGACCAGGAGCGCCGCGACGAGGCGCTGAAAGTTCTCAAGCAGACCATCGCCGACGCGGCCGGAGGCGACGTCACCGCGCTCGGCAACGTCCAGGCTGATGTCCAGTCGTTCCTGCAGGCCTCGAAGGACGTCAACGCGAGCACGCCGGCCTATCAGGCAGACTTCAAGCTCGCCCAGGATCTGGCGAACGGCCTGGGCGTCGAGCTCGAGCCACAGATCGACGTCGCGCACCAGCAGCTCGACGTCCTGCAGCAGATCCTCGACCAGCTGCAGAACCCCCAGGTCGACACCGGCGCGCTCTCGTCCTTGCTGGCCGCCGCCGGGCTCAATCCCGCCCTGGCCGGCGGCCTGGTGTCCAGCCTGGCATCGGCCCAGCAGGCGATCGAGCGCGAGACGGCACACAGCAACCGCGACGCCCTGCAGCAGACCTATTCCGACCTGCTGCAGAAGCTGCGCCACGGCAGTCCGACCCAGGCCGACGCCGACGCCTGGTCGCGCGTCGCCGGCGAGCTGGACGCGAGCGGCGGCCTCGACCACGCCGGTATCGCGAAGGACGCCGGGGACTGGGAGCAGCGCGGCTTCAAGGTGTCGGGTTATGCCGAGGGCGGCGACCACCCGGGCGGACTCCGCATCGTCGGCGAGCGCGGCGCGGAGCTGGAGAACACGGGCCCGGCCCGCTACTTCTCGGCCCAGCAGACCTCGCAGATCTTCGCTGCCGGCATCAGCCAGGCGGCGGCGGCCGACGCCGACATCAAGGCCCTGACCAAGGCGGTCGACCGGAACACCGCGCAGATGGTCGTGCTGATCGACGAGGTTCGAGGCCGCGGCGAGGATGCCAGGCGCCAGGCGAGCGATCTGGAGTCCGCGACCCGTCTGACCGGGCGCGAAATGAAAGCGGCCGCCAAGGCCGCGGGGGGCAGCCAGTGACCGGCGGCTCCGCGATCGCCGGCCTGGGCGAGCTGCCGCTCGGCAGCCCGGCGCTGCGCGCCGACCTGCCCGACCGCTACCTGCGGATGCTCCGAGATCCCGGCGCGATCGCGGTCTATCTCGCCCAGGTCACCGGGGTCCGCGCCGGCGGCGGGGACGGCGGCCTGGTCGCCGGCCTCGGCGAGTCGGGCCTGGGCGAGCCGGTCGTCGCCGGTGTCGGTCAGGCGCTCAGCAGGACCTTCCGCTGGGCGACGCTGCACAAGTCGATGCGGCCGGGCGACGGCCGCCTGCCCAACGGGTTCTGGGACGGGCTCATGGCGACCGGGCCGAAGCTGACCCGCGAGCTGCCGCTGACCCCCGAGGATTCCCGGCGCCTGCGCGAGTCCTTCGGCGAGCTCGAGCTCGGCGACGGCGACCGCACGCTCGATGCGCTGCTCGCCGCCTACAACATCGACGGCCGCGAGCTGTCGTTCCTCTTCGGGCCCTGGGACGGCGACCTCGAGGACTTCGCCGAGGTCGGCCGCGTGCTGATCGAGAGCCCGGTCACCGGCGGCGCGCGCGCCCTCCTGGAGTTCCGCGACGCGACCCTCGGCCTCGACCAGGTCGCCCAGCCGCTCACCTTCGCCGGCACCGGCGATGGCGAGGGCGGCGACGACCTCAAGGACAAGCCCCTGCCGCTCGCCAAGGGGACCGTGCGCTTCGTCTCGCCGCCGGTCGAGGATTCGGCGAGCGACATGCGCCGCGCCGCCGACCGCGCCTTCGAGCTGCTCGGCGCCTACGACGGCGCCAAGGCGCTGGACGTCGCCGGCGACTGGCCGAGCTATGCCGCCTTGAAGGCGGCGACGCGCGGAGTCGCCGGCAGCGGCGCGGACATCGAGGCCGGCGAGATCGGCACCTGTCTCGCCGAGGGTTGGGTCCGGCCGGGCGGTCAGGTCTTCAACGCCCTGACGCTCGACATCCGCTGCGGCGCGACGACCCTTTCCGGCATGGCGCTGAGCGCGCTCGACGACGCCGGCTACGGCGAGACCGCGCGCGACAGCGCGAGCTGGCTCGAGATCGACTGGGGCGGCGGCGAGTCCGGCCTCTACGTCTCCAGCGACGAGCGACTGTCGACTGCCGACCTGCTCGACCGGATCACCGCCGCCGGCGACGCCTGGTGGGGCACCGATCGGCGCTCCCTGATCGTCGCCGGCCGGCTCTACGACCCGGACACGCTGACCGCGCACCTGACCTTGACCAGCTCGGACGTCGCGACCGCCAAGCGCGACCGGTACTACGCGCCGCGCAAGAGCCAGACCGTCACCTACGCGCGCTGCTACACGCCGCTGTCGGAGAACCAGATCGCGACCGGCGCGACCGATGTTCGGAAGACCTTCGCGCGCCAGGCGCTGCGCCAGGTCCAGCCGACCTTCGACACCATCGCGAGCCGCCATCCCCAGGCCTTCGACGCCGCCGCGATCGCCGGCCTCTTCGACAGCCAGGCCGATGCGCTCTCGCTGGCCCAGACCCGCGGCACGCTGTGGAGCCGCTGGTGGCGCTCCTGGTGGATCCTCGCCGGCCGGCGCGGCTTCGAAGCCAAGCTCGGCCGCTGCATCGCCGTCGAGCACCCCGACCTCGGCCGCTACTCCGGCCGCAGGTTCCTCGTCGTCGGCGAGCAGCTGACCGGCAGCGCCGCCGCCATCCTCCTGCGCATCGCGAGGCCGATCGAGAAGTGACCGCCAACCTCACCCGCGCCCTCTTCATCGGCGACGACCGGGTCGCCTCGGCCAGGTCGATCACGGCGACCAGCTGGGTCGGCAGCGACTATGCGCCCGCCAACGTCGCCAATCGCGTCCCGGCCTACCGCTGGGCGACGACCGACCCGCTGGCCGAGCTGACGATCGACTTCGGCGCCGACGTGGCGATCTCCGCCATCCTGGTCGAGCTCTATCGCGGGGAATGGCCGCTGCCGACCGGCGGGACCTTCCGCTTCCGCCTCGACCCGGACGGCGGAGCGGCCGGCGCCGGCGCACTGCTCGACCGGACGGTCGCGGCGGACCTGGTCGAGGGCTACGCCACGCACCTCGAGCTGCTCGATGCCGAGTACGCGGCCCGCTATCTCACGATCAAGCTCGGCCTGACCGGCGCCGATCGCTACGAGGTCGCCACGGCGATCGCCGGCACCTGGTGGCAGCCGCCGGACAACTACTCCTTCGGCGCTGTCGAGAAGCGGGTCGACCCCAGCGACCTCTCGATGCGCGCGGCCAGCGGGACGCTGCATCCGGACTATCGGCCCGGCTGGCGCTCCTGGAGCCTGCAGCTCGACCAGATGCCGGAGGACACCCGGGACTGGTTCCGCGATCTCCACCGCCAGCAGGGCCAACGCGGGCGCTTCGTCTTCTGCAAGGAGCCGGCCGCGGCCGCGACCGAGACTGCGGTCTGCCGCTTCGCCAGCGACCCCGCCTTCACCCGGAACCTGCCGCTCGCCTGGGACATCCCCGTCGAGATCGAGCAGCTCGTCTGAGGAGCCACCGATGACCGTCTTCGTGCTCGACAACGCCCGCAATCAGACCGACGCCAACGGCGCCCAGACCGACGCCTCGCTGGTCGACATCGTCGAGGGCTACCGCCAGATCGTCCAGGCGGCCTATGTCGGCTTCCCGATCATGTGCGTCGAGGTCGACGACGTGAACGCCTGGAGCCACATCGAGGGCTTCGTCGGGCGGCTGCAGAGCGGGCCGAACCGCCTGGAGAAGGTACGGCTGATCTTCAGCGACACCGGCAGCTGGATCGCCTGGAACGGCAGCCCTGGCATCATCTTCTCGACGCCGCTGAGCGAGCACTTCAACGGCTTCGACTGGATCGACACCGACGCGGCTGCGACGACCGAGGTCTACAAGATCGCCAGCGATCGGGCGCGCATCAATGCCGGCGGCACGATCGGCAGCCTGGGGACGGCACCCGTGGTCGGTGCGGAGATGCTGATCGAGGCAGGCGATACCGCCCTCACGTTGACCCACAACGCCGCCGCGATCCTCTGCCCGGGCGAGAAGGACCTGCCGTTGGCACCGGGCGATCGCGCCCGCGTGCGCTATCTCGGCGGCTCGGTCTCGGAGGTCCTCGAGGTGCTGCCCGGCTCGCGCATGCACTCGATCTCGATTCCCGTCGCCAGCATCCTGCCGAGCCCTAACGGCGGCTGCGAGAGCCTGACCAACGACAGTGCCGCCTCGACTGTCGCGACCCTCGAGTTCCTGCTCTTCTCGGCCTCGACGGCCAACCATGCCCAGGCCCAGCTGACCCTGCCGAAGAGCTATACCGGCGGCGACATCCTGGTCGAAGCGCTGCTCGCGTCGAACGGCAGCGGCAACGTCAAGGTCGACGTGCGCGCTGAGGCCGTCGGCGCAGGGGAGAGCCCGTCCGGCTGGGGCGATGCCGCGACGACGACCGTCGCCGTCGGCGCGACCGCCGGGGCGCAGAAGTCGACCGGCCGCCTGACCGTGACGCCGGCCGGCACGCCGGCGGGCGGCGAGGAGCTCTTCGTCCAGGTCAAGCGAGACGCCGCCGACGGCACCGACACGGCCGCCGACAAGATGCGCCTCTACGCGATCATCGTGACGATCCCCGTCAGCAAGGAAAGCGACGCCTGATGCGGCCCTATCGCCTGGCCGGCCGCCGCGCGAGCTACTTCGCGAACGCGGTCACGATCGACAACGCCTGGGCGTCGATCAGCGGCGGCTTCGGAACCAATCCCGCCTACTTTACCATTTCCTTCTGGCTGAAGATGCTGTCGGCGGACAGCACAGACCAGGCGCTGCTCTACACCTCCGGCGGCTCGTTCTTCCACCTCTACCGGGACTCGACGAACGCGCTGACCCTGACCATGGCGACGCCTGGGGGCACGATCATCTTCAACCAGGTCGCCGCCTATACCGGCTTCACGGTCGCCGCAGGCTGGCAGCACGTGATGATGGCGGTCGATCCCGGATCTACGGCCGAGTGCTACGTCAATAGCGTGGCCAGGAACCCCCCGTCCGTAGGCTCCGACGGCACGATCGCCTTCGACCGCGGGGACTTCCTGCTCGGCTCTTCGACGGTCGTCGGCGGTGCCAAGCTCCATGCCGACATCGCCGACTTCTGGCTCGACTTCTCCTGGCTGCCGCCCTCGACGGCCGCGAACCTCGCCAAGTTCCGCTCGTCGGGGGGCAAGCCGGTCAACCTCGGCGCCAACGGCCAGCTGCCGACGGGGTCGGCGCCGAGGCTCTACCTCGCGGGGCCTGCCAGCGGCTTCCTGGACAACAAGGGGGCGCCCAGCCCCGACTTCACGCTCGTGTCCGGCAGCCTGGCGGATGCCGCCTCGAGCCCGAGCAGCTAGGAACGCACCATGCCCACCTATGCAGAGATCCTGCCCGGCCAGCCGATACGGGAGGTCGTGTTCGGCCGGGCCCTGCAGCCTGACGAGATCAAGCACATCGGCGGCCTGCCGACCCTGCGGCCCCTGGTCGTCGACCTGTCGGTTCCGTCGGGCTATCGGGGGATCGGCACCGACTACCAGGTTGCCGACGTCCAGGTGACCAAGGTCGCGGTGACCGAGGCGATCCCGCTCGCGGAGCAGGCGGACGCCAAGGCAGCGACAGCCCGCCGGATCGGCGCTGCCAAGATGGACGCCATCGTCATCGACTACAGCGAGCAGGAGCGGCTCACCTTCGCCAAGCAGCTTTCCGAGGCGCAGGCCTACGATCCGAACGCGACGGCACAGGAGAACGAGGCCTCCTGCCCGATGCTGGTGCAGCTTGCCGCCGCCAGGCCGGACATCGCGACGCTCGCCGACATGGTCGACCTGGTTCTCGCCAAGGACACTGCCTGGTCGTTGGCGGTCGGCGCGGTCCTGGGCGTCCAGCAGGGGTTCGAGAAGGCCTGCGAAGCCGCCAAGGCCGCCGCCGACCAGGCCGCGGTCGATGCGATCGACGTCACCACAGGCTGGCCTGGAGAAGCTTGATGATCCGCTGCATGAAGGCGCGCAGGCGCCCCGACGGCCGCCCGTTCGGCATCCCCGACAGCGCTCACGACTGGGCGGTCTTCCTGACCGGCCTCGCCTGGGGGGCGGGCCTGACCGCGCTGGCCGCGCTGGCCTTTGGTGTGCCGGCGCTGTGACTGCGCCGGCCCTGCTCGACCCCGCCGGCGTCGTCGCCAAGCGGCACTGGCGGGCCAAGGAAGCCGCGGGCCTGCTCGCCCGCCTCGGGCTCGGCCAGGTCGCCGAGGTTCACCGCCGCGCCGGCTATGACCTGGAGCGCCTCGAGGGTTCGCTGACGACCTCCGGCCACCTGCGCGTCCAGGTCCGCTGGGCCAAGCTGCTGGCGCAGGGCCGAACGCTCGAGCGCCGCGAATCCTGGCGCCGCTACGACCTGGACCTCTCGATCGAGGAGTTCATCGCCTGGAGCGAGCTGCTCGCCGGCCGGCGCCGGCTGGAGGCTTGACCGTCCAGGCGGCGCGCGAGCAGCCTAGGATCCATGGCGAGCTCCTACACGATCGGCGAGCTGCTGACCGAGGGCTACACGGTCCACGGCTTCTGCTTCGGCTGCGGCACCGGCCGGCCGCTCGATCTCGCGGCGATCGCCGCGAGGCGGGGCAGGCAACTGCAGCTCCTGGAAATGAAGCGGCGCCTCCGCTGCACAGTCTGCCGCGGTCGGGTGGAGATCTGCCTCAGCAGCTAGCCCGCCGGCCTCGGGCCCATCGCCAATCACACCCCGATGCGGAGGTAGCAATGCGTTCGATCATCATCGCTGTGGCGGTCACCGTGCTTCTCATCGCGGCCCAGGCGGCTGCCGCGGGCGAGGGCGACCCTCTGAGGGTGCTCAAGCCGGCCGACCTGCCGGCCGACGGCCTGTTGCCGGCCGCGTCCATCGTCCACGGCTGGGCCGTCGCGCTCGACGGGGTGACGCTGGCCGTGGCACCCGGCGCGAACGGGGACAAGGAGTTCTTCGCCGACGCTGCCGACCGCCGCGTCATCCGACTCCGCCTCTGGGGTGTCATGGTGCCGGCCCCGGAGGCGACGGCCGCCGCGCTCTTCGCCCGCGCCGCGCTCGACGATCTCCTGACCTGCCGGCAGAAGCCATGCCGGACAGGGAGCGTCGAAGTCGGCGGCTTCGTGAAGTGCACGGCCGAGGGCATCCTGGTAGCGGGCCTACCGGCGGCCTCCTGCAGGACCGACGTCGTCGGCTCTCTGTCAACGCCCCTCGTCCTATCCGGCGCGGTCGTAACCGACCGGGATGTCATCGTCGACGGCGGTCGTGACGGGTCGGCCATGATCTCGGGCGAGAAGGCCCCGCGCCTGGCTCAAGAGGGATTCTGGTCGGGCCTCCCCCGGGCTCCTGTCGCCGGCGTCACCAACTGACGCAGCGCCCCAGCCATCTTCGAAGACAGCTCAAACCACCTTCGATCCCCACCCGCGCGTGCTATGAATTCTAACGTCAATGACTCCAAGATTCAGTGTCGCGCTACACTCGCCCCTTGGGGGAGAGGGAGGGGCCCGCGAAGCGGGAGGGTGAGGGGTGTCACGAGCGCAAGGCCCGCCTCAATGCGGCTTCTTCTTCCCCATCACCTTCTCCGACAGCCCGGCCGCCTTGCGCACGAAGTCGAGCGGGCCGGAGAAGTCGAAGTTGCGGTAGACCGCGGCCAGGTGCGCGAAGGGCGGCGACTGGGCGAAGAGCTCGAAGGTCAGGCGGTGGCCGGCGTAGTCGCTGTTGATCAGGTCGCGGGCGAAGGCCAGCAGCCGGCGCCGGTCCTCGGCGACCCAGTCCTCGTTGACGCTGTAGTACTTGGCCAGCCAGTGGGCGATCCCGGGGGCGTCGAAGGTCGCCGAGTCCGGGGTCACGCAGATCTGGCCGCCGCAGAGCTCGCGGGCGATATGGATCATCTCCGGCAGCTTCGAGCAGGCCTGGACGCGGCCGGTGTAGAGCAGCGACTGGTTGGGCATCAGCAGGCCCGCCGGGCTCTTCTCGGCCAGCGCGATCGAGGCGGTCAGGTGCGCGTTGATCGTCTCGCGGTAGCAGGCCAGCTGCGCCAGCTTCTCCTGCACCGCCTGCTGCTTGTCGAGGCCGGTCTGGCGCACGTTGAACAGCGCCGCGCCGATCAGCATGTCGGCGATCTTCTCGATGCGCTGCACGAAGGGGAAGGCCGAGTAGCGGTGCAGCGTGCCGCGGATGAAGGTCGCCGCCCTGGTGTGGCGGTAGAAGAGGACGTTCTCCCAGGGGATCAGCACGTCGTCGAAGATGACCAGCGTGTCGACCTCGTCGAAGCGGTTGGCCAGGGGATAGTCCGTGGCCGGCCGGCGCCCGGCGAAGCCGGTGCGGCAGATGTGCCTGATGCCCGGCGCGCCCATGTCGCAGATGAAGCCGAGGGCGTAGTCCGACAGCTCGGCGTCGCCCCAGTTGGCGATCGTCGGCTTGACGAAGGCCTGGTTGGCGTAGGCCGCCGCGGTCTCGTACTTGGCGCCGCGCACGACGATGCCGGCATCGGTCTCCTTGACCAGATGCAGCAGCATGTCCGGGTCCTGGTCCTGCGGCCGCTTCGAGCGGTCGCCCTTGGGATCGGTGTTGGCCGAGACGTGGAAGGGGTCGCCGTGCAGGGCCTTCTTGATGTGCGCCTCGATGTGGCGGGCGAACTGCGGGTCGACCTCGTTGAGCACGTCCTGGCCGTCGTAGAGCGACCACATCTCGCCGACCGTCTCGTCGCCGACCCGGATGACCACGCCGCCGATGTCGTTCAGCACGGTGTCGACCGCCTTGCGCTTGTCCCACCAGTCCTGCTGGCTCTCGGGCAGCTTCAGGCCGATCGCGTTGGGCTCGTTGGTCCCCGGGTCGACGTAGGACATGACGCCGGCCGTGGCCGGCTCGTGGGCGAGGTCGTAGATCCGTGCGCGGACGTCGACGATCGGCTTGAACGAGGGATGCGCGGTCACGTCCTTGACGCGCTCGCCGTCGATCCAGACCTCGCGGTCGTCGCGGATCGACTGGCGGTACTCCTCGCCGGTACGGATCATGGCAAAGGCTCTCCTGGTGAGGGGATTGAGGTCAGACCGGCGCGGGCGCGCAGGGCGCCAGGCGGCGGTAGGCGCGCTCCTGGTAGAGCAGGGGCCGCTCGGCGCCCGGCGCGCTCTCCAGCACCTGGCCGACGAAGACGCGGTGCGTGCCGTGGGCGTGGGCCGCCTCCAGCGCGCAGTGGAAGGTCGCGGCGGCGCCGGCCAGGCGCAGGGCGCCGTCGGCGCCGAGCCGCCAGTCGCCGGTCGCAAACTTGTCCTCGCCCTGGGCGAGGCCGCGGCCGGCGAAGACGTCGGAGATCGCCGACTGGCTTTCGGACAGCAGGTTCACCGTGAAGCGCCCGTTGCCCTCGATCGCCGCGCAGGTCGGGCTGAGCCGGTGCAGGCAGACCAGCAGCAGCGGCGGCTCGGCCGAGACCGAGGAGAGCGCCGAGACGGTCGTGCCGCGGCGGCCGGCGGGGCCGTCGGTCGCGACCGCCGCGACGGCGGTGGCGGCGCGGGCCATCGCGGCCAGGAAGGCGCTGCGGGCGGTCTCGTCGCAGGTCGTCATGGTCGGGCTCTCCCCCAGTCGGATCCGGTCGGAAGCGAACGCGAATTAGAACCGATCCGAAGGCTAGCTTCCCCCGCCATCTTCAGTAAAATATCATTTACCTAGGAATATCATCGGAAAAACTGATGAACTTCACCCTGCGCCAGCTCCGCTACCTCTGCGCCGTCGCCGAGGCCGGCAGCATCGCTGCGGCGGCCCAGCGCCTGGCGATCTCCCAGCCGGCGATCTCGGCGGCCGTCGCCCAGCTGGAGCGCGAGGCCGGCACCAGCTTCTTCCTGCGCCAGCCGGCCCAGGGCCTGGCGCCGACCGAGGCCGGCCGTGCCTTCCTGGCCCGCGCGCGCGGCCTGCTCGAGCACGCCGAGGAGGTCGGCGGCGCGGCGCGCAGCCTGGGCGAGGGCAGCAGCGGCAGCCTGACGCTCGGCTGCTTCTCGACCCTGGCGCCGGTCCACCTGCCGCGCCTCGCCAAGGCCTTCCAGGCGACGCAGCCGGGCATCGAGCTGGACTTCCGCGAGGGCTCGCTGGACGGGCTGCAGGCCGACCTGCTGTCCGGCGTGCTGGAGCTGGCGCTGCTCTACGACCTCGACCTCGACCGGCGGCTCGAGGCCGAGCGGCTGGCCGAGCTGCCGCCCTACGTGCTGCTCGCCGCCGGCGACCCGCTGGCGGCCCGGGACAGCCTGGATCTCGCCGAGCTGGCCGAACGGCCGATGGTCCTGCTCGACCTGCCGCACAGCCGCGAGTACTTCCGCTCGCTCTTCCTGGCGCGCGGCCTGGAGCCGCGGGTCGCCCGGCGCACCGCCTCCTACGAGCTGCTGCGGGCGCTGGTCGGCAGCGGCTTCGGCTATGCCCTGCTGAACGTCCGGCCGGCCACCGACCGGGCCTACGACGGCAGCCGGCTGGTGCAGCGGCCGCTCGCCGACCCGCCGCCGGGCCTCGCCCTGGTCCTGGCCCGCGTCGCCGCGGCCCGGCCGACCCGCCGCGCCCTGCTGTTCGCCGACTTCGCCCGCGGCTTCTTCGCAACGGCGGGAGCCACCTGCTAGGGTCCCGATCCGATGGAGCGACGCGCGGGAAGGAGCCGCCGATGATCGAGATCAGGACCAGGGGCGCCCGGCTGCCGGCGCTCGGCTTCGGCACCTGGGACCTGCGCGGCGACAACTGCCGGCAGATGATCCCCGTCGCCCTGGAGCTCGGCTACCGCCACATCGATACGGCGCAGTCCTACGGCAACGAGGCCGCGGTCGGGCAGGGGCTGCGCGATGCCGGCCTGGCCCGCGACGCGCTCTGGATCACCAGCAAGCTGTGGCCCGACGACCTGGCGCCCGAGCGGGTGCCCGGCGCCCTCGCCGAATCCCTGGAGCGGCTCGGCACCGACTACCTCGACCTGCTGCTGATCCACTGGCCGAGCCAGACGGTCTCCCACCTCGAGACCCTGGCGGCGATGGAGGAGCAGCGCCAGGCCGGCCGGCTGCGCCACCTCGGCGTCTCGAACTTCACCGTGGCGCAGGTCGCCGAGGCGAGCGCTGCCGGCTTCGAGCTGCTGACCGACCAGGTCGAGTACCACCCCTTGCTCAGCCAGGACGACCTGCGCGACGCGCTGGCTGCGTGCGACATGGTGCTGACCGCCTATGCGCCGCTGGCGCGCGGCCGGGTCGCGGCCGAGCCGACGATCCGCGGCATCGCCGAGCGCCACGGCAAGACGCCCGAGCAGGTCGCGCTGCGCTGGCTGGTCCAGCAGCGCAACGTGGCGGCGATCCCGAAAGCCGGCAGCCGGCCGCATGCCGCGGCCAACATCGCGATCTTCGACTTCGTGCTCGAGCCGGGCGAGATGGCCGCGATCGCCGGCCTCGGGCGGCAGCGGCAACGCCTGGTCGATCCCTCCTGGGCGCCGGCCTGGGACGCGGCCTGACAGGTGACAGCCACTCTCAATTCGCTTCATGGTTCGACAGGCTCACCATGAAGCGGTTCGGGTTCACGCCCCGGTGGACTGGCCTCTGAGCGCGAAATGGCGCTGGAAAGCGATCTACGCGACCGCTAGAAGCGCGATCACCGAGACCCCGAACAACAGGACCACCGCCATGGGCGACGCCGCCGATCTGAAGTCGAACTGGAACTTCCCGACCCAGGTGCTGTTCGGCCCGGGCCGTATCGCCAGCCTGCCGGCGGGCTGCCGCTCGCTCGGCATGGCGCGGCCGCTGCTGGTCACCGATCCCGGCCTCGCGGCGCTGCCGATGATCGCCGAGGCGCTGGAGCTGTGCCGCGCCGACGGCCTGGGCGTCGCGCTCTTCTCCGAGGTCAAGGGCAACCCGACCGGCGCCAACGTCGAGGCCGGCATCGCCGCCTTCAAGGCCGGCGGGCACGACGGCGTCATCGCCTTCGGCGGCGGCTCGGCCCTCGATGCCGGCAAGACCATCGCCTTCGTGGCCCGCCAGAGCCGGCACTGGTCGGAGTTCGAGGACCGCGGCACGAACTGGAAGCTCGCCGATCCCGAGGCGATCGCGCCGATCCTGGCGGTGCCGACGACCGCCGGCACGGGCTCGGAGACCGGCCGCGTCGGCGTCATCCTGGACGAGCGCGACCACATCAAGAAGATCGTCTTCCATCCGAAGATGCTGCCGGGCCTGGTGATCTCCGATCCCGAGCTGACCGTCGGGCTGCCGGCCAAGCTGACCGCGGCGACCGGCATGGACGCCCTGGCGCACTGCCTGGAGGCCTATTGCGCGCCGGGCTTCCAGCCGCTCTGCGAGGGCATCGCCGTCGAGGGCATGCGGCTGATCAAGGACTGGCTGCCGCGCGCCGTCCATGAGGGCCAGGACGTCGAGGCGCGCGCCTACATGCTGGCCGCCGCGTCGATGGGCTCGACCGCCTTCCAGAAGGGCCTGGGCGCGATCCATTCGCTGTCGCACCCGGTCGGCGCGCTCTACGACACCCACCACGGCCTGACCAACGCCGTCTTCATGCCCTATGTGCTGCAGTTCAACCGCACCGCCATCGAGGCGAAGATGCAGCGGCTGGCTGCCTGGCTCGGCCTCGGGACGCCGGGCTTCCCGGCCTTCCTCGACTGGGTGCTGCGCTTCCGCGAGGAGCTCGGCATCCCGCACAGCCTGGCCGAGATCGGCGTCGACGACTCCCGGACCGACGAGATCGTCGCCATGGCGCTCGACGACCCGACCGCGCCGACCAACCCGGTGCCGCTGGAGGCCGCGCCGGTGCGCCGGCTGTTCGAGGACGCCCTGGCCGGGCGCCTGGCCTAGGGCGAGGCGGTCTCGCGCACCGGGCGCCGGCGGGCGCCCGAATCGCCGGATCTTCATCGGAAAGAAAATTACCCGGTCTGCCTGGCAGACCGGTCTTTCGAACGCCCGCGCGGGCGCGCCGCTCACATTGCTGCTTTCTTGGGCAGGACCGGAACAGGCCGTTGAAGCGGCCCGTTCTCCGGGACAGCTTCTGAGGCGGAAGCAAGCAACGAGAGCCGGTGAACGGCCGAGGGTCCTGAGCCAGGAACCACGATCCGGAGGTCTTGCGTCATGTCCGTCTTTGCCCATCCCGAGTTCGACAATCACGAGCGCGTCGTCTTCGTCCGCGACGCCGAGAGCGGCCTGAAGGCCATCGTCGCCGTCCACGACACGAGCCTCGGCCCGGCGCTCGGCGGCTGCCGCTTCTGGACCTACGCCAGCGACGACGAGGCGCTGACCGACGTGCTGCGCCTGTCGCGCGGCATGACCTACAAGTCGGCCCTGGCGGGCCTGCCGCTGGGCGGCGGTAAGTCGGTGGTCATCGGCGACGCGCGCGCGCTGCGCGCCGAGCCGGCGCGTGCCGAGGCGCTGTTCCGGGCGCTCGGCCGGGCCGTCGAGCAGCTCGGCGGCCTCTATACCGCCGCCGAGGACGTCGGCACCTCGGTCGCCGACCTGGAGCTGGTGGGCCGCGAGACCCGCCACGTCGCCGGCGTCGCCAGGGGCCAGGTCGGCGATCCCTCGCCCTACACCGCCTACGGCGTGTTCCGCGGCCTGCAGGCCGCCGTGCGCCACAAGCTGGGCCGCAGCGATCTCGAGGGCCTGCGGGTCGCCGTCCAGGGCCTGGGCCATGTCGGCCAGGGGCTCTGCGAGCACCTGGCCGAGGCCGGCGCGAAGCTGATCGTCGCCGACCTCGACGGCGAGCGGGTCGCGGCGCTGGTCGAGCGCTTCGGCGCCGAGGCCGGCGACCCCGCGGCGATCCTGGCCGCCGACTGCGACGTCGTCGCGCCCTGCGCGCTCGGCGCCGTGCTGAACGACGACTCGATCGCGGCGCTCAGGGCCCCGGTCGTCGCCGGCGCCGCCAACAACCAGCTGGCCGAGCCGCGCCACGGCGAGCTGCTGCGCCGCAAGGGCGTGCTCTACGCGCCCGACTACCTGGTCAACGCCGGCGGCATCATCGTCATCGCCTACGAGGCCGGCCGCCGCGGCCCGCGCTTCGAGCGCGCCCAGGCCATGGCCCACATCGACCGGATCCACGACACCGCGCTCGAGATCTTCGCCCGGGCCGAGCGCGAGGGCATCGCGACCTCGCTCGCTGCCGACCGCCTGGCCGAGGAGCGCTTCCGGCGGCCGGGCAGGGCGCGGGCGGCCTGAGCCCGTCAAGTCCCCTGAGCTTCGCGGGTCAGAAGAAGACCGTCAGGCCGAGGAGCATGTTGACCGTCTCGTCGTCGTCCGACAGCGGCAGCAGGATGGTCTCGAAGCGGGACCAGGGCTTGCTCGGCAGCCAGTAGAGCGTGCCGGTCGACATCCAGGGCTCGCGGCTGGCGACGACCTGGTCGCCGACCTCGCAGAGCCGGTCGGCCGGGGCCCGGTCGGTCTTCTGGTGCGGGTAGCAGCCGGTCCAGTCGGCGCCCTGGTAGTCGACCTGCGCGGTGCCGTGCAGCCGGACGCGGAAGCGCCGCTCGCGCGGGCTCTGCGGGAAGACGTCGATCAGCATCAGGTGGGGCAGCAGCCGGCGCGCGTCGGCGGGATCGAAATCCCGGCGCGCCGGCATGCGCCGCTCGCCGCGCAGCTCCCGCCACAGCCGGTGCAACTCCTGGAGCTCCGGACGGCAGTCCTCGATCGACAGCAGCCGGGTGCTGCTGCCCGGAACGATCATGCTGGCCGCGATCATCCTGCCCTGCCGCCGCGCCGGCTCAGTCGTCCGGCGTGGCGTTGGGCTTGGTCTGCAGGTGGATGAAATGGGCGATGCCCATCTTCTCGACCAGGCCGAGCTGGGTCTCCAGCCAGTCGATGTGCTCCTCCTCGCTCTCCAGGATGTCCTCGAAGAGCTCGCGGCTGCCGTAGTCGCGGACCTCCTCGCAGTACTGGATCGCGTCGCGCAGGTCGGGCATGGCCTTGCGCTCGAGCTTGAGGTCGCACTCCAGGATCTCCTGGACCGATTCGCCGATCAGCAGCTTGTCGAGGTCCTGGAGGTTCGGCAGCCCTTCGAGGAAGAGGATGCGCTTCACCAGGGCGTCGGCATGCTTCATCTCGTCGACGGATTCCTCGTATTCCTTCTTGCCGAGCTCGGAGACGCCCCAGTCCTGCAGCATGCGCGCGTGCAGGAAATACTGGTTGATCGCGGTCAGCTCGTTGCGCAGGACCTTGTTGAGGAACTCGATGACCTTCTTGTCGCCCTTCATGGCCTGTCCTTCCGGAGCGTGATCTTCGTTGCGGCGACGAGAAGCCTAGCGCGGCGGCCGGCGCCGCGCCAATGCCGCTTCGAGGGCCGGGCGGCGGGGAAGGGCTATTCGGCGGCGACCGAGAGGGGATCGAGGGCGGCCGGGGCGCCGTCGTTCGCCCCTGCCTGCGCCGCGTGCTCGTCGATCATGCCGACGATGGTGTCGCGGCAGCGTCCGCAGCTCGGCCGGAGGCCGTTGCGCAGGAACACCTGGGCATGGCTGCGCGCGCCCTCGGAGAGGGCCTGCTTGACCTGGCGGCAGTTCATTCCGGAGCAGAGGCAGACATACACGGCGTGACGGTCCCAAGTCGGCTCTAGAGAGAATGCGAACTGTTCGCAATCGCACCTCTAGATAGGGGACCGCCGGGGCCCTGTCAATCGCATCGATCGCCGCGGCCTATCGAGCCTTCGGCAAGGGAGCAGCCGAGCCGGTCCGTGCTCCCTCTCCGCCCCAGAGGGGTAGAGAGGGAACCTGCGGTCAGCGCGCCCGCTCGTCCTCCAGGGACTGCTCGAGCAGGCGCAGCTCGGCCTCCAGGGCGTCGCCCTCGGGCGCGTGGAGGCGGCCGGCGTAGTCGCGGAACACGGTATCGAGCCGCTCGAGCATCGCAGCGGTCTCGGCCAGGCGCGCCGGGTCGGCGCCGGGGCGGCCCTCCAGCTCGGCGTAGCTCTCGGCCAGGCGCAGCGCCGAGGGCAGGTAGAAGGTCAGCAGGCGCTGCACGGCGAGCAGGCGCTGCGGCCGGCGCTCGAGCCGGCGGCAGAGCTCGTTGGCGCCCTCGACGAGGCCGTCGATCCGTGCGGCGACGCGCCGGTCGGCGATGCGCCGGCCGGCGGCGGAGAGCGCGGGCAGGTCGTGGGCCGCCGAGCCCAGGACCTCGCGGACCAGGGCGACCCGCGGGCGCTCGCTGCGCGCGATGCCGCCGAACAGGCCGCGCGGCGAGAGGTGCCAGCGCAGCGCCAGGAAGCCGGCGAGGCCGGCCGGCAGGGCGGCCCAGACCGGCGCCAGCAGGAGGCCGAGCAGGGCGACCAAGCCGCCGCCGAGGCCGGCGACGAGCGTGCGGTTGCGGATCCAGCCCGAGGGCTCGATCGCCACGGCCTCAGCCTCCCGCGGCATCGCCGCCGCCGTCCGCGGCCGCGCTCAGCGCCTGCTTCAGCTCGCGCTCGATCTGCTGCAGCTGCTGCTCGGCCTCGCGGCGCTTCGCGTTGCCGCCGCGCTGGATCTCCAGCACGCCGGAGATCGTCTCGACCAGCTTGCGGTTGGTCTCCTGCAGCGTCTCGATGTCGACCACGCCGCGTTGCGCCTGGCGCTCCAGCTCGATCGAGCCGGTCTTCAGCATCTCGGCGTTCTTGCGCAGCATCGCGTTGGTCGCGTCGGCGACCTCGCGGTCCAGGTTCAGCGCCGTCTCCTGGCGGTGCAGGGCGAGCGCGATGGTCATCTGGTTCTTCCAGGTCGGGATGGTCGTCGAGATCGAGGACTGCAGCTTGTCGATCAGCGTCTCGTTGCCGCCCTGGATCAGCCGGATCTGCGGCAGGCTCTGCTGGGCGACGGCGCGGCTGAGCTTGAGGTCGTGGAGGCGGCGACGGAAACGCTCGACGGCCTGGCGCGCGTCGTTGAGGCGCTGCGCCGCCAGATGCGACTCGCCGCCGGCGGCGGCCTGGGCGGCCTGCTCCAGCTTCGGCACCTCGCGTGCCTCGTAGTCGGCGAGGTAGTGCTCGCCGGCTTCGATGTGCGCCTCGAGCTGGCGCAGGTGTTCCAGGTTGCGCTTGTAGAACTGGTCGAGCATGGCGACGTCGCGGCGCAGCCCGTCGCGCTGGCGGTCGAGCTCGATGGCGATGCGGTCGACCTGGGCGGCGACGCTGCCGAACTGCTCCTTGAAGCGCACGACCTTGCGCCGGGTGCCGCCGAGCAGCCGGTCGACCAGGCCCTGGTCCTTCAGGCGGTCCGGGGCCAGCCCCTGGACCTTGGCCAGCATGTCGGCGAGCAGCTCGCCGATCGGGCCGGCGTCCTTGTTCAGGGTCTCGCGCAGCACGCCGTCGGCGAACTCCGCGACCGCGCGCTGGGCATGCTCGCCGTAGTCGGCGACGGCGCCGCGGTCGTCGAGGTCGATGCCGGCCTGGATCTCGGCGACCAGCCGGTCGCCGGGCGCGGCCTCGGGCGGCAGGTCCGGCGCGGCCCCCTGCTTCTGCGAACTCTCGGTCATCCGGCCCTTGCGCTCCTCTCCACCCTGGCGACGCGCTGGATATGGTGAAGCCGACGCCCGGGCGCTACCGTTGCCGCCGCCGCGAGCGAGCGAGTCGAAGAGGGAGGAGAGTCATGAGCGAGCGTCTGAAGGTGGATCTGACGGGCCTCAGGGTGCTGGTCACCGCCGGTGCCTCGGGCATCGGCCGGGTCACGGTCGAGAGCTTCCTGGCCAACGGGGCGAAGGTGCATCTCTGCGACGTCGACGAGACGGCGCTGGCCGCCGCCCGTGCCGAGCTGCCCGGCGCCGGGGTCAGCCGCTGCGACGTCTCGCTGTCGGCCGAGGTCGATGGCCTCTTCGAGGCCGCGATGGCCACGCTCGGCGGCCTCGACGTGCTGGTCAACAACGCCGGCGTCGCCGGTCCGACCCTGCCGGTCGAGGAGATCGGCGACGAGGACTGGCGGCGCGTCCAGGCGGTCAACGTCGACGGCCAGTTCTTCTGCGTGCGCCGCGCCGTGCCGCTGCTGCGCGCCGCCGGCGGCGGCTCGATCGTCAACCTCTCCTCGGCCGCCGGGCGCTTCGGCTTCCCGCTGCGCACGCCCTATTCGGCGAGCAAGTGGGCGGTGGTCGGCTTCACCCGGACCCTGGCCATGGAGCTCGGGCCGCAGAACATCCGGGTCAACGCGATCTGCCCCGGCGCCGTCGAGGGCGAGCGCATCGAGCGGGTGATCGCCGCGAAGGCGGCGCAGCGCGGCATCACCGAGGAGCAGATGCGTGCCGAGGTGGTCGCCGACACCTCGCTGCGCAGCTTCGTCAGCCAGCAGGACATCGCCAACCAGATCCTCTACCTCTGCAGCCCGCTGGGCGCGACGATCAGCGGCCAGGCGATCGCCGTCGACGCCGGCCTGGAGGTGCTGCGCTGATTAGAGGCCGCGGCCCGCATCAGCCCTCGTCGCCCATCGCGTCGTAGCGACGCTGCATCTCCTCCGGCGCGACCTCCTCGATCGAATGCCCGATCATCCATTCATAGCCGAAGGGGTCGCGCACCGTGCCGGAGCGCTCGCCGTAGAAGTGGTCCTGGGCCGGCCGCACCAGCTGGGCGCCGGCCTCGAGCGCGCTCGCGATCGTCGCGTCGGCGTCGTCGACGTGCAGGTGGATGCCGACGCTGCTGCGCGCGTCGGGATCGGGGGCGAGGCAGCCGTACTCGGCGAACTCGTCGGAGAGCATGACGGTGGTGCCGCCGAACAGCAGCTCGACATGGCCGATCCGGCCGTCGGGCGCGGTCAGGCGGAACTTCTCGGTCGCGCCGAAGGCGGCCCGGTAGAAGGCGATGGCCTTCCCGGCCTCCCGGGCGCGCAGATAGACGAAGACGTCGTGGATCGCCATGCGGGGGCTCCTCTTTCGCGACGGCGCGATCCTGCCGGAACGGGCGCCACCCCGTCTTGAAGCTTTCGGACTCGCCTTTTCCGCCCGTCAGATCGGCACGTGCCGGCTCTCGCGTGGCGCGGCGCGGCGGTAGGCGCCGGGTGTCAGCCCGGCCAGGTCGCGGAACTCGCGGGTGAGATGGGCCTGGTCGGCGAAGCCCTCGGCAGCCGCCAGGTCGGCGAGCGGCAGCGCGGGATCGGCGGACAGGCGTTCCAGGGTTCGGCCGAAGCGCAGCATCCGCCCCCAGGTGCGGGGCGTCAGGCCAACCGCCTCGCCGAACACCCGGGCGAGATGGCGCTGGCTGACGCCGGCCTCGCGCGCGACCCGCGCCACCGGGCGCAGTCGGTGCAGGCCGGTCAGGGCCTCCGCGACCAGCGGGTCGAGGCCGCGGCGCGGCGCGAGTCGGGCGAGCAGCAGCCGCTCGAACAGCGCGAGCCGGGCCGCCGCCGTCGGCGCCTCGGCGAGGCGGCCGCGCAGGTCTTCGACGGCGGCCTCGCCCCAGAGCAGCCCGAGCGGCGTGTGGGTGTGCGACAGCGGTGCGGCCGGCACGCCGAGCAGGGCGGCGGCCGCACCGGGACGGAGCAGCGCGCCGACGCTCGGCTCCGGCCGAGACAGGTCCTTGAGATAGGGGGACGCCCGGGCGCCGCCGACAAGAGCGCAGCCAACGGCCTCGCCGACGGCGTCGTCGAGATCGCGGAACAGCCGCAGCGGCGTCTCGCCGAGCCGGAACACCGGGTGCAGGGCGCCGGTCGGCAGCACCCGCTCGCGCCGGGGAACGGGACGTACCGGCGGCGGCAGCTCCGAGGCCCAGACCAGCTCGACGAAGGGTCGGAGGGCGGGCAGGGGCGGGCGGCGCAGAGACATCGTGCCGTGCTTCCCTCTTGATGCGGCGCGTCAGCATAGGCGTGAGTCGTGCCGCACGGCGAGGGCCGCGAAAGGCTGCGCTGGATTTGGCGTTCTTCGGGCTTTCGCAATATTCCGTTTGGGGAAGCGTAACGAATCTGTCGCAATCTGAAGACATGGGAGGGCGTCCTCGAAGCGAGGACCTGCCATGTTGCAAGAAGCGATTGCGTCCCTGTTGTTGTTCGCGATCCAGGCGACCGGCTACGCGCCGACCGGCTGGCAGCCGGAGGTCCGGGTCGTCCCGGCCGGCGAGATCGCCGAGCTGTTCGACCGGGTCAACGGCCCGGGCGGGGGCCCGGGCGGGGGCCTGGCCGGCCGCCACGGCCGCGAGGTCGGCGCCTTCTACCTGCCGGGCGAGCGCACGATCTACCTGAACGCCGCGATCGGGGACCCGGACGAGCGCGACTCCCTGCTGGTCCACGAGCTGGTGCACGAGCTGCAGATCGCCGACGGCGCGCAGCTGCGGGTGCCCTGCGAGGCGCGGCTGGAAGCCGAAGCCTACGCCGTCCAGGCGCGCTTCCTGCGCCGGCGGGGCCGCGACGACCTGGCCTTGCCCTACAGCCTGGCCGGCCTGCTGATGGGCGACTGCCGCCCCGAGCCGCAGCCGGGCTGAGTCCCGGAGCGACAGCCGGCGGCGCCGGTCGCCGTCGTCGAGAAGAAGCAGGCCGGCATCCGGATGGGCCCGCCGGCAGCCGCGGGCGTGCCCGGGGCGGAACGGCCGGTCCGGCGTCAGTGGAAATCCCGGCTCTTGATCGTCAGGCCCGGGCCGGCCGGCCGATGGCGCTTCGGCCGGGCGCGGGGGTCGAGGCCGATGCCGTGCTTGATCTCGTCGGCGCGCGCCAGCGCCTCCTCGAAGGCCTTCTCCTCGCCCCTCGGCGGGGTCGAGTAGGGCGGAACGAAGAGATCGCGCGGCCGGGTCTCCAGCTCGTAGAGGCGGTCCGAGAGGTCGACCAGCGTCTCGGCGACCAGGTGGATGACGATGCCCTCGCGCTGCAGCCGCCCGGCGACGCCGAGCAGCTGGGCCTTCAGCACCAGCGGCCGGTAGCGCTCGAAGACCTTGGGCCAGATCACGACGTTGGCGATGCCGCTCTCGTCCTCCAGGGTCAGGAAGATCACGCCCTTGGCGCTGCCCGGGCGCTGGCGCACCAGCACCAGGCCGGCGACCGCCAGGCGGGCGCGGTCCTCGAGCTCCCGGGTCCGGCCGCAGGGCGCGTAGCCGGCGCGGGCCAGCTCCGGCCTGAGGAAGCTGACCGGATGGCTGCGCAGCGACAGGCGCAGGCTGGCGTAGTCCTGCACGACCTGCTCGCTCTCGGCGAGGCGCGGCAGCGCGACCGCCGGCTCGGTCCCGCGCTCCTCCTCGCCCTGCGCTGCGAACAGCGGCAGCGGCGCGTCGTCGGGCAGCCCCTTGATCGCCCAGAGCGCCTCGCGCCGGTCGAGGCCCAGCGAGCGCAGCGCGTCGCCGCGCGCCAGGGCCTCCAGGGCGCGCTGGCCGATCCCGGCGCGCCGCCACAGGATGAGGGGGTCGGGATAGCCGTTGCCGCGGCGGGCGACCAGGCGCAGGGCATCGGCCTGCGAGAGGCCCTTGATCTGGCGCAGGCCCAGGCGCAGGGCGCAGGTCGGGCCCCTCAGCGGGTCGGCGGCCGGCTCCAGGCTGCAGTCCCAGTCGCTGCGGTTGACGTCCGGCTCGCGGATCTCGACGCCGTGCTCGCGGGCGTCGCGCACGATCTGCGCCGGCGCATAGAAGCCCATCGGCTGGGCGTTCAGGAGGGCGCAGGCGAAGACCTCCGGGTGGTGGCACTTCAGCCAGGCTGAGACGTAGACCAGCAGGGCGAAGCTGGCGGCGTGGCTCTCCGGGAAGCCGTAGGTGCCGAAGCCCTCGATCTGCCTGAAGCAGCGCTCGGCGAAGTCGGGCTCGTAGCCGCGCGCGACCATGCCCTCGACCATCTTGTCGCGGAACTTGTGGATGTCGCCGTTGCGCCGGAAGGTCGCCATGGCGCGGCGCAGGCGGTCGGCCTCGCCGGGCGTGAAGCCGGCGGCGACGATGGCGATCATCATCGCCTGCTCCTGGAACAGCGGCACGCCGAGAGTGCGGCCGAGCACCTGGCGCAGCGCCTCGGAGGGGAACTCGACCTTCTCCTCGCCGCTGCGCCGGCGCAGGTAGGGATGCACCATGTCGCCCTGGATCGGGCCGGGCCGGACGATCGCGACCTCGACGACCAGGTCGTAGAAGGAGCGCGGCTTGAGCCGTGGCAGCATCGACATCTGGGCCCGGCTCTCGACCTGGAAGACGCCGATCGAATCGGCCTTGCAGAGCATGTCGTAGACCGCCGGGTCCTCGGACGGCACGCTGGCCAGGTCGAAGCTGCGGCCATGGTGCCGGCGCAGCAGGTCGAAGCCCTTGCGCAGGCAGGTCAGCATGCCGAGCGCCAGCACGTCGACCTTGAGGATGCCGAGCGCGTCGATGTCGTCCTTGTCCCACTCGATGACCGTGCGCTCGGTCATGGCGGCGTTCTCGATCGGCACCAGCTCGTCGAGCCGGCCGCGGGTCATCACGAAGCCGCCGACGTGCTGCGAGAGGTGGCGCGGGAAGCCGATCAGCCCGGCGGCGAGGTCGAGGGTCTGGCGCAGTCGCCGGTCGGCCGGATCGAGGCCGAGCCCGCGCACCTGCTCGTCGGGCAGGCCCTCGCTCGACCAGCCCCAGATCGCGCCGGACAGCGCGCCGACCGTGTCCGCCGACAGGCCCATGGCCTTGCCGACCTCGCGCAGCGCGCCGCGCGCCCGGTAGCAGATCACCGTCGCGGTCAGGCCGGCGCGCTCCCGGCCGTACTTGCCGTAGATGTACTGGATCACCTCCTCGCGCCGCTCGTGCTCGAAGTCGACGTCGATGTCCGGCGGCTCGTTGCGCTCGGCCGAGACGAAGCGCTCGAACAGCAGCTCGCTGCGCTCCGGGTCGACCGCGGTGATGCCCAGGCAGTAGCAGACCGCCGAGTTGGCCGCCGAGCCGCGGCCCTGGCAGTAGATGCCCTGGGAGCGGGCGAAGCGCACGACGTCGTGGACGGTCAGGAAGTAGGGCGCGTAGTCGAGCTGGCCGATCAGGGCCAGCTCGTGCTCCAGGGCCTGGCGGACCTTGGCCGAGGGGCCGCGGGGCCAGCGCTCGGCGGCGCCCGCCCAGGTCAGGCGCTCCAGGGCCTGCTGCACCGTCTCCTCGCGGCCATTCTCTTTGGGGGCGGTGAGCTCCTCCGGGTACTCGTAGCGCAGCTCGTCGAGCGTGAAGCGGCAGCGCCCGGCGACCGCCAGGCTCTCGGCGACGGCCTCGGGGTAGCCGGCGAAGAGCCGCGCGATCTCGGCCGGCGCCTTGAGGTGGCGCTCGGCGTTGAGGGCGAGGCGCCAGCCGGCCGCGTCGATCGTCGTGCCCTCGCGGATGCAGGTCATCACGTCGGCCAGTGGCTTGCGGCCCGGGTGGTGCATCATGACGTCGTTGACCGCGACCAGCGGCAGCCCGGCGGCGCGCGCCAGGCCGTCGAGCCGGCGCAGGCGCCGGGCGTCGTCGCCGCGGTAGAGCAGGCTGGCCGCCAGGCGGACCCGGCCGGGCCGGGCGGCGGCGAGCCGCGCCAGGGCCGCGACGAAGCCGGGCTCCGGCGTCTCCGGCGGCAGCACGATCAGCTGCTGGCCCTCGGCGTGGGCGATGAGCTCGTCCAGCGAGAAGCGGCACTCGCCCTTGGCGGCGCGCCGCTTGCCCAGGGTCAGGAGGCGGCAGAGCCGGCCGTAGGCGGCGCGGTCCTCGGGATAGCAGAGGATCTCGGGCCCGTCCTCGGGCACCAGGCGGGCGCCGACCAGCAGCGCCAGGCCCAGGTCCTTGGCGGCGACGTGGGCGCGCACCGCGCCGGCCAGGGAGTTGCGGTCGGCGACCCCGATCGCCGCGAGGCCCAGCGCCTTCGCCTGGGTCGCCAGCTCCTCGGGATGGGAGGCGCCGCGCAGGAACGAGAAGTTCGTCGCGACCGCCAGCTCGACGTAGGTCATGGGCGGAGGACGGGGCGGGTGCCGGCGGCCGCGCCGTCGTGGCCGTCGCTTCCTTCGTCTTTGCCGGTCTCTCCCTTGTCATCGCCGTGCCCTCCTTCGTCATCCCCGCGAAAGCGGGGATCCAGAGAACGACGCCTCACGCGCGGTCGCCCGGTGGTTCGTGCCGGCGTCCCTTTCCTCTGGATCCCCGCTTTCGCGGGGATGACGAAAAGGAGGGCGGGGATGACGGAGGAAGAGGCGAGGGCGACAGAAGAGACCGTGACGCCCGCCGGGATCGACGCCATCATCCAGACAGCTCCCGGAGGTGCCAGCGACGGTCCTCACCGCCGATCGCGAGCAGGCGCCGGTCGGTCGTGACCAGCGGCAGGTCCTCGCGTTCCGACAGGGCCAGATAGTAGCAGTCGTAGATCGGGTGATCGAGATCGAGGCACAGCGCCAGGGCCCGGTCATGCAATTCTTCGAGCGGCACGATCTCGATCAGCTCGTCCTGGAAGTCCTCGTCGATCGCTGCCGCCTGTTCCAGGCTGATCTCGCGTAGCCGGACCTTCTTCCACAGAACGTTGCCGAGCTCCGCGAGCAGCATCGCCGGCGCCATCAGCCTCTGCGAGCCGTGGAGAAGCCGCACGGCCTGCTCGTGGCCCGCTTCCTCGATGTAGAACTTCACCGCGACCGACGCGTCGACGATGCAGGACATGAAGGTCACCTCCTCACCGGTCGCGATCCTCGCGGACGAGGCGGGTACTGTCGGTTTGCGGCCGGTCCTTCGGCGTCATCGCGGCGATCTTCTCGACCCGCGCGATCCGCTCGCTGCGGGTCGGCCGGCTGGCCTGCTCCTGCAGAATCATCCGGATCTCGGCAGAGAGAGAGCGGTGCTCCTCGGCCGCGCGCTTCCTGAGTCGCGTGAGCGTCTCTTCGTCGACGTCACGGATGGTCACGGTGGGCATGATCGTGGCTCCTGTTCAAAGAATGACTGCATAATAGCAGCAGAATGCAGTCACCCGAACAGCCCCTGCAGGTACCATCGCCCGCCCGCGGGATTGCCGCCCGGCCCCTCGGGCAGGCCGCTGCGGTAGAGCCAGAAGCGGCGGCCGTCCTCGTCCTCGACGCGGAAGTAGTCGCGCGCGCCCTCGGCGGCGGCGGCCGGGTCACGCAGCCACCATTCCGGCGCGATCCGCTCCGGGCCCTCGGCGCGCACCACGCGGTGCAGCAGGCGGCGCCAGCGGAACTGGCGCGGCGGGCTGTCGGGCAGGGCGGCGATCACCTCGATCGGCTCGGGACGGGCGAGCAGGCGGGGCGGGCGGGGCAGGCCGCGCGGCCAGCCCGTCGCGACGCCCTTGCGCAGGGGCCGGGCGAAGGGCTTCAGGGAGCGGGCCGCCCGCTCCGGCAGATGGCTCTCCCGGGGCGCCGGCCGGGTCACGCTGCCGGCGCCGAGACGCGTCTCCAGGCGGTCGACCAGGGCGGCGAGGTCGCTCGCCGCATCGCCCCGCGGTTCCGAGGCGTGACGCGGCGAGAGGGCCATCTGCAGGGCGTCGAGCGGCTCGCACTCGGGCGCGGTCACGACCAGGGCGTCGACGCCGAAGCCGGGGTCGAGGCGCTCGAGGCGCTGGGCGAAGAGCCGCTTCAGGCGGTCGGCGTCGCGGCTGGCGCGGCTCAGGCCGACGCCCTGGCGCTGCACGCTGCCGTCGACCCGGTGCAGCGCCAGCTCGACCCGGCGGGCGCCGAGCCCGGCGGCCTCGAGCCGGTCGCAGAGGCCGATCAGCAGGCCCTCCAGGCCGCGCGCCAGGTCCTCGGCGGCGGCGATCGGCTCGCCGAAGACCCGGCGCACGCGCTGCGCCGGCACCGGCCGGCGCGGCGAGACCGGCTCGTCGACTTCGCCCAGGGCCTGGCGCAGGCGGCGCGCGACCTCGGGGCCGGCGCGCGCGGTCAGGGTCTCCGGCGGCAGCGCGGCGAGCCGGCCGATCGTGGTCAGGCCGAAGCGGGCGAGCAGCTCGACCTGGGCGGCCGCCAGGCGCAGCGCGGCGACCGGCAGCTCCGTCAGCGCCGCCGCCTGCCGTCCCGGCGCGACCAGCCGGAACGGCCCGGCCGCGCCGGTCGCATAGCGCGCCGCGGCCCAGGCGGCGCCGGGCGTGTCGGCGATCGCCAGGCGGCCGTGGTGGCCGCGGCGCCCGAGCGCGCCGGGAGCGATCCGGCCGAGCCGGGACAGCAGGTCGCCGGCCAGCGCCGCCTCGCCGCCGAACAGGTGCGCGCAGCCGCTGACGTCGAGCAGCAGGCCGGCGGCGCCGGCCGGCTCGGCCATGGGATCGAGCGCGACCCAGGGGCTGTAGCGCTCCAGCCAGTCGGCCAGGGCCTCGAGCGCCCGGCGCTCGGCCGGCCGGTCGCGCTCCAGGACCCTGAGGTCGGGGGCCAGCG
Source organism: Tistlia consotensis USBA 355 (assembly GCF_900177295.1). Classification (GTDB taxonomy): domain Bacteria; phylum Pseudomonadota; class Alphaproteobacteria; order Kiloniellales; family DSM-21159; genus Tistlia; species Tistlia consotensis. The sequence goes on from NZ_FWZX01000008.1 coordinate 29,673, forward strand.
CCCGCGCGTCGGCCAGCGCCATGCCGGGCGCCAGACCGAGCCCGACGGCGCGGTGGTCGATCGCCGAGAGCAGCAGCCGGCCGGCTTCGGCCTCGATCAGGACCAGCGGCCGCCCGGCTTCCGCCGCGGCGCGCTCAGCCGGCGGCGTGGCGGCTGTCCCGGCGCGCGTCCGGGGGCGCGTCCGGGGGCGCGTCGCGGCCAGCGCCAGCTCGATCGCGAAGTCCGGCAGCCACAGCGAGAGCACCCGCTGCGGCTCGTCCCTCGGCGTCGGCTGCGTCGTCCCAGGGGCTGTGCTCATCGTGCCACTCCAGCAGGAAGTCGGCGGGCCGCCCGCCGCGGCAGCGCTCCAGCGAGACGCGCCAGCGCGGCCGGCCGACGAGGGTCGCGGGCAGGCTCGGGTCCGAGGGCGCGGCGGCGACCCGCCAGCGGGTCAGGGCCGGGCTGGCCAGCCGCTCGCCGCGGCCGGCGAGGCGCGGCCGGTGCAGCAGCAGGCAGGGCCGGCCGGCACTCTCGGCGGCGAGCTGCAGGCGGCGCGCGGCGAGCGGGTCGAGGGAATCGAGCTCGCCGACCACGGCGGCCAGGTCGGGGCAGCGCAGCGCCTCCTCGATCGCCCAGAGGCCGTCGGCGGCGCCGTGCGCCCGGACCAGCAGCAGCCGCTCGGGCGGGATGCCCGCGGCCGCGGCGGCCGGGGCGTGGAAATCGCCGAGCTGGGAGACCCAGAGCAGGCGGCCCGGCCGCGCGGCCAGCAGGCGCACCGCCAGGGCCAGGCAGAAGCCGGTCGCCGGCCCGTCGTCCCACTCGGCGCGCTGCGGCAGGATCTCGTGCAGCCCGGCCAGGGCGAGGCCGCCGCCGGGCAGCGCCTCGTCGAGCTCGGCCGGGCCGAGCGGCAGCGTCTGCCGTGCCGCGGCCGCGCCGCCGCGCTCGATCCGGCGGACCCGCTCGCGCAGGGCGTCGAGCCGTCCCAAAGTGACCGACTGCAGGGCCATGAATTCCGTCCCGGCCGTTCAGATGTTCCCTTTATGTTCTAGTATGGGAACGTGCGGAATTCAAGGCACCGAAGTTCCCTCTCCGCCCCGAGGGGCGGAGAGGGCAGGGAGAGGTGGGGGAATCAAGCCCAGCCGCTCGCGCCGGCATTGCTGTTCGAGAACGCCCACCTCTCCCCGACTCTCTCCCCCCGGAGGGCGGAGAGGGGGGCGGTCGGAGCGGAGCGGGAGCTGCCCCGGCAGCTCAGTGGTCGGAGCGGTGCAGCACCTGGTCGGCGATGCCGGTGTCGTAGGCCAGCGCCTCGGGCGTCAGCACCGCGCCCATCGGGTGCATCGAGCGGATCAGGCCCTTGCGCTCCAGGATCGCGAAGACGTTGGCATTGGCAAGGCCGCTGGCGTCGCGGCCCAGCACCACGGCATCGCCGATGTGGAAGTGGTTGCCGTGGGCATGCGGGAAGTTGGAGACCATGACGCTGCCCTCGGCGTCGCCCGGCTGGGCGTGGTTCGGGCTGCGCGCCATCTGCTGCAGGAGCGCCAGGGTCTTGAGCTGCAGCATGTTCAGCTTCAGCGGGTTCTTCTTCGGTGCCATGATGCGAGGCATAGCGCGGACGAGGGGTCCGCGCCAAGACCCGGATGGCGGGCCCTCGCGGTCGGCATGCCTGCGCCGCCCGCCCGCCGGCCTCGGCCTGCCGGCCGGGGCGAGACCGGGCTTCCATGAGGCCCGCCCCCCCCGGCGTGGGCCGGGGAAAGAGTCGAGGGAGGAAGAGGTGCGCTATGCCGGAAGCTGCCATTGCGGCGCGATACGCTTCGAGGTCGAGGGCGAGCTGACCCAGGCGATCGCCTGCAACTGCTCGATCTGCGCGCGCAAGGGCGCGCTGCTGTGGGCGGTGCCGCGCGCCAGCCTGACCCTGCTGAGCCCGGACGAGGCCGGCGCGCGCTACACCTTCAACCGGCATGCCATCGAGCATCGCTTCTGCCGGACCTGCGGCATCCACCCCTATGCCGAGGACGCGGGCGCCGGGGCCGGGCGCTCGGCCTACGTCAACATCCGCTGCCTCGAGGGAGTCGACCCGGCGGCCGTGCCGGTCCTGGAATTCGACGGCCGCTCGCTGTGAGCCGGCGAAGGCGGCGCGGCAGCCGGAGAGCGACAGCGACGACGCTCCCGGGCTAGCGAAGCCGGGCGGATGCGCGCAAGGGATCGGGCTCGTTCCGGAGTTCCGTCCCTTGCGCAGCCTAGTCCTGTCCGTCGCCGCCCTGATCCTGAGCTTCTCGATGCTGCTCGCCGGCAACGGCCTGCAGTTCGTCGTGCTGGCCCTGCGCGCCGGGCTCGAGGGCTTCTCGCTCGAGGCGATGGGCTGGATCAACGCCGGCTACTTCGCCGGCTTCGCGCTCGGCGCGCTCTGCTGCCCGCGCCTGGTCGCCGGCGCCGGCCACATCCGCACCTTCGCCGCCCTCGGCTCGATCGTCTCGGGCGTCGCGCTGGCCCACCCGCTGCTCGTCGATCCGGTCGCCTGGGCGCTGTTCCGGGTCGTCACCGGCTTCTGCTTCGCCGGCCTCTACCTGGTCGTCGAGAGCTGGCTCAACGAGCGGGCGAGCAACGAGCTGCGCGGCCGGCTGCTGGCGCTCTACGGCACCTTCGTCTTCGCCGGCTACGCGCTCGGGCCGCTGCTCGCCGGGCTCGGCTCGGCGGCCGGCTTCCAGCTCTTCGTGCTGGCCTCGATGCTGGTCTCCTTCGCCCTGGTGCCGGTCACCCTGACGCGGGCCAGCGCGCCGGTCGTCGGCGACGAGGCCCCGGCCGAGCGCTTCGGGCTGCGCCGCCTGGCCCGCGAGACGCCGCTCGGCTTCGGCGGCCTGCTGCTGCTCGGCGCCGTCCAGGGCGCCTTCATCGGCCTCGGCCCGGTCTTCGCCGACCGACTGGAGCTGCCGAGCCAGTGGGTCTCGGGATTCCTGACCGCCGGCATGCTGGCCGGCCTGGTCCTGCAGTACCCGCTCGGCTGGCTGTCCGACCGCCTCGACCGGCGCGTCGTGATCATGCTGATCGCCGGCTGCAGCACGACCCTCTCGGCGCTGTTCCTGGGCGCCGTGCTCGAGGGGCATCGAGGCGTCGCGACGGTGCTGGCCGGGGCGATGGCGACCGGCGGCACGATCTTCCCGCTCTATGCCATCGTGCTGGCGCTGATCAACGACCGGCTGCCCAAGACCTCGCTGGTCTCGGCCGCGGCGACGATCAGCCTGCTCTACTCGATCGGCTCGTCGCTCGGCTCGCCGGTCGCCTCGCGCCTGATGGCCGGGTTCGGCCCGGCCGGCCTGCCGCTGTTCATCGGCGCCGGCATGGCCGCGCTGGCGCTCTTCGCCGGCTGGCGCATGATCCGCCGGGAGGCGCCGACGCCGCTCGAGGACGCCCAGATCGCAACGACCGTGGCCAGCCCCGGCGCCGTGCCGCTCGAGGCCAATCCGCAGGATGCGGCGGAGGGTCGAAGCGATACCTAAGATTTCAGTGAAAGAGCAGGAAACCCCCGTAACATTCTGACGAGAAATCTCTATTTCCTGATCTTGTCCGCTTCGAACCAGAAGGTGTCGGGGCGGTAGCGACCGAAATAGGCGCCGGGCTCGTAGAGGTAGGGCGCGGTCCCGGGGACGTTGCGCAGGCCGCGGCGGACGGCGACCGGCTGCGGCACCCCGGCGACGAGGCCGATGGTGAAGAGCTCCTCGGCGCGGATCGCCAGCATCGCCTCCCAGGCCAGGCGCCTGGCGTCCGGGCTCGCCGCCTCGGACCAGTCCCGGTAGAGCTGCAGCAGCCGCAGCACCTTGGCGTCCTCCGGCCGCTCGCCGGACCGGCCGCCGGTCGCGGTCCAGAGGCCCCAGAGCGGCCACTGGTTCTGCTTCCCGTCCGTCGGCGCCAGCTCGGCCGGATCGGACTCGGCCGTCGCGAGGCCGTTCGCCAGGCCGTAGAAGAGGCTCATCACCGTCTCGCCGCTGGCGACCCGCGCGCGCAGGTTGCTGCGCCCGCGGTCGGCGACCAGGACCTGGATGCCGAGCGCCTTCAGGTCGCTCTGGACCAGCTCCAGCACGTCGGTCTCGCTGGGGTCGACCCGGCCGGTCTCGATGACGAGGGTCAGCGGCCGGCCGTCGGGCAGCGCGCGCCAGCCGTCGGCGGTGCGCGCGGTCAGCCCCAGGCCGTCGAGCAGGGCGTTGGCGCGCGCCGGGTCGTGATTGGCGTAGGCGTTGCGCAGCATCGGCCTGTAGAGCGGGCTCCCGGGCAGCAGCGAGTCGTTGCCGCCGATCGCCAGGCCCTTGAAGACGACCGTCGAGATCTGCTGCCGGTCGATGCCGAGCGAGAGCGCGCGCCGGAAGTCGGCCTGGCGCAGCAATCGGCGCCAGACCGGATCGGCGGCATTGAGGTTCGGGTAGAGCGCGAGCTGGGCACCGCGGCCGATCGGCCAGAGCCGGAGCTCGATGCCGGCCCGGGCCGCCGAGCTCTGCAGCAGCGGATAGTCGGGCAGGGCCAGGCCGACGGCCTGCAGGTCGCTCTCGCCGGTCGCGGTCTTGCCGGCGATGAGCGCCTGGCTCGCGACCACCAGGTCGACGGCGTCGAGGTAGGGCAGCTGCCGGCCCTGGCCGTCGACGCGGTGGAAGAAGGGATTGCGCACGGCGTGCCAGCGGTCGGTCGGCGGCGCCGTGGTCACGATCCAGGGATCGAGCGTCGGCCGTTCCGGATTGGTCAGCAGGCCTTCGGCGTCCCTGGCCTCGAAAAGGGCGGCCCAGCCCGGCAGGCCGGCGGCCCGGGCCTCGGCGTCGAGCGCGGCCGGGTCGGTGAAGTCGGGATGGAAGCGCTTCAGGTAGTGGGCCGGACGGAACAGGGTCAGCGGCGCCGTGCCGGCCAGGGTCGGCAGGAAGCGGGCGTTCGGCCTGGCCCACTCGTAGACCACGGTGCGCTCGTCGGGGAAGGTGACGCTCGGCGGCTGGCCCTCGACCAGCAGCTCGGCGGGCAGGCCGGCCGGCGACAGCAGGGGATTGCTGGCGACCTCGCGCCACCAGAAGCGGAAGTCGTCGCTGGTGAAGGGCGCGCCGTCCGACCAGCGGTGACCGCGCCTGAGGGTGAGGGTGAAGCGCCGGCCCTCCTCGACCTTGAAGGCGAGCAGCAGGTCCGGGACCAGCTCGAGCGCCTCGTTCCAGACGACCAGCCGGCTGTAGCCGAAGACCGAGAGGCTGCGGGCGTCGCGGCCGCCGCGGACCAGCATGGTCAGGCTGCCGCCGTAGCGGCCGGGCTGCCAGTCGGAGCGCTTCGGCAGGTCCCGGCGCGGCTCGGCCGGCAGGCGCCCGGCGAGCGGCGGCAGGTCGCCGGCGGCGACCCGGGCGGCCAGCGCCGGCGGCTCCCCGGCCGCGCCCGCCGGGCCGGAGGCGAGGGCGGCGAGCAGGCCGAGCAGCAGGGCGGGCGCGAGGTGACGCAGTGCTGGCATGGCGGCTCCTGTCCGGGCGTCCCTTCTAGCAGAGAGCCGGCCGCCGCGTCAGGCGCCCGCGACTTGCGGCGCGGGGCCGGGCGGGGCTAACTCTCCACCGCCGGTCGCAAGGGCGCGGTCGCAAGGGTAGCGGTCGCAGGGATTGCGGTCGCTGGAACGGCTGTACCGGGGACGGGGCCGCATCGGGGCGCCATCGGGTCGCGAGGAACGCAACATGCTGCAGATCATCGCCGCGGTCGTGCTGGCCGGCATCGGCGGGACCATCGCCAACTCCGTCGCCGTCTGGCAGGTCCTCGGCGCCGACTTCGTGCCGCTGGCCGTCTCGCCGGGCCGCAACGGCGTCGCCATCGCGGTCGCCGCCTGCCTGCCCTTCATCCTGCCGCGCGTGCCGGGCGTCTGGGGCTGGCTGTTCGGGCTGGTCGTGCTGACCGTGGTGCCCTCGCTGCTGGCGCGCTGGGTCTTCCACTTCCATGCCCCCTGGGAGCACCTGCTGCTGCTGAACGGCGTCTACGCCCTTGCCGCCTGCCTGATCTACGGCGCGATCGTCGGCCGCAAGGGGCTGTAGGGAAGCTCGCGGTTCAGCCGTCGCCGTCGCGCGGCTGGCCGGGCGCCTCGAAGCCGTGGCGGTCGAGGATCGCCCGGCCGGCCGGCGACAGCAGGAAGCGCGCGAGGCGGGCCGCCGCCGGTTGCCCCGGCGCCAGCACGATCATGCCGTAGTCGGCGGCGACGGCGAGCGCCGGCGGGATCGCCACCGCCGTCAGGGCCGGCGTATCCAGGCGGGCGAGCAGGGCGTTGGTCCGGTAGGTCAGGAAGAGGTCGCAGAGCCCTTCGCTCAGCAGCCAGGCGTAGGCGTTGCGATCCGCCGGCGGCGGCGCGCTGTCCGGCCCGCCGGTCAGCTTCAGCGCCCGGGCCTCGAGCGCCTCGAAGCTGCCGGGGCTGAGCGCCTCCGCCTTCTCGAAGAGGCGCCAGGCGTAGTCGCCGCTGGGATCGGCCCCGGGGGTCGAGGTGCCGAGCCGCAGCGCCGGGTCGAGCAGCAGCTCGATCAGGCCGTCGGCGCCGGGCAGGCGCGGCGGGGCGACGCCGGGCCGGCAGAGCAGGCAGAGCGCGTTGCGGGCGAAGACCGTCGGCGGGGCACCGCGTCCCGCCGCCGCCAGGGCCTCGGGATGGCCGAGGTCGGCCGAGGCGAAGAGGTCGGCGGCCTCGCCGCCCTCGATCCGGGCCCGCAGCAGGCCGGAGGGGCCGAAGGTCGTCCGGACGGGCGTGCCGTGCTGCGCCGTAAAGGCGGCGGCGACCTCGGCGAACGCCGCCGTCAGGCTGCCGGCGGCCCAGAGCGAGACGGCGGGCGTGGCGGTCCGGGGCATGGCTCGTCGCCCTTGCTGCGGAACGTCGTTGCGGCAGCCGTCGGCAAGAAGAAGGGGAGCGGCACGGCGGCCGCTCCCCCTTTCCGCGCCGGCGGAAGCGGTCGGCTCAGGAGCCGGTCTTGCCGGCGTTCGGGAAGAACAGCTGCTCGCCGCCCAGCTTGTAGTCGGCGATGTTCTTCTGGCCGTCCTTGGAGATCACCCAGTCGACGAAGCTCTGGCCGAGCTCGGCCTTGACGCTCGGGCAGTGCTTCTCGGAGACCAGCATGATGCCGTACTGGTTGAACAGGCGCTTGTCGCCCTCGACCAGGATCTGGAGGTCGCCGCGGTTCTTGAAGGACAGCCAGGTGCCGCGGTCGGTCAGTGTGTAGCCGTTCATGCCGGCCGCGGTGTTGAGCGTGGCACCCATGCCGGAGCCGCTCTCGCGGTACCAGGTCCCGGAGGCCGCCTTGGTGTCGACCTTGGCGTCCTTCCAGAGCTCCAGCTCCTTCTTGTTGGTGCCCGAGTTGTCGCCGCGCGAGACGAAGGGCTGCTTCTTGGAGGCGATCTCGGCCATCGCCGCGGCCACGTCCTTCATGCCCTTGATGCCGGCCGGATCGCTCTTCGGGCCGACGACGACGAAGTCGTTGTACATCACGTCGTGGCGCGGGCCGCCGTAGCCGGCGGCGACGAACTTCAGCTCGGAGGGCTTGTGGTGCACGAACAGCACGTCGGCGTCGCACTTCTCGGCCAGCTTGATTGCCTGGCCGGTACCGACGGCGACGACGTGCACCGCGATGCCGGTCTTCTTGGTGAAGGCCGGCAGCATGTGCTCGAACAGGCCGGAGTTCTGGGTCGAGGTCGTCGAGGCGACGGTGATGAACTTGTCCGCAGCGTGAGCGCCGGCGGCCAGGCCGGTCGCCAGCAGCAGGCCGGCGGCGGCGGTCATGAAACGTTTCAGCATCTCGGATCCTCCCGTGTTCGCTTGGGTCACCAGAGCAGCTCGCCGGCCAGGTAGGCCTCGGCCTCCCGGCTCTGTGGCTGCGTGAAGAAACGGTCGGCGGGACCCTGCTCGAGCAGCCGGCCGCGGTTCAGGAAAACGACCTCGTCGGCGAGGCGGCGGGCTTGGCCGAGGTCGTGGGTGGTCATGACGATCTTGGTCCCGGCGGCGTGCAGGGCCTGGACGATCTCCTCGACCGCCCTGGTCGAGGCCGGATCGAGCGCCGAGGTCGGCTCGTCGAGGAACAGCACCTGCGGCTTCAGGGCCCAGGCGCGGGCCAGCGCCAGGCGCTGCTGCTCGCCGCCGGACAGCGAGCGCGCCGGCTGGTCGCCCCGATCCGACAGGCCGGTCGCCTGCAGCGCCTCGCGGCGGCGCTGCCGGCGCTCCTCGCCGCCGATCCGGTGCAGCGCCAGGGCGTGGTCCAGGTTGGCCCGGACCGAGCGGCGCAGCAGCACCGGCTTCTGGAAGACCATGGCCTGGCGCCGCGGGCCGCGGCCGGCGCCGGCGATCTTGCGGTTGCGCCACAGCACCTGGCCGGCGCTCGGCCGCAGCAGGCCGTGGGCGAGGCGCAGCAGCAGCGACTTGCCGGCGCCGTTCGGGCCGAGGATCAGGGTGCGCGGGCCGGTCTCGATGGTCAGGGAGATGCCGTCGATCAGGCGCGCGCCGCCGACCTCGTAGCAGACGTCCCTGAGCTCGAGCGGCAGGATCGGGGCCGAGAAGGCGCCCTCGCGGGTCGGCGGCAGGCGCTGCGCGCCCAGGTTCGTTCCCGGGCTCATCCGGTCCAGCCCTTCGACCAGCGCCGGACCAGCTCGGCGGCGCCGTTGACCGCGATGGTCAGGGTCAGCAGCACGAAGCCCAGGCCGAGCGCCAGCGGCAGGTCGCCCTTGCTGGTCTCCAGCGCGATCGCGGTGGTCATCATGCGGGTCACATGGTCGATGTTGCCGCCGACGATCATCACCGCGCCGACCTCCGCGCTGGCCCGCCCGAAGCCGGCCAGGATCGCGGTCAGCAGGGTGAAGCGGCCGTCCCACAGCAGGGTCGGGATGGCGCGCGCCGGAGTCGAGCCGAGCGAGCGCAGCTGCTCCTCGTACTCGTGCCAGAGATCCTCCATCGACTGCCGGGTCAGGGCGGCGACGATCGGCAGCACCAGGACGAACTGGGCGACGATCATCGCGGTCGGCGTGAACAGCAGGCCGAGCACGCCGAGCGGTCCGGAGCGGCTGAGCAGCAGGTAGATGACCAGGCCGACGACGACCGGCGGCAGGCCCATCATCGCGTTGAGCAGCACGACGGCCGTCCGGCGCCCGGGAAAGCGGAACAGCGCGATCGCGGCGCCGAGCGGCAGGCCGAACAGCGCCGCCAGGCCGACGGCGGTCAGGCTGACCCTGAGGCTGAGGGCGATGATCTCGAGCAGGCTGGCATCGAGCGAGGTCAGCAGACGCAGGGCCTGGCCGAAGGCTTGGAGCAGGTCGTTCACTGGGGCTGCCGCGGCTCATGTTCGCGCGAAACTTTGCAGCTTGCTGCGCGAATTACAAGAAGACCGCACTCGCCGGAACGATTGTGCCGGAAAGGCCGGAGAGTTCGCCGATTCCTTGTGCCCGGAGCGCCCGCGGCGCATATAGACGGCGAGGGAAGGGCCGTTCCGGAGCGGCCTGCAGCAGGAGCGAGGCGAGCATGAGCGAAGCGGCCGCGCGGCCCGGCGACCGCGAGCCGGTCAGGCAGCTGCGCAAGGCGTCGGCGAAGCTGGCCGGCGCCGCCGAGCTGGAGGAGTTCCTGCTGCGCCCCGATCCGGAGGACCCGCGCCTGACGCGCCGGGTGCAGGGCCTCGACGAGAGCGGCCGGCCGGTCGAGACGGCGGTCGTCATGGAGCGGCCGCTGACGCTGTTCCTGAACGGCCAGGAGATCGTCACCATGATGACGATCGGCGACTACCCGGACTACCTGGCGCTCGGCTACCTGCTGAACCAGAACATGCTGCGGCCCGACGACGAGATCGAGGGCATCGACGTCGACGAGGACCTCGAGGTCGTGGTCGTGCGCACCGCGCGCGCGACCAACTACGAGGAGAAGCTGAAGAAGAAGATCCGCACCTCCGGCTGCGCCCAGGGCACGGTGTTCGGCGACCTGATGGAGAAGTTCGACGAGATCGCGCTGTCGCGCGACGCGCTGCTCAGGACCTCCTGGATCTATACGCTGAGCCGCAAGATCAACGGCGCGCCGAGCCTCTATCTCGCCTCGGGCGCGATCCACGGCTGCGTGCTCTGCCAGGGCGACCGGCCGCTGGTCTACATGGAGGACGTCGGCCGCCACAACGCCGTCGACAAGATCGCCGGCTGGATGTTCCGCCACGGCGTTCCGGCCGCCGACAAGATCTTCTACACGACCGGCCGCCTCACCTCCGAGATGGTCATCAAGACCGTGCAGATGGGCATCCCGATCCTGGTCAGCCGCTCCGGCTTCACCGCCTGGGGCGTCGACCTCGCCCGCCAGGCCGGCCTGACCCTGGTCGGCCGGGCCAAGGGCCGGCGCTTCGTCGCGCTGGCCGGCGAGGAGCGCATCGTCTTCGATGCCGATCCCGCGGCGACCGGGGAGGAGGAGGCCCGCCACGGGCGCAGGGCCGCGCGGGATGACTGAGCTGGATGATCGGGCAGAATGGCGGGCCGAGATGACTGAACCGGGGAGCGGGCGATGACGGCGCTGCGCCACAAGGTCTGCGGGGTGCTGCTGGCCGGCGGCCTGTCGCGGCGCATGGGCGGCGGCGACAAGAGCCTGAAGACGCTCGCCGGCAAGCCGATCCTGACCCATGTCCTCGAGCGGATCCGCCCGCAGGTCGCCTGCCTGGTGCTCAACGCCAACGGCGATCGCGCGCGCTTCGCCGACTGGCGGGTGCCGGTCCAGCCGGACACCCTGCCGGGCCATGCCGGGCCGCTCGCCGGCGTGCTGGCCGGCATGGAATGGGCGGCGCGCCACGCCCCGGTCTGCGACCTGATCCTGACCGTGCCGACCGACGCGCCCTTCCTGCCGCGCGACCTGGTCGACCGGCTGGAAGAGGGCATGATCCGCAGCGGTGCCGATATCGCCTGCGCCGGCTCGGACGGCCGCGCCCACCCGCCGATCGCGCTCTGGCCGGTCAGCCTGGCCGAGGACCTGCGCCTCGCCATGACCCAGGAAGAGGTGCGCAAGGTCGACGTCTTCACCGCGCGCTACAAGCTCGCCCGGGTCGACTGGCCGCTCGCGCCGCTCGACCCTTTCATGAACGTCAACACGCCGGAGGACCTGGCGCGCGCCGAGGCCCTGGCCGCAGAGGTCGCCGGCTAGGCGGCCGCCGAAGCGGCGAGCCGGGCGAGACAGGCCTCGACCTCGGCGCGGTCGCGCAGCACCAGGACCCGGCCCTTGAAGCCCTCGAGGGCGGCCAGCACTCGGGGTCGGTGAACCTTCCGGTAGGTCCAGACGTAGCAGAGGAAGCCCCAGTCGAAGCGCTCCGGGCATCCGGAACCGAGCTCGGGGCGAACCCGTCGCCAGTGCCGCAGCGTTCGCCGCGTGACGCGCCAGAGGCAGGTCCGGCGCGGCGGGTCGAGCAGGACGACCGTGTCCGCGCGCGCCAGGCGAAGCGGCAGGCTGCCGGCGTAGTTGCCGTCCATGATCCAGCGGGGAGCGGCGGCCAGGCGCTCGACCTCGGCCTGCCAGTCGGCCGGCGCCAGGGCGGTCCAGCCGGGCCGCCAGTAGTGGCGGTCGAGATGCACGACGGGCAGGCCGGTCGCCGCGCCGAGGCGCCGGGCGAAGACGGTCTTTCCGGCGCCGGCGCCGCCGAGGACGAGGACTCTCCGCAAGGCGGGCGCTTCCGGATCCAGGGGTGGCCGGGGTGCCGCCGGACCGATCCGGCGCCGATCGTCCCGCCAGGCCTTCATCTCGACGACCGCGGACGCTCCGGGGGGATCGGAGCTCTCGGGGCTGCCGTCGGAGACGGGGCGCCGCGGGCCGCCGCAGCCGGTCACTTCTTCGCGATCACCCAGACGGCGTGGACGATGCCCGGGATGTAGCCGAGCAGGGTCAGCAGGATGTTGAGCCAGAAGTGCAGGCCGAAGCCGACCTGCAGGAACACGCCGAGCGGCGGCAGCAGGATGGCCAGGATGATGCGGATCAGGTCCATGCGGTCGGGTCTCGCTCGTTGCCGGGATTTCGGTAGCGGGATGCCCCCGGTCAACGCCGTCGACCCGCCGCGGGTTTCCGGCCGATCGCCGGGCCGGCCGGTCAGGCCTGCGCCGGCTTGCCTTCGGCCTCCAGGATCATGGCATAGAGCTCGTCCTTGAGCGCCAGGCGCTCGCGCTTCAGCTGCTCCTCGTGCTCTTCGCTGGTCGCCGGGATCCGCTCCTCGGCGTTGCGCACCGTCCGGTCGAGCTCGTGGTACTTCTCGAACAGCCGGGCGAAGTGGCTGTTGCCGGTCTTCAGCGCATGGATCGTCGCGCGGTGCTCGGGCAGCTCGTGCAGCAGGTCGTGGTGGTCCAAGGACTCGCTTCCTCTCGTCGCTTCGGCCGGGATCGGCCGGGTGATGCGGGGGCCCCTTGCTGCCCGATCGCCGGAGCCGCGACATTGACCTGGGTCAGGGCCGTCGCGACGGCGGGACGATAGAGGCCGCCGATGGCACGATAAGACGGATGGATGACGGGCGCCGCGTCGCGCCCTACAGTCAGGGAAAGGTCGGAGAGCCGGCGGCGTCGCACCGCCGGCCTGGGGAGGCGAGAGCTTGGCGGATAGACCGCTGGACGGCACCGGCGAGAGGGACGACGGGGGCGGGCAGGCGATGCGCCCTACGGCGATCGTCGAGCGCGTCGAGGTGGGCATCGTGCTGGAGCGGCGCGAGAGCCGGCATCCCTGGCTCGACTTCGCCTGGAAGCCGGTCGCGGCGATCGCCGGCGCGCCGGCGCGCGACCCGCGCGGCGACTGGCCGGTCGCGGCGCAGGGCGACGACTGGATCCATTTCCACGCCGGCACCCTGACCCTCGAGATGTTCCGCAAGGAGACCGAGGGCTACCGGGTAAACCTGAGCCAGGACCCGCCGCGCCTGTTCGTCGTGCTGCGCGACCCCGAGGACCCGGAGGTCGACCACCCGATCGTGCCGATCCTGGTGACCGCCTGTCCCTACGAGGCCCAGGACTATCTGGATTCCGGCAGCGACCTGGTCGAGCCCGTGGCGATGCCGCCGGAGCTGGTCGCCTTCCTGCGGGACTTCGTCGAGCGCAACCACGTCGAGCAGCCCTTCAAGAAGCGCCAGCGGCGGCCCTACGACCCGCGCAAGGTCGGCTTCGCCGGCAGCGGCGGCCCCGCGCCGGTCGAGCGGCCGCGCGGCAGGCCGGCGGGCGACGATGCCCCGGGAGACGAGGAATGAGCCGCGACGAGGAGCCGGGCTTCCTGTCGCGCTGGTCCCGGCGCAAGCAGCAGGCGCGGCTGGCCGAGCCGGCGGCGCCGGACGCGCCGGACGCCGGCGTCGCGCCGCCGGCGACCGAAGCGCGGGAGCCGGTGCCGGGCGAGCCGGCGGCCGCGAGCGGCGGCCTGACGGAAGCCCAGATCGAGGCCTTGCCCGATCCGGACAGCCTCCAGGACGGCGACGACTTCACGGTCTTCCTGCGCCGCGGCGTGCCCGAGATCCTGAAGCGCCGCGCGCTGCGCCGGCTCTGGGCGGTCAATCCGCTGTTCAACCTGCGCGACGGCCTCAACGACTACGACGACGACTATTCCGACGCGGCGACGGTGGTCGCGAACCTGCAGACCCTGTTCCAGCCCGGCAAGGGCATGCCCCAGCCGGAGCGCTGGCGGAAGCCCGAGAGCGAGCCGGCGGAAGAGGCGGAAGGCGCCCCGGAGGGCGGCGTCGCGGACGACGCGGAGTCCGCCGCGGCGGACTCCGAAACCGGGGAGGCCGCCGCCGGAGCCGGGGCGGAGGGCGGGGCGGGCGCCGAAGGGGCGTCCGGTTCGATACGGCCGGGCGCGCCCGACGAGGCGGCCGCGGCGGCGCGCACGACGGCCCGGAGCCGGGGCGCCGCCCAGCGCCGCTGGGGCGGCTTCGCGGTCGCCGGCGAGGCCCCCTCCGAGCTGTCCCGGGACGGCTGAAATGCCGTTGAATTCCAGAGCCCTAGACGGCGCTCTGGCTTCGCAGGTGCAGCATGGCTTCTCGTTGACAGGGTTCCGCCGGCGGGGTCTAATTTAGAAACAAACCAAGAAAAGTCCCTGATCATGGAAGGGACTGGAATTCCGGTCGAGGGAAACGAGAGTCCGGGCGAACCGGATCCGGCATCCTTCGGGCGGCTCGGGCGAGGGAGTGACGGTTGGCGGAGGACGCCATCGCAGTCGATCTGACTGAGGAAGATGCCCTGCGCGTCCAGTGGTACGCGCTGCTGGCGAAGCTGTTGGGAGCCCCGGCCGACCGCGAGACGCTGTCGGCGCTCGGCGGGCTGAAGGGCACGGAGGGCGAGCTCGGCCAGGCGGTCAGCGCCCTGGCGGCGGCGGCCCGGGCCAGCGACCCCAAGACCGTCGAGCAGGAGTACTTCGAGCTCTTCGTCGGCGTCGGCCACGGCGAGCTCGTGCCCTTCGCCTCCTACTACCTGACCGGCTTTCTGCACGAGAAGCCGCTCGCCCGGCTGCGCGGCGACATGCGGCTTCTCGGCATCGCGCGCGAGGAATCGGTCAAGGAGCCCGAGGACCACATCGCCGCGCTCTGCGAGATGATGGCCGGCCTGATCTCGGGCAGCTTCGGGCGGCCGGCCGACTTGGCCGAGCAGCGCCGCTTCTTCGACACCCACGTCGGCTGCTGGGCGCCGCGGTTCTTCGAGGACCTGCAGGCGGCTCGGGCGGCCCGCTTCTACATGCCTGTCGGCACGATCGGACGGCTGTTCCTGGCGATCGAGTCGCAGGCCTTCGAGATGGCAGCCTAGGCCTCGACAAGAAGAAACGAAGGGCCCGATCTGGGGGTGGGGGCCCGCTAGGCGAACCGACCTCCCCCGCTTGTGATCGCAACCCTGCGATGAAAGGGAGAACGATGAAACAGGTGGACGTGAAGTCGCCGTCGCGACGGGACTTCTTCCGCAAGGCCGGGATCGGGGCGGGGGCGCTGGGCGCCACGGCCGTGACGCTGGCGGCGGGTCGGGGCGAGGCGGCTGAACCCGTCAAGTCGCCGAACGCCGCGGGCTACCGCGAGACCGACCACGTGAAGAAGTACTACGAGCTGGCGAAGTTCTAGGCCGCTCCGGGCCAGCGTGCCCGGTCCGGTCTCTGGGAACGACCCAAGCAACAGGAGAGGTCAATGCTGACGCGAAAGACGAATGGGGTTGCAACTGGCCCCCGTTTGTCGAAGGCGTTCGCCGGCACGTCCGGCAGCGCCATCGATCGTCGTACCTTCCTGAAGCGTTCCGGTCTGACGGCGGGCGGCCTTGCGGTCGCCTCGACCCTCTCGTTCGGACGTGTCAAGAAGGCCGAGGCCGCCGCCGCGGGCGGCGCCGCCAAGGTGGACATCAAGAAGTCCGTCTGCACCCACTGCTCGGTGGGCTGCACGGTCATCGCCGAGGTGCAGGACGGCGTCTGGATCGGGCAGGAGCCCGGCTGGGACAGCCCCTTCAACCTGGGCGCGCACTGCGCCAAGGGCGCTTCGGTGCGCGAGCACGCCCACGGCGAGCGGCGCCTGAAGAACCCGACCAAGCTGGTCGACGGCAAGTGGACCAAGATCTCCTGGGATCAGGCGATCACCGAGATCGGCGACAAGATCCTGGACATCTGGAAGACCAGCGGGCCGGACTCGGTCTACTGGCTCGGCTCCGCGAAGCACAGCAACGAGCAGGCCTACCTGTTCCGCAAGTTCGCCGCCTTCGCGGGCACCAACAACGTCGATCACCAGGCGCGCATCTGCCACTCGACGACGGTCGCCGGCGTAGCCAACACCTGGGGCTACGGCGCGATGACCAACAGCTACAACGACATCCACAACTCCCGCGCCATCTTCCTGATCGGCGGCAATCCCGCCGAGGCGCATCCAGTGTCGCTGCAGCATCTGCTCAAGGCCAAGGAGCAGAACAACGCGCCGATGATCGTCTGCGATCCGCGCTTCACCCGCACCGCGGCCCATGCCGACGAGTACGTGCGCTTCCGTCCGGGCACCGACGTCGCCCTGGTCTGGGGCATCCTCTGGCACGTCTTCGAGAACGGCTGGGAGGACAAGGAGTTCATCCGCCAGCGCGTCTGGGGCATGGACAAGGTCCGCGAGGAGGTCGCGCGCTGGACCCCCGAGGAGGTCGAGCGCGTCACCGGCGTGCCCGGCTCCCAGATGAAGCGGGTCGCCAGGACGCTGGCCAACAACCGCCCCTTCACGATCATCTGGTGCATGGGCGGCACCCAGCACACCAACGGCAACAACAACACCCGCGCCTACTGCATCCTGGGCCTCGCGCTCGGCATCGTCGGCACCCAGGGCGGCGGCACCAACATCTTCCGCGGCCACGACAACGTGCAGGGGGCGACCGACCTCGGCGTGCTCTGCCACACCCTGCCGGGCTACTACGGCATCGCGACGGGCTCGTGGAAGCACTGGTCGCGGGTCTGGGAGGTCGACTACGAGTGGGTCAAGGGCCGCTTCGCCAGCCAGAAGCTGATGGAGGCCGCCGGCGTCCCGGTGTCGCGCTGGTTCGACCTGGCCCTCGAGGCCAAGGACAACATCGACCAGCCCGACAACCTGAGGGCCATGGTCTTCTGGGGCCACGCGCCGAACTCGCAGACGCGCCTGCCCGACATGCAGAAGGCCATGGGCAAGCTCGACATGCTGGTCGTCATCGATCCCTACCCGACGATGACGGCGGTCATGCACGACCGCAAGGACGGGGTCTACCTGCTGCCGGCCTCGACGCAGTTCGAGACCTCCGGCTCGGTGACGGCCTCGAACCGCTCGATCCAGTGGCGCGAGAAGGTGGTCGAGCCGCTGTTCGAATCGAAGCCCGACCACGAGATCATGTATCTCCTGGCCAAGAAGCTCGGCTTCGCCGACCAGCTGTTCAAGAACATCAAGGTCGAGGGCACGGAGCCCTCGGTCGAGGACACGCTGCGCGAGATCAACCGCGGCATGTGGACGATCGGCTACACCGGCCAGTCGCCGGAGCGCCTGAAGGCCCACATGGCCAACCAGCACACCTTCGACCGCACCACGCTGCAGGCGGTCGGCGGCCCGTGCGACGGCGACTACTACGGCCTGCCGTGGCCGGCCTGGGGCACGCCGGAGATGAAGCATCCGGGCACGCCGGTGCTCTACGACACCTCCAAGCCGGTCGCCGAGGGCGGCCTCTGCTTCCGCGCCCGCTTCGGCGTGGAGCGGGACGGGCAGAACCTGCTCGCCGAGGGCAGCTACCCCTCGGGCTCGGAGATCGAGGACGGCTATCCCGAGTTCACCATGGCGATGCTGCAGAAGCTCGGCTGGGACAAGGACCTGACCGACACCGAGAAGGCGGCGATCGAGAAGGTGGCCGGCGAGAAGACCAACTGGAAGACCGACCTGTCGGGCGGCATCCAGCGGGTCGCGATCAAGCACGGCTGCGCGCCCTTCGGCAACGCCAAGGCCCGTTGCGTGGTGTGGAACTTCCCGGATCCGGTGCCGACGCATCGCGAGCCGCTCTACACCTCGCGGCGTGACCTGGTCGCCGACTACCCGACCTACGAGGACCGCCGGATGTACCGTCTGCCGATCCTCTACAAGTCGATCCAGGACAAGGATTACACCAAGGACTATCCGATGATCCTGACCTCGGGCCGACTGGTCGAGTACGAGGGCGGCGGCGACGAGACCCGGTCCAACCCCTGGCTGGCCGAGCTTCAGCAGGACATGTTCGTCGAGATCAATCCCTTCGACGCGAACAGCAACGGGGTCAAGGACGGCCAGATGGTCTGGCTCTACGGTCCCGACGGCGCCAAGCTGAAGGTCAAGGCCCTGGTCACCGAGCGGGTCGGGCGGGGCGTCGCCTTCATGCCCTTCCATTTCGGCGGCCACTGGATGGGCGAGGACCTGCGGAAGAACTATCCCGCGGGCGCCGACCCCTACGTGCTCGGCGAAGCCAGCAACACGGCGCAGACCTACGGGTACGACTCGGTCACCAACATGCAGGAGACCAAGGCGACCCTGTGCCGGATCGAGCCGGCGTAACCAGGAGGAGAGCCAGTCATGGCACGAATGAAGTTCCTCTGTGACGCCGAGCGCTGCATCGAGTGCAACGCCTGCGTCACGGCGTGCAAGAACGAGAACGAGATCCCCTGGGGCGTCAACCGTCGCCGGGTGGTCACCATCAACGACGGCAAGCCGGGCGAGCGCTCGATCTCGGTGGCCTGCATGCACTGCTCCGATGCGCCCTGCATGGCGGTCTGCCCGGTCGACTGCTTCTACCAGACCGAGGAGGGCGTGGTCCTGCACTCCAAGGACCTCTGCATCGGCTGCGGCTACTGCTTCTACGCCTGCCCCTTCGGGGCGCCGCAGTACCCGCAGGCCGGCAACTTCGGCAGTCGCGGCAAGATGGACAAGTGCACCTTCTGCGGCGGCGGTCCGGAGAAGGACAACTCGGCGATCGAGTTCCAGAAGTACGGCCGCAACCGCCTGGCCGAGGGCAAGCTGCCGCTCTGTGCGGAGATGTGCTCGACCAAGGCGCTGCTGGCCGGTGACGGCGACATGGTGTCGGCGATCTACCGCGAGCGCGTCGTCGCCCGCGGCTTCGGCTCCGGCGCCTGGGGCTGGGGGACCGCCTACCAGCAGAAGGGCGGCTCGTAAGCCAGTGCCTGTCGTCGGCCGGACTGTCCTGCCGGGCAGCCTCCGGCCCGTGATCGAGGGGGGCGGCGGGATCACCGCCGCCCTCCGCGTCGCTGGAGGGCAGGGACGTCCTCCGGAGCGGGACAGTTCGGATGCGATAGGGGAAGGAGGAGCGAATGATCGGCCGCCTGATTGCCCTGGTCGTCTGTGCCGTTGCCGTGGTCGGCCTGTACTTCGTCGTGCAGACCCGGCCACCGAGCAAGGTCGACGACGTGATGATCTACAAGCCCGGGACCTACCAGGGCGCTCCCGACGAGCCGCTGGACAAGCAGCAGGAAGAGGCGCTGCGCCAGCGCGTCGGCAACCAGAACGCGCTCTGAGCTTTTGCCCGCGACGGGCGGCTCGGGGCACAATGGACCGCTAGAGGGTCCCGCGAGCTTCGGCTGGGAGGACGTGAGATGACTGCACGCTTGACGGAGATGGGGCGAAACCTGCTCGGCGGCCTGGCGGTCGCCCTGCTGCTCTGTTGCCTGGCCGGTGCCGCGGCGCCCGCCGCGCAGGCCCAGCAGGCCCAAGGGCAGACCCAGGGGCAGGACGTCTCGGACCAGGCGCTGACCGGCGGCCAGGTGCCGGGCGGCGCGCTCGGCAGCTCAAGCCGCGCGGAGTTCTGGCGCGAGGTCCGGCGCGGCATCCAGGGCGACGTCTCGATCCCCAACAAGCAGGCCGGCGTGCTGGTCGAGTCCGGCGGCGAGTCCTGGCGCGAGTTCCGCAACGGGCCGCTGAAGACCTACGGCGCCTGGGTCGTGCTCGGCATGGTCGCGCTGCTGGCGCTGTTCTTCGTGCTGCGCGGCCGGATCCGCATCGAGGCCGGCCCGTCCGGCCGGACCATCCAGCGCTTCGACGACGTCGACCGCTTCGCCCACTGGCTGACCGCGGTCTCCTTCGTCATGCTGGCGCTGACCGGCATGTGGCTGCTCTGGGGCCGCAACGTGCTGATCCCGGTGATCGGCCCGGAGGCCTACGCGCTGATCGCCCACTGGGGCAAGTACGCGCACAACTTCCTGGCCTTCTCCTTCATCGTCGGCTTCGTGCTGATGTTCGCCCTCTGGGTCGGTGACAACATCCCGAACCGCCATGACGTGATGTGGCTGCTCAAGGCCGGCGGCCTGTTCAGCAAGCACGTCCATCCCCATTCGCGGAAGTTCAACGCCGGCCAGAAGATCATCTTCTGGGCGGTCATGGTCGGCGGCATCTCGCTCGCCCTGTCGGGGATCGGCCTGCTGTTCCCCTTCGAGACCGCGATGTGGGGCAAGACCTTCCACGTGCTGAGCGGCCTCGGGGTCCCGGGCCTGCCGGCCGACGTCACCCCGCGCCTGGAGATGCAGCTCAACACCGTCTGGCACGCCGCCGTCGGGCTGGTAATGATCGCGATCATCCTGGCCCACATCTACATCGGCTCGGTCGGCATGGAGGGAGCCTTCGCCGCCATGGGCAGCGGCCGCGTCGACGAGAACTGGGCGCGCGAGCATCACGACCTCTGGGTCGCCGAGGTCGAGCAGAAGTCGGTCGAGCAAGCCGGGCGACCGCTGCCGGCGGAATAGAAGGAATGGCCACCATGACGCGGCTTCGAGCGTTCGGTCTGGCCGGACTGATGGTCGCGTTGCTGGCGGGGGCCGCGACCCCGGCCGCCGCGATCGACGAGAAGGCGGCCGCCAGGCTGGTCGCCGAGCAGTTCGGCGTGCAGGTCCTGAAGGTGCGCCCGGGCACCGTCGACGGCCGGGCGGTCTGGCTGGTCACCGGCATGAACCCGGGCGGCAACTCGAACAGCGCCTTCGTCGTCTCGACCGTCGCGGTCGACGTCGAGAGCGGCCGGCCGCTGCGCTCGTTCCAGCCGGTCGAGACCGGCTCGCTGCCGCTGGCCGGGGCGCCGGCCGCCGAGAACAAGGTCGTCACCGGCACGCCGCCGGGCCCGGGAAGCCGGGAGGCGGGCGACGGCGCGGCCGCACCGCGCTGAGGCGGACTCCCGCAGGCACTGGGAAGACAGGATGCTCGGTGGCCACCTTCTCCCGCTCCGGAGCGTCGCCTCGGTCCTGCTGGCGGCGGGCATCGGCGCGGCGGCGCTGCCGGGCGAGGCGCGCGCCGAGCTGGTCGGACACGGCGGCTTCGTCAAGGCGGTCGCCTTCTCGCCCTCGGGCGAGCAGGCGCTGACCGGCTCGTTCGACTACACGCTCCGGCTCTGGGACCTCGCGAGCCAGCAGACCCTGGCGGTGCTCAACGACCACGAGGCCGCGGTCAATGCCGTCGCCTTCCTGCCCGGCGGCCGGCGGGCCGTCTCGGCCAGCGACGACGGGACCCTCAGGCTCTGGGACCTCGAGGCCCGCAAGGTGCTGGCCGTGCTGTCGGGTCACAAGGGCAAGGTCCAGGGCCTCGCGGTCTCGCCCGACGGCCGGCTGGCGGCCAGCGCCGGCTGGGACCGGACGGTGCGGCTCTGGGACCTGGAGAGCGGCAGCCTGCTGCGCACCCTCGAGGGCCACCAGAGCAACGTCAACGCCGTCGCCTTCTCGCCCGACGGCCGGCTTCTGGCCAGCGGCTCCTACGACCTGACGATCCGGCTCTGGCGGGTCGCCGACGGCACGCAGGTCGGCCAGCTCGAGGGCCACGAGGTCGGCGTCACCGGCGTCGCCTTCCTGCCCGACGGCCGGCGCCTGGTCTCGGTCTCGGCCGACAAGACGGTGCGGCTCTGGGACTCGGCAACCGGCGAGGAGCTGGCCGAGCTCGGCCGCCACGACGCGCCGATCTTCGCCGTCGCGGTCTCGCCGGACGGCCGCTGGGTCGCCTCGGCCGGCGCCGACCGGGTGATCAGGCTCTGGCCGCTGGTCGGGGACGCGCGGCCGAAGGAGCTGAAGGGGCATCTGGCGGCGGTCTGGTCGCTCGCCTTCTCGCCCGACGGCAGGCGGCTGCTGTCCGGCGGCGCCGACGAGGTGGCGCGGCTCTGGGACGTCGAGAGCGGCCGGGAGCTGGGCGTCAAGGTGGCGGCCGGCGAGCACCCGGTCATCGATCCGCTGCAGGCCGACGAGAGCCGCGGCGCCGAGCTGTTCCGCAAGTGCAGCGTCTGCCATTCGATCGACCCGGACAGCCGCAACCGCGCCGGGCCGACGCTCTACGGCCTGTTCGGTCGGCCGGCCGGCTCGGTCGGCGACTACAAGTACTCGGAGGCCCTGCGGGACACGAACGTGGTCTGGAACGACCAGACCATCTCCAGGCTGTTCGAGCTCGGGCCCGACGTCTTCGTGCCGGGCACCAAGATGCCGATGCAGCGCATCCCGAACGCCGGCGACCGCGCGGCGCTGATGAGCTACTTGAAGCGGATCACGAAACCGTCCAAGTGATTGGGCAACGAACGGCCGGGCCGCTGCGCCGACGGCCGAGAAGCCGAGGAGAGGGGGAGCAGGATGAGGGCATTTCTCGCAGGCGTCTGTGCCGCCGTGCTGATCGCGGTCGGTTCCTATTTCGTCCTGGAGTCGCTGGGCATGAGCTCCCAGGCGGTCTATTCCAGTCCGAACGTCCGCCTCGGCGACTGACGGCGGCCGAACGGACCGGGTGCCGCGCCTCTAGGCGCCGGCCTTGCGCCAGCCGCTGCCCCTGAGGTCCGGCAGGAAGGCCGTCAGCAGGCCGAGCAGCGGCAGGAACGAGCAGACCTCGTAGACGAAGTCGATGCCCATGCGGTCGGCCAGCAGGCCGAGCGCCGCGGCGCCGATGCCGCCGGTGCCGAAGGCGAGCCCGAAGAACAGGCCGGAGACCATGCCGACCCGCCCCGGCATCAGCTCCTGGGCAAAGACCACGATCGCCGGAAAGGCCGAGGCCAGCAGCAGGCCGATCAGCGCGCTGAGCGCGATCGTCCCCGGCAGGCCGACATAGGGCAGGGCCAGCGTGAAGGGCAGGACCCCCAGGATCGAGACCCAGATCACCGTCTTGCGGCCGATCCGGTCGCCGATCGGGCCGCCGATCACCGTGCCGGTCGCCACCGCGGCGAGGAACACGAAGAGGCAGAGCTGCGCCGACTGGGTCGACAGGCCGAAGCGGTGGATCAGGTAGAAGATGTAGTAGCTGGTGATGCTGGCCAGGTAGAGGTACTTGGACAGGATCAGCAGCCCGAGCACGGTCATCGCTCGGCCGACCTGGCCGGCGGTCAGGTCCGGATGGCGCGCCGCGCTGCCGCGCGCCCGCGGCCGGGCATGGCCATTGCGCCGGTACCAGTGGCCGAGGCCGGTCAGGGCGACCATGCCGGCCAGCGCCGCGAAGGCGAACCAGGCCAGGCTGGTCTGGCCGCGCGGCAGCACGACGAAGGCGGCGAGCAGCGGGCCGAGCGACGAGCCGAAGTTGCCGCCGACCTGGAACACCGACTGGGCCAGGCCGTGCGCGCCGCCGGAGGCGGCCCGCGCCATGCGCGAGGCCTCGGGGTGAAAGATCGACGAGCCGAGGCCGAGCAGCACGCCGCCGGCGAGCAGGGCGGGGTAGTTCGGTGCGAAGGCCAGGGTGACCAGACCGAGCAGCGACGCGCCCATGCCGACCGGCAGGGCGAAGGGCGTCGGCCGGCCGTCGGTGTAGAGCCCGACCAGGGGTTGCAGCAGCGAGGCGGTGACCTGGTAGGT
Organism: Tistlia consotensis USBA 355; assembly: GCF_900177295.1. GTDB lineage: Bacteria > Pseudomonadota > Alphaproteobacteria > Kiloniellales > DSM-21159 > Tistlia > Tistlia consotensis. The sequence continues at coordinate 52,867 of NZ_FWZX01000008.1, forward strand.
CAGGGTCAGCAGGCCGATCTGCGCGAAGCTGAGGTCGTAGCCGCCCTTCAGGATCGGGTAGATCGCCGGCAGCAGCGACTGCAGCATGTCGTTGAGCAGGTGGCAGAAGCTGATCGTGCCGAGGACGGAGAAGGCGGTCCTGGCGGCCTTCGGCGGTGCTGCGACGGTCTCGCTCACGGGGAATGACCCTCTTTCCTCCGCACCGGACCAAGCCTCGGCGCGTTGCGGCGTTGCACGGGACGAGGCGGGATCTTACGGTCCTCCGGTGCGGCCCACCACTGCGGTCAGGCCGATTTTCTACGAGATCGGGCCATGGTCCGGAACGTCCACATCGAGGAGGTCGACGCCGCGCCGCGGCCCCTGATCGCGCTGGGCCACGACTATCCGGACGGCTTCAGGCTGGCGCCGCATCGGCACCGGCGCGGCCAGCTCATCTCCGGCGCGACGGGCGTGCTGGTGCTCGCCACGCCGCAGGGCCGCTGGGTGATGCCGCCGGGGCAGGGGCTGTGGATCCCCCCGGGCATCCTCCACGAGGTGCGCATGATCGGGCCGGTCAGCACCCAGAGCCTCTACCTGGAGCCCGCGCAGGCGGGCGTCCTGCCCGAGCGCTGCCAGGTCGTCGGCCTGTCGGGCTTCGTGCGCAGCCTGATGGCGAGGGCGCTGGACGTGCCGGCGGACTACGAGCCGGACAGCCACGCCGGCGCGTTGATGGCGCTGCTCCTGCACGAGCTGCGCGCGCTGCCGGTGCTGCCGCTGTCTCTGCCGTTCCCGGCCGACCCGCGCCTGGCCGAGCGCTGCCGGTCGTTCCTCGCCCGTCCCACGACCCACGAGACGATCGAGCAGTGGAGCGAGCCGCTCGGGCTCGGCCGGCGTACCTTCACCCGGCTGTTCCGCCGCGAGACCGGGCTCAGCTTCGTCGAGTGGCGCCAGCAGGCCTGCCTCGTCGCCGCCCTGCCGCGGCTGGTCGCCGGCGAGCCGGTGACGACCGTCGCGCTCGACCTCGGCTACGACAACCCGGCGGCCTTCACGACGATGTTCAAGCGCGTCCTCGGCGCGCCGCCGCGGGCCTACCTGAAGCGCAACGGGTAGAGGGTCCTGCTCAGGCATCGGCGTACCGTGCTCTTCATCGCCGCCCACCATGCCGTCATCCTCGCGAAAGCGAGGATCCAGAGAAAGGAGACGCCTGCACGGATCGATTGGGGTTCGCTCGTACGGCGTCGTTCTCTGGATCCTCGCTTTCGCGAGGATGACGAAGGAGAGGGGGCGAGGATGCAATGGCTCGGATGCCGACGGACCGGCGGCTCAGACCCCCAGGTAGCGCGCCTGCAGGGCCGGTTCGGCGGCCAGCTCGGCGGAGCTGCCGGTCCAGGCGACCTTGCCCTTCTCCAGGATCGCGTGGCGGTCGCAGAGGCGGATCAGGTCGCCGACGTTCTTGTCGATCACCAGGATCGCCAGGCCCTCGGCCTTGAGCCGGGCCAGCACGCGCCAGATCTCGCCGCGGATCCTCGGGGCCAGGCCCTCGGTCGCCTCGTCGAGGATCAGCAGCTTCGGGTTGGTCAGCAGCGCCCGGCCGATCGCCAGCATCTGCTGCTCGCCGCCCGACAGCTCGTTGCCCCAGGCGGTGCGCCGCTCGGCCAGCACCGGGAACAGCGCCTCGACCTCGGCCAGGCGCCAGCGGCCGCGCCGCGCGGTCGCCACCAGGTTCTCGCGCACCGTCAGGTTCGGGAAGACCTGGCGGCCCTCCGGGACCAGGCCGAGCCCGGCCCGCGCCACGGCGAAGGAACGCAGGCCCGCGAGCTCGATCCCCTCGAATCGCACCGAGCCGGCGCTCGGCCGGAGCAGCCCCATGATGGCGCGCACCGTCGTCGTCTTGCCCATGCCGTTGCGGCCGAGCAGGGCCAGCGCCTCGCCGGCGCCGACCGCCAGCTCGACGCCGAACAGCACGCGGCTGCTGCCGTAGGCCGCCTCCAGGCCGGCGACGCTCAGCATGGCGCCGTCTCCGCGCCGTCGCCGCCGTCCTGGCCCAGGTAGGCGGCCTGGACCTCGGCGTTGGCACGGATCGCGTCGGGCCGGTCGGTCGCCAGGACCCGGCCGCCGACCAGCACCGTGATGCGGTCGGCCAGCGCGAAGACCGCATCCATGTCGTGCTCGACCAGCAGGATGGTGACGCCGCCCCTGAGCCGCTGCAGCAGCGCGACCATGGCCCGGCTCTCCTCGGGCGCCATGCCGGCGGTCGGCTCGTCGAGCAGCAGCAGGCGCGGCCGGCCGGCCAGCGCCAGGGCGATCTCCAGCTGGCGCTGCTCGCCGTGCGCCAGGTCGCCGACCGGCACGGCGGCGCGCGCCTCCAGGCCGACCTCGCCGAGCAGCGCCTCGGCCCGTGCGGCCAGCCTGCGATCGCGCGCCGCGGCGCGCCGGAAGCCGAAGCTGTGGCCGCTGGCGACCTGGACCGCGAGGCGGGCGTTCTCCAGGGCGGTGAAGCGCGGGAACAGGCTGGTGATCTGGTAGGAGCGGCCGATGCCGGCGCGCGCCCGGGCGGCGGCGTCGAGGCCCTGGATCTCGCGGCCGGCGAAGCGGATGCGGCCCGCGTCGGGCCTGAGCTCGCCGGCCAGCAGGCCGGTCAGGGTGGTCTTGCCGGCGCCGTTCGGGCCGATCACCGCGCGCAGCTCGCCCGGCGCGAGGGCGAGCTCGACCTCGGCGCAGGCCCGGACGCCGCCATAGGCCTTGGTCAGGCCTTCCGCGCTCAGCAGCGGCTCAGCCATGGCCGGCACCGCGCGGGCGTCGCAGGCCGGCGAGGCCGCCGCGCGCGAACAGCACGACCAGGATCAGGATCGGCCCGAGCGCGAGCTGCCAGTGCTCGCTCCACTCCTTGAGGGCGAACTCCAGCAGCAGCAAGGCGGTCGCGCCGTAGAGCGGGCCGTAGAGCCGGCCGATGCCGCCGAGAATGACCATGACCAGCAGCTCGCCCGAGACCGGCCAGGACAGGAAGGCCGGGCTGACGAACTCGGTCAGGTTGGCGATCAGCGCGCCGGCGAGGCCGGTCACGGCGCCGGAGAGGACGAAGGCCGCGAGCTTGTAGCGGAAGGTCGGCAGGCCGAGCGCGGTCATGCGCCGCTCGTTGTCGCGGATGCCCATCAGCGCCCAGCCGAAGCGCGCACGCACGACCAGGGCCTTGGCGGCCAGCAGCAGCGCCAGCAGGCCGAGGCAGAGGTAGTAGAAGGCGAGGTTGTCGTCGAGCTCGAGCGGCCGGAGGCTCGAGCGGGCGAAGAGGCTGAGGCCGTCCTCGCCGCCGTAGTCGGGCAGCGAGACGAAGAGGTAGTAGATCATCTGCGCGAAGGCGAGGGTGATCATGATGAAGTAGAGGCCGTTGGTCCTCAGGCTGAGCGCGCCGATGACCAGCGCCAGCAGGCCCGCGACCAGCACGGCGAGCGGAAAGGCGATCCAGGCGTCAGAGGTGCCGGGAATCTCCAGGCCGGCGATCGCGACGGGGCCCAGCACCATGTCGTGGTAGGCCAGGATCGCGACGACGTAGGCGCCGGCGCCGAAGAAGGCGGCATGGCCGAAGGAGACGAGGCCGCCGTAGCCGAGCACCAGGTTGAGCGCGCCCGCGGCCAGGGCGTAGATCAGGATCCGCGCCGCGAGCTCCAGGCTCCATTCCAGGCCGAGCGCGGCGGCGAGCGCCGGCCAGAGCGCGAAGGCCAGGCCGAGCAGCAGCCCGGCGCCGTGCTCCCTTGCGAGCCTAGCCATGGGGCGGGAACAGCCCGCGCGGCCGCCAGATCAGCACCGCGGCCATCAGGATGTAGATCGCCATCGCCGAGAGCGCGCTGCCCAGGGTGCTCGCCGCCGAGGGCCCGAGGAACAGCTCGAACAGGCCCGGCAGGAAGGCGCGGCCGAGCACGAAGGTCAGCCCGACCAGCAGGGCCGCGACGAAGGCGCCGCGGATCGAGCCGATGCCGCCGATCACGATGACCACGAAGACCGGGATCAGCACGGTCTCGCCCATGCCGATCTCGACCGCGTAGATCGGCCCGGCCAGGGCGCCGGCCAGGGCGGTCAGCGCGGCGCCCAGGGCGAAGACCAGGGTGTAGAGCCGGTCGATGTCGACGCCGAGCGCCGAGACCATCTCGCGGTTCGAGGCGCCGGCGCGGATCAGCATGCCGAGGCGGGTCCGCGCGACCAGCAGGTAGAGGCCGAGCGCGACCGCCAGGCCGACGCCGATGACCGTCAGGCGGAAGGCCGGGTAGGGCGCGCCGGGCAGGATCTCGACCGTGCCGTTCAGGAAGGCCGGCAGGTCGAGGCGCAAGGGCCTGGCGCCCCAGATCATCTTGGTCGCCTCGTTGAAGAAGAGGATCAGGCCGAAGGTCGCCAGCACCTGGTCCAGGTGGTCGCGGGCGTAGAGCCGGCGCACGACCAGCAGCTCGACGACGACCGCGACGGCGGCGGTCGCCGGCAGCGCCGCGATCAGTCCGATCAGGAAGGAGCCGCTCTCGCGCGCCGCCCAGGCGCAGACGAAGGCGCCGACCATGTAGAGCGAGCCGTGCGCCAGGTTGACCAGGTTCATGATGCCGAGCACGAGCGTCAGCCCGGCGGCGATCAGGAACAGCATCACGCCGAACTGCAGCCCGTTCAGGGTCTGCTCGAGGAGGAGGAGCGGGGACACCATGATGCCGTCGGCCCGGAATGCCCGGCTCCCTTGCCCGTCATCCCCGCGAAGGCGGGGATCCAGGGGCCACGAGCCGGTGCCGGACGGCCCTGGATCCCGGGTCGCAAGGCTCGCAAGCCGGAAGCCCTTCTGGGCTTCCGGGCTCGCCTAACGCCCGGGATGACGGAAAGGGTGGGGCATCGCAGTCCTACATCTTGCACTCGGCCGCGTAGGCGTCGCCGTGCTCCTTGAAGGCGGTGCCGATGATCTTGTTGGTCAGCACGTCGCCCTCCTTGACCACCTCGCGCACGTAGATGGTCTGGATCGGGTGGTGGTTGCTGGCGAACTTGAAGGCGCCGCGCACCGAGTCGAAGTCGGCGGCCTCGAGCGCCTTGCGGAAGGCGTCCTTGTCCGCGACCCCGCCGGTCTTCTTCAGCGCCGAGGCGATCAGGCGCGCCGCGTCGTAGCCCTGGCTGGCGTAGAGCGAGGGCAGCCGGCCGTAGGCCTTCTGGAAGCCGGCGACGAAGGCCCTGTTGGCGGCATTGTCGATGTCCTTGTTCCACTGCGAGGAGTTGACGACGCCGAGCGCCGCCTCGCCGACCGCGCCGAGGATGCCCTGGTCGAAGGAGAAGGCCGGACCGAACAGCGGGATCTGGCCGTTGAGGCCGGCCTGAGCGTACTGCTTGATGAAGGAGATGCCCATGCCGCCGGGCAGGAAGAAGAAGACCGCGTCGGGCTTGGCGTCGCGCAGCGCGGCGATCTCGGCGGCGTAGTCGGTCTGGCCGAGCTGGGTGTAGACCTCGCCGGCGACGCCGCCCTTGTAGTAGCGCTTGAAGCCGGCCAGGGCGTCCTTGCCGGCCGGGTAGTTCGGCGCGATCAGGTAGACCTTCTTGAAGCCCTTGTCCTGGACGTACTGGCCCATCGCCTCGTGCAGGTTGTCGTTCTGCCAGGCGACGTTGAAGTAGTTCGGGCTGCAGCCCTTGCCGGCGAGCAGCGACGGCCCGGCGTTCGGGCTGATGTAGAAGACGCCGGCGCGGGTCACCTTGGGCACCACGGCGATTGCCAGGTTCGACCAGACGATGCCGGTCATGATCTGGACGTGGTCGCGCTCGACCATCCGGTTGGCCAGCTCCGTCGCGACGTCGGGCTTGCGGGCGTCGTCGTCGACGATCAGCTCGACCGGAACGCCGCCCAGCTTGCCGCCTTCCTCGTCGACCGCCAGCTTGAAGCCGTCGCGGATGTCGATGCCGAGGCCGGAGCCGCCGCCGGACAGCGTGGTGATCATGCCGATCCTGACCGGATCGGCGGCCTTCGCCGGCGCGCCGGCGACAAGAGGCAGGGCCGCCAGCGTCGCGGCGGCCAGCGCGGTCATGCGCAACTTCATCGGTGTCTCCCCTCGAACCCTGTTCTCTGCTTCCTTGGCGCCGCCGGAGCCCTCCGAAGCGGCGCGCCCGGCACTCTAGTGCAGATCGCGACCCGACGGAATCGCTTCACGACCCGCCGGGTCCCGATCCGGGCTAGATCTGCAGGCGGGAGACGATCGGATCGTCGCTGTCCTGGGGGTGCGAGAGGATGGCGGCGATGCCCGCCTCGACCCCCGCGGCCGCCGTCTCGAGGGACATGCTGGGCGCGCCCAGGTTCTCCTCGCGGGCCGCGACCTCGGGCAGGTGGGGCAGGTGGATCCAGCCGGCGCGCAGCGCGAGGCCGTCCACCGCGGCATGATGCAGGATGCCGTAGAGCAGGTGGTTGCAGCAGAAGGTGCCGGCGGCGTCGGAGATGTCGGCGGGGACGCCGGCGTCGCGCATCGCTCGGACCATCGCGCGGATCGGCAGGGTGCTGTAGTAGGCCACGGGCCCGCCCGGCACGGTCAGCTCGCCCTGCAGCGCGCGGCCGGCGTTGTCGCGCAGGCGGTAGCGGGCGCAGTCGTTGAGGTTCTGCGCGATCCGCTCCACCGTCAGCATGGCGCGGCCGCCGTACTCGCCCAGCATGACGACGGCCTCCGGCCGCAGCTCCGCGATGGCCGCGCGCACGACCTCGATGCAGGTGAAGAAGGTGTTGGGCAGGATGCGCCCCACCACGGCCGCGCCGCCGATCTCGGCACCGTCCAGGCGCCGCGCCACCAGCTCGGCCGGATTGACCGGCGTGTTGCCGAAGGCCTCGAAGCCGGTCACCAGGATCCTGCTCATCGCGATCCGATCCCCCCAACAGCACGTGCCCCGCAGCCTGCCTTGCGCCAATTGGCGATGGGAGGCAAGGCCGAATGCTGCGATCCGCGGGCCGCGGCGCCGGCTCCGTTCCGGTTCACAGGAAGCGGCAGCAGGCCTCCCGGCGCTTGCGGCTGACGGCCTCGTCGTAGACCTCGAAGAAGTTGCGGGAGCCGACGAGCCATTCGTCCCAGTCGACGCCGCCAAGCACCCGGTCGACGACGACGCCGTCGCTGGAGAGCGGCAGCGACAGGCGTCGATAGGGCAGGATCCGCCCGTCGTGCAGCCGCGACTCGACGACGGTCAGCCAGCCGCGCTTCTGCCCGACGACGGTGGCGTAGCTGCGTGCCGCGTTGTCGGACCAGGGCGTCGGCAGCGCCCCGACCAGGCCCTGGCCGGTCAGCTCGCGGTCGAACAGCTCGCGGATGCGGGTCCCGGCCAGGCGTACCTTGACGTCGCCCTCGACCGGCTCCAGCAGGTAGATCCAGGGGAGCAGGCGGGTCAGCTCGCTCGGTTCGATGGCCTTGCGCGCCGGCAGTCCCCCGGGCGGCCGCTTGCTCTCCCAGTAGTCGTAGAGCTGGCCGAGGCGGCCGTCGCCGAGCAGGTCCCGGAAGGCGTCCGGCTCGAGCGGGTCGGGGATCGACGGGGCGCCGGGTGAAGGCGGAGTCTGGATCACCGGATCGCTCGAGAGGAAACGTCAGGAGAAGGCCTTGAAGGCGATCAGCGTGAAGGTGTCCTGGATGCCGGGCAGCGTCTGGATGTGCTCGGTCACGAAGTGGCCGATGTCGGTGCCGTCCTCGAGGTAGCACTTGACCATGAGGTCGTACTGGCCGGAGGTCGAATGGACCTCCGAGACCTGCTCGACGGTCTGCACCAGGTCGTCGGCGACGCTATAGGCGCGGCCCAGCTGGCACTTGATCTGGACGAAGATGGTCTGCATGGCCCCGCCATCATAAGGGTGCGGGCGCGGACGAGAAAGGGGCCACCCGCTGCCGGACGGCCCCCGCTTTCCGCCGTCGCCCGCGCCGGGCTCCGATCAGCCTTCCAGCACGGCCGCCGGGACCTCGCGCAGGATGAAGGCCGGCACATGGTCGCCGAACGGCGTGTCGCCGACCGGCGAGGCCTCGTCGTCGTGCGACTCGTCGCGGCGACGGCGCGCCGGCTCGGCGCGCGCCTTGCGGCGACGGCCACCCTCGGCCGCCGGCTTGGCGACGGCCCGCTCGGGCTGCGGGGCGGCCCCGGTCTCGACCGTCTCGGCCTCGATCGCCTCGGCCTCGATCGGCTCGGCCGCCGGCTGCCTGGGCTCGCGGGCCTCGCGCGGCTCGTCGCGGCCGCTTCGGCGCTTGCCGCGGCTGCGGCGTGGCTTGGCCTCGCTGGTTTCCAGAAGGGCCGGCGTCTCGACCGTCTCGCCGGTCGGCGAGGCGATCTCCTCGATCTTGGCGCCGATCAGCTTGTGCAGGTTGGCCAGCAGCTTCTCGTCGTTGCGCGTCGCCAGCATGAAGGCCTTGCCGCTGCGCCCGGCGCGGCCGGTGCGGCCGATGCGGTGCACGTAGTCCTCGCTGTTGATCGGAACGTCGAAGTTGAAGACGTGGCTGACCCGCGGGATGTCCAGGCCGCGCGCCGCGACGTCGGAGCAGACCAGCAGGCGGATCTCGTCGTTCTTGAAGCGCTTGAGGGTCTCGACGCGGGCCGGCTGGGCCATGTCGCCGTGCAGGGCCTCGGCGTCGTAGCCGTGGCGCTTCAGGGACTTGTAGACCAGGTCGACGTCGCGCTTGCGGTTGCAGAAGATCAGCGCGGACTGGATCTCGTCCTTCTCCGCATCGAGCAGGCTGCGCAGGGCTGCCCGCTTGGCCTTGGGGTCGCTGTGGCAGTGCAGCACCCGCTGGGCCACGGTGGCGGCCGGCGAGGCCGGCGGCGCGACCGAGATCTCCTTGGGATTGTGCAGGAACTTGTTGCCGAGCTTGCGGATCTCCGGCGCCATGGTTGCCGAGAAGAACAGCGTCTGGCGCAGCGGCGGCAGCAGGTTCACGATGCGCTCGACGTCGGGCATGAAGCCCATGTCGAGCATGCGGTCGGCCTCGTCGATGACCAGCAGCTTGGTGTCGGCCAGCAGGATCTGGCCGCGCTCGAACAGGTCGAGCAGGCGGCCGGGCGTGGCGATCAGCACGTCGACGCCGCGCTGCAGCACCGTCTGCTGGTCCTTCACCGACTCGCCGCCGATCAGCAGGGCCTTGGTCAGGCGGTGATACTTGCCGTAGCGGTCGAAGCTCTCGGCGACCTGGGCGGCGAGCTCGCGCGTCGGCTCCAGGATCAGCGAGCGCGGCATGCGCGCCCGGCCACGGCCTTCGGCGAGGATATCGATCATCGGCAGGGTGAAGCCGGCCGTCTTGCCCGTGCCGGTCTGGGCGACGCCGAGGACGTCACGACCCATCAGGACCATCGGGATGGCCTTTTCCTGGATCGGAGTCGGGGTCTGGTAGCCGAGATCGGCTAACGCATGGAGGGTCTCCGGACGGAGACCGAGATCGTCAAATGTCATGTTGCTCCGGGAAGCTATATATCTGGAAGGCGACGGACGGGTCGTCCTTTTCCACGCCTTCGATGTGGGTCTTCCTATGCGGCGTTCAACCGTGGAAGTCAAGGAAAAGCCCGGTGGAAGCCTTGTCTTGGCCAGGGGACGGGCCTGTGTTATGCGCATGCTAGCGAATAATAATTGCCGATTTATTGCCGGGAGAGACTGAAATGCTCGTCGATCCTGAAGACTCGCTGTTGCTGGTCGTCGACCTGCAGCAGCGCCTGGCGCCGGCAGTCGCCGGCCACGAGGCGATCGAGGCGCGCGTCGTGCGGCTGATCCACGGCGCCCGCCGGCTGCGCGTGCCGGTGCTGGCCAGCGAGCAGTATCCGGAAGGCCTGGGCCCGACGATCGCGCCGGTCTCGGCGCTGCTGCGGCCCGAGGAGCGGATCGCCAAGCGCGCCTTCTCCTGCGCCGACGAGCCGGACTTCATGCAGGCGCTGGCCGAGGCCGGGCGCGGCCAGATCGTGATCTGCGGCATGGAGGCGCACGTCTGTGTGCTGCAGACCGCGGTCGAGCTGGCCGAGGCGCGCTTCACCGTCTTCGCGGTCGCCGACGCCATGGGCTCGCGCGACCCGGCCAACCGCGCGGTCGCCCTGCAGCGCATGACCGCGCTCGGGATCGAGCCGGTGACCAGCGAGATGGTCCTCTTCGAGTGGCTGCGCCGCTCCGACAACGAGGCCTTCAGGGACCTGCTGGACCTGATCAAGTGACGGGGACCAAGTGACGGGTGAGATTCACGTGACGGGCAAGACTTCGCTCGCCTTGCTGCCGGGCCTGCTGCTCGACCGGACCTTCTGGCGCCACCAGGAAGCGGCGCTGGCCGACCTCGCCGAGATCCGGGTCGCCGACTTCTCGACCCAGGACAGCATCGAGGCCATGGCGCGCTCGGTGCTCGAGATGATGCCCGGGCGCTTCGCCCTCTGCGGCCTCTCGATGGGCGGCTACGTCGCGCTCGCGGTCGCACACCTGGCGCCGGAGCGGGTCGAGCGGCTCTGCCTGATGGACACCAAGGCGGCGCCCGACAGCCCCGAGAACACGGCGCGCCGGCGCGGCCTGCTGGAGCTCGCCGCCAAGGGCCAGTTCAAGGGCGTGACGCCGAAGCTGCTGCCGCTGCTGATCCACGAGGCGCGGCTCGGCGACACCGACCTGACCGGCGACCTGATGGCCCAGGCCGAGCGCATCGGCCGCGACGGCTTCGCGCGCCAGCAGACCGCGATCATGACCCGGCCCGACGCCCGGCCCTGGCTCGCCGGCATCCGCTGCCCGACCCTGGTCATGGTCGGCCGCCAGGATGCCCTGACGCCGATGGAGAACGCGACCGAGCTGGCCGCCGGCATCCCGGACTCGCGGCTCGTCGTGATCGACGACTGCGGCCACCTGCCGCCGCTCGAGCGGCCCGAGGAGACCAACCGCCAGCTCAGGCGCTGGCTCGGGGCCTGATCCGCCGCGCGGCGGCCGCGCGGCGCCCGCCGAAGCCGGCCATGCTGGAGAACACCCCGTCGCGGAACAGCAGGGCGTGTGCCAGGGCGGCCGCCAGGTGGCCCAGGAAGGTCGCGAAGAGCAGCAGCGCCAGGACCGTGTGCGCGCTGCGCAGCAGGGCGTAGAGACCGGCGTCGGGCGCCAGGATCGGCGGCAGCTCGACAGTGCCCAGCAGCAGGATCGGATAGCCGGCCGCCGACAGCATCGCCCAGCCGACCAGCGGCAGCGCGACCATCAGCAGGTAGAGCAGCAGGTGCGAGCCGTGGGCGGCCAGCCGCATCGGCCGAGGCATCGCGGCCGGCAGCGGCGGCGGCGGCGCCAGCAGGCGATTGATCACGCGCACCGCGGCCAGCACCAGGATCAGCAGCCCGAGCGGCTCGTGGATCGTCACCAGGCGATGGTAGTCGGTCAGCGACGCGGCCATGGCGATGCCGATGAACAGCATCGCCAGGATCAGCGCCGCCATGACCCAGTGCAGCAGGCGCGAGGCGAAGGGGAAGCGGGCGGGCCGGTTCATGGTCACGATCCCTTGCCGGAGGCCTGGAGCTGGACCGCGCTCGGCTGCTTCGGCTCGCCGGCGCGCAGGGTGAAGGAGCGGGCGTAGGCGGCCGAGCGCGCGCTCAGCAGCGGGTCGTCGGTCGGCGCGATGCCGGGCGGCAGCACCAGCGGGTCGAAGTTGATGTCGCGGCAGTTGCCGGCGGCCTCGGCCTCGACCCGGTCGATCGTCAGGGTGCCGAGGTCGAGCCGCTCCCGCCCGGCCGGCCAGGGCAGCGTCGCGTCGTCCGTCGGGTCACCGGGCTGGCCCAGGGTGACCACGAGGTGCCACTGCACCGGCCCCTCTGCGACGCGGCGGATCATGGCGTCGAACAGGAAGTTGGGATCGTCGGGCGATGCCTCCGCCGGCGTCGCCGCGACGACCGGCCCGGCCGCGACCATCGACCAGCGGACCGGCGTGGCGCGGCCCTGGGCATCGACGAAGCGGAAGGCATCGAGGCTGTTGTAGCTGTCGTCGGCGAAGCCGGAGGTGACGCTGCGTGCCTTGATCAGCGCCAGCGCCGCCGCGGTCTCGGGATGGCTCGCGACGAAGGCCTGCAGGCGCGCCGGGTCGGGCTTGCCGGTCGCCGGGTCCGGCCGCGAGGCGACCAGCTGGTCGGTGAAGGCGGCCGCACCCCTGAAGGGGAAGACCGGGATGTCGTTCATGCCGGTGCGCCACTCGCCGCCGCCGGCCGGCCGGAAGCTCAGCGCCATGCTGCGCACGGTGCCGGTCGCGTCGCCGGCGAAGGGCTGGCCGCCGGCGAGGGCGAAGCGGCCGACGACCGGCGTCCGGCCGGGCTGGAACACGGCAGCGCTGGACAGGCGCTCGCCAGCGCCGTTGCTGTCGAAGCTGCCGGCGATGCACAGACCCTTGGCGTGGTTGCGGCGGAAGCCCGGATGGACGCCGTTGGCGGCGTCGAAGGCCGCCATGACCTTGGCCTGGGTCAGACGGTCGGGCGACAGCCAGCCGCCGGCATAGGCGAAGCAGGCGACGACGGCCGCGACCGCAAGGGCAATGCCGGCGAGGGCGAGCGGGGCGCCGCGCCGTCTCAGCGACGACAGCCGATAGGGATTGGACGGGGCGGGGGAGGGCGTGCTGGATCGGGGCTTCACGTCTGGCCTCCTGAGCGGCGGCGGTGGCGGTGGCGGGGGGCCGCTCCCAGGGTGTGGCGACGCCGCCGGGCCGAGGCACGTCAACTTTCGGTGACCTGCCCTGTCTGCGCCGGCGCTAGGATCCGGCGGCCGATACGCAGGAGGGTCCGATGAAGCTCTATTCCGCGCCGCTCAGCCTGTTCGCCCGCAAGGTCGAGATCGCTCTCGCCGAGAAGGGCCTGGCCTTCGAGAGGGTCATGGTGCCGTTCAGCCAGGAGCGCGGCTACGCCCCCAAGCATCCCGACGTGCTGGCCGCGAATCCCAAGGGCCAGGTGCCGGTGCTGCTCGACGGCGACCTCACCCTCTACGACTCGACGGTGATCCTCGAGTACCTGGAGGACGCCTATCCGCAGCCGCCGCTCTATCCGAGCGGGCCGGCCGAGCGGGCGCGCTGCCGCCAGCTCGAGCTCTACGCCGACGAGGTCATGCTGCCGCCGGTCCGCGCGCTGATGCACCGGCCGGGCCCGAAGCCGGCCGACGCGGCGCTCTGGGACTCCTGGGAGGCCGAGGCCGCGAAGGCGCTGCCGGCGATCGCGCGGCAGTACGAGACGCTCGATCGCCGGCTCGAGGGCCGCGAGCATCTCTGCGGCGCCTTCGGCGTCGCCGACATCGCGGTCTTCCTGCAGGTGCTCTACGGCCAGCGCCTGGCCGGCCCGCCGCTGGAACCGCACGCGGCGCTTTCCGACTGGTGGCGGCGGGTCGCCGAGCGGCCCTCGGTCGCGCCGGTCGCCGCCGAGCTGGTCGACGCCGATCGCGCCCTGTCGCGACCCGTCGCCGGCGCCTGGGCCGGCACGCCGCGTACGAGCTGGCTGCCCGCCGCGGGCTGAGCCCGCGGACCCGGACTCAGAAGGCGCCGGCGCCGCTGAGCGCGCTCAGCTCGATGTTGCTGTTCCTGTCGCCGGTCGGCCGGATCGGCGGGAAGAGATCCAGGGTGATCTGCTTCATCAGCGCCACGAAGCGCGGGTCGTCGGGCGAGGTCGCCGCCGGGACATAGCCCTGGGTCGAGGTCATGCGCCGGAAGCCCTCGCAGAAGATCGCCAGCACCGTGATGCCTTCGCCCTGGCGGCCCATGCTCTTCGGCAGCTCGCCGTTCTTGCAGACCGCGTACTCGTCCCATTTGACCGGCGGGTCGAAGACCAGGACGACCTTGTAGGCGGCCTTCTTCAGGGCCGGCGACGGATCGGTCGTGACCGGAAAGCGCGCGCCGAAGCGGTGGTCGGTCAGGACCCGGTCGACGACGCGCTTCAGCGCTGCCTCCTGGCCGGGGAAGGGCTCGCCGGACAGGTAGGCGGCCATGCCGCCGTTCGCCGCCGGGCCGTTCAGCACCGAGAGGTCGTAGGCGTCGTAGACGTAGGCCGGGCCGCTCACCGGACCGCTGCTGCAGCCGGCGAGGCCGAGAACCGACAGGGTCGCCAGCGCCAGGACCGAAAGGCGGGAGAGGGGCTTCATGGTCGCGTGCTCACCGTGACAGGCAGGGGACGACCCCCAGAGATGGGGCGCCGCCCGCCCCCCGGCAACGGCCCGCGCGGTCGCAGGCGGATCGTCGGATGCCATTGTTGGCCGAGTGTTGTCCGGCCAGGGTTTCCACGGGACCTCACGGATATTATCTTACGATCGTTCCATCGATCGAGGATTGGAAAGATGCCGAGCAAGGAGACTGCGCGCCTGTCGTCGAAGTTCCAGATCTCGATCCCGAAGGCCGTGCGTGCGGCCCGCGACTGGAAGGCAGGTCAGGAGTTCGCCTTCATACCGAAGGGCGAAGGCGTGCTGCTGGTGCCGGTGCCGAAGGTCGGCGACCTCGCCGGCCTGGCCAAAGGCGCAAACCCGGAGGGCTACCGCGACCGCTCGGACCGCTACTGATGCGACTGGTCGATACCTCGGCCTGGGTCGAATGGCTGATCGCCTCGCCGACGGGGGCGGTGCTGGCGGCAGAGATCCCAGACCGTTCGGATTGGCTGGTTCCGACCATCGTGCAGCTCGAACTCGTCAAGTGGCTGACCCGCGAGGCCGGCGAGGAAAAGGCCGACCAGGTCATCGCCTTCACCCAGACCTGCCGAATCGCAGAGCTCGACACGGCGACGGCGCTCTCGGCGGCCGAGCTCTGTGCCCGCCACAAGCTCGCCACAGCGGACGCCATCGTCTACGCGACGGCGCTGGCTCACGGCGCGGATCTGCTGACCTGCGACCGTCATTTCGAGAACCTGCCGGGCGTCAGGCTGGTGTCGAAGGGGCGAACCTGAGCCCTGTTGCGGGCTGGCATGCGTGGGGATGTGGAGTGAGCCGATGGTTCCAGCGCGTCCTGTCGGAGAGGTCATTCGAAGCGCGAGGGAGGGCCTCGGGCTGGACGACGAGTTCTGCGCCCGGCAGTGCGTCCTCTCGTCGTCGTGCTATTACGACGTCGAAGCCTACGACGACGAGTTCTTCACCAACGTTTCGCTCGGCACGGCGAGGCGGATCTGCAAGCTGCTGGGATTGGATCTGCTCGACCTGACGGCAGGTTTCCTGCCGGCGGCGATCGCCGAGGGATGATGCTGAATTCTACGCCCCGCCTCACACGTCGAGCGTGTCGGCCTCGACGAAGCGGGCGTGTTCCTGGATGAAGGCGAAGCGCAGCTCGGGCTTGCGGCCCATCAGCTGCTCGACCCGCTCGGCGGTCTCGGCGAGGCCGAGGGCGGGGTCGTCGAGCGAGGCGGCCTGGTTGACCACGACGCGCAGCAGGGTGCGGCGCTTCGGGTCCATGGTCGTCTCCTTGAGCTGGGCCGCAGGCATCTCGCCCAAGCCCTTGAAGCGGCTGATCTCGACCTTGCCGCGGCCCTTGAACTCGGTGGCCATCAGCTCCTCGCGGTGGGCGTCGTCGCGGGCGTAGAGTACCTTGCCGCCCTGGCTCAGGCGATAGAGCGGCGGCTGGGCCAGGTAGAGCCGCCCGCTCTCGATCAGGCCCGGCATCTCCTTGTAGAAGAAGGTCATCAAGAGGCTGGCGATGTGCGCGCCGTCGACGTCGGCGTCGGTCATGATGATGATGCGCTCGTAGCGCAGCTTGTCGACGTCGAACGAGCCGCGCGTGCCGCAGCCCAGGGCCTGGCCGATGTCCTGGACCTCCTGGTTGGCCTTCAGCTTGTCGAACGAGGCGCTGGCGACGTTCAGGATCTTGCCGCGCAGCGGCAGGATCGCCTGGGTCTCGCGGCTGCGCGCCTGCTTGGCCGAGCCGCCGGCCGAATCCCCCTCGACCAGGAAGATCTCGGTGTTCTCGGCGGCGGTGCGGCTGCAGTCGGCCAGCTTGCCGGGCAGGCGCAGCTTGCGCGTCGCCGTCTTGCGGCTCATCTCCTTCTCGGCGCGCCGGCGCTGGCGCTCCTCGGCGCGCTCGACGATTCGCTCGAGCAGCAGGCGGGCGCGCTCGGGATGGCCGGTCAGCCAGTGGTCGAAGTGGTCCTTGACCGTCGACTCGACCAGGCGCTGGGCCTCGGGGCTGGCCAGCTTCTCCTTGGTCTGGCCCTGGAACTGCGGCTGCTCGATGAAGACCGACAACAGCGTGCAGGCGCCGCCCAGGAGATCGTCTGCGGTGACCTGCGCCGTCTTCTTGTTGCCGACCAGGTCGCCGTAGCCCTTGAGGCCGCGCAGCAGGGCGCCGCGTAGGCCCTGGTCGTGGCTGCCGCCTTCCGGGGTCGGGATGGTGTTGCAGTAGGAGCTGGCGAAGCCCTCCTCGTCGGCCGGCCAGTCGACCGCCCACTCGACCTTGCCGACGCCGTCGGCGAACTTGACCTCGCCGGCGAAGGGCTCGCCGGTCAGGCTGCGTCGCTGGCCCAGGGCCGTGGCCAGGAAGTCCTTGAGGCCGCCGGGGAACTGCAGCGTCGCCTCGGCCGGCGTCTTGTCGTTGGCGCCGAGCAGCTCGGGCGCGCAGGACCAGCGGATCTCGACGCCGCGGAAGAGATAGGCCTTCGAGCGCACCATCTTGAACAGGCGCGCCGGCGAGAAGGACTGCTCGCCGAAGATCTCGCTGTCCGGCACGAAGCTGACCTGGGTGCCGCGCCGGTTCTGGGTCTGGCCGAGCTTCTGCAGCGGCGTCTGGGGCTTGCCGCGGGCGTAGCGCTGGGAGAAGAGCTGCCGGTCGCGGGCGACCTCGACCACGAGCTCTGAGGCCAGAGCGTTCACCGCCGACAGGCCGACGCCGTGCAGGCCGCCCGAGGTCGAGTAGGCGTTCTTCCTGAACTTCCCGCCCGAATGCAGCGTCGTCAGAATGACTTCCAGGGCGGACTTGTCACGGTACTTCGGGTGCGGGTCGACCGGGATGCCGCGGCCGTTGTCGCGCACCGTGACCCGGTTGCCGGCCTCGAGCTGCAGCTCGATCCGACTGGCGTGGCCGGCGACCGCCTCGTCCATCGAGTTGTCGACCAGCTCGGCCACCAGGTGGTGCATGGCACGCTCGTCGGTGCCGCCGATGTACATGCCCGGGCGCAGGCGCACCGGCTCGAGGCCCTCGAGGACGTCGATGTCCTTGGCGCTGTAGCTGTCGTCGGTTTTCGCGAGATTCTGGAAGAGATCGGCCATGACCCG
The DNA here is from genome assembly GCF_900177295.1 of Tistlia consotensis USBA 355. Classification (GTDB taxonomy): domain Bacteria; phylum Pseudomonadota; class Alphaproteobacteria; order Kiloniellales; family DSM-21159; genus Tistlia; species Tistlia consotensis. The sequence goes on from NZ_FWZX01000008.1 coordinate 70,001, forward strand.
CATTATAGGGAGCCGGAGGAAGCCGCAGCAAGCAGATGCTGTGGGCGAGAGGGGATGCATGACAAGATCTAGTGGAAGTGGCGCGACTCCCGAGGCCGAACTGGAGATCCCGCCGGCCGAGGAGCCGGCGCTGCGCACCCTGGCCATGCCGGCGGACGCCAACCCGAACGGCGACGTCTTCGGCGGCTGGGTGCTGGCCCAGATGGACCTCGCCGGCGCGGTGCCGGCCAGCGCCCTGGCGCGCGGCCGGATCGCCACCGTCGCGGTCGAGGCGCTGCGCTTCCACAAGCCGGTGATGATCGGCGACCTGGTGTCCTGCTACGCCAGGATCGAGCGCGTCGGCACGACCTCGATTGCCGTGCGCATCCAGACCTGGGCCCGGCGCCGCTTCGGCGACGAGAACGTCAAGGTGACGGAGGGCATCTTCGTCTACGTCTCGATCGACGACAGCGGCCGGCCCCGGCCGGTGCCCAAGGACTGAGCGGGCGCACCGCCGCGGCGGGCCGCGCGGTCCGGACGGAGGCGCGGTTTAGGGAAAATTAAGCGGCGCCGGCCAACACTCGCGCATCCAGGCCAGTCCTTCGCGACAAGCAGAGGCGCGCGATTTCCATGCTATCGATCGGCGGCATCGTCGTTGTGTTCATCATGGTGTTCGGCAGCTACATCATCGGTGGCGGCAACCTGGGCATCGTGATGCACGCCATGCCGCTCGAGCTGATGACCATCGGCGGCGCTGCCGTCGGCGCGTTCCTGGTCGCCAACTCGATGGACGTGGTCAAGAAGGGCCTCGGCGGCTTCGGCAAGATGATCAAGGGGCCGAAGTGGGGCCGCGACGACTACCGCGACCTGCTGTGCCTCATGTACATGCTGACCAAGGTCATGAAGACCAAGGGCGTGGTCGGCCTGGAGCCGCACATCGAGAAGCCGGACGAGAGCAAGATCTTCACCCAGTTCACGAAGATCTCGGGCGACCACCACGTGACCGCGCTGATCTGCGACACCCTGCGCATGGTGACCATGAACCTCGACGACCCGCACCAGGTCGAGGACTACATGGAGCGCCAGCTCGAGAAGCACCACGCCGAATCGATCAAGTCGGCCGACGCGCTGCAGACCATGGCCGACGGCCTGCCGGCGCTCGGCATCGTCGCCGCGGTGCTGGGCGTGATCAAGACCATGGCCTCGATCGACCAGCCGGTCGAGATCCTCGGCGAGATGATCGGCGGCGCGCTGGTCGGCACCTTCCTCGGCGTCTTCATGGCCTACGGCATCGTCGGCCCGGTCGCCTCGCGCCTGAAGGAGATCATCGAGGAGGAGGGGCAGTTCTACGCCATCATCCGCGATACCATCACCGCGCATCTGCACGGCCATGCGGCCCAGGTCTCGGTCGAGATCGGCCGCGGCAACGTGCCGAGCCGCCTGCAGCCGACCTTCTACGACCTGGAAGAGGCGATCAACGCCGTGCCGTCCGAGGCGATGGCCTAGGCGCGCCGGCGTCGCGCTGCCCGTCCCGTTCCAACCGTCTGGAAACGAAGGCTCTTCGCCGCGGCCGGCGCCGCGGCACGGCACGGCGCAGCGGCAATGACGGCGGGTTGCAGGCGCTTGCCAGCCGAATTTCGCGCATGCAGGGTAGCGGCATGCATCGACTCGCCACTCTCGGATTCCTGCTTGCGCTCTGCCTGACGGCCGTGCCGGTCGCCGCCGGTCCCGCCCGAGCGGGCGAGGCCGACGTGGTCGCCGCTGAGGCCCTGCGAGAGCCCGCCGGCACCTGGCGCTTCGACGTCACCCTGCGCCATGCCGACGGCGGCTGGGAGCACTACGCCGACGCCTGGGAGGTGCTGGCGCCCGACGGCAGGCTGCTGGCGACGAGCCGGCTGCTGCATCCGCACGTCGAGGAGCAGCCCTTCACGCGCAGCCTGGGCGGCGTCGCGATCCCGGCCGGGGTCTCGCAGGTCACGATCCGGGCCCACGACAGCGTCCACGGCTATGGCGGCCGGACCCTCGAGCTGACGCTGCCGGGGACGGCCGGATGATGAGCATCCGACCCGAGGAGTTCGTCCACGAACGGCTGCGCGAGCTCTACGGCTACTGGCGCGGGCGCTGCGTCGGCGGCCGGCCGATGCCGCGCAGTGCCCTCGACCCGGTCGATCTGGCAGGCCTGCTGCCGAACCTGATGTTCCTGGAGGTGCCGACCGACGGCAGCGAGATCCGCTTTCGCCTGGCCGGCGAGGAGATCGAGGAGCGCTACGGCCGCTCGCTGCGCGGCCGGCGGCTGTCCGAGACCTTCCCGATGGTGCGGCGCCGCGACACCTCGCACCAGTGGGCGGAGATCGTGCGCGACGCCAAGCCGAAGTACCGCCGCGGGCCGATGGCCTTTCCCGAGGACCGGGTGTTCGAGGCCGAGCGGCTGCTGCTGCCGCTCTCCGAGGGCGAGCGCGACGTCCGCTACATCCTGGGCGCCGTCTACTACCTGCCGCTGCCGCCGGCGGCCTTCGAGGCCGCGACGATCGACGGCACGCTGGAGGGATGAGCGCTCGGCCGGCGTCGTGAAATCCGTTGCCGAACTTTCGGTCTCGTGAAAATATGAACTAGATTTTCACGAGGCGACCCATGGCCATCGGCGCGCCGGCAGCGGGCAGGCAGGCGGCAGGACAGGCGGCAGGACAGGCGGGCGCCGGGGCGGACGAGGCCGCGGGCGGCTCCGCCCTCGGCACCGACCTGCGCGCGCTGCGCCGGGCCCGCCGGGTGCCGCTCGCCGAGCTCGGCCTCGCGATCGGCCGCTCGGTCGGCTTCCTCAGCCAGGTCGAGCGCGGCCTGTCGCAGCCCTCGATCGAGGACCTGCGCCGCATCGCCGCCTTCTTCCAGGTGCCGCTCAGCCTGTTCTTCGGCCGCGCCGCCTCGGACCCCCAGGAGCAGGGCGTGATCGTGCGTGCCGGCAGCCGCCGGCAGATCGGCAACCGCGAGGCCGGGCTGGTCGAGGAGCTGCTGTCGCCGGACCTTTCGGCGCCCTTCGAGATGGTGCGCAGCGTCTTCCTGCCCGGCGCCGCGCTCGCCGAGCCGAGCCTGCGCGACACCCAGGAGACCGGCTTCCTGGTCTCCGGGCGTTTCGAGATCGAGATCGCCGGCACCCGCTACGCGCTCGGGCCGGGCGACTCCTTCCACATCGACCACAAGCCGTTCCGCTGGCGCAATCCGGGCGACGAGCCGGCGGTCGTGGTGTGGGTGATCGCCCCACCGACCTACTAGACGCGAAGAAGAGAAGAGGGGGAGGGCGCCATGGCGGAGCTTCCGGGCAGCGCGCGGGTCGTGATCATCGGCGGCGGCGCGGTCGGCGTCTCGAGCCTCTACCACCTGGCCAGGGCCGGCTGGAGCGACGCCGTGCTGCTGGAGAAGAACGAGCTGACCGCCGGCTCGACCTGGCACGCCGCCGGCAACGTGCCGACCTTCTCGACCTCCTGGTCGGTGATGAACATGCAGCGCTACTCGGCCTCGCTCTACCGGGGCCTCGGCGCGGCGGTCGACTACCCGATGAACTACCACGTCACCGGCTCGATCCGGCTGGCCCATTCCGACGAGCGGATGCAGGAGTTCCGGCGGGTCCAGGGCATGGGCCGCTATCAGGGCATGGACATCGAGATCCTCGGCCCGGACGAGATCAGGAGCCGCTACCCCTTCATCGAGACCCACGACCTGAAGGGCGCGCTCTACGATCCGGCCGACGGCGACATCGACCCGGCGCAGCTGACCCAGGCTCTGGCCAAGGGCGCGCGCGACCTGGGGGCGACGATCCTGCGCTTCTGCCCGGCGACCGGGGTCCGGCGCGACAGGGGCGAGTGGGTCGTCGAGACGGCCAAGGGCGAGATCCGCTGCGAGGTCGTCGTCAACGCCGCCGGTTACTACGCCCGCGAGGTCGGGCGCTGGTTCGGCCGCGAGGTGCCGATGATGGTGATGAGCCATCAGTACCTGCTGACCGACGAGATCCCCGAGCTGGCCGCGTGGAGCCGCGAGGTCGGCCACAAGCTGCCGCTGCTGCGCGACGTCGACAGCTCCTACTACCTGCGCCAGGAGAAGACCGGCCTCAACCTCGGGCCCTACGAGCGCAACTGCCGGGCCCACTGGGCGACGCCGGACGACCCGATGCCGGCGGACTTCTCGTTCCAGCTGTTCGACGACGACCTGGAGCGGCTCGAGTGGTACATCGAGGACGCCATCGCCCGGGTGCCGATCCTCGGCTCGGTCGGCGTCCAGCGGGTGATCAACGGGCCGATTCCCTACGCGCCCGACGGCAACCCGCTGATCGGCCCGATGCCCGGCGTGCCCAACGCCTTCGAGGCCTGCGTCTTCACCTTCGGCATCGCCCAGTCGGGCGGCGCCGGCAAGGTGCTGGCCGAGTGGGTGACCGAGGGCTCGACCGAGTGGGACATGTGGTCCTGCGACCCGCGCCGCTTCACCGGCTGGTGCGCCCCGGACTACTGCGTCGCCAAGGGCCTCGAGGTCTACGGCCACGAGTACGCCATGCACTTCCCGCACCACGCCTGGCCGGCCGGGCGGAACAGGCGGCTGTCGCCGGTCCACGAGCGGATCGCCGCGCTCGGCGGCCAGTTCGGCGCCTACAACGGCTGGGAGCGGGCCAACTGGTTCGCCGCCGCGGGCGACGACACCTCCGAGGCGGCGACCCGGACCTGGCGGCGCGACGGGCCCTGGCAGGCCCGCGTCCGCGAGGAGTGCCTGGCCGTGCGCGACGCCGCCGGCATCCTCGACCTGCCGGGCTTCTCGCGCTACCGGCTCGCCGGCCCCGGCGTCGTCCAGTGGCTGGAGGGCCTGATCACCGGCCGCGTGCCGAAGCCCGGCCGCCTGGGCCTCGCCTACTTCGCCGACGCGCGCGGGCGGGTCGTCACCGAGATGTCGGTCGCCTGCCTCGGCGAGGAGGAGCTGCTGCTGATCACGGCGGCTGCCGCCGAGTGGCACGACCGCGAATGGCTGGCCGCGCGGCTCCCCGCCGATGGCTCGATCGTGCTGGAGGACCAGACCGAGGCCTGGGCCTGCCAGATCCTGAGCGGTCCCGCCGCGCGGGCGATCCTGGCCGCGGTCTCCGACGGCGACCTGGCGCGGCCCTGGCTGTCGGTCCAGGAGGCGACTCTGGCCGGCCGGCCGGTCCGGCTGTTCCGCGTCTCCTTCGCCGGCGAGCTGGGCTGGGAGGTGCACAGCCGGGTCGAGGACACGCCGACCGTGTTCGATGCGATCTGGCGGGCCGGCGAGGGCCGTGGCCTCAGGCCCTTCGGCATGTTCGCGCTGAACGCCCTGCGCCTGGAGAAGGGCTATCGGGCCTGGAAGGGCGACCTCTCGACCGACTACTCGGTCCTGCAGTCGGGCCTGGAGCGCTTCGTCGCCTGGGACAAGCCCGCCTTCGCCGGCCGGGCGGCGCTGATGAAGGAGAAGCAGGAAGGCGTCGCCAGGCGCTTCGTCACCCTGCTGGTCGAGGCCGGCGACTGCGACGCGCCCTACATGTCGACCCTCTGGCACGGCGACCAGGTCGTCGGCGAGACCACCTCGGGCGGCTGGGGCCATCGCATCGACCGCTCGATCGCCCTCGGCATGCTGCGCGCCGACCTCGCAGCGCCCGGGCAGGAGATCGAGGTCGAGATCTACGGCGAGCGCTTTCCGGCGACGGTCCAGCCGGACCGGCCGCTCTGGGACCCCGAGAACGCGAGGATCCGGGCATGACCCTGGGGGCTCTACCGGACCGCGCCCGCGCGGTCGTCATCGGCGGCGGCGTCTCCGGCTGCTCGGTCGCCTACCACCTGGCGCAGCTCGGCTGGAGCGACGTCGTGCTGCTGGAGCGCAGGCAGCTGACCTGCGGCACGACCTGGCACGCCGCCGGGCTGGTCGGCCAGCTGCGCGGCTCGCAGAACATGACCCGGCTGGCCCGCTACTCGGTCGAGCTCTACCGGCGCCTGGAGGCCGAGACCGGCGTCGCGACCGGCCTGCGCCAGAACGGCTCGATCTCGATCGCCCTGACCCGCGAGCGCGCCGAGGAGCTGCGCCGCTCTCTGGCGCTGGCCCGCGCCTTCGACATCGAGGGCGGCGAGATCGATGCCGCCGAGGTCAAGCGGCTCTATCCGCACCTGGAGACCGGCGACGTGGTGACCGCCGTGCACCTGCCGGGCGACGGCCAGTGCGATCCGGCCAACATCGCCATGGCCCTGGCCAAGGGCGCCCGCATGAAGGGCGCGCGCATCGAGGAGGGGGTGAAGGTCACGGCCGTCGGCCAGGCGAACGGCCGGGTCACCGGCGTCACCTGGGAGCGCGCCGGCGCCACCGGCTTCATCGAGGCCGAGGTCGTGGTCAACTGCGGCGGCATGTGGGCCCGCGACCTCGGCGCCGCCTCGGGCGTGACGATCCCGCTGCACGCCTGCGAGCACTTCTACCTGATCACCGAGCCGATCGAGGGCCTGGGCCAGCTGCCGGTGCTGCGCGTCCCGGACGAGTGCGCCTACTACAAGGAGGACTCGGGCAAGATGATGCTGGGGGCCTTCGAGCCCAAGGCCAAGCCCTGGGGCATGGCCGGGATCCCGGAAGACTTCTGCTTCGACCAGCTGCCCGAGGACTTCGAGCACTTCGAGCCGATCCTGGAGCAGGGCGTCAGGCGCATGCCGCTGCTGGCGACCGCCGGCATCCACACCTTCTTCAACGGCCCCGAGTCCTTCACCCCGGACGACCGCTACTACCTCGGCGAGGCGCCCTCGCTCAGGGGCTACTGGGTCGCCGCCGGCTACAACTCGATCGGCATCGTCTCCTCGGGCGGCGCCGGCTACGCGCTGGCCCAGTGGATCGACCGGGGCCAGCCGCCCTTCGACCTCTGGGAGGTCGACCTGCGCCGGGCCCAGCCGTTCCAGGCCAACCGCGCCTACCTGAAGGAGCGGGTCAGCGAGACGCTCGGCCTGCTCTACGCCGACCACTTCCCCTACCGCCAGCCGGCGACGGCGCGCGGCGTGCGCCGCTCGCCGCTCCACGAGCAGCTGAAGGCGCGCGGCGCCGTCTTCGGCGAAACCGCCGGCTGGGAGCGCGCCAACTGGTTCGCCGGGCCGGGCCAGGAGCCCGCCTACCGCTACAGCTGGGGCCGGCAGAACTGGTTCGAGAACGCGCGGGCCGAGCATCTGGCGGTGCGCCAGGGCGTCGGCCTGTTCGACATGAGCTCCTTCGGCAAGATCCGGGTCGAGGGCCGTGACGCCTGCGCCTTCCTGGAGCGCCTCTGCGCCAACCGGATCGACGTCGAGCCGGGCCGCCTCGTCTACAGCCAGATGCTCAACGAGCACGGCGGCATCGAGAGCGACCTGACGGTCAGCCGGCTGTCCGAGACGGCCTTCCTGCTGGTCGTGCCCGGCGCCACGCTGCAGCGCGACCTCGCCTGGCTGCGCCGCCATCTGGGCGAGGGCGAGTCGGCGGTGATCACCGACGTCACCGCCGGCGAGGCGGTGCTCTGCCTGATGGGCCCCCGGGCCCGCGAGGTGCTGGCCGGCTGCTCGCCGAACGACTTCTCGAACGAGAGCCATCCCTTCGGCACCTGGCGCGAGATCGAGATCGGCTGGGGCCTGGCGCGCGCCCACCGCATCACCTACGTCGGCGAGCTGGGCTGGGAGCTCTACGTCGCCTCGGACCAGGCGGCCCACGTCTTCGAGGCCCTGGAGGCGGCCGGCGCGGAGCCGGGCCTGACGCTCTGCGGCCTGCACGTGCTCGACTCCTGCCGGCTGGAGAAGGGCTTCCGCCACTTCGGCCACGACATCACCGACGAGGACCACGTCCTGGAGGCCGGCCTCGGCTTCGCGGTCAAGACCGACAAGGGGCCGTTCCTCGGCCGCGAGGCGGTGCTGCGCAAGCGCGAGGCGGGACTGGAGCGGCAGCTGGTGCAGTTCCGCCTGAGCGACCCCGAGCCGCTGCTCTACCACAACGAGCCGATCGTCCGGGACGGCCGCATCGTCGGGATCCTGACCTCCGGCGCCTACGGCCACTGGCTGGGCGCCTCGGTCGGCATGGGCTGGGTGCCCTGCGCCGGCGAGAGCGCGGCGGCGCTGCTGGCCTCCAGCTACGAGATCGACGTCGCCGGCCGCCGCGTGGCCGCCGAGGCGTCGCTGAAGCCGTTCTACGACCCGGAGGGCGCAAGGGTGCGCGCGTAGTTCCCGGTCACAGAGGGAGGCGTGTGTGTCGATGAGCGTGGTGGAAGAGGGCGGCGCGCGGCGCCGCCGGGGCGGGCGCGAGAGCAAGCACGCCGAGCGGGCGGCGGCCCTGGCCGAGGACATCAGGCCGATCCGGCCGGGCCTGCCGGGCGGCTGGTACAAGCCGCTGACCGATGCCGGCGTGGCGCGCATCAACGAGGCGGTGCTCGAGGTCCTGGAGGACATCGGCATCGGCCAGGCGATCCCGAGCTGCGTCGAGGCCTGCACGGCGCTCGGCGCGGTCTACGAGAACGGGCGCCTCAGGTTCCCGCGCGCGCTGGTCGAGGACGTCGTGGCCCGTGCCGCGCGCAACTTCCCGCTCTGCGCCCAGGTGCCCGAGCTCGACCTGCATCCGGGCGGCAGCCGCGTCCACTTCGGCACCGCCGGGGCGGCGGTCCACCTGGTCGATCCGGTCAGCCGCGAGTACCGCGAATCGACCCTGCAGGACATCTACGACGCCGCGCGCATGGTCGAGGTGCTGGACAACATCCACTTCTTCCAGCGCCCGATGGTGCCGCGCGACCTGCCGGACCCGACCGAGCTTGACGTCAACACGCTCTATGCCTGCCTGGCGGGCACCCGCAAGCACGTCGGCGTCTCCTTCACCAGCCCGCAGCGCGCGCAGCTCTGCCTGGAGATGCTGCACGTCGTGGCGGGCGGCGAGGCGAGGTGGCGCGAGCGGCCCTTCGTCAGCAACTCGAACTGCCACGTCGTGCCGCCGCTGAAGTTCGGCGAGGACGCCTCGGCGGTGCTCGAGGTCTGCGTGCGCGGCGGCATGCCGGTGCTGCTGCTCTCGGCCGGGCAGGCGGGCGCCACGGCGCCGGCGGCGATCGCCGGGGCGGTCGTGCAGGCGGTCGCCGAGGTGCTGGCCGGCCTGGTCTACGTCAACGCCCTGGTGCCCGGCGCGCCGGCGATCTTCGGCACCTGGCCCTTCGTCTCGGACCTCCGCACCGGCTCGATGTCGGGCGGCTCGGGCGAGCAGGCGCTGCTGACCGCGGCCTGCGGGCAGATGGCGCAGTTCTACGACCTGCCGGGCGGCTCGGCCGCGGGCATGACCGACGCCAAGCTGCCGGACATGCAGTCGGGCTTCGAGAAGGGCATCACCGAGGTCATGGCCGGCCTCGCCGGCACCAACCTGATCTACGAGGCGGCCGGCATGCACGCCTCGCTGCTCGGCTTCTGCCTGGAGAGCCTGGTCATCGACAACGACGTGATCGGCCAGGCCCTGCGCTGCGTGCGCGGCATCGAGGTCACCGAGGACAGCCTGTCGCTGGAGGCGATGCGCCGGGTCTGCCTGACCGGGCCGGGCCACTACCTGGGCGACGCGCAGACCATCCATCTGATGCAGCGCGACTACGTCTATCCGCGTGTCGCCGACCGCAAGAGCCCGAAGGAGTGGGAGGAGCTGGGCTCGAAGGACGTGCTGGAGCGGGCGATCGAGGAGAAGCAGCGGATCCTCTCGACGGTCTTCCCCGGGCACCTGCCGCCGGCCGTTGACGCTGAGCTCAGGGCGCGGTTCCCGGTGCGGCTGCCGCGGGAGGCGATGCGGCGGGGGTAGGGGGAAGACACCTCTCCCTCCCGCGCTTCGCGTGGGCCCCTCCCTCTCCCCTGAAGCCGAGAGGGAAAAGAAGAGCGCCCGTTCATTCCCTCTCCGCTTCGGGGAGAGGGAGGGACCCGCGGCCGAAGGCCGTGGGAGGGTGAGGTGAGCGGAATTTCCGCCCGCTCCCTCCTCACCGAAAGAAGAACGGGCCGCCCCGAAGGGCGGCCCGCCAGCAACCAGTCCGAAAGAGCGACCGCTCAGCTCGAGTAGTACATCTTGAACTCGATCGGGTGCGGCGCCTGCTCGAAGGTGTAGATCTCTTCCCACTTGAGGTCGACGTAGGCGTCGATCTGGTCCTTGTCGAAGACATCGCCGGCGAGCAGGAACTCGTGGTCCTCCTCTAGGGCCTTCACGGCCTCGCGCAGCGAGCCGCAGACCGTCGGCACCTGGGCGAGCTCCTCGGGCGGCAGGTCGTAGAGGTTCTTGTCCATCGGCTGGCCCGGATGGATGCGGTTCTTGATGCCGTCGAGGCCGGCCATCAGCATCGCGGTGTAGCCGAGGTAGGGGTTGGCGGTCGGGTCGGGGAAGCGGACCTCGACGCGCTTGGCCTTCGGGCCGGCGCCGAACGGGATACGGCAGGAGGCCGAGCGGTTGCGGGCGGAGTAGGCCAGCAGCACCGGCGCCTCGAAGCCCGGGACCAGGCGCTTGTAGCTGTTGGTCGAGGGGTTGGTGAAGGCGTTGACCGCGCGGGCGTGCTTGATGATGCCGCCGATGTAGAACAGCGCGGTCTCCGACAGGCCGGCGTAGCCGTCGCCGGCGAACAGCGGGGTCGAGCCCTTCCAGATCGACTGGTGCACGTGCATGCCCGAGCCGTTGTCGCCGTAGACCGGCTTCGGCATGAAGGTCGCGGTCTTGCCGTAGGAGTGCGCCACGTTGCGGACCACGTACTTGTAGATCTGCATGTTGTCGCCGGACTTGACCAGCTCGTCGAACTTGATGCCGAGCTCGTGCTGCGACGGCGCCACCTCGTGGTGGTGCTTCTCGACGGTGACGCCCATCTCCTTGATCACCGAGACCATCTCGGCGCGCAGGTCGGTGGCGCTGTCGACCGGCGGCACCGGGAAGTAGCCGCCCTTGATGCCCGGGCGGTGGCCGAAGTTGCCCTCTGCCAGCTCGCGGCCCGACATGTAGGGGCCTTCCTCGGAGGTGAACTTGAAGAAGGAGTGGTTCATGTCGGTGGCGAACTGCACGTCGTCGAACACGAAGAACTCCGCCTCGGGGCCGAACACGGCCTTATCGCCGATGCCGGTCGAGGCCATGTAGGAGATCGCCTTCTTGGCGGTGCCGCGCGGGTCGCGGTTGTAGGGCTGGCCGGTCGTCGGGTCGTAGACGTCGCAGGTCAGGATCAGCTGCGGCTGGGCGGCGAAGGGGTCCATGACCGCGGTCGCCAGGTCGGGCCGCAGGCTCATGTCGGACTCGTTGATGGCCTTCCAGCCGGCGATCGACGAGCCGTCGAACATGATGCCCTCTTCCAGCATCTCCTCGTCGACGGTGTCGATGTGCTGGGCGACGTGCTGCCACGTGCCGCGCGGGTCGGTGAAGCGGAAATCGACGTACCGGACGTCGTTGTCCTTGATCATCTGGAGTACGGTCTTGGCATCGGACATGGTGCTGCGTCCTTTCTCGTTCGCTAGCGTGTGCTTCCTCTAAAACCCAAACATCCGGCCGCGCGGCGGCCGGATGGTCATCGTCGGGCGGCTCGTTCTAGACAGCTTCGGGCCCGCGCTCGCCGGTACGGATCCGGATCGCCTCGTCGACCGTCGAGACGAAGATCTTGCCGTCGCCGATGCGGCCGGTGCGGGCGGTCTGCTGGATCGCCTCGACCACACGCTCGACCAGGCTGTCGTCCAGGACCACCTCGACCTTCACCTTGGGCAGGAAGTCGACCACGTACTCCGCACCGCGATAGAGCTCGGTGTGTCCCTTCTGCCGTCCGAAGCCTTTCGCCTCCGTGACCGTGATCCCCTTGATGCCGACGTCGTGCAGGGCTTCCTTCACTTCATCCAGCTTGAAGGGCTTGATGATGGCTTCGATTTTTTTCATGGCCTCGTTCGCTTGTCGCAAGTCGGAACGGCACGGCCCGGGGAGCGGGCCGGCGCGCCGATGAGCCCCCAGAAGCAGGAGCCGTGCCAAGCCGGGCAGGCACGTCCGGTGCGGGCCGAGGGGCAGGGGGTGGCGCCCGACGGCCCGAAGCCGGTGGTCAGAAAATAGGCAATCTGCCTGTCGCTTGTGCGCTCATGCCGCCCGGCGCTCCTGCAGCCAGCGCTCGATGCGCTGCAGCGCTTCCAGGATGTTGTCGAGCGAGTTCGCGTAGGACAGGCGCAGGTAGCCCTCGCCGTAGACCCCGAAGGAGGTGCCGGCGATGGTCGCGACCCCGGCCTCCTCGAGCAGCGCCGTCTCCAGGCGCTTGGCGGCGAGGCCGGTGCCCGAGATGTTCGGGAAGGCGTAGAAGGCGCCGCCCGGCTCGACGCAGCTGATGCCGTCGATGGCGTTGAGGCCGCGGACGACCGCGCGGCGCCGCTCGTCGAAGGCCGCGACCATCCGCTCGACCGAATCCTGCGGCCCGGTCAGGGCGGCGAGGCCGGCCCACTGGGTCGCGGCGTTGACGCAGGAATGGCAGTTGACCGCCAGGCGCACGGCGCTCTCGACCAGCGCCTTGGGCCAGTAGGCGTAGCCGATGCGCCAGCCGGTCATCGCGTAGGTCTTGCTCCAGCCGTCGAGCAGGATCAGCCGGTCGTCGAGCTCGGGATAGGCCATCAGGCTGGCGTGCTCGCGGCCGTCGTAGAGGATCCGGCTGTAGATCTCGTCGGACAGGATCGCGACCTCGGGCCAGGCGGCGAGGCCGGCGACCAGGCGCTCGACCTCGGCCTTGCCGGTGACGCCGCCGGTCGGGTTGGCCGGGCTGTTGAGGATGATCAGCCGGGTCCGCTCGGCGATCCGCGACAGCACGTCCTCGGCCGAGAAGCCGAAGCCGTTCTCCTCCTTGAGCGGCAGCGGCACCGCCTTGGCGCCGGTGAACTCGATCGCCGAGCGGTAGATCGGGAAGCCGGGGTCGGGATAGAGGATCTCGGCACCCGGCTCGCCGAAGGCCAGGATCGCGAAGAACATGGTCGGCTTGCCGCCCGGCTCGATCAGCACCCGGCCGGGATCGAGCGGCCGGCCGGCGCGCTTCTCCAGCTCGGCCGCGACCGCCTCGCGCAGCGGCGTGACGCCGGCCGCCGGCGTATAGCCGTGGTGGCCGTCGCGCAGCGCCTTGATGCCGGCCTCGACGATGTGCTCCGGGGTCGGGAAGTCGGGCTGGCCGATGCCGAGATTGACGATGGAGCGGCCGCGCTCGGCCAGGGCCTGGGCGCGGGCCAGCACCTCGAAGGCGGATTCCGTGCCGAGGCGGCCGAGGGCGGCGACGGGGTGGAGCATGTCGGCGGGCTCTCCGAAGGGTCGCGAAACGGGAGCGCCAACCTAGGACCGGCGATGCCCCCAGGTCCAGTGTCCCGCAGGTGCGGCCGACCGCCGGCCGGAGGCGCAGCGCGATGCTTGACGGCTCCGGTCTCGCGGAGTAGACACCCGCTCCCGGCCGTTGGCCCGCCTTCGCGCGCGTGCCGACGCCGATGGTGGCTGTAGCTCAGTCGGTTAGAGCACCAGATTGTGGATCTGGGGGTCGTGGGTTCAAGTCCCATCAGCCACCCCATCGCTCTCCTCCTGTGAGACCCGGAAAAACGGCCGCGTGCGGCCGCGCTCGCGCTTGTTCCGGCTCGCCGCGGCCGTCTATCCTGACCGGCGTCGCGGCAGCCGCCACGCGTCGGCCCGGGGAAGCATGCGTCGTTCCGTTCCGTTCCTTCCGCTGCTCTGCCTGCTCGTCCTGCTCGCGCGACCCGCCTGGGCCGAGAGCTACGAGGACGGCGTGAAGGCGCTCGACGCCGGCAAGCCGAACGAGGCGCTGGCGATCTGGACGGCCCTGGCGGGCAAGGGCGACGCCTCGGCCAAGTACGGCCTCGGCCGGCTCTACGAGGTCGGCGGCCACGGCTTCACGCCCGACAAGGCCAGGGCCGCCGACTGGTACCGCCAGGCCGCCGACGCCGGCGTGATCGCCGCCCAGAACAATCTGGCCCTGCTCTACGCCAAGGGCGAGGGTGTGCCGCGCGACCTGGCGATGGCCGCCAAGCTGTGGGAGCAGGCCGCCGTGCGCGGCCATCCGACCGCCCAGTACAACCTCGGCCTGCTCCACCTGCGCGGCGAGGGGGTCGAGCGCGACGACGCCCAGGGGGCGGCCTGGATCCACAAGGCCGCCGAGGCCGGCGTGCCGGCCGCCCAGTTCGTGATGGGCGACCTCCGGCGCTACGGCATCGGCGTCGCCCAGGATCCGGGGCTGGCGCTCGACTGGTACGAACGCGCCGCGGCGGGCGGCTACGCGCCGGCGCGGCGCGAGGCGGAGCGCCTGCAGGCCGGCGGCGTGCTGGCGAAGCGCGGGCCGCCCGCCGAGACGGCGGCGGTCCCGATGCCGGCTGCGAAGGTGCCGGCGGGCAAGCCGCCCGCACGGCCTCCTGCGCCGCCGGCGGCCAAGCCGGGCGGTGCCGGGATCGCCGCCGCACCGCCCGCGGCGGTGCCGCCGGCGCACGCCGGCAAGCCGGCCGCGGCCCGGCTGCACGACGCCGGGCCGGCGCCGTCGCCCTCGCCGCCGTCGCCGCAGCTGCCGGCCCTGGCCGAGAACGACGGGCCGCTGACGAGCGAGGAGCTGTTCTTCCAGCGGACGGACGGCGCCGGAGCGGCGCCGCCGCCGGCGAGCGACGAGGCCCGCCCGCCCGGGACCCAGGCCGACGCAGCCCGGGCCGCTGCTGCCGGGACCGACGCTGCCGGGGCCGTGACCGCCGAATCCCCGGCAGCGCCCGAGCCCGGGCCGCTGCCCAGCCCGCCGAAGCCGGCAGACCTGCAGGTCGTCACGGCCGAACCGGTCGCCGCCGCGCCGCCCGAGGCGCCGCCGCCCGCTGCGCCTGCTCCGGCACCGCTCTCCGGCCGCTTCGCGCTGTGGCTCGGCACGGCCGGCAGCGAGGCGGCGGCCGACCGGCTGGGCCGGGCGGTCGCCGAGCGGCATCGCGATGCGCTGGGCACGCTCGCCGTGACGGTGCGCCGGGTCGAGGTCGCCGGCCTGGGCGCGGTCTATCGGGTCTTCGCCGGCGACTGGGCCGAGCGCGCCGAGGCCGAGCGCGCCTGCGACCGGCTGCGCGTCGCCGAGCCCGCCACCTTCTGCGCGGCTGTCGCCTACTGAGGCCGCGTCCTGGAGTCGCCGCGGCCGATCGGGCGAGACCGCTCCCGGCCGCAGACGGATGAGCGCCGGATGGGAGAGCCGTGATGCCGGAGACGAGGCCGTGATCGAGGAGGCGAAGGGGGCGGCGCCGGTCGCGCCGGAGGCGCTGCTGCTGTCGGTCGCCGAGATGGCGGCGGCCGACCGGGCGGCGATGGCGCGCGGCGTCGCCGGCACCGAGCTGATGGAGCAGGCGGGCAGGGCGGTCGAGCTGGCGATCCGCGCGCGCTGGTCGGCGCGTCCGACCCTGGTGCTCTGCGGCCCCGGCAACAACGGCGGCGACGGCTTCGTGGCTGCGCGGCGGCTCCAGGCGGCCGGCTGGCCGGTGCGCCTGGCGCTGCTCGGCACGGGCGACGGCCTGACGGGCGATGCCGCGCACCATGCCGCGCTCTGGGAGGGGCCGGTCGAAGCGCTGGCACCGGCCGGCCTGGCGGGAGCCGAGCTGATCGTCGACGCACTGTTCGGCGCCGGCCTGTCGCGCCCCCTCGAGGGCGCGGCGGCCGCGACGGTCGAGGCGGCCAACGCGGCGGCGGTGCCGCTTGTCGCCGTGGACGTGCCGAGCGGGCTCAGCGGCGACACCGGGGCGCCGCTCGGTCCGCTGGCCGCCGAGGCGGCGCTCACCGTCACCTTCTTCCGCAAGAAGCCCGGGCACCTGCTCTACCCGGGCCGGCGCCTCTGCGGCGAGATCCGGCTCGCCGACATCGGCATTCCGGACTCGGTGCTGCCCGAGCTCGCCCTGAAGGCCTGGCAGAACGGGCCGGCGCTCTGGCGGTCTGCCTTCCCGCGCCGGCGGCCGGAGAGCCACAAGTACGACTACGGGCACGCCGTCGTCGCCGGCGGGCCGATGACCGGGGCCGCGCGGCTGGCCGCCCTCGCGGCGCTGCGCGTCGGCGCGGGGCTGGTCTCGATCGCCGCCCGGCCCGAGGACCGGGTGATCTACGCCCTGGCCTCGCCCAGCCTGATCGTGCGCGACTGCGCCGAACCCGCGGCCTGGGAAGCGCTGATCGAGGACGAGCGCCTCAACGCCCTGGTCGTCGGGCCGGGCCTCGGGCGCGGCGACACGGCCTGGCAGCTGGCCCATGCGGCCCTGGCCACCGGTCGCGCCACCGTGCTCGACGCCGACGCCGTCACCGCCGCCGAGGGACGCGGCCACGCCCTGTTCCGCGCCGTGCGCGGGCCGGTCGTGCTGACGCCGCACGACGGCGAGTTCCGGCGCCTCTTCCCCGACCTCGAGGGCGATCGCCTGGTCCGGGCGCGCCGCGCCGCCGAGCGCTCGGGCTGCGTCGTGCTGCTGAAGGGCGCGGACGGCGTCGTCGCGGCGCCCGACGGCCGTGCCGCGATCACCGTCAATGCGCCGCCGGCCCTGGCGACGGCCGGCACTGGCGACGTGCTGGCCGGCACGATCGGCGGACTCCTGGCCCAGGGCATGCCGGCCTTCGAGGCCGCCGCCGCGGGCGCCTGGCTGCAGGGCGAGGCCGCGGCCCTGGCCGGTGCCGGGATGATTTCCCAGGATCTTCCGGAAAGAATCTCGCAAGTGCTTCGCGGAGCGGCATTTTCTTAACTAAAACGCAACAGTTGTAGGAGCAAATTCTATCGTGCCGATGGTTTCTGTCGGCCTCGTTCATGTGCGTAAGGAGCGAAAGCCGTGAGCGTAATCGAGAGGCTTGCCACACCCTGGCAGCGCCGCCGCGTCGAAGTCCGCGAAGGCCTGGTCTTCCGCGCGCGGGTCCAGAACGGGATGCTGGAGACCGCGCGGGTCCTTGCCGTCGTCGCTGATCCGATGGGCATCAGCCACGTCAGCTACGAGCTGACCATCGAGCGCAGCGAGGCGCTGCGCTACGACTACCGGCGTACCCTGAACCTCGAGAGCTTCATCGACCGCTACCAGGAACCGGTCGGAGCGGCCTGACCGGCGACCGGTCGCAGGGCACGATCGCCGAGCCCGACGACGTCCCCCCGAAATTTGATTCGCCATATTTCGTTCACATTTGAAATTAAGTTGAATCTCCGCCATCCAGGGCGTATCCCTTGACCGTCACTTAAGGCCTGTGGGGGTGCCTTGGGGATGGTCATCACCTTGAAAAGCAAGGCCGATTCGGCGAGCCCGCGGCGCGAGCGCAGCAACCTGATCTTCAGGCGCGGCGGCAAGCTGGAATACATCCGCTCCGGCGACACCTTCCGGCACAAGAACGGCGGGCCGGTCGAAGAGCTCGCCCGAATCATCTCGATCTACGCCGACAGCAACAACATCCCGCACGTCCGCTTCGAGCTGTCGCTGCGGCGCAACGAGCTGGGCGTGCCGGGCGGGCCGCGGATCCTGGCCCTGAACTCCTTCCGGGAGCGCTTCCGCGAGCGGGTGCGCTGAGCGGTCCCCCGGCGGAGCTGCCCGGGCCCGAGCCGACGACACCTCTGCCCTCGAGACCTTCGCGCGCCGCACGGCCGCCCTGTGCCGCCGTCCGCCAGCGCGGCTTTGCGCAGGGGCGCGCCGCGCGCCTATAAAGGCGGCTCCTGGGATCACGGGCTGGAGGATGGCCGGATGAGCACGGCGAGGGCGACGCGGGCCGAGGCGGCCGAGACCGCGCGCAGGCATCGACTGCGCTGCCTCGAGGAACTGCAGCGCAAGGTGCTCTGGCTGTCGAGCTGGACGATCCACAACGCCAACCACCTGCGGCCCAGCCGCGACGGCCTCAAGGTCGGCGGCCACCAGGCCTCCTCGGCCTCGCTGGCGACGCTGATGACCGCGCTCTATTTCCACGTCCTCAGGCCGGAGGACCGGGTCGCGGTCAAGCCGCACGCCAGCCCGGTGTTCCACGCCATCCAGTACCTGCTGGGCAACCAGAGCCGCGACAAGCTGGAGGGCTTCCGCGCCCTCGGCGGCGCCCAGTCCTATCCCTCGCGCACCAAGGACGCCGACGACGTCGACTTCTCGACCGGCTCGGTCGGCCTCGGCGTCGCCATGACCTCCTTCGCCAGCCTGGTGCAGGACTACGTCGAGCTGAAGGGCCTGCTGCCCGAAGGCCGGCGGCCGGGCCGCATGGTCGCGCTGGTCGGCGACGCCGAGCTCGACGAGGGCAACGTCTACGAGGCGCTGCTCGAGGGCTGGAAGCACGACCTGCGCAACGTCTGGTGGGTCATCGACTACAACCGCCAGAGCCTCGATTCGGTGGTCACCGACCGCCTGTTTGGCCAGATCGACAAGCTGTTCGACTCCATGGGCTGGCGCGTCGTCGCGCTGAAGTACGGCAAGAAGCTGCAGGCCGCCTTCGCCGAGCCGGGCGGCGAGGCGCTGCGGCGCTGGATCGACGACTGCCCGAACTCGCTCTACTCGGCCCTGGTGTTCTCCGGCGCCGCCGCCTGGCGCCGCCACCTGCTGGCCGACCTCGGCGGGGAGCCGGGCATCCGCGCGCTGCTCGAGCGCACCGGCGATGCCGAGCTCGAAGCGCTGATGACCAATCTCGCCGGCCACGACCTGGAGGCGGTGCTGGAGGCCTTCGAGTCGATCGACGACGACCGGCCGACCTGCTTCATCGCCTATACGATCAAGGGCTTCGGCCTGCCGTTCGCCGGCCACAAGGACAACCACGCCGGCCTGATGAACGTCGAGCAGATGGCCGAGTTCAGGCGCCGCAACCGGATCGGCGACGGCGAGGAGTGGGAGCCCTTCACCGGCCTCGACCTGCCGGCCGAGGAGCTGCGCGCCTTCCTGGACAGCGTGCCCTTCAACGCCGAGGGCCGGCGTCGCCACAAGGCCGAGCCGGTGCCGCTGCCGGCCGACTTCCCGGTGCCCGCCGGCGGGACGATGTCGACCCAGGAGGGCTTCGGCAAGATCCTGGCCGAGCTGGCGCGCGAGGACACGCCGCTGGCGAGCCGGCTGGTCACGACCTCGCCGGACGTGACGGTCTCGACCAACCTCGGCGGCTGGGTCAACCGCCGCGGCATCTTCGACCGCCGGCCGCGCGAGGACGTGTTCCGCGAAGAGAAGGTGGTCTCGGCGCAGCGCTGGTCGATGTCGCCGGACGGCCAGCACATCGAGCTCGGCATCGCCGAGAACAACCTCTTCACCCTGCTGGCGGCGCTCGGCCTCGGCCACACGCTGTTCGGCACGCGGCTGCTGCCGATCGGCACGCTCTACGATCCCTTCATCCAGCGCGGCCTCGATGCCCTGAACTACGCCTGCTACCAGGACGCCCGCTTCATCGTCGTGGCGACCCCCTCGGGCATCACGCTGGCGCCGGAGGGCGGCGCCCACCAGTCGATCGCGACGCCGCTGATCGGCATGGCCCAGGACGGCCTGGCCTCCTTCGAGCCGGCCTACGTCGACGAGCTGGCGGCGATCCTGCGCTGGTCCTTCGACTACCTGCAGCGCGACGAGGCCCATCCCGGCCACGACGCGCTGCCGGGCACGGACTGGCTGCGCGACTCCAAGGGCGGCTCGGTCTACCTGCGGCTCTCGACCCTGCCGCTGGCCCAGCCGCAGCGCAGCCTCGACGCCGAGCTCTCGGCGCGGATCATCACCGGCGGCTACTGGCTGAAGCCGCCGGCCGAGGGCTGCGAGCTGGCCATCGTCTACAGCGGCGCGGTCGCCGGCCAGGCGCTGGACGCCTGGGAGCAGCTGGCCGAGGAGCTGCCCGGCGCCGGCCTGCTGGCGGTGACCTCGGCGGACCGGCTCAACGCCGAGTGGTCGGCCTCGCTGCAGGCGCGCCAGCAGGGCCACCCGCGCGCCGAGAGCCACGTCGAGCAGCTGCTGGCGCCGCTCGCCGCGGACGCCGTCCTGGTCACGGTGCTCGACGGCCATCCGGCGACGCTCGGCTGGCTGGGCAGCGTGCGCGGCCACCGCGTCCAGGCGCTCGGCGTCGAGCACTTCGGCCAGTCCGGCGACGTCCCCGACCTGCACCGGCACTACAGGATCGACGCCGAGGCGATCCTCGACGCCTGCGCGGCCGGGCTGGTGGCGCGCTGCCGCTGACGCCGCCGGGGCGGGCAGGGGGACGCGACCGCGGACGCCGCTGGGCGAGCCGCCGCGGAAGCGGCGGTCCCGCTGCCTTTGACGGCCGGATTTCCTATGCTATAGACCGCGGCTCGCACCGGACGGGAGGCGTCGAGGCGTCTCGCGGCTCCGGGGCTGCGCCGCGGGCGGGCGTGGCGGAACTGGTAGACGCGCAGGATTTAGGTTCCTGTGACCTCGTGTCGTGGGGGTTCAAGTCCCTCCGCCCGCACCACGGCACCGGGTTCCGGGGGCACCGGATTCCGGGCCAGCGATCCGGGGTGCCGGGTCGGCCGGCGGGCGAGCGGCGGCCCGACGGCGGACCGGACGCCTGCGCCGACGACCGAAGGCCGGTGCGAGTGCCGACCCACTGACTACAGCCGACAGCCGAGACGAAAGGGCAAGCGTCCCCATGCAGGTTAACGAGACCCTCAACGAGGGCCTGAAGCGCGAATTCACCGTGACCCTCGCCGCCGCCGAGATCGAGGACAAGGTCCAGGCGCGCCTGGCCGAGGTCGCCAAGACCGCTCAGATCCCGGGCTTCCGGCCCGGCAAGGTGCCGAGCTCCGTGCTCAAGCAGCGCTACGGCGACGCCGTGCTCGGCGAGGTGCTGCAGCAGGCGGTCAACGACGCCTCGCAGCAGGCCATCAACGAGCGCGGCCTGACCCCGGCGATGCAGCCGCAGATCGAGGTCACCAAGTTCGAGAAGGGCGAGGACCTCGAGTACAAGCTCACGGTCGAGCTGATGCCCGAGATCGCGCCGATGGACTTCTCGACCCTCGAGCTCGAGCGGGTCAAGGTCGAGGTCCCGGCCGAGGAGGTCGACAAGGCGCTGGAGCGCCTGGCCGAGAACCAGCGCACCACCAAGCCGCTGGAGAGCGAGCGGCCGGCGGAGAGCGGCGACGTCCTGGTGATCGACTTCAAGGGCACGGTCGGCGGCGTGGCCTTCCCGGGCATGGAGGGCCAGGACCACCACCTGCAGCTCGGCTCCAACCAGTTCATCGCCGGCTTCGAGGACCAGCTGATCGGCGCCGGCAAGGGCGACGAGCGGACCGTGACCGTGACCTTCCCCGAGGGCTATGCGAACGACGAGCTGTCCGGCAAGGAAGCCGTCTTCGAGGTCACGGTGAAGGACATCCTGGCGACCGAGTCGACGCCGATCGACGACGAGATGGCGAAGAACTACGGCGCCGAGAACCTCGAGGACCTGCGCAAGAAGGTCGCGGAGCAGCTCGGCCAGGAGTTCGAGGGCATCGCCCGCTCCAAGGTCAAGCGCGAGCTGCTCGACAAGCTGGCCGAGGGCCACGACTTCCCGGTGCCGCCGGGCATGGTCGAGCAGGAGTTCGAGGCGATCTGGCGCCAGATCGAGGCGGACCGCGAGGCCGGGCGCAGCGACCCCGACGACGAGGGCAAGGACGAGGAGACCCTGAAGCAGGAGTACCGCACGATCGCCGAGCGGCGCGTGCGCCTCGGCCTGCTGCTCTCCGACGTCGGCCAGAAGAACGGCATCGAGGTCACCCAGGACGAGCTCAACAAGGCGCTGTTCCAGGAAGCCCAGCGCTATCCCGGCCGCGAGCGCGAGGTCATCGAGTTCTTCCAGAAGAACCCCGAGGCGATCGGCAACCTGCGCGGGCCGGTGTTCGAGGACAAGACCATCGACTTCATCCTGGCGCTGGCCAAGGTCGCCGAGCGCAAGCTGACGCCCGACGAGCTGCAGAAGGAGCTCGAGGCCGAGGCCGGCGACGAGTCGGCCTCGGAGGGCGGCGAGAAGGCCGAGGGCAAGGCCAAGAAGGCGCCGGCCAAGGCCAAGAGCAAGGCCAAGCCGAAGGCCGCCAAGGCCGGGGACGCCGACGAGTCCTCGGAGGCTTGAGCGGAGCCCCGCGACGGCCTAGCTAGAAGGAAGAGCTTCCGGCCCGGACGACCGTCCGGGCCGTCCAGCGAACCAAACGGGGCAGACAAGGGCGAGCATGAGCCACGACATCCAGATGAACACGCTCGTGCCGATGGTGGTCGAGCAGACCAACCGCGGCGAGCGTGCCTACGACATCTACTCCCGGCTCCTGAAGGAAAGGATCATCTTCCTGACCGGGCCGATCAACGACCACGTGGCCAGCCTGATCTGCGCCCAGCTGCTGTTCCTGGAATCGGACAATCCGAACAAGGACATCGCCTTCTACATCAACTCGCCGGGCGGCTCGGTCTCGGCCGGCCTCGCGATCTACGACACGATGCAGTACATCAAGCCGGACGTCTCGACCGTCTGCGTCGGTCTCGCCGCCTCGGCCGGCTCGCTGCTGCTGATGGCCGGCGCCAAGGGCAAGCGCTACTCGCTGCCCAACGCCAAGATCATGACCCACCAGCCGTCCGGCGGCTTCCAGGGCCAGGCGACCGATATCGAGATCCACGCCCGCGAGATCCTGGCGGTGCGCGCGCGGCTCAACGAGCTCTATGCCGAGCACACCGGCCGCACGATCGCCGACGTCGAGGGCATCATGGAGCGCGACCGCTTCATGAGCGCCGGCGAGGCCAAGGATTTCGGCCTGATCGACGAGGTCGTGGCGAAGCGCCCGAAGGGCCTCGGCGAGGCCGGGGAGGCCGATGCCAAGGACGGCGGCGGCGAGAAGACGTCATCCTAGGGCAGGGCGCCTGCGGCCGGACCGGCCGTCCCCGGCGGGCAGGAATGCGCGCGCCTGGGGATGAAAACCGGCGATTTAAGCCTTTATTGAATGTTGAAGGGCAAGACTTCCGGGCTTGCACGTTCCGGCGACGGGACGTCGCAAGCAGGATTTTTTGCCGTTGTGTGGCACGGCGGCGCCTGTCTAACATGACGTCGCTAGTAAGGGTGCGAGACGAACGGTCATGACGAAACCCGGCGGCAGCGACTCCAAGAACACGCTGTACTGCTCCTTCTGCGGCAAGAGCCAGCACGAGGTGCGGAAGCTCATCGCGGGCCCGACCGTGTTCATCTGCGATGAATGCGTCGAGCTCTGCATGGACATCATCCGTGAGGAGCATAAGACGACGCTCGTCAAGTCGCGCGACGGGGTGCCGACGCCCCGCGACATCTGCGCGGTCCTCGACGACTACGTCATCGGCCAGAGCCATGCGAAGCGGGTGCTCTCTGTTGCCGTCCACAACCATTACAAGAGACTCGCGCACGGCGCGAAGCACAACGACGTCGAGCTGGCCAAGTCGAACATCCTGCTGATCGGCCCGACCGGCTGCGGCAAGACGCTGCTGGCCCAGACCCTGGCGCGCATCCTCGACGTGCCCTTCACGATGGCCGACGCGACGACCCTGACCGAGGCCGGCTACGTCGGCGAGGACGTCGAGAACATCATCCTGAAGCTACTGCAGTCGGCCGACTACAACGTCGAGCGCGCGCAGCGCGGCATCGTCTACATCGACGAGGTCGACAAGATCAGCCGCAAGTCCGACAACCCCTCGATCACCCGGGACGTCTCGGGCGAGGGCGTGCAGCAGGCGCTGCTGAAGATCATGGAGGGCACCGTCGCCTCCGTGCCGCCCCAGGGCGGACGCAAGCATCCGCAGCAGGAGTTCCTGCAGGTCGACACGACCAACATCCTGTTCATCTGCGGCGGCGCCTTCGCCGGCCTCGAGAAGATCATCGCCCACCGCGGCAAGGGCTCGGCGATCGGCTTCGGTGCCGACGTGCGCGGGCCCGAGGAGCGCCAGACCGGCGAGATCCTGCGCGAGGTCGAGCCCGAGGACCTGCTGAAGTTCGGGCTGATCCCCGAGTTCGTCGGCCGCCTGCCGGTCGTCGCGACCCTCGAGGACCTGGACGACGCGGCGCTGATCGAGATCCTGACCAAGCCGAAGAACGCCCTTGTCAAGCAGTACCAGCGGCTCTTCGAGATGGAGGACATCAGCCTCGAGCTGACCGAGGACGCCCTCAAGGCGATCGCCGAGAAGGCGATCAAGCGCAAGACCGGCGCGCGCGGCCTGCGCTCGATCATGGAGGGCATCCTGCTCGAGCCGATGTTCGACCTGCCGGGCCTCGACGGGGTCGAGGAGATCGTCATCAACCGCGACGTGGTCGAGGGACGCGGCAAGCCGCTGTTCATCTACTCCGACCGGCGCGGCGACGTCGGTACCAGCGCCTGACGCGCGGCCGCTTCGGGCAGCCGGCCCGGGCTCTGCGGAGCACGGCGCCTCGGCCGGAGGGCGACCGCTCCGGCGATCGGACTTGAAGGGCCGCCCCCCGCGGCCAAGATAGAACATTGTGCGCACGGGGCCGCGCCACGCGGACCGTCGCCTGCCCGGCGCCGCCTATCCCAGGGGCGCGGACAACCCGAAAGAGAAGCAATGCTCGATCTTCCTCAAGGCAATCTCTTCCCGGTCCTGCCGCTGCGGGACATCGTCGTCTTCCCGCACATGATCGTGCCGCTGTTCGTGGGCCGCGAGAAGTCCGTGCGCGCCCTCGAGGACGTCATGAAGGACGACAAGCAGATCCTGCTGGTCACCCAGAAGAACGCCGCGCAGGACGACCCGAATCCCGGCGACATCTATGCCGTCGGCACGGTCGGCACGGTCCTGCAGCTGCTCAAGCTGCCCGACGGCACGGTCAAGGTGCTGGTCGAGGGCGGCCAGCGCGCGCGCATCCAGAAGTTCACGGAGAACCCGGACTTCTTCGAGGCCTATGCCGACCTGGCCGACGACCACGGCACCGAGGAGGGCGAGATCGACGCCCTGGCCCGCACGGTGGTCTCGCAGTTCGAGCAGTACATCAAGCTCAACAAGAAGATCCCGCCCGAGGTGCTGGTCTCGATCAACCAGATCGAGGAGCCGAGCAAGCTCGCCGACACCGTCGCCTCGCACCTGTCGCTGAAGATCCCCGAGAAGCAGGAGCTGCTCGAGACCGTCTCGGTGCCGGAGCGCCTGGAGAAGGTCTACGGCTTCATGGAGGGCGAGATCGGCGTCCTGCAGGTCGAGAAGCGCATCCGCAACCGCGTGAAGCGCCAGATGGAGAAGACCCAGCGGGAGTACTATCTCAACGAGCAGTTGAAGGCGATCCAGAAGGAGCTGGGCGAGACCGAGGACGGCCGCGACGAGGTCGCCGAGATCGAGGAGAAGATCCGCAAGACCAAGCTGTCCAAGGAAGCCCGCGAGAAGGCCAGCGCCGAGGTCAAGAAGCTGCGCTCGATGAGCCCGATGTCGGCCGAGGCGACGGTGGTGCGCAACTACCTCGACTGGCTGCTCTCGATCCCCTGGAAGAAGCGGACCCGCGCGCGCATCGACCTGAAGCTCGCCGAGAAGACCCTGGATGCCGACCACTACGGCCTGGAGAAGGTCAAGGAGCGCATCCTGGAGTACCTCGCGGTGCAGCAGCGCATGCGCAAGGTCAAGGGCCCGATCCTCTGCCTGGTCGGCCCGCCGGGCGTCGGCAAGACCTCGCTGGGCAAGTCGATCGCCAAGTCCACGGGGCGCAACTTCGTGCGCATGAGCCTGGGCGGCGTGCGTGACGAGGCCGAGGTCCGCGGCCACCGGAGGACCTACATCGGCTCGATGCCGGGCAAGGTCATCCAGGGCATGAAGAAGGCCAAGTCGTCGAACCCGCTGTTCCTGCTCGACGAGATCGACAAGCTCGGCGCCGACTGGCGCGGCGACCCCTCCTCGGCGCTGCTCGAGGTGCTCGATCCGGAGCAGAACAACTCCTTCAACGACCACTACCTCGAGGTCGACTACGACCTGTCGGACGTGATGTTCATCACCACGGCGAACACGCTGCGCATGCCGCAGCCGCTGCTCGACCGCATGGAGACGATCCGCATCCCCGGCTACACCGAGGACGAGAAGGTCGAGATCGCCAAGCGCCACCTGCTGCCCAAGCAGGTCAAGGAGCACGGCATGAAGAAGGGCGAGTGGTCGATCTCCGACGACGCCCTGCGCGACGTGATCCGCTACTACACGCGCGAGGCCGGTGTCCGGAACCTCGAGCGCGAGCTGGCCGGGCTGCTGCGCAAGGCGGTCAAGGAAATCGGCATGAGCAAGGCCGACAAGGTCAACCTGACCCGGCGCAACCTGGAGAAGTTCGCCGGCGTGCGCCGCTATCGCTACGGCGAGGCGGAGCAGGAGCCCCAGGTCGGCGTCTCGACGGGCCTGGCCTGGACCGAGGTCGGCGGCGAGCTGCTGTCGATCGAGGCGGTGACCGTGCGCGGCAAGGGCAAGGTCGTGGCGACCGGCAAGCTGGGCGACGTCATGAAGGAGTCGATCCAGGCGGCCGAGTCCTACGTCAAGAGCCGGGCGCTCGAGTACGGCATCAAGCCGACGATCTTCGAGAAGAAGGACATCCACGTCCACGTGCCCGAGGGCGCGACTCCGAAGGACGGCCCCTCGGCCGGCATCGCCATGGTGACGGCGATCGTCTCGACCCTGACCGGCATCCCGGTGCATCCGGACGTCGCGATGACCGGCGAGGTCACGCTGCGCGGCCGGGTCCTGCCGATCGGCGGCCTCAAGGAGAAGCTGCTCGCCGCGCTGCGCGGCAACATCAAGAAGGTCGTGATCCCCGAGGAGAACGAGAAGGACCTCGCCGACGTCCCGGACAACGTCAAGAAGGGGCTGGAGATCATCCCCTGCCGCACGGTCGACGAAGTGCTCCGGCACACCCTGACGGCGGCGCCGACTCCGATCGAGTGGAGCGAGCCGGAGGAGGCCCCCGTCGAGTCCTTGAAAAAGGACAACCAGGGCGACAGGCCGGACGTTCTGACGCACTGATCGCGGGCAGGATCGCGGACAATTCGAGACGCTTTCGAGGGGCCTTCGGGCCCCTCGAATCCCTTGAAAAGTGCGGCTTTGCACATTGACGGGACTCAAAACGCGCGCTTACACTCCAAGCCTCTTCCGCTGGAATGTTCCTAAGACAACGATTTCCCTACAGAGAAGGGGGGTTCAACGGTGAACAAGAACGATCTCGTGGCCACGGTTGCCGATAGCGCCGATCTTTCGAAGGCCGATGCGGCCAAGGCGGTGGACGCCGTATTCGACGCTATCTCCGCGGCTCTCGCGAAGGGTGAGGAGGTCCGGCTGGTTGGCTTCGGGACTTTCGCCGTCGCGACGCGTGCCGCCTCCGAGGGCCGCAACCCGCGGACCGGCGAGAAGATCAAGATCGCCGCGTCGAAGCAGCCGAAGTTCAAGGCCGGCAAGGGCTTGAAGGACGCGGTCAACTAACACCGGCCGCGCCATCGGACGAACCGGCCGGCCGCTCGCGGGATTCTGCGGGCGGCCGGTCGTTTTTTATGGGCGGTTAGCTCAGCTGGTAGAGCGCCTCGTTTACACCGAGGATGTCGGGAGTTCGAGTCTCTCACCGCCCACCACGACGGCGGCGCCCGACCTGCCCTGAGCGGCGCCCGCCGGCAGAGATCCGCGGAGTCGCACGCCCGTCGAACGGCGTGCGGGAGCGGCAACCCCTTCTTCACGAGGCAAGCACATGGCGCGAGTCGAACCGGGCTCCGTCGATCGGGTCGCCTGCATCGGCGCGGGCGTGATCGGCAGCGGCTGGGTGGCGCATTTCCTGGCGCGCGGCTACCGGGTCACGGCCTGGGATCCGGCGCCCGACGGCGAGGCCCGCATGAACCGCCTGGTCGAGGCGGCCTGGCCGGCACTCGAGGCGCTCGGCCTGGCGCCGGGCGCCAGCCGGGCCAACCTCTCCTTCGAGCCGACGCTGGCCGGGGCCGTTGCCGGCGCCGCCTTCGTGCAGGAAAGCGCGCCGGACCGCCTGGCGCTCAAGGTCGACCTGCTGGCCGAGATCGACGCCGCGGCCGCGCCGGAGGCCGTGATCGCCTCCTCGACCTCGGGCTTCGGCATGACCGAGATGCAGGTCAAGGCGGCCCGGCCCGAGCGCCTGGTCGTCGGCCATCCCTTCAATCCGCCCTACCTGGTGCCGCTGGTCGAGGTGGTCGGCGGCGAGAAGACCGCGCAGGACGCCGTGGACTGGGCGACCGCCTTCTACGAGGCCGCCGGCAAGACCGCGGTCAAGATGAGCCGCGAGGTGCCGGGCTTCATCGCCAACCGCCTGCAGGAAGCGCTCTGGTACGAGGCGCTGCACATGGTCGCGGCCGGCGAGGCGACGGTCGAGGAGATCGACCTGGCGCTGACCGCCGGGCCCGGCCTGCGCTGGGCCTTCATGGGGCCCTTCCTGACCTTCCACCTGGCCGGCGGCGAGGGCGGCATGGGCCACATGCTCGACCACTGGCCGCCGGGCTCGATGGACCCGGCCTGGACCCGCCTGGTGCCGCCCAAGGTCGAGGGCGCGCTGCGCGACACCATCGTCGAGGGCTGCGAGGAAGAGGCGGGCGGCCGCAGCGCCGCCGACCTGATCCGCGAGCGCGACCGCAAGCTGATCGCCGTGCTGCGGGCACTCCGCGAGGCGTGACGGCCCGTGCCGGCCTTGCTTCGTGGTTCGACAGGCTCACCATGAGGCGAAGGGCAGCCTGCGGCTCCCCAGTCTCCCCTTCGCCTCACCCTGAGCTTGTCGAAGGGCGCAGCGAAGCCGCGACCCGCTGGCGGTCCTCGACGACGTTCAGGTCCATGTGGTTGCGCATGAAGCGCTCGCTGGCGTCCTGCAGGGGCTGGAAGTCCCAGGGCGTGTAGCGGCCCTGACGCAGCGCCTCGTAGACGACCCAGCGCCGGGCCTGGCTGGCGCGCACCGCGGCGTCAAAGGCCCGGAGGTCCCAGCGCGCCGCGACCCGCGCCTGGAAGGCGGCGACGCGCTCGGCCTGCTCGGGCCGGCCGGCGAGGTTCTCCAACTCGTCGGGATCGTTCTCCAGGTCGAAGAGCTGCGGCGGATCGAGCTCGCAGGCGTTGAACTTCCAGCGGCCGTCGCGGATCGAGACCAGCGGCGCCCAGGAGCCTTCGGCCGCATACTCCATCAGCACCGGGCTGGTCCGGCCGGCGCCGCCGGCGAGCGGCAGCAGGCTCTCGCCGTCGACCGGCAGCAGCGAGTCCGGCTCGACTCCGCCGAGGGCCGCCAGGGTCGGCAGCAGGTCGAGCTGCGAGACCGGTGCATCGATCCGCCCCGGCGTCAGGCCGGGCGCGGCGATCATCAGCGGAATCCGCGCCGAGCCTTCGTGGAAGCTCATCTTGTACCAGAGGCCGCGCTCGCCGAGCATGTCGCCGTGATCGGCCAGGAACACGATCGCCGTGTCCTCGGCCATGCCGGAGCGCTCGAGCACGCCGAGCAGGCGGCCGATCTGGGCGTCCAGGTAGGAGAGGCTGGCGAAGTAGGCGCGCCGGGCCCGGGCGACATGCTCCGGCGTGACCTCGAAGGCGCCCTGGTCGCAGGCCTTCCAGATCCGCTGGCCGTGCGGGTCGAGCTCCTCGTAGGGGATCGGCGCGACGCGCGGCGTCAGGGGCCAGGCCTCCCCCGGACAGTCCGCGTAGAGCTCCCAGTATTCCGGCCGCGCCACATAGGGGTCGTGCGGATGGGTGAAGCTCACGGTCAGGCTCCAGGGCCGCTCGTCCCTGCGCCGCGCCAGGTCGTAGAGCTTGCGCTCGGCCTGGTAGGCGACCTCGTCGTCGAACTCGAGCTGGTTGGTGATCTCCGCGACTCCGGCGCCGACCACCGAGCCGAGGTTGTGGTACCACCAGTCGATCCGCTCGCCCGGCTTGCGGTAGTCCGGGGTCCAGCCGAAGTCGGCGGGATAGATGTCCGTGGTCAGGCGCTCCTCGAAGCCGTGCAGCTGGTCGGCACCGATGAAGTGCATCTTGCCGGACAGGCAGGTCTGGTAGCCGGCGCGGCGCAGGTAGTGGGCGTAGGTCGGCAGCGAGGAGGCGAGCTCGGCGGCGTTGTCGTAGACGCCGTTGCCGGAGGGCAGCAGGCCGGTCATGAAGGCGGCGCGCGCCGGCGTGCAGAGCGGGCTCGCCGTGTAGCAGGTCGAGAAGCGCAGCGAGCGCTCGGCGAGGCGCGCGAGGTGCGGCGTCTTCAGGAAGCCGGCAGGGCCGTCCTCGAACAGCACGCCCGTCAGCTGGTCGACCATCAGGATCAGGATGTTCGGACGTGTCATCGCTCGCGGCCCCCCTCGTTTGCGCCGGCTGCGCCTGGACATCGCCAAGGCAGGCTTATGGCAGCGACTCTTTCGACCTCTCGGGCAGATCCCGAAAGCCCCAGGAAGACAGCAAGGTCGCCGGATGTGAAGAGGCTGTGACTGTATCTCTGCTATAAATCGATTGATGAGCAGAGACCCTCTCGACCTCGGCTGCCTGCGGCTGTTCGACGCCGCGGCGCGCCACGAGAACCTGTCCCACGCGGCCGCGGCCCTGGGCATGACCCAGCCGGCGCTGAGCTATCGCATCCGCCGGATGGAGGAGCGGCTCGGGCTGCCGCTGTTCGAGCGCCGCCATCGCGGCCTCGCGCTGTCGCCGGCCGGCCGCACGCTGCACGAGGCGGTGCGCGACAGCCTGGAGCGGCTCGACCAGGCGACCGCCGCGATCGCGGTCCAGGCGGAGACGCCGGTCGTGCGCCTGGCGACCGACTACGCCTTCGCCGCGCTCTGGCTGATGCCGCGCGTCGCCGGCTTCCGCGCCGCCCATCCCGGGATCGCGGTGCAGATCGTCGCGTCGCAGGAGCTCGCGGGCGGGCCGGACGGCGGCGCCGACCTCGCGGTGCTGTTCGGCGGCCGCGACGAGGTCGGGGCCGGCGCCGAGCGGCTGATCGCGGAGCGGGTGACGGCGGTCTGCAGCCCGGCCTTCCTGGCCGAGCAGGGGCCCTTCGAGTCACCCCAGCGCCTCGGCGAGCTGCCGCTGTTGCACCTGGAAGGCGCGGGCGAGCGGCGCTGGTACGACTGGGAGTCCTGGCTCGCCGAGCTCGGCGTGACACGCCGGCCGGGCCGGCCGGGGCTCGGCCTCAACACCTACACGCTGGTGATCCAGGCGGCGCTGGCCGGGCAGGGCGTCGCGCTCGGCTGGCTCGGCCTGGTCGACGGGCTGCTCGAGTCGGGCGCCCTGGTGCGGGCCCACCCCGCCGAGCTGGAGAGCCCGCGGGGCTACTGGCTGGTGCCGGGACCGGGCGGCCGGCTGCCGGCCGTCCGGCAGGTCGCCGACTGGATCCGCGGCCGGTTTGCCGCCGGCGCGTGAGCGGCGGGCGGCCGCTGCCGTGCCGGCTTGTTCACCGCTCTCGGCGCCGATAGGGTTGGCGCGCGGCCGACGACAAGGCCGCGTCCAACGAAATCCGCCTTGAGGGAGGAAAGAATGACGGCGAAGGCATCCGGCGTGCGGCAGGGACGTCGCGCGGGCTTCTCTGGCTTCGTTGCAGGACTGTCGGCGCTGGCCCTGGGCTTGGCCCTGGCCGGCGCGCCCGGCACCGCTTCGGCGGCGGACATGCCCCAGGTCAAGCTGGCGATCGGCGGGCCGTCCTGCCTCTGCTACCTGCCGACCGTGCTGGCGCATCAGCTCGGCCTCTACAAGAAGAACGGCGTCGACGTGGAGATGATCCCGCTGAAGGGCGGCTCCCAGGCCCTGACCGCGGTGCTCGGCGGCAGCGCCGACGTGGTCTCCGGCTACTACGACCACACGGTCGAGCTGCAGCCCAAGGGCAAGATCCTGGAATCCTTCGTGGTCTACGACCGCTTCCCGGGCCTCGTGCTGGCCGTCTCGCCGAAGTACACCGACAAGATCAAGACGGTCGGCGACCTGGTCGGCCAGAAGGTCGGCGTCTCGGCGCCCGGCTCCTCGACCGACTTCTTCCTGAAGTACGCCCTGCACAAGGACGGCAAGGACCCGAACTCGGTGCCGGTCGTCGGCATCGGCCTGGGCGCGACCGCCGTCGCGGCGATGGAGCAGGGCCAGGTGCAGGCCGCCGTCATGCTCGACCCGGCGGTGACGCTGATGAAGGGCAAGTACAAGGATCTCCGGATCCTGATCGATACGCGCTCCCAGGCCGATACCCGCAAGGTCTTCGGCGGCGACTATCCCGGCGGCGCGCTCTACGCGCCGGCCGACTGGGTCAAGGACAACCCGGCGGCGGCCCAGGGCTTGGCCGACGGCATGGTCGAGACGCTGAAGTGGATCCACAGCCACTCGGCCGAGGAGATCATGGCCAAGATGCCGGCGGAGTACGTCGGCAAGGACACGGCGCTCTATCTCGCCGCGCTCAAGAACACGATCCCGATGTACTCGAAGAACGGCGTGATGGACCCGAAGGGCGCGCAGGCCGTGCTCGACGTCTTCGCCAGCTCCGACAAGGAGGTGGCGAACGGCCACGTCGATCTCAGCAGGACCTACACCAACCTCTACGCCAAGAAGGCGGCGTCGAAGCTGGGCATCCCGACCGAGTGAGCCGGTCGGGGTGACGATGGCCGTGCCGGCAGAGAACACGCCGGCGGCGCCCGCGAGCGCGCCGCCGGCGATCGCCTTCGAGGGGGTGACGATCCGCTTCGCCACCCCCTCGGGCGAGATCCATACCGTGATGAGCGAGGTCGACCTCGCGGTCGAGGAGGGCACCTTCGTCGCCCTGGTCGGGCCCTCGGGCTGCGGCAAGTCGACGCTGCTCAATGCCGCCGCCGGCCTGCTGTTCCCGCCGGCCGGCACTGTCAGGGTGTTCGGCGAGACGCTGACCGGCATCAACCCGCATGCCGCCTACCTGTTCCAGCAGGACGCGCTGCTGCCCTGGCGCACGGTGCTCGACAACGTCTGCCTGGGCCTGACCTTCCGCAAGGTGCCGAAGGCCAGGGCGGCGGCGGAGGCGCGGCGCTGGCTGAAGCGGGTCGGCCTGGCCGCCTTCGAGGACCGGTTTCCCCACCAGCTCTCCGGCGGCATGCGCAAGCGCGTCGCCATCGCCCAGGCCTGGATCGTCAACCCGCGCCTGCTGCTGATGGACGAGCCCTTCGGCGCGCTCGACGTCCAGACCCGCCAGATCATGGAGAACGAGCTGCTCGAGCTCTGGCAGGAGACCCGCAAGACCGTGCTGTTCATCACCCACGACCTGGAGGAGGCGATCGCGCTGGCCGACCGGGTCGTCGTGCTGTCGACCGGGCCGGCGCGCATCAAGGGCGACTACGCGATCGACCTGAAGCGGCCGCGCGACGTCGCCGAGATCCGCCTCGATCCCGCGTTCAACGCGCTCTACAAGCGGATCTGGGCGGACCTGCGCGACGAGGTCCTGAAGCAGGAGGAGGGGGCCCATGGCGCGTGAGAGGCCGCCGGCTGTGGTCGCCACGCGCAAGCGCGCCAGCCGCTGGCTGGTGCTGGCGCTGCAAGTCGGCTTCTTCGTGCTGGTCACCGGCACCTGGCAGGCCGGCGCCACGACCGGCTGGCTCGACCCCTTCTTCTTCTCGAAGCCGAGCGACATCGCCGGCCGCATGGCCGAGTGGATCCTGTCCGGCTACATCTGGCCGCACCTGATCGTCACGCTGACCGAGGCCATGGCGGCCTTCGCGATCGGCATCGTGACCGGCGTGCTGGCCGGCCTGGCGCTGGCCCGGGTCGAGCTGCTGGCGGCGGTCTTCGACCCCTACATCCGCATCTTCAACGCCCTGCCGCGGGTCATCCTGGCGCCGATCCTGATCATCTGGTTCGGCCTCGGCATGGGCTCCAAGATCGCGCTCGGCGTGACCCTGGTGTTCTTCGTGGTGTTCTTCAACACCTTCCAGGGCGTGCGCGAGGTCGATCCCGTGGTGCTCAACAACGCGCGCATGCTGCAGGCCTCGGACCACCAGCTGATGCGCCACGTCTACCTGCCCTCGGCGATGGCCTGGATCTTCTCCAGCCTGCACACCTCGATCGGCTTCGCCCTGGTCGGTGCCGTGGTCGGCGAGTACATCGGCGCCTCCCAGGGCATCGGCTACGTGGTCTCCCAGGCCCAGGGCGTGTTCGACACGACCGGCGTCTTCGCGGGCCTGATCCTGACCTCGATCGTGGTGCTCTGCATCGATCTCGCGATCGAGGCCCTGGAGCGCTACCTGCTGCGCTGGCGGCCGCAGAGCTAGGGCGACGCGGCGCGGGCAGGGGGCCGGCATGCGCGGCGCGGGACTTGCCGGCCTGCCGGGGGCGGGCTAGCAAGGGGCCGACTCCCGAAGGGCAGGCCCTTGCTGCTGCAGCTGATCTCGATCGTCGTGCCGGTCTTCGGCGCGATCGCCGTGGGTTTCGCCTGGGCGCGCCTGGAGCGGCCCTTCG
Organism: Tistlia consotensis USBA 355; assembly: GCF_900177295.1. GTDB lineage: Bacteria > Pseudomonadota > Alphaproteobacteria > Kiloniellales > DSM-21159 > Tistlia > Tistlia consotensis. The sequence continues at coordinate 104,227 of NZ_FWZX01000008.1, forward strand.
ACGTCGCGACCGTCACCAACCTGGTGATGTACGTCGGCACGCCCTGCCTGCTGATCAGCACCCTCGACCAGGTCCGGCCGAGCGCCCAGGCCTTCGGTGCCATGGCGCTCGCGACTCTGCTCTGCTACCTGGCGATGGCCGTGCTGGCCCTCGCGGTGCTGAAGCTGACCGGCCTGGACCGGCGCAGCTTCCTGCCGGCGATGCTGTTCCCGAACACCGGCAACATGGGCCTGTCGCTCAGCCTCTTCACCTTCGGCGACGCGGGCCTGGCGCTCGCCATCGTGACCTTCGCGATGACCGCGACCGGCCACTTCACGGTCGGCGCCGCGATCTCGCGCGGCTCGCTGGAGCCGAAGGGGCTGCTGCGCATGCCGCTGATCTACGCGCTGCTGGTCGGCCTCGCCATGGTCTTCCTGGACCTGACCCTGCCGCTGCCGCTCGGCCGCGGCCTCAAGCTGCTCGGCGGCCTGACTATCCCGCTGATGCTGATCGCGCTCGGCGTCTCACTGTCGCGCCTCCGGCCGCGCCGCCTGCCGGTCGCCTTCGGCCTGGCGCTGGTGCGCATCGTCGGCGGCTGTGCCATCGCCCTGGCGGTCTCCGCGCTGCTCGGCCTGCCGCCGCTCGCGCGCGGCGCCCTGGTCATGCAGTACTCGATGCCGGTCGCGGTCTACGCCTACCTCTTCGCCATGCGCTTCGACCGCAATCCCGACGAGGTCGCCGGCCTGGTCGTCGCCTCGACGGCGCTGTCGCTGGTCACCGTGCCGCTGACCATCTGGCTGTTCCTCTAGGAGCGCCCGGCGCGGCGTGGCGGCGCCTCGGCGAGCAGCCTCTCGAAGAGGCCGAGATAGCGGGCGACGCAGGCCGACTCGGTGAACTCCTCCCGGTAGCGGCGGTAGCCGGCCTCGACGAGCGACGCGGCGAGGGCCGGCTCGTCGATCAGGCGGGTGATCGCGCCGGCCAGCGCGCCGACGTCGTCGATCGGCACCAGCAGGCCGGTGCGGCCGTCCTCGACGAAGGCCTTCGGGCCGTCGGCGGCGGCGGCGACCAGCGGCCGGCGGTGCGCCCAGGCCTCGACGATGACCGAGCCGAAGGCCTCGGAGCGGGACGGGAAGACGCAGAGGTCGCAGGCCTTGAGCAGCGCGGTCTTGTCGCTGCGCCAGCCGAGGAAGCGGACCCGCTCGGTCAGGCCGAGCTCGGCGCTCAGCGACTCCAGCTCGCCGCGACTCGGGCCCTCGCCGGCGAGCCAGAGGTGGGCGCGCGGCTCGCGGGCCAGGGCGTGGAGCAGGGTGTCGAGGGCCTTGGCCGGGTGCAGCCGGCCGAGCGAGAGCAGCAGCGGCGCGCCCTCCGGCGTGCCGAAGGCGCTGCGCGGCACCGCCGGCTCGTCCTCGAAGGTCGAGAAGTTCGGCATGAAGTGCAGCCGCTCGCGCGGCCAGCCGAGCGCGGCGTAGCGCTCGACCAGCTGCGGCGTGATGCAGAGCAGCTGGTCGCAGCTCCGGAAGTACTTGAGGTCGTAGTAGCCGCCGATGCGCGCGAGCTTGAGCCAGGGGCCGCTCGGCATGACCGCGGCGGCGCGGCTCATCCAGCAGAGCACGATGTCCGGCCGGAAGGCGGCGGCCAGGCGCTTCAGCCGCCAGGGAGTCAGCCGGTCGAGCGGCCCGCCGAAGCGCAGCTCGAGCGGCTCCAGGCCGCCGGCGCGGAGCGCGGCGGCGCGCGCCGGGTTGCGGCGGATCGCGACGCGCTGCTCCAGGCCGGCCCGTGCGAGGGCCAGCGCCAGGCTGACGAAGAAGGTCTCGGCGCCGCCGTGCTCGGCGCCGGCCATGACCTGGAGGAGGCGCATCGGAGACCCCGGCGCAGGCGGTTGAAGGCTGGACCCTGGTTAGCATTCCGGTCGCGGTCTGGCCATCGGCGCGACTTCCCCGGAATCCGGCCGGGGCGCGCTTGACAGGGCCCGGGGGCTGGCGTACATGACGCCTCCGCTTCGGCGGCGGCCCGATTTGCCGCCGCGGTCGTTGGGCTGGGGGTGTAGCTCAGTCGGTTAGAGCGCCGGCCTGTCACGCCGGAGGCCGCGGGTTCGAGTCCCGTCACTCCCGCCACCAACGACGACTGCCCGCCGAGGGGGGAGATCCTCTTCCGGACGGCGACGGCGGGCCCCGATGCGGGTGCCGGGGAACCTTGCTAGGCGAGAAGGCGGGCGCGCAGCTCTGCCGCGGCGTGGCTGTCGACGCCCAGCATCTCCGCCGCGTAGCGCTCGAAGCTGCCGAAGCCCGCATCGATCGCCGAGAAGGCCGCCCTGAGGTAGGCCAGACGGGCCCTCGTGATCGCGGCCCTGATCGGCTCGGGGCAGTGATCGAGCCGGCCGGTCCCTTTCCAGTGCCTGTTGGTGAGCAGGTAGTCGCCGACGACGTCCTTCGCCGAAACGCCGAGGAGGCGCAGGATGACGGCTGCGCCGAAGCCGGTCCGGTCCTTGCCCGCGGTGCAGTGGAAGAGCAGCGGCAGGCCGTCGTCCTCGAGCAGGAGGGACAGGAGCTCTCGATAGACCTGGAAATGCTCCAGGGCGAAGCTCCGGTAGATCTCGGCCATGACCTCCTCCGGCGGCGCGCCGTCCGGCGGCCAGCCGGCGGCGGCGCCGTCGATCGCGTGCTTCAGCGTCGGCTCGATCGGCAGCGCCCGCACTCTCGCCACGACGGCGCCCGCCAGTCCGGGCGCGAGGGCGCACTCGCCGGCCCCCCGCAGGTCGCAGACGGTGCGGATCCCCAGGGCGCGCATCGTCTCCAGATCGGCGGCGGTGAGGTGGCTCAGCCGGGATCCGCGGAACAGACGGCGCCATCGGACGCTCCGCCCGTCCGCGGTCTCGTAGCCGCCGAGGTCGCGGACGTTCGTGGCGCCGTCGAGGGCGATCACGCGCGCCGGGGTCACGGCCGGCCGGCTCCCGGCTCGCGGGCCAGCGTCGGGTCCAGCCGGTCGCGCAGCCAGTCGCCGACCAGGCACATGGAGAGCGTGGTCAGGAAGATCACGCTGCCCGGGAAGACCGCGATCCACCAGGCGTTAATGAGATAGGCGCGGCCCAATCCGAGCATCTGGCCGAGGGAGGTCGCCGGCGGCTGGACGCCGAGGCCGAAGAAGGACAGCGCGGCCTCCAGCAGGATCGTGTGCGGAAAGTTCAATGTCGCCTGGACGATGAGGGCGCCGGCGATGTTCGGCAGGATGTGCAGCAGGTGGATGCGCCAGGCCGGCGCGCCGACGATCCGCATCGACAGGACGTAGCCGCTCTCGCGCGCCGACAGGACCATGCCGCGGGTGAGCCGGGCGTAGCGCTCCCAGCCGTCGAGCCCGACCAGCAGGATCAGCAGCGGCAGGCTGTTGCCGAGGAAGGCCAGGACCGCGAGGGCCAGCACCAGGGTGGGCAGGGCGGCCTGCATGTCGACGAGCATCATGACCGCCTCCTCGCACCAGCCCCGCCAGTGGGCCGCGGCGAAGCCGAGGGAGGTGCCGAGGAGAAAGCCGAAGCCGGTGCCGCCGACCGCGACCAGGATCGAGGTGCGGGCGCCGAACAGGATGCGGCTCAGGATGTCGCGGCCGAGGGTATCGGTGCCGAGCAGGTAGTCGGTGGTTCCGCCGGCCAGCCAGGGCGGCTGCAGGCGGGCGTCGAGATGCTGCTCGGCGAAGCCGTGCGGGGCCAGCAGGTCGGCGCCGGCGGCGGCGAGCAGGACCAGGCCGAGAAACAGCGCGGCCGACAGCACGACGAGGGGAGCCGGACGGCGGGCCGGCAGGGCGAGGCGCGCGGCGAGCCTGAGGTCAGCCGGCATGGCGCCCCCCGGCGACGCGGACCCGCGGGTCTATCCAGCCGTAGGCGAGGTCGACGGCGAGATTGGCCGAGACGACCGAGACCGCGATCACCATCACGACGGTCTGCACCACCGCGAGGTCGCGGCGCGCCACGGAGACGACCAGCAGCTGGCCGATGCCCGGCCAGCCGAAGACGTTCTCCGTGACCACGGCGCCGCCGATCATCAGCCCGAGCTCGAAGCCGAGGAAGGTGATCACCGGGATCGCGGCGTTCGGAAAGACGTGGCGGACGATGACCGCGAGCGAGCCCAGCCTCTTGCCGTGGGCCGTGCGCACGTAGGGCTGGCCGAGCACGTCGAGCACCGAGGTCCGCACGAAACGGGCGAGCTTGGCGGCGACGGCCGTGCCGAGGGTGATCGCCGGCATGACCAGGTGGGCGGGCGTGCCGTAACCGGACGAGGGCAGCAGGCGCAGCTGCATCGCGAACAGCAGGATCAGCAGCAGGCCCAGGAAGAAGTTGGGCATGGCGTAGCCGAAGATGGCTGCGCTCATCGTCAGGTAGTCGCTCGGCCGCCCCCGGCGCAGGGCGGCGACCGTGCCGGCCGGCACGCCGATCAGGATCGCCAGGGCGAAGACCGTGCCGCCGAGCTGCAGCGTCGCCCCGGCGCGCTCGATCACCAGCCCGAGTGCGTCGCGCCCGTCGACGAGGGAGCGTCCGAAATCGCCCCGGGCGAGGGCCAGGAGATAGCGCAGGTACTGCTCGGGAAGCGGCCGGTCGAGGCCCCAGAGCACGCGGTAGCGCTCCAGCAGCTCGGCGGGGCTGTCGGTCGGCAGCAGGGCGACCAGCGGATCGCCGGAAAGCCGCAGGACGAAGAAGGCGAGCGTGGCGCAGCCCAGGACGGTGAGCAGGGCGCGCAGCAGCCGGACGAGCAGGAAGCGGAGCATCGGCTAGCGCGCCGCTACGAGGTGGCAGGCCGCTTCGTGGCCGGCCGACAGCGACCGCAGGACCGGAGCCGAGCGGCGGCAGGTGGGGGTCGCGGCGGCACAGCGCGCGGCAAAGGCGCAGCCGGCGCCGTCCGGCGTGGCCCGGTCCGGGATGGCCAAGTCCTGCGTGGCCAAGTCCTGCGTGGCCAAGTCCGGCGCCGCCGCGATCGCGCGCGCCGCGGTCCGGCGCGGCCCGGGACGGTCGGCCGGCAGGGCCCGGATCAGCGCGCGCGTGTAGGGATGGGCCGGCGACCCGATGACCTCTGCGACCGCACCGCTCTCGACGATCCGGCCGGCGAACAGCACGGCGACCCGGTCGCAGAGGTGGCGTACGACGCGCAGGTCATGGGAGATGAACAGCAGGGTCAGGGCGTGCCGCGTCTTGAGGTCGGCCAGCAGATTGACGACCTGCGCCTGGACCGAGACGTCGAGCGCCGAGACGGGCTCGTCGCAGACCAGCAGGTCGGGCCGCAGCGCCAGCGCCCGGGCGAGCAGCACCCGCTGGCGCTGGCCGCCGGAGACCTCTCCGGGGTAGCGCAGGAGCAGGCTGCGCGGCAGGCCGACGTCGGCCAGCAAGCCATCGATCCGGACCCGCCGTTCGGCGGCGCCGATGCCGTGTACGATCAGGGGCTCCTCGAGCTGCCGGCCGATGCGCAGGCGCGGATTGAGCGCTCCCAGGGAATCCTGGAAGACCGCCTGCACCTTGGCCCGCCGCGCCAGGGGCATGGGCTCGGCGAAGGGCTCGCCCAGCAGCGCGACCGTTCCGGCGTCGGGGCGCAGCGTCGCCGAGACCATCCGCCCCACCGTCGTCTTGCCGCTGCCCGATTCGCCGACCAGGCCGAAGGCCTCGCCGGCCCGTATGGCGAAGCTGACCCCGTCGACCGCCCGGACCTCGGGGCCGCGGCGGAGCAGTCCGGCGCGCGACGCGCGATAGCTCCGCACGAGGCCGCTGGCGCTGATCAGGGGCTGCTGCTGCACGGCCGCGCTCAGGTCGGGTTGAAGCAGGCGACCGCGCCGCGCGGCCCGGTGCCGTCGAGGACCGGCGCCTCGCGTCCGCAGCGCGCCAGGGCCCGGTCGCAGCGCGGCCGGAATCGGCACCCCGGCGGCCGCGCGCCGATGGCGGGGACGCGGCCGGGAATCGAGGCGAGGCGGGCGGCCGGCCGGGAGATCTGCGGCAGGCTGTCGATCAGCCCCCTGGTGTAGGGATGGCGGGGGGCGGCGAACAGCGTGGCGACCGGCGCGCGCTCGACGATGCTGCCGCAGTACATCACCGATACGCGGTCGGCGATCTGCGCCACCACGCCCAGGTCGTGGGTGACGAACAGCAGGGCCGCCCCGGTGCTGTTCTGAACCGCCAGCAGCAGGTCGAGGATCTGCGCCTGTACGGTGACGTCGAGCGCCGTGGTCGGCTCGTCGGCGAGCAGCACCCGGGGCCGGCCGGCCAGGGCCATCGCGATGGCGATGCGCTGGTTCATGCCGCCCGACAGCTCGTGCGGATAGGCCCCGAAGCGCGCGCGCGGGTTCGACAGGCCGACCTGGGCGATCAGCGCCTCGGCCTCCCGGCGCCGGGCCCGCGCCGGCAGGTCGGGCGGCAGCGCCTCGGCGATCTGCCGGCCCACGGTCATCACCGGGTCGAGGGACGCCGTCGCGTCCTGGTAGATCATCGCGAGGCCGGGCGGCGGCCGCCCCTGCCGATAGGCCCAGTCCCGGCCGTCGATCGTCAGGCCGGCGGAACGGCAGCGCGCCCCGGCCGGCAGCAGGCCCATCAAGGCGAGGCAGGTCAGGCTCTTGCCGCAGCCCGATTCACCGACCAGGCAGTGGGTCTCGCCGGCGGCGAGGGACAGGTCGAGGCCGTCGACGGCCAGTCCCTCGCCGACTGCGACGGAGAGGTCGCGGACCGCGAGGACGGGCGACACGACGGCCGGGGCCGCCGGGGCCGGGAAGGCTGCCGGCGCGGCGTCGGGCACTTCAGAAACGCCCTTCCGGCTGGAAGGGCGGCATGTCGCGCAGGAAGCGATAGCGGCCCTGCTTGATGTCGGAGAGATAGAGCGTTTCGATCTGCGGCACCGGCTCGAACCGCATCTCGTAGCCCTCGTCCGCCAGATCGAAGACGAGGATGCCGAGCTCGCGCCGGCTGTCCGGGACGACATGCTCCTGGCCGTGGCCCTGCTGGGAGCCCGCCAGGAAGGCGGTCGAGGGCGCCCAGATCAGGTCGAGGCCGCCGAGGCGCGTCTGCTTGTGGCAGTGCAGATGGCCGTTCGCGACGAAGCGCACCGGGGCGTTCGAGAACAGCTCGATCAGGCGTCGCCGGGGCGTCGGCGCGACGCAGGAGGAGGAGGCCGGATCGTCCCTGTCGGCGACGAACAGCGGCTTGTGCAGGAAGAGGCCGATGTGGCGCGAATCGCTGGCGCCAAGCTGCTCCTCGAGCCAGCGCTGCTGTTCCGTCTCGGCGTCCAGTCCGCTGCCCAGGAGCTGGGCGTTGAGCCCGAGCAGGCGCCAGCTGCCGAGGGTCTCGGCCCAGTAGTGCGCGCCGAAGTGCGCGTGCCAGCGGGCGAGCCGCGGCGGGTCGACGAGCTGCTTCTCGTCCTGGCCGGGCGGCTCGTCGCCGACGTCATGGTTGCCGGCCAGGGCCAGCCAGCGTGGCGCCAGGCGCCCGAGCTCGCTGCGGGCGAAGGTCAGCTCGGCCGCGTCGTCCGGTCCGTTGATCGTCAGGTCGCCGGTGACGACGACGAGGTCCGGGGCGAGCGCGTTGACGTGGCGGACGGTCTTCCTCCAGTTCCCGACAAAGAAGCCGTGGGTCGGGGAGAGATGGGTGTCGGAAATCTGGACGATGCGCATGACGCCCTCCTCAGGCGAACGAGAAGACGTCGGGGCGCAGGTCCATGTAGTACAGCGGATACTGCGTCCAGTTCACCTTGGTCCGCTTGCCGACGATCTCGTTGACGGCATAGAGGATGGTCACCGGCGCCTCTTCCTCGAGCAGGTCGAGCAGGCGCCAGAACAGGCGCTTGCGCTCCTCGGGAGCGGTCGCCGCGGCGAACTGGTCGCAGACCTCGTTGTAGTCGGTCCGCGGGATGAAGAACTTGTGCTTCTGCAGGTAGGAGTTCCTGCCGAGATGCACGATGACGCCGCCGCTCAGCGGGTCGGGATAGCGGAAGGAGGAGGAGATCATGCGCACGTCGGCGCCCGGCTGCATCTGCTGGGCCGCGCTCTCTGCGAACTCGAGCCGGGTGTTGATGCCCAGCGCCTGCCACTGCGCCTGGATGATCTGGGCGGCGTCGCCGCTGCCGAGATAGTAGCTCGGCGGGACGCGCAGCACGATCTCGCCGCCGGCGTAGCCGGCCGCCGACAGCAGCTCCCGGGCCTGGTCCGGGTCATAGGTGAAGTACTTCCGGTTCGGGTCGTAGAGGTCGCCGAAGGCGGGGATCTGGAAATTGTTGGGGCGCCGGTACCTGGGCCCCCAGACGGCCTTGGCGACCGCGTCGTAGTCGATCGCGAAGCTGAGGGCCCGGCGCATCTTCGCGTCGGCGACGGCCGGGCGGTTGTAGTCGAAGAAGAGCAGGTGGAGCAGGTCCATGGGCACCGTCTCGGCCTCGACATCGGCGTAGCCGGCAAACTGGGGGACCTGGTCGGGCAGCACGTTGGTGACGATGTCGTACTCGCCCGAGATCAGGCCGGCGACGCGGGTCGCGACCTCCGGGACGACGCTGATCACAACCTCCGCGGCGGCGGGCGCGCCCATCCAGTAGTCGTCGTGGCTCGCGAAGACGATCCGGGTGTCGCGCACGAACTCCTTGAGCTTGTAGGGGCCGGCGCCGACCGGCTGCGCCTTGAAGCCCTCGGGCCCGAGCTCCCGGTAGGCCTTCGCGCCGATGATCCAGGGGCCGTAGCCGGCCAGGCGGTGGCGCATCACGACGTCTTCCTGGCGCGTGTGCAGCCGCACCGTCATGTCGTCGACCTTCTCGACCTCGGTGACATGGCCGAAGAGGATCTTGCCGTCGGGGTAGGGCGAGTCCGGCCCGATCCGGTCCGGCCCGAAGGTCGCCAGGACGTCCTCGGCCGACAGGGTCGTGCCGTCGTGCAGGCGGACACCCGGGCGCAGCGTCATCTCCCAGACCAGTGGCGAGACCTGGGTGACCGAGGTGGCCAGCTGCGGATCGATCGCGGGCTTCCCGGGATGGCGCTCCTCCTCGACGAAGTTCCGGCGCAGCGGCCGGTCGAACAGGCAGTCGATCGCCCGCAGGCCGACGTTGGTCATCGACTCCAGCGGCTCGAGCGAGGGGCCGAGGGCCTGGACGGCGACGCGCAGGACCGGCCGGCCGTCCTGGGCGAAGGCGCGCCGGGCGCCGGTCCCGTCCAGGGCGGTCAGGGTCATCGTCGAGGCGAGCAGGCCGAGCGTCTGGCGGCGTGTGAACATGGCGGGTTGGTCGCTCCCTGTGCGGCGGCTGATGGTGGCCGGGCGGCCGGCTGGTGGGCACGGTAGCGACGGGCCGATACAGCTTCGTGACGGATTCCGAACGCTGTTCGAAGCGCGGGCCTCGTCGTGGTGCCGGGCCGCGCTCCCACTGTCACACGGACGTGCTATGAGCGCGGCGGGAGGTGACGACGATGGTCGTACGCACTGAGAAGTCCGCGAAGCCGACCGCAGACCAGATCATGGACGTCGCCGAGAGCCTCCTGGCGCGTGCGTCGAGTCTCGACGAGGTCTCGATCCGCACGATCGCGCGCGAAGCCGGCGTCAGCCTGTCGGCGGTCAGCTACCATTTCGGCAGCCGCGACCGCCTGGTCCTGGCGGTGGCCAAGCGGGTCTACCAGCGGCTCTGCACGGAGCGGCTCAACCGCCTGAAGCAGGCGATCGACGCCAGCGCGCCCGGGCCTGCCGAGCTGGAGGCCGTGATCGCCGCCCTGGTCGAGCCCTCGATCCGCTGGCAGTCGAGCCCCGGCTCGGGCTATCTGGTCTTCCGGCATTTCTCGGTGCTGCGCGTCAGCCACCACGATTCGGCCCTCGACAGCATGGCCGGCTTCTCCGCCGAGCATCTCGGCCTGTTCGTCCAGGAGCTCGGCCGGATCGCCCCCTGGCTGTCGGAAGGCGAGATCGGCTGGCGGATCCATTGCGCCCTCGGCATCAGGCAGACCGCCTTCAGGGATCAGGACAGGTGCCGGATCCTGACCCGCGGCGCCTTCGATCCGGCCGACCCGCAGGCCCTGCTCGACAAGGTCGTCGAAGTGGTGGCGCCGATGTTCCGCCGCTCGGTCGGCGACGGCGGTCCCCTCGGCGAGCGGGGCTCGGCGCGCGCCGGCCGCCTCACGGACGGCCGGCACCGTTTCTAGCGCGTCCGCCGCTTCGGTTCCCGGATCGCGCGCCGAGTCGCGACGGATCGCGCCGGACAGCATCGCAGTGGACAGGAACGCAGTGGACAGGAACGCAGCCGGGGGCTATCGATCGGCCGTGCCGACCGCTCGCACCGCGGCCATGCGCCGAGCGCCGGGCTGGGCCACTGGCCACGGGAGGCCGGCGCTCCGCCGCCGCCGGAATTCGCGGCTTTCTGCGTCAATTCGACCTTGTCTCAAGACGGCCTGATAAGCCCTTGTTTTGTCGCGTCGATTGTCCCGGAGGACGCGCGAGATTCGCGCTTTCCCCCGGCCGGATGGCGCTCTATATTGCGGCCGTCACGAGGCAGGGGGCGCGGGGCAATCCGGGCGACGATCCCGGTTGATCCCCCGTTGTGCACTGCGATACTGATGGGGCCTCCGCAACGGTCGCGGCGCCAGGGACGCGCCGGACAGCCGCGCGACGGAGACCGAAGCCGGATCCGAAGGGCCGTTTTCTGATGAACCCATTGCTGGCCGAATACCTGCCGATCCTGATCTTCATCGGCATCGCCGTGGGGCTTGCCCTGGTGATCGTGATCGCCTCCTATGTCGTCGCCCGGCAGCGCCCGGACAGCGAGAAGGTCTCGGCCTACGAATGCGGCTTCGAGGCCTTCGACGACGCGCGCAGCAAGTTCGACGTCCGCTTCTACCTAGTCTCGATCCTGTTCATCATCTTCGACCTGGAAGTCGCCTTCCTGTTCCCCTGGGCGATCAGCCTGGGCGACATCGGGCTCTTCGGGTTCTGGTCGATGGTCTGCTTCCTCGGGCTGCTGACCATCGGCTTCGTCTACGAATGGAAGAAGGGAGCCCTGGAATGGGAGTGAGCGCCGCCACCAGCAGCGGAGCTCCGAGCGGCGCTCCGCTGGCGCCCGGCGCCGCCCAGGACGCCGTGCTGCAGCGGGTCACCAGCGAGCTGAGCGACAAGGGCTTCGTCGTCGCCCAGATGGACAAGCTGGCGGCCTGGGCGCAGGCCGGCTCGCTCTGGCCGATGACCTTCGGCTTGGCCTGCTGCGCCGTCGAGATGATGCAGACCGCGGCGAGCCGCTACGACCTCGACCGCTTCGGCACGGTGTTCCGGCCGAGCCCGCGGCAGTCCGACGTGATGATCGTCGCCGGCACGCTGTGCAACAAGATGGCGCCGGCCCTGCGCAAGGTCTACGACCAGATGGCCGAGCCGCGCTGGGTCATCTCCATGGGCTCCTGCGCCAACGGCGGCGGCTACTACCACTATTCCTACTCGGTGGTGCGCGGCTGCGACCGGGTCGTGCCGGTCGACATCTACGTGCCGGGCTGTCCGCCGACCGCCGAGGCGCTGCTCTACGGCGTGCTGCAGCTGCAGAAGAAGATCAAGCGCGGCGCCGCCATCGCCCGCTAGGGCAGGCGGACCCCCGCGCGGAGAGAACCATGGCCACCTACGATCCCCGTTCGGCGCTGAAGGACCTCGGCGACTATCTCGAGGGCGCGCGCTCCCTGGACGTCATGCGCAGCGAGCTGATCCGCGGCCAGCTGGTCGTCTGGACCAGCCGGGACCGCCTGCTCGACCTGCTGACCTTCCTGCGCGACGACCCGAACAGCCTGTTCAAGCAGCTGGTCGACGTCACCTGCGTCGACTATCCGAGCCGCCCCGAGCGCTTCGAGGTCGTCTACAACCTGCTGTCGCTGAAGCACAACCTGAGGCTCCGGGTGAAGGTCGCGACCGACGAGGACACGGCGGTGCCCTCGGCCTGGTCGGTCTTCAAGTCGGCCAACTGGTTCGAGCGCGAGGTCTGGGACCTCTACGGGGTGTTCTTCTCCGACCACCCGGACCTGCGCCGGATCCTCACCGACTACGGCTTCGAGGGCCATCCGCTGCGCAAGGACTTCCCGCTGACCGGCTACGTCGAGGTGCGCTACGACGAGGACCAGAAGCGGGTCGTCTACGAGCCGGTCAAGCTGGTCCAGGAGTTCCGCAACTTCGACTTCGTCAGTCCCTGGGAGGGCATGCTGCAGCAGCTGCCGGGCGACGAGAAGGCCGAGCAGCCGGCGCCGAAGGCCGCCGGGGAGGGGAAGGCCTGATGGCCGAGCAGACGATCAAGCCCTTGACCCTCAACTTCGGGCCGCAGCATCCGGCGGCCCACGGGGTGCTGCGCCTGGTGCTGGAGATGGACGGCGAGGTCATCGAGCGCGCCGACCCGCACATCGGCCTGCTGCACCGCGGCACCGAGAAGCTGATCGAGTACAAGACCTACCTGCAGGCGGTGCCCTACTTCGACCGGCTCGACTACGTCAGCCCGATGAACCAGGAGCACGCCTTCGCGCTGGCCACCGAGACGCTGCTCGGCCTCGAGGTGCCGCTGCGCGCCCAGTACATCCGCGTGCTGTTCTCCGAGCTGACCCGGATCACCAACCACATCCTCAACATCACGACCTTCGCGCTCGACGTCGGCGCCATGACCCCGCTGCTCTGGGGCTTCGAGGCGCGCGAGTCGATCATGGAGTTCTACGAGCGGGTCTCCGGCGCCCGGCTGCATTCGGCCTACTTCCGGCCGGGCGGTGTGCACCAGGACATGCCGGCCGGCCTGGCCGAGGACATCCGCGCCTTCTGCGCCGACTTCCCGAAGCTGATCGACGACATGGAAGGCCTGCTGACCGAGAACCGGATCTTCCGGCAGCGCACCGTCGACATCGGCGTGGTCTCGCCGGAGGAGGCGCTCGACTGGGGCTTCTCCGGTCCGATGCTCCGCGGCAGCGGCTTCGCCTGGGACCTGCGCAAGTCGCAGCCCTACGAGGTCTACGACCGCATGGACTTCAAGGTGCCGGTCGGCAAGAACGGCGACTGCTTCGACCGCTACCTGGTCCGCATCGAGGAGATGCGCCAGTCGGTGGCGATCTGCCTGCAGTGCCTCGACCAGATGCCTGAAGGCCCGGTCATGGCGCCGAACCACAAGGTGACGCCGCCGCGCCGCGGCGAGATGAAGCGCTCGATGGAAGCGCTGATCCACCACTTCAAGCTCTATACCGAGGGCTACCACGTGCCGCCGGGCGAGGCCTACGGCGCGGTCGAGGCGCCGAAGGGCGAGTTCGGCGTGTTCCTGGTCTCGGACGGTTCCAACAAGCCCTATCGCTGCCGCATCCGGGCGCCCGGATTCCCGCACCTCTCGGCGATGGATTTCTGCTGCAAGGGCCACATGCTGGCCGACTCGGTGGCGATCCTCGGCTCGATGGACATCGTGTTCGGAGAGATCGACCGATGAAGGTCACGACCTACCAGAAGCCGGAAACCGGCAGCTTCGCCTTCACGCCGGAGAACGACCAGAAGGCCAAGGCCTACGTAGCGCGCTACCCGGAGGGCAAGCAGGCCAGCGCCGTGATCTGGCTGCTCTATCTGGCGCAGAGCCAGAACGGCGGCCATCTCAGCGACGAGGCCGTCGAGTACGTCGCCCAGTACCTCGGCATGGCGCCGATCCGCGTCCACGAGGTCGTCAGCTTCTACACCATGCTCAACGACCGGCCGGTCGGCAGGCATCTGATCCAGGTCTGCCGCACGACCAGCTGCTGGCTGCGGGGCTCCGACGAGATCGCCGCAGCCTGCCTGGAGGCGGCCGGCGTCGACCAGCTCGGCGGCACCAGCGCGGACGGCCTGTTCACCGTCACGGAGGTCGAGTGCCTCGGCGCCTGCTGCAACGCGCCGATGTTCCAGGTCAACGACGCCGACTACTACGAGGACCTGACGCCGGAGACGGCCAAGGCGGTGATCGAGGCGCTGCGCCGCGGCGAGCAGCCGAAGCCGGGCTCGCAGAGCGGCCGCCTCGGCTCGCTCAACGAGGACGGGCCGACGACCCTCAAGGACACCTTCACGGACACCGCCAGCGGGGGCGCCGCCTGATGCTGCAGGACAAGGACCGCGTCTTCCTCAACCTCTGGGGCCAGCAGGACTGGCGCCTGGCGGGCGCGCGCAAGCGCGGCATCTGGGACAACACCAAGGACCTGGTCGCGCTCGGCCGCGAGAAGATCGTCGAGATCGTCAAGGACTCCGAGCTGCGCGGCCGCGGCGGCGCCGGCTTCCCGGCCGGCCTCAAGTGGTCCTTCATGCCCAAGGAGGTCGACCCGGCGCGGCCGCACTTCCTGGTGATCAACGCCGACGAGTCGGAGCCGGGCAGCTGCAAGGACCGCGAGATCCTGCGCAACGACCCGCACATGCTGCTCGAGGGCTGCCTGGTCGCCGGCTTCGCGATGGGCGCGCACACCGCCTACATCTACATTCGCGGCGAATACTGGGAGCCGCTCCAGCACCTCGAGGCGGCGATCGTCGAGGCCCGCGAGGCCGGGCTGCTCGGCCCCGACGCCTGCGGCTCGGGCTGGGCCTTCGACATCCACGTGACCCGCGGCGCCGGCGCCTACATCTGCGGCGAGGAGACCGCCCTGATGGAGTCGCTGGAGGGCAAGAAGGGCCAGCCGCGCCTGAAGCCGCCGTTCCCGGCCGGCGTCGGCGTCTGGGGCTGCCCGACGACCGTCACCAACGTCGAGACCATCGCCGTGGCGCCGACCATCCTCAGGCGCGGCGCCGACTGGTGGAAAGGCTTCGGCCGGCCGAAGAACACCGGCACCAAGATCTTCTCGCTCTCCGGGCACGTGAACAAGCCGTGCAACGTCGAGGAGGAGATGTCCATTCCCCTGCGCGAGCTGATCGACAGGCACGGCGGCGGGGTGCGCGGCGGCTGGGACAACCTGCAGGCGATCATCCCCGGCGGCTCGTCGGTGCCCTGCCTGCCCAAGGACATCTGCTCCGAGGTGCTGATGGACTTCGACGCGCTGCGCGAGGTCAAGTCGGGCCTGGGCACCGCGGCGGTCATCGTCATCGACAAGTCGGCCGACATCGTCGAGGCGATCTGCCGCTTCAGCCATTTCTACATGCACGAGTCCTGCGGCCAGTGCACGCCCTGCCGCGAGGGCACGGGCTGGATGTACCGGGTCATGACCCGGATGGTGCAGGGCAGGGCTTCGGTCGACGAGATCGACACGCTGCTCGACGTCACCTATCAGGTCGAGGGTCACACGATCTGTGCGCTCGGCGACGCCGCCGCCTGGCCGATCCAGGGGCTGATCCGCCATTTCCGGCCGGAGCTGGAACGGCGCATCGCGGCGTACCGCAAGCAGGCGCCGGCCCAGGCGGCGGAATAGCCGTCGTCGACGCCGGGCGAAGCGCGCAGCAGGAACTGGAAGGGCCATGCCGAAGCTGACCATCAACGGACGCGAGATCGAGGTTCCGGGCGGAATCACGGTCCTGCAGGCCTGCGAGCTCGCCGGCGCGGAGATCCCGCGCTTCTGCTACCACGAGCGCCTCTCGGTCGCCGGCAACTGCCGCATGTGCCTGGTCGAGATGGAGCGCGCGCCCAAGCCGATCGCCTCCTGCGCCATGCCGGTCGCCGACGGCATGGTGATCTCGACCGACAGCGAGAAGGTCAGGAAGGCGCGCAACGGCGTCATGGAGTTCCTGCTGATCAACCATCCGCTCGACTGCCCGATCTGCGACCAGGGCGGCGAGTGCGACCTGCAGGACCAGTCGATGGCCTACGGCTACGACCACAGCCGCTATCAGGAGAACAAGCGGGCGGTCAAAGAGAAGTACATGGGCCCGCTGATCAAGACGATCATGACCCGCTGCATCCAGTGCACCCGCTGCGTGCGCTTCGCGACCGAGATCGCGGGCGTCGAGGAGCTGGGCCTGCTGAACCGCGGCGAGCATGCCGAGATCACGACCCTGGAGAAGGCGATCGACAGCGAGCTCAGCGGCAACCTGGTCGACATCTGCCCGGTCGGCGCCCTGACCAGCGCGCCCTACGCCTTCGCGGCGCGGCCCTGGGAGCTGCGCAAGACGCCCTCGGTCGACGTGCTCGACGCGGTCGGCTCGAACATCCGGGTCGACGCCCGCGGCCGGCAGGTCATGCGCGTGCTGCCGCGCCTGCACGAGGACGTCAACGAGGAGTGGATCAACGACAAGACGCGCCACGCCTGCGACGGCCTGGCACGGCAGCGGCTCGACAAGCCCTACCTGCGCGGCGCCGACGGCAAGCTGCGCCCGGCCAGCTGGGAGGAGGCCTTCGAGGCCATCGCCGCGAAGCTGGAGGGCCTGGATCCGACGCGCAGCGCGGCGATCGCCGGCGACCTCTGCGACGCCGAGTCGATGCTCGCGCTGAAGGACTTCATGGGCGGCCTCGGCTCGCCCAACCTGGACTGCCGCCAGGACGGCGCCAAGGTCGGCGGCGGGCCGCGCTCCGGCTACCTCTTCAACACCACGATCGCCGGCATCGAGCAGGCCGACGCGGTGCTGATCGTCGGCTCGGACCCGCGCCACGAGGCGGCGCTGGTCAACGCCCGCCTGCGCAAGCGCTTCCTCGCGACCGGCCTGCCGGTCGGCGTGATCGGCGCGCCGGTCGAGCTGACCTTCGAGACCCGGCACCTGGGCAGCGGGCCGGAGACGCTGAAGGAGCTGGCGGCCGGCAAGGGCGCCTTCGCCGAGATCCTCGAGAAGGCCGAGCGGCCGATGCTGATCCTCGGCTCCGGCGCGGTCGCCCGGGCCGACGGCGCCGCGGTCCACGCGCTCTGCCTGGCGATCGCCGAGCGCTACGGCCTGGCCGGCGACAAGGCGCCCGAGGGCTGGAACGGCTTCAACCTGCTGCAGCGCGCGGCCAGCCGGGTCGGCGGCCTCGAGCTCGGCTTCCTGCCGGGCGAGGGCGGCCTCGACACCGAGGCGATCCTGGAGGCGGCGAGCCAGGGCGCGATCGAGTTCGTCTGGCTGCTCGGCGCCGACGAGCTCGACATGGCGCGGCTGGGCAGCGCCTTCGTGGTCTACCAGGGCCACCACGGCGACGCCGGCGCGCACCGCGCCGACGTGATCCTGCCGGGGGCCGCCTACACCGAGAAGAACGCGACCTACGTCAACACGGAGGGCCGGGTCCAGCTCGGCCGCCTGGCGGTCTTCCCGCCGGGCGAGGCGCGCGAGGACTGGACGATCCTGCGCGCCCTGTCCGAGCGGGTCGGCCAGCGCCTGCCCTACGACAACCTCGGCGAGCTGCGCCGCCGCCTGATCGAGACGGCGCCGGTCTTCGCCGCGCTCGACCGGGTCGAGCCGGCGCCCTGGCAGGGCCCGGCGGCCGGCGCTGGCGACGCGGTCTCCGACGCGCCCTTCGGGCTGCCGGTCGAGAACTTCTACATGACCGATCCGATCAGCCGGGCCTCGTCGACCATGGCGAAGTGCACCGAGGCCTTCGTGCTGCCCAAGCGGGCGGCGACGGGCACGGACGGCTGAGCGGGCAGGGGGAGCGGCTGACGTGAATCTGTTCTGGGAAGGCTACGCCTGGCCGACCATCGTCATCGTGGCGCAGATCATCGCGATGATCGTGCCGCTGCTGGTCGCCGTGGCCTATCTGACCTACGCCGAGCGCAAGGTCATCGCGGCGATGCAGATGCGCAAGGGCCCCAACGTGGTCGGCCCCTTCGGCCTGCTGCAGCCGCTCGCCGACGGCGTCAAGCTGCTGTTCAAGGAGACGATCCTGCCGGCCGGCGCCAACCGGGTGGTGTTCATCCTGGCGCCGGTGCTGACCTTCAGCCTGGCGATGGTCGCCTGGTCGGTGATCCCGGTCGACGAGGGCTGGGCGATCGCCGACATCAACGTCGGCATCCTGTTCCTCTTCGCGATCTCCTCGCTCGGCGTCTACGGCGTGATCATGGCCGGCTGGGCCTCGAACTCGAAGTATCCCTTCCTCGGCGCGCTGCGCTCGGCGGCCCAGATGGTTTCCTACGAGGTCTCGATGGGCTTCGTGATCATCACCGTGCTGCTCTGCGTCGGCTCGCTGAACCTGACCGACATCGTGCTGGCCCAGCGCAACGTCTGGTTCTGCGTGCCGCTGCTGCCGATGTTCGTGATCTTCTTCATCTCGACCCTGGCCGAGACCAACCGCGCGCCCTTCGACCTGCCGGAAGGCGAGTCGGAGCTGGTCGCCGGCTACTTCGTCGAGTACTCGGCCATGGCCTTCGCCCTGTTCTTCCTGGGCGAGTACGCGAACATGATCCTGATGAGCGGGATGACCACCATCCTGTTCCTCGGCGGCTGGCTGCCGCCGCTCGGCTTCGCGCCCTTCACCTGGATTCCCGGGCCGATCTGGTTCTTCGCCAAGGTCGCCCTGGTGCTGTTCCTGTTCCTCTGGGTCCGCGCGACCTTCCCGCGCTACCGCTACGACCAGCTGATGCGCCTGGGCTGGAAGGTCTTCCTGCCGTTCTCGCTGCTCTGGGTGGTCGTGACTGCGGGGGCGCTGCTGGCCTTCGGCTGGCTGCCGAAGTAGGGCAGGGCGGACGAACGAGTTGGCCGCCGCGGTTCCCGGCTGCGGCGGCCGGTAAACGAGCGAAAGGTAGGCTTTCGATGGCTTTCGTGGAGCGCGCCGCAAAGGGGCTGCTGCTGACCGAGCTGATCTCGGGCATGTGGCTGACCCTGCGCTACTTCTTCCGGCCGAAGGTCACCCTGAACTATCCCTACGAGAAGGGGCCGATCAGCCCGCGCTTCCGCGGCGAGCACGCCCTCAGGCGCTATCCGAACGGCGAGGAGCGCTGCATCGCCTGCAAGCTCTGCGAGGCGATCTGCCCGGCGCTGGCGATCACCATCGAGGCCGAGCCGCGAGCCGACGGCAGCCGCCGCACGACCCGCTACGACATCGACATGACGAAGTGCATCTACTGCGGCCTGTGCCAGGAGGCCTGCCCGGTCGACGCCATCGTCGAGGGGCCGAACTTCGAGTTCGCGGCCGAGACGCGCGAGGAGCTGTTCTTCAACAAGGCCAAGCTGCTGGCCAACGGCGACCGCTGGGAATACGAGCTGGCGAAGGCGATCGAGGCCGATGCGCCCTATCGCTGATTCGGCCGTTGCGCGCCCCCTGCGGGGCGCCGGGGCCAAGGGGGACGGAACTTTGCAATACCGAGCCACAGCGCGTAAGGAGGGCGCAGAATGATCGTCCAAGCGCTCGCCTTCTATCTCTTCGCCGCGATCATGGTGGCCTCCGCCGTGATGGTCATCTCGTCGCGCAATCCCGTGCACTCGGTGCTGTTCCTGATCCTCGCCTTCTTCAACGCGGCGGGCCTCTTCGTGCTGCTCGGCGCCGAGTTCCTGGCGATGATCCTGGTCGTCGTCTACGTCGGCGCGGTCGCGGTGCTGTTCCTGTTCGTCGTCATGATGCTCGACGTCAACATCGCCGAGCTGCGCCACGGCTTCCTGCAGTACCTGCCGATCGGCGCGCTGATCGGCCTGATCCTGCTGGTCGAGCTGGGCATGGTCGCGGGCGCCTGGGTGATCTCGCCCGGGGCCGGCGCGGCGGCGCACCTGCCGATCCCGCCGCCCGACCAGGTGACCAACACCGCGGCGCTCGGCCACGTGCTCTACGACCACTACGTCTACCTGTTCCAGAGCGCCGGCCTGATCCTGCTGGTCGCCATGGTCGGCGCGATCGTGCTGACCCTGCGCCAGCGCGAGGGCGTGCGCCGCCAGTCGATCGCCCGGCAGATCTCGCGGCGGCGCGACGAGGCGATCGAGGTGAAGGACGTGACCAGCGGGAGCGGCGTGTAATGGAAATCGGCCTTGCCCACTACCTGACCGTCGCCGCGATCCTCTTCACGCTCGGCATCTTCGGCATCTTCCTGAACCGGAAGAACGTCATCATCATCCTGATGTCGATCGAGCTGATGCTGCTCGCGGTGAACATCAACCTGGTCGCCTTCTCGACCTTCCTGAACGACTTGGTCGGCCAGGTCTTCGCGATGTTCATCCTGACCGTGGCGGCCGCCGAGGCGGCGATCGGCCTGGCCATCCTGGTGGTCTATTTCCGCAACCGCGGATCGATCGCGGTCGAAGACATCAACATGATGAAGGGTTGAGGCCGCCGCGATGGACGTCCTGATCGTCTTCCTGCCGCTGGTCGGCGCGATCCTCGCCGGACTGTTCGGCAAGCTGCTCGGCGACCGGGGCTCGCAGGTCGTGACCTGCAGCCTGCTGATCGCCGCCGCCGTGCTGTCGGTCTTCGTCTTCTTCGACGTCGGCCTGCACGGCCACGCCCGCACCACCCAGCTGTTCACCTGGTTCGATTCCGGCACCTTCGAGCTGAACTGGGCGCTGCGCGTCGACACCCTGACCGCGGTGATGTTCTGCGTCGTCACCATCGTCTCGGCGGTCGTCCACGTCTATTCGGTCGGCTACATGGCCGAGGACCGCTCGATCCCGCGCTTCCAGTCCTACCTGTCGCTGTTCACCTTCTTCATGCTGATGCTGGTGAGCTCCGACAACCTGGTGCAGATGTTCTTCGGCTGGGAGGGCGTCGGCCTCGCCTCCTACCTGCTGATCGGCTTCTGGTACGAGAAGCCGAGCGCCTGCGCCGCGGCGATCAAGGCCTTCCTGGTCAACCGCGTCGGCGACGTCGGCTTCGCCCTGGGCATCGCCGGCATCTTCCTGCTGTTCGGCGCGGTCGACTACGACACGATCTTTCAGGCCGTGCCCGGCCAGGCCGACACCGTGCTGCACGTCTTCGGGCGCGACTGGCACGCCCTGACCGTGCTCTGCCTGCTGCTGTTCCTCGGCGCCATGGGCAAGTCGGCGCAGCTCGGCCTGCACACCTGGCTGCCGGACGCCATGGAGGGCCCGACCCCGGTCTCGGCCCTGATCCACGCCGCGACCATGGTCACCGCCGGCGTCTTCATGGTCTGCCGCCTGTCGCCGATCTTCGAGTACGCGCCCGACGCGCTGACCGTCGTCACCATCGTCGGCGCCTCGACGGCCTTCTTCGCGGCGACCGTCGGCCTGACCCAGAACGACATCAAGCGGGTCATCGCCTATTCGACCTGCTCGCAGCTCGGCTACATGTTCTTCGCCGCCGGCGTCTCGGCCTACGGCGCGGCGATGTTCCACCTGATGACCCACGCCTTCTTCAAGGCGCTGCTGTTCCTCGGTGCCGGCGCGGTGATCCACGCCATGCACCACGAGCAGGACATGCGCAAGATGGGCGGGCTGTGGCGCAAGATCCCGGTGACCTACACGCTGATGTGGATCGGCAGCCTGGCGCTCTGCGGCTTCGGCATCCCCGGCCTCGACATCGGCTTCGCCGGCTTCTACTCGAAGGACATGATCATCGAGGCCGCCTTTGCGGCGCACAGCGGGGTCGGCGACTACGCCTACTGGCTCGGCGTGATCGCCGCCTTCATGACGGCCTTCTACTCCTTCCGCCTGCTGTTCATGACCTTCCACGGCAAGACCCGGGCCGACCACCACACCTTCGACCACGCCCACGAGGCACCGAAGGTGATGATCTGGCCGCTGTTCGTCCTGGCGACCGGCGCGGTGCTGGCCGGCGCGGTGTTCTACGGGCTGTTCGTCGGCGAGGGGCAGCTGGCCTTCTGGAACGGCGCCGTATTCTCGCGCAGCGACGTCCTGGAGGCCGCGCACCACATCCCCGAGTGGGCCAAGGTGCTGCCGATGGTCATGACGCTGGCCGGCATCGGCCTCGCCTGGCTGATGTACGTGCGCAGCCCGGAGCTGGCGCCGAAGGCGGCGGCGGCCTTCCGCCCGCTCTACCTCTTCAGCTTCCGCAAGTGGTACTTCGACGAGCTCTACGACCGGATCTTCGTGCAGCCGGCGCTCTACCTCGGCCGCGGCTTCTGGACGACCGGCGACGGCGCGGTGATCGACGGCCTGGGCCCGGACGGCGTCGCCGCGGCGACGCGCGACATCGCCCAGCGGGCGAGCCGCCTGCAGTCGGGCTACCTGTACCACTACGCCTTCGCCATGCTGATCGGCGTCGTGGTGCTGGTCACCTGGTACATTTTCAGCGCCCTGTGAGGGAAGACCGATGAGTTCCTGGCCCCTTCTCTCGCTGGTCACCTTCCTGCCGCTGGTCGGTGCCGTCTTCATCCTGGCGATCCGCGGCGAGCAGGCGGTGGTCTCGCGCAACGCCCGCTACGTCGCGCTCTGGACCAGCCTGATCACCTTCGCGCTGTCGCTGTTCATCTGGTTCGGCTTCAAGCCCGGCACCGCAGACTTCCAGTTCGTCGAGAAGGCGGACTGGATCAAGTCCTTCGGCATCTCCTACCACATGGGCGTCGACGGCATCTCGATGCCCTTCGTGCTGCTCTCGACCCTGCTGACGCCGCTCTGCGTGCTGGCCAGCTGGAAGATGGAGAAGCGGGTCAAGGAGTACATGATCGCGTTCCTGGTGCTCGAGACCCTGATGGTCGGCACCTTCTGCGCGCTCGACTTCGTCGCCTTCTACATGTTCTTCGAGGGCGTGCTGATCCCGATGTTCCTGATCATCGGCGTCTGGGGCGGCCCGCGGCGCGTCTACTCGGCCTTCAAGTTCTTCCTCTTCACCCTGGCCGGCTCGGTCCTGATGCTGCTGGCGATCCTGGCGATCTACTTCGCCGGCGGCACCACCGACATCCCGACGCTGATCAGCCAGGGCCACCTCGACCCGCAGCTGCAGATCTGGCTGTGGCTCGCCTTCTTCGCCTCCTTCGCCGTCAAGATCCCGATGTGGCCGGTCCACACCTGGCTGCCCGACGCCCACGTCGAGGCGCCGACCGCGGGCTCGGTGATCCTGGCCGGCGTGCTGCTGAAGATGGGCGGCTACGGCTTCCTGCGCTTCTCGCTGCCGATGCTGCCCGAGGCGACGCACTTCTTCGCGCCCCTGGTCTTCACCCTCTCGGTAGTGGCGATCATCTACACCTCGCTGGTCGCGCTGGTGCAGAAGGACATGAAGAAGCTGATCGCCTATTCCTCCGTCGCCCACATGGGCTTCGTGACGGTCGGCATCTTCACGATCACCCAGCAGGGCCTGGCGGGCGCGGTCTTCCAGATGCTGAGCCACGGCATCGTCTCGGCGGCGCTGTTCCTCGTCGTCGGCGTCGTCTACGACCGCCTGCACACCCGCGAGATCGAGCGCTACGGCGGCCTCGCCAACTCGATGCCGCGCTACTCGCTGGTCTTCATGGTGTTCATGCTGGCCTCGGTCGGCCTGCCGGGCACCAGCGGCTTCGTCGGCGAGTTCCTGGTCATCGTCGGCGCCTTCCAGGTCAACACCTGGGTCGCGCTGCTGACCGCCAGCGGCATGGTGCTGGGCGCCACCTACATGCTGTGGCTCTACCGCAAGACCATCTTCGGCGCGCTGACCAAGCCCGACCTCAAGGCCATGGCGGACCTGGAGCTGCGCGAGAAGCTGGTCTTCGCGCCGCTGATCGCGCTGGCGATCTTCTTCGGCGTCTATCCGAAGCCGCTGCTCGACATCATGGGGCCGTCGGTCGACCACCTGATCCAGAACTACCAGCTCGCGCTCGAGGCCGGCCACCTGCCGAGCCTCGCGATGCTGCTGCATTGATCGCAGAGGAGTAGCGTGCCCGTGTCCCTGGCCCCCGATCTCGCCGCCGCGGCGCCCGAGCTGTTCCTGGCCTGCGCCGCCATCGCCCTGCTGATGCTCGGGGTGTTCCGCGGCGACGGCGCCGGCCGCCCGATCATGCGGCTCTCGGTGCTGGCGCTGATCGTCGCGCTGCTGCTGGTGGTCTTCCCGATGGGCGGGGAGGGCATCTTCTTCAACAGCCTGTTCATCAAGGACGTCTTCGGCAACTTCATGAAGGGCCTGGTCCTGGTCGGCTCGGGCCTGACCATCCTGATGGGCTGGCGCTACGTCGAGCGCGAGCGGATGGACCGGCCGGAGCTGCCGGTGCTGCTGCTCTTCGCGACCGTCGGCATGCTGCTGATGATCTCGGCCAACGACCTGATCAGCCTCTACGTCGGGCTCGAGCTGCAGTCGCTGGCGCTCTACGTCGCGGCGGCGATCCGGCGTGACTCGCTGCGCGCCTCCGAGGCCGGCCTCAAGTACTTCGTCCTCGGCGCGCTGTCGTCCGGCATGCTGCTCTACGGCCTGTCGCTGGTCTACGGCTTCGCCGGCACGACCGGCTTCACCGACCTCGCCGCCGCCTTCGCGCGCGACGCGGCCGCCGGCACGCCGGTCTCGCTCGGCCTGATCGTCGGCCTGGTCTTCGTCGCCGCCGGCATCGCCTTCAAGATCTCGGCCGTGCCCTTCCACATGTGGACGCCCGACGTCTACGAGGGCGCGCCGACCGCGATCACCGCCTTCTTCGCCGTGGCTCCGAAGGTCGCGGCCATGGCGCTCTTCGTGCGCGTGCTGATGGGCCCCTTCGGCGACCTCGTCGGGCAGTGGCAGCAGATCGTCGTGTTCATCTCGATCGCTTCGATGGCGCTCGGCGCCTTCGCCGCCATCGCCCAGTCGAACGTCAAGCGCCTGATGGCCTATTCCTCGATCGGCAACGTCGGCTACGCCCTGGTCGGCCTGGCCAGCGGCACCGAGGCCGGCATCCGTGGCGTCACCATCTACATGGCCATCTACCTGGTCATGACCGTCGGCACCTTCGCCTGCATCCTGGCGATGCGCATCAACGAGCGCGGCGTCGAGAGCATCGACGACCTGCGCGGCCTGTCGAAGACCCACCCGATGATGGCCGCGGCGCTGGCCATCTTCATGTTCTCGCTGGCCGGCATCCCGCCGCTCGCCGGCTTCTTCGGCAAGCTCTACGTCTTCCTGGCGGCGATCCAGGCCGGGCTCTACGGCCTCGCCGTGATCGGCGTGCTGACCTCGGTGGTCGGCGCCTACTACTACCTGCGCATCGTCAAGCTGATGTACTTCGACGAGCCGACCGAGGTCCTGGACCGGCCGATCGGCCGCGAGGTCGGCCTGGTCATGGGCGTCTCGGCCCTGGCGATCCTGCTGTTCTTCGTCATGCCCAGCCTGGTCGTCGACGGCGCTTCGGCGGCGGCGCTCTCGCTGTTCGCGGGATGAGCACGCCCGGGCCGGCCGACAGCGACAGCCTGCGCGCGCCGCGCCTGCCGCCGGTCTACCGGCTCATCGCCCTCGACAGCGTCGGCTCGACCATGGACGAGGCCCGGCGCCTCGCCGAGGCGGGGGCCGAGGACGGCACCCTGGTCTGGGCGCGCGAGCAGACCAAGGGCAGGGGCCGGCTCGGCCGCAGCTGGGCCAGCCCGCGCGGCAATCTCTATCTCTCGCTGCTGCTGCGCCCCGACTGCCCGCCGGCCCAGGCGGCGCAGCTCGGCTTCGTCGCGGCGCTCGCGCTCGGCGAGGCGATCGGCAGCGTCTCGCCGCCGGTCGACGTCACCTACAAGTGGCCGAACGACGTGCTGCTGCACGGTCGCAAGGTCGCCGGGCTGCTGCTCGAGTCGCGCAGCACGCCGGAGGGCGGGCTCGACTGGCTGATCCTCGGCATGGGGGTCAACGTCGCGACCTTTCCCAAGGAAGCCAACTATCCGGCGACCTCGCTGCGCTTCGAGGGCGTGCCGCGCGACGTCGACGAGGTCGACCTGCTGGAGGCCTTCGGGCGCTACTTCATGAGCTGGGCGAGCCGCTGGCTGGAGGACGGCTTCGCCCCGGTCCGCGCCGCCTGGCTGCGCCACGCCGAGCGGCTCGGCCAGGAGATCGAGGTGCGGCTGCCGAACCAGAGCCTGGCCGGCACCTTCCGCGACCTCGACGCCGAAGGGCACCTGCTGCTCGGGCAGGCCGACGGCACGACGCGCCGGATCGCCGCCGGCGAGATCTTTCCGGTAGGATAGGGAAATGCTGCTCGTCGTCGACATCGGCAACACCAACGTCGTCTTCGCGGTCTACGAGGGCGAACACAAGCGCGGCCGCTGGCGGGTCGCGACCGACGCCCGGCGCACGGCCGACGAATACGCCGTGCTGCTCAGCCAGTTCCTGGCGCTCGGCGGCCTGGTGCCGCAGCAGATCGAGGCGGCGATGATCTCCAACGTCGTGCCTGCCGTGCAGCGACCGATGGAGCAGCTCTGCCGCCAGTACCTCGGCTGCGAGCCGGTCTCGGTCGAAGCGGCGATCGCGGCCTACGACTTCGCGATCCGCATTGCCCGTCCCGAGCAGGTCGGAGCCGACCGCATCGCCAATGCCGTCGCGGCGCACCGCAGCTACGGCGGCGCCCTGATCGTGGTCGATTTCGGCACGGCGACGACCTTTGACCTGGTCGACCCGGACGGCGCCTATTCCGGCGGCATCATCGCGCCGGGCATCAACCTCTCGATCGACGCGCTCTACAGCGCCGCGGCCCGGCTGCCGCGCATCGCGCTGGAGCGGCCTCGCGAAGTCGTCGGCCACGACACCGTCTCGGCCATGCAGTCGGGCGTGTTCTGGGGCTACGTCGGCCTGGTCGAGGGCCTGATCGCGCGCATCAAGGCCGAGCGCGGCGAGCACCACCGGGTGATCGCGACCGGCGGCCTGGCGCCGCTGTTCAACGACACGACCACGGCGATCGACCTGGTCGACGACGACCTGACCCTGCGCGGCCTGGTGCTGATGCACCAGGCGCTCTCGGCCCGGGACGGCGGGGTCGCGGTATGACGGCGCTGCCGCGCCGACCTGCCGAACCCGGTCCCGACGAGCTGCTCTTCGTGCCGCTCGGCGGCACCGGCGAGATCGGCATGAACCTCAACCTCTACGGCCATGCCGGCAAGTGGCTGATGGTCGACTGCGGCGTCGCCTTCGGCGAGCACGACCTGCCGGGCATCGAGGTCGTGCTGCCCGATCCCGACTTCGTCTTCGAGCGCCGCGACGATCTGGTCGGCATCCTGCTGACCCATGCCCACGAGGACCATCTGGGCGCCTTGCCCTACGTCTGGCCGGAGCTCGACTGCCCGGTCTACGCGACGCCCTTCACCGCGGCCCTGCTGCGCCGCAAGCTGCGCGACGACGGGGTGCGCCAGCCCGCCGAGCTGATCGAGGTGCCGCTGTCGGGGCGCCTCTCGATCGGTCCCTTCGAGGTCGAGCTGGTGACCCTGACCCACTCGATCCCGGAGCCCAACGCCGTGCTGCTGCACACCAAGTGCGGCACGGTCTTCCACACCGGCGACTGGAAGCTCGATTCCGATCCGCTGATCGGCGAGAGCTACGACGTCGAGCGCCTGCGCCGCTTGGCCGGCGAGAGCGTGCTGGCGATGGTCTGCGACTCGACCAACGCCCTGGTGCCCGGCAGCTCCGGCTCGGAGCTCGACGTCCGCGAGGCGCTGGACAAGGTGATCGGCGCGCAGACCGGCCGGGTCGCGGTCGCCTGCTTCGCCAGCAACGTCGCCCGCCTGGAGACCGTGACCACCGTGGCCGAGAGTCACGGCCGGCGGGTCGCCCTGGTCGGCCGCTCGATGCACCGCATCGTTGCGGCGGCGCGCGAGGCCGGCTACCTGGCGGACCTGCCGCCCTTCATCGACGTGCGCGACGCCGGCTACCTGCCGCGCGAGGAGGTGCTGCTGCTCTGCACCGGCAGCCAGGGCGAGCCGCGCGCCGCGCTCTGGCGCATCGCCAACGACGACCATCCGGAGATCAACCTCGCCGAGGGCGACAGCGTGGTCTTCTCGAGCCGGGTCATCCCGGGCAACGAGAAGTCGATCTTCGCGCTCTACAACGCGCTCAGCCGGCGCGGCATCAAGGTCATCTCCGACCACGAGTCGCCGGGCATCCATGTCTCCGGCCATCCCTGCCGGGACGAGCTGACCCAGATGTACCAGTGGGTGCGGCCGCGCATCGCCGTGCCGGTCCACGGCGAGGCCCGCCACATGGCGGCGCAGGCCGAGCTGGCGCGCGTCTGCCAGGTGCCCGAGGTGGTGCTCGCCGAGAACGGCGCGGTGGTGCGCCTGGCCCCCGGCAAGGCCGAGATCGTCGACCACGTCCATGCCGGCCGCATGGTCGTCGACGGTACCAGCCTGCGCACCACCGACAGCCCGGTGCTGCGGCAGCGCCGGCGCATGGTGCGCGAGGGCTCTGCCGTGGTCGGCGTCGTCGTCGACAGCCACGGCGACCTGCTGAGCGAGCCGCGGATCGCCGCCGCCGGCCTGTTCGACCGCGAGGAGGAGCCGGAGGTCGAGGAGGCGGCCGTGGAGGCCGCCGAGGATGCCGTGCACCGGGCCTCGCGCCACGACCGGCGCGACGACGCCGCGCTCGGCGAGGCCGTGCGCCTGGCCGTGCGCCGCGCCCTGCAGCGCGAGCTCGGCCGCAAGCCCGTCGTCGAGGTCCAGCTGATCCGGCTGGAAGACTGACCAGGAAGAGGGAAGGGATGATCGGTCGTCTCAACCACGTCGCCATCGCCGTGCCGGATCTGGCGGCGGCCACGGCGACCTACCGCGACACGCTCGGCGCCAAGGTCTCGGCGCCGCAGGACGAGCCGGACCACGGCGTCACCGTGGTCTTCGTCGAGCTGCCGAACACCAAGATCGAGCTGCTGCATCCGCTCGGCGAGGGCTCGCCGATCGCCGCCTTCCTGGAGCGCAACCCGGCCGGCGGCATCCACCATCTCTGCTACGAGGTCGCCGACATCCTGGCGGCGCGGGACCAGCTCGAGGCAGAGGGCGCCCGGGTGCTGGGCGACGGCGAGCCGAAGATCGGCGCCCACGGCAAGCCGGTGCTGTTCCTGCACCCCAAGGATTTCCTGGGCTCGCTGATCGAGCTCGAGCAGGTCTGACCGCCGGCGGGATCCGGGCGGCTGGGACGATTTGGCCCGCGCGGCGGCGCCGGCTCCTGGCTAGGATGCGGCCGCCGATTCCCGGCATCCCACGAGCGCGAGTGCAGACCCCGTGACCTGGTTCGAAAGCATCGTCGTCTATTTCCTGGTCTGGTGGCTGGCGCTTTTCGTCGTGCTGCCTTTCGGGGCCAGGCCGAGCGCGGCGCCGGAGGAGGGACACGAGCCGGGCGCGCCCGACAAGCCGCGGCTCTGGACGAAGGTGCTGGCGACCTCGCTGCTCGCCGCAGTCATCTGGGGCGCGGTCTACCTGGTCGTCGACAGCGGGCTGATCTCGTTCCGCTCGATGGTCGAGCACGCGACCTACTGACCTGCCGGCCCCGGCTTCCCGGAGCGCCCCCTGCAAAAAGAAACGGCAGGACTTGGTCCTGCCGAGGTAGAGCGCGTTTAACCGCGCGTCTTTTGCTGCGCTGCGTCGCGATGGGTGCCTGCGACGACCCTCCCCAAACTTGGGCTGTGCCGAGCCTTGTTAAGCTTCGAGCAAGGTTTACATAGCCCAAGCCCGACCGCAGGTCACGCGGAATCTGCGCCTTCTGCCTGAAACGCAGGCAGGTTGCCCAAATGTCGGCTTCCTGTCGCGGCCGGCCGGTCCGGGACGGCCGGCGCGGTCTCGGGCGAGGGGGCGACGCGGTCGCTTCAGGCGCGCGCGGCGAGGTGGACATCCGCCGCCGCCTCGCGTCGCAGGCCGGCGGTCGCGGCCTCGCCGACGTGGATGTAGCCCTGCTTCTCGCGGACCTCGGCGCCCAGGTGCCGCAGGTGCCCGGCCAGATCGGCATCGAAGTAGCGCAGCCCCATCTTGACGATGATCTCGCCGCGCTCGCTCAGCTGGTTCTCGGCGAGGTCCGTCAGGAAGTAGCTCCACTCCGCGGCGCCCCAGGGCGTCGGGAAGCGGTTGAAGGTGGTCATCATGGCGGTGGCTAGGTCGAAGCGGCCTTGGCCGAAGTCGAGCGGCACGAAGGGCTCGACCCGGTGGATGATCCGCTGCAGCCCGAAGAAGTCGATCATGTCGTCGTAGAGCGTCTTGGCCCCGGTATCGGTGCAGACGACGTCGTGCCCATAGAAGCGGCAGATCAGCGCGAACAGGCCGTTGCCCGCGCCGATGTCGACGATCCGCTTCGGCGGGCAGGCATGCAGGCCGAAGGCGGTGACGAGCTTGAACTTGGCGTCCGTCCAGTAGACGAGATCGAGGAACTTCGCCTCGCGGCCGGTCTCGGGGCTCTCCAGGTGACGCTGCTGCATGCGCCGGAAGCCGTCGAAGTCGACGGTCTCCAGCAGGTGCCTCAGGAAGGCGACGCGCGGATCCGCCGGGCGCTTCCGAAGCGAGTCGAGACGCTGTTCGATCGCGGTCCGCAGGTCTCGCGCAGCATCGGTGGCATTGGTGGCCATCGGATCTCCAGAAAGGTGTCTAATGGTTGACGGGTCGGCGCCTGCGGCCGGCGCGGGGCAGGTGGCGGTCGAAGTCTGTCCAGGACAGGTGGGTGGAGGCCGGAAGACCGGCAACACCGGCGCCGGCGTCCCGGGCCGGCGCCGGGTCCGGGATGCCTAGGCCCCGAGGGCGATCAGCTTCACGATGAACAGGGCCGCGATCAGGTAGACCGCGATCGAGCACTCCTGCGGCCGGCCGGAGATCACCTTGATCGCGGCGTAGGTGACGAAGCCGAAGCCAAGGCCGTTGGCGATCGAGAAGGTCAGCGGCATGGCGACGGCGGTGACCACGCCGGGGGCGTACTCGCTGACGTCCTCCCAGTCCAGCTCGGCCAGGCCGCGCGCCATCATGCAGGCAACGAACAGCAGGGCCGGCGCCGTCGCGTAGTCCGGGACCGTCTCGGCCAGCGGGCCGAACAGCAGGCAGGCGAGGAACAGCAGGCCGACGACGACGGCGGTCAGGCCGCTGCGGCCGCCGGCCTTGATGCCGGCCGCGCTCTCGATGTAGCTGGTCGTCGTCGAGGTGCCGACCAGGGCGCCGAAGATCGTGGCGCCCGAATCGGCGACCAGGGCCCGGCCGAGCCGCGGCAGGCGGCCCTGGGCGTCGAGCTGGCCGGCGCGGTGCATGACGCCGATCAGCGTGCCGGCGGTGTCGAAGAAGTCGACGAACAGGAAGGCGAAGACGATCGTCACCAGCCCGAGCTGCAGGGCGCCCTCGATGTCGAGCTGCAGGAAGGCGGGCGAGGGATCGGGCGGCAGGTCGATCACGCCCTTGAACTCGGACACGCCGAGCAGCACGCCGATCACCGTCACCGCCAGGATGCCGATGATCACGGCGCCGGGCACCCGCCGGTAGTCGAGCGCGGCGATGATGCAGAAGCCGAGCACCGCCAGGATCGCCGGCCACGCCGTCATGTCGCCGAGCGTCACCATGGTCGCCGGATGGGCGACGACTATGCCGGCGTTCTTGAGCGCGATGATCGCCAGGAACAGGCCGATGCCGGCCGAGATCGACAGCTTCAGGCTCTTCGGGATGGCGTTGATGATCCATTCCCGGATCGGCAGCACCGAGATGACCAGGAAGATGATGCCCGAGAGGAACACGGCGCCGAGCGCCGCCTGCCAGGCGATGCCCATGCCGCCGACCACGGCGAAGGCGAAGTAGGCGTTGAGGCCCATGCCCGGCGCCAGGGCGACGGGGTAGTTGGCGTAGAGCCCCATGATCAGCGTGCCGAAGGCGGCGGCCAGGCAGGTCGCGACGAAGACCGCGCCGAAGTCCATGCCCGTCGTCGACAGGATCCCGGGATTGACGACGATGATGTAGGCCATGGTCAGGAAGGTCGTGAAGCCGGCCAGCACCTCGGTGCGGACGGTCGTTCCCTTCTCCTTGAGGCCGAAGAACTTCTCCATCTCCCCCTCCATGTCAGGCAGCGCCGCAGATGCCACGACTTGCGGGCGGGCAGCCCGCTGCCGCCCGGTCGCGGGAACCCGTCCCACGTGGCGATCGTCCCCCGACGCCGGCCGCAGCTTTCCCCGTGCGCGGCCTTGACGAACCGCGCCGAGGATAGGTCCGGCCCGGGGCCGGCGCTACAGGAATGTGACGGCCGGGGGCCGGCTTCAGCCCGCCGCGGCGCGCTCCAGCTCGCCCTGGATCGCGAGGTCGAACATCTGCTGCAGCACCTCGGGCGGCTGGGCGCCGGGCAGGGCGTAGCGGCCCTCGAAGATGAAGCAGGGCACGCCGGTGATGCCGGCCATGCGCGCACGCAGGTCCTCGGCGCGCACCTCCTCGGCCTCCTCGTCGCCGGCCAGGAAGGCCGCCGCCGCCGCCCGCTCAAGGCCGGCCGCCGCCGCGGCCTCGGCGAGCACCGCCGGATCGCCGAGGTCGCGCGCCTCCAGGAAGGCGTCCTCGAACAGCCGGTCGACCAGCGGCGTCTGGCGGCCGAAGCGCTCGGCCCAGCGGATCAGGCGGTGCGACTGCAGGGTGTTCGGCGTGCGCGTCATGCGCTCGAAGGCGAAGTCGATGCCTTCCTCCTTGCCGGCCGCGCGGATCGGCGCGTAGACGCGCTCGGCCTCGCGCGCGCCGCCGAACTTGCGCTCCAGGTAGCTCTGCCGCTCCATCCCTTCGGGCGGCATGTCGGGATTGAGCTGGAAGGCCCGCCAGCGGATCGTCAGCTCCGGCTGCGGCCGCTCGGCCAGCGCCCGGTCGAGGCGCTTCTTGCCGATGTAGCACCAGGGACAGATGGTGTCGGAGAAGATGTCGATCTGCATGGCCGGGCTCCTTGCGCTCGGCCGGAGTCTAGCACGGCCGCCGCGGCAGGCATCCCGCTGCGCGGCCACGTTCGCGTGAGCCGTCCGGCCTGTTTCGACTCCCCTCTCTGCCCCTTGGGGGCGGAGAGGGGCGCGAAGCGCGGCGCCACGCGCGGAGAGGTGGGGGATTCGGGACGGGCCGGCAGCGAGGGAGCTGAAGGGCGAGGCTTGCCCCCACCTCACCCCGACCCTCTCCCCCCCGAAGGGGCGGAGAGGGAGAGCGACGAAAGGAGCGGGAGAGGGAGACGGCTCGGCCGTCTTGACCGGCTCCGCCCGCCCCGTGACAGTAGCGACCGAACGCGGGAGGAAACGCCGGGCCCATGGCGAGCAGCATCTACGATCTCGATCTCGACCGCACCGCGGCCAACCACGCCGCGCTTACGCCGCTGTCGTTCCTGAAGCGCGCCGCCGCGGTCTATCCCAACAAGCCGGCGGTCATCCACGACCGGGTGATCAGCTACCGCCAGTTCGGCGAGCGGGTCCGGCGCCTCGCCTCGGCCCTGGAGGGCAGGGGCCTCGGGCCCGGCGACACCGTCGCGGTCATGGCGCCGAACGTCCCGGCGCTGCTGGAGGCGCACTACGGCGTGCCGCTGATGGGCGGCGTGCTCAATGCCCTCAACATCCGGCTCGACGCCGCGACCATTGCCTTCATCCTGCAACACGGCGGCGCCAAGGTGCTGATCACCGACCGCGAGTTCGCGCCGACCATCGAGCGCGCCCTGGCGCAGCTCGAGACGCGGCCGCTGGTCATCGACATCGACGACCCGCTGACCGAGGCGCAGAAGGGCGTCAAGGGCCCGCTGCTCGGCGCGCTCGACTACGAGGCCTTCCTGGCCGAGGGCGATCCGGAGCGGCCCTGGACCCTGCCCGAGGACGAGTGGCAGGCGATCTGCCTCAACTACACCAGCGGCACGACCGGCAACCCCAAGGGCGTGGTCTACCACCATCGCGGCGCCTTCCTGAACGCCATGGGCAACGCGATCTCGATGGGCCTGACCCGGGACAGCGTCTATCTCTGGACGCTGCCGATGTTCCACTGCAACGGCTGGACCTTCACCTGGGCGGTCACTGCCATGGCCGGCATCCACGTCTGCCTGCGCCGGGTCGACCCCGAGCTGATCTATCCCCTGATCGAGAGCCAGGGCGTCACCCACCTCTGCGGCGCGCCGATCGTGCTCAACCTGCTGGCCCACGCGCCCGATTCGCTGCGCAAGCCGCTGCCGCACCCGATCAAGGTGGTGACCGGCGGCGCCGCGCCGCCCTCGACGGTGATCGCCAACATGGAGCGCCAGGGCTTCCAGATCACCCACATGTACGGCCTGACCGAGTGCTACGGCCCGGCGACCCTCTGCGCCTGGCAGGACGAGTGGAACGACCTCGACCTGGAGGGCCGCGCCTCGAAGATGGCGCGCCAGGGCGTCAAGCTGGTCACCCTCCACGACTGCACCGTGCGCGATCCCGACAGCCTGGAGGAGGTGCCGCACGACGGCGAGACCCTGGGCGAGCTGATGCTGCGCGGCAACACCGTCATGAAGGGCTACCTCAAGAACCCGACGGCGACGGCCCAGGCCTTCGCCGGCGGCTGGTTCCGCACCGGCGACCTCGGCGTCGTCCATCCGGACGGCTACATCGAGGTCAAGGACCGCAGCAAGGACGTCATCATCTCCGGCGGCGAGAACATCTCCAGCCTCGAGGTCGAGGAGGTGCTCTACCGCCATCCCAAGGTGCTGGAGGCGGCGGTCGTCGCCCGGCCCGACGAGAAGTGGGGCGAGAGCCCTTGCGCCTTCGTCACCCTGAAGACCGGCGCCAGCGCGAGCGAGGAGGAGATCGTCGCCTTCTGCCGTGACAACCTGGCGCGCTACAAGGTGCCGAAGACCGTGGTCTTCGCCGAGCTGCCCAAGACCTCGACCGGCAAGATCCAGAAGTTCGTGCTGCGCGAGCAGGCGGCGGCGCTGCCGGGGACGGGGGCGTAGTGCGAGACCATTCGACAGCCGGCGCACAGCCTGCTTCGTCCCGTGCGTGTCGAGGGACGTGGGCGCGCGGTCGGGGACGATGCCCACACACCCTTCGACAGGCTCAGGGTGAAGCATCCGTCGGAGCAACGGAGCCACCTCGATGACCGACCTGCTCGACCTGACCGGCAAGACGGCGCTGGTCACCGGCGCCTCGAGCGGGCTCGGCCGCCACTTCGCCCAGGTGCTGGCCCGCCACGGCGCCCGCGTCGCCGTCGCGGCGCGCCGCACCGAGCGGCTCGAGGCGCTCTGCGCCGAGATCGAGGGGCCGGGCGGGCGCGCCATGCCTGTCCACCTCGACGTCCAGCTGCCGGACAGCGTGGAGCGTGCCGTGGCCGCGACCGAGACCGAGCTCGGGCCGATCTCGGTGCTGGTCAACAACGCCGGCATCGCGGCCAGCAGGCCGGCCCTGGAGACCTCCTTCGAGGAGTGGAACCAGGTCGTCTCGACCAACCTCAGCGGCGCCTGGCTGGTCGCCCAGGCGACGGCGCGCCACATGGCCCGGCTCGGCCACGGTGGCTCGATCGTCAACATCGCCTCGATCCTGGGGCTCGCCGGCGCCAGCCAGGTGCCGGCCTACTGCGCCGCCAAGGCGGGCCTGGTCAACCTGACCCGGGCCCTGGCCGGCGAGCTGGCGCGCCACGAGATCCGGGTCAACGCCCTCTGCCCGGGCTATGTCGCCACGGACCTCAACCGCGACTTCCTGGAAAGCCCGGCCGGCGAGAGCCTGAAGAAGCGCATCCCGCAGCGCCGCTTCGGCCTGCCCCAGGACCTCGACGGCATCCTGCTGCTGCTCGCCTCCGACGCCTCGCGCTACATGACCGGCGCCGTGATCGCCGTCGACGGCGGCCAGTCGGCGGTGCTGTAGGGGATGCCGGCATTCCCCTCTTCTTGTTTCCGTCATCCTTGCGAAAGCGGGGATCCAGAAGAAGACGAAGCTGGGGAACGGCCCGGCCGTCCCGCGCAGGCGGCCCTTTCCTCTGGATTCCCGCTTTCGCGGGAATGACGGGTGAGAGGGCGGCGATGACGACAACGAGAACAAAGGCCTAGCTCATGAACTTCACGCCGTCCCCCGAGGTCGAAGCGGTCCGCCGGAAGATCCGGGACTTCGTCGCCGAGCACCTGCTGCCGCTGGAATCCGATCCGGCGAGCTACGACGAGTACGAGAACATCCGCCTCGACCTGCTCGACGCCGTGCGCGCCAAGGCCAAGGCGGCGGGGCTCTGGGCGCCGCAGATGCCGGTCGCGCGCGGCGGCCTCGGCTTCGACCAGGTCGGCTTGGCGGTCTGCTACGAGGAGATGGCGCGCTCGATCTTCGGGCCGGTCGCCTTCAACGCCGCCGCCCCCGACGACGGCAACATGTTCCTGCTCAACAAGGTCGCCCGCGAGGACCAGAAGGACCGCTGGCTGCAGCCGGTGATCGACGGCGCGCTGCGCAGCAGCTTCGTCATGACCGAGCCGGCGCCGGGCGCCGGCTCCGACCCGGGCCTGATGCGCACCAGGGCCGAGCGCAGGGGCGACCGCTGGGTCGTCAGCGGCCGCAAGTGGTTCATCACCGGCGCCGGCGTCGCCCGGCACTTCATCCTGATCGCGCGCACCTCGGACGACGCCCGCAAGGGCCTCTCGGCCTTCCTGTTCGAGCGCGACCAGCCGGGCTGGGAGATCGTCCGGCGCATCCCGATCATGGGTCCGGAGGAGCACGGCGGCCACTGCGAGATCACCTTCGACGGCCTGGAGATTCCCGACGAGAACCGCCTGATGGAGGTCGGCGACGGCCTCAAGGCGACGCAGATCCGGCTCGGCACGGCGCGCCTGACCCACTGCATGCGCTGGCTCGGCATGGCGAAGAGGGCGCTCGAGATCTGCCAGCCCTACGTCGCCGAGCGCGACTCCTTCGGCATCAAGCTGGCCGACCGCGAGTCGGTGCAGAACCAGCTCGGCGAGGCCGCCATGGCCATCGAGGTCGGCCGCCTGCTGACCATGAAGGCGGCCTGGAAGCTGGCCGCCGGCGACTTCGCCCGCAAGGAGGTCTCGATGGCCAAGATCCAGGTCGCCGACGTCCTGCAGAAGGCGGTCGACACGGCGATCCAGCTGATGGGCGCCAAGGGCTACTCCAAGGACACGCCGCTGGAGTGGATGTACCGCTACGCCCGCCAGGCCCGCCTGGTCGACGGCGCCAGCGAGGTCCACAAGATGGTGCTGGCCGGCGCGCTGCTGGCCGAGGGCAGCGAGTTCTGGAGCTGGTCTTGAGCTTCGACCGCGAGGCGCTGGAAGGCTGGCTGGCCAAGGCCGCCGGCGCGGAGCGCGTCGAGATCGTCGAGGCGGTGCCGCTGTCGGGCGGCGCGATCCAGGAGAATTGGCTGCTCAGCGTCGCCTTCCGGGGCGGCCCCCGGGAGGGCAGCCGGTCGCTGGTGCTGCGCACCGACGCGCCCTCGGCCGTCGCGGTCAGCCACAGCCGGCCGCAGGAGTTCGCCCTGCTGAAGGCCGCGGCCGCGGCCGGCGTCGCGGTGCCGGAGCCGCTCTGGTGCTGCGAGGACCGCTCGGTGCTCGGCCGGGCCTTCTACCTGATGGCCAAGGCCGAGGGCGTCGCGCTCGGCCCCAAGGTGGTCAAGGACGAGGCCCTGGGCGGCAACCGCGAGGCCCTGGCCGAGCGGCTCGGCCGCGAGATGGCGCGCATCCACGCGATCCGGCCGCCGCGCCCCGACCTCGACTTCCTGCCGCTGCCGCAGGGCAACGCGGCGCTGGCCGACGTCCGGCTCTACCGCCGTTACCTCGACGCCCTGGGCCAGGCGCGCCCGGCCCTGGAGTGGGGCCTGACCTGGGCCGAGCGCCACGCGCCGGAGACCCGCGAGATCGTGCTGCTGCACCGCGACTTCCGGACCGGCAACTACCTACTCGACGAGACCGGCCTGACCGCGATCCTGGACTGGGAGTTTGCCGGCTGGGGCGACCCGATGAGCGACCTCGGCTGGTTCACCGCGCGCTGCTGGCGCTTCGGCCGGCCCGACCGCGAGGCCGGCGGCATCGGCTCGCGCGACGCCTTCTACCGCGGCTACCGCTCCGAGAGCGGCCGGCAGATCGACGAGGCGGCCGTCGCCTTCTGGGAGGTCATGGCGCACATCCGCTGGGCGGTCATCGCCCTGCAGCAGGGCCGGCGCCACTGGTCGGGCGAGGAGGCCTCGCTGGAGCTGGCACTGACCGGCCGCATGGCGGCGGAGCTGGAGCACGCGGTGCTGGCGATGACGCCGCCCGAGCGCTGGACCCGGGGCGTCACGGGGAGGGCAGAGAGCCATGCGTGACCGTCCGGGTGGCGCCGAGCTGCTGGCCGAGGCGCGCCGTGTCCTGCGCGAGGAGCTGGCGCCGGTCCTCGAGGGCCGCCACCGCTTCCAGGCCCTGATGATCGCCAACGCCCTCGGCATGGCCGAGCGCGAGCTGCTGGCCGGCAACCGGCCGGTCGAGGCCGAGACGGCGGCGCTCCGGGAACTGCTCGGCCGCGACGCCCCGCTGCCGACCCTCGCCGCCGCCTTCGCCGCCGCCCTGCGCGACGGCCGCCTGGCCGGCGACCCGAAGGCCTACGCCCTGCTGGTCGAGGAGACCCGCAACCGGGTCGCGGAGAGCAATCCGCGGGTGCTGGCGGAGTGAGGGGGCGAATCAACAGCTGGCTCTAACGCCCTGACTTCGCACTCTTCCGTCATCCCTGCGAAAGCAGGGATCCAGAGAACGGTGTCGCCTGCACGGACGGGCGACCGTTCGCACCTGCCGCATCTTCCTCTGGATCCCCGCTTTCGCAGGGATGACGGAAAAGGGGCGGAGATGACGAAGGAGGACGGACCCGACGCCCGGCTCCCCTAAGCCGTCACTGCGCCCATGATCTGGCGGCTGAGCTGGGGGACGTAGCGGGAGAGCGGGCCCTCGAGGCGGCTGTGGCGCACGAACATGGCGTTGCGCACCAGGATGCCGATCATCGAGGCGGTCGCGAGCATCGGCTCGTGGACCCGGCCGTCCTTGACCATCAGCTCGTGGATCACGTCGATGGCGTTCGGCAGGTTCGAGGGCAGGCGCTCGAGCTGGCGGTGCTGGACCATCAGCAGGAAGCCGAAGAGGATCGGGTCCTCGTCGTAGAAGCCGCAGAACAGCCCGACCATCCGCTCGACCTGCGCCTCGAGCCCGGCGACCGCGGCGGTCGCCTCGGCCAGCTTCTCGGAGAAGCTGACGTAGTGCTCGGTGAAGATCTCGCGGATCATCGCGTCCTTGCTGTGGAAGTGCCGGTAGAGCGTGCCCTCCGAGATGCCGCAGGCCTCGGCGATGTCGCGCACCGAGGTGCCGTTGACGCCCTTCTCCAGGAACAGGGCGATCGAGGCCCGCTCGATCTTCTCCTTGGTCGCCTGTCCGCGCTTCGCTGTTGCCTGCGTCATCGTTGCCCTGAGGTCTCCCTGTCCCGTGACGCGCTCCGGTCGCCTGCCATCGTCGCGCCATAGATCTGCAAACGAGCGCTCACATTAACGGCCCGGCCGGCGGGTGACAAACCGCCCGGCGCGGGCCATATTCCGGGAAGGTCCCATTCTCCGACAGGTTCTTCGCTCATGCCCGACGCCAGCGGCAGCCGCCCGCGTCATCCCGAGAAGGCGCACCGGCCCGACAATCCGGTGCAACGCCACAAGCCGGACTGGATCCGCGTCAAGGCGCCGACCAGCCGGGAGTACGCCGAGACGCGCCAGATCGTGCGCGATCACAAGCTGCACACGGTCTGCGAGGAAGCGGCCTGCCCGAACATCGGCGAGTGCTGGGCCAAGCGCCACGCGACGATGATGATCATGGGCGAGGTCTGCACCCGGGCCTGCAGCTTCTGCAACGTCGCGACCGGCAAGCCGGGCCGGCTCGATCCCTTCGAGCCGACCAACGTCGCCCAGGCGGTCGCCAGGCTCGGCCTCAAGCACGTCGTCGTCACCTCGGTCGACCGCGACGATCTGGAGGATGGCGGCGCGGCGCACTTCGCCGCGACGATCCGCGCGATCCGCGAGGCCGCGCCGGGCACCACGGTCGAGGTGCTGACCCCGGACTTCCTGCGCAAGGAGGGCGCGCTGGAGGTCGTCGTCGAGGCCCGGCCGGACGTCTTCAACCACAACCTGGAGACCGTGCCGCGGCTCTACGGCCCGGTGCGCCCCGGCGCGCGCTACTTCCACTCGCTGCGCCTGCTCGACCGGGTCAAGGCGCTCGACCCGACGATCTTCACCAAGTCCGGCATCATGGTCGGCCTCGGCGAGAGCCGCGACGAGGTGCTGCAGGTCATGGACGACCTGCGCTCGGCCGAGGTCGACTTCATGACCATCGGCCAGTACCTGCAGCCGACCCCCAAGCACCACCCGATCGAGCGCTTCGTGACCCCCGAGGAGTTCAAGGAGTACGAGCGCCGCGCCTTCGGCAAGGGCTTCCTGATGGTCTCGGCCGCGCCGCTGACCCGCAGCTCCTACCACGCCGACGCTGACTTCGAGCGGCTGCGCGCCGCCCGGGACGAGCAGCTGGCCGCGGCCGGCTGACCCGCCGCGCCGCCCGACGAGTCGATGCCGACCCACGGCGAACAGCGCCTGCTGCCCTATCCGCCGCGCCAGCTCTACGAGCTGGTCGCCGACGTCGGGCGCTATCCCGAGTTCCTGCCCTGGTGCGTCGCGGCCAGGGTCCGCGAGCACGACGAGCGGCACGTCGTCGCGGACCTGGTGATCGGCTTCCGCATGGTGCGCGAGCGCTTCACCAGCAAGGTCGCCCTGCGCGACGAGCCGGGCCAGCCGCTGCGCATCGACGTCGCCTACGTCGAGGGGCCCTTCCGCTACCTCAACAACCACTGGATCTTCATCGAGCAGCCGGACGGCGGCACGCTGATCGACTTCTTCGTCGACTTCGAGTTCCGCTCGAAGCTGCTGCAGACCATGATCCAGCCGCTGTTCAACGAGGCGGTGCGCCGCATGGTCGGCGCCTTCGAGACCCGTGCCCGCCACCTCTACGGCGGCGGCGCGGGCTGAGCCGGCGGCTCAGCCGCGCGGGCGCCGCCGGCTGAGCGCCAGCAGCAGGATCAGGGCGAAGGAGGCGGCTGTCAGCAGCGTGCTGATCGCGGCGATCGTCGGGTCGATCTCGTCGCGCAGCACGGTGAACATCTTCTTGGTCAGGGTCTGGTTGGCGCCGCCCGAGATGAACAGGGCGACGATCGTCTCGTCGAGCGCCGCGATGAACACGAAGATCGCGCCGGAGACCACGCTCGGCCGGATCTGCGGCAGGGTGACGCTCAGGAAGGCGCGCAGGCGGTTCATGCCGAGGCTGCGCGCGACCAGCTCCTGGGTCTGGTCGAAGCCCTGCAGGCCGGCGGCGACGGCGGTCATGACGTAGGGCAGGCCGAGCATCGTGTCGGCCAGCACCAGGCCCGGGATCGAGGCCAGCAGGCCGACCTTGGCGTAGACGAAGAAGACGCCGACCGCGACGATGATGATCGGCACCATCAGCGGCAGCAGGAAAACGAAGCGCAGGCCGCGCAGCAGGCGCGA
The DNA here is from genome assembly GCF_900177295.1 of Tistlia consotensis USBA 355. Lineage (GTDB taxonomy): Bacteria > Pseudomonadota > Alphaproteobacteria > Kiloniellales > DSM-21159 > Tistlia > Tistlia consotensis. The sequence goes on from NZ_FWZX01000008.1 coordinate 145,253, forward strand.
GCTGGTGTTGTGCAGGGCGTAGGCAGCGGCGATGCCGAGCGGCGTCGCCAGCAGGGTCGCCAGCAGGGCGACGCCGAGGCTGGTGCGCGCCGCCTGCATCCAGGAGCGGCTGGCGAAGAACTCCTCGTACCAGCGCAGCGACCAGCCGGGCGGCGGAAAGGTCAGGAAGCGGCTGTCCGAGAAGGACATCGGCAGCACGATCAGGATCGGCAGGATCAGGAAGGCCAGCACCGCGGCGACGTAGAGGCCGAGCAGCCAGCGGCTCCAGGCGGGGCGCCAGAGGGGACAGGGATCGGTCATTGCGTCCCCACGATCCGCTCGATCGGCACCAGCCGCCCGACGGCGAGGAAGATCAGCCCGACGCAGAGCAGCAGCACGACGCTGACCGCGCTGGCCGCGCCCCACTGGCTGTAGAGCTCGACGTTCCGGCTGACCAGCATCGAGACCATGATGGTCCGGCCGCCGCCCATCAGCTCCGGCGTGATGTAGAAGCCGAGGCAGAGCACGAAGACCAGGGTCAGGCCGGCCAGCACGCCGGGCAGCGAGAGCGGCAGGAAGACCCGCCAGAAGACGTGCAGCGGCCGCCCGCCCAGGCTGGCGCCGGCCTGCAGCAGGTCGCCCGGGATCTTCTGCATGGTCGCGTAGAGCGGCAGCACCATGAAGGGCAGCAGGATGTGCAGCGTCGCGATGATCGTGCCGAGCTCGTTGTGCACCAGCGCCAGCGGCTGCTCGCTCAGGCCCAGGCCCTCGAGCAGCGAATTGATCAGGCCGCTGCGCTGCAGCAGGATCAGCCAGGCGTAGGCGCGCACCAGCACGCTGGTCCAGAAGGGCACGATGACCAGGGCCAGGATCACCAGGGCGCGGCGCGGCGGCGCGCTGGCCGCGGCGTAGGCCAGGGGATAGCCGAGCAGCAGCGCCGCCAGGGTGACGATCCCGCTGATCCGGAAGGTCGTGGCGAAGGTGTTCCAGTAGACCGGCTCGGCGAGGATCCGCCGGTAGTGCTGCAGGGTGAAGCCGTCGGCCTGGAAGGACTGCCAGACCAGCCAGCCGAGCGGCACCAGCAGCAGGCCCAGGATGATCAGGAAGGCCGGCGACGCGAGCAGCAGCATCAGGGCCTGCTCGCGCCGCCGGTAGCGGGCGGCCGGATCCGCGCCGGACGGCAGCGCCGCCCCGGGCATCGTCATCGCCGCGTCGGATCCGGCCACGTCCGGGCTCACTTCTGGATGAATTCCAGCCAGCGCTTCTCGGCGGCCTCGCCCTCCGGCGACTGCCACCAGGCGTAGGACATCAGCGCCTGCCTGGCGGCGTTGTCCGGCGCGCTCGGCAGCTGGGCGGCCCGCTCCGGCGAGATGATGCCGGTGTCGAAGGCCGCCGGGTTGCCCGGGCCGTAGTCGATGTAGAGCGGCAGGTGCGCCTGCACCTCGGGCCCGATCGCCGCGTTCACGAAGCGCACCGCCGTCGCCATGTTCGGCGCGTGCTTCAGGATGCAGAGCTGGGTGTTCTGCAGGATGCCGTCGTTGAAGGTGAAGCCGACCGGAGCGCCGTCCTTGATCAGTGCGCTGACCCGGCCGTTCCAGGCCATCTCCATGTCGACCTCGCCGTCGTGCAGCAGCTGCGCCGACTGCCCGCCGGAGGTCCACCAGACGGTGATGTAGGGCTTGATCTCCTCGAGCTTCTTGAAGGCGCGGTCGACGTCGAGCGGGTAGAGCTTGTCGCGCGGCACGCCGTCGGCCAGCAGCGCCGCCTCGAGGGTCGCCAGCGGGTGGTTGCGCAGGGCGCGGCGGCCCGGGAACTTCTTGACGTCCCAGAAGTCGGCCCAGCTGTGCGGGACCTTGTCGCCGAGGGTCTTCCTGTTGAAGGCCAGGACGCTCGAATAGAACTCGTAGGGCACCGACCAGGCGGTCGCGTAGCCCTTGGGCAGCTTGGCGGCGTTCGGCAGCTTGCTGAAGTCGAGCTCGGCGATCAGGCCCTGCTTGCCGCCGCGGATGCAGTTCGAGGTCGGGGTGTCGACGACGTCCCAGATCGCCTGGCCGGTCTCGCCCTGGCTCTTGATCATCGGCCAGGCGTTGGGCGCGCTGTCCTGGTTGACGGTGATGCCGAGCTGCTTGGCGACGGGGTCGAGGATCGCCTTGGTCTGGGCCTCCTGGTAGGCGCCGCCCTGGGAGACGAAGGTGACCTGGCCGTCGGCTCGCGCCGCGGCCGGAGCGAGGGCCCCGACCGCCGCGACCGAGAAGGCGGCGGCGACGAAGTGGCGGTATCTGCGGTTCATCATTCTTGCTCCTGTTCAGGTGGTTCGGCTCGGGTCTTAGCGCCCGATGAAATCGAGGAACTGGTAGAGCCCCGCGGTCAGGCGGACCGCCGGCTCGCGCAGGGCCGGGCAGGGGATCGGCCTGAGACGCGCGGCGTCGAGCAGGGCGACCTCGGGCGTCTCGCCGCAGAGGAAGGCGGCGAGGTAGCGGCCGATCAGGCTGGACAGGGCGACCCCGGCGCCGTTGAAGCCGGCGGCGAAGGCGAGGCGCCCCTCGAAGGGGCCGGCCTCGAGCCGGCCGACGTGGGGCAGCTTGTCCAGGGTCATGCCGACCAGGCCCGACCAGCGGTAGGCGACCCGGACGTCGGCCAGCTCCGGGAACAGCCCGACCATGGCGCGCCTGAGGCCCTCGAAGGCCGCCTCGGAGTCGGTCTTGCCGAAGGCGCCGCGCCCGCCGAACACGATCCGGCCCTCGACCTTGCGGAACCAGCGCATCATGCGCCGTGTCTCGCTGTAGCTGCGCTCGCGGGCGAGCAGCCCGGCGTCGAGCGCCGGCGGCAGCGGGGCCGTCGCGATGATCGCGCTGCGGAACGGCACCAGGCTGCGGCGCAGCCGGTCGCTGGCCGGCGTCAGGTCGGAGTAGGCGTTGGTGGCCAGCACGACCTTGCCGGCGCGGATCGCCGCCTCGGGCGTCTCGACCAGCAGGCCGGCGCCGTCCCGCCGGACCCGCAGCGCCGGCGTCGCCTCGCGGATCCGGACGCCGCGCCGCTCCAGGCCGGCGGCCAGGCCGCGCGCGTAGCCGAGCGGATGGAGCGTCGCGGCGTGGTGGCCGAGCAAGCCGCCGACGAAGCCGGCGGAGCCGGTCTCCTCGGCGATGGTCCCGGCCGGCAGCAGCTCGTAGGAGCGGTCGCCGAGCCGGCCGGCCAGCCAGTCGGCCTCGGCGGCCAGCAGGCCGAGCTGGCGGGCGTTGTGGGCGCAGCGCAGGTTGCCGTTGGCCTGCAGGCGGGCCGCCGCGATGCCGTAGCGCGCGATCAGCGCCTCGACCGCCTCGACGGCCTCGCGGCCGATCGCATGCATGCGCCGGGCGGTCTCGAGCCCGTGCAGCCGCTCCATCTCGGCGAAGCCCAGGCGGAACTTGCCGGAGACGACGCCGCCGTTGCGCCCGCTGGCGCCCCAGCCGACCTCGTTGGCCTCCAGGACCAGGGCCTCGACGCCGCGCTCGGCCAGGTGGTGGGCGGTCGAGAGGCCGCTGTAGCCGCCGCCGACCACGACCACCTCGGCCTGCAGCTCCCCGCTCGCGGCCGGCCGCCGCGGCGCGGCCGGTGCCGTCGCCGCCCACAGCGAGGCGGGCGATGGCGGCCTGTCCGGGATCGAGCGGGCGAGGGCGGCGGCGGTCATCGTCGCCTCAGGCGGCCGAGCGCCCGACCCGCTCGGCCTGCTCGACGGCGTCGGCCAGGGCCTTCAGGCTCGGGAAGTGGAAATCCGGCTTCGTGACGCTCTCGGGCTCGGGCGTGCCGCCGTAGCCGCCCTGGCCCTGGCGCCGCTCGATCCAGCAGACCCGGTAGCCGAGCCGCCTGGCCACGCCGATGTCGTGGTACTGGCTCTGGGCGACGTGCAGGATCTCGTCGAACTTGTAGCCGAAGGCCGCCTGGCGGCCGCGGTTGTAGGCGAAGAACTGCGGGTCCGGCTTGTGCACGCCGGTCTCGTCGCTGGTCACCCCGTCGTCGAAGGGATCGCCCAGGGTCTGGGCGTAGAAGGAGAAGGCGCAGCGGTCGGCGTTGGTCATGGCGACCAGACGGAAGCGCTTGCGCAGGCGCTTCAGCGCCTCGGCGGAATCGGCGAAGGCCGGCCAGCGCAGCACGGCGAGCTGGAAGGCGTCGGCCGACTCGGCGTCGGCCGGCAGGCCGAGCTCCCCGGCGAGCGACAGGTAGACGTCGCGCATCACCTCGCTGGAGCGGCCGTCGTGCCGGGCACGGCCGCGCAGGTAGGGCGCGAAGATCTGGTCGTCGCTCAGCGCGGCCGCGGCCGGCCCGCCGATGCGGCGCACCGCCTCCAGGATGCCGCGCTCGAAGTCGATCAGCGTGCCGACGACGTCGAAGGTGAGGACTTTGAACCGGCTGTAGGGCATGAGGCTCTCTCGTTGCTTCGGATTCGGGCGGTGAAATCGGTGTGGGATCAGGGGGCCGCGGCCCGCTCGGGCACGACGATCGTGTCCTCGGGGTGCAGCGTGACGGTCAGCGACTCGCCGACCGGCGGGATCAGCCCGCGGGCGGCGTGGTGGCTCGGCTGGCGCAGGCTCAGCGCCGTGCCGTCGGCCAGGATCAGGAAGACGCGCAGGCTTTCGCCCTGGTAGACGACCTCGGCGACCCGCCCGGTCAGGCGGTTCTGGCCCTCGGCCGCGGCGCTGGGGCCGGCGATCAGCAGCTTCTCGGTCTGCACGGTCAGGAACAGCGGCCCGCCGGCCGGCACGGCGCGGCTGGTCGCCAGGACGGCCGTGCCGAGCCGGACCTGCCGCTCGCCGGCGCGCTCGACCGGCACCAGGGTCGCCTCGCCGATGAAGCCGGCGACGAAGGCGTCGGCGGGATGGTCGTGCAGCCGCTCGGGCGCGTCGACCTGGACCAGGCGGCCGTCCTTGAGGATCGCCACCCGGTCGCTCATGGTCAGCGCCTCGCGCTGGTCGTGGGTCACGTAGATGACCGTCGAGCCGAGCTTGCGGTGCAGCGCCCGCAGCTCGATCTGCATGGTCTCGCGCAGCTGCTTGTCGAGCGCCGAGAGCGGCTCGTCCATCAGGATCAGGCGCGGCTCGAAGACGATGGCGCGGGCCAGGGCGACGCGCTGGCGCTGGCCGCCGGAGAGCTGCGAGATGCGCCGCTCCTCGAAGCCGCCGAGCTCGACCATCTCCAGCGCCGCGCGCACCCTGCCGGGCCAGAGGCCCTTGGCCATGCGCCGGGCGCGCAGCGGGAAGGCGACGTTCTCGCCGACGCTCATGTGCGGGAAGAGGGCGTAGTTCTGGAAGACGATGCCGATGTCGCGCAGGTGCGGCGGCGTGTAGGTGACGTCGCGCTCGCCGAACAGCACCTGGCCGCCGGAGGGCTGGACGAAGCCGCCGAGGATGCCGAGCAGGGTGGTCTTGCCGGAGCCCGAGGGGCCGAGCAGCGAGACGAACTCGCCGGGCGCCACCGCCAGGCTGACCGCGTCGAGCGCGCGGAAGCTGCCGTAGCGCTTCTCGGCTCGCCGGATCGCGACCGCGATGCCGTGAGGCTCGCTCATCGCATTACATCACTGTCGTGGATTGCCGGCTCGGGCACGCGCTCCCCCTCCGGAACCGGCAGTGTCACTGCCGGACCGGCCTTGCTGATCGACGCTCGGATCAGTGTTCCTGAGCCGGGATCGAAGCAAAGGCGGCGGCCAGGGGGCAATTGCAGAATAGTTTGATCGTCGATAACATCATGTAATGCAGTACCTGCGCAGGATGCTGCCCTCGACCAACGCGCTCTTTGTCTTCGAGGCGGCGGTCCGCTGCGGCAGCTTCACCAAGGCGGCGGCCGAGCTGAACGTCACCCAGCCGGCGGTCAGCCGCATGCTCGGGCGCCTGGAGAGCCATCTCGGCGTCAAGCTGTTCGAGCGCGTGCCCGGCGGGCCGCAGCTGACCGAGAGCGGCACGATCCTCTACCGCCGTCTGTCCCACAGCTTCCGCGAGATCGAAGGCGCGCTGCGCGAGATCGAGGCGCGGCGCACCGGCGCGGAGACCGTGACCCTGTCGGTCTCGACCGCCTTCACGACCCACTGGCTGATGCCGCGCATGAGCGAGCTGCACCGGCTGTTCCCGACGCTCGACCTGCGCTTCCAGCTGCTCGCCGGGCCGCTCGGCGGGCCGGTCGACGAGGTCGACCTCGGCATGCGCTTCGTCGAGGGCGAGGACGCGCGCCACGAGGCCGCGCTGATCATGCCCGAGATCGTGCTGCCGATCTGCAGCCCGGCCTACCTGGAGCAGCGCCGCCAGGAGGGCCGGGACGGCCAGCCCTTCCCCAACACCATCGTCAACCTCAGCAAGGCCGAGCCGGACTGGTCGCGCTACTTCTCCTCGGAGCGGCCGGACGGCGAGACGGGAGCGGGGAACTCGCTGATCTTCTCCGACTACGCGATCGTCGTGCAGGCCGCGCTGCTCGGCCAGGGCATCGCGCTCGGCTGGCTCAACGTCGTCTCGCACTGGCTGCGCGGCGGCGCGCTGGTGCCGGCCGCCGACGAGCCGATCGTCACCGGCCGGCGCTGCCACCTGGTCCACCTGAAGGAGCGGCCGCTGCGCCCGGTCGCAGCGCAGCTGCGCGACTGGATCATCGAGGAGACGCGGGCCGACGTCGCCGCGATCGACGCGCTCTATCCGCAGTTCGGCCTGGCGCGGCTGTGCCGGCTGGCGTGAGCCGGCGGCTCAGCCGAGCCCGTCGCGCAGCAGCGCCAGCGCCTCGCGGACGCTGGCCAGGCGCACGGCCGAGCGGTCGCCGGCGAAGACCCGGCGCCGGTGGCTGACGCCCGCCGGCGTCGCCAGGCCGAAGAAGACCAGCCCGACCGGCTTCTCGGGCGAGCCGCCGCCGGGGCCGGCGATGCCGGTGATCGCGACCGCGACCTCGGCGCGGGAGCGGGCCAGGGCGCCGGCGGCCATCGCCTCCGCGGTCTCGGCGCTGACCGCGCCGACGCGGGCCAAAGTCTCGGCCGGCACGCCGAGCAGCTCCTGCTTGGCTTCGTTGGAGTAGGTCACGAAGCCGCGCTCGACGACGTCGGACGAGCCGGCGATCTCGGTCAGCAGGCCGGCGACCAGCCCGCCGGTGCAGGACTCAGCGGTCGCCAGGCGTTTGCCGGCGGTGCGGTAGTCGGCCAGCAGCGCGGCTGCGGCCTCGGTCAGCTCGGCGGGAAACAGGTCTCGGCTCCGATCAGGCGGGCGATGCCCCAGACGAGGGCGGCAGCGTAGAGCCCGGCGAAGACGTCGTCGAGCATGATGCCGAACCCGCCGCCGAGCCGCCGGTCGGCCAGCGAGGCCGGCCAGACCTTGGTGATGTCGAAGAAGCGGAACAGGAAGAAGCCGACCAGGAACAGGCCGGGATTGAAGCAGACCGGCACCATGACCAGCCACTGCGCCACGACCTCGTCGACCACGACCTCGCCGGGATCGCCCTTGCCCTTGGCCCGGCTGTAGAGCTCGCTGGCCCAGACGCCGATCGGGAACAGCACCCCGGCTGCGGCGAGCAGCACCCAGGGCCCCCAGAGCCACATGATCGCGGCGCCGAAGGGCAGGGCGGCGAGCGAGCCCCAGGTCCCGGGGATGCCGGGGATCAGGCCGCTGCCGAACCAGGTTGCGATCCAGAAGGCCGGATGCCAGGCCGGCAGGTGCCGCGTCGGGCCGGCCGGCGCGCCTTTCACGCGGATCCGTCCGGACCGGCGGCCGGCAGCTCGAGGGCGGCGGTCGCCTGGGCCGCGATGCCCTCGCGCCGGCCGGTGAAGCCCAGGCCCTCGGTGGTCGTCGCCTTGACTCCGACGCGCTCGACGGCGATGCCCAGGATCCCGGCGATCCGGGCCCGCATCGCCTCGCGGTGCGGCCCGACCTTGGGCCGCTCGCAGATCAGCGTGACGTCGAGGTTGAGGATGCGCCCGCCGCGCGCCGCCAGCAGCGATCCGGCGTGGGCCAGGAAGGCCGCCGAATCGGCGCCTTTCCAGCGCGGGTCGGTCGGCGGGAAGTGCTGGCCGATGTCGCCGGCGCCGAGCGCGCCGAGCAGCGCGTCAGTCAGGGCATGGAGGCCGACGTCGGCATCGGAATGGCCGACCAGGCCGTGGCTGTGCGCGACCGGCACGCCGCACAGCATGACCGAGTCGCCGGGGCCGAAGCGGTGCACGTCGAAGCCGTTGCCGATGCGCGTCTCGCGCCCGCTCGCGCCGCCGCCGGCGAGCAGCCGCTCGGCGCGCGCCAGGTCCTGCTGGGTCGTCACCTTGAAGTTCTCCTCCTCGCCCTCGACCAGCGCGACCGCCAGGCCGGCACGCTCGGCCAGGGCCGCGTCGTCGGTCAGGGCCTCGCCCTTCAGGGCATGATGGGCCGCGCGGATCGCCTCGAGGCGGAAGGCCTGCGGCGTCTGGGCGCGCCACAGGCCGTCGCGCGGCACGGTCTCGCCGCAGAGCGGCATCCCCGCCGGCCCGGCCCGGCCGCGCTTCAGCGTGTCGGTGACCGCCAGCGCCGGGATCGCGCCGTCGTGGCTGTCGAGCGCCTGCAGCAGGCGCTCGAGCATGGCGGCGCCGGGGAAGGGGCGGGCGCCGTCGTGGATCAGCACCCGGCGCGGCGCGCCCCCGGGCAGGGCGGCCAGGCTGTCGAGGCCGAGGCGCACCGAATCCTGGCGCTCGGCGCCGCCGGCACAGGGCTCCAGCAGCGCCAGGTCGGCCGCGGCCTCGTCGTAGAGCGCACGGTCGTCGGGGTGGATGACGACGCGCACGGCGTCGATCCCGGGATGGGCGGCGAGGCGCTCCAGGCAATGGGCGAGCAGCGGCCGGCCGGCCAGGCGCCGGTACTGCTTGGGCAGGGCGCCGCCGAAGCGGTGGCCGCGGCCGGCCGCGACGACGAGCGCGACGGTTTCGATCATCTCTCCATCCCTGGGGCGGCCCGGCGCCGCCGCTCGCGATCCTGACGCGGGCGGACGTTACGGCCCGCTGCCGCCGAGGCCAAGAGGTGATATACCCCGGCCATGATCGGAGCGCTCCTGCTGCCGCTGGCCGCCCTGGCCGCCCTCGTCGCGGCGACCCTGGCCAGCTTCCGCGACGCCGCCGGCTGGTCCGGCCGGCGCTTCTGGCTGCTGCTCGGCGCGGCCCTGGCCGGCAGCGCCGCGGTCATCGCCCTGCGCAGCGGCGCGCGCTGGGACAGCAGCCTCTCGACCGCGCTCTGGTGGTCGGTCGCCTGCTGCCTGGCCCTGTTCGGCCTGCTCTCGGCCTTCAGCGACACGATGCGGCGCCTCGCGCCGCTGCTGCTCGTCTATCTGCTGCTGCTGGCGGCGATCGCGCTGGCCAGCGGCGGGCTGCCGGGCCACGTGCCGCCGCTCGGCGACCCCGGCGTCTGGCTGCCGCTGCACATCGCGATCTCGCTCGCGACCTACGCCCTCGCGACCCTGGCGGCGGTCGCCGGCCTCGCGGTCTTCCTGCGCGAGCGCGCCCTCAAGAAGCGGCAGGAGGCGGGCGGCCTGGTCGAGCGGCTGCCCTCGATCGCCGACGGCGAGCGCCTGCAGTTCCGCCTGCTCGGTGCCGCCGAGGCGGTGCTCGTGGCCGGTCTCGCGACGGGCCTCGCGCTCGACTGGGAGGCGTACGGCCAGCTCGTCGAGTTCGACCACAAGACCCTGCTGTCGGTGCTGGCCTTCCTGCTGTTCGGCCTGCTGCTCCTGCTGCACAACCGCGGCGGCCTGCGCGGCCGGCGGGCGGCGCGCCTCGCCCTGGTCGCCTACCTGCTGCTGACCCTCTCCTACATCGGCGTCAAGTTCGTCACCGACGTGCTGCTGGCCGGCTGAGCCGGTCGCGGCAGGCCGTGCGGTGCTGCGGTGCGGCGAGGCTGCCCACGAAGGCGGCTTCCCAAGGTGTTGAGGGTGCGCTAAGACTGGGCATCTGAACGCTTGATGGGCAGCTGCTCAAGGAATAGGCATGGCGCGTGTCTCGACACAACTGCTCCGGCGCGTGATGGGCTCCTCCCTCGATCCCGCGGCCGTCCTCAATGCCCTGGCCGAGCCCGTGTTCTGCGTCGACGAGCAGGACTGCTTCCTCTACCTGAACCTGGCGGCCGAGCAGTTCTTCGGCTCCTCGATGCGCAGCCTCGACGGCCGCCCGCTGTCTGAGATCCTGCCGGCCGACAGCCCGGTCTTCGGGCTGATCGCCCAGGCGCGCCAGGGTCTGCAGAGCCTGTCGGAGTACGAGGTCGTGCTGGAGAGCCCGCGGATCGGCGCCCACACCGTCTCGATCGACGTCTCGGCGGTGCCCGAGACGCCGGGCGCCGTGGCCGTGACCTTCAAGGAGCGCTCGATCGCCCGCAAGATCGAGCACCAGTTCACCCACCGCAACGCCGCCCGCTCGGTGACCGCGATGGCCGCGATGCTGGCCCACGAGGTCAAGAACCCGCTGTCCGGGATCCGCGGCGCGGCGCAGCTGCTGGAGAGCTCGGTCGAGGGCGACGACCGCGAGCTGACCCGCCTGATCACCGCCGAGGCCGACCGCATCGTCGCGCTGGTCGACCGCATGGAGATGTTCGCCGACCGCCGGCCGATCGACCGCCAGCCGATCAACATTCACGAGGTGCTCGGCCACGTCCGCCGCCTCGCCGAGAACGGCGTCGCGCGCAAGATCCGCTTCGTCGAGATCTACGATCCCTCGCTGCCGCCGGTGCTCGGCAACCGCGACCTGCTGATCCAGGTCTTCCTGAATCTGGTGAAGAACGCGGCCGAAGCCCTTCACAAGCAAGGCGAAGGCGAGATCCAGCTCTCGACGCGCTACCAGCAGGGCGTGCGCCTTGCGATCCCCGGGGGCGGCAGCCGGGTCGACCTGCCGCTGGTCGTTTCCGTGCAGGACAACGGCCCGGGCATCCCCGAGGACCTGCGCGGCCACCTCTTCGATCCGTTTGTCACGGGCAAGCCGAACGGAAAAGGCCTGGGACTTGCATTGGTCGCGAAGATCGTCGGCGACCACGGCGGGGTGATCGAGTTCGACAGCGAGCCGAACCGGACGGTGTTCCGCACCCTGCTGCCGAAAGCCGACTGATCCGGCCGGCCACGCCGGCCGCCTTCAGAGCCGCTCGTCAGGGAGACCACAGGCCCGTGCCTCTTGCCACCATTCTTGTTGCCGACGACGACCGCGCGATCCGGACTGTGTTGTCGCAGGCCCTCGGACGCGAGGGCTATGAGGTTCGGACCACGGGCAACGCGGCGACGCTCTGGCGCTGGGTCGAGCAGGGCGACGGCGACCTGGTGATCACCGACGTCGTGATGCCCGACGAGAACGGCCTCGACCTGATCCCGCGCATCAAGAAGATCCGCCCGAACCTGCGCATCCTGGTGATGAGCGCGCAGAACACCCTGCTGACCGCGGTCAAGGCGACCGAGCGCGGCGCCTTCGAGTACCTGCCCAAGCCCTTCGATCTGCGCGAGCTGATCGCGGTCGTGCGGCGGGCGCTCTCCGAGCCGCGCGGCGCCGTGTCGACCAGCGGCGCCGGCGCCGAGGACGAGCAGCTGCCGCTGATCGGCCGCTCGCCGGCGATGCAGGAGATCTACCGCGTCCTGGCGCGCCTGATGGGCACCGACCTGACGGTGATGATCTACGGCGAGTCCGGCACCGGCAAGGAGCTGGTGGCCCGCGCCCTGCACGACTACGGCAAGCGCCGCCACGGCGCCTTCGTGCCGATCAACATGGCGGCGATCCCGCGCGAGCTGATCGAGAGCGAGCTGTTCGGCCATGAGAAGGGCGCCTTCACCGGCGCCACCGTGCGCTCGGCCGGGCGCTTCGAGCAGGCCGAGGGCGGCACGCTGTTCCTCGACGAGATCGGCGACATGCCGCTCGAGGCGCAGACCCGGCTGCTGCGGGTGCTGCAGGAGGGCGAGTACACGACGGTCGGCGGCCGCACGCCGATCCGCGCCGACGTGCGGATCGTCGCCGCGACCCACCGGGACCTGCGCCAGATGGTCCGCTCCGGGCTGTTCCGCGAGGACCTCTTCTACCGGCTCAACGTGGTGCCGATTCGCCTGCCGGCGCTGCGCGACCGTGCCGAGGACATCCCCGAGCTGGTGCGGCATTTCTTCGCCCAGGCCCAGGCCGAGGGCCTGCCGAGCAAGACCCTGGATCGCGCGGCGATGGACTACCTGCAGTCGTATCGCTGGCCGGGCAACGTGCGCGAGCTGGAGAACATGGTGCGCCGCCTGGCGGCGCTCTACAGCCAGGAGGTCATCGGGCTCGACGAGATCCGCATGGAGCTGGCCGGCGAGGCACAAGCCGAGGCGGCGCCTGCCGAAGGGCCGCCGGCCAACGAGTCGCTGGGCGGCGCCGTCGAGCGCATCCTCAAGGACTACTTCGAGGCCCTGGACGGCGACCTGCCGCCGCCCGGCCTCTACGAACGCGTGCTGCACGAGGTCGAGCGGCCGCTGATCGAGCTGGTCCTCGGGGCGACCCGCGGCAACCAGCTCAAGGCGGCGCACCTGCTGGGGCTGAACCGCAACACCCTGCGCAAGAAGATCCGGGATCTGGACATCCAGGTGGTCCGGGGCCTTAAATGAGCCTGTGGCCGCTTTGCAACAGCGCAGGGCGGCCGCGTTCGTCCGGGACCGCGGTGGGCGGCGTCCGGGGTGCCCGTCACGGCGGGCGCCCGATGCCGCCGAAATCCGCTCCCGCAGGATCGACGGAGCCTGAATGACCGACCCCAGGTCGGAGCCTGCCGGCGAGAAGGACAGCGCCTTCCTGGCGCAATTCGCCGCCTTTGCGCGACGGACGCACCTCGAGCGCTGGGTCTCGCTGATCCTGCTGGCTCTGGCGCTGGCCGGCTGCGTCACGACCTTCCTGGCGATGACCGGCCGCCTGCCGGTCACGCCGGACGCGGTCGAGATCCAGCTGCTGCTGACCGCCGACCTGGTGCTGGTGCTGCTGCTGACCGCGATGATCGGCCGGCGGCTGATCGTGCTGTGGCTGCAGCGCCGGCGCGACGTCGCCGGCGCACGGCTGCACGCCCGCCTGATGACGCTCTTCGCCCTGGTCGCGGTGACCCCGACGCTGATCGTCGCGGTCTTCACGGCGCTGCTGTTCGTCGGCATGCAGGACTGGTTCAGCGAGCGCGTGCGCACGGCGGTGCGCGAATCGCTGGCGGTCGCCCAGTCCTACCTGGAGGAGCATCGGCGCACGATCGTCGGCGACGCCCTGGCGATGGCCCAGGACCTGAACCGCGCCGGCCCCTCGATGCTGGTCAATCCGCAGCGCTTCTCGCAGTTCGTCAGCACCCAGGCGGCCTGGCGCTCGCTGACCGAGGCGCTGGTCTTCGATTCGAGCGGCCACGTCCTGGCGCGCGCCGGCTTCTCGCTGCTGCTGGAGTTCGAGCCGGACATCCCGCCCTGGGCGATCGAGCAGGCCAACCAGGGCGAGGTCGCGATCCTGGAGCCCGAATCCGACGACCGGGTGCGCGCCATCATCAAGCTGGAGGCCTTTCCCGACACCTACCTCTTCGTCGGCCGGCTGATCGACCCGCGCGTGCTGGCCCACACCCAGCGCTCCTCGGACGCGGTCAAGCTCTACGAGCAGATCGAGAACCAGCGCGAATCGATCCTGGCGACCTTCGCCGCGATCTTCGCCGTGATCTCGCTGCTGCTGCTGCTGGTCGCGGCCTGGATCGGCCTCGCCTTCGCCAACCGCCTGGGCCGGCCGATTGCCCAGCTGATCGAGGCCGCCCAGAGGGTCGGCGCCGGCGACCTGACCGTGCGCGTGGCCGACGACGACGAGGGCATCGAGATCGACGCCCTGGCGCGCGCCTTCAACCGCATGACCGGCGACCTGCAGCGCCAGCGCGGCGAGCTGATCGAGGCGAACCAGCAGATCGAGGCGCGCCGCCGCTTCGGCGAGGCGGTGCTGTCGGGCGTCACCGCCGGCGTGCTCGGCCTGGACCGGGACGGCTACGTGACGATCGCCAACCGGCGCGCCCACGAGCTGCTGGCGCTGCAGCCCGGCCAGCTGATGGGCCGGCGCGTCTCCAAGCTGTCGCGCGAGATGCGCGAGCTGCTGGAGCAGGCGCGCCGCAAGCCGCGGCGGATCCACGAGCGCCAGGCCGGCCTGGCCGGCGCCGACGGCTCGAGCCGCACGCTGCTGGTCCGCATCGTCGCCGAGCAGGCCGGCGAGAAGATCATCGGCTACGTCGTCACCTTCGACGACATCACCGAGCTGCTCTCGGCGCAGCGCAAGGCGGCCTGGGCCGACGTCGCCCGGCGCATCGCCCACGAGATCAAGAACCCGCTGACCCCGATCCAGCTGTCGGCCGAGCGCCTGAAGCGCCGCTACCTGAAGCAGATCTCCGAGGATCCCGAGACCTTCGCGGCCTGCACGGACACCATCGTGCGCCAGGTCGGCGACATCGGCCGCATGGTCGACGAGTTCAGCAACTTCGCGCGCATGCCGACGCCGGCCAAGGCGCCCTGCGACCTGATCCGGCTGGTCATCGACAGCCTGGCCCTGCAGCGCAGCGCCCACGGCGCGATCCGCTTCCTCTCGGAGCTGCCCGACAAGCCGGTGCCGGTCCAGGTCGACGCCGCGCAGATCCGCCAGGCGCTGACCAACCTGCTGCAGAACGCCGTCGATTCGATCGAGGGCCGGCAGGCCGCCGAAGGGGGCGGGGAGGGGGCGCCCGCCGGGGTGGCGGGGGAGGAGGGCCTGGTGCGGGTCCGGCTCTCGACGACCGCGAGCCTGGCCGAGATCGCCATCGAGGACAACGGCCGCGGCCTGCCGAAGAAGGACCGCGACCGCCTGACCGAGCCCTACGTGACGACCCGCGAGAAGGGCACGGGGCTGGGCCTGGCGATCGTCAAGAAGATCCTGGAAGACCATGGCGGGAGCCTGGCGCTGGCCGATCGGGAGGGCGGCGGCGCGGTGATCAGGCTGACCCTGCCGCTCGGGGAAACCGCCAGCCGCGACGGACCGGCGCAGGAAGGACGGATCGCTGTCCATGGCTCATGACATCCTGATCGTCGACGACGAGCACGACATCCGCCTGCTGATCGAGGGCGTGCTGCAGGACGAGGGCTACCGCACCCGGGCCGTCGCCGACAGCGACCAGGCCCTGGAGGCGGTGCGCAACCGCCGCCCGCACCTGGTGATCCTGGACATCTGGCTGCAGGGCTCGACGCTCGACGGCCTGGAGCTGCTGCAGGCCCTGCAGCGCGAGCGCCCGGGGCTGCCGATCGTGATGATCTCCGGCCACGGCACGATCGAGACGGCGGTCGCGGCGATCCGCCATGGCGCCTACGACTTCATCGAGAAGCCCTTCAAGTCGGACCGCCTGCTGCTGATCGTGTCGCGCGCCATCGAGGCCGCGCGCCTGCGGCAGGAGAACGAGGAGCTGCGCCAGCGCGGCGCGCCGGAGACCGAGCTGATCGGCCACTGCGCGCCGATCCAGCAGCTGCGCCAGCAGGTCCAGAAGGTCGCCCCGACCGGCAGCCGGGTGCTGATCGCCGGCGCCGCCGGCAGCGGCAAGGAGGTCGTGGCGCGCCAGCTGCACAGCCTGTCGAAGCGCGTCGACGGCCCCTTCGTCGTGGTCAACTGCGCGACCCTGCATCCGGAGCGCATCGAGGCCGAGCTGTTCGGCGTCGAGCCCGGCGACGGCGAGAGGGCGACGATCGGCACCTTCGAGCGCGCCCACGGCGGCACGCTGCTGCTCGACGAGGTCGCCGACATGCCGCTGGAGACCCAGGGCAAGATCGTCCGCGTGCTGCAGGAGCAGACCTTCGAGCGCCTCGGCAGCCGGCGCCGCATCGAGGTCGACGTGCGGGTCATCGCCTCGACCAACCGCGACCTGCAGGCGCGCATCGCCGAGGGGCTGTTCCGCGAGGACCTCTTCTACCGCCTGAACGTCGTGCCGCTCAGGGTCCCGAGCCTTCGCGAGCGCCGCGAGGACATCCCGGAGCTGGTCGAGTACCTCGGCGCGCGCTCGGCCGAGAACACCGGCATGCCGATGCGCCGGCTCGGCAGCGACGCCCTGGCCGCCCTGCAGGCCTACGACTGGCCGGGCAACGTGCGCCAGCTGCGCAACCTGGTCGACTACCTGATGATCATGGCGCCCGGCGGCCCGCAGGAAGCGATCGGCTCCGAGCTGCTGCCCGCCGAGATCTCGGCCCGCGCCCCGGCGCTCTTGCCCGGTGCCGCCAACGGCGAGATCATGACCCTGCCGCTCCGTCAGGCCCGCGAGCATTTCGAGCGGCAGTACCTCGAGGCTCAGGTCTTGCGCTTCGGCGGCAACATCTCTAGGACCGCGGCCTTCGTCGGCATGGAGCGCTCGGCCTTGCACCGCAAGCTGCGCTCGCTCGGCATCAACACCTCGGAACGCTAAGCCATGAAAGTGATCGCCCGGTGAAAGTGATCGCCCGATGAAAGTGATCGCCCGATGAAAGTGATCGTCTGCGGCGCCGGCCAGGTCGGCTTCAACATCGCGCGCTACCTGGCCAGCGAGAACGCCGACGTTACGGTCATCGACCAGTCGCCGGAGCTGATCCAGAAGATCAGCGAGTCGCTCGACGTCACCGGACTGGTCGGCTTCGCCTCGCATCCCGACATCCTGGAGCAGGCCGGCGCGCGCGACACCGACATGCTGATCGCGGTGACCTACGCCGACGAGGTCAACATGGTCGCCTGCCAGGTCGCGCACTCGATCTTCGAGGTGCCGACCAAGATCGCCCGCGTGCGCCACCAGTCCTACCTGAACCCGCTGTGGTCCGACCTGTTCAGCCACGACCACATGCCGATCGACGTGATCATCTCGCCGGAGCTCGAGGTCGCCAAGGCGATCGGCCGGCGCCTGCAGATCCCCGGCGCCTTCGACGCCATGCAGCTGGCCGACGGCAAGGTCAACCTGATCGGCGTGCACGTCCGCGAGGACACGCCGATCATCCAGACGCCCCTGCGCCAGCTGACCGACCTGTTCCCGGACCTGCACATCGTCGTGGTCGCGATCTCGCGGGCCGGGCGGACCATCGTGGCACACGGCGACGCCGAGCTGATGCCCGGCGACGACGCCTACTTCGTCTGCGAGACCTCGCACCTGACCCGCGCGTTGATGACCTTCGGCTACGAGGAGCGGGCGGCCCGCCGCGTGCTGCTGATCGGCGGCGGCAACATCGGCCTCAACCTGGCCCGCACGGTCGAGGAGAAGCACCCCCAGGTGCAGCTCAAGATCATCGAGATCTCCAAGGCGCGGGCCGAGTTCGTGGCCCAGACCCTGGAGCGCTCGGTGGTGATCCACGGCGACGCGCTGGACCTCGACATCCTGACCGAGGCCAACATCGCGGCGACCGAGACGGTGATCGCGGTCTCCAACGACGACGAGGTCAACATCCTGGCCTCGCTGCTGTCCAAGCGCTACGGCGCCAAGCGCGCGGTCACGCTGATCAACTCGACCTCCTATTCCCAGCTGGTCGGCAGCCTCGGCATCGACACGGTGGTCAGTCCCCGCGCCATCACCGTCTCGACGATCCTGCAGCACGTCCGACGCGGCCGCATCCGCTCGGTCTATTCCCTGGCGGAGGGGCTCGGCGAGATCATCGAGGCCGAGGCCATGGAGACCTCCGGCCTGGTCGGCAAGCCGCTGCGCGACGCGCCGCTGCCGAGCGGCTCGGTGGTCGGCGCCGTGGTGCGCGACGACGAGGTGATCATCCCGCGCGGCGACACGGTGATCCGTGCCGGCGACCTCGTCGTCATGTTCGCCGCCGCCGAGGCGGTGAAGAAGGTCGAGAAGCTGTTCGCCGTGAAGCTGGAATTCTTCTGAGCGGACGCTAGGGTGGCGCACCCGGGCCGCGCCGCCGCCGTTCTCGAAGCCCGCACCAAGACAGGAAGGCCGTCCTCCGACCATGCCGCTGACCGCGCCCAAGGCGATCCTCTTCGACTGGGACAACACCCTGGTCGACACCTGGGCCGTCATCCACCACGCCCTGGCCGTGACCTTCGAGGCCTTCGGGCGCACGCCCTGGACCCTGGAGGAGACCCGCCAGCGGGTCCGCGCCTCGGCGCGCGACGCCTTCCCGGAGCTGTTCGGCGACGACACCGAGGCGGCGACCGAGCTGTTCTACGAGACCTTCGCACGGGACCATCTGCAGGGCCTGGCGCCGCGCGCCGGTGCGCCGGAGGCCCTGGCCGCGCTCGCGGCGCGCGACGACCTCTGGCTCGGCGTGGTCAGCAACAAGACCGGCCGCTACCTGCGCGAGGAGGCCGAGCACCTGGGCTGGAGCCGGCACTTCCGCCGGGTCGTCGGCGCGCTCGACGCGGTGCGCGACAAGCCGGCGCCGGACCCCGTCGTCATGGCCCTGGCCGGCAGCGGCCTCGAGCCCGGGCCGGCGGTCTGGTTCGTCGGCGACACCGACATCGACATGCTCTGCGCCCGCAACGCCGGCTGTACCGGCCTGCTGATCCGCGACGAGGCGCCGGGCGAGGGCGAGTTCGGCGCGGCGCCGCCGCACCGCCACGTCGCGACCTTCGAGGAGCTGCTCGGCCTCATCGCCTGACCCCGACAGGCCCCAAGGCTTTGCCTCGCCCTGCGGCTGCCGTCATAATCGAGCCGTTCTTGCCGGGCCGGGCCCGAAGGACCACATGAGGTCGGCAAGGCGGGTCGGGTTCCCGCACGCCCCGTAAGAAGCCGAAGAACAACAACTACTAACGAACACGAAGAAACAAAGGGGGTTCACTCCATGGCTGCCGACAAGTCCCAGAACGTCCAGGATGTCTTTCTCAACCACATCCGCAAGCACAAGATCCCGGTGACCGTGTTCCTGGTGAACGGCGTCAAGCTGCAGGGCATCGTCACCTGGTTCGACAATTTCTGCGTCCTGCTGCGCCGGGACGCCCACTCGCAGCTGGTCTACAAGCACGCGATCTCGACGGTGATGCCGGCAGCACCGATCCAGCTGTTCGAGGGCAGCGACAAGGAGGAATCGACTGGCGAAGCCTGAGAGTCCGGGCCCCGGCCGACCGGCCGCCGCGCCGGGACCGGCCAAGGGCAGGCGGGCCCAGCGCGCCGGCGAGGAGCCGTCGCGGCAGGTGCCCGAGCGCGCGCTCGAGACGCGCCGCGCGGCGGAGCGTGCCCTGGTCGTGCATCCGGACCGCGCCGACCGGCGTGCGCCGCTGCGTGACGCCGCGGCGCGCCTGGACGAGGCGGTCGGCCTGACCGAGGCGATCGCGCTCGACATCGTCGGCGCCGAGGTCGTGCCGGTCAATCAGCCGAAGCCCTCGACGCTGCTCGGCAGCGGCCAGGTCGAGCGGCTGCACGCCCTGGTCGAGGAGCGCGAGGTCGAGGTCGTGATCGTCGACGCCCAGCTGACCCCGGTGCAGCAGCGCAACCTGGAGAAGGCGCTCGACTGCAAGGTCATCGACCGCACCGGCCTGATCCTGGAGATCTTCGGCGAGCGGGCCCGCACCAAGGAAGGCCAGCTGCAGGTCGAGCTGGCGGCGCTGAGCTACCAGCGCTCGCGGCTGGTCCGCTCCTGGACCCATCTGGAGCGGCAGCGCGGCGGCGCCGGCTTCATGGGCGGCCCGGGCGAGCGGCAGATCGAGCTGGACCGCCGCCTGATCGACGAGCGCATCGTGCGCCTGAAGAAGGAGCTGGAGCAGGTTCGCCGGACCCGCGGCCTGCATCGCGGCGCGCGCCAGCGCGTGCCCTATCCGGTGGTCGCGCTGGTCGGCTACACCAACGCCGGCAAGTCGACGCTGTTCAACCGCCTGACCCGGGCCGAGGTGCGCGCCGAGGACCTGCTGTTCGCGACGCTCGATCCGACCATGCGGCGCCTGACCCTGCCGTCCGGCCAGATGGTCATCCTGTCCGACACCGTCGGCTTCGTCAGCGACCTGCCGACCCAGCTGGTCGCCGCCTTCCGCGCCACCCTGGAAGAGGTCCAGGAGGCCGACTTGGTGCTGCACGTGCGCGACATCGCCCATCCCGACAGCGAGGCGCAGAAGGCCGACGTCGAGGCGGTGCTGCAGGATCTCGGCATTCCGGCCGAGGCCGAGGACGAGACGGCGCCTCTGCAGGTGCTCAACAAGATCGATCTGCTGGAGGCCGAGGCCCGCGCGGTGCTGCTCGCCCAGACCGAGCGGCAGCCGGGCAGCGTCGCCGTCTCGGCGGCGAGCGGCGAGGGCGTCGAGCGGCTGCTGCGGGCCGTCGAGCAGCGCCTGGCGCGCCACGAGCGGGTCGTCGACCTCGCCGTCGACCTGGCCGACGGCGCGGAGCTCGCCTGGCTCTACCGCCACGGCCGCGTCGTCGCGCGCCGGGACGAGGGGCGACAGGCGCACCTGCGCGTCTCCTTCGACCCGGCGAACCTCGCGCGCTACCGCCAGCGCCGCGCCGGGCACCCCGGATCGGCCGAAAAATCGGCGTGACGGGCGGAATTCCTGCGTTCCGCCGGTTGACAGCCCGATAGGCCGTGCTTATTCACAGGCTTAGCACTCGCGCGTCGCAAGTGCTAACGGCGGCCTCCGGGCGGGGCGCGCCGGTTATTTCCGGGCAGGGCCAGGGGAGATCACCATGAAGTTCCGTCCGTTGCACGACCGTCTGGTCGTCGAGCCGGTCGCCACCGACGAGCGCACCGTCGGCGGCATCATCATTCCCGACAGCGCGCGGGAGAAGCCGCAGCAGGGCAAGGTCGTCGCGGCCGGCCCCGGCTCGCGCGGCGCGGACGGCCGCCTGACGCCGATCGACGTCAAGCCGGGCGACATCGTGCTCTACGGCAAGTGGTCGGGCACCGAGGTCAAGGTCGACGGCAAGGACCTGCTGGTCATGCGCGAGTCCGACATCATGGGCATCGTCGAGCCTGCCGGCGCCAAGCCCGCGGCCGCGCCGACTGCGAAGAAGGCGGCGCCGGCCAGGAAGCCGGCTGCCAAGGCTGCCGCCGCGCCGAAGAAGGCGCCGGTCGCCAAGGCGGCGGCCAAGCCCGCCGCTGCGGCGAAGAAGGCCGCTGCGGTGGCCAAGAAGGCGGCGCCGGCCGTGAAGAAGGCGGCTCCGGCCAAGAAGCCGGCTGCGAAGGCTGCCGCCAAGCCCGCGGCCAAGGCCGTGGCCAAGAAGGCGGCGCCGAAGAAGGCCGCCGCCCCCAAGGCCGCCAGCCGGAAGAAGTAACTCCAGTCACCAGTAAGCCATCGGAGGGTAACCATGGCAGCCAAGGACGTTAAGTTCGGCGGCGACGCGCGCGATCGCATGTTGCGCGGCGTCGACATTCTCGCCGACGCCGTGAAGGTCACGCTCGGTCCCAAGGGCCGCAACGTCGTGCTCGACAAGTCGTTCGGCGCGCCGCGCGTCTCCAAGGACGGCGTCTCGGTCGCCAAGGAGATCGAGCTCAGCGACAAGTTCGAGAACATGGGCGCGCAGATGGTCAAGGAGGTCGCCTCCAAGACCAGCGACCTCGCCGGCGACGGCACCACGACCGCGACCGTGCTGGCCCAGTCGATCGTCCGCGAGGGCGCCAAGTCGGTGGCCGCCGGCATGAACCCGATGGACCTCAAGCGCGGCATCGACCGTGCCGTCGCGCTGGTCATCGAGGACCTGCGCAAGGCCTCGAAGAAGATCTCGACGGCCGAGCAGGTCGCCCAGGTCGGCACGATCTCGGCGAACGGCGACGCGGAGGTCGGCGCCATGCTCGCCGAGGCGATGCAGAAGGTCGGCAACGAGGGCGTGATCACGGTCGAGGAGGCGAAGAGCCTGGAGACCGAGCTCGACGTCGTCGAGGGCATGCAGTTCGACCGCGGCTATCTCTCGCCCTACTTCGTGACCAACGCGGAGAAGATGATCTGCGAGCTGGAGAGCCCGCTGATCCTGATCCACGAGAAGAAGCTGTCGAGCCTGCAGCCGCTGGTGCCGATCCTCGAGGCGGCCATCCAGCAGAGCCGGCCGCTGCTGATCGTCGCCGAGGACGTCGACGGCGAGGCCCTGGCGACCCTGGTCGTCAACAAGCTGCGCGGCGGCCTCAAGGTCGCGGCCGTCAAGGCCCCGGGCTTCGGCGACCGCCGCAAGGCGATGCTGGAGGACCTGGCGGTCCTGACCAAGGGCCAGGTGATCTCCGAGGACCTCGGCATCAAGCTCGAGAACGTCACGGTGCAGATGCTCGGCACGGCCAAGCGCGTGACCCTGACCAAGGACGAGACGACGATCGTCGAGGGCGCCGGCAAGAAGAAGGACATCGAGGCGCGCTGCACGCAGATCCGCGCGCAGATCGACGAGACCAGCTCCGACTACGACCGTGAGAAGCTCCAGGAGCGCCTCGCCAAGCTGGCCGGCGGCGTCGCGGTGATCCGCGTCGGCGGCGCCACCGAGATCGAGGTCAAGGAGCGCAAGGACCGCGTCGACGACGCGATGCACGCGACCCGCGCCGCGGTCGAGGAGGGTGTCGTCGCCGGCGGCGGCGTCGCCCTGCTCAACGCCTCCCGGGTGCTGGAGAAGATCAAGGTCGACAACGACGACCAGCGCGTCGGCGTCGACATCGTGCGCAAGGCCCTGCAGGCGCCGATCCGCCAGATCGCGACCAACGCCGGCGTCGACGGCTCGATCGTGGTCGGCAAGGTGCTGGAGTCGAAGGACCGCAACTTCGGCTACGACGCGCAGAAGGGCGTCTACTGCGACCTCGTCAAGGCCGGCATCATCGACCCGACCAAGGTCGTGCGCACGGCGCTGCAGGACGCGGCCTCGATCGCCGGCCTGCTGATCACCACCGAGGCCATGGTCGCCGAGCGGCCCGAGAAGAAGGAGCCGGCCGGCATGCCGGGCGGCGGCATGGGTGGCATGGGCGGCATGGGCGGCATGGACTTCTAGTCCAGCGCTCGCTATCTGACAGCAAGGGCCGCCGGAGCCACCGCCCCGGCGGCCCTTCGCTTTTCTCTATTCCCGTTTCAGCCAGGAGCCCCCGTCTCTTGCCCGTCGCCGATCCCTATGCCGTCGCCAGCCTGATCGCCGAAGCCGGGGCCGAGGAGGCGCTGCCGCGCTTCCGCCAGCTCGCCGAGCACGAGGTGACGCGCAAGGCCTCGGGCGAGCTGGTCACGGTCGCCGACCATGCGGTCGAGGCCCTGCTGACCCGGCGCCTCGCCGAGCTGCTGCCGGGCTCGCTGGTGGTCGGCGAGGAGGCGGTCGAGGCCGACCCGACGGTGCTGACGCGCTTCGACCGCGACGCCTTCGTCTGGATCATCGACCCGATCGACGGCACCGGCAACTTCGCCGGCGGCAACCCGGCCTTCGCCGTCATGGTCGGCCTGGTCCGCGGCCGCGAGCTGCTGGCCGGCTGGATCCACGACCCGATCGTCGGCATCACCGCGATCGCCGAGACCGGCTCGGGTGCCGAGCTGCGCGGCCCGGACGGCGCCAGCGAGCGGCTGCGGGTGCTGCCGCCGGCACCGCTCGCCGAGATGACCGGCGCGCTCAACGCCGGCACCTTCGGCTCCAAGGAGCTGGCCGCGACCCTGCAGCGCAACCGCCACAAGCTGAAGACGCTCAGGGGCCTGCACTGCGCCGGCCAGGACTACCTGCGCCTGGTCCGCGGCGAGATGCACTTCCTGCTGTTCAGCAAGACCAAGCCCTGGGATCACGTGCCGGGGCTGGTCATCCACCGCGAGGCCGGCGGCTTCGGCCAGCTGCTCGAGGGCCGGGCCTACCTGCCGACCGACATCGCCCGATACGGCATCCTGATGGCCCCGGACCAGGCGAGCTGGCAGGCGATCCGCTCGGTCCTGCTGGCGGAATAGCGGCCGCTCAGTAGCCCGCCGCCCGGTCGACCTCGTGGAGCAGCGGGCGGCCGTCGAGCAGGCGCCGGTAGTTCTCCGCGATGTCCTCGAAGCCGCCGTCGAGATGCCAGCCGGAGACGTGCGGCGTCACCGCGACCTTCAGGTGCGCCCAGAAGGGATGACGCTCGGGCAGCGGCTCCTGCCGGAAGACGTCGAGCACGGCGCCGCCAAGCGCGCCCGAGTCCAGGGCCGCGACCAGGTCGGCCTCGACGATCAGGTCGCCGCGCCCGACGTTGATCAGCACCGCCCCCGGCTTCAGGCGGGCGAGCAGGGCGGCGTCGAAGAGGTCGCGGGTCTCCGGCGTCGAAGGCAGTACCGAGACGAGGTAGTCGCACTCGGCCAGCAGGCCGGGCAGGGCGGCGGCCCCGCTCCGGCAGTCGACGCCCTGGAGCGCCCTGGGCGTGCGGCTCCAGCCGAGCGTGCGGAAGCCCTGGGCCGCGAGGCCGCGTGCCGTGCGGCCGCCGATGTGGCCGAGGCCGAGCACGCCGACTGTCGTCTCGCCGGCGCGCCGCGGGGCCAGCGGGGTCCAGCGGCCGGCGGCCTGGTCGGCGGCGTGGCGGTCGAGGTTGCGCTGGCGCAGCAGGATCTGGGCCAGGCAGTACTCGGCGATCTCCTCGGCCGCGACCTCGGGTCTCAGGCGCGCGACCCGGACCCCGGCCGGCAGCTCGGACTGCTTCAGGATGCCGTCGACGCCGGCGCCCAGCTTCTGGACCAGCTTCAGGTTGGGCAGGGCGGGGGCGACGCCGGGATGGAGCCTGCTGGCGACCAGCATGACGACATCCGGCAAGGGGCCGGCCGGTGGCCCGACGCGGATCGTCACCCCCGGCAGCAGCGGCGCCAGCAGGTCGCGCAGCGCCGCGTCCTCCATCCAGTCGGGCAGGCGGATATCGATCAGGAGGGACAGCGGCGGGGACTCCTCAGCGGTGCGGCTCGGTCAGCAGGCCGTAGCACTCCGGCCGCCGGTAGGTCGCGAAGTCGAAGAAGCGCTTGTACTCGGCCGTCGCGTCGAGATCGACCCGGTAGGGCAGCAGCTCGTCGCCGAGCCCGCTGCTCAGCGCGACGACCTCGCCCGAGGGGGCGATGACGCAGGAGTGGCCCATCATGTCGCAGCCGCCCTCCGGCCCCGCCTTGGCGGCGGCGACGACCCAGGTCCCGTTCTGGTAGGCGGCCGACTGCATCGGCAGCAGGTGGTGCATCTTGCGCAGGGCGTTCTGTGCCGGGTTGTCGGGCAGCTGCGCCGGCGAGTTGTAGCCGAGCGCGACCAGCTCGGCGCCCTGGAGGCCGAGCATCCGCCAGGACTCCGGCCAGCGCCGGTCGTTGCAGAGCAGCAGGCCCAGGCGCCCGCCGAAGGCCTCGAAGACCGGGAAGCCGAGGTCGCCGGGCAGGAAGTACCAGGGCTCCAGGTGCTGCAGCTTCAGGGCCGGGTCGTAGGTCGCGTTGCCGGGCAGGTGGACCTTGCGGTACTTGCCGACGATCGTCCCGGCCTGGTCGACCAGGACCGCCGTGTTGAAGCCCAGGTGGTCGGCGCCCTCGCGGCCGGGCACCCGCTCGCAGTAGCCGAGGTAGAAGCCGACGCCCCAGTCGCGGGCCGCGTCGAACAGCGGCTGGGTCTCGGGGCCCGGCAGGCTGTCCTCGAAGTAGCCGGCGACCTCGGCCGGATCGTCGATCAGCCAGCGCGGGAAGAAGGTGGTCAGCGCCATCTCGGGGAACACGACGAAGCGGCAGTTCGAGGCCTTGGCCTCGCGCATCAGCGCGAGCAGCCGGGCGACCACGGCGGCACGGCCGGCTCCCCGCTCGATCGGGCCGAGCTGGGCGGCGGCGGCAACGAAGCTACGGGACATGCGCAGGGCTCCCGGCAGGTTTCAGCGGCTTCCGGCGACGGCCGCGAGGGTCCTAGAGTCGGGCAGAGACTGCGGCGCGACTCCCCGGCATGTAAAGGTGGCTCGATGGATGCTCCCCGACGCAACGACATCACGGCGGTCGAGCAGGCCTATCTGGCCCGCACGCCCGGCTCCGCCGCCCTCGCCAGGCAGGCGCGCGCGGTGCTGCCGAGCGGCGTCGTGCACGACTCGCGCTGGATCCGGCCCCACGGGCTCTACGCCAGCCGCGCGTCCGGGGCCCACAAGTGGGACGTCGACGGCCACCGCTACATCGACTACTTCGGCGGCCACGGGGCGCTGCTGCTCGGCCACGGCCATCCGGAGGTCGTCGAGGCGGCGACCCGGCAGATGGCGCTCGGCACCCACTTCGCCGCCGGCCACGAGGCCGAGGTCCGCTGGGCCGAGACGGTCTGCCGCCTGCTGCCCTCGGCCGAGCGGGTGCGCTTCCACTCCTCCGGCACCGAGGCGACCCAGATGGCGGTGCGCCTGGCGCGCGCCCACACCGGCCGCGGCAAGCTGCTGCGCTTCCAGGCGCACTACCACGGCTGGCAGGACGACATGACCGCCGGCTACGCCTCGCACTTCGACGGCACGGCGCCGATCGGCGTGCCCGAGGCGGTGGCGGCGCGCACGCCGGCGCTCGATCCCTACGACGAGGCGGCGGTCGAGCGGCGCCTCGCCGAGGACCGGGACATCGCCGCGGTGATCGTCGAGCCGCTCGGCGCGGCGACCGGCAAGGTGCCGCTGGCGCCGGATTTCCTGCGCGCGCTCCGGCGCTGGACCGCCGAGAACGGCGTCGTGCTGATCTTCGACGAGGTGATCACCGGCTTCCGCGTCGATCCGGGCGGCGTGCAGGCGGCGGTCGGCGTGACGCCGGACCTGACGACGCTCGCCAAGATCGTCGCCGGCGGGCTGCCGGGCGGGGCGGTCGCCGGCCGGGCCGAGATCCTGGAGGGCCTGGACTTCGAGGCGAGCGAACGCAAAGGCCGCGAGAAGATCTACCATCCGGGCACCTTCAACGCCTGTCCGGTCTCGGCGGTCGCCGGCACCAGGGCCCTGGAGATCATCGAGCGGGACGGGGCCTGCGCCCGCGCGAGCGCGCTGGCGGCCGACCTGCGGAGCCGCCTCAACGCCGTGATCGCGGCCGAGGGCCTGCCCTGGCTGGTCTACGGCGAGGCCTCGGCCTTTCATCTCTTCCTCGGCGACCTGCAGGCGGCGGGCGGGCGCGCCGGCTTCGATCCGCGCCGGCTCGGGCGGGAAGGGCTGCAGGCGCAGCCGCCGGACCTCGTCCGCCAGCTGCGCCTGGCGCTCAACCTCGAGGGCGTCGACATCGCCGGCTGGCCCGGCGGCCTGGTGTCTGCGGCCCACGACGAGGCCGACCTGGAGGAGACCGCCGACGCCTTCGCCGCGGCCGTCGGGCGGCTGCGCGAGCAGGGGACGGTCTGAGGGCGGGCGTCCCTCTCCGCCGCCGAAAGACTCTCAGGAGACGTCGACAACCACCTGAATAACCAATCTTTTCGCCAGCTCTTCTAGTTCAGCATCAACTGCGGCAGCCAGGTCACCAGGCTCGGGCTGAGCAGGACGATGACCAGGCCGAGCAGCTGCAGCAGGAAGAAGGGCAGGATGCCGCGGTAGACCGCGCCCATGCCGAGCTCGGGCGGCAGCGTGCCCTTCATGTAGAAGAGCGTGTAGCCGAAGGGCGGCGAGATGTAGCCCATCTGGATGGTCACGGCGTAGAGCACGCCGAACCAGATCTCGTCGAAGCCGAGGAACTTCACGATCGGGATGAAGACCGGCACGGTCAGCAGGATGATGCCGATCTCGTCGAGCACCATGCCGAGGAAGACCAGCACCGCCAGCATGACGCCGAGCACCAGGTAGCGGCCGGCATCCATCGTGCGGATGAAGTCGAGCAGGGCGTCGGCGCCGCCGAGGCCGGTGAAGATCGCGACGTAGGCCTTCGCGCCCAGGGTGATCCAGAGGATCATCGCCGTCGCCTTGGCGGTCTCGGTCGCCGACTGGCTCAGGGTCTCGAAGGTCAGCTTGCGCTGCAGGGCAGCGGCGATCAGCGCGCCGAGCACGCCGACGGCGGCGGCCTCGGTCGGCGTCGCCAGGCCGAAGAAGATCGAGCCGAGGATCATCAGGATCAGCAGGCCGGGCAGGACCAGCGACTTGAGCGCCGCGAAGCGCTCGCGCCAGGTCGCGCTGCGGTGCTCGGGCGCCAGTGGCGCCATGTCCGGCCGGATCCAGGCCAGGCCGAGGATGTAGACGACGTAGAGCGTCGCCAGGATGACCCCGGGCACGATGCCGGCGATCAGCATGCGGCCGATCGAGACCTGGGCGGTCACCGCATAGACGATGGTCAGCACCGAGGGCGGGATCAGGATGCCGAGCGTGCCGGCGGCGCAGATCGTGCCGGTCGCGAGCTCGGCCCGGTAGCCGCGGCGCAGCATCTCGGGCAGGGCCAGCAGGCCCATGGCGGTGACCGCGGCGCCGACCACGCCGGTCATCGCCGCCATGATCACGCAGATCACCACGGTGCCGACGGCGAGGCCGCCGCGCAGCCGGCCGAACCACAGCTCCATCGCCGTGTAGAGCTGGTTGATCACGCCGGAGCGGGACAGCAGGCCCGCCATCAGGATGTAGAGCGGGATCGCCAGCAGCGCCTCCGACCGCATGGTGTCGAAGATCTGCAGCACCAGCACGACGACCGCGCCGGAATTCCAGAGCGTGACGGTGATCAGCAGCGACAGGCCGCCGAGCACGAAGGCGATCGGCAGGCCGGTCATCATGAAGACCGCCAGCCCGCCGAACATGATGGCGAGGATGGCGCCGGAGCCGAGCGTCCCGCTCATCGCTTCACCTCGCCGGAGGGGGTGGTCCCGGACGGGGTGGTCACGGTCTCTTCCGGCGCCGGCCCCTCGATCAGCGTGCGGACGAACTCGGCGACGGTCTGCAGCAGCAGCAGCAGCAGGGCCAGCGGCACCGTCGCCTTGGTCCACCAGATCTGCGGGTTCCAGGCCGAGAAGGAGGTCTCGCCGTACTGCCAGGACTCGAGCGCGAGCGGGCCGGCGTACCAGAGCAGGATCAGGCAGAAGGCGGCGATCACCGGGAAGTTGAGCAGCTCGACCAGGCGCTCGGCGCGGGCCGGCAGCAGGCGCCGCACCACGTCCATGGCGACATGGCCCTTGAGGTGCAGCACGTAGGGACCGGCCAGCAGGAACATCGGCCCGAACAGCAGCAGCGCCATCTCCGAGGCCCAGACCGTCGGGCTGTCGAAGAGATAGCGGCAGACGACGTCGATCAGCAGGAGCGGGGCCATGGCGTAGAGCAGGCCCGCGCTCAGCAGGAAGAACAGCCGGTTGAGGCCGGTGATCGCACGGACGAAGAGCATGGGGACGGCAGCTTCCCGGAACGGCGCCGGGCCGGGGTGGCCTGCGGCGAGAGCTCAGGCCACCCCTATAGTCCGGCGGCTCGGCTCAGGCGAGAATTCCGAGCTGCTTCATGAAGGTCATCTGGCTGTCGAGGATGCGCTTGGCCAGGTCGTTGCCCTTGGTCGCCGCCTGCCAGGCCTCGACCGCCTTCGGGCGGCTGGCCAGGATGTCGGCCTCCGACAGGCTCATGAAGGTGACGCCCTGGGCCTTGTACTTGTCGATGACCTCGACGTTCTGCACCAGGATGTGCTGGCGCAGCGCCCCCGAGACCTCGCGCGCCGCAACCTCGAGGGCGGCCTTGAAGTCCTCGGGCAGGGCGTCCCAGGCACGCTGGCTGGCGACGTAGCTGGTCGCCGTGGTCGGCTGGTGCACGCCCGGCAGGATGATGTACTTGGCGACCTCGCCGATGCCGGCCTCGTAGTTCGCCGTCAGGTCGCCGCGGTCGGCGATGTCGATGACGCCCTTGTCGAGCGCCGTGTAGACCTCGCTGGTCGGCAGCGGCGAGACGGCGATGCCGAACTTGGCCATGACCGAGGAGGCCAGGCCGACGAAGCGGCCCTTCTTGCCCTCGAAGTCGGCGATCGTCTTGATCGGCACCTTGGAGTGGATCGGCTCCTGGCCGTAGACGGTCGGCGCGATGTAGTGCAGCCCGGCCGGCTTGTAGGCCTCGCGCGCCATCTCCAGGCCGCCGCGCTCGTAGAACCAGGCCTCGTACTGGTCGGCCTCGGGGAAGCCGAAGGGGATCGTGCTGGTGAAGGCGAAGGCCGGGATCTTGCCGGCCTCGTAGCCGTCGAAGGTCTTCATCAGCTGGAAGGCGCCGCCGCGCACGGCGTCGAAGGCCTGGGCCGCGGGCACGATCTGGCCGGCGGCGAAGAGCTCGATCTTGAAGCGCCCGCCGGTCAGCTCGGCGACGCGGGCGACGAACTTCTCCTCGAACTTCTGCGGCGTGGTGCCCGGGTCCCAGAGCGCCTGCATGCGCCAGGAGACGCCGTCGGCGGCCTTGGCCGGACGGGCCCGGCCGGCGACGCCGATCGCGCCGGCGGCGACCGCGGCGGTGCCGGCGGCCTTCAGGAAATGGCGACGGTTCTTGGTCATCTCTCTTCCTCCCAGTTGTCTGTTGCTTGCTCTTTGTCGCTCCGGCGGTCAGGCGCCGCGCAGGCGGGCCAGGACCTCCTTGGCGCGGTCGCTCCGCACGTCGTGCGCGGCGGCCAGCTCGGCCGCGACGGCGTCGATTTCCGGGCCAACGGCGCCGGCGCCGATCGCGATGTTGCGGGCGTGCAGGGCCATGTGGCCGCGCTGGATGCCCTCGGTGGCCAGGGCGCGCAGCGCCGCCATGTTCTGGGCCAGGCCGACCGCGACCGTGACCTCGGCCAGCTCCTGGGCGCTCGTCACGCCGAGGATGCGCAGCGCGGCCTGGGCCAGCGGATGGGTCCGGGTGGCGCCGCCGACCAGGCCGAGCGCCATCGGCAGCTCCAGCGTGCCGACCAGCCGGCCGTCGGCCGAGCGCTCCCAGGTGGTCAGCGAGGTGTAGCGGCCGTCGCGCGCCGCCCAGGCGTGGGCCCCGGCCTCGATCGCGCGCCAGTCGTTGCCGGTCGCGACGACGACCGGGTCGATGCCGTTCATGATGCCCTTGTTGTGGGTCGTCGCGCGGTAGGGGTCGATCGCCGCCAGGGTATAGGCGTCGAGGATGCCCTCGATCATGCGCTCGCCGGAATAGTCCTTCGTCGCCAGGGCCTCGGGCGTGACCGCGACGCGGGCGCGGGCCAAGCGCCGGTCGGCCAGGTTGGACAGGATGCGCAGCCGCACCTCGCCGCCGGTCAGCCGCTCGACCAGCGGCGCCACCGCCTCGGCCATGGTGTTGACCGTGTTGGCGCCCATGGCGTCGCGGACGTCGACCAGCAGGTGCAGCACCAGCATGGCGCCGCGCGGCGTCGCCGGGAAGACCTGGATCTCGATGTCCTTGCAGCCGCCGCCGAGGCCGATCAGCACGGCGTCGCGGGCGTTGGCGGCCTCCAGGATCTCGGTGCGCGCAGCGAGCAGCTTGAGCCGCGCGCCGTGGGGGTCGGCCAGGCCGACGACCTGGACCTGGGCGCGCATGACCGGCGTGCTGCTCGAGGTCTCGAAGCCGCCGCAGGCGCGGGCGATGCGTGCCATGTAGGAGGCGGCGGCGACCACCGAGGGCTCCTCGACGACCATCGGGATCAGGTAGTCGCGGCCGTTGATCGTGAAGTTGGTGGCGACGCCGAAGGGCAGCTCGAAGGTCGCCACCACGTTCTCGATCATGCCGTTGGCGATCTCGAGGGGCAGGGCGCCGGGCGCGGCGAGCAGGCCGCGGTCGGCGTCGCTCAGGGCGACATGCTCGGCGAGCCTCTCCAGGCGCTGCTGCGGCGTCAGGCTGCGGTAGCTCTCGATACGGGAATTCACGGCGCCCGCAGCGGCGGGCGTGGGAGTCTCTGACGTCACGGGCTTCCTCTTCCATCGCCTCCCCGGCGCGCGGCTGGGCCCGATGGGGTGACCCGCGCCTTCGGAGGTCTCGACCGTCGGCCGCCTGCCGCGACCTTGCCCCGAGGATCGAGGCCCGGGCGGCTTCGAACAAGGTACAGTTTGCCAATTTGTCCAATTCACTGTACCGATCAATTGCCTGGTACAGTGTTGGAGCCGATTGCCGATGCGCCCCTCGCGCGCCGCCGAGATCGCGGCCATCGTCACCCGCCTGATCGAGGAGGGACACCTGCCGCTCGGCACCCGCGTGCCCTCGGTGCGCGCGGCGGCCGAGCAGCACGGCGTCTCGAAGAACACCGTCGTCGAGGCCTACGACCGTCTGGTCGCGAGCGGCTACCTGGAGGCGCGGCGCGGCTCCGGCTTCTACGTGCGGCGGCCGCGGCGGCGCAGCGGCGACCTCAGGCCGGTCCACGTCAGCGAGGCGATCGACCTGGTCTCGCTGCTGCGCGAGCAGCTCGACCGCCACTACTCGGTGCGCGTCGGCGACGGCCGGCCGCCGGCGAGCTGGATGGAGGAGTCGGAGCTCGGCCGGCACCTGCGCCCGCGCGGCACGCCCGGCGGCAAGATGGAGCACGGCTACGGCGCGCCGCCCGGCTACGAGCCGCTGCGCGGCCGCATCGCCCACAGCCTGATCGAGCGCTCGATCCGCGCCTCGGCCGAGCAGGTGCTGCTGACCTTCGGCGCCAACCACGGGCTCGACCTGATCGTCCGGCAGTACGTCGAGCCGGGCGAGAGCGTGCTGGTCGACAGCCCCGGCTACTATCCGCTGTTCGGCAAGCTGCGCCTGGCCCGGGCCCGGGTCGTCGGCGTGCGCCGCGGCCCCGAGGGGCCGGACCTCGACGACTTCGAGGCCAAGGCCGCGGCGGTCCAGCCCAAGCTGTTCTTCACCCAGAGCCTGGCCCACAACCCGACCGGCGGCTCGGTCGCGCTCGACGCCCAGCACCAGCTGCTGCAGCTCGCCGAGCGCTACGGCGTGACCCTGGTCGAGGACGATCCCTTCGCCGATATCCTGCCGCTCGGCAGCCCGCGCCTCGCGGCGCTCGACCAGCTGGAGCGGGTGATCTACGTCGGCACCTTCTCCAAGACCCTCTCGGCCAGCCTGCGCAGCGGCTTCATCGCCGGCAACGCCGAGCTGATCCGCCAGCTGACCGACGTCAAGATGCTGACCGTCGTCAACTCCTCCGGCTACGTCGAGCGGCTGCTCTACGAGCTGATGGCCGGCGGGCACTACCGGCGCCACCTCAAGCGCCTGCGCGAGCGGGTCGAGCGGGCAACCGCGACGGCCCTCGCCAGGCTGCGCGGGATCGGCTTCGAGGAGCTGGTCGAGCCGGCCGGCGGCTACTACCTCTGGTGCCCGCTGCCGGAGGGCATCGACGACATCGCGCTGTCCCGCCGGGCCGCGCGCGAGGGCATCTTCCTGGCGCCCAGCTCGATCTTCGCGGTGCCGGGCGACTATCGCAGCGGCCCGGCCATGCGGATCAACGTCGCCTACGCCGACGACCCTGCCTTCCTCGACTTCATGGCCCGGGTGAGGCGCGGCGAGGTGGGGTAGGCGGGTTAGTTCCCCTCCCACGCCCCTCGACAAGCTCGGGACGAAGCGGACGGGGGCGCGAACGGCGAGACCGACCCGACGTCTGCGCTTCCCTTTGCTTCGTCCCGAGCTTGTCGAGGGGCGTGGAAGCCCCCTCCCTCACGCCGGCTCGAGCAGCAGGTCCAGGAAGGGCGCCAGGTCGCCCTGCTCCTCGAGCGCCAGCACCGCCTCGCGGATCGCCTCGCGGCGCGGCTCGGGCAGCGCGCCGGCCAGGATCTCGAACTTGGCCTCGATCTCGGCCTGGCCGAGCGGCGCGCCCTGGTGGCCCTTCGGCTCGGTCGGGCCGGAGCGCAGCTTGCGGCCGTCGGTCAGCGTCAGCTCAACCTCGCAGAGCCGGCGCTGCGGGAAGGCGGCCTCGAACTCGAAGCGCTCGACCAGCTCCATGCCGGCGGCGAGCTTCAGCACCGCCGGGTCGGCCAGGCCCGGGCCGTCGATCTGCTCCAGGCCGAGCCGGCCGTGGACCGCGGCCGCGGCGGCCGGGAAGGGCAGGGAATACTGGGCGTGGTCGCTGGTCGCCGGCCGCCGCTCGGCGAGCCGCGTCGCGGCATGGAAGGTCTCGACCCGGATCGCCGCGATCTCGTCGCCCCTGAGGCCGTGCTCGCGGCGCAGCTCCATGACCGCGGTGACCGGGCCCTGGGCCCAGAAGCAGACCGGGTAGGCCTTGACGTAGACGTCGGGGATCAGCCAGCGGCTGCCGAGGTCCTGCCAGAGCGGCGCCACGGCCTCGGCCTCGACGGTCACCGCCGGCGCGCCGGTGAAGCCCTCGCGGGCCATGACGGCGGCGGTCACGCCGACCAGGGCGCCCCAGCCGGAGCCGTCCTTCAGCATCGAGGGCTGGTCGATGACCCGCATCATCTGGCTGCGCGGGCCCCAGTACTCGGCGATGCCCAGGGCCTCGCGGATGCCGGCTTCCGGGAGCCCGAAGCGGCGCGCGCCGAGCGCCGCCACGGCCAGGGCGTTCCAGGCGCCG
This sequence comes from Tistlia consotensis USBA 355, assembly GCF_900177295.1. Taxonomy (GTDB): domain Bacteria; phylum Pseudomonadota; class Alphaproteobacteria; order Kiloniellales; family DSM-21159; genus Tistlia; species Tistlia consotensis. The sequence goes on from NZ_FWZX01000008.1 coordinate 179,367, forward strand.
GAGGTGTGGTAGTCGCCGACCGTCGTGTGGAGCGCGACGGCGGCGCGATGCGCCAGCTCGTAGCCGAGCAGGTAGCAGGTTAGGAACTCGCGGCCGTCGCAGGCCGGCCCGGTCTCGGCGAGGGCGAGCAGGCCGGGCAGCAGGGCGACGCCGGCGTGCCCCTTGCTCGGCTGGTGGCCGTCGTGGGCATCGACCGAATCGATCGCCGTCGCGCCGGCGAAGGCGGCGCCGGCCGGCGACAGCGCGCCGCCGCGGAACAGGGCGCGCGCCTGCCCGCCGGCGTCCCGGGGGCCCGCCGGGAACAGCAGGGCGGCGGCCCGGCGGGCGATCGCCGCCGGCTCGGTGCCGGCACCGGCGACCGCGACCCCGATGGTGTCGAGCAGCAGCAGCTTGCCGCGCTCGACGATCGCGTCCGGCAGGTCCTCGAAGGCCAGCCGCCGGACGAAGCCCGCCGCCCCGGTGCCCATGGCTGCGCGCCTAGGAGCCTGTCCGAGTAAGCGCCTTTGTCTCGACGCTCGGCAGTGGTCGTGATTCACTACGGTTCATGGGCAAGACCTATCGGGCTTGG
>NZ_FWZX01000089.1 GCF_900177295.1 Tistlia consotensis USBA 355
CGGGTGCGGCGCCAGCAGGCTGGCGACGCGCCGCTCCAGGTCCGGCCGATAGCGCAGGTAGCTGTCGTGGACGTCGGCGCGGGTCGCCGGCTCGGTCTGGTACGGACCCAAGGCGGGGCCGCCGCCGAGCTGCGCCAGGTAGCGGAAGCCGCCCTCCTGGGCGGCGGTGCCGAGCAGCAGCTCCACTGCCGCGTCGGACGCGAAGCCGGGCAGCCCGTCCGCGAGGTAGGCGAGCGTCGGCCGGACGATCCAGGTGGCGAACTGGCGGACGTCGAGCCCCAGGGGGAGCCCCAGGGGGCGGCTCCGGATCGAGCCGCCCCCCGAGATCGCACGGTCAGCAGGCATGGCGGTGGGGTCCATGCCCGCGACGCTAGCCCTAGGTCGCGTCGAGCTTTAGTCGGAAGCCGTTCCGGCGGGCCGCTCCTCGAACATCTCAAGCTGGCGATCGTCGGGACGGCCAGCGTTCCGAACCATCCGCACGTAGCGGGCCGTGACGCCGACCTGCTGGGCAACGTCGTTGGTGCTACCGGACGCCTCCAGGATCAGTCGCTTGCGGTGGCGTGCGGAGGCGAGCACAGGCACCTCGATGTAATCACCCTCGAAGTGCTGCCGCAACGCCTCGGCGGCAGACGCGCCGACCGCCTGGACGAGCGGATGATCCGGCGTGAGCGTCTTCGGCACATAGCACTTGGTGCCGCCGAAGGCGTCGACCAAGCGCAACGCGGCCGCCACCGAGGTCATCTCGGCGATCTCGATCAGGCTCTGCGGCCAGCCGCGCAGGTCGGTCATGACACCCGACCTTGCCGACATCGGCCGGCGCAGCGCTCCAGAAGGCCGGCCGCCATGGCGGCACGATCGCGTTCGGCGTGCGGGTTCCCCCAAGCCCGGTGGCCGCTCGGCCGTCGACACCGAACGCCGACTGGTGCGCGGCACGACGGGCACGGCACTTCCAGCGCCGGATCTCGGGGCCACTCCTGGCCGCAGGATTGGCAGCGGACGGTCACGCCCCTGGCTCCCTGTCGAAGGTCGCCATGTACCGCTTGTGCAGCTCACTGCTC
>NZ_FWZX01000048.1 GCF_900177295.1 Tistlia consotensis USBA 355
CGCCGCCTGGATCGCCACCGGCGTCTCGTTCGGCGAATGCAGCGGCCGGCGCGAGCGGTCCTCCAGGCCCGCCAGGCCCGCCGCGCGATAGCGCGCCAGCCAGCGATAGCCGACCGTCGGGCTGATCCCGAAGCGCCGGCACAGAGCGCGCTTGTTCGCCCCCTCCCGGCTCGCCAAAAGCACGAACTCCTGACGCTGCGACACGATCGACACCTCCTGCCAGGGCATCGAAAGCCTCCCTCATGAGACCCTCAATGCCGATCAGAATGCGTCCACCATGTCCCCGAACACCCGTCCACCATCTCTCCGGTCTATACAGACAAGCTCAGGGTGAAGCGAATCGGGTGCTCCTCATCAGATGCCATCCCAAACGGCTTCATGGTGAGCTTGTCGAACCATGGAGCCGTTCCGGCCAGGACGGATCGGCCCGCCGCAGGCCCCGCTACTCGTCCCCCGGCACGCCGTAGGAAGGGGCCGCGGTCGGGTCGAGGGCGCGGGTGACGTAGGCGTCGGCCTGGGGCGCCCAGTCCTGCCAGAGGCGGCGCAGGGCCGGGATCGCGCCGTTCGGCTCGTCGTGCCAGTCGACGCGCAGGTCGGCCCAGGGCCAGGCCTCCTCGGCGGCCACGACCAGGCCGGCCGAATGGACCGGTCCCGCCTCGCCGCCGGCGGCGAGCCCGGCCTCCAGGGCACGGACCAGGCGCTCGGCGAGCAGCTCGCCGCCCGACTCCTCGAAGGCGCGGACCATGGCGGCCGGCACGCCCTCGTCGGCCAGCAGGTTGCCGGCGGCGACGCAGTCCGGGCCGACGACCACGGCGGCAAGGCCCAGGGCCCTGGCGCCGCTGTGCCAGGCGATGGCACCCTGGTCGTCGATCAGCGCGACCTGGCGGTATTCCGGATGGGCCTGGGTCGCCAGCAGGGCGTTCATCGCCGCCTGGGCCGGCAGCCCGGCGGCCAGGAAGTCCAGGCCCTTGGGGCCGAGCCGCGGGTCGGTGACGTTCTGCGTCGCGACCGCCCCGGTGCCGGCCCGCACGAAGGTGCAGCGCGCCGCCACGGCGATCGAGGAGGAGGTGACGGCAACGCCGAGCTGGCCGGTGCGGGCGCAGCGGGCGGTCAGCGAGAAGGTCATGGGGTCCTCCAGTCGCTCAGGGACGGCCTTCCTCGTAGCGCTTGACCGCCGTGACGTCGATCTCCATCAGCCAGTCCTCCTTGGCCAGGCCCGCGACGATCAGGCCGGTCGAGACCGGGAACACGCCCTTCAGCTTCGCGCCGACGGCGCGGTAGACGGCGGGCCGGTCCTGCCGGTCGACGATGTAGATGACGATCTTGACGACATCCTGCAGGCTGGCGCCGCACTCGGCGAGCAGCTGCTCGACGTTGCGCATGGCCTGCTCGGCCTGGGCGCCGGCGTCGCCGACGCCGACCGTCTCGCCGGTCTCCAGGTCGGTGCCGACCTGGCCGCGCAGGTAGACCGTGTTGCCGGCGACCACGGCCTGGCAGAGATCGTTGTCGAGGTTCTGGCCGGGGTAGGTGTCCTTGGTGTTGAAGCGGCGGATGCGCTGGATCGGGGTCACGGGCGGCGGGTCCTCTCGTGGGAGTTGGCGGGTCAGGGCGCGGTGGCGACGGCGATGATCTCGCGCGACGCCTCGGTGAAGGGGTTGCCTTGCCAGTCGCCCTGCCAGGCGACCGGGCCGAAGCCGGCCTCGGCCAGCAGGCGGGCGATGGTCGGCTGCGGCGCGAAGCGCAGGTCGTTGCGCGTGACGAAGCGCTCGCCGCTGTCCGGGAAGTGGAAGTGGGTCTCGTAGGTCAGGCGCTCGTCGACCAGCGGCGTGACGTCGTTGTGGATCTCGACGCTGGGGCCATCGGGGCCGCCGCCGGGCAGGGCAAGGATCTCGCGGCTCTGCTCGGGCGTCCAGGTCAGGTAGGAGCGGAACAGCGGGTTGCGGCTCTCGAAGGCGAGGCGCCCGCCGGGCCTGAGGCAGCGGCGCAGGGCCGCCAGGGTCGCCGCGATCGCCTTGTCGCTCAGCAGCACCTGGAAGACGTGGCCGGTCATCACCGCGAGATCGAAGGCGGGGGCGTCCGGCAGCGCCTCGGCGGCGCCGTCGCGCCAGGTCACGCGTTCCGCGCCCGGCTTGGCGCGCGCGATCGCCAGCATCGCCGGCGCCGGGTCGTAGCCGGTCACCCGGTGGCCGTCGTCGGCGAGAGCCAGGGCGAGCTGGCCCGTGCCGCAGCCGAGGTCGAGGACGTCGAGCCGCGCTCCATTGCCCAGGCCGCCGGCCAGCCGCCGGTAGAAGGCCGTGTCCTCGGCCGGCGGGCTCATCAGGTCGTAGACCGCCGTCAGGCGCGTGTCTTCGTAGAGGTCCATGGCCGGCCGTTGCGCTCGTGTCACCCCTCACCCTCCCACGGCCTGACGGCCGCGGGCCCCTCCCTCTCCCCCAAGGGGCGAGGGAAAACAAGGGCGCCGTTCGAATCCCTCGCTGTTAGGTGACACATAGACCTGGAGTGAGGCGGGATACCGCGGGACCAGGCGGGATATGGTGGGACAGGGCGCGGAAAACTGCGGTTGAGCGGGAGCCAGGCGCGACGAAGCGCGCCGCGGCCTGATTCCTGGAGTCGGCGGCGACGGCGGGGGCTTTGACACGGGAATCGGGAGTCGGCGCGCGCGGTTCGAGCAAGCCGCCAGAAGCGTTCAAGCGGGCGGCGCAGAGCGTTCGACGAGGGCTCAAACGACCCTCGCGACCCAGCGGACGCGGCCGACGACTTGGACCTCGTCGCCGCGGGAGCGCGGAAGCAGCATCGGCTCGTAGAGGTCGCTGTTGTCGCTGATGATCAGCAGCCCATCCACAGCTCGGCGCAGGCGCTTCACCAGCAACGCATCCTCCCAGACGAGCGCGAAAAGGCCGTCGTTCACGGTGCGGCTGCTGGTGTCGATCATGACCAGGTCGCCGTCGCTCAAGGTCGGCTCCATGGAGTCGCCGGCGACCTCGACCATAACCAGGTCCCGCGTCGTGCCGCGGCCGAGCTTGCGGCGCAGGAACTTGGGCGTGAAGGGGATCTCGTCGAGCAGCTCCGCGCGCTGCGCGAACCCGCCCCCGCCGGCCGAGAGCTGGACGTCGTAGCGCGGAATGCCGACGAACTGATCCTGCGGATTTGCGGCTCGCGGCTGTGCGCCCGATTCGCCCGGCGAGCTGGGTCCTTCACCAGTCGCGAGCCAAGCGACGTTGCGCTCGAGCACGTTCGCACACGCAACAAGGTAGGTGAGCCCAGGCTCACTCTCGCCCTTCAGCCAGCTGTTGACCGTCGACGGCGCGGCGCCAATCGACTTGGCGAGCCACGTTCCGCTGCGCCCTTCCAGGGAATCTCGGAGCCGTTCGGAAAACACACCGAAACGGTTGGCCGCCGAAACTGTGTCGGACCCGGAAACTTCGTCATCGCGCGTCACGGTTTCGGCCATCCGACTGGAATCGCTTGTTTTTTGTCCATGCTGGCCGGATTTACGGCCAATTGCGATCTGTGATGGTTTGTTTTCCGTTTGCATCGGCCGACTTTCCGAATATCCTGACTTCTCGTTCGTGCATACCACCGGCCTGGCAGGGCCGGCAGCGAGAGGGAAGCGATGGCACTCGCCAATCAGCACCCCGAGGACGTCAAGGCGGCGGTCCGGAAGACCGGCATCACCCTGACGGCGCTCGGAATCAGGGCCGGCATCCCCGGCGCGACGGTCCGGAAGTGCCTCTACACGCCCTGTCCGAAGGGCAACCGCGTGGTCGCCGACTACCTGGGCCTGGATCTCTTCGCGCTCTGGCCCGAGTGGTACGACCGCGACGGCAACCGCCTCAGCTCTCGTTCGCGAAAGACTAGCGCCGCGCGATCCGCCGGTCATCGTCAGAAAGCGGCGGCGGCGTGAACATGGCGACGACCCCAGACTCGCCGACCGCCCTGACCCTGCCGATCGCCCAGATCCGTATCCCGGAGCGGCTGCGCGAGGTCGACCCGGACTATGTCGACGGCCTCAAGACATCGATCGCGCTGCAGGGCATCACGACGCCGCTGACGGTACGCCCGGCGCGCGACGCCACGGCCGGCGGCAAGTGGGGCAAGGCAATTCCCGGAACCTGGGACTTGGTAGCCGGCGCGCACCGCCTGCAGGCGGCGCGCGAGCTCGGCCTCGCGGGGGTGCCGGCGCTGATCATCGACCCGGCCAGCCCCGACGAGGCCCGCCTCGCGGAGATCGACGAGAACCTGGTCCGGCACGAGCTCAGCCCGCTCGACCGGGCGTCCTTCCTGGCCGAGCGTAAGGCGATCCACGAGCGGCTGTTCCCGGAGACGAGGCAGCACGCCGCCGGCGGCCACGCCAAGGCCGGGTCTGCGAGCGACACGATGTCGTTTGCAGAGTCGACGGCGGCGCGCCTGAACATCTCGCGCAAGACGATCGAACGCGCCGTGAGGATTGCGGCCTGCATCCCGCCCGAGCTGCGGCGCCGGATCGCGCGCGACAGGCTGATCCACACGCAGGCGGAGCTGCTCGCCCTGGCGGACCTCGAGCCGAGCCTACGCCCGATGGTCGTCGACCTTCTGGCGGACGGGACGGCGAAAACCGTCCGCGCGGCAGTCGAGCGGATATCGGGTCGCGCACTGCCCTCGACCGACGCCGCGACCGTGCAGCTGCGCCGGCTGAAGGATCGCTGGGTCCGGGCATCGCTGCGCGTGCGACGGCAGTTCATCCAGGAACTGCATGCCCATGGCGAGATCCCGGCCGAGTGGCTCAGCACCCCCAACGAGGAGGAAGAGGCGTGAACAGCCTGCAGAAGCTGGAGGCCAACCTGGAGCGCGCGTGGCAGGCCGAAGACGCCGCCCGCGCCGCCTACGCGACGGCCGAGGCCGCCGCGGACCGCGCCCGCGACGCGCTCGACCGGCACGCCCAGCGCGTCAAGGCGGCGTTCGACATCTCCTACGCCACCATCGACCGGGCGCCCGAGGCGCGCCTCGGGCACGAGCCGATCGGGCCGCTGCTCGACGAGCAGGAGCGCCTGCTGGCCGTCTTCTCGGCGGCTTCCCGCAGCCGCTCGGAGGCCTCGCGGGCGGCGCACGCGGCCTGGCGGCGGCGCTTCAACCTCGAGCAGAAGCTCGACCGGGCGCGGGCAGCGGCGGCGGAGACGCCACGGGACGGAAAGGCGGCCGGCTTCGCCGATACCAAGGCCGCGCGGCGGTACATGAGCGCGCGCAACCGCTGTCGGATGGCGGTCGAGCCGGCCGCGGCGGCCGGCGACGAGCAGCAAGAGTTCTGGGCGCGCTTCTTCGAGTTCGCGAAGGGCGCCATCTACCCGAAGCCCGACAAGCTGTACGACTGGGAGGCTCTGTGGCAGGGCGAACAAGAGCGCGCCTACGACGTCGCCAAGCGACATGACGACCTGCTCTCAGTCTTCGGGCTCGTGGCGAACAAGGAAGCCGACCCGATCGACGCGGCCCTGGTGCCGCTGATCGAGCGGCTCGGCGAGTTCACCTGGCGCGAGGTCTTCGAGGCCTGGGCCGGTGCGAACCTGCAGGACGACCAGGCCTGGGGTCACTTCGTCTGCGTCATCCGGATGCTGCCTTTCGACCCCAGGCGGAGCGCTGCGGAGGCGACCGCCGCAGCCACCACGCCCGAGAAGACCGGCTGCTGCGGGGTCAACGTCTACGTCGGCGGCCTGCAGGCCGATCTGCTGGCCAAGATCGCCGCCGTCCGCGGCGGCGTGATCCATCTCACCGCCAAGGAAGCCGAGGCTGTCAGGTCGTTCGCGGCCCTGACGGAGCCGGTACCCTCCGGCCGGGCTCCCAAGCCCGACGACACCGAATCGCGCGTGCCCGATCCCAACCACACCTGCTGGAGCGGCACGGAGGTCTATTTCCACCCCAAGCTCGCCAAGATCATCCTCGAGCTGGCGCACTACCTGCCGCAGAGCGGCAGGTTGATCGGCGTCACCTGGGACGATCTCAGGGAGATCAAAGAGTTCGCGGCGGGGCTCGAGCTGCCGTGACGGCGCGGCGGCTAGTCTTGCGCCGGCACTTCGCCGCCCAGCTCGGCGGTCGCCTGCTCGAGCGCGCGGAAGGTCTTGACCAGATCTTCCTTCAGCAGGCGATCGCCGCTGCCCGGCTGGTCGAACCGGGCACGGCTGCTCCGGTCGGCGACGATCTCGAAGGCCATTTCGAACAGCCGCTCCTTGGAAACCAACATCTTCCCCTCCTCGGTTGTCTGGCAACGCCGAGTGTAGGGGCCGGCCGGGCCGCCGTCATCGGGACGGTGCGCCCGGCCACGCTGCCGACGTCGAGCCGGGGCCCAGAGATCCCGGCCAGGACGCGGCTGCCTGACGCCTCCGGCGAGACCCCCGCACGCGCCGGAGGCGCCCTCTGACCATGGTGCGGGTCCTGGGGGACACCAGAACGATGGATCTCTTGGACTGGCAGCCGCCGGAACAGCTGGTTGTCGGGCGCTACCCGGAGAACCTGGTGCGCAGCCAGAGCTTGCGGGACCGGATCTCGCTGGCGGTCGCCGAGACGCTGAAGTCCTGCGATCGGGACCGTGAGGATCTGGCCGCGGAGATGTCCGCCTGGCTGGGCGAGGAGGTCAGCCGCAACATGCTGGACGCCTACGCCAGCCAGGGGCGGGCCGACCACACGATCAGCTTCCTGCGCCTGCTGGCGCTGGTGCACGTCACCGACGATCTGCGACTGCTGCAGCTCGGCGCCGAGTTGTTCGGCCACAGTGTGGTCGACGACAAGTTCCTGCCTTGGGTCGAGGTCGGCCAGCTCGCGGCCGGCAGGGAGGAGATCGGCAAGGCTTTCGACAGCGCGCTCCGGCAGGCACGGAAGGGGGCCGGCCGGTGACGGCGCGGCTGACCAGCTCCACGGCGCTGAGCAAGGTCTGGCACACCGCCGCCGAGCTGGCGGCCCTGCGCCTGCCGGGCCTGCCGTCGAGCAAGAAGCGCATCATCGAGCTGGCGAAGCGCCAGGCCTGGCAGGAGCGGCGCAATCTCGACGACGCGCCGCTCGCGCGTCGCCGGCAAGGCCGCGGCGGCGGCTGGGAGTACCACTACACCCTGCTGCCGGACGCTGCCGCCGCCAAGCTGGTGCACGACGAGCGGACGGCCAAGCTCGCGGCCGCCGCGCCCGCCGGCGAGTCCGCCGGCGCCGGCCGCCCGAGCGCGAGCTGGGAGCTGCAGGACTGGTACCGGCGCCAGCCGGAGACGAAGAAGCGCGAGGCGCGGCGCCGCGTGGCGATCCTGGAAGCCGTGGAGACCCTGCACCGGACCGGGCTGACGAAGAACCATGCCGTCGCCGAAGTGGCCAAGCAGGAGGGCATCGGCGGCAGCACGATCTACCAGTGGCAGCGCCTGGTGCGCGGCCTCGACCGGCTGGACCGGGAGGCGGCGCTCTGCCCGCGCCACAAGGGCAAGGCCGGCCAGACGGTCGAGTGCTCGCCCGAGGCCTGGGAGATGCTGAAGGGCCTCTGGCTGATCAACTCGCAGCCGCCCTTCGAGGAGTGCTACCGGGAGGTCCAGGCGGCCGCGCAGCAGCACGGCTGGACGCTGCCCCACCCGCGCACGATGCGCCGCCGGATCGAGGCCCTGTGGCCGCCGCTGGTCACCTACTGCCGTCAGGGCGCCGATGCCCTGCGCGCCATGTACCAGCCGCAGATCCGCGACCGCAGCCAGCTGCGCGCGCTGGAGGCGGTGAACGCCGACTTCCACACCTTCGACATCACGGTCGCGATGCCCGGCGCCGAGCAGGGCGCCCGGCCCTCGCTGATCGTCATCCAGGACCTCTACTCCAACAAGATCCTGGCCTGGCGGGTCGACCTCAACCCCTCGGCGGCGGCCGTGCGCCTGGCGTTCCACGACGTGTTCCGGGACTTCGGCGTGCCCGAGACCGCGGTGCTCGACAACGGCCGCGAGTTCGCCAGCAAGCTGATCACCGGCGGCCAGAAGACGCGCTACCGGAACAAGATCAAGCCCGAGGAGCTGGAGGGCCTGCTGACCGGCTTCGGGATGACGGTGCGCTGGACGACGCCCTGCAGCGGCCAGTCGAAGCCGGTCGAGCGCGGCTTCGGGGACCTGACCAACATCGTCTCGAAGGCCAAGGTCTTCGACGGCGCCTACACCGGCCGCAGCCCGCAGCACAAGCCGGCGAACTACGGCAGCCGGGTCGTCGACTTCGAGACCTTCCTCAAGTTCGTCGCGCGCGGCATCGCCTCCTACAACGCCCGCGAGGGCCGACGCACCCCGGTCTGTGGCGGCGTCAAGTCCTTCGACCAGGCCTTCGCCGAAAGCTACGCGCGGCAGGAGAACAGCATCGGCATCCGCAAACCGGCGGCCGAGCAGCTGACCCGGGCGCTGATGACCGCCGAGCTGCTGACCGCGCGCAAGCCGAGCGGCGCGGTGCACGTGCTGGGCAACGTCTACTGGGCGGAGTGGATGACCGGCTTCGTCGGCAAGAAGCTGACCGTCCGCTACGACCCGGACGACGCCCAGGGCGGCATCGAGGTCTACCGCCACGACGGCGTCTTCCTGGGCCACGTCGAGGTCTGGGAGCGGACCGGCTTCCTCGACCAGGAGAAGGCCAGGGAGCACGGCCGCAAGCGCCGCAGCTACCAGAAGAAGCAGTCGGAGATCGCCGAGCTGGAGCGCGGCATGGCGGTCGAGGAGGTCCTCGAGCACCTGGTCGAGCTCGACCCGCCGCCGGCGCCGGACGCCAAAGTCGTGCGGCCGGTCAGGACGCGCGGCGCGCTGGCGCTGCAGCCGGCAGCCAACTCGGAAGCGATCGAGGAGATGGACCGGAACCTGTCGGCTTCGATCGCGGAGCTGGCGGCCTTCCGGCGCCAGCAGCCCTGAGGGCTGGAAAGGCGAAGGCCCCGCCGATTGCAGCGGCGAGGCCCTCGGTAACGGCAACGAAGTGAGGAGCAAGAGACCATGAGCACGATCGACACGCAAGACCGCTGGACGGAAGAGGCGCAGGACGAGCTGCGCCGGGAGCTGACCGCCTACCAGCAGGCCGAGGGCCTGTCGCAGGCGGCCATGGCGGCCCGCCTGGCCGTCGCCGAGGGCACGATCAGCCAGTGGCGCAACAAGCGGTACAAGGGCGACAACGCCGCCGTCGCGCAGTCGGTCCGCAAGGGCCTGGACAGCCTCAAGAGCCGCGCCAAGGCGGGTGCCACCCTGCCGTCCGATATCGGCTTCCAGGACACGCCGACCTCGCGGAAGATCGGCGAGATCCTGACCTTCAGCCAGATCGCGCCGACGATCGGCGTGGTCGCCATGGGCGCCGGGTCCGGCAAGACGAAGACCGCCTCCTACTACGCCGCCACCAACTCCAACGTCTGGCACGTCACCGCCGAGCCCTGCACGGCGACGACCTATCCGCTGCTGGCGCTGATCGCCGAGTCCATGGGGCTCGCCGAGCGGGTGCAGACGCGCCTATCGCGGGCGATCGCCAACTACGTCCGCGACAAGAACGGCCTGATCATCCTCGACGAGGCCCAGCACCCCAACACGCTGGCGCTCGACCAGCTGCGCTCGATCCACGACTCGGCCGGCGTCGGCATCGCGCTGATCGGCAACGAGATGGTCTATAGCCGTCTCGACGGCGGCGGCCGCAAGGCGGCCTTCGCCCAGCTCTTCAGCCGGGTCGGCATGGTGCTGACCCAGCCGGGCCCGCGCGAGCGGGACATCTGCACGATCGTGCAGGCCTGGGGGATCGTCGATCCCGAGGAGCAGAGCTTCCTGAAGGCCATCGCCGAGAAGCCCGGCGCCCTGCGCGCCATGGTCTTCACGCTGCGCATGGCGACGATGCTGGCCGGCGGCGCCGAGAGCCGGAAGCTGGAGCACCTGCGCGAGGCGTTCCGGCGCCTGACCCCCCAGCAGGTCGGCCGGTGAGGGAGGCGGTGACGATGCTTCCCCAGATCCACAAGCGGCCCTTCGGCCTGCCGCAGGTCGGCGACCCGGTGACCGTGAGGTTCACGACCAGCCCGCTAGCCGCGCCGTACACCGGCATCCTCTACGCCGTCACCGAGCGCCAGCCCGACCGCCTGGTCGGCACCGTCCGCCTGCAGGGCGGCTCGCTCTGCGGCGACGTCGCCTTCGGCCGCCGCGCCCACGACGACGAGCGCTTCGGCCGGCTCGACATGATCCCGATCCGCGGGAGCGCCTCGTGAGGCGCCCGCGCACCTTCCTGGGGCGGCAGCTGCGCTGGCTGGCGCTGATCTGGCTGCCCCGCCGACCCCGCACGCTGAGGAGCCTGTGATGGCAGATCTCGCCACCATCGAACGCCTGACCAAGAGCTACGCGGCTGCCCGTGATGAGTTGGCCGATGCCGTCAAGGAGACCAACAGCGAGCTCGAGCGGATCAAGCGGCAGAAGATCCCGCTGTTGCGACGGCGCACCGATGCGGCGTCCAACGCGCGCGCGAAGCTGGAGGCGGCGATCCAGGAGAGCCCGCAGCTCTTCGGGCGCCCCAAGACCCTGACGCTGTACGGCATCCGCGTCGGCTTCCAGAAGGGCAAGGGCAAGATCGAGATCTCCGACCCGGAGGTCACGATCCGGCTGATCCGCAAGCACCTGCCGGACCTGGTCGACAGTCTGGTCAAGGTCGAGGAGAAGCCGGTCAAGGCCGCGCTCAACAACCTCTCGACTGCTGAGCTGCGGAAGATCGGCTGCACCGTCACCGAAGCCGGCGACGTGGTGCTGATCAAGGCGACGGACGGCGAGATCGACAAGCTGGTCGAGGCGCTGCTGAAGGAGTCCGACGAGGCCGCCCAGCCCGAGCCCGCGCAGGCGGAGGACTGAGCCATGGCGACGGCCCGCGAGCGGATCCTGGAGGCGCAGCTGCGCAGCCTGGCGCTCGCGGCCCGCGTCTACCTCGCCCACCGCTTCGACCGGCCGAAGACCCGCGAGCTGCTCGCCGACGAGCTGATCTCGATCGAGACCTGGCTGCGGGAGCACCCGGCCGGCAGGCCGGTCCAGCTGCCGGAGCCCGACCTGGCGCCGGCCCCCGAGGATCCGCTCGAGGGCCGCGCCGAGGCCTCGGCGCCGGCCCCGGATCCCCGCCCTCGCGGGGACAGGCCCACCAACGAGGCCGGCAGGGCCGCCGCGGACGCCTGGAAGGCCCGCGCGCCCTACGCCGACGCTTAAGAGGAGGACACCGCCATGCAGGTCGCGACCGCATGCCTCGTTCCCACCAGCCCGAATGACCTGGGGGGCTTGCAGCTCTTCGCCGCCGAGGTCGTCGCCGGCGCCGGCGGGCCCGACCTCTACCGCTTCCGGCTCAGTGGAAGCCTGCCGGATCTCTGGCTGTATCGCGACACCGCCGGTCGCTGGCGCTTCGCTGTACCGGTCCGTGGCATGGCCGTGGTGCCGCAGGTCACCCGGCCGTCCATCACGGCGCTCGAGCAGACAGTCGCCTTCGACCCGGCTTCGGCGGTGGGGTGAGAGATGGCGAACCCGATCCAACAGCCTGACCTGGTCGAGGCAGAGATCGTCGACGGGATCGAGCCGTCCGAGCAATCCTGGCGCTACGACCTGGAGACCGAGCCGGCCCGCCGGCGGGCGTATCTGCTCGCCCTGGCGCTGGAGCGCGGTGTCGGTGACCTGGGCGCCGCGCTCGACCTGGCCCAGCGGGCCGACGCCTGGCTGGTTGCCGGCCGGCCGGCGGCGCAGGCGGTCGATCCCATGCCCCTGCAGCTCACGCACCGGGTCGAGATGCCGGAGGATCGACGGCGCGCCGATGCGATCTTCCGGGCGGTCACCGAGGAGTCCGGCTGTCTGCGATCCGCGCTAACCGGTCGGAGGCGGAAGCAGCTGCTCGCCCATGCCCGGCAGGTGCTGATGTACCTGCTGTCGGAACACACGGGGCTTTCGCTTCCCGCGGTCGGCCGCCTGGTCGGCGGGCGCGACCACAGCACGGTCATGCATGCCGTCGCCGTCGTCGAGAAGGACCTGGCTGCAGACGGCCCGCGCGCCGACCTCGCCCGGCGTTGTCTCGATCGGCTGGGCCTCTCGCAGCCCCCGGCCTCCGAGGAAGCGGGCTCGCCGGCCGCCGTTGCCCCGGACCCCGAGCCGACCGCGGCGGCAGCGGCCGACTCGCCGCCGACGGAGGCTGCCGCGGAGATCGGGCGGGCTACCCGTTCTGCCCAGGTGCCTGTTGGCCAGCGCATCGGACGGACCAGAAGCGTCTGGACACCGGAGCGCCTCGAGCATTTGCGTGCGCTGGCGGACGAAGGCCTGCGGTCGCGCGAGGTCGCCGAGCGGCTCGGCATCAGCGACAACGCCGTCCGCGTCCAGGCGCGCAGGATCGGCCTGTCCTTCATGGCGGCCCGAGCAGCGCTCCGGGCAGCGGCGCCGGCTCCCGTTCCCGCCCAACCGGTTCCGAAGGAGCATGCGACGCCCAGGCCTGCCCCGGCTCGCCGCAAGGCGGCCTCCGCCCGGACCGCCCCTGCGCCCAAGCTGCCGACGGCCGACGCGCCGCAACCGCTCACCGAAGCCGAGGCGCACGTGCTGCGCGCGATCATCCGGACCGGCGGCAAGCCGGCCGAGGTTGCCCGCGAGGCAGACCGGCCGCTGCAGGTGGTCGAGGCCACGGTGCAGCGCCTCAAGGCGAAGGGCTACGTCGCCGGAGTGCCCGGCGGCCGAACGGCGATCCGGCTGCCGGACGGGCGGCCGATTCCGCGCGGCACGCGCTCCGAAGCCGAGCGCCTGGTCGCGGCGGCGATCGCCGAGGGCAAGGTGACTCGCTGCCCGCCGGCCTATGCCGAGGTCGTCCAGGGCGCCGAGCCCGTGGGCCCGCTGCCCGCCGTGCCGGACCCCGGCGTCGCGGCGCTGCAGCGCTCGCGCAAGGGCGGGCAGCGCAGCAGCAGCGGCAGCGGCAAGCGCGTCAAGGGAGTCGAGCTTTGACCGCGGCAGTCCGGACCGGAGATCGGCGCCCGCTGATTGCGAAGGTGCAGATCGCGCGCAGGCAGCTCGCGCTCGACGACGGGACCTATCGCGCGCTGCTCAAGCGGGTGACCGGCAAGGAATCGTCGACCGAGCTGTCGATCGCCGAGCTCGACCAGGTGCTCGCCGAGTTCGCCCGGCTCGGCTGGACGCCGAAGCCGCGCTCCGCCGCGACCGGCGCTCCCCGTTCGGGCCCGGGGGCAGGCCGCGGCCGCAAGCCCGCCGAGGGGCCGCTCGCCGGCAAGCTCCGGGCCCTCTGGCTCTCAGGCTACTGGCTCGGCGTCGTCGACGATCCGAGCGAAACGGCGCTGGCGCACTGGTGCGAGCGCGTCACGGGCGGCCGCGGGAAGGGCGGCGTCGCGGCCCTGCAGTGGCTCGACGGCGCCGGGTTCAACAAGTCCGTCGAGAGCCTCAAGGCAGCGCTGGCGCGTGACGCCGGGGTCGACTGGCGGCCCTACTACCGCGCCGGCCAGCTGCTCGGCGAGGACCCGCGCGCCCGCGTCCTCGAGGCGCAGTGGCGGCGCCTGGCCGAGCTCGGTGTCGTCTCCAACGGCGGCTGGTCGGCGCTGGACCGCTGGCTGGCTGGCCGGCCCGGCCTGCCGGCCGACGCCGACCGCCTGAACCTCACGCCGAACCAGGCCGACCAGGCGATCCGCGACCTCGGCCGGATGCTGCGCCAGGCGCTCGGCAAGTCGCTTCCCGAAGACGCTTCGAAGGAGGGTTGAACCATGGGTGAAGTCATGTCGATCGAGCGGCCTATCCGCGCCTACTGCTGGGCCTCGGGCCAGATCGAGTTCCAGCCGGCCGAGCACGCGCTGCCGGACGGTGCCATCGAAATCGCCTCCGGCGACGAGAGCCTGGTGCGCGAGCTGATGTCGGCGACCGCGCGCCATGTCCGCGACGGCGACGGGCTCCTCGTGCCGGGCGTGCCTGAGGCGGAGACCCAGGACGCCGCGCTGGACGCCCTGATCGTCTGGACGGGCTGGCTCAAGGCGCGCGGCTGCCTGCCGATCCGGCACGAGGGCCTGCGTCGCTGTCGCTCCTGCGGCTGCACCCAGGCGGCCGCCTGCGAGATGGCGGACGGCGGGGGCTGCTGGTGGGTCGAGCCCGACCTCTGCAGCGCCTGCGCAGGCGGGCCGGAGGTGCGGTGAGGATGGGCGCCGCCAAGGAGACCCTCGGCTACCCGAGCCGCACCGACGCGGTCCTGGCGCTGCGGCGCCAGGGGCTGACCACGCGAGAGATCGCCCAGCGGATCGGCGTCGAGCCCTCGACGGTCAGCGCTCTCGAGCACAGCGCCACCCGCCGGCGGGTCGCGGACGACCAGCGGGCCGAGCGGCAGGGCCGCGCGGTGCTGATGCCCGTCGAGCTGTGGCCGCGGCTCGAGCGCGAGGCGGCGCGGCGGCACCTCAGCCCGAACACACTGGCACGCCGCATCGTCCAGGTCGTCATCGAGGACGATCTGGTCGGCGCGGTGGCGGACGACGGCGAGGGCAACCCCGGCGGGCCGGAGGATCGGTAGATGGCGAAGCGCAAGAAGGCGGCGCAGCCGACGGTGAAGGCCGGCGACACGGTGCTGATCGGCTGTCCGCGGTTCTCGCTGCCGTCCGAGTGGTGGCTCGCGAGGGTGCTCTGGATAGACGGCGAGGACCTGGTGACCGAGCACCAGCCGCCGAGCGGCGGCGTGCAGCGCAACCTCACGACCGTCGACCAGGTGATCGCCGTCGGCTCAGTCGAGCAGCTCGGCCACTACCGGCGCCGCGCCGACGCCCTGATGTCCGACATGACGGGCGCCATCCGCGAGGCGCAGCAGCGCATCCACGAGGCGCGGCGCGCGATGGACCAAGTCCGCCTCGAGGCCTGGAAGAAGTTCGACGCGCTGGCGGCGAAGCACGCGATCGCGCGCAAGCGCGAGCCCCTAGCGGACGTGGAGCGACACATCGTCGAGGAGGCGGCCGCCCGCGAAGAGGAGGCGCACGATGACTGATCAGACCTGGACGCCCGAGCGCCTCGACCTGCTGCGCAAGCGCTGGCTCGAGGGGCGGAGCTGCAGCGCGATCGCGGGTGAGCTAGGCGTCACCAAGAACGCCGTCGTCGGCAAGGCGCACCGCCTGAAGCTGCCGGCGTGGAAGGACCCGATCGTCCGCGGCATGCCGCCGAAGCCCAAGCGCGGGCTTCCGGTGCTCTACGTCCCTCCGGTCGAGCCCGGGCCCGAGCCGGTCGAGCTGTTCCCGCGCGAGCGCGAGCCCCGGACCTGCCAGTGGCCGTTCGCCGGCGGCTGCGACGCCCCGCGCGAGCACCGCCGGCCCTACTGCACCAGGCACTGCTGCTTGGCCTACGTCGGACGGACCGGGAGGGCCGCCTAGATGGCCGATCGCAGCAAGATCGAGTGGACCGATGCGACCTGGAACCCCGTCGTCGGCTGCAAGGTCCACGGGCCCGGCTGCCAGCGCTGCTACGCCATGCGCCTCGCCGGCACCAGGATGAAGGACCACCCGACCCGCCGGGGCCTAACCGTGCCGAGCAAGTCGGGCCCGATCTGGAACGGCGAGGTCCGCTTCAACGAGGCCGAGCTGGTCAAGCCGCTGCACTGGCGTCGGCCGCGGCTGATCTTCGCCGTCGCTCACGGCGACCTCTGGTACGAGGCCGTGCCGACCGCCTGGATCGACCGGGTCATGGCCGTCGCGGCGCTCAGCCCGCAGCACGTTTTCCAGTTCCTGACCAAGCGCAGCGAGCGCCAGACGGCCTATCTGGCCGATCCCGAGACGCCCGAGCGCGTCTGGGCCGCCGCGGGCGAGCTCTCCGACCCGCTTCGCGCCCTCGCGGCCCAGGGCGCGACCTGGGGCGGCGACATGCCCTGGCCATTGCGCAATGCCTGGATCGGGGTCAGCGTCGAGGATCAGGTCCGCGCCGATCGCCGCAGGGAGCACCTGCGCGCGATCGCCAAGCTCGGCTGGGCGACCTGGGTCAGCTACGAGCCGGCGCTCGGCCTCGTCGACTGGAGCGGCTGGGAGTTCATCCGCTGGATGGTCAGCGGCGGCGAGTCGGGGCCCGATTCCCGGCCGAGCCATCCCGACTGGCACCGCGCGACCTGGTCGTGGTGCGACGACAATGCCATCGCCTATCTGTTCAAGCAGTGGGGCGACTGGGCACCGGTCGGGCGATTCGACTGCGACCGATCGGCAGTCGCTGCCTATCGCGGCGAGATCCTGACCCTCGTCATGTCGGGGTGCGAGACCAAGCTCTGCTTCCCCACGCTCGAGGACGAGGTGATGGGTCCGACACTGATGCTCGAGCGGATCGGCAAGCGCGCCGCCGGCCGCCTCCTCGATGGCCGCGAGCACAACGGCATGCCCTTCTTCCGGAAGGCCGCGTGATGGCCGAACTCGAGGCGATCAAGGCGACGATCCGCAAGCTCCGCGAGCGCACGGTCTCGCGCGGCTGCTCCGAAGCCGCGGCGGCGACGGCGCTGGGCAAGGTGGCCGAGCTGATGCGCCGCAACGGGCTCGACGAGCTCGACCTGGAGATGGCCGAGGTAGTCTGCGCGCGGCCGGCGCCGCTCAAGGCCCACATACGCGACCGGCTGATCGGCATGGTCGCCCTTTGCACCAACACGGTGGCGACGAAGGACTGCGGCCGCGGCACCGTCACCTTCAGCGGGCCGGCGCACCTGGCGGAGATCGCGGCCTACACGCGCGACATGCTGGAGGCGGGGATCGACCGCGAGGTCAGGCTGTTCCGGCGCTCGACCGCCTACAAGCGCAAGCGGACGCAGCGGGCCAAGGCGCGGGCCACCAAGGCCTTCGTCGAGGGCATGGTGCTGGTGCTGAGCCGGCGCCTCTGGGCCGCCTTCGAGGGCCAGCAGAACGACGCGATCGCCGAGCGCTCGCGCGCCTGGCGGGACAGGCGGCACCCGAACCTCACCAAGGCCGGCGCGCCGAAGCCGACCCGCGATCCGCGGGCCACGTCCTGGGGCGCTGCCGCGGCCGCCGGCGTCGAGCTCGCTGCCGGCGTCGGCGCCGATCGGCGCGACGGCGCGCTCGGCGCACCGCAACGGTTGCTCGGGAGGCGGTGATGGCGCGCCGCACACGGCAGCCGACACAGCTCGACATAGAGCGGGAAGCGGCGATCGGCTCCGCTCGCGAGGCGGCGGCCGAGATCGGACACGAGCTGGTGCCCTGCCCCGTGGGGCCTGACGACGGCGAGAGGCTGAGGTTTCGCTGCCGCCTGTGTGGCAGACACTTCTGGTTGACCAAGGCGACCTGGAAGCGAAGCGGCCTCGCCTTCAGCGAGGCCTGCGCGGTACGGCCGATCATCGAGCGGCACAAGCGCGACTGCAGGGTCGGCAGCGATGTGCCCGGCTCGCGCTGGAGCGGCTACTGGAACCCGGAAACCGGCGACGTCGACCTGCTCATACTGCATGCCGGTCCCTGGCGACGATACTGGCACATCGTCGGCGGGCCGCACCCGAACGGGGTCTACATCCCGGGTCGCTTCTACAAGCTGCTCTGCCACTACATCGGCCTCGATCAGGTCGACTTCGCCGCTAGCGACAGCGTGGCGGAGCTCGTCCAGCTCGCCGAGGACTGGGAGGATGCGCTCGCGCACGAGCTCGCGAAGCCGCGGATCGTGCTGCCCGCGCCGTTGCCGGTCGACCCCAACGCCGACTTGCCGCTGTTCGCGGAGGTCGCCGGCCGGTGACCGTCGACTTCCACCAGATCCTGCCGGCCGAGCTGGCCGACGTCGCGAAGGCCGCGGGCCTCGAGGCGGCGTTGAAGCTGCGCAAGGAGCTGGGCGGAACGATCGTGCACGTGCCGGCGCGACCGCGCGGCAAGGAGCTGCTGGTCCGCACGGTCGGCCTCGAGGCGGCCCGCAAGATCGCCGAGGCCTTCCCGCGCTCGGGCGAGATCCGCGTCCCCATGGGCAAGCGCCTGCAGCCGGCGCTGATCGCCCACCTGCTGGCCGAGGGCCGGCCGGTCCAGGAAGTCGCCCGCCTGGTCGGCTGCCACGCCGAATCGGTACGGCGGATCAAGAACGGCCGCGTCGACTCCCGGCAGGCCGACCTGTTCGACGAGGAGCGTCGGCCTAGCGGCGCCAGCTGAGCTTGAATTCCTGGTCGAACCAGAACTCAACGTCGTAGTCGATCGACAAGGATGTCCGGAACCTTAGGACCTGCGGATATCTCTGGCGGAGCCAGGTGATGAACTGCGCGGGGCTCAGCTCTCCAGCCGGTACATGGTCTTGGCCGGTCTCGCGCCGCCAGTCGTGGCAAAGGGAGCGAATGTGGCTCTCCGCCTCAGCCTTCTTCATGGCCATCCAGCTCCAGCATTGCCACGTAGTGCCGGCCCGTGCCGACCGTCATCAGCCCGAACTTCTTGCCGCCGGGCGGGATCAGCTCGAAATGAGCGGCCTGCTTCGAGGGCAGCAGGCTGTCGAGCACCTCGTCGTCGGTCAGGTGGCGCGCCGCCAGGCAGCGCAGCAGTCCCGCGATGTCCTCCTTCGACATCTCTGCTTCGTCGAAGCTCCTCATCCACTGCGGTTCGTCGCCGCCATATGCCTTGATCGTCCAGGTCGCCATCGCTCCTCTCCCTTGCTGCATCGATGACCCCCGAGAATCGGGGGACGGGGTTTGTGCGAATGCAACCCCCTTTCGCACGCGATTGACGCAGCACCGGCCGGCACTCCACACTCGCCGCCTTCCCGCCTTCGACTGCCCTCCGAACGCCATCCCACGCCCGTGGGAAGGGCCGCCGCGCCCGCTGGAGAGCACCCTGCCACCTCGGCTTGCAACCCGAGACGGCGAGGCGGGCAGTGACCTCTCGAGCACTCATCCAGTCCTTTGATCAGCGCGTGGTCGTCCCGACCCTCGCCGTTTTGGGCTCCATCGACGACCGGCTGTCGAGGCTCCCGGCCCGGCAGCTCCTGGTCATGACCGCCGTACGCGAGGGCGACGGCCTGCGGGCCGTCCAGCAGTACGGCGGCGGCCCGGCGCGCTCGCTCTTCGGCCTCGAGCCCAACACGGTACACAGCCTGCTCGACCGCGAGATCCGCAGCGACTGGGTCGCCAAGATCCTCGCGCGCCTGATCCTGCACCCGCCCTTCGACCTGACGCCGGCCGGTTCCGACGCCCTGCTCGAGCACCTGACCTGGAACCCCTGGCTGGCCTGCGCGGTCGCCCGGCTGAAGTACTGGACCGTGCCGAAGGCGCTGCCGGCGGCCGGTGCCTGGCGCGACCTCGCGGCCTACTGGAAGCAGTGGTTCAACACCGCGGCCGGCGCCGGCACGGTCGAGAAGTTCCTGGCGAGCAACGCCGCGACGATCGAGTACTTCGAGTTCATCAGGCGGGGGCAGGCCTGATGTTCCCGCTGTTGCTGTCGCTCGCCGGCGCCGCGTTGCCCGCGATCAAGGATCTCCTCGAGGGCGACCAGCCGCTCGGCACGCGCGTCGTCGACGCGGCAGCCGGCATCGCCAGCGGCCTGACCGGCGAGCACGATCCGGAGAAGGCGGCCGCCGCGATCCAGGCGGACCCGGCGCTCTTCGCCCGCTTCCAGGAGACCCTGACCCAACGGGCGCTCGGTCTCGCCGCCGAGGAGACCAAGCGCCTCGCCGAGCGCGAGGCCTCCTGGCGCGCGATGACCGGCAGCGAGGACGCCTACGTGCGCCGCGCCCGGCCGACGATCATCTACGCCCTGGTCGCGATCGGCCTGGCGGCCGCGGCGACCGCCCTGCTGATCTGCTGGCGCGAGCCGGTGCTGCTGCCCGACACCATCGCCGCCCTGCAGTGGGTCGTCTACGCGCTCGCCGGCGTCGGCGGCCTCTACGTCGTCAAGCGCTCCGACGACAAGGCGGGCGACCGCGCCGCGGCCGCCGGCGACGCGCCGCCCGTCGGCTCCTTCCAGCGCCTCGGCGGCGCGCTGCAGGCCATGATCGCGAAGAAGGGAACGGACTGATGCAGGCTGGCGCGATCGACTGGGGGAGCGTCGGCCAATGGGCGGCGGTGCTGGTGGGGGTCGCGATCTCGATCGCCAGCTATCTACGCGCCGGCGCCCGGGAGGACGCCAAGACCGTCACCGATCTGACCACCCGCGTGCAGGCGGTCGAGTTCCAGCTGCGCGGCGTCCCGACCACCGAGGCGGTCCATCACCTGGCTATCGCGATCGAGGCTCTGGGCGGCGACGTGAAGGCGCTGACACAGAGAGTCACGGGCCTCGACGACATCGTCGAGCGGGTCGATCGCGTCGTCACCCGGCAGGAAGACTACCTGCGCGGCAACAAGTGAGGGGGCGATGAGCTACCAGGACGACGTGGGCGAGCACATCCGCCTGGCGATCCTCCGGATCCTCGAGGGCGCGCCCGGCTACGCGGCCAACGATTCGGTGCTGCACGACAAGCTGCCGAGGCTCGCCCTCAGCTGCAGCCGCGCGCAGGTGCGCACGCATCTGGCCTGGCTGCGCGACCAGGGCCTGCTGGCCCTCGAGGAGGTCGCGCCCGGGCTCTTCGTCGCGACGCTGGCCGAGGCCGGCGCCGACGTCGCCAAGGGTCTGACCACCGTTCCCGGCGTCAAGCGCCCCTCGGCTCGGTAGGGCGGCCATGGGCGGCCGGTCCTTCGACAAGAAGCTGCCGACCAACGTCCGCGACCGTATCGCGGCCTACGTGCGCGAGAACTCGCCCACGGTCGACGAGTTGTACGACTGGCTGGACGAGCTGCTGAGCCCGCGCGGCATCTCGACCTCGCGCAGCGCCGCCCACCGCTATCTGCAGCGCTATGGCGACCTGGCCAAGGACATGGAGCGCGAGCGCGCCGTCGCCGAGGCCCTGGTCGGCGCCTTCGGCGAGGAGCCCGACAGCAAGGTCGCGCGGGCGAACATCGAGCTGATGCACGCCATCATCTCCAAGACGACGCGCGACCCCGAGACCGGCGGCCTGGTGAAGCTGGAGCCTCAGGAGGCGATGTTCCTCGCGAGCGCCCTGCAGAAGCTGGAGAGCGCGTCGAAGACCAACGTCGAGCGCGTCGCGAAGATCCGCGAGCAGGTCATCGAGGAGGTCGTCAAGAAGGCGATCGAGGCGGCGAAGAAGGGCGCCGCCAAGGCCGGCGTCACGCTCGGCAAGGACGCGCTGGAGCAGATCCGCAGCGAGCTCGGCCTGATCCGGTAGGGCGGCCCATGACCTCGATCCGTGACATCGCGCTCTACGGCTACCAGCGCCGCTGGATCGCCGACCGGTCGCGCTTCAAGATCGGCATGTGGTCGCGCCAGGTCGGCAAGACCTTCTCGACCACGCTGGAGATGGCCGATGACATGGCCGGCGGCGTCGTCGAGGCCCGGCCGGCGAAGTGGCTGATGCTGTCGCGCGGCGAGCGCCAGTCCAAGGAGAACCTTCGCCAGCTGATCGCGCACATCAAGGGTTACGACGTCGCCTTCCGGGAGCTGGAGGCCGACGTCTCGTTCGGCGACGAGGTCTACAAGAGCTACGAGGTCCGGATCGCCGACGACATCTGGTGCCTGGCGCTGCCGGCCAGCCCCGACACCGCCCGCGGCTATTCCGCGAACGTCTATCTGGACGAGTTCGCCATCCACAAGGACAGCCGCGAGATCTGGGGCGCCCTGTTCCCGGTGACCTCGGCCGGCTTCAAGCTGCGCATCACCTCGACCGCGAAGGGCAAGGCCAACAAGTTCCACGAGCTGATGACCTCGGCCGACGGCCGCTGGTCCCGCCACACCGTGACAATCCACGACGCCGTCAGGGACGGGCTGCCGCGCGATGTCGACGAGATGCGCGAGGGCCTGGCCGACGAGGATCTCTGGGCGCAGGAGTACGAGTGCCAGTGGCTCGACGAGGCCAGCGCCTGGCTGCCCTACGACCTGATCACGGCCGTCGAGGACGAGAAGGCCGGACGGCCGGAGCTGTACCAGGGCGGTCCCTGCTACCTCGGCAACGACATCGCCGCGCGCAACGACCTCTGGGTCACCTGGGTCCTCGAGGAGGTCGGCGACGTGCTCTGGACCCGCGAGGTCCGGATCCTCAAGCGGGCCAAGTTCGCCGAGCACGACGCCGTGATGGACGAGCTGTTCGGGCGCTACCGCGTCGCCCGGCTGTCCATGGACCAGACCGGCATGGGCGAGAAGCCCGTCGAGGACGCCAAGCGCCGCTATGGCGAGTCCCGCGTCGAGGGCGTGCTGTTCACCCCAGGCAACAAGCTGGTCCTGGCGACCGCCGGCAAGCAGGCCTTCGAGGATCGCCGCATCCGCATTCCGGCGGGCGACATCCGCCTGCGCGCCGACCTGCACAAGCTCAAGAAGATCCTCGGCCCGACCGGCACGCCCCGCTTCGTTGCCGACTCCGACGCCGGCGGCCACGCCGACCGCGCCTGGTCCTGCTTCCTGGCGGTCAACGGCGCGACCGACAACGTGCCGTCCTACGCCTACGACAGCGCGCCGCCGAAGAGCGACCCGCGCTTCCACGAGCGTGCGCCCGAGGACGACGAGCCCGCCGGCCTGCGCCGCAGCTTCGGGCGCGGCGCCTACTGAGGAGCCCAACCATGGCGACCCCCGTTCTTCTCGACCACCTCGGCCGGCCGATCCAGCGCCAGGTCCTGCAGCAGGAGGTCGCGGCGCCGACCGTCACCGGCGTGCGCCAGGTCATGACCGGCCATCCCGAGGTCGGCCTGACGCCGCAGCGCCTGGCGCGCATCCTGCGCGAGGCCGAGGAGGGCGAGCCGACCCGCTACCTCGAGCTCGCCGAGGCCATGGAGGAGAAGGATCTGCACTACGCCTCGGTGCTCGGCACCCGGAAGCGCCAGGTCGCGCAGCTGCCGGTCAAGGTGGTCGCCGCGGACGACAGCCCGGAGGCGCAGCGCCAGGCGGAGTTCCTCGAGGCCTTCCTCGAGCGCGACGAGTTGCAGGACGAGCTGGTCGACGTGCTCGACGCGACCGGCAAGGGCTACAGCTGCACCGAGATCGTCTGGGACTTCTCCGAGGGGCAGTGGTGGCCGGCGCGCTTGGAGTGGCGCGATCCCCGTTGGTTCACCTTCGACCGGGAGGACGGACGGACCCCGCTGCTGCGCGAGATGGGCGAGCCTCAGCCGCTGGCGCCCTTTAAGTGGATCACGCACCTCGCGAAGGCGAAGTCCGGCCTGCCGATCCGCGGCGGCCTCGCGCGCCTGGCGGCCTGGATGTACCTCTTCAAGAACTACGCGGTGAAGGACTGGATCTCCTTCATCGAGGTCTACGGCATGCCGATCCGGCTCGGCAAATACCACGCCGGCGCCAGCAACGAGGAGAAGGCCATCCTGCTGAGCGCGGTGCGCAATATCGGCACCGACGTCGGCGCGATCATCCCCGAGGGCATGGTCATCGAGTTCGTCGAGGCGATCGGCAAGGGCTCCAGCTCGATCGACCTCTACGACCGCTTCGCCGCCTGGGCCGACGCGCAGATCTCCAAGGGCGTGCTCGGCCAGAACCTGACGACCGAGGTCAAGGGCGGCAGCTACGCCGCGGCGCAGGTCCACAACGACGTGCGGCAGGACATCGAGACGGCCGACGCCAAGCAGGTCTCCGCGACCCTGAATCGCGACCTGATGCGCCCGGCGATCGACCTCAACTTCGGTCCGCAGCAGAGCTATCCGCGCCTGGTCGTCGGCCGGGAGGAAGAGCAGGACCTCCGGATGCTGCTCGCTGGCGTCAAGACCTTGGTGCCGCTCGGTGCCCGCGTCTCGAAATCCGGCATGGCGCGCGCCTTCGGCCTGCCGGAGGCCGTCGACGACCAGGATCTGCTGACCGCGCCCGCCGGCGGGCCGGCCGTGCCGCCCGACGGCACCGACCCGGCACTCGCCAAGGCCCTGGCGGCCCGCCAGGGCGACTCTGCCGGCGGCACGGGCGGCGATCCTGGCGGCGACCCGGGCGCCGGCCAGGTCGTGCTCGATCCGGCGGCCGAGGCCGCCATGAAGGCCGCTCGGCCGCCGATCGAGGGTCTGGTCGAGCAGCTGAAGGAGCGGCTGGCGGCCGCCGGGAGCTGGGAGGAAGCCCAAGGGGCGCTGCTCGAGCTGGCGCAGCAGGCGAGTGATCCGCGCCTGGTCGAGACGATGCGCGAGGCCCTGGTGCTGGCCGAGCTGCAGGGCATGGACGCGATCGCCAGCAGGAAGCCCTGATGTCCGACCTGGTCGCGCCGGCCACGCCCGAGCCGGTCGTCTTCAAGGAGGCGGTCGACTTCCTGCGCCAGAAGCTGCGGCTGCCGACGCGCGCCTGGACCGACCTCTGGCAAGCCCAGCACGCCCGCGCCTTCGTGGTGGCCGGTGCGATGAGCGACTCGCTGCTGGCCGACTTCCAGTCGGCGCTGCTCAAGGCCATGGAAGACGGCGGCTCCTATGCCGACTGGCTCGCCGACTTCGACGCGATCGTCGCCAGGCACGGCTGGAGCTACAACGGCGGCCGCACCTGGCGGGCCCGGACGATCTTCCAGGCCAACATGCGCAGCGCCAACATGGCCGGGCGCTGGCGCCAGATACAGCGGACCAAGGCGCGTCGGCCCTATCTGCGCTACGTCCAGGTCCAGCGCGAGACGAAGCGGCCGCTGCACGCGCTCTGGCACGGCACCATCCTGCCGATCGATGATCCCTTCTGGCGCACGCACTACCCGCCCAACGGCTGGTACTGCCTCTGCTCGGTCATCGCGCTCAACGCCCGCGACCTGGCCCGCAACGGCTGGACCGTCTCGGCCGAGGCGCCGCCGGTCAACCTGCGCCAGGTCGCCTTGAACACGCCGGACGGTCCGGCGACGGTCAGCGTGCCCGAGGGCATCGATCCGGGCTGGGGGCACAATCCTGGCATTGCCGACGTCGGCTACGGCGAGCAGCGGGTGCGCCTGGCCGGGCACGAAGGCCGCTGGGAGCCGCTGGTCGCGCCCTCGCAGGTCGCGCCCGGGTCGCCGCTGCCGGACCTGCAGCCGCAGCCGCCGCAGGCGCAGCTCGGGCCGCGGGCGACGGACGCCGCCGGCCTGCGCGACAACCTGCGCGCCGTCCTGGGCGGCGACGAGGCCGTGCTCGCGGACCCGGCCGGCGGGCAGGTCTCGATCGGCATGGCCTTCGCCGACCACCTGGCCGATCGCCTGGACGGCCGCGACGCCTTCTTCCCGCTGCTGCCGGAGCTGATCCAGGATCCGCAGGAGATCTGGGCGGGCTTCGTCGTCAACGACGCGACGGGCCAGGTCGCGCTGCGCCGGCGCTACGTCAAGCTGCTGCAGCTGCGCCGGGACACGACGCTGGCGCTGGTCGCCGACGCCGACAACGGCACCTGGTCGGGGCTGACGTTCTTCCGCGGCAAGCCGGACGCGCTGAAGCGCCTGCGCTGGGGCCTGTCGGTCTATCGGAAGTGATGGCTGGGGATAAGGGCTAGCCGCGCCGTCCCGCGGCTCCCGCCCGGTCGGTGGCCATCGGAGGATCGGCCCGGCCACCGCCTGCAGCGCTGAATCTAGTCCCTCCGGGGCCCCCTTTCAACTCGCCGAGACGGCCGAGCCGATTTCCGGCCCGCTGGCGCCCGCGGACCGTTCCGCGGCGCCACCCCCCCGCCCGGAACTCGCCGAGGGCGTTCGACGGCGTTCAAAACCCGCTCAACGCTCGAATGAAGGTCTCTCGAAGGAGGGCGTCCGCGCCGGCCGGCTGGGTCTCCGCCTGTTGACCTCCCTTCCCACCGGCGTGGGAAGGGATCGACCCGACGTCCACGGCCATGCTGCACGAACCCAGCCGGGCGGTCCAGCCCGGCGCTTCGTCAGCGGATCGGCGCTTTGGACCTGAAGTCCCTCTGCTTCCAGCTGTCGGCAGGCCAGGTGCCCGAGTGGGTGCCGATCCTGCCGATCCCGGCCGACGGCGTGCTCGCCGCTCGCGACGGGCGGCGCTGGTCGCTCAAGGACCCGGCCAAGGTCGTCGCCAACACCAGGGCCCTCAAGATGGACCTGCCCTGGGACTACGAGCACCAGACCGACCTCGCGGCCAGCAACGGCCAGCCGGCGCCCGCCGCCGGATGGATCAAGGAGATCGAGGTCCGGGACGATGCGATCTGGGCACGGGTCGAATGGACCGACAAGGCCCGGGCGATGATCCAGGCCGGCGAGTACCGCTACTACTCGCCGGTCTTCATGGCCACCAAGAAGGCGCCCCACGAGATCACGCGGATCCTGCGGGTCGCGCTGACCAACGACCCGGCGCTCGAGGTCAAGGCGCTGACCCGCCGCGAAGACGACCCCACAACCGAGGAAGAGACGATGACCGAGGAGCAGCTCAAGGCGCTCTGCAAGGCGCTCGGCCTGAAGGAGGGCTCCTCCGCGGAGGAGATCCTGAAGAGCGCCGACACCCTGTCGACGGCGGTCGCTGCCGCGAAGAAGAAGGCCGAGGACGGTGCGGAGGCGCCGGCGGCCGTCGCGCTGGCCAAGATCGCCAAGAGCGCGGGCCTGCAGGAGGGCGCCGAGCCGGAGGCCGTCGCCACGGCGGTCAGCGGCCGCCTGGAAGGCAGCTCGGCCGACTTCGTGCCGCGCGTGCAGTTCGACGAGCTGGCGGGCCAGCTGACCAGGCTCGTCGACGACAACACCCAGACGAAGGCCACGACCGCGGTCGACCAGGCCATGGCCGAGGGCAAGGTGGTGCCGGCGGCTCGCACCTGGGCGCTCGACTACGCCAAGAAGAACCCCGAGGGCTTCGCGGCCTTCTGCAAGGCGGCTCCCGTCGTCGTGAAGCCGGGCGCGCAGCACCGCGCCGATCCGCCGCCGAACAAGGGCGCCGAACTCGACGACGACGAGCTCGCCGTCTGCCGGCAGCTCGGCATCACCCCCGAGGCCTACAAGAAGGCCCGTGACGAGGAGGTCGCCCGATGACCGCGCTCGCCGCCGACCGCAACACGCCCGAGAAGCTCGACCCCTCGATCCGCCAGCTGGACGTCGCCGCCGCCAAGACGTGCTACGCCGGCGGCCTCGCGGCTCTCGACGCCAACGGCAACGCCACGCCGGGCGCGACCGCGACCACCCTGCTGGGCATCGGCCGTTTCGAGGAGACGGTCGACAACAGCGGCGGCGCCGCCGGCGACCTGACCGTCAAGGTCAAGCGCGGCGTCTTCCGCTTCGCCAACTCCGCCTCGACCGACGAGATCACAGCCGCCGAGATCGGGGCCGACTGCTACATCGTCGACGACCAGACGGTCGCCAAGACCGACGGCTCCAGCACCCGCAGCAAGGCAGGCACGGTCTACGACGTCGACAGCCTCGGCGTCTGGGTCGAGTTCGCCTGACGGCCGGCACCAGGAAAGGCAGCAGCATGCTCATCAACTCCGCGACCCTCACGCGCCTGGGCATCGGATTCAAGGCGTCGTTCCAGGCGGGCCTCGGCATGGCCGGCGCCCAGTCGGAGCGCATCGCGACGACCGTGCCCTCCTCGACGAAGAGCGAGGAGTACGGCTGGCTCGGCAAGGTCCCGAACGTCCGCGAGTGGATCGGCGACCGCGTCGTCCAGAACCTGATGGCGCACAGCTACACCATCAGGAACAAGCCCTGGGAGCTGACCATCGGTGTCGATCGCGACGACATCGAGGACGACAACATCGGGATCTACAACCCGCTGTTCCAGCAGATGGGCCAGTCGACCGGCGCGCACCGCGAGACGCTGATCTTCGGGCTGCTGAAGTCCGGCTTCACCACGGACTGCTACGACGGCCAGTACATGTTCGACACCGATCATCCGGTGCTCGACGAGGACGGCAGCGTCACCTCCGTGGCCAACACCGACGGCGGCTCGGGCACGCCCTGGTTCCTGATCGACGCCAACAAGCCGCTGAAGCCGATCCTGTTCCAGAACCGCAAGGACTGGAACTTCGTCGCCAAGGACAGTCCGACCGACGAGAAGGTGTTCAGCCGCAAGGAGTTCCAGTACGGCACCGACAGCCGGTCGAACGTCGGCTTCGGCTTCTGGCAGTTCGCCTGGGGCTCCAAGCAGACCCTCGACGCGACGCACTACGCGACCGCGCGGGCGGCCCTGCAGGGCATGAAGGGCGACTACGGCCGGCCGCTCGGCGTCATGCCGAACCTGCTGGTCGTGCCGCCCGCGCTCGAGAGCGCCGGCCGCAAGCTGCTCAACAGCGAGAACGCCAGCGGCGGCGAGACCAACGAGTGGAAGGGCACGGCCGAGCTGCTGGTCGTGCCGTGGCTGGCCTGAGCGAGGAGCCGAGCATGAGCAAGCTGAAGGTCATCTCCAAGGTCGCCGGCTTCCGCCGTGCCGGCCGCGCCTGGTCCACCGAGGGCGAGACCGTCGACACCAGCGACTTCACCGAGGAGCAGCTCGAGGCCCTCAAGGCCGAACCGAAGCTGATCGTCTTCGAGGTCCCGGCGGAGCCCAAGGCGGAGGGCGGCAAGGAGACCGGCGGCAAGGCCGCCAAGGGCGGCAAGGAGTCCGCCGCCAGCAACTGATGCACCCCGGAGAGAAGGTGCCGTGCCGGGGCCGCTAGGCCTCGGCGGAGGGCGGGAAGCCGGGACGGCCGGGCCCGCCTGAGGTGCCACCAGACCAAGCCGGGGTCGGGACGGAGCCGCTCCTCTGCCCCGGCCCCGCACCGAAGCAACCACAGGAGAACGCGATGTTCCGTCGAACGACCCTGTTCGCCGCAGCCGGTGCCCTCGGGCTCGCCGTCGGCCTGCTGCTCGCTGCCCAGGCGACCAATGCGGAGCCGCTCCGGCTCGTCCACCAGGTGCCGGCGATCGCCGGCGCCGATGGCACCGCCGACCTCGGCGCCGCGCCGCTGACCGTCGAGACGACCGTCTACCTGGTCGAGCGCCGGGCGGCGGCCGTGACGGTCGGAGCGCCGGAGCTGCCGACGATGGCCGCCGAGGCGCCGATCGGCGCCTCGATCGACCAGCCGGCCAGCCGGATCGGCATGCCGGCGATCGCCGACGCGACCAAGCCGCTGCCGGGCCGCGCCAGTCGCGACGGCCCGGCGCGGCCGGCGACCAGCTGAGACTCGATCCCTGTTCCCCGGGGCGGCGCGACCCGCCGTCCCGGGGCCGCCCCCGACCCGAGACCCGCCATGGCCTACGCCACGCTCCAGAACCTGATCGACCGCTACGGCAGCGACAACGTGCTGCAGGTCGCCGATCGCGACGGCGACGGCCAGGCCGATACGGCGACGGTCGATCGCGAGCTGGCGGCCGTCTCGGCCGAGATCGATGGCTACCTAGCCCTCAAGTACGACCTGCCGCTCTCCGCGACGCCGGACCTGGTGCAGGACCTCTGCGAGCGGCTGGTGTTCTTCCGGCTGCACGTGTTCACGGCGCCCGACCAGGTCGCCGAGTCCGCCAGGCAGGCGCTCGCCACGCTCGATCGCCTGTCGAAGGGCCTGGTCGTGCTCGAGCTGGACGGCGAGCCCGCCGCCGCGGCGCCCGACGGGCCCCGCGTGAGTGCTCCGGACCGCGTCTTCTCGCGCGACACGCTCGAGGGCTACTGACCATGGCGGGCGCGCAGGTCAGTCTCTCGATCGACGATCAGGCGGTGCGCGAGGCCTTCGTGGCCCTGCTCTCGCGCGCCGACGACCTGACCCCGGTGATGGAGGAGGTCGGCGCGGCGCTCGTTGCCTCGACCCAGCTGCGCTTCGAGCGCGGCCAGGCGCCGGGCGGCTCGCCCTGGCCGCCGAGCCTGCGGGTGCTGCACAGGGGCGGCAACACCCTGGTCGAGTCGGGCCGGCTTCGGGACTCGATCACCTACGAAGCGAGCCCGACCGGCGTGCGCGTCGGGACCAACGTTGTCTACGGCGCGATCCATCAGTTCGGCGGCACCATCAGGAAGTACGCCCAGAGCCGGGCAATCTATCGCCGGTACAACGAGACCACGGGCGAGCTGTCGAACCGCTTCGTGAAGCGGCGGCGATCCAACTTCCTGAGCTACCACGAGGTCGGCGAGCACGAGGTCAAGATCCCCGCGCGCCCCTATCTCGGCATCGACGAAGCCGACCAGGCGGAGATCCTCGCGACGCTCCAGGACTGGATCGGCGGCGCCGCGCCGGGAGCGGTCGAATGAACCGCGACCTGGTCGAGGACGTGAGCGGCCGGCTCGAGGCACAGGTTGCCGCGCTCATGAGCGTCCAGGACGCGCTGGCGCTCTCGGAGCTGGTCGAGCGCGGCACGCTGCCGAATGTCACGCCGGCCGGCTTCGTGCTGCCGGACGGGCTGGACGGCGGCCGTCGATCGAACGCGACGGGGCCGCACAAGCAGCCGATCACGGAGCAGGTCAAGGTCGTCCTGGTCATGCGTGCGGCCGATCGAGCCGGCGGGCAGGCGCGTGGTGCGCTGCAGCCGCTGATCCTGGCGACCCGGGAGGCTCTGGTCGGGTGGACGCCAGACGGGGAAGTCGAACCCTTCGAGCTCGCACACGAGCACCTTTCCGGCCTCGGCAAGGGGGCGGCGATCTACGAGCTCGACCTGCGGACGCGGTGGATCTACCGCGCAGCCACTTGAGGAGAGAGGTCATGGAGAAGTTCGGGGCACGCCAGCGAGTGGGCGGCACCTACCGGCGGGAGTCGCCGAAGGCCAAGCCGACTCGGATCGGCGGCACGGAGGAGCACCCGGAGGGCAACCGCGCGCGCAGCGCCAAGGGTGTGCCGCTAGACAAGCCGCGGCCCGCGCCGGCGCCGACGGCCGAGCCTTCGAGCGCGACCGCTTCGAGCTCTGGCCTCGACGGCTCCGGCGAGAAGGCCGGCAAAGGCAAGGCCGACAAGCCGGGCGCCGACGTGAAGAAGGAGGGTTGACGTCATGGCCAACCGCTACTGGCGCAAGAAGGCGCTGATCTCGAAGATCGAGACGACCTACGGGACCGATCCGACCCCGACCGGCGCGACCGACGCGATCCTGGCGCACGACATCAACCTGCGTCCCCTGCAGTCGCAGAAGGTCGAGCGGCCGCACGACACGCCCTTCTTCGGCTCCCGGCCCGCGATCCTGACGAACGTCCACGTGGCCCTGTCGTTCGGCGTCGAGATCGCCGGCGCCGGCACCGCCGGCGACGCCCCGGCCTACGGCCCGCTGCTGCGCGCCTGCGGCCTGGCGGAGACCCTGACGGCGACGACCGACGCGCAGTACGACCCGGTCTCGACCGGCATCGAGTCGGTCGGCAACTACCTCAACATCGACGGCGTCCAGCAGAAGATCCTGGGCTACCGGGCGAACCTGCAGATGTCGTTCCGGCCGTCGGCGCTCTCGACCTTCACCTTCGACGGCCTGGGGCTCTTCACGACGCCGACCGACACCGCGGCCCCGATCGTCGACGTCAGCGGCTTCCAGGTGCCGGTGCCTGTCTCGGACGCCAACACCGACTTCACGGTCAACGGCGTCGCAGTGCCGATGGAGGAGCTGACCTTCGACTTCGGCAACCAGGTCAACGCGATCTTCCGGGTCGGCGAGGAGAAGGTCTCGATCGTCGACCGCAAGGTCAGCGGCTCCATGCTGGTGAAGGCCGACACGCTGGCGATCTTCGACCCCTTCACGATCGCCCGCAATCGCACCCAGGTGCCGATCCAGGTCGTCCACGGCATCACGGCCGGCAACATCGTCCAGGTCGACGCCGACCTCTGCGAGCTCGACGAGCCGCAGTACCAGGAGTCGAACGGCGAGGTCATGTACCGCATCCCCTTCATGGCGGTGCCGTCCGACGCCGGCGACGACGAGATCAAGATCACCGTCAAGTAGGAGCCACCCAGATGACCTTCGTTCTCGCCGATCGCCGCCCTCAGTTCGACTGGAAGATCAGCGTGCAGCGCCCCGATCCCAAGTCGGGCGGCAAGCATGTCACCAGCACCTTCACCGCCCGCTTCGACCCGCTCACGCCGGAGGAGGAACAGGAGCGGTTGGAAGGCGCTGCCGTCCGTCTCGACACCGCGGGCGACGACGGCATGAAGGGGCTCGTCGCCCGCAGCCTCGAGGCGCAGGAGGAGGACAAGAGCCTTCTAAGGCGCGTCTGGGTTGGCTGGGGCAAGGACGTCGTCGGCCAGGACAACAAGCCTCTCGAGTACAGCGACGAGCTGCGCGAGCAGATGATCGCCTGGCCGGAGATCCGCACTGCCGTGCTCGCCGCCTACAACGAGGCCATGAACCCGCAGAACCCGAAGGGCACCAAGCGGGGAAACTGAAGGGCGCGGCGCGGATCTGGGCCGGCGCCGACCGCGACCGCTCGCTCGACGAGGAGGTGCAGGATGACCTCCGGGCCTTCGGGGTCGACGAGGGGCAGATCGCCGAGGCGGCCGCGCGGCGCGCAGAACAGCGGTTCGTCGTCTGGCCCGAGAACCGCCCGGCCCTCGAGCTCTTCCTGGCCTGCCGCACGGCCTGGCGCCGTCAGATCCTGGTCGGGCCGAGCGGCAAGACCCTCGACGTCTGGGACGGCCTCGACTGGAGCCAGGTCGAGTCGCTCGCCCGGATCCTCGATCTGCCGCTCGACCGACGCCTCCTGGCCGACCTCCGAGACATGGAGGGCGCGGCCATGGAGGTGCTCAACAATCGCCGGTGAGTCGCCGTCGTGACCTTGCGCCTTAACCTCGAGCTTACCGCCGACGCCAGCGGTCTCAGAGGCGAGATCAAGCTCTCGGAGCAGGATCTCGCCCAGCTGAAGACGACGGCAGAGCAGGCCGGCGCAGGCGTCCAGGCGAGCGTCGGCCGGATGAGTGCCGGCGTCGAGCAGGCGGCGCAGCAGTTCAAGCAGGTCCGAGCCTCGCTGGACCCCGCCGCGGCGGCGCTCGAGCGCTATGAAGCGCAGCAGCAGGCGGTGAAGACTGCGCTCCTGGCCAATGTGGCGACGCAGGACGAGGCGAACCGCGTCCTCGCCCTTGCCAAGTCGCAGTACGACAGCGTCGTTGCCGCGGCCAGCGGCTACCAGGAGGCTCTTCGGGGGTTCCAGCAGGTACGCGCTTCGCTCGATCCGGCCGTGGCGGCGCTCGAGCGCTACGAAGCGCAGCAGCAGGCGGTACAACGCGCCGTCGCTGCCGGTGCCGCCAGTCAAGAAGAAGCGAGCCGGGTCCTCGCGCTCGCCGCCGGCCAGTACGAGAGCACGACCCGGGCCCTCGCGGGTCTCGATCAGGCGGCCCGCGAGTTCGACCAGATCCGGGCTTCGGTCGACCCTGCCGCCGCAGCCTTGGCGCGCTATGAGGCGCAGCAGGAGGCCGTGCAGCGCGCTGTCGCCGCCGGCGTTGCGACTGAGCAGGAGGCGAGCCGAGTCCTGGCGCTCGCCGCAGGTCAGTACGAGAGCACGACCCGGGCGCTCTCCGGCGTCGACCAGGTCGCCCGCGAGTTCCAGCAGGTTCGCGCCTCCATCGATCCGACCACCGCCGCCCTCGAGCGGTACGAAGCCCAGCAGGAGGCAGTGCAGAGGGCCGTCGCCGCTGGCGTGGTGACGCAGGACGAAGCGAACCGAGTACTCGGCCTCGCCAAGGGCCAGTACGACACCTACGTCGCGACCGCGGCCAAGGCCGCCGCCGGTACCAAGAACTTTGGCTTCGGCGCCCAGAACGCGGCCTTCCAGCTGCAGGACCTGGTCGTCCAGCTGCAGGCCGGCGTGCCGGCGGCCCGTACGCCTCCGGTGAGAGCCGCCTTGCGGGATAGCGGGATCGTGGGAAGGTCCTAGGGGTAATCCTAGGAGTAGCCCTATGACGATACCGCGGGTCGAGGTGATCACGTCCGTTGAGCGGCGGCGGCACTGGTCGCGTGCGGAGAAGGAGCGGCTGGTCGCGGCGAGCCTGGAGCCGGGCGTGACGGTCTCGGAGGTGGCGCGCTCGGCGGGCCTGCACGTCAGCCAGCTGTTCCGCTGGCGCAAGCAGCTCTGCACGCGGATCGACGCTCCGCCGGCGCCCGAGTCCCAGGCGCTGGTGCCGGTGCAGATCGTGCCGGACGAGGGATCCCGCGAGCCGAAGCCCCGGCGGCGCAGG
>NZ_FWZX01000003.1:0-51666 GCF_900177295.1 Tistlia consotensis USBA 355
AGCCATTGGGAAGGCCTGACCCGCTTCCTTGAGGACGGCCGACTGGAACTGGATACCAACCCGGTCGAGAACGCCATCAGGCCGGTGGCCCTCACAAGAAAGAATGCGCTCTTTGCGGGACACGAGATCGGAGCAGAGAACTGGGCGCTGCTAGCCTCCATTGTCGCCACCTGCAAGCTCAGCGACGTCAACCCGGTCGCCTATCTCGCCGAAATCCTGGAGGCCATCCTCAACGGCCACCCGCAGAGCAGGGTCGAAGACCTCATGCCCTGGAACTTCCGCAAGGCGTCAAGCCCGAAGCCAAAGGGCATCGCCTAAGCGCTTACGTAAGGGATCATGGCCCGAGCGCTAGTCAGTAGTTGGGGCAACATCAGGCATAGGCTCCCTAGATCAGGTGTGAGGTTGCGCTTCAGACTGAACACCCAGGGATTGCCAGCATCGACAGTCCCCGAGATCGACCAGGTTGCGAAATTATCAACATGCACGCCGCGTCGATACCGACACGAATCGGGACTCGTCGGGCGCTAACTCTTCCTACAGCCTGCTGATTCAGTCCGCTTTGATGCAGAAGCAAATCTCGCTTGCAACCATGACGTACTCCGGGGCGGACGACGCATCATGCACCTAGAACCAGGCACAGAGAATTTGCACATGTATTTAATTTTACTATCGTTTTTATTTTATCCAGATGATGCCTTCCCCGCGAAGGACGCTAAGAACGAGGCCCTTGCCTCCACATCATCCAACGACGAAGTCGTAGCGGCCGAGCAGGCCGTCGCCCTGCCGCTCGAGGCGCAGCAGCAGGGCCGGATCGTAGAGGCCGTCGCGGGCGTTGCGCGGCTCGTCGGGAAAGTAGAGCTGGGTGGTCAGGGGCGCGGCGCCGTCGCCCCCGCGGGCCGGCGCCAGGATCAGGTGGAGGTGGCGGGTCCGGCCGGGATAGAGCCCCGGCACGACGGTCCTGAAGCCGAAGCGGCCCTGGCCGTCGGTCAGCTGGTGGCCGCGGAAGGTGAAGCCGCTGTTGTCGTAGCGGCCGCCGTCGTCGGCGTGCCACAGCTCGACCACGGCGCCGGCCAGGGGCCGGCAGTCGCGGCCCTGCAGCCGGCCGACCAGGTCGAGCGGCCGGCCCGGCAGGCTGCCGCCCCGCCCGTCGGCCCGGAGGTCCTGCTTCAGCGGCGTGCCCGGCTTGAAGTAGGGTCCCTCGGTCTCGGGCGGCGTCGCGGCGGCCGGGGCCCGGCACGCGGCCGTGCCGGGATCCGCGGGCCAGTCGGCGGGCCAGCCGGCGGGCCAGGTCGGGCCGACGGCGACGGCGGGACGCAGCAGCGCGCTGCCGGCGAGGCCGGCGGCGCCGGCCAGCAGGGCGCGGCGCGAGGGCGAAAGGGTCATCCGGCGGCTCCTCTCGAAAGGTGACGTGCCTGCAACGCGCCGGCGGCGCGGGCCCGTCGCCGGCAGCCGGGATCGGATTGTCGCAGGGAAAGTCGCCGGAGCGAGTCACAGGGCCGCGAGCCTGATCGTCTAGGAGGCAGGGGGACTCTTGCCGCCCCCGGCCAGCCCCTTAGATCCAGACCCTTAGATGAGGAAATCGAAGCCATGTCCCAGCACGACCGTCTCCAGCTCGCCAAGTCCGCTCCCGAGGCCATGAAGGGCCTCGTCGCCGTCGAATCGGTCCTCGCCGCGGGGCCGCTCGACGCCGGCCTGCGTCATCTCGTCAAGCTGCGCGTCTCGCAGATCAACGGCTGCGCCCACTGCGTCGACATGCACCTGCGCGAGGCGCGCCAGGACGGCGAGAGCCAGCCACGCCTCGACCGCCTGGTGGTCTGGCGCAACGTCGAGGACTTCACCCCGGCCGAGCGCGCCGCCCTGGCCTGGGCCGAGGCGCTGACGACCCGTCTCGGCGAGGACCTGGACAGCCTGCACGCCGCGCTTTCCGAGCACTTCGGCGCCGAGGAGATCGCCGCCCTGACGGCCAGCGTCACCATGATCAACGGCTGGAACCGGCTGATGGTGGCTTCCCTCCACGCGCGCTTCTGAGGAGGGCGCGATGGGCGACCGGGACGGGCGGAGGGAGCAGCGAAGGGACGCGGCGACGGCGGCCTTCGAGCAGGCACGGCCGCGGCTCTGGAGCCTCGCCTACCGCATGCTCGGCTCGGTCGCCGACGCCGAGGACGCGGTGCAGACCACCTGGCTGAAGTGGCGCGGCGCCGACAGCGCCGCCGTCGAGCAGCCGGAGGCCTGGCTGGTGACGACCTGCACGCGCACCTGCCTCGACCTGCGCCGCGCCGCCGACCGCTCGCGGGTCGACTACGTCGGCCTGTGGCTGCCCGAGCCGGTGCCGGACGACCCGCTGCTCGGCACGCCGGCGAGGAACCCGGCCGAGCAGGCCGAGCTGGCCTCGTCCCTGACCCTCGCCTTCCTGCACCTGCTGGAACGCCTGACGCCGGCCGAGCGGGCCGCCTACCTGCTGCGCGAGATCTTCGACTACGACTACGAGCGGGTCGCCGCGATCCTCGGCAAGCGCGAGCCGGCCTGCCGCCAGCTGGTCGCGCGGGCCCGGCGGGCCCTGGCCGCGGCCCCGGAGTCGGCGGCGCCGGCGGCCCGGGGCGGCGCGCTGCTCGACAGCTTCCTGGCAGCCCTCAGCAGCGGCGACGCCGGCCGGCTGGAGGGCCTGCTGGCGGCCGACGTCGAGCTCTTGAGCGACGGCGGCGGCAAGGCATCGGTCGCCTCCAAGGTCGTGCGCGGGCCGCGCGCCGTGGCGCGCTTCCTGGCCGGCATCTGGCGGCTGCACTACCGCGCGCAGCAGGTCGAGCCCGTGCCGCTCAACGGCGGGAAGGGCCTGCTGATTCGCGAGGCCGGGCTGGTCACCGGCACCCTGTCGCTCTCCGCCGACGCCGAAGGGCGCTGCCTGCGCATCTACATCCAGCGCAATCCGGACAAGCTGCGCCACCTGCAGGACCTGCCGGCCGCGACGCGGCACTGATCGCCCGGCGCCGGCCGACGAGTCCCCTCTCTGCTCCCCTCCGGGGGCGGAGAGGGTCAGGGAGAGGTGGGGGAGCAAGCCTCGCGGATCCTGCTACAAGCCGAGCCAACGGTATCACCCCCTCACCTCTCCCCCGCCCTCTCCCCTCCCCGAGGGGAGCAGAGAGGGAGAAGAGTCGTTCGCCTCCCCTCCCCGGATTGATTTGCCGCAGTGCCGAGACCGCTGCGCTTGCCGAAGATCCGGCGCGCGGCCAGCCGCGGCCGCGCCTCCGGACCGAAGGAACCCGACCCATGTCGCAGCGTGACCGCCTCCGGCTCGCCAAGACCGCCGCCCCGGCC
Source organism: Tistlia consotensis USBA 355 (assembly GCF_900177295.1). Classification (GTDB taxonomy): domain Bacteria; phylum Pseudomonadota; class Alphaproteobacteria; order Kiloniellales; family DSM-21159; genus Tistlia; species Tistlia consotensis. Next base: position 3,313 of record NZ_FWZX01000003.1, read on the forward strand.
ATGCAGGGCCTGCGCCAGGTCGAGGCGATCCTCAAGGAGCTGCCCCTCGAGCCGCGGCTGCGGCACCTGGTCAAGCTGCGCGTCTCGCAGATCAACGGCTGCACCCACTGCGTCGACAACTACCTGCGCGACGCCCGTGCGGACGGCGAGGAGCAGGTCCGGATCGACCACGTCGCGGTCTGGCGCAACGCCCCGGACTACAGCCCGGCCGAGCGGGCGGCGCTGGCCTGGGCCGAGGCGCTGACCCTGCAGCGGGAGGACGACCTGGACGCGCTGCACGCCGAGCTCGCCCGGCATCTCGGCGCCGAGGAGATCGGCACCCTGACGGTCAGCATCGCGACGATGAACGCCTGGAACCGCCTGATGGCGGCAGCCCACCACGACAGCTTCTGAGCCTCTCCCGGCCCCTGCCCGGCCCCGACGCTGCCTGCTGGCCCGGCCGCCGCGACGGTCACGGCTGCTGTGCCGTCGCGGCACGGATCTTTCGACGGCCGCCGACACGGTTGCATCGAGCGCCCGGGAGGCTGATGTCTGCTGGGCCTGACCTCTTGCCTCAGCCGACGCCGCCCGGGAGGAATCCGATGCCGCTGCCACCGCTGTCCATTCTCGACCTCGCGCCCGTGCCGCTCGGCGCCACGCCGGGCGACGCCCTGCGCCGCAGCCTCGACCTCGCCCGCCACGCCGAGCGCTGGGGCTACCGGCGCTTCTGGGTCGCCGAGCACCACAACATGACCGGCATCGCCAGCGCCGCGACCTCCGTCGTCATCGGCTACCTCGCCGGCGGCACCGAGACGATCCGCGTCGGCGCCGGCGGCATCATGCTGCCGAACCACTCGCCGCTGGTCATCGCCGAGCAGTTCGGCACGCTGGAATCGCTCTATCCCGGCCGCATCGACCTCGGCCTGGGCCGGGCGCCCGGCACCGACCAGCGGACCTGGCGGGCGCTGCGGCGCGACCCGGGCGCGGCCGAGGCCTTCCCCCAGGACGTGCTGGAGCTGCAGGCGCTGCTCGACGACGTCCAGCCCGACCAGGCGATCCGCGCCGTGCCCGGCGCCGGCACCCACGTGCCGCTCTGGATCCTCGGCTCCAGCCTGTTCGGCGCGCAGCTCGCCGCCCACCTCGGCCTGCCCTACGCCTTCGCCTCGCACTTCGCGCCCGAGGCCCTGATGCCGGCGCTCCAGGTCTACCGGGAGCGCTTCCGGCCCTCGGCACAGCTCGAGCGGCCCTACGCCATGGCCGGCGTCAACGCCTTCGTCGCCGAGACAGACGCCGAGGCGCAGCGGCTCTTCACCACGCCGCAGCAGTCCTTCACCAACCTGATCCGCGGCACCCGCGGCAAGCTGCAGCCGCCGATCGACGACATCGAGAGCTACTGGTCGCCGATGGAGAAGGCCCAGGCCTCGCGCATGCTGGCCTGCTCCTTCGTCGGTGCGCCGGCGACCGTGCGCCAGGGCCTCGAGGCCTTCGCCGCCGAGACCGGCGTCGACGAGCTGATCGTCGCCGCCGCGATCTACGACCACGACGCCCGCCTGCGCTCCTACGAGCTGCTGGCGGAGCTGGTCGGCGACACGGCCGAGGTGCAGGCCGCGGGGTGACGGCGGCGGCCTCTGGGCGCCGCCCTCCGGCAGGCTCGGGACGAAGCCGCCCTGGCATCGCTCGGGAGGTCGGCCTCGACCGGATACGGGAAGGAGAAGATCATGCAGTCAGTCGCCATCCTGGGCCTGGGCGCCATGGGCTCGCGCATGGCCATGAACCTGGTCAAGGCCGGCTACCGGGTCGCGGTCTGGAACCGCAGTCCCGAGAAGGCCCGCCCGCTCGCCGAGGCCGGCGCCAGCGTGGCGGCGACGCCGCGGCAGGCCGCGCAGGGCGCCGAGGTCGTGCTCTCGATGGTGCGCGACGACCCGGCCGCCCGCGAGACCTGGCTCGACGCCGAGACCGGCGCGCTCGGCGGCATGGCGCCGGGCGCCCTGGCGCTGGAGAGCTCGACCGTCACCGTCGCCTGGGCGCAGGAGCTGGCCGCCGCCTGCGCCGAGCGCGAGGTCGGCTTCCTGGAGACGCCGGTCGCCGGCTCGCGGCCCCAGGCCGAGGCCGGCCAGCTGGTCTTCCTGGTCGGCGGCGACGCCCGGCTGGTCGAGCGCGCGACTCCGCTGATGCAGGTCATGGGCCGGGCGATCCACCACGCCGGCCCGGTCGGCAGCGCCGCCGCCCTCAAGCTCTCGGTCAACGCCCTGCTCGGCCTGCAGATCGCGGCGATGGGCGAGCTGGTCGGCCTGCTCGGGCGCTACGGCATCGACGCCGCCCGCGCCGCCGAGATCCTGCCCGAGCTGCCGGTCTGCAGCCCGGCCGCGGCGGTCGCCCTCAGGCAGATGCGCGACCGCGCCTTCGATCCGCTGTTCCCGGCGGTCATGATCGAGAAGGACCTGGGCTACCTGCACGAGATCGCCGCCGCGGCCGGCGCCGAGGTGCCGCTCGGCGACGCGGCACGCCGGGTCTTCGCCCGCGCCGTCGAGGCCGGCTACGGCGACGACCAGATGAGCGGAGTCTTGCGCCTCTACCTCTGAGCCGCCATCTCGGCTATTGAGACGGCGGCGGCGCGCGACGCAGAGCCTCCCGCCGCCGCCCCGTCCCCGTGCCGGCCGCCGTCCCGGCGGCCGCCGGACCCGCCGAAGGCCGCGCCTTGCCCTCGTTCAGACTGCTGTTCCTGCTGATCGGTGCCGCCCTGTTCGGATTCCTGCTCTGGAGCACGGATCTCGGCAGCGCGCTCGGCTACATCGGCGACCTCGGCTGGGGCCTGCTGCCGGTGCTGACCATCTATGTCGGCGCCTTCGCGGTCGACACGCTGTCCTGGCAGCTGGTGCTGGGCCCGGCGCGGCTCGACTGGTCCTGGTTCGCCGAGCTTTGGAAGATCCGCCTGGTCGGCATGGCGGTGAACCAGGTGACCCCGGTCGTCGGCCTCGCCGGCGAGCCGCTGAAGGCCATGCTGCTGAAGCGGCGGCTGGGCATCGGCTACCGCGAGGGCGGCGCCTCGCTGTTCGTCGCCAAGACCGCGAATCTGGTGGCGCTGGTCGTGTTCCTGACCGGCGGCGTGCTGCTCGCCCTGGCCGGCGGGCGCCTGCCGCCGGACTACCGCGTCGCGGTCGCCGTCGGCCTCGGCGTCCTGGTCGTCGGCATCGGCGCGGTCTTCGCGGCGCAGCGGCTGCGCGCCGCCTCCCGGCTCGGCGGCCTGGTCGGCCGCGCCCGCTGGGGCCGGCGGCTGGTGCACCTGCTGGAGTCCCTCGAGGCCTTCGACGACCACCTCGTCGAGGCCTACACGACCCAGCGCCGCCGCTTCCTGCTCGCGACCCTGCTGACCCTGGTCAACTGGGCGCTCGGCGCCGTCGAGCTCTACGCGATCCTGCGCTTCATGGGCGAGCCGGTCAGCCTCGCCTACGCCTGGAGCCTGCAGTCGGTGGTCGAGCTGGTGCGCGCCGCGACCTTCTTCATCCCCGCCAGCCTGGGTGCCCAGGAAGGCATCCTGGTGCTGATGCTGGCGCCGCTGTCGGGCGGCGCCTCGCTGGGCCTGGCGGTCGCCCTGATCAAGCGCTTCCGCGAGCTGCTGTGGATCGGCGCCGGCCTGGCGACGGGCTGGATCGCCTTTCCTGCGGCCTCGGACCGGGCCGCCTGAGGCGCCCGGTTGCACGCCGTCGGCGGCTCGACTATCACCCCCGCCATGGAGCAGGCCAGCGCAGCGATGGCGAGCGACGGCAGCCAGGCGCCGCGCCTGGTGGTCGACGCACGGCCGCAGGCGCTCGGCGCGCTCGATCCCGGCCACCGCCTGCTCGGCCTGAGCCTGCTGCGCCGCCTCGTGCTGGCGGCGCGCCGCGCCGGCCTCTCCGACTGCCTGGTGGTGGCGCCGGCCGAGAGCCGGGAGCGCCTGAGCGCCCTGCTCGCCGGCCTGCCGTCGGTCGCCTTCGCCGAGCAGCTTCCGGCGACCGCGGGCGGGCCGACGATCCTGCTGCCGGCGGACGTCCTGGGCGAGACCTCCTGGCTGTCGAGCCTGGCACGGACGCCGGTCGGTCCGGACGAGCGCCGCTCCGCCGACGGCGCGCTGCTGCTCGGCCGCGCCGTGGCGCCCGCCGCGGCGAGCGAGGTCGCGGCGAAGCCGCTGGCCCTGGAGCCGCGGCCGCTGCGCCTCGGGCAGCCGGCCGACCTGCCGGGCGCCGAGCGGCGCCTGCTGCAGGCCCTGCGCAAGCAGACCGACGGCTTCATGGCGCGGGTCTTCGCGCGGCCGATCTCGATCGCGGTGTCGCGGCGCCTCGCGCCGCTCGGCGTGACGCTGAACGCGATGACCCTGGTCTCGATGCTGATCGGGCTCGCCGCGGCGCCCTTCTTCCTGTCGGCCGCGCCGGCCTGGCAGGTCGTCGGCGCCCTGCTGTTCGTCGCCCACTCGGTGCTCGACGGCTGCGACGGCGAGCTGGCGCGCCTGACCTTCCACGAGACGCGGCTCGGCGGCCTGCTCGACTTCGCCAGCGACAACCTGGTGCACGTCGCGGTCTTCGCCTGCATGGCGCTCGGCTGGAGCGCCGCCGCCGGCTCACCCTGGCCGCTGCTGGCCGGGCTCGGCGCGGTCGCCGGCACCGCCGGCTCGGCCTTCTCGGTCTACTGGCTGACGCTGCGCCGCAAGGCCGGCAGCGGCCCGGTCTACACCTCGGTCAGCGCCGACGGGCAGCCCGGGCGCGTCACCCGGCTGCTCGACGAGCTGTCGCGGCGCGACTTCATCTACCTGGTGCTGGCCTTCGCGGCCTTCGGCAAGGCGCAGTGGTTCGTCGCGCTCAGCGGCATCGGCGCGCCGCTGTTCCTGCTCGCCCTGCTCGGCGCCGCCCTGGGCGAGCGCCGGCGCCGGGCGGCGGCCTGACGGCCGCCGCTTCCGGAACCCGAACCGCGCCGATCAGCCGGCCGCGCGCAGCTCGTCGGTCGAGGCGCGCTGCTCGGCGACCTGGACCGCCTCCGGCGTGTCGACGTCGACCCACCAGCAGCCGGTGACGTCGACGATCGAGGCGCGGTCGCGCGCCGCCAGCACCGCGACGCCGTCGGCGAGGCCGTGACGGCCTTCGGCGGCCGCCTCGCTCAGGGCCTCGAAGATCGCCGGCGTGCAGGCCATGACGCCGGTGTCGGCGCAGTCCCAATCGCCCAGCGTCTTGGCGATTGCCGCGATCCGGCCGCCCGCGGCCTTGACCTTCATGACGTCGTCGAGATCCATGATCTCGTCCTTGGCGAAGTCGCAGGCCAGCGCCATGCCGTCGGCCGGCAGCGGCGCCTCGAGCAGGCGTGCCGGCAGCTCGTCGTCGTAGAGGTGGTCGCACATCGACAGCAGGAACGGTTCGTCGCCGAGCGCCTCGGCCGCGGCCAGGGTGCTGGCGCCGTTGCCCTTGGCCCAGTCGTCGGCCTGGACGAACTCGACGGCGACGCCGTTGCGCGCGGCGACCGACTGGAAGTGCGCCCGCACGGTCTCGGCCTCGTGGCCCAGCGAGACGACGAAGCGCTCGACGCCGGCCGAGCGGCGCAGCGTGCCGATCACCCGCTCGGCCAGGGTGATGCCCTGGATCGGCGCCAGCGGCTTCGGCAGGGTCGCGCGCGGGAAGAGGCGCGAGCCCAGGCCGGCGGCCAGGATCAGCGCGCTGCGCGGCTGCCCGCCCTCGCGCCGGGTCGCCCGGGTCGCCGCGACCGCCGCCGGCTTGCGGCCGACCACCTTGTCACGGGGCACGTTGGGCGAGGCGCCGCCGATGAAGGCGTTGGTCAGGTCGTGGGCCACGGAATCGCGGACCTGCAGCGGCGGGCTCTTCATGTAGTAGGATGAGGGCGCCTCGAGCGGTCCGCCGATGCCCCGGTCCAGGCCGACCTTGACGCAGCGCAGGGCGTCGATGACGACGCCGGCGCTGTTCGGCGAGTCCTCGACCGAGAGGCGCAGCTCCAGCTCCATCGGCACGTCGCCGAAGCCGCGGCCCTCCATGCGGATGAAGGCGACCTTCTTGTCGTTGTGCCAGGGCACGTAGTCCGAGGGGCCGATGTGGATCGCGGCGTCCTCGAGCCGGCTGTCGAGCTGCGACTGCACCGACTCGGTCTTCGACTTCTTCTTGGACTGCAGGCGGCTGCGCTCGAGCATGTTGAGGAAGTCGGTGTTGCCGCCGACGTTGAGCTGGTAGGTGCGGTCCAGCTTGACGCCGCGGTCGCCGAACAGGCGGGTCAGCGCGCGGTGCGTGATGGTGGCGCCGACCTGGCTCTTGATGTCGTCGCCGACGATCGGCACGCCGGCCTCGCGGAAGCGCGCGGCCCAGGCGGGATCCGAGGCGATGAACACCGGCACGCAGTTGACCATGCCGACCTTCGCGGCGAGACAGGCCTCGGCGTAGTAGCGCACCGCCTGCTCGGAGCCGACCGGCAGGTAGCAGACCAGCACCTCGGCGCCGGTCTCGCGCAGGCGCCGCGCGACGTCGACCGGCTCGGCCTCGGAGACGCGGAAGGCCTGGTCCTCCGGATAGTCCTCCATGTGCGCCGGCACGCCGTCGAGCACCGGGCCCATCTCGACCAGCACGTCCGAGACCGGCAGCGCGCGCTGGAACACCTTCGTGCAGTTCGGCTTGGCGAAGATCGCCTTCTCGACCGGCAGGCCGACCTTGCGGCGATCGACGTCGAAGGCCGCCACGACCTCGACGTCGGTCACGCCCCAGCCGTCGATGCTCGGGTGCATCAGCCCGGCGAGCTGCTCGGCCGAATGGTTGCGGTAGTACTCCAGCCCCTGCAGCAGCGAGCTGGCACAGTTTCCGACTCCCGCGATGGCGATGCGTATCTTCGACAAGGTGTCGACTCCGATCTGTCCTGAGAATGCAACGCAGATGTAATGGTCGCCGCACGCCTTGACAATCACGGATGTACCCGAAAGTACAGTTTTCCCCGAGCTTGCGGTTGCGTAGCCGGATACCCGCTTTCGCGGCAGGTGATGAGGTCCCTAAGCTGTCGCGGAGCGCCGCTCCGGCAAGCCACGACGGGCGCCGACTCCGGCGGTCAGCCCGAGGCCCCGGCGGGCCGCCCCCTCAGCACGAGCAGCGCGCCTCCGCCGAGACCGAGCGCCAGCAGGGCCAGGTCCTGCGGCAGGCCGAGCGCCCAGCCCTCGAAGCCGGCGACCAGGCACCAGAGCGACGGCAGCACGGCCAGCGGCAGCGCCCCGCGCCCGGAAAGCAGCAGCAGGCCCAGGGTGAAGAGCGCCGTCGGCCCCGGCGTCAGGCCGACCAGCGGCGCCGCCTGCCAGTCACCGGCGAGCAGGGCGCCGGCAAGCGGACAGGCGAGGAGCGCGAGCAGCGCGAGCGCCGCCCCGGTCCGCGCGAAGCGCGGGGCGCGGGGGCCGAAGGCCGGGCGGCCGCGCAGCAGGCCGAGCCCGAGCAGCAGCAGGGCCTGCAGCAGGAAGCCGGCGCCGTAGAGCGGTGCCGCGAAGTTGAGCTCGGCGAAACGCTGCAGGAAGAAGTCCCAGCCGACCCAGGCCCAGGCGAGCGCCAGCAGCCCCGACACGATCCGGCTCGCCTGCGGCACCGCACGGGGCCGCAGGGCCAGCGCCAGCGCGGCGGCGGCCAGCAGCAGGGCGAGCGGCTGGATCGGCCAGAGCGAGCGGTTGAGCAGCGCCAGGAAGGCGTCGAGCGTCTCCGCGTCGTAGGGCAGCACCTCAGAGGCTCTCGACATAGTCGACCATGCGCCGGCGCAGACGCTGGTCCGGCAGGCGGCCGTAGAGCGCGCCCATGTTCTCCACCATGTGGTCGACCCGCGAGGTCGCCGGGATCGCCACGGTGACCGCCGGGTGCGAGACGACGAACTTCAGCAAGAACTGGGCCCAGTTGGCGCAGTCGAGCTCGGCCGCCCAGCCGGGCAGCGGATGGCGGGCGAACAGGCGGAACAGCTCCCGGCGCCGGAACGGCCGGTTGACGATCACCGCCAGCTTCCGCTCGGCGGCGAGCGGCAGCAGCCGCGCCTCGGCCGCGCGGTCGAGGAGGTTGTAGGTGAACTGCACGGCGTCGATCGGCTGGCCGGTCATGATCCGCTCCAATTCGGCGTGGCGGCTGCCGTGGGAGGTCGTGACGCCGATCGCGCGCAGGCGGCCCGCCGCCTTGTCGGCCTGCAGCGTCTCCAGGTGTCCCTCCCAGCCGAGCAGGTTGTGGACCTGCATCAGGTCGAAGCGCTCGACGCCCCAGAGCGCGCGCGATTCGGCCATCTGCTCCGGGCCGTCCGACTGCCGCCAGGTCCAGACCTTGGTGGCGGCGAAGGCCTGGGACGGCCGGCCGAGCGCGCCGAGGCAGTGGCCGATCACCGCCTCCGAGCTGCCGTACATCGGCGAGGAGTCGATGACCCGGCCGCCGCCCGCGAAGAAGGCGCGCAGCACCTCGACCCGCGCCGCGCGCAGCGCCGGATCGTCGCCGACGTTGAAGGTGATCCAGGAGCCCATGCCGATGACCGGCAGCGCCTCTCCGGTCGCCGGCAGGATCCGGGTGATCGGCGGCCCCGCCGCGGCACGGGCCCCGCGCAGGCCGGCGGCGGCGAGCGCGGCGACGGCGGCGAGTCCGGCGAGCAGGCGCCGGCGCGTGACGGGTCGGGCAGGCTGGCGCATGGCTGGGCTCCGGCAGGGCCTCGACTGCTGCTCGAGATGGGGCGTCCGCCGCCGCGGCCAAGCCCGGCCCCCTCGGAATCCCGGATCTTCGCCCCCGGCGGCGGCGTTCCCTGCTACGATAGGAAAGAAACACGAACAAGCCACCGACGGGAGGACCCGGCTTGCGACTCTACAGCCTGCACCAGAACTCGGCCGGCTGGCGCGTGCGCATCGCGCTGCACCTCAAGGGCATCTCCTTCAACTACACGCCGGCGAGCGAGCTGGGCGAGCAGCGCTACCGCGAGATCAATCCGCAGGGCCTGCTGCCGGCCCTGGAGATCGACGGCGCGGTGGTCGGCCAGTCGACCGCGATCCTGGAGCTGCTGGAGGAGCGCTATCCCGAGCCGCCGCTGCTGCCCGACGACGACATCGAGCGCGCCGAGGTGCGCGCCTTCTGCCAGCTGATCGCCTGCGACCTGCACCCGATGAACAGCCAGCGCGCCCGCGCCTACCTCGCCGATCCGCTCGGCCTGTCGGAGCGCGAGATCCTGGCCTGGTACCGGCACTGGGTCTCGCTCGGCCTCGGCGGCCTGGAGGCCACACTGCAGCGCCGCAGCGGCCGCGGCCTGTTCTGCTTCGGGCCCGAGCCGAGCCTGGCCGACGTCTACCTGGTGCCGCAGCTCTACAACTGCCGGCGCTACGACTGCGACCTGACCCCCTACCCGGCCCTGCTCGCCGCCGAGCAGGCCTGCCGCGATCACGAGGCCTTCCGCGCCGCCGCGCCCGAGCACCTGCCCGACTACGAGGGCCAGCAGGAGCCCTGGCTGGTGTCGTGAAGGCCCCGAAGGTCAGAGGTGCCCTCCCATTCGTTTCGTCCTGAGCCTGTCGAAGGTCGGAGCGAAGCTGGCTTCGACGGTGCCGGAACGGCTTCGCGGTTCGACAAGCTCACCGTGAAGCCGTTGGGGGCCGTCCCCCCCAAGGCGGCCGGCTTCCGAGCTCCCACATCCCTCGACAAGCTCGGGATGAAGCGATCTGCCAGCCACGCCGACCTCGGCTTCGTCCCGAGCTTGTCGAGGGGCGTGTGAGCCCCGGCGGCTTCGCCTTCCGGCGCCGTCCGCCGCAGCCCTGGGAACCCTGGGCGCGCGCCCCTCACCCCCTACTGCACCAGCGGGCTGTCGCTGCCCTCCAGGTCGAGGCCGACGATCTCGGCCTTGCCGGCCAGCAGGCGCAGGTACTGGGCGACGCCGCGCCGCCAGCTCGCCTCGGCGAGGTAGCCGGCGATGCGCGCCTCGACGGCCTCGAAGGGCAGCGGCTCGGCCGCGACCTTGCGCTCGACCTTCAGGACGTGGAAGCCGTAGCGGCTCTTCACGGGCAGCGGGCAGAGCTGGCCGGCCTCCAGGTTGAACAGGAAGGTGTCGACCTCCGGCACGGTCTGGCCGCGGGTCAGCTGGCCGAGGTTGCCGCCCTGCCTGGCCGAGGGACAGTCCGAGCGCTCGGCGGCCAGCGCCTCGAAGAGATCGGGCCGGGTCTGCAGCACCGCCAGGGTCTCCCGCGCCGCCTGCTCGGCCGCGGCGCGGCGCGCCTCGTCGTCGGGGTCGGCGGCGAAGAGGATGTGCCGGGCCTCGACCAGCTCGGGCGTGCGGAAGCGCCGGCGGTTGTTGTCGTAGTAGCGCCGGCAGGTCTCGCCGTCGGCCTCGGGCACCGTGACCTCGCGGGCCAGCAGCTGGCGGACCAGCGCCTCCTCCTCGGTCTCGCGACGGCCCTCACCGTCGGTCTCCGGCTCCGCCGTCAGGCCGAGGCGCCGGGCCTCCTGCAGCAGCAGCGCGCGGATCGCGAGCGCCCGCGCCGCCTCCTGCCAGGCCGTCTCGGCGCTGTCGGCCGGATGCAGCTGGGCCTCGGCGGCGATCGCCGCCGGGCTCAGCGCGATGCCGTCGATGGTGATCGCGTCCATGGTCCCTACTCCGCCGCAGCGGCCGGGCGACTGGCGGTCCCGTGGCCGCCCTGGCGCCGGCGCACGACCTGGTAGCCCGGTCGCCAGAGGTAGCGCAGCGGCGCGCTCAGCATGTGGACCAGGCGGGTGAAGGGGAACAGCAGCAGGATCGTCAGGCCCAGGAAGAGGTGCAGCTTGAACACCGGGTTGGCGTCCAGCACGTAGCTCGAGGCCGCGGGGTCCAGGGTGAAGATGCCCTGCGCCCAGGACATGAACTTGACCATCTCGTGGCCGTCCAGGTGGTTGAGCGAGACCGGGATGGTCGCGAGGCCGAGGGTCAGCTGGGCGTAGAGCAGCAGCAGGATCGCGATGTCGCTGAAGCTCGAGGTGCTGCGGATCCGCGGATCGAACAGGCGGCGGTGGATCAGCAGGGTGGCGCCGGCGAAGCAGAAGACCCCGGCGACGCCGCCGAGGCCGATCGCCAGCAGCTGCTTGGCGCCGTGCGAGATGCCGAGGGCGTCGAACACCCAGATCGGCGTCAGCAGGCCGCCCAGGTGGCCGAAGAAGATCACCAGGATGCCGGCGTGGAACAGCACCGAGCCCCAGATCAGCTGGCGCCGGCGCAGCAGCTGGCTGGAGCCGGAGCGCCAGGTGAAGGGCTCGCGGTCGTAGCGCAGCATGCTGCCGACGGCGAGCACGACCAGGGCGATGTAGGGATAGATCCCGTAGAGAACGGTGTTCAGCCAAACGGCCATGGCGCGGCCCTCCTCACCGGCTGCGCGGCGCGGCCGCAGCCGCGTCGGCGCCCATCTGCTTCAGCATTGCCTCGGCCTTGGGGCAGCCCTCCTGCCCGGCCCCGGCGTCACCCGGACCGCCAAGTCCCGGCCCGAAGGTGACCGCCGCCTCCTCCCAGTCGCGGTCGAGCGCGGCGAGGTCGGTCGGGTCGTCGTCCGGCTCGGCGCGCGCCGCGGCCAGGTCCTCGGCCGAGGCGGCGCCGTCGGCCAGCGCCTCCAGGGCGGCGAAGACCGCGGCGTAGTCGCTGCCGCGCTTGACGAGGCGCTCGCGCAGGGCGGTCAGCACGTGCAGCGGCTGGGCCAGCAGGCCGCGCGCCTCGCCGAGCGGCCGGGTCGAGAGGAACTCCAGGAACAGCGGCAGGTAATCCGGCAGCTCCTTCGCCTCGACGACCAGGCCGTGCTCGGCGTAGAGCGCCTGCAGGTCGACCAGCGCCTGGCCGCGGTCCCGGCTCTCGCCGTGGACATGCTCGAAGAGGTGCAGCGACAGCGAGCGGGTGCGGTCGAACAGCAGGACATAGCGCTCCTGCAGGTCGAGGAGCTCCCGGCCCGCCAGCTGGTCGATCAGGGCGTAGACGCCGGGATGCGCCGCGGCATCGAGCAGGCCCTCCCCCGCCAGGGCCGCGCGCAGCTCGGGCGCCGCCTGCTGCAGCTCGTCGCTCGGATAGCTCAGCAGCAGCGACAGGACCTTGAGGCTGACGGTCATCAGAACACCTCCGTCGGGGTCTTGACGGTCTTGCGCTTCGGCTGGGCGAAGAGGTTGCCGGCACTGGTCCCGCCCGAGCAGCCGTTGCCGAAGCTGAAGCCGCAGGAGCCGCGCACGTCGTAGGCGTCCTCGCCGATCTCGCGGTGCGCGGTCGGGATGACGAAACGGTCCTCGTAGTTGGCGATCGCCATGATCTGGTACATCGCCTCGATCTGGCCGGGCTCGAGCCCGACCGAGGCGGCGGTGGGGGCGTCGATCACGCCGTCGATCGTCTTGGCGCGCATGTAGGTCCGCATCGCCAGCATGCGCTCGAGCGCCAGGGCGACCGGCTCCTCCTTGCCCGCGGTCAGGAGGTTGGCGAGGTACCTCAGCGGGATGCGCAGGCTGCGCACGTCGGGCATGGCGCCGTCGAGGCCCAGCTTGCCGGCCTCGGCCGCCGACTGGATCGGCGAGAGCGGCGGCACGTACCAGACCATCGGCAGCGTGCGGTACTCGGGATGCAGCGGGAAGGCGACCTTCCACTCCATCGCCATCCTGTAGACCGGCGAGCGCTTCGCGGCCTCCAGCCAGGCCTCGGGCACGCCGTCGGCCCGCGCCTGCTCGATCACCTCGGGATCGTTGGGATCGAGGAAGATCCCGAGCTGCGCCTCGTAGAGGTCCTGCTTGTCGGCGGCGGCCGCCGCCTCGGCGATGCGGTCGGCGTCGTAGAGCAGCACGCCGAGGTAGCGGATGCGTCCGACGCAGGTCTCGGAGCAGACGGTCGGCTGGCCGGCCTCGATGCGCGGATAGCAGAAGATGCACTTCTCCGACTTACCGCTCGACCAGTTGTAGTAGATCTTCTTGTAGGGGCAGCCGGAGACGCACATCCGCCAGCCGCGGCACTTCTCCTGGTCGATCAGGACGATGCCGTCCTCCTCGCGCTTGTAGATGGCACCGGAGGGACAGGCCGCGACGCAGGTCGGGTTGAGGCAGTGCTCGCACAGCCGCGGCAGGTACATCATGAAGGTGTTCTCGAACTGGCCGTAGATCTCCTTCTCGACGCCCTCGAAGTTGACGTCCTTCGAGCGCCTGGCGAACTCACCGCCCAGGATCTCCTCCCAGTTCGGCCCCCACTCGATCTTCTCCATCCGCTCGCCGGTGATCAGCGAGCGCGGCCGCGCGGTCGGCGAGGCCTTGGAATCCGGCGCCGTCTGCAGGTGCTCGTAGTCGAAAGTGAAGGGCTCGTAGTAGTCGTCGATCTCGGGCAGGTCCGGGTTGGCGAAGATCTTCGCCAGGATCCGCCACTTGGCGCCCATCTTCGGCTGCAGCTGGCCCGATTTCGTCCGGACCCAGCCGCCGTTCCACTTCTTCTGGTTCTCCCATTCCTTGGGATAGCCGATCCCGGGCTTGGTCTCGACGTTGTTGAACCAGGCGTATTCCATGCCTTCCCGGTTGGTCCAGACGTTCTTGCAGGTCACCGAGCAGGTGTGGCAGCCGATGCACTTGTCGAGATTGAGCACCATGCCGATCTGCGCACGGATCTTCATTCCGCTGCCTCCTTCGCCGCGACGGCCGGCTCGTCGAGCCAGTCGACCTTGTCCATCTTCCGCACGATCACGAACTCGTCGCGGTTCGAGCCGACGGTGCCGTAGTAGTTGAAGCCGTAGGACAGCTGGGCGTAGCCGCCGATCATGTGGGTCGGCTTCAGCACCGCGCGGGTCACCGAGTTGTGGATGCCGCCGCGCTGGCCGGTCATCTCGGAGCCCGGCACGTTCACGATCTTCTCCTGCGCGTGGTACATGAAGAGCGTGCCCTCCTTGATGCGCTGGGAGACCACCGCGCGGGCGACCAGGGCGCCGTTGGCGTTGTAGGCCTCGACCCAGTCGTTGTCGGCGATCCCCGCCTTCGCGGCGTCGGTCTCGCTCAGCCAGACCACCGGCCCGCCGCGATTCAGCGTCAGCATCAGCAGGTTGTCGGTGTAGGTCGAGTGGATGCCCCACTTCTGGTGCGGCGTGATGAAGTTCAGCACGACCTGCCTGCGGCTGCCGTCGCCCTTCAGGGCCGGGGTCACGGTCTTGGTGTCGATCGGCGGCCGGTAGACGCAGAAGCCCTCGCCGAAGGCCCGCATCCAGAGGTGGTCCTGATAGAGCTGCTGGCGGCCGGTCAGGGTGCGCCAGGGGATCAGCTCGTGGACGTTGGTGTAGCCGGCGTTGTAGCAGACCTTCTCGGACTCGATGCCCGACCAGGTCGGCGAGGAGATGATCTTGCGCGGCTGCGCGACGACGTCGCGGAAGCGGATCTTCTCGTCCTCCTTGGGCACCGCGAGGTGGGTGTGCTCGCGGCCCGTCGCCTTGCCGAGCGCCGCCCAGGCCTTGACCGCGACCTCGCCGTTGGTCTCCGGCGCCAGGCTCAGGATCACCTCGGTCGCGTCGATATCCGTGTCGATCCGCGGCAGGCCCTTGGTCGGCCCCTCCTCCGCGACGAGGCCGTTGAGGCGGCCGAGCAGCTCGACCTCGTGCTCGGTGTTCCAGGCGATGCCCTTGCCGCCGTTGCCGAGCTTGGACATCAGCGGGCCGAGCGCGGTGAAGCGCTTGTAGAGGTTGGGATAGTCGCGCTCGACCACGGCGATCTGCGGCATGGTCCTGCCCGGGATCGCCTCGATCTCGCCCTTCTTCCAGTCCTTGACGTCGAAGGCCTGGGCGATCTCGCCCGGCGTGTCGTGCAGGATCGGGGTCAGCACGACGTCCTGCTCGACGCCCAGCACCTCCGGGGCGACCTCGGAGAAGGTCTTGGCGAGGCCCTTGTAGATCTCCCAGTCCGACCGGCTTTCCCAGACCGGATCCACGGCCGCCGACAGCGGGTGGATGAAGGGATGCATGTCCGAGGTGTTGAGGTCGTTCTTCTCGTACCAGGTCGCGGTCGGCAGCACGACGTCGGAGTAGACGCAGGTCGTCGACATGCGGAAGTCGAGCGTGACCAGCAGGTCGAGCTTGCCCTCCGGCGCCTCGTCGTGCCAGGCGACCTCGTGGCTCTTCTGGCGGCCCTCCTCGCCGAGGTCCTTGCCGAGCACGCCGTGGCTGGTGCCGAGCAGGTGCTTGAGGAAGTACTCGTGGCCCTTGCCCGAGGAGCCGAGCAGGTTGGAGCGCCAGACGAAGAGGTTGCGCGGCCAGTTGCGCGGCGCGTCGGGATCCTCGCAGGACAGCTTCAGCGACCCGTCCTTCAGGCCCTCGACGACATAGTCCTTGACCTCCTTGCCGGCGGCGGCGGCCACCTTGGCGACCTCCAGCGGGTTGGCCTCGAGCTGCGGCGCGGAGGGCAGCCAACCCATCCGTTCGGCGCGGATGTTGTAGTCGATCAGCGCGCCGTCCCAGGGCCCGGCCGGGGCCGTCGGCGACAGCAGCTCGGAGACCTCCAGCGTCTCGTAGCGCCACTGGTCGGTGTGGGCGTACCAGAAGGAGGTCGCGTTCATCTGCCGCGGCGGCCGGCCCCAGTCGAGGCCGAAGGCGAGCGGCAGCCAGCCGGTCTGGGGGCGCAGCTTCTCCTGGCCGACGTAGTGCGACCAGCCGCCGCCCGACTGCCCGACGCAGCCGCACATCACCAGGAGATTGATGATCCCCCGGTAGTTCATGTCCATGTGGTACCAGTGGTTCAGGCCGGCGCCGAGGATGACCATGGACTTGCCCTTGGTCTTCTCGGCGTTGAGCGCGAACTCCCGGGCGACCGCGACGATGCGCTCGGCCGGCACGCCGGTGATGCGCTCGGCCCAGGCCGGCGTGTAGGGCACGTCGTCCTCGAAGGAGGTCGCGACGTTGTCGCCGCCGAGGCCGCGGTCGAGCCCGTAGTTGGCGACGAAGAGGTCGAAGACCGTGGCGACCAGCGCCTCGCCCTCGGCCAGCGCCAGGGCACGCGCCGGCACGCGGCGGCGCAGCACCTCGGGATGCTCGGTGCTGGCGAAGTGCTCGTGCTTGCGGCTGCCGAAATAAGGGAAGGCGACCTCGACCGCCTGGTCGTGCTTGTCCTCCTCGACGAAGGACAGCTCGAGCTCGACCTCGCGGCCCTCGGCGTCCTTGGCCTCCAGGTTCCACTGGCCGGCGTCGCCCCAGCGGAAGCCGACCGAGCCCCGGGGCACCACGACCGAGCCCGTCGCGCGGTCGAGCGCGACGGTCTTCCACTCCGGGTTCTTGTCCTGGCCGAGAGCCCCGGCGAAGTCGGAGGCGCGCAGCAGCCGCTCCGGCACGTAGGCGCCGTCGCGCTCGACCAGGCGCACCAGCATCGGCATGTCGCTGTAGCGCCGGCAGTAGTCCTCGAAGTAGGCGGCCTGCCGGTCGAGGTGGAACTCGCGCAGGATGACGTGGCCCATGGCCAGGGCCAGGGCAGCGTCGGTGCCCTGCTTCGGGTTCAGCCAGAGGTCGGAGAACTTGGCGGCCTCCGAGTAGTCCGGGCTGACCACGACGCTCTTGGCGCCCTTGTAGCGCGCCTCGGTGTAGAAGTGGGCGTCCGGGGTCCGGGTCTGGGGCACGTTGGAGCCCCAGAGGATCAGGAAGCCGGCGTTGTACCAGTCGGCGCTCTCCGGCACGTCGGTCTGCTCGCCCCAGGTCTGGGGGCTGGCCGGCGGCAGGTCGCAGTACCAGTCGTAGAAGGACATGCAGACGCCGCCCATCAGCGACAGGTAGCGCGAGCCCGCGGCGTAGGAGACCATCGACATCGCCGGGATCGGCGAGAAGCCGATGATGCGGTCGGGGCCGTAGGTCTTCGCGGTGTAGGCGTTGGCCGCCGCGACGAGCTCGTTGACCTCGTCCCACTTGGCGCGCACGAAGCCGCCGAGGCCGCGCCGCGTGGTGTAGGAGTCGCGCTTCGCCTTGTCCTCGACGATCGAGGCCCAGGCCGCGACCGGCGTCCGCACCGCCCGCGCCTCGCGCCACAGCCTGAGCAGCGCCGAGCGGACCATCGGGTACTTCACCCGGTTGCCCGAGTACATGTACCAGCTGTAGCTGGCGCCGCGGGAGCAGCCGCGCGGCTCGTGGTTCGGCAGGTCCGGACGCGTGCGCGGGTAGTCGGTCTGCTGGGTCTCCCAGGTCACGATCCCGCCCTTGACGTAGATCTTCCAGGAGCAGGAGCCGGTGCAGTTCGCGCCGTGGGTCGAGCGCACGATCTTGTCGTGCTGCCAGCGCTTGCGGTAGCCGTCCTCCCAGCGGCGGTCCTCGTTGGTCGTGGTGCCGTGGCCCTCGGCGAAGCTGCCGACGTTCTTGGGGGCCAGGAAGTTCAGGCGGTCCAGCAGAAGGCTCATCAGGTCTCTCCGGTCGGTCGGAAGCGGCGCGACGTGGCCGGGCCCGGCGGCGCCGGGCCCGGCAGGGCGCCGGTCAGCAGGGCACGGTGGCGTTGCGCCGCGTGTAGAACAGCCAGGTCAGCACCAGGCAGAGCGCGTAGAAGGCCATGAAGACGTAGAGCGCCATGGCCGGCCCGCCGGTCAGGGCGATCGAGGTGCCGTAGGCCTTGGGGATGAAGAAGGCGCCGTAGGCGGCGATCGCCGAGGTGAAGGCGATGATCGCCGCCGACTCGCGATCGGCCTGGCGGCGGTGCTGCTCGACGGAGAGCTCGGGCATCAGCCGGCCAATCTCCTGCCGCATGATCGTCGGGATCATCTGGAAGGTCGAGGCGTTGCCGACGCCGGTCGCGAAGAACAGCACCATGAACATGGCGAAGAAACCCCAGAAGGCGCCCGGCTGGGTCTTGATGCCGAGGAAGAACAGCACGCCGGCGACCGCGGCGATCATCACCAGGAAGGTCCAGAAGGTGACCCGGCCGCCGCCGAACCTGTCGGAGATCCAGCCGGTCGCGGCCCGGCTCAGCGCGCCGACCAGCGGCCCGAGGAAGACGAACTGCAGCGAGTCGACCTCGGGGAACTGGGTCTTGGCGAGCAGCGGGAAGCCGGCGGAGTAGCCGATGAAGGAGCCGAAGGTGCCGGTGTAGAGGATGCACATGATCCAGTTGTGGCGCCGGCTGAAGATCACCGACTGCTCCTTGAAGGAGGCCTTGGCGTCGGCGATGTCGTTCATGCCGAACCAGGCGGCCAGCGTCGCGACGACGAGGAAGGGCACCCAGACGAAGCCGGCGTTCTGCAGCCACAGCTGACCGCCCGCACTGGTCGCTTGCGACGCGCCGCCCAGCGTGCCGAACACGCCGGCGGTGATCACCAGCGGCACCAGGAACTGCATCACCGAGACGCCGGCGTTGCCGAGCCCGGCGTTGAGCGCCAGGGCGTTGCCCTTCTCCTTCTTCGGATAGAAGAACGAGATGTTGGCCATCGAGGAGGCGAAGTTGCCGCCGCCGAAGCCGCAGAGCAGCGCCAGGGCGAGGAACACCAGGTAGTGGGTGGCCGGGTTCTGCACGGCGAAGCCGATGCCGACCGCCGGGATCAGCAGCGAGGCGGTCGAGATCGTCGTCCAGAGCCGGCCGCCGAAGATCGGCACCATGAAGGAGTAGAAGATGCGCAGCGTCGCGCCGGACAGGCCGGGCAGCGCCGCCAGCCAGAACAGCTGGCTGGTCGAGTAGCTGAAGCCGATCAGCGGCAGCTTGGCGACGACCACGCTCCAGACCATCCAGACCGAGAAGGCCAGCAGCAGGCAGGGGATCGAGATCCAGAGGTTGCGCCGGGCGACGCGCCGTCCGGCGCTGTCCCAGAAGCTCGGCTCGTCCGGTCGCCAGTGCTTGAGGACGTGGCCGGCGGTGTCGACGGTGGTGTTTGCCATGGTCTTGGTCTCCGACGGGGCGGCGGCGCCCCACGATCTCCGTTGCCGGCCGCCGCCCGGGTTGGCTGGGCGGAAGCGGCTAGTGGACGGCGCGCGGCCGGGCGGCGCCCTGAGCGGCCGGCCGGGCAGCCGGCTGGCTCGCCGGCTCCAGGCCCGGCGGCACCTCGGGCAGGTCGCTGAGGAAGGTCTCGGCGGTCAGCTCGGGGAACTTGCGCCGCTCCATCCGGCGGATCGCCACGTGCATCCACACGGTGCTGACCAGCACCAGCGCGAACAGCAGCATGAAGCAGGCGGTCCAGACGCCGGTCAGGTCGTTGAGGATGCCGAAGGAGATCGGCAGGACGAAGCCGCCCAGGCCGCCGATCATGCCGACCAGGCCGCCGACCGAGCCGACGTGCTCGGGGTAGTAGACCGGGATGTGCTTGTAGACCGCGGCCTTGCCCAGGGACATGACGAAGCCGAGCAGCACGGTCAGCGCGACGAAGGCCGGCAGGCCGATGCCGAAGGAGAAGGCGATCGGGCCCTTGATGCCGGTCACCACGTACTGGGTCTCGGGATAGCTCAGCACGAAGAGGCAGCCGAGCGAGACCAGGAAGGTCAGGTACATCACCGCCCTGGCGCCCCAGCGGTCCGACATCCAGCCACCGAGCGCCCGGAACACCGAGCCCGGCAGGGCATAGGCCGCGGCCAGCATGCCGGCGGTCTCGAGGTCCAGGTGGTAGGCGCCGACGTAGTAGCGCGGCAGCCAGCTGGCCAGCGCGACGAAGCCGCCGAAGACGAAGAAGTAGTAGGTCGCGAAGCGCCAGACCTGCAGGTTCTTCAGCGGCGCCAGCTGCATGGCGGCGCTGACCGGCTTCTCGCCGCGCGCCTTGCGCGCCACGTGCGCCGGGTCGTCCTGGGTGAAGAGGTAGAAGAGCACGGCGACGATCGCCAGAAGCACGGCGTAGATCTGCGCGGTCTGCTGCCAGCCGAAGGCGACCACCAGGAAGGGCGCGCCGAAGTTGGTCACCGCCGCGCCGGCGTTGCCGGCGCCGAAGATGCCCAGCGCCGTGCCCTGGGCCCCCTTGGAGTACCAGCGCGAGACGTAGGCGATGCCGACGATGAACGAGCCGCCGGCCAGGCCGACGCCGAGCGCGGCCAGCAGGAAGACCTCGTAGGTGTGCACCATCGACAGCAGGAAGACGGCCACGGCCGTGGTCAGCATCTGCAGCGTGAAGATCAGACGGCCGCCGAACTGCTCGGTCCAGACGCCGAGGAAGATGCGGCTGATCGAGCCGGTCAGCACCGGGGTCGCGACCAGGATGCCGAAGGCCGTGTCGCTGAGCCCGAGCTCCTGCTTGATGCGGATGCCGATGATCGAAAAGATCGTCCAGACCGCGAAGCAGGCGGTGAAGGCCAGGGTGCTCATGCCGAGCATGCGGTGCTGTCTGCCGGCCGGAATGCCATCCAGGTGGTTCATCGCGTCGATCCCCTTTCTGCGGGCGAGCGGCACGCCGGCCGCTGCCTTCGGGGTCGCTTTTGCGGCAACGCAGCACGGATTTGTTTGACGCAGATCAAGGGACGATCGTTCAATACTGAAACAAGACTGTCGGTGACAAACTTATATTGATCGGTTGAGGAATTATGACTAGCAGATTGATTTTGATTGACTGATGATTGATAAAAATCAAGAATCTATCGGTCGAAACGGGGAAAGGGCATTGGCGTGCGCAACGAGGACCTGAAGCGCATCCGCGACCTCGACCTCTTCGCCAACATGCGGCCGGAGAACTTCGAGGCCTTGACCCAGGCCGCCTTCCTGCAGCGCTTTCCCGAGCAGGTGACCCTGATCCGCGAGGGCGATCCGGCGGATTTCCTGCACGTCGTGACCGCCGGCGCCGTCGAGCTCTACGCCTCGGCCGGCGGGCGCGAGACGACGCTGGAGCTGGTCCGCCCGGTCTCGACCTTCATCCTGGCCGCCGTGCTGCGCGACCAGGCCTACCTGATGTCGGCGCGCACCCTCGAGCGCTCGCAGATCCTGATGATCCCGGCGACCAGCGTGCGCGAGGTCTTCGCCGCCGACGAGGCCTTCGCCCGGGCCATCGTCGACGAGCTGGCCGGGCGCTTCCGCACGGTCGTCAAGGCGCTGAAGAACCAGAAGCTGCGCAGCTCCGTCGAGCGCCTCGCCAACTACCTGCTGCGCCTGCAGCAGGAGCAGGACGACGGCCCGCGCGTCGAGCTGCCGGTCGACAAGCGCACCATCGCCTCGCTGCTCGGCATGACCCCGGAGAACCTGTCGCGCGCCTTCGGCACGCTGGCGCCCTACGGCGTCCGCGTCGAGGGCCGGACCCTGTTCCTGGACAAGCCCGAGGACCTGCGCGGCCTCGCCAAGCCCTCGCCGCTGATCGACGACCCGACGAGCTAACGCGCCCGGGTCGCGCCGCTTAACCCGCGCTTAACACGCTTGGGCGAAAAATCTCCCCGGGAAATGATCGCCTTACGCGCGCCATCCGCGCCGTTCGGGCGATCCAACCCTAGGACGGCGCCCTCGGGCTCCGTCCGAGGAGGGGGTGCGCGGCGCCGCCGGCCCGTCGGTCGGGGGGCAGACGGATCCCGGACGGCGCCTCGCACCCTCCTCCGATCCGCCCCAGCCTTGACCTCCCTCCGGATCCGAGTCATGCATTCTGCATGCATGATGATCTGACAGCGAACCTGCTGGGCGCGCTGGCGACGGCGCTGAGCGACCGCAGCCAGCAGGGCTTCGAGCCGCTGTCGCCGAGCTCGGCAGCGGCCCTGCTGACGCTGCGCCACCACGGCCCCCTGGCGACGACGGCGCTGGCCGCGATCCTCAACCTGTCGCAGCCGGCGGCGACCCGCCTGCTCGACCGCCTGGAAGCCGAGGGCCTGGTTGCGCGCAAGGCCGAGGCCGCCGGCCGGAGCGTGCCCCTGGCCCTGACCGCTGCCGGCCGCCGCCGCGCAGAGCGGCTGCAGGCCGCCCGCCTGGCGGCGAGCCGCCGCGCGCTCGAAGCGCTGTCGACGGCCGAGCGCGGCACCCTGCACAAGCTGCTCGCCAAGGCGCTCGGCGGCCTGACCGAGGACCGCAGCCAGGCCCGGCATCTCTGCCGCTTCTGCGACCACGGCCTCTGCGACGGGCCGGCCTGCCCGGTCGGCAGCGCCGCCGGCGAGAAGGAGAGACGCGATGCTGCTGGAGCATGACGGGCGCCGCCCCCAGGTCGACCCGACCGCCCGGATCGCCCCCAACGCCACGCTCTGCGGCGACGTGCGGATCGGCCCCGGCTGCTCGATCGGCTTCGGCGCCGTGCTGGTCACCGAGAGCGGCCCGGTCGAGCTCGGCGCCGACTGCGTGGTCATGGACACCGCCGTGCTGCGCGGCAGCCGCCGCCATCCGCTCAGCCTCGGCGCGCGCGTCCTGGTCGGGCCGCACGCCAGCCTGTCCGGCTGCACCGTCGAGGACGAGGCCTTCCTGGCGACCGGCTGCGCGGTCTTCAACGGCGCCCGGATCGGCCGCCGCGCCGAGGTCCGGGTCAACGGCATCGTCCATCTGCGGAGCGTGCTGCCCGCCGAGGCCGTGGTGCCGCTCGGCTGGATCGCGGTCGGCGACCCGGCCGAGATCCTGCCCCCCGAGGCGCACGAGCGGATCTGGGAGATCCAGCAGCCGCTCGACTTCCCGCGCACGGTCTTCGGCGTGCCGCGGCCGGCGCCCCGCGGCTCGATCATGCCCGAGGTCATGCCGCGCTACGCCCGCGCCCTCGGCCGCCACAAGGCCGATCGCGAGGTCTGAGCGTCCCGGAAGACCGCCGCAAGAAGCGGATCGCGGGCGCGCGCCGCCGGCCGTAGCTCTTAGGGCAGCCAACCGCAGGAGCCGCCGCCATGAGCTACCGCATCACCGGGCTGTCGCCCGCCCCCTTCCGCCCGCTCTTCGGGCTCTCCGAGGCGGCGCTCGCCGCAGAGGGCGCCCGGCGCGTCGTCGCCGACGAGAAGCCGGGCTTTCCCGACCGCATCGAGCTGCGCGACGCCGAGCCCGGCGAGGCCCTGCTGCTGGTCAACTACCTGCACCAGCCGGCCGGCACGCCCTACCGCTCCAGCCACGCCGTCTTCGTGCTCGAAGGAGCAACGGAGACCTACGACCGCATCGGCGAGGTCCCGGCGCCGCTGCTCGCCCGCACCCTCTCGCTGCGCGCCTTCGACGCCGGCCACATGATGATCGATGCCGACCTGGTCGAGGGCGCCGCGCTGGAGCCGCTGATCGAGCGCTTCCTCGCCGATCCGAAGACCGCCTACCTGCACGCCCACTACGCCAGGCGCGGCTGCTACGCCGCCCGCATCGAGCGCGCCTGAGCGGCCCCCGGATGGGCCGGCTCAGGAGCCGGCGGCGGTCAGCCTCCGGAAGTGGATCTCGAGCGCGAGGTTGCCGAGGATCATCATGCAGTAGTCGTTGTTCGGCTGCCCGATCAGGTCCGAGGTCGAGACCATGGCGAACTGGATCGGACGGTGCTGGAGATAGAGCCGCTTGACCAGCCGCGTCACGTCGTAGGAGGCGTCGACACTGCCTTCCGCCGGATAGAGCTCGACGGGATGCGTCGCGATCGCCTGGCTGTCGACCAGCGCGTTGCGATCGGTCACGGCGTGGTAGCCGCCCTCCCAGGCCTCGGTCGGATAGCGGACCTCCGGGCAGTTCGTGCTCTCCAGGCCGTCCGACATCGAGCGCACCGGTCGGCCGGCGATCGTCCTGACCCGCTTGTGCAGGTGCAGCGTCGCGCTGGAGATCGCGACCAGGCCGGAGAGGCTGGTCAGCGGCGTCGCGTTGAAGGCGACCAGGCCCTCGTCGTCCCAGCTGTAGAGGCGCCCGCAGAGGTTCAGGCGCGTCTGCCAGTTGCGGAAGCCGGCGCCGACGTCGGCGATGCCGAGATCGCCCTGCCCGATGAAGGGCGGCAACGGCCGGGTGTCCAGGCCGCAGACGAAATCGGCGTGCTGCTCGCTGTAGGCGATCGTGGCGACCTGGCTGGGCGCCAGCGTCACGCTGCCCTGCTGGTTGTCGAGGGGTTGGCAGGAAGCCAGCGCCAGCGGCACGACGAGCACCGCCAGAGCGGCTGAAAGGCGCTCGAGCATATCAACCTCTTCGGTCTGTCGTGCCGCACGAATTGTGGCCAAAGCGGAGGGCGCATACAACCCCTGGCGGTGGGCGGCCCGGCCGGCCCCTCGTTCCGGTGCGGCGCCGAGGCCCCTGCCCTAATGGGCCCCGGCCGCGCTATGCTCCGACGCCGATGGCGGCAGGGCCGGAGGGCGCTGCCGGCCCGGGGGCTCTCCGGCAGCGGGAGCCGCGAAACCGGGCTGTTGCGCGGGGGAAGCGTCTGCATGAAGGCCTGGGTGATAGACCGGCTGGGGCCGATCGATCCCGACGCCAGCGAGGGACCGCTGGCGCTGGTCGAGCGGCCCTTGCCCGAGCCGGGACCCGGCGAGCTGCGTCTGAAGGTCGCGGCCTGCGGCGTCTGCCACACCGAGCTCGACGAGATCGAGGGCCGGACCGCGCCGCCGCGGCTGCCGGTCGTGCCCGGCCACGAAGTCGTCGGCCGCGTCGACAAGGCCGGCCCCGGCGCCGGGCGCTACGCCCCCGGCACGCGACTCGGCGTCGGCTGGATCCACCGCTCCTGCGGCGGCGCCCACGAGAACCTGGACCCGGCCTTCGAGGCGACGGGGCGCGACGCCGACGGCGGCTACGCCGAGTACATGCTGGTGCCAGAGGCCTACGCCGTGCCGATCCCCGACACGCTGGACGACGTCGAGGCGGCGCCGCTGCTCTGCGCCGGCGCGGTCGGCTGGCGGGCGCTGAAGCTGACCGGCCTGGAGGACGGCCAGGTGCTGGGCCTGACCGGCTTCGGCGGCTCGGCGCACCTGGTCCTGCCGGTCGTGCGCCACCGCTTCCCGAAGGCGAAGGTCATGGTCTTCGCCCGCGACGCCGAGGCCCGCGCCTTCGCCCTGGAGCAGGGCGCCGACTGGGCCGGCGCCACCGAGCAGCGGCCGCCCGAGCCCTGCCACGCGATCATCGACACGACCCCGGCCTGGACGCCGGTCGTCGAGGCCCTGGCCAGCCTGCGTCCCGGCGGCCGCCTGGTGATAAATGCGATCCGCAAGGAGGAGGCCGACAAGGCGGCGCTGCTGCGCCTGTCCTACGCCGAGCACCTCTGGCTGGAGCGCGAGATCAAGACGGTCGCCAACGTGACCCACGCCGACCTGACCGAGTTCCTGGCCCTGGCCGGCGCCCTGAAGCTGGCGCCGACGGTCGAGCGCTATCCGCTGGCGCGCGCCAACGAGGCGCTGCGTGCGCTCAGGCGCGGCCGGATCAAGGGCGCCAAGGTCCTGACCGTCGGGGACGCCCGCTGACGCGCCGGACCGGCCGCCGCGCCTAGGCCTCTCCGGACGAGGCGGCCGACCGGCCGTCGCGCCCGATCGGCAGGTCGAGACGGCAGGTCACGCCCTCGGGCTCGAAGGCCAGGTCGACCGACGCGCCCCGCAGGCCGTGGAAGGCCGAGGCGATCAGCGTCGTGCCGATGCCGCGCGTCGCCGGCGGGCTGACCGGGGGGCCGCCGCTCTCGCGCCAGTCGAAGACCAGGCGCCGCCCGGCGCCGGATTTCGTCGCCGACCAGGCGATGCGCACGCCGCCGGCCTCGCTGGACAGGGCGCCGTACTTGGCGGCATTGGTCGCCAGCTCGTGCAGCACCATGCCCATCTCCATCGCCTCGTTGGACGACAGCGCAACCGGCCCGCCGCCCTCGACGATGATGCGGTTGGTGCGGTCCTGGAACGGCCCGAGCTGGCTGCGCACGATCTGCGCCAGCTCGATGGCGCGCCAGCCGGTGCGGAACAGCAGGTCGTGCGCCGCGCTGAGCGCGCGGATCCGGTCGCGGAAGACCTGCAGGTCGGCCCCGATCCCGGTGGTGTTGCGGAACGACAGCGAGGCGATCGCCTGGACCGTCGCCAGCGAGTTCTTGACCCGGTGCTGCAGCTCGGCCAGCAGCACCTCCTGGTGCCGCGCCGTCTCGTCGCGCTGGATCGTCGCCGCCAGGACGTTGGCCACGGCCTGCAGGAACTGCACGTCGTGCTCGTCGAACGAGCGGATCTCGCGCGAATGGACCCCGATCACGCCGAGCGGCCAGCCGACGTCGCCGATCGCCACGCTGAGACCGCTCCTCACGCCGTGGCTGACCAGCAGCTCGGGGCCGACGAAGCGCGGGTCGCTGGGCAGGTCCTGCACGAAGATCGGCTGCCCGCTCTCCAGGGCGACGCCGGCCTGGCTGCGGTTGCCGCCGGGCACCAGGAGCGCCGCCGCCGGCCCGGTCGCGAAGCCGAAGGAGGCACGCAGCAGGAAGTCGTTGGAGGCCGGACGGTACTCCAGCACCTTCACGAAGTCGGCCGACAGCACCTCGGCGACCTCGACCGGCAGCCTCGCCAGCAGCTCGTCGAACGATTCGCCGCGCAGGCTGCGCGTGCCCAGCTTGGCGACGTAGTCCTGCTGGCGGACGCGCCGCTCGGCGTCGGCCTGGGCCTCGACCATCCGGGTGATGTCGTCGAACACCGCGATGACCCGCCGGATGCGCCCCTCGCCGTCGAACACCGGGGTCGCGGCCATGATCAGCTCGAAGCGGGTGCCGTTGTCGTGCGCGTAGGTCGCCCGGAAGTCGTGCACCGGCCGGCCGCTGCGCCAGACCGTCTCCAGGGGCAGCTCCTCGGCCGGCAGCTCCCGGCCGTCCCGCAGGTAGCGGTAGGGGGCGCCGGCGCCGGCCGGCGGCACGACGCTCTGGATCCCCATGATGCGCGCGCCGTGGTCGTTGACGACGATCTCGCGGCAGTCCGGCGAGTCGGTGTAGACGATGCCGACCGGCGCCACCTCGAGCAGCGCCTCGAGGTCGCCGACCCGCTCGCGCAGCCGGGCGTTGACCGTCTCCATGGCCTGCGCGACCCGGCCGGCGGAGCCCGGACCGGCTGCCCGCCCCTCGCCGCTCATGACGGCGCCGGACCGGCCCCCGACCCGCCGCCCCGCTCCAGCAGGCGGCGCAGCACGCCGAAGGCCTGCTGCTCGTTGAAGGGCTTGCGCAGCACCACGGCCTGGCGCAGCACCGGCTCGTGCAGCGTCTCGGGCGAATAGCCGGTCAGCAGGGCGAAGGGCACCGCCCGTTCGTTGAGCCGCTCCGCCACCGGCGTGACCCGCACGCCGTTCAGGTTGACGTCGAGCAGCGCGATGTCGGGGGTCGTCGACTCGAGGGTCCGCAGGGCCTCCTGCACGGAGGCGAGCGGACCGATGACGTGATAGCCGGCCTCCTCGAGCAACAGCTTGGTCTCGAAGCCGATGAAGACTTCGTCCTCGACGAAAAGAATTCGTGGCCTGCCGTCGGACATCGTGCCGATCCCAATCCCCTGAGCCATCCAACGCGCCGGGGCCGATAATTGTTTCACTGCACGCACTGCGATTTTTCATCTTCGGCGGCGCATCGGAGTCCCGCCAAGTCCCGCTCGCCGTCGACGGCGTTTGCCAAAGGCCGGCGCAGGTCGCACCCTGGCGAAGGATTCGAATCAAGAAGAGTGCTGCCGCGGCCTCGGCCCGGCCGCCGAAGGAGGAGCTGCCGATGCAGGACGATTCCATGCGGGACTGGCCCGAGGTCCGCGCCTGGCGCAAGGCGAAGCGGGCCGAGCTGATCGAGCGGCGCCTGGCCCTGCCGGCGACCGACGGCGCCGAGGCGGCGGCGGTGGTCGCCAACCTGCGCGCCGCCGAGGTGCCGGAGCTGGCGACCGGGCTGATCGGCTTCTACTGGCCCTTCAAGCGCGAGATCGACCTGCGCCCCTTCGTGCGCGACTGCCTGAAGACGGGCGCGCGGGCGGCGCTGCCGGTGGTCGTCGAGAAGGGCCGGCCGGTCGAGTTCTGGGCCTGGCAGCCGCGCATGAAGATGAAGCCGGGCATCTGGAACATCCCGGTGCCGGCCGAGCGGGCGCCCGTCCAGCCGGACGTCCTGCTGGTCGCCCTGGTCGGCTTCGACGAGGCGGGCTATCGCCTCGGCTACGGCGGCGGCTACTACGACCGCACCCTGGCGGCGCTCAGCCCGCGCCCGCTGACGCTCGGCCTGGGCTTCGAGCTCGGGCGCCTGCCGACGATCCACCCGCAGCCCCACGACATCCCGCTCGACGCGATCGTCACCGAGCGCGGCATCGCCTGGCACCGCAGCCGCGGCCGGCCGCTCTCCGACACGGCCGAGGGCTACGCCTCGCCGCCCTGCTTCCTGCACGAGCTCGACTGCACCTGACCGCAGGCCGGCAGCGCGCCGGGCGATCAGTCCAGCGCGGCGGCCATCTCGGCCTGCCGCTGCGCCGTGCGCTTCGGGCTGCGCAGCAGCAGCAGGAAGGGGATCGCGCCGAGCACCAGCCACATCATCAGGCGGAAGTCGTCGAGGTAGCCGATCGTCAGCGCCTGGTCGGTGATCTGCTGGTTCAGGGCCGCGAGGCCGGCCGTCGAGCCCAGGCTCCAGGCCCCGGGCAGGAACGGCGCGTGCATCATCGGGTTGAGCGGCGAGACATGGGCGGCCAGCGCGCTGTGCAGCACCTGGGTGTTCTCGGCGAGCAGCGTGACGACCACCGAGATGCCGATGCTGGAGCCGATGTTGCGCATCAGGCTGAACATCGACGCGCCCTCGGTGCGCAGCTTGGGATCCAGCGTCGCGAAGGTGACGGTCGAGAGCGGCACGAAGAGGAAGCCGAGACCCATGCCCTGGGTCATGCCGCTGCGGATCACCGTCCAGCTGCTGACCTCGGTGGTGAACTCGGCCATCTGCCACAGCGAATAGGCGGTCATGCCGAGCCCGAACAGGACCAGCAGGCGGATGTCGACCCGCCGGATCAGCCGCCCGACCAGGAACATCGCGGCCATCGTGCCGATGCCGCGCGGCGCCAGCACCAGGCCCGCCGTCAGCACCGGGAAGCCCATCAGGTCCTGCAGGAAGGGCGGCAGCAGCGCCAGGGTCGCCAGCAGCACG
Organism: Tistlia consotensis USBA 355; assembly: GCF_900177295.1. GTDB lineage: Bacteria > Pseudomonadota > Alphaproteobacteria > Kiloniellales > DSM-21159 > Tistlia > Tistlia consotensis. The sequence continues at coordinate 32,095 of NZ_FWZX01000003.1, forward strand.
ATGCCGACGATGAAGATGAAGAACAGGCCGACCGCGAGATTGCGGTCGGTGAACAGCTTCGGCTCCAGGAAGGGATGCTCGGCGGTGAACATCTGGACCAGGAAGAGATAGAAGAACAGCCCCGCCGCCACGGCCTCGAAGATGATCTCGCGCGCGGAGAACCAGTCCTGCGACTGGCCGCGGTCGAGCATCATCTGCAGCGCGCCGATGGCGATCGACAGCAGCGCGAAGCCGAACAGGTCGAAGGGCCGCCGGCCGTCGCGCTCGGTCTCGTGGACGAACAGCAGGATGCCGGTCAGCGCCAGGGCGCCGAACGGCAGGTTGACGTAGAAGGTGTAGCGCCAGCTGTAGAGGTCGGTCAGGTAGCCGCCGAGGGTCGGGCCGAGGATCGGGCCGACCATGACGCCCATGCCCCAGATCGCCATCGCCTGGCCGTGCTGCTCCTTCGGGTAGGTGTCGAGCAGCACCGACTGGGACAGCGGCACCAGGCCGGCGCCGAACATGCCCTGGAGCAGCCGGAAGGCGACGATCTCGGGCAGCGAGGTCGCCGCGCCGCACAGCATCGAGGCGACGGTGAAGCCGATGATCGAGACCGCGAAGATGCGCTTGCGCCCGAAGCGCGCCGCCAGGAAGCCGGTCGGCGGCGTCATGATCGCGGCGGCGACGATGTAGGAGGTCAGCACCCAGGAGATCTGGTCCTGGGTCGCCGACATGCTGCCCTGGATGTGCGGCAGGGCGACGTTGGCGATCGTCGTGTCGAGCGCCTGCATGATCGTCGCCAGCATGATCGAGACGGTGACGAGGGCCCGGTTCGGCTCGCCCCCCGCCCCGCCGGATGCGGCGGCGGTCATTTCGAGGCGGTGGCCGTCGCGGTCTCGACGCCGAGCAGCTTCAGGACCGGCGAGACGAGATCGGCGAGCGTGCGCGAGCGGCCGGTGTCGACCTGGACCCAGGTGCTCATGCCGGCGCGCAGCTGCGGCCCGTCGGGATCGGCCTCGACGGCGATCCGGACCGGGATGCGCTGCACCACCTTCACCCAGTTGCCGGTCGCGTTCTGCGCCGGCAGCACCGAGAACTCCGAGCCGGTCGCCTGGCTGATGCTCTCGACCGTGCCGTGCCACCTGTGGTCCGGATAGGTGTCGACCTCGATGGTCACCGGCTGGCCCGGCAGGATGTCGGTCAGCTCGGTTTCCTTGAAGTTGGCGTCGATCCAGAGGTTCCGGTCGGCGACCAGCCCGATCACCGCGCTGCCCGGCGAGACGTACTGGCCCAGCTCCGGCTTCTTGCCGGTGACGCCGGCGAAGGGCGCGCGCACCACCGTGTGCTCCAGGTCGAGCTGCGCCTGGTCGCGCGCCGCCAGGGCCTCGCGGTAGCTCGGCTCCTGCTCGACCGGCAGGTTGGGATCGCCGCCGAGCTGGGCGGCGACCTGCTCGATCTGGTGCTGCACCACGGAGATCGTGTCGCGGGCGACCTGGAGGTTGCGCCGCGCCTCGTCCAGGGCCGACTGGGTCGCGACCCGCTTGCTGGCGAGCGCGCTCTGCCGGTTGAACTGCTGCTGGGCGTAGGCCAGGTTCGACTGCTCGACCTTCAGCTGCTCCTGCTTCTGGGCGTAGGTCGCCTTCAGCGCCTCGACGTCGCTGCGCGTCGCCGCCAGCTTCGCCTGGGCCTTGTCGAGCGCCAGGCGGAAGGGCGCCGGATCGATGCTGAACAGCACCTGGCCCGTCTCGACCTCCTGGTTGGCCGTGACCGCGACGCGGGCGATCGGCCCGGCGACCTGCGGCGCGATCATCACCATGTCCGCCTGCAGGTAGGCGTTCTCGGTGGCGACGTAGCGGCCGCCCGAGAGGTAGAGTCCGATGCCCACGGCGAGCACGGCCAGCGGCCCGAGCAGCAGCAGGGCGCGGCGGATCAGCCGGCGCTTGCGGCCGGGCCGGCGCGGCGCCGCCTTGTCGTCCTCCGGCACCGAGCGCTCGGCCTCCGGATCGAAGCTGTGCGGCTGGCGCCGCGCCTCGAGGATCGGCACCGCGCGGCTCGCCGCGGGGCGGCCCTGCTCAGCCCTGTTCTGCGTCTGCTCGGTCACGCTGGTCTCTGAAGGCATCGGTTTCGCAGGGCTGCAGGTTGGCTTTCATGGTCAGCAGGGTGTCGAGCAGCTGGCGCCGCGCGGCCTCTGGCACCGAGGCCAGGGCCTGGTCGCGGACCTCGGCGGCCAGCCCCCGCATCTCGTCGATCAGCGGCTCGGCGGCCTCGGTCAGGTGCAGCAGGAAGGCGCGCCGGTCCGAGGGGTCGGGCCGCCGTTCGACCCAGCCGGCCGCCGCCAGCCGGTCGATCACCTTGGTCAGGGTCGCCGGATGGATCTCGATGCGCTCGGCCAGGGTCGCCTGGTTGACGCCCTCGTGGCGGTAGAGCACCGCCAGCGTCTGCCACTGCGCCTGGGTCAGGCCGCGGTTGCGGGCGCGATGGTTGAAGTTGCGCCGGATCAGGCGGGCGACCTCGTTGACGAGGAAGCCGACCGTCGGCTCGGGCGCGGATCGCTGAGGCATGATGGCATTGTAGCCCGCCAATATTGTTTTGTTAGGATATTATTTTGTCGCACTAGCACTGCGCAGAGCTCAGAGCGGCCGCCCGGCCGTCTTGCTCATCAAGAGCATTAAATTTCGCCGGTAATCGATTGAACTGAAGGAAGAGTGGCGGCCGACCAACTGGCGGCCGCCGCCCCGACACCGATTCGGAGAACGCACGCCGCCGCGGATGGTGCCCCACCCGCGGCCCGTCGACCTTATCGGCCGGCCGCTCAGCTGACCTCGGCGCGCATGCGCCGCACCTCGCGGCAGAGGTCGGCGATCGCGGCCAGCGCGAAATCGACCACCGCCTGGTCGACCAGCTTGCCGTTCTCGACCTTGCCGGCGACCTGGGCGATCGTGACCTGCGGCCGCACCACGACGCGCGACAGGCAGGCCGCCAGGGTCTCGCGGATCTGGGCGTGGGCGCGCGCACCGCCGGTCGCCCCCTGCGAGACGGTCATGATCAGCGAGGGCTTGTCCTTCAGCACCGAGTTGAAGCCGGGCCGCGAGGCCCAGTCGAGGGCGTTCTTCACGGCGCCGGGGATGCCGTAATTGTATTCCGGCGAGACCACGATCAGGCCGTCGGCGGCGGCGATCTTCCCGCGCAACGCCTTGGCCGCGGCCGGGGCCGCCTCGCCGTCGTCGTCGGCGTTGTAGACCGGCAGCTCGTTGAGGGTCAGGACCTCGATCGAGACACCCGACGGCGCCTTCTCGGCCAGGGAGCGGGCCACGATGGTGTTGTAGGAGTCGCGGCGCAGGCTGCCGGAGACGGCGAGCAGGCGATAGGTCTCGGTCATGGTCTGGGCTTGTCCTCGTCTGGGGTTGCCGCGGCCGGCGGCCGCGAACTGGCGGGCCGGACGATACCCCAGCGCCGCGCTCGGTCAAACCGGCAGCACCGCCGTTTCACGAAACGCTGCGTTGCCCTCCGCTGCCATCGGGCTCGATCAGGCGCCGGCCCTCGGCGAAGACCTGCCGCCAGGCCAGGATGCGCACGCCGCGGCGCAGGCCGGTCGGCCAGAAGGGGTCGGCGCGCACCAGCGCCTCGACCGCCGCGGCATCCTCGGCCTCGACCAGCCAGAGCCCGCTGCCGACGGCGCCGGAGCGCTCGGCCAGCGGACCGGCCGCCCGGACCGAAGCGGCGTTCGCCTCGAGGAAGGCCAGGTGGTCGGCCATGTGGCGGCGGCGCAGGTCGGCCGGGGCCGAGGGCTCGTCTTCGAACAGCACGGCGAACAGCATGACGGATCTCCCGATCGGATTGGCGACCGGCCGATCCTCGGCCGGCGCAAATCCCGCTGGAAGGCGAAGTTCCGCCGGACCAGAATGCAGAAATGCAGCCGCTCGACTGGAACGACCTGCGTCATCTGCTGGCGGCGGCGCGCGCCGGCACCCTGGCCGGAGCGGCCGCCGACCTCGGGGTCGACGCGACCACCGTCTCGCGGCGCCTGGCCGCCCTGGAGCGCGCCCTCGGCGCCCGGCTGCTGGAGCGCGCCGGCGACGGCCGCCTGCGGCCGAGCGAGGCCGGGCGTCGCGCCCTGGTCCATGCCGAGGAGATCGAGCGCGCCGCCGGCCGCCTCGGCGGCAGCGTCGCCGGCGCCGACAGGGAGAGCGCCGGCACCGTCCGCCTGACCGCGGTGCCGCTGATCGCCGAGCGCCTGCTGGTCCCGGCCCTGCCCGACCTCTTCGCCGCCCATCCCGGCCTGCGCCTGGAACTGGTCGCCGAGCCCGCCGACCTCAGCCTGACGCGGCGCCAGGCCGACATGGCGCTGCGCCTCGCCCGGCCGCGCGGCAGCAGCCGCAGCGTCGTCGCACGCCGGATCGGCCGGCTCGCCTACGGGGTCTACGCACCGGCCGCGATGCCGGCCGCCGACGCCGAGGCCCTGCCCTGGCTGACCTTCGACGAGGCCTGGGCGCACCTGCCGCCGGCGCGCTGGATCGCCGCCGCCCTCGCGCGTGAGGGCCGGCCCGCGGCGCTGGCGGCCAACGACGGCGCGACGCTGCTCGAGGCGGCCGCGGCGGGCCTCGGCAGGACGCTGCTGCCGGATGCGGTCGCCGGGCGCGACCCGCGGCTGCGGCGCCTGTCCGGACCGGCCGGGCCGGCGGGGCTGCCGGTCCGCGAGCTCTGGCTGCTGGTCCATGCCGAGCTGCGCGGCCTCGCCCGGATCGCCGCGGTCGCCGGCTGGCTGGCGGCGCTCCTGCCTCAGGACGCCTGAGCCCGGCTCAGGCCGTCGGTTCGGGGTCGGGCTGCGGGCCCACCGAGTCCGGCGTCCGGCCCTTGGGATCGGCACCGTAGCGATTGGGCCCGACCGTGCCGTCCTGCACGAAGAAGACGATCAGCACGATCACGCCGATCACCGGCAGGAAGCCGATCAGCAGCCACCAGCCCGAGCGCTCGCCGTCGTGCAACCGGCGCGCGCCGACCGCCAGGTTGGGCAGCAGCACGGCCAACGAGAACAGCGACGAGATCGGCCCCCGGCCATGGCCGAACAGCAGATAGTCGATGACGCTCAGGACGAGGCTGGCGAGGAAGAGCGCCAGGACCCACCACCAGAACTCCGGACGCGCCGCGCGTCCCGAGAAGGTGGCGTAGTTCTGCAGACAGGCTCGAACGGCCGCTTCCATGGCCGAATCCTCCCCTCTTCTGTTGCGGTGCCGGACTGCCATCCCCCTCGCGCAGCATAGCACCGAAGCGCCGCTGCCGGCGACGGACCCGGCGCGGAGCGTCAGGGCCCGGTGGTCAGGCGAGTTCGCTGGTCAGGCGAGTTCGGCGGTCAGGCGAGTTCGGCGGTCAGGCGCTGGTCGGCGTCGATCGTCAGGCGCAGCCGGACGCGCAGCGGCGCGCCGCGCTCGCCCGCCGCGGCGATCGACAGCAGGTAGCTGGCCCCCGGATCGAGCGGCAGGTCGCCGCCGTCGAGCTTCAGCCGGTGCGGGCCGTTGCGTCCCCGCTTCTCGATCACGCGCTCGGTGATCATCAGCTCCCGGCGATCGCCGGCCGGCAGGCTGAACTGGGTCGCCCAGGCGCCGGCATAGGCCGAGCCGGAGCCGCGCGGGCGCGACGAGAGGGCGAAGCCGAGGCTCTGCTCGCCGCGCGGCGTCTCCAGCGTCTCGGCGACCACCGTGCAGCCCCGCAGCCGGGTCGCGCCGAGATTGTCCAGGGTCAGCAGGCAGCGCACCAGGACCGGACGGCCGTGGAAATCCTCGCGGGTCGCGACGCGCGGCTCGCCGAAGCGCAGGCCGCTGCCGTCGCGGTAGGGCGGCCAGCGCCGCTCCAGGTCGTCGCGGCTGGCCAGCAGATGGTCGTAGCGCTCGGCGATCGGGCCTGCGCGGAAGGCCGTCAGCGCCAGCGCCCGACCGGGGTCGCACGCGTCGCGCAGAGCGCGCCAGTCGGCCGAGGGGATCGCCTCGAGGCCGCCGTCGTCGCGGCGACGGCCCCAGAGCGTGAGCGAGCCGTCGCAGAGCGCCTCCAGCAGCTGGCGGCAGCGGTCCTGCTCGGCTTCCTCGCCGAGCGCCGCCACCTCGGCCGGACTGCGGCCCCAGCTGCGGAAGCTGACGTAGGCCAGCGCCTCGGCCAGGCCGACGTCGCGCGACGGGCCGGTCGCCACGGCCGGCTCCGCGGCCACCTGGGTGTAGCGGCGCCGGCGGCCATAGGCGCCGTCGCGGCGCGCGACGGCGAGGTCGCGGCGGCGCAGCAGGGTGTCGACCCAGAGCGCAAGACTGCCGCCCAACACTACCAGAGCGAGACCGACCAGGGTCGGCGCGTGGAGCAGCTGCAGGCCCGGGACCGACGATTGCTCCAGTCGGACGGCCGACGATACGGCTCCGATCTGCAGCAGCAGAACCGCCAGGGCCGGCAAGGCGAGCCAGGACAGGCTGGCCCGGAACGCATCGCGCAAGTGCATTGCAGCATAATGCGCGCAATGCGACTGTTTCAGGAGGAGATTTACGCGCGGTTAACCATTGTCTGTGCGACCATATCGCGAACAAGGTACCCCGATACCATCGTCGCTAATAGAGCGTCCTCTTCAACCTTTCCGGGTAGGCCGCATCATAGGCCCCTCCGTCGAAGCCGCGGTCGATGGCCTGCAGCATCTCGCCGACGCTCGGCAGCTCCGAGCGCGCGATCCGCGTCTCCGGATCCCAGAGCTTCGATCGGACCAGCGCCTTCTGGCACTGGACATAGACCCGCTCGGCAGTGACCCGGACGACCGCGCAGGCCGGCTTGCCCTGCATCTCGAAAGCCGCGCAGAGCGACGGCTCGACCAGGATCTCGGCCCGGCCGTTGACCCGCAGGGTCTCGCCGACCCCGGGGACCAGGAACAGCAGCGCGATCCGCGGGTCGCGCACGATGTTGCGCAGCGTGTCGACCCGGTTGTTGCCGCGCCGGTCGGGCAGCAGCAGGGTCTTCTCGTCGACCACCCGGACGAAGCCCGGCGGGTCGCCGCGCGGCGAGCAGTCCAGCCCCTCCGGCCCCGCCGTCGCGATCAGCACGAAGGGCGCCTTCTCGATGAAGGTGCGGTAGAAGGGCGCGATATGGTCGAGTTCCTTGGTCACAGCCGCCGGCACCGGCGCGCCGTAGAGCGCGTCGAGCTCGGCTTCCGTGGTGATGCGCTGCGCGGCGTCGAGCGCCGCCGGGCTGGCGGCGAGCGGCTGGTCCATCGGCGTCAATCCCTTCCGGTCGTCGTGGTGGCCGGGCGCAGCTTAGCGCGCCGCCGGCACGCACGGCACCCCGCTCGGCGCGCCGGCCAGGGCTGCGGTCGAGGCCGCGGTCGATTGACTGTACTAACCAGTTCGCACATATTACCTTCCTCGATCACCGGGAGAGCCTCGCCATGGCCGCGCCTGCGGACAACCGCTCCTACCTCGTCGGATTGATCGGCAGCGGCATCGGCGGCTCCCGCTCGCCGGCGCTGCACGAGAGCGAGGCCGCGTCCCAGGGCCTGCGCTACCTCTACAAGCTGGTCGACCTGCAGCGGCTCGGTGGCGACGCGGCGATCCTGCCGCGCCTGCTCGAGGCCATGGAGCTGACCGGCTTCACCGGGACCAACGTCACCCATCCCTGCAAGCACGCCGTCGTCCCCCTGCTCGACCAGCTGTCGCCCGCGGCGGCGGCGATCGGTGCGGTCAACACCGTGGTCTTCGCCGAGGGCCGCCGTTCCGGCCACAATACCGACTGCTGGGGCTTCGCCGAAAGCTTCCGGCGCGGCCTGCCGGACGCCGAGCGCGAGGTCGTGGTCCAGCTCGGCGCCGGCGGTGCCGGTGCGGCGGTCGCGGTCGCCGCGCTCGACCTCGGCGTGCGGCGCCTGCTGATCCACGACCGCGAGGCCGCGCGCGCGGATGCCCTGGTCGAGCGGCTTTCGGCCCGGCCAGGCGACGCCACGGTCGAGCGGGTCGACGATCTGCGGAGCGCCCTCGCCGCTGCCGACGGCCTGATCCACGCGACGCCGACCGGCATGGCCGGCCATGGCGGCATCGCGCTCGACCCCGACCTGCTGCACGCCGGCCAGTGGGTCGCCGACGTGGTCTACGTGCCGCTCGAGACCGAGCTCCTGAAGGCGGCGCGACAGCGCGGCTGCCGCACGCTCGACGGCGGCGGCATGGCGGTGTTCCAGGCGGTGCGCGCCTTCGAGCTGTTCACCGGCATCAGGCCCGACGCCGAGCGCATGCTGCACCGCTTCGCCGAGCTCTGACCGCCCTTTCCGTGGCAGGATGCCGCCGGACCGGGGCAGCGAAGCGAGTCCGTCCGGTCGCGATCTGCACCAGTGCCCGGAGCAGGAAGGATCCGCCAGCCGATGACCAGACCGACCGCCGGAAAGGCCGGGGAGGCGCCGCGCCCCGGGACGACCGAGGCGAAGCGCACCAACAACCCCGAGAAGACCCGCGAGAACATCCTGGCGGTGGCGCGCCACGAGTTCGCCACCAAGGGCCTGTCCGGCGCCCGGATCGACGAGATCGCCGACCGCACCGCGACCAGCAAGCGGATGATCTACTACTACTTCGGCAGCAAGGAGGGCCTCTACCTGGCGGTCCTGGAAGAGGCCTACGCCCGGATCCGCGCCCATGAGAGCACCCTCGAGCTCGAGGCGCTGCCGCCGCTCGAAGCCCTGGCCAGGCTGGTCCGCTTCACCTTCGACTACCAGAGCTCGAACGAGGAGTTCGTCCGCCTGGTCATGGTCGAGAACATCCACAACGGCGCGTTCATCGCCCGCTCCAAGGCGATCCGGCAGACCAACCTGACGGTGATCGACGCCCTCAGGGACATCTGCGCGCGCGGCCGCGCCAACGGCACGATCCGCGCCGACGTCGAGCCGATCGACCTGCACATGACGATCAGCGCGCTCTGCTTCTTCGCCGTCGCCAACCGCCACACCTTCTCGACGATCTTCGACCTCGACATGACCTCCCGCGCGGCGCTCGAGGCGCGGCGGGAGAGCGTCGTCGCCACCATCCTGCGCTCCGTCGCCGCCTGACCCCAGCCGCACCGGCAGCGCCGGTCCGGGTCGCGTCCGACTCGGCCGTTGACCGAACTAACTAGTTCGTACATCGTTGCACGAAACAGCGCCGACGCGGGCCCGTCCGAGGGCGGCGCCCGCGGCGGGCGTCAGAAAAGACCGACGACCGAAGCGCTTCCGCCGAGCCGCCACCGGCCCGTCCCTGCAACGACGGGCCAGCGGAGTCCTCGGACAGCTCGGCGGCGCCCGAAGAACCACCGGCCCGATGGGAGGAACAAGATGATCGGATCGAGAAGCCTGCTCCTGGCAGCCGCGACCGCGGCCGCCCTCACCGCCTCCGGCAGCGGCCTCGCCGCCGCCCAGACCACCATCAAGTTCGCCCACGTCGACCCGGCGGACTGGACGAGCTCCAAGAAGGGCGCCGCCTCCGAGATCTTCAAGAACCTGGTCGAGTCCGAGTCCGGCGGCCGCATCAAGGTCGAGCTCTACCCGGCCGGCCAGCTCGGCGGCGAGAAGGAGCTGGTCGCCCAGGCCCAGTCCGGCGCCATCCAGATGACCATGGTCTCGGGCGTCTACGGCAGCTTCTGCAAGGAAGCCTCGATCCTCGACACGCCCTACCTCTTCGCCTCGGCGCCGGTCGCCTGGAAGGTGCTGGACGGCCCGTTCGGCAGGAAGCTGGCCGAGCACTGCCTGAAGAAGACCGCGCTGCGCACCCTGGCCTACGGCGAGACCGGCTTCCGCGACTTCACCAACAACAAGCACGAGATCAGGTCGCCGGCCGACGTGAAGGGCCTGAAGCTGCGGGTCCAGGAGATCCCGCTCTACGTCGAGATGGTCAAGGGCCTGGGCGGCATCCCGACCCCGGTCGCCTGGCCCGAGACCCCCGGCGCCCTCAAGACCGGCGTCGTCGACGGCCAGGAGAACCCCGTCTCGGTGATCCTCGGCAACAAGTTTTACGAGTTCCAGAAGTATCTGACGCTCGATCAGCACGTCTATGGCACCGACTTCGTCCTGGTCAACGAGGCCTTCTTCCAGGGCCTGTCGGACGAGGACAAGGCGATGCTGAAGCGCGACGCGATCATCGCCGGCAACGTCGGCCGCTCGATCCAGCAGTTCAACTCGGCGGCGGGCGTCGCCGAGCTGCAGAAGCACGGCATGGTCGTCTACAAGCCGACCTCGGCCGAGCTGGAGGCCTTCCGCAAGGCCGCCCAGCCGCCGGTCCTGGCCTACCTGAAGAGCCAGGTCGAGCCGGGCTGGCTCGACGACCTCGAGGCCGCCGTCGCCGACGCCGAGGCGTCGCTCGCGAACTAGGCCCGCCGGCCTCGCCCGGCGGCCCGCCGCGGGGCGAGGCCCCTCTCCTGCCGCTCCGGAGACCCGCCATGTTCTGGCGCGCCTACGACCTGGCGACGACTGCCCTGCTCGCGCTGTGCGGCGCGGTCATGTTCGGCCTCGCGATCGGCAACGCCCTGCTGCGCTACCTGTTCGACGCGCCGCTGGTCTGGGGCGAGGAGATCTCGCGCTACGCCATGGTCTGGGGCGTGATGATCGGCGTCGCGCTCGCCTACCGGGCCGGGCACCACATCGTCATCACCGTGACCACCGACGCGCTGCCGACGCGCCTGCTGCGCTGGTTCCGCCTGGCCTCGCACGTCCTGACCCTGGCGACCGCCGGCCTGCTGGCCTGGAGCGGCCTGCCGCTGGCGCGCAGCCTCGGCATGCTGGAAGCGCCCTCCAGCGGCATCCAGATGGTCTGGGCCTATGCCGCGATCCCGGCCGGCGCCGCCCTGCTGGCGATCGAGGCGCTGCGCCTGATTCCGGCCGAGCTCGACGGTCGCGATGGCACCGAGCCTCGGGCCCTCGGAACGGCGGGCGCCCCGTCGTGAGCGCCGGCGCCCTCGGCCTGCTGGTCGGCCTGCTGCTGCTCGGCCTGCCGATCGCCTTCTCGATCATCCTCGCCTGCGGGCTCGCCGTGGCCGAGCGCGGCCTGCCCGCCATGCTGATCGCCCAGCGCCTCTTCACCGGCCTCGACTCCTTTCCGATCATGGCCGTGCCGCTGTTCATCCTGGCCGGCGAGCTGATGAACGAGAGCGGCATCACCCGGCGCATCATCGACCTCGCCGACGCCTTCGTCGGCCACCTGCGCACCGGGCTCTGCCAGGTCGGCATCCTGTCGTCGGTGATCTTCGCCGGCATCTCCGGCTCGGCGGTCGCCGACGCCTCGGCGCTCGGCCGCGTGTTCATCCCGGCGATGGAGGAGGAAGGCTACCCGCGCGCCTTCTCCGGCGCCCTGATCGCCGCCGCCTCGGTGATCGGGCCGATCATCCCGCCCTCGATCCCGATGATCATCTTCGCCCTGATCATCCAGGAATCGATCGCCTCGCTGTTCCTGGCCGGCGTCGTGCCGGGCCTGCTGCTCGGCCTCGGCATCGCGCTGACCGGCTACCTGCGAATCCGCCGGCTGGCGCCCGAGCCCAAGCCGCGGCGCAGCGCCCGCGAGCTGCTGGCCGCCCTGCGCCAGGGCATCATCCCGATGCTGATGCCGGTGATCATCCTGGCGACCATCCTCTCCGGCGTCGTGACGCCGACCGAGGCCGCCGCCGTGGCCGTGCTCTATGCCCTGCTGATCGGCTTCTTCGTGCTGCGCACCCTGAAGCTCGCGTCGCTGCTGCGCATCTTCGCCTCCTCGATGCTGCTCGCCTCGATCATCCTGATCGTCATGGCCTCGGCCAGCCTGGTGAACTGGCTGCTGACCACCGACCAGGTGCCGCAGCAGTTCGCCGCCTTCGTGCTCGGCACGGTCAAGGACCCGGTCGCCTTCCTGCTGCTGACCAACGTCCTGCTGCTGGTCGTCGGCTGCTTCATCGAGGGCCTCGCGGCGATGATCGTGCTGGTGCCGATCCTGTTCCCGGTCGCCCAGGCGCTGCACGTCGATCCGGTCCACTTCGGCACGGTCGTGGTGCTCAACCTGATGATCGGCCTGATCACGCCGCCGATGGGCCTCTGCCTGTTCGTCGCCGACGGCGTCGCCAAGGTCGGCCTGGCCGCCATCGTCCGGCAGATCTGGCCGTTCCTGCTCGCCGAGCTCGCGGTGCTGCTGGCGGTCACGCTGGTGCCCGGGCTGGCGCTCGGCCTGCCGCGGCTGCTCGGCTACTGAGCCGGGCCGCCGCTCAGGAACAGGCGTCCTCGCGCGCCACGCTGACGCCCTTGGCCGCCGCCTCGCAGGCATTGCCGTAGGTCTTGCCGTCGCAGCCGCAGACCGGCTTGTACTCGCGGGTGCAGGCCTGGGGCAGCGGCACGCAGATGCCGGTCCGGTCGCCGGCCCCGCACTGCTCCGCCGGGCCGGTGCGACAATAGGTCGTGGGATCGCCGCAGGTGATGCCGGCGAGGCCGCCGCAGACGCCGCCCGCGCCGACGCTGCGCCCCGCCGTCGGCGCGGCCGGCGTCGGGATCTCGCCCTGCGTCGCAGGCTGGCAGGCGCCGAGCAGCGCGGCCAGGGCCAGGGACAGCAGCAGGGCGGACGGCAGGGTGCTCGACGGACGGGTCATCGCTTTCCTCCAGGTGTCGCGGCCGGGCCCGGGCGCCCGGCATCGGTCTCGGCACGGCCGAGCAGACATGCAATCCATGCCTTCTTCGTGGCACCTTCGTCACGTCGCCTCGCCCCGAGCGCAGCCGACCAATGCCGCGACCGCCCGACCGGTTCCGTCCGACCGCGCCGACGGGAGGCCGCCCAACCACCGGAGGCCGACCCCTTGTCGTCGAAGCCGCTGCCCTTCATCGCCCTGCTGCTGACCGCGCTCTCCCTCGTGCCGGTCGGCGCGCACTTCTTCGAGCTGCCGAACAAGCTCGGGCTCGACCAGCACGCCTATTTCACGGTCCAGGCGATCTACCGCGGCTGGGCCTTCTTCGGCATCGCCCTCGTCGGCGCGATCCTGGCCGACTGCGGCCTCGCCGCGGCGGCGCGGCGCCGGCAGCCGGCGGCCTTTCCCTGGGCCCTGGCCGGCGCCCTGCTGATGGTCGCGAGCCTGGCCGTGTTCTTCGTCTGGGTCTTCCCGACCAACCAGGCGACGGCGAACTGGACCATCGTGCCGCCAGACTGGGAGCGCCTGCGCCGGCACTGGGAATACGGCCACGCCGTCAGCGCGATTCTGACCGCCGGCGCCTTCTGCTCGGTCGCCTGGGCGCTGCTCGAATGGGCGATTAGAATCTCTTTAAACTCAATCGCCAAGCGCCTCCGGATCCCCTATGCTACCCCTGGTTCCCAGGGGAGCGGCCGGGCAAATCTACCTAAGCACGAGCCGGATTCCCTGCGGATCCAGGAGAAGAAGAACCGGCGGCCCGGCAGCAGAATCGGGCCGCGCGGGTGGGGAAACGAATGACTTGGAGGCAGATATGCGTTCGCAGAAGAGGACGGTACAGCTCGCATCCACAGTCCTGACGAGCCTCGGGGCCGCCGCGCTCGCGGCCCTGCTGGCGACCGGGCCGGCCAGGGCCGAGACGAACCTGGAGAAGCTCGGCAAGTTCGAGACCACGGGGATCAAGGACTTCAAGGTCGTCGAGCAGGGCGGCGAGCGCGCCGCCGCGATCCAGAAGACCCTGGACAAGATCAAGCTGCCCGACGGCTTCAAGATCTCGCTCTACGCCATCGTGCCCGACGCCCGCCACATGGCGGTCGGGCCGCAGGGCATCGTGACCATCGTCGGCACCCGCAAGACCGACGTCTGGGCGGTGACCGACCGCGACAAGGACCGGGTCGCCGACGAGGTCAAGCGCTTCGCCCCCTCGATCGACTTCACGATCCCGAACGGGCCCTGCTTCTCGCCCGACGGCTTCCTCTACATCGCCGAGCAGAACCGCGTGCTGGTCTACCCGGCCGCGGAGTTCTTCTACGAGAGCCCGGACGTCGCCGCCTTCGAGGTCGTGCCCCAGGGCAAGCTGATCCCGAAGGAGGACGAGAGCTACAACCACACCGCCCGGGTCTGCAAGATCGGGCCCGACGGCAAGCTCTACATCACGCTCGGCCAGCCCTTCAACGTGCCTGCCGCGGAGAAGCTCGACGGCTACAAGAAGTGGGGCCTCGGCGGCATCGTCCGGATGAACACCGACGGCACCGGCCGCGAGGTCTACACCTACGGCGTCCGCAACTCGGTCGGCCTGGACTTCAACCCGGCCAACGGCGAGCTGTGGTTCACCGACAACCAGGTCGACGGCATGGGCGACGACGTCCCGCCGGGCGAGCTGAACCGCCAGACCGCGGCCGGCCAGAACTTCGGGTTCCCCTGGTACGGCGGCGGCCACGTGCGGACCAACGAGTACAAGGACCAGGAGCCGCCGGCCGACGTCGTGTTCCCGGCGGTCGAGATGGTCGCCCACGCGGCCGACCTGGGCATGACCTTCTATAGCGGCTCGATGTTCCCGGCGGCCTACAAGGGCGGCATCTTCTCGGCCGAGCACGGCTCGTGGAACCGCACCAAGCCGATCGGCGCCCGGGTCATGTTCACCTCGGTCAACCCGGACGGCTCGGTCGGCGAGACCGTGCCCTTCGCCGAGGGCTGGCTGACCGACGCCGGCGAGTACCTCGGACGCCCGGTCGACGTGAAGACCCTGCCCGACGGCTCGCTGATCGTCTCCGACGACCTGGTCGGCGCGATCTACCGCATCTCCTACGGCATGTGAGCCGCGGCGAGACCTGAGAACCGGACGGCCGGGGCTCCGCGTCCCGGCCGTCCGCCGTCCCGACCACTTTTCCGACCCCGAGAGCCCATGACCCGAAGCACCGCTTTCGCCCTGCTTTGCGGCCTGCTCGCCGCGACCCTGCTGGCCGCCGGCCCGGCCGCCGCCGGAGATGCCGCCGCCGGCCGCAAGAAGGCCCAGGTCTGCCAGCCCTGCCACGGCCTCGACGGCATCGCCAAGATCCCGATGGCGCCGAACCTCGCCGGCAACAACGAGCTCTACCTGCGCAAGCAGCTCGAGGCCTTCCGCTCGGGCCAGCGCACCAACGAGATGATGTCGGTGGTCGCCAAGGGCCTCAGCGACGCCGACATCGCCAACGTCGCGGCCTGGTACTCCTCGATCGAGATCACCGTGAAGCTGCCGCCGGCGAACTAGGCGGCAGGGAATCGGCCCGCCCCAGCGGCCGCGCCTCGGCGAAGCCGTAGCCGGCGAGCGCGGGCGCCAGCCCCTCGATGCCGGCCGCCGGGCCGGTGAAGAGGAAGCGGCGCCGGGGCGTCTCGCCCTCGACGCCGTCCGTTCCGGCGGCGAGGCGCGGCGCCAGCACGCGGCAGAGCTGGCGGGCGATCGCCGGCGCGGCGTCGATCCAGTGGGCGACGCCCGGCAGCGCCGCGGCCAGCACGCCGGCCAGCAGCGGATAGTGGGTGCAGCCGAGCGCCACCGCGTCCAGCCCCTCGGCCACGGCGAGCGGCGCCAGCTCGCGGGCGACGGCCTCCGGGTCGGGCGGGCTGCCGCGCAGCGCGGCCTCGGCGAGCGGCACCAGGCCGGCGGCACCGACCCGGACCACCCGGCAGCGCGCGGCATGCTCGGCGATCAGCCGGTCGACGTAGGGGCGGCGCACCGTCGCGGCCGTCGCCAGCAGGCCGATCACGCCGCTGCGGGTCATCTCGGCCGCAGTCTTGATCGGCGGCACCGTGCCGACGACCGGGAAGCCGGCCTCGGCGCGCAGGGCCTCGAGGGCCAGGGTGCTGGCGGTGTTGCAGGCGACGACCAGGGCGTCCAGCGGAGCCTCGGACGCCGCCTCGGCGGCCAGGCGGCGCTGCAGCCCGACCAGCCGGCCGGCCAGCTCGGCGTCGGACTTGGCGCCGTAGGGCAGCCCGGCGAAGTCGGCAAGGTAGAGGATGTCGGCGTCGGGCAGCGCGGCCGTCATCGCGCGCAGCACCGACAGGCCGCCGACACCGGAATCGAGCAGGGCGATGGTCAGGCCGGCCCCTTCCATGGGCGCGTCTCCGGGGAATGGCACGGTGATGATCGCTCCGGCCGGCCGAGTCGGTCTTCCGCGGCCCGGCGGCGCCGGTTCACAGACCCTTGTTCCGCGGCGGCGCGGGTGGGAAGCTGACGGCGAATCGTGGCGACACCGCGGAAGGAGGCAGGTCGTTGACGACCCTCGCCTTCGAGCCCTACGCGCCGCTCGACGTTCCGAAGCCGCTGGCGCCGGAGCTCTGGGTCATCGACGGGCCCGAGATCCGCTTCGGCTATGTCGGCCTGAAGGTGCCCTTCCCGACGCGCATGACCGTGGTCCGCCTGCCGGACGGCGGCCTCTGGCTGCACTCGCCGACGCATCCGAGCGAGCCGCTGCTCGAGCAGCTCGCCGCGCTCGGCCCGGTGCGCTTCCTGGTCGCGCCGAACAGCCTGCACTACTGGTGGCTGCCGGCCTGGGCCGCGCGCTTTCCTGGGGCCGAGGTCCATGCCGCCCCCGGCCTGGCCCGCAAGGCGAAGCGCCCGCTGCCGGCCCACGCCACGCTCGGCGACGCGCCGCCGCCGGCCTGGGCCGAGGTGCTCGACCAGGTCCTGGTGCCCGGCAGCCTGCTGACCGAGGTCGACTTCTTCCACCGGCCGACGCGGACGCTGATCCTGACCGACCTGATCGAGAACTTCGAGCCGCGGCGCATCCGCTCGCGCTTCTGGCGCCTCGCCATGCAGCTCGCCGGCGCCGCGGACCCGGACGGCAAGGCGCCCTACGACATGCAGCTCTCCTTCCTCGGCCGCCGCCGGCGCCTGCGCGCCGCGGTCGAGCGGATGATCGCCTGGGCGCCGGAGCGGATCGCCCTCGCCCACGGCCGCTGCTACGAGGCCGACGGCGTCGCGGAACTCCGGCGCGCCTTCCGCTGGGTGCTCTGACCGGCTGCCGTCCGGCCGCCGCGGTCACGCCGCGGACAGCGTCACCGGATCGCCGACGGCGAGCGCGCCGCCCTGCTCGACGCGGCAGAGCACGCCGAAGCTGCCGCCCCCGGCGCGGGCGATGGCCTGCAGGATCGCCGGGTCGAGCGGCAGGTCGCCCTGGGCCAGGGTCGTGAAGGCGCAGCGCTTGCAGGGCTCGACGACGGTGACGCGCGCCGTGCCGACCGTCAGGCTCCGCCCGACCAGTCCGGCCTCGACGAAGCCCTCGGCCTCGCCGGTCTCGACCAGCAGGTTGGGCCGGAAGCGGGGCGGCTCGAGCCGCGCCGTCGGCGGCAGCAGGCCGGCCAGGTGGCGCAGCGACGCGGTGGTCAGCAGATGCAGGTCGGCCCGCTGGTAGCGCGGCGCGACGGCGCCCTGCCCCTCGCTCCCGCCGTGCGGCCGGAAGCCGACCGCGAAGCCGAGATGGCCGCTGGCCAGCGCCGCGGCCCCGGCCGAGCCGACCGGGTGCCAGGGCCCGCCGTCGCGGCCAACCTCCACACCGCCCGCGGCCGAGCGGCCGTGCAGCTCCGGCACGGGCCGCCAGCGCCGGCGCTTCTCGGGCTTGGCGATCTCGCCGTCGTCCTCGGCGACCAGACCCCAGAGCCGATCGCCGACGATGCCGCCCGGCTCGCCGCTCTCCAGCATCGCGGCCTCGAGCCGCTCGCCGCCGAGCGAGCTGACCGGATAGCGCCGCAGCTCCAGGATCCGTCCGAAGGCCATCCCCGCTCCCCTCCTCGTCCGGCCGCCAGTCTGGCCCGGCGCCTCCGGTCCCGCAAGCCGGCCCGCCGAGATGCGGAACCGCGGGCCCGCGCGTCCGTTACCGGTCGGGCCGAGCCGAAGCCGCGGCCGGAAGGCGCCCGCCGTTGCACCCGCCGCCGCGCCGGCCCATCCTCGCGGGCCGGCCGAGGCTCGGCCGGAGACAGGAGAGCAAGCATGAAGGTCTTCGTCACCGGCGCCACCGGCTACATCGGCGGCTCGCTGGTTCGCGCCCTGGTCGCGCGCGGCGACAGCGTCAGCGGCCTCGCCCGCGACCCGGTCGGCCAGGCCGCCGTCGAAGCGATGGGCGCCCGCCCGGTTGCCGGCAGCCTCGCCGACTGGTCGCTGCTGATCGCCGAGGCGAAGGCTCACGACGCGGTGATCGAGGCGGCCAGTGCCGACGACCCCTATGGCGTCTCGGCCTTCCTCACGGCCCTGGAGGGCAGCGGCAAGACGCTGATCCGGACCAGCGGCACCAGCATCGTCGGCGACATGGCGGCCGGCCGCCACGACGCGCCGACGGTCACCGAGGAGAGCTTCGTCGGCCCGCGCTTCGAGAAGGCCGGACGCCACGCCATCGACCGCGCCGTCATGGCCGCCGCGGCGGACAAGGTCCGCGGCATCGTCGTCTGCCCCTCGATGATCTACGGCGAGGGCAGCGGCCCGAAGCCCGAGAGCGTGCAGGTGCCGGAGCTGATCCTGCTGGCCAAGCAGAGCGGCGTCGCCCGCCACCTCGGCCCGGGCGAGAACATCTGGTCGCACGTCCAGATCGACGACCTGGTCGCGCTCTACCTGCTGGCCCTCGACGGCGCCGAGCCCGGCGACTTCTTCTTCGCCGCGCAGGGCGAGGCCCGGCTCAGGGACATCGCGGTCGCGATCGGGCGCATGCTGCGGCTCGGCGACCGCACCGAGCCGCTCGACCTCAACGAGGCGGTGCAGCGCTGGGGGCCGTCCGGCGCCCACTACACCTTCGGTTCGAACAGCCGGGTCTCGGCGGCGAGGGCCCGCGAGCGGCTCGGCTGGTCGCCGAGCCGTCCGGGACTGATCGAGGAGATCGAGAGCGGCTACTACGCCCGCCGTCACGCCTCGGGCCCGGCGACGGGCTGACGGCCCACGCCGGCCGGCACGCCGCGCCTACTGCCCGATGGCGGCGGCCTCCTGGGAGGCGCGCTGCATCGAGGCCGACATGTCGTTGGCCACGGCGCTCTGCTCCTCGACCGCCGCCGCGGTCGCCGTCACGTACTCGCGAACCTGCTCGATGGCATGCCGGATCGAGCCGAGGCCCGAGACGACGTCGCCGGAGACGCCGCGCATGCCCTCGATCTCGCGGGCGATCTGCTCGGTCGCCCCCTTGGCCTGGGTCGCCAGGCTCTTGACCTCGTTGGCGACGACCGCGAAGCCCTTGCCGGCCTCGCCGGCCCGCGCCGACTCGATCGAGGCGTTCAGCGCCAGCAGGTTGATCTTCGCCGTGATGCTGTCGATCGCGTCGACGATGCCGCCCATCGACTTCGCCGCCTCCGCCAGGCGCCCGGTCGACTCGCCGGCCGAGGCGACCAGGTCGAAGGCACCCTCCGAGGTCGCCTTGGACTTGGTCATCGAATCGGCGATCTCGCGCACCGAGACGTTGAGCTCCTCGGCACCGGCCGCGACGCTCTCCATCATCTTGCGGACGTGCTCGCTGCGCATCCGCGCGATGACCTGGCGGGTCACGTCGCTGGCGAACTTGACGACCTTGAAGGGCCGGCCGCTGGCGTCGAGGATCGGGTTGTAGGTGGCCTGGATCCAGACCTCCCTGCCGCCCTTGCCGAGCCGCTTGAACTCGCCGGCCTGGAACTCGCCGCGCCGCAGGTTGTCCCAGAAGGAGCGGTACTCGGCGCTGTCCCGCTCGCCCGGCTCGACGAAGATCGAGTGGTGCTTGCCCT